>JAFABI010000059.1 GCA_023426125.1 Bacillota bacterium
CAATGAACATTGACCAGCTCACGGATTATTATGCGCAGGCCAACTTCGTATATATAGGTGCTGGGGAGGACGCGATAAAACCGGGAGCAATTCTGAGAGACTCGGCTACAAATCCCAAATTTTGCGGCCTTGTTGTTCCATTAGCCGGAAGCGCTCGTGTTACTCTTAATAATACGCCTTATCTGCTGAAGCCGGGTGAGATTTTTCATGCAACTCCGGGAACAAGATTTGACCGAGAGGTTGTTGGCAAGGAAACATGGCGTTGTGCCCGTTTATATTTTAGTCTCCCTGAAAAGGAAGTACTCAGCCTGCCATTTTTTCATAGGCATTTTAATGTCCCGACAGGAATCAGCCTGAGGATTACGGATATGGCGCAACAGCTCCTGACGAGCAATTTAGCATCGGGCAGTACAGCGGTTTTACGAAGAAAGTCCTTATTTCACAATCTTATTGAAGAAATTGCCCTGTCGGCCCAAAAACAATACAGGTGTGATAAAGGCGGACTGGTTGAGGATGCTGTTGCCTTTATGCACGAAAACTATGTGCGACAGTTTACCATCACACAACTGGCGGCGCAATACGACATGGACGGCAAACAATTTTCCGAGCTGTTCCACAGGCATGTTGGCAGAACGCCCTTGCGCTATTTAAATGGGCTCCGCATTGAGCGTTCCAAAGAGCTGCTCCAGATCGATGGCTGCACGGTTATCCAGGCAGCAGAAGCTGTGGGCTATACAGACCCTTATTATTTCAGCAAGTCATTTAAAAAAATTACCGGCATGTGGCCTACGGAATTTCAGGCCATGCCGAAAAACTTCCATCCTCAAACGGAAAAATGACCATTCATCTGTCCATAATGTTTTGCTATACTGACATCGTGCGCCGGGGATAAACTTCGGTTATATTTTTGGTTCAGAGTTAGCCGATGCAAACTAGATGGAGGAATGGAAAATGAAAAAACTGATGAGACTGATTGTTTCTCTGGCATTAATAACGGGATTGCTGATGGGCTGCGCCACAGCGCCTGCGGGAAATAACGGTGCAGGCACGCCGGAGGCAAAGGGCGGCGCGGAGGAAGCCCCGTGGCCGAGGACGGTGGAGGACGATTTGGGGCACAAAGTTACCTTGGAGAAAAAGCCGGAACGAGTGGTGCTGATGTACTTCGGTGACATTGAAGCAGCTATCGTTCTGGGAACCGCACCTGTCGCAGTACCGGATGCAGATATGGCGATGAACGGGCTTGCAACACTGAAACAATACGCCTCACAAATCGAAATTATTGACTTAGGAAGTCGGAGGACACCCAGTATGGAGAGAATATTGGAAGTGTCGCCTGATTTAATTATCGGCAGGAACACCTCCGCTAACGCCTATGATGAACTTAACAAGATCGCACCTACTCTTTTATTTGAAATTAACGACTACAAAGACTGCCTCCGCAGCTACGGAAAATGCTTAGGTGCGGAGAAAGAGGCGGAGCAATACATTGCCGAGATCGATGCCTTAATGACCGAAGCGAGAGAAAAGCTGAAGGCATATGAAGATAAAACCTTTGTTTTCCTTTGGGACTTAGGCAAAAATACATTTGGTGCCTTTGGCAAAACAGCGACGGGTCAGCAGGCTTACTTTGATAAAGAGATTGGATTTGGTCTGACCCCGCCGGAGGGATATCCTGAAGAATATGGACAAATATCCCTTGAAACCTTGGCGGATTTCGATCCGGATTATATTTTTATTATCGGCCAGCTTGGCCCCAAAGAAAGCGGATATCAACAAATCTACTTGCAGGAAGAAACAACGAAATCGGCGATTTGGCAATCCTTGAAAGCCGTCAAAGCAGAAAATGTGTATTTTGCCAATTCCGCAGGCTTGAACTATAGCACGCCGCTGGGCGTCAAGATGGCGATCGACACAATGCTGGACAGTGTAGTAAAAGAATAGATTATGGGAGTCAACACGCTTAATGGAACGAATTAAGTAAGCCGATACAAACTTTTGGAAACCGGACGCGGCCTGCTGTGGCAGCCTGCGCCTGGTTTCTTATTGTGCATGCTTAAACGGTGGATTGGTCTTGATTTTCTTTCCCAATGTTGCATAGGGCTGAAGGCTGTTTTATGATTTACATAAGGTTTATTGGTTCGAACAATTAAACAAGATTTAAGAAGGTGTCACTATGGATAAACAGGAGCAGCTTAAGCTGATCAAAGAGGATTTCCTGAAGTGTCAAAAAATCTTATTGGCTATTGGCGATGAAAACCGTCAGGCAATCCTGATGGTTTTGATGGAAACTACTTGCAAGACGGGCCTTCGTGTCGGTGAAATTACAGAGCAGGTTCATCTTTCCCGCCCTGCTGTTTCACACCACCTGAAAATTTTGCGGGATGCGGGTATCATACTCATGCGGGAAGAAGGGGCGAAGAATTTTTACTATATCAATATGTCCAGTAAATTTGCATTGCTTAAGAATCTTGTCTTGCATATTGAGGATTTAATGCAAGAATTCTATTCAGGAAATGATGAATAATCATGAATAATTGGGAGGTAATTTTATGAGGAGTGCCCTGGAAAATAGAATTTCCCGGAGAAAGTTTGCCAAAGAGCCCATTACAGATCAGGAAAAAGCAAAAATCATGGCGCTTATTAATGAATTAAATGAAGCATCCGGCTTAGCAATGACATTCTTGGCGGACGGAAGCCATGCCTTTCGGAAATTAAGCAAGAGCTATGGTTTATTTACGAATGTGCGTTCACTTATAG
>JAFABI010000085.1 GCA_023426125.1 Bacillota bacterium
AAAAATACTTCACAACAGCAAATTCCCCGTATAAAAAATCCACTCCTCTTAAAAAAATTGTTCAAATTTTCTAAAGGGATGGATTTTAATCTTACAAAGTGGACTTTGCTTTTTCAATCAACCAAAATCATGAATCCCCTCAGTTGACAAAGTAAATGCAACTATAATGAATGAAGGTAGTTGCATTGAATCATGCAAAACAGCCGGTTTCATTTAATATTGCAATAATAATCTATCAAGTTATACTCCCCCATGGGGGAGTAGTCGCGTTTAGTCTGACTAAGACTCTTATTTCTTGTCCAGAATTCATATGGCAGTGTTACCATATGTGTCTTGCGTGAATAAGAAACAGGAGGAGATTGTTATGGCTAAAAACAAACATTTAACAGATGCGGAGCGTCTGCAAATCGAACAATGGCTTAAAGACAGAGTATCCATCAAACAGATTGCCTTTAAGCTCAACAAAAGTACGTCAACCATTTCAAGGGAGATACGTTCCCGCGCCATCGTCAGCAATAAGTATGCACCGTACCGCGTTCATAACAGGTGTGTGAGCCGCAATAGCTGCGACAAGCACGGCCTTTGCATCGACAAGCCGAACTGCACCAGGCGCTGCTCCACATGCACGTATTGTAACGATTTGTGCGAGGATTACCTGGAACAGTTGTCTCCTTGCTCAGGTTGGTGATTTCCGTCCTCTCGGGCTTTAAATTTTTCACCTCTTTCAGATAGGCAAAAAGGAGGATAAAGGAATCACGGCGCGAAGCAACCGTATTTTGGCTGAGTCCTTTTGTGCCTGGAAGGTAAACCGAAAGGTACAAACTTAAATGCCGGGAAAGATTTGTAGGCTTCATGGTGTCACCTCCGGTATCACATATGCACATAGTTTTGAGATAGCATCTTGAATATCAGGGTAAATTTCTGACGTCATCTTTAAATACTGGCTCGTTGCAATGATGGATTCATGCCCCATATATTCTGCCAGCAATGGAAGCATGGCTGTCAGATCGGATCCGTTCAAAACGGCTCTTTGCAGCGTATGGCAGCAGAATGTATGCCTCACATCGTGAATTCTTGGTCCATGTCCTCGGCCAGCATGGGGTATTCCTGCCTGAACCAGTAGCTCGCGAAAACGTAGATAGACATCATGATGGGAATATGGCTCCCTTGAGATCCCCACAAACAGATAATCATCTGTAAGATATTTCGGATGTATGACAGAACAATACTGCTTTAAAACCTCAAGCATGCTTTCAGACACAGGAATCAGCCTGTCCTTGTCAAATTTGGCGTGTTCTATACGTAATACGCCATTTACAAGGTCTATATCCTGTAGTTTCAGTTTCAGGGCTTCCATGATACGAAGCCCGGTACTATAAAGCAGCCGTATCAATACCGGCATCACAAGATGCATGGTTGACCTGCGGTGCGGATAGATACGATTGCTGTATGAAAAAATCGCATCCATTTCTATATGAGAAAACACATAGGCCGCATACTTCGTCTTCCGGTGCCTCACATGTTCAAGATTTACAGGTATATATGCATCGCGACCAATGGAGACCAGATGTAGCGCAAACTGACGGAGACAGGTGATGCGCTGCTGGTAGCAGTTTCTTTCGTTCTCATAAGGCCTTTTCCTGCACCAGGCTTCAGCCAACTCCTTTGTAAGCGCTGGTTCAGTGATGCTTTCTCTCATGCAAAACAAGGCGAACTGTTTCAAATAGCCGCATTCCTTAACATACTTGAATCCAGTACTGCGTTTTAAAGTTACGAAATCTGAAAGAAGACCTGAAAACGGTCCGGGAAAGTCCGTCATAGAACAATACCTCCCATCCATACGCCACCCAATTGCGGGACATTAAGGGAAAGTAGGCGGAGATGTTCAAAATCCACTTTTAGATAGACTTTGGTGGTGTCCGTGCAGGAATGGGACAACGTTTCAGATATTATCGGAAGTGATGTGTTGCTACGGAGCATTTCGCTTGCAAGGCTGGCCCTAAGCGCATGGGGGCCATGTCTTTTCCCGGCAGGAATCACAATGCCTGCGTCATGGAACGCCTTTGTCACAATGGTATGCACCAGCGGGGGACTGATTTGCCGGAACGGCTTCTGAAGCCGGATAAAGATGTTTTTGCATTCTGTCTGCGGTCTCGCCCCTTTCAAATACCGGATGATGGCGTTACCTATTTCTGATGTGAGAGGTAGCACAGAATGTTTTCCCGTCTTGATGGTTGTGAACTCAATGGTGTTCTTGTCCCAGTTAATGTTACTAAACTTGAGGGCACATATGTCCGATGCCCGTATGCCAAGCTTTGCTGCCAGAAGAACTATGGCGTAATTGCGAACACCGACCGGACTGCTTCTGTCGAAGCTTTGAAGCATAGAGTCTATTTCAGACGCTGTATACACGGATGGCAGTTCCTTATGTACTCTTATCTGTGGGACATGTGAGGAATAGTCCTCCAAAATGGCAGATTTTCTGTATGAATATTTCAGCAAGAGTCTGAGTGTGGACGCTGCATTTCTTGTTGTTGGAAGTTTTCCATCAGCAGAAATCCATTTGATGAATCCAATTATATTCTTCCCTGTTATCATTGACATGGAAGAAATATCGGACAGTACAAGGTATTCTGAGAGCTTGTTCAGGCCGTATATGTCCCTGTTGATGGTGGAAAGGGCGAAGTTTTCTTTTTTACGTTCATCAAGAAACGCATGAAATGTTTCCTGAAACGGCTCTGCAAAAAGGCAGGCCCAATAGGATTTCATTCGGGTTGCGTTACCGTTTTCAAGGCAATTGAATATCACATTGACGGCCCGTCTCCGCCTTTTGTCTATTGGGCGGAGCCTCGCATAGTTGTTGCCAGACTGTATTCCATAGCATTCCAGCAAGAATTTTTGCCCGGTATCCCTGTTCAGAATCAAATTATTCTGTTCCAGATACTGCTTGAATAGTTTCCATGTAAAAGACAGATTGGTGATGTAATCCTCACTAAGACCATCTTTTACGAGAGAACTTTTTGCATACGCTATGAGTTCGTCAATTGTTTGATACATGATAAATCCTCCTTATAATAACTTTCATTTACTCGTATTATCTCGCTTAATCTTAGAATTCCATGCCAACTTGAAAACCTTTTTTGGACAAATGTTGAACATCAGTATAATATTGGATTATACCTGGTAGCC
>JAFABI010000107.1 GCA_023426125.1 Bacillota bacterium
ATGGAACGGAACTCTTTCCGGTTCGCTCTATGTAAGACCCGACGGCAGGATCGGTAAACTGAACCCGGACGACCGAGCGGATTGCGAAAGCATCGTTTACTGCTGGTATCCGGTGAAATATGAATAAAGGAGAAATAAAAATGTCAGATCAAAACAACAAATCTATGGAAACAGAGCAGGTCCTTCCAAAAATTGAGGATGAAATCCTCGAGCTTCTCGAAAGCGATTTAAAAGAACGTTCACTGGGATTCGCCGCCTATTTAAGAGAAAGTCAATTGACACCACGGCCGTGGTTCGGGCCAGGTTTTTGGAGAGTTCCATATGAACAACATTATTTATGCGGCATCCATTTGGATAAGAATAGATGGCGCTTTTGGTTCTGGTCAGGCGATTACAACAATGAGCTTGACGAGAAGTTTATAGAAGCTGCCCTTGACCATGTGCGGTCATGCATAAATTGTACAACCGATTGCCAATTCGGAAAAGACACGACAATTTTTGGTAGGGAATTTATAAATGCATGCATTCAATTCCCTATTCAGTTTGAAAACCCCGATGACCGTACACTGGAATATATAAAAGAATTATTGGAGTATTGGAAAACGCCAGCGCCGAACAGTTATTCATGGTTTCCTTGCTAAATATAAATCTATCGTATCTTTTATATCAATTTTACCGCCGAAATTATTTATTGCATTTGACAATTCACTTTCAATTAAAATGCGAGTCTCCTCTTGCCTTGCTCTGTGGTCAGAGTAGGTATTAAGAAGTGACATATATTGAGGAGCGTTAAAGAATCTTGTTTGGTGATATAATTTATACTCAACATCAACAAACCCGTATTTCCTTATTATTTCTGCGATTTCCAAGCATTTTTCTTCGCTGAATTTGTGAACTGTAGAATTATAGGTTGACCTGTATTTATTGTAGACTTCTTGCATTGCAAAATCAAGTTCATTTTCGGTTCGTGAGGGGTGATTCCAAAACAAGGCCATAACGCCACCGCCTTTCAAAAAGTTAAAGACTTTACTATAACCGACTTCTTGAGGAATCCAATGGAAAGCTGTCGCAGAGTAAATTAAATCATAATTATCGTTCTTAAGATTAACATTTTCAAAATCGCTATGTATGACATCAAAATTGTGAAATCCGGAAAATTTTTCTTTTGTAAACTTAGCCATATCTTCGCCGAGCTCAACTGCTGTAAGTTTACACCCCGTGCTTAAAAAAGGCAGTGTAGCCTGCCCTGTTCCGATACCTATTTCAAGAGCATTTTTTTTGCTATCCAAGTTCGAAAATTGTATAATATCTTCATATAATTCTTTAACATAGGTTGGGCGCATTCTATCATAATTTAATACATCTTCATTAAATGTAAAACGTAAATCCATTTTAATCAATTCCTAATATATATAATCCGCAGTTCAAAAGCAGTTCGACAAATTCCTGTTTATCTGTGAACTATACTAAGTATATTTATGTTCATAATGCTCATTTTTATATTACAACACAATACCATATTGTAGGAAAATAATCAATTTCTCAACTCTTTCAACCCTTATTTATTACGATTATACAGCATTTACCGCTGCCAAACTATGTACTGCCGTTTTTGACGCTTACTTTGAATCCAGCATATTACGTTTTCCCAAATTAAAGAAAGGCATAGTTTCTCCCAGGCGGAGAAGCTATGCCTTTTATGGTGCAGTGTTTAATGATAAATCCGAACCCTCAATGTCCTTGATGGAAACTGTTTTCGTGCCATCCTTGTAATTCCACACCAATACGATTTTATCGTCATACAGATATATCGCATTCACAAAGCTGTCAATCAACCGTTGGCGCTCCGCTTTATCCGAAATATCGGTGGTGCGGAATTTGTGCAGCCAGAATAATATCTGCTCTTTTGTGAGAACTGGATGCTGTAATTCTTCTTGTAGAATACTGACCTCCAACTGATTCTTGCGTTCCTCCAATTCATCCAGCCGTTTTTTGGTGGACTCATTAAAGATCCCGGCCTGTATCGCATTGAGCATATTTTCAATACCTTTCTGTGTTTCAAAAAGCTGTTTTTTCAGCATGGGGATGACATCGCTTTCCTTGCCTTGCAGAGCAAATACAGTGTCAGCAATTTTATTGATAACGGCATCATCCATAACCACACGCATGGTCTGCTGGATGACCAGATTTTCAATCCAATCCTTTTTTACCGCCTTTTTGTCGCACAGCTTCTTTTTCTTGGTGTTATGGCAGCGGTAATAGCGATGGACATTTCCTGTATGGCTGGTTCCGCTTTCGCCCACCATATAACGCCCGCACTTGCCGCAGTGAAGCTTTGTGGTCAGTATGTAATAATCCTCTGCCTTGTGCCGGGCAGGGGCTTTCTTGTTTTTATGCATTCGCTCCTGTACCCTGTTGAACAATTCCTTTGGGATAAGGGAAGGTATACCGTCCGGCACAACCACATCCCGATAGCTGTATTCTCCGATATACCGACGGTTTTTCAGCATGTGCGCCATAATGTTCAGCGTAATTTTCGTTTCTCGAACCGTACGGATTCCCTGTTCGTTGAGCAGATTCACAAGCTGCTGCATGGTTGCTCCCTCACTGTAAGCCGTGAACACCTCCAGCACCACAGGAGCCGTAACCGGGTCAATTTGAAACTGCTGTTCTTTGTCTACCACATACCCAATCGGGAGCGCGCCGCCGTTGTAACGGCATTTAAGGGCATTATCCGTTAGCCCCCTGATAACCTTCTCCGAAAGCTCGGCGGAGTAGTATTCTGCCATCCCCTCCAGCATGGATTCCAGCAAAATACCCTCCGACCCTTTGGAGATGTTCTCTGTGGCAGACACCACTGTTACACCGTTTTTGCGGAGCACAGCTTTGTAGTGTGCCGAGTCGTATCGATTTCGGGCAAACCGGTCTAGTTTCCAGACAATGATGGTTTCAAACATGCTCTTGCCACTGTCCTTAATCATTTGCTGAAACTGCGGGCGGTTATCCGTTTTGGCAGACAGCGCGCGGTCAATATAGCTGTTCAAGATGTTGATGCCCTTGCTTTCAGCAAAAGCCATGCATTCCCGCAACTGCCCGTCAATGCTTTCTTCCCGCTGATTATCTGAGGAATATCGGGCATAAATTACACCGTTCATGCATTGTCACCGCCTTCCGATACCATCTCCATCAGCGCTTGCTTGAGCTTGTCGTTCATGGGGGATTTGGGGTCAAAGCACATTTCAACAAACTGCCGAAGCTGTTGGTTTTCTTCAGAGAATTTCGGTTTATAGTCATATAGCCTGCCCTCTGGCTTGCCCGTTCTGCCGAAAATATAATCCAGAGATACGTCAAAATAATCCGCATACCAGACGAGCAACGGCAACGGTGGAGTCGACTGATCATTTTCATATCGGTTAATACTGGATTGGGTAGCGCCAGCCAGCACTGCAAGCTTGGCCTGAGACAAGTTTACGCTTTCTCGCAGTAACTTTATTCTTTCCGCAACCTCTTTCATGTGCATCCCTCGCTTTCTGATGTACTTATATTAACCCATAAAAATAACATAGTCAACCCATTATAAGATTCGATATAGATTCTTATACCGATTCAGATTGCTTTTGGTGGCCTTTACCGGAAACCACACTTTAAAGCGTTAAAACTTTGTCCGGGATTCCGTCTGGACGCGCACTTAGTTTTTGGCTACCATAGAAAGCAGGAGGTGGCGAAGATGCAGAGTGTTATCAAGCAAATTTATAGTGGTGAATTGTGTCCGACAGAGCGTTCCAAGGTTTGCATTGCAGAGTTTTATACTGCAAGGAATGCAGCGTTACAGACTCATAATGCCTTTGAAGAAAAGTTATCCCAGTCTATGAAAGAAGAACTTGATGAGTATCTTTCCAAGGAGTTGGATGTAACTGCTTATCATATGGAGCAGGCATTTACTAACGGATTCAGATTGGGCGCACAGTTGATGCTGGAGGTTTTGGAGGTGGGAAAAGATGATTGAACTGGATTACATAGAAATAGACGGTCTACTGTATCCCAACATTGCTTTGGACGATGAGGAGTTTTATAGTGACCTTGGCAAATATGGCAATCTACGGCTTAAGTATCTGCACGAACAAAAGCCGGAAATGTATCGGGAACTGCTATTTTCGGGCAAGCTGGCACGACACTGTTCGGATATGGAGCAGTCTGCTTTTGACATGGCAGAGCGGATTCGAGGACAGTATTTGGAGCAAAATCCCCCGCCCTTTGAGGATACACTCCCAAGGATACAGGCGTTTACACTGGCGCAGGATATTGCGGATGAATGTGCACTGCACGATTTGATATATGTCTAACAGCAAGGTCTCACCACTGGGGCTATCATCAGTGGTGAGACCTTGCTGTTATCTTGACAGTGTACATTTCCACAGATATATGTTATCTTAAATTGACGATAATTAAATATCGTCATACATAGGGAGATTGCCATGAAGAAAACAGTAGAACAGCTTCAAGCTGCACTTGACCGAGAAATGGAATATACCGAGAAACTCAACAAGAAAATCAACCTCATGAGAGAGCAATTAAAAGAGCGCATCACTATACAGGAGCATGAAAAAGCGCTTGCTTGCCTCCAACGGAAACACGAACAGGAATTAGCGGAAATTAATAATCGTCAATTAAAGGAACATAACGAGCGTGGTGCCGGTCGCAAGAAAAAAGCGACGAATCAAGTGATTTTGCGGGTTTTGGAGCTGCGGCAGGAGGGTTTATCTCAGAAAATAATCTCAGAAGCCATTTTTGAGGAGCTTAGAATCGTCATTAGTCGTACGACTGTTGGAGAAATTGTACGTGGTGAACACGGAAATGGCTCCGAGTAGACATCGAGGGTACTTCGCTTTTTCCTTGCGCCAAAGGCAGCAAGGAGAACTGAACGAAGCGAAGTGCAGGAATAGGGGAATGTCCCATTCGCCGGAAAACGGCTTGCAGGCAAAGCCTGCAACGACATTTCTGCAAAGATTCGGACATTACTTTTAATGTCACCCATTTGGTGTTCTACGCCCCATGAGAAGAACCCAAATGGGTTATATCCGCAATGTAAACAGTTTGCGTCACAGCTTGACGCTTAACTTGATGAGCGCTATAATTCCTATATAATACAGGCTTCAAATGTCCCAAACCGATTGAAGCTAAGTATTAGGAAGCTGTGGACATTTGCCTAAATCCAAGGAGGGCAAATGAGCGACAACAACACAGGGGGTAATATCCCCCAGCAGGAGATTGAGAACCTTGCACGGCTGCTCCTACCGAAAATCCGTCAGTTCTTCGAAAGTGAGGAAGGACAGCGGGAGTTTGCCGAATGGAAACAACGGCAGGCACAAGAGGTTGCAAAAGAAGCTAAATGATATATAAGCAGGGCGGCGGTTCAAATGAACCGTCGCCTTTGCTTTCTAGTACCGATACAGTGGCTTGTTGGATAGCGTGCTTCATCTACAGTCCTTATCGAGAACCAAAATTCACATGAATATTAGTTAAAATATATTACTAAAAGTTAAATCACATTCAATTGATAAGCCCTCTATTTCGTGCTATTCTAAGAGCACGGAACGGAGGGCTTTGCTATGCAAATTGGAACTACAATTCGCAAACATCGTTTGGAAAAGAATTTGACGCAGGAGGAAGTGGCAAGGCGCTTAGGCGTGACGGCTCCTGCCGTAAATAAGTGGGAGAAGGGCAATTCCATGCCTGATATCACGCTACTCTCGCCCATTGCACGGCTACTGGATATCACACTGGATACGTTGTTATCACATACGGATTCACTGTCTGATGAGGAGGCAAATCGAATCATTGTGACAGCGCATAAAAAACTGAAAATCGAACCGTTCGAGATGGTCTTTTCATGGGCAAAGGAACAGCTTCGCATCTATCCCAATAGCGACTTTCTCGCACTTTACATGGCTCGTGTATTGCACAGCTATCTTCAAATGCAGGAAATCGATGGAGAGGCGGGGTATGCAGCTTATTTCGTAAACTGTTACCAGCGTGCGCTGGAAAGTGGTGAGGAACGCATCAAAAGTTCCGCCGCCGATGCACTCTATTACTACTACATGGGCTGTTCCCAATTTGACAAAGCAGAGGAATACCTTGATTATTTCTCCACAGAGAATCCCGAGCGCAAGCGTAAGCTCGCCGCAGTCTACCGAGAGACTGGGCGCAAGGACGAGGCATTGCAGATGTATGAGGAACTGCTCTATTCAGGTTACCAAAATGTTCAATTAACCTTCCATGACATTTATTATTTTGCGCTGAAGGGCGAGGATTTTGAGAAAGCGCATCAGATAGTGGAAAAGCTGAGACGTTTAGCGCAAC
>JAFABI010000109.1 GCA_023426125.1 Bacillota bacterium
AAAAATACTTCACAACAGCAAATTCCCCGTATAAAAAATCCACTCCTCTTAAAAAAATTGTTCAAATTTTCTAAAGGGATGGATTTTAATCTTACAAAGTGGACTTTGCTTTTTCAATCAACCAAAAAAAGCCCTCCCCATATGCCCTGATTTCAAATATTCTGACGTGGGCATCTCCGTTGGTAGACAATACACGTACCTTGACACTGCTGCACTCTACGGCGTCAAATTCATGCATCCTGAATCTCAAATAATTTCCTTTTACGCCTTGCGTATATACAAGTCTCCCGTCATTGTAAAATTCCAACACATAATCCTGCACCAGTTGGGGAGGTATTCCGGGGATTTGCTTGGAAAGCACCCTGTGGGACAGGGATACCATCAGCTCTTTGGAAAGATTGGAATCAAATTTCAGATGGATGCTGCTTACTTTAACGGTTTTGCCGAAGTCCAGGGCCAGCCATTCTCCTTCTGCCGACAACTTTTCCGAAATCCAGCAGTTGGTCTTGTCCTTTACCTTTCGCGCAATACCGTTGATTGCATTCTGACATTCTCCGCCGGGAATGCTTGACGAACACGTAACTCCGGCACTTCTGGCAAAATCCCCGGCATCTTCGTTTTTAAAGCCCGGCAGGTAGCAGTCGTCCTTCAGCAGACGCTGCTGCAGTTCCTTGATGCATGGGAGGATTCCTCCGGGCAAAACTCCCTTTTCGATTGCCATGGCAGCTGCCGTACCTCCTGCCTGGCCGATCACCGAGCAGGTAGCCATCACCCTTGTGGAGCCGAAGGCCATGTGGGATGCGCTGATGGCCCTTCCGCCAAGCATCAGGTTGTTGATATTCCTGGAATACAGGCTGCGGTAAGGTATCGTATAAACCTCTTCCATAGAAATATAGTCGGTAGGCTCCGTTTTGGTCTTTAATCCGCCGGCCACATGCATATCCATGGGCCATCCGCCATAGGCCACGGCATCGTCAAATATCCTTCCGGTAAGAAGGTCCTGCTCCTTTAGAATATAGTCCCCCGTTATCCTCCGGCTTTCACGTTTCCCCGGAAGAAAACCGATCCAGTCCAGCACATAATTGTCGGCATTATGATGCCCGCTGTTTTTGATATGGTCCCAGACGCCATATACCGCTTTCAACAGCTCATCCCGTATGATTTCGCCGTCGCCGATGACATCCAGTTCGTCTCCTCCCAGCTCCACCCACCAGTAGCCTGAAGTTATCTCATCATGCTCCCTGTATGCCAGGTCTTCCTCCCCATAGGTGTATGCCCAGTGCGGCTTTTCAAAAGGGACCGGCTTTCCCGAATCAACAGCCTTGAAAAGCAGGCTATTGCCCATGGTGACCTTATCATCGGCATCCGGCGCGAACCTTTCGCCAAATACCGTCTTTCCTTCACGGCCCGTCATATGCTCCGCACCGGCCAAAGCAGCCAGGGTACCGTCACCTGTGGCATCCATGAATATCCTGGCCTCAAACTCGTAGATTTTCTCAGTGGTAAGCTGCCTGGCAATTATTTTCTTGATCATGCCGCCTTCCGTAACCGCTTCCGTCATATGAGTATTGAGGTAAAGCTCCAGTCCCTCCTGAAATCCGGTTTTTTCCCACATCACCGTATCAAGGATGGAAAAGGAGTTCTGAGGGTTCCTCTTCCGGTTTTCCAGCAGGATTTCTTCAAGTATCCCCGTCTCTCTTGCATCCGGCCTGGAGCCATGGTGGTCGGCTCCGCAGATGTGCATCCGGATTTCGGAGCTGGCATTGCCGCCCAGCACCGGCCGGTTTTGAAGCAAGACGGTCCTTGCTCCATGCCTTGCGCTGGCAATGGCTGCACATACGCCCGACATACCGCCCCCGACGATGACGACATCATAATTTTTTGAAATAGGTTTCCCTGAAAGCATACCGTTTCCTCCGCTTTATCAATGATCTTAATGTAATTATAGCGGTAGGGATAATATGCTGCCTTTAAATAACTGCAAAGCTTCTGGAATTTTCTGCTCAATTTAAAACGGTCAGGGCGGCGCAGGACTGTACAATATTGAAGCATCAGTATTTTTCAATTGTAGAAAACCTGCAAATGTAATACAATATCCTATATGAACAAGTATGAGGGAATTGCAAATTACCTGCATTTTTTGAATAAGGCTTACAGGCTTCAAATATGCATCAACGACTTTATTGGTTTTTTCAATAACAACGACCTGTATCAAGCCTTGCAGCCGTTTTTCATCCACAGGAACCCCTTTTGCATGCAGATAAAATCCGACCGGGCGCTCTGGGATCGATGCCTGTCTATGAAAAAGGGCATAAGGACGAAATGCAGCAGGCTTGGGCGTACCTATTACGGTCTCTGCTATTGCGGGGTCGGAGAATTCATTGTGCCGATCCTATCCGGCAGCATCGTCATAGGCGTGATTTGTGCCGGAGAATTCAACTCGCATCCGTCACTTTCGGAATACCGGATAAAAAAAATTGCCGGGCAGTATCAAATGGATACCGCAAGTTTGATGGAAAAATATAAAGCCTCCACCGATACCTCCGTCCCCGACATAAAACTGATCGACAATCTACTGGGCATCGCAGCGGATTATCTGGCAGGAGCGTATTCAATCCTTGTCAATTCGGGCAATCCCGGCATTGCCGCAGACCAAAGCGGGCTGGCCACCGAAGCCTACATACTGTCCCATGCGCTGGAGTATATAAGGCAAAATTACTGCACCAGGATTGCCCTAAAAGACATTTCCTCTTTCTGTCATTGCAGCGATTCCTACATCAGCCATATCTTTAAGAAAAAAATGAAAACCAATGTAAGAAACTATATCAACCGGCTGCGTATCGAGCATGCAAAAAAAATGCTTCTTGAAACCGGGTGTTCTATTGGCGGTATCGCTTTGACAACAGGTTTTTATGATCCCAACTACTTTTCCAGCGTATTTAAGGAATTCACAGGCCTGGCTCCTTCCGAATACAGGGTTAAAGGGTACCTCAGTCCGAAGGCGCAGACCTGACAGAACCAGTTTCCTTGGAGACCGCTGACAAAAATACGGCGTAGTTGGCTCCGTTGGAAGCACTTACTTCCGCATGCTCGCCGCTGCGGAGGTAATGAACGGTATGCTCCTCCCGCGCCTTTTTCATGTTCATGCCGTCGCTTCCTGCACCAGTTCCTTGATTATATCTGCCACAGCCTTGATTTCATCATCACCGGAATTGATAAAGAAAGAGCCCCGGGACCTTCCGGTCGGAACCCTTTCAAACAAACAGCTTGTAACGCCCCTGTTCAGAAGGAAATTTTTCGTTTGTAGAAAAATTTCCTCGTTATAGTTTTTGCAAGCTTCGCTAATACCTTCCCGGGCGTCCGCCCAAGTGCCGGGAATCACTGGAGAACCGCATGGTATTTATCACCATAAATTACATTCATGCGGACGCACGATGCGTGCCTCTACAGAATACTTTTGCCATAAAATTTTGCAGCATCCGGAAAGACACTGCAAAAATATTCACTTCGGACCGGCTTTACACCAATCCTGAGCAGGTTAAAACCGGCGACCGCGCAGCCTTTGCTTCATCCAGCCTGGATATGGGCGTGGTGTAAGGGGCTCCTTTCACTTTCTCCGGGTCTTCCTCCGCTTCCTTTGCGATCAGAAGCATCGCTTCAATGAACTCATCCAGCGTCTCCCGGCTTTCCGTCTCAGTGGGTTCGATCATCATCGCCTCCCGGACAATCAGCGGGAAATAGATGGTTGGCGGATGATAACCGAAATCAAGCAGCCTTTTGGCGATATCCAGGGCAGCCACCCCCTTCTCTTTCTGCTTTTGCGCCGATAAAACGAATTCATGCATGCAAACCCTGTCATAGGGCAGCAGGAAATGCTCCTTCAGCCTGTTCATGATGTAATTTGCATTCAATACCGCCGTCTCGGACACTCTTCGCAGTCCTTCGGCGCCCATTGACAGGATATAGGCATAGGCCCTTGCCGCAACGCCGAAATTTCCATAGAACGATTTGACTCTGCCGATGGACAGAGGCCGTTCATGGTCCAGAGTATATTTACCGCCGTCAAACTCTATCATAGGGCCGGGGAGAAAGGGCACCAGTTCCTTTTTTACCCCCACGGGACCGGCGCCGGGTCCACCGCCGCCATGAGGCGTACTGAAAGTTTTATGAAGGTTTAGGTGAACCACGTCAAAGCCCATATCTCCAGGCCTGCAGATTCCAAGGATGGCATTGGCATTGGCGCCGTCATAGTAGAGCAATCCTCCCGCCTCATGAACGATCCGGGCGATTTCGCAGATATTTTCTTCAAAAAGCCCAAGGGTACTGGGGTTGGTAAGCATCAACCCGGCTATCTCATCATTCATAACGGCTTTCAGTGTGTCCAGGTCTACATTCCCACGCTGGTCCGATTTCACCTGAATCACCTCAAAGCCTATCATTGCCGCTGATGCAGGATTGGTTCCGTGAGCCGTATCCGGCACGAGGATTTTTTTACGTTTTCCCTCTCCCCTGTGTTCATGATAAGCCTTTATGATCATCAATCCTGTCACCTCGCCATGGGCTCCTGCAGCCGGTTGAAGGGAAATGCGCTCCATTCCCGTGATCTCCGACAGCATGCCGTCCAGGCGGTAAAGCAGCTCAAGACAGCCCTGCACCGTCTCAATCCGCTGGTAGGGATGAACCCTGGCAAAGCCCGGTAACCTGGCCATGTCCTCATTTATTTTGGGATTGTATTTCATCGTACAGGAGCCCAGGGGATAAAAGCCTGAGTCAACACCATGATTTCTCCCGGAAAGGCCTACAAAATGCCGGACTGCATCCACCTCACTCACTTCGGGCAGCCGGGCGTCCGCCTCCCGCAGATATTCCCGGGGAACAAGACCGGCAGCCTCCTGCTCCGGCACATCGCAGGCGGGCAGTGAATAAGCCTTCCTCCCGGGCCTGCTTAATTCAAAAATCAACTTTATTTCATGCATATTCATACCTCCCTCACTGCCTGTACCAGAGCGTCAATTTCCTCCCGGGTCCGCTTTTCGGTGACAGCCAGGAGCCATCCTCCAGGAAGCCCCGGATAGGCTTTTTCCAGTTCATAGCCGCCGATGATCTTTTTCTCCAGCAGCTTTTTATTCAACGCTTCTACAGGAACAGCACTCCGTACGGCAAATTCCTTGAAGAACGGGGCGGAAAAAGCAGGCTGGAATCTGCCTGTAGCCACAAGCCGGTCAAAAGCATAGTGCGCTTTTTGCAGGCACTGCGATGCGGCTTCCTTCAGCCCCTGCCTGCCCATGACCGTCATGTAGACGGCAGCCGCCAGAGCGTTTAGGGCTTGATTGGAACAAATGTTGGAGGTGGCCTTCTCCCTCCGTATATGCTGTTCCCTGGTCTGCAGCGTCAGGACAAAGCCTCTGCGCCCTTCCCTGTCGGTTGTCTCGCCTGCGATCCGTCCCGGCATTTTCCGCATCAGTTCCCTGCTGGTTGCAAAAAAGCCCAGATACGGCCCTCCAAAGCCGAGGGAGGTTCCCAGAGGCTGTCCTTCACCTACGACAATATCCGCCCCAAGCTCTCCCGGTGATTTTAGCAATGCCAGGGAAATCGGATCTGCGCTGACAATAAGCAGCGAATTGTTTTTATGTGCAATTTCCGCAGCGTTATGTAAATCTTCAAGGACACCGAAGAAGTTCGGACTTTGTATGACCACCGCCGCGGTATCCCGGGATATTTTCGATTCCAGTTCCTCCGGATCCGTCTTTCCGCTGCCCCAGCCCAATTCAGCAATGTGCTTGTCGGTAAAACGGGCATGTGTTTTTAAGACCTCCCTGCTTTCAGGGTGAACTGCGCCTGCCACAAGGACCTCTTTTCTGCCGGTGGATTGAAAGGCCACAGCCGCAGCTTCCGCCAGGGCTGTCGCGCCGTCATACATCGAGGCGTTGGAAGCCGCCATACCGGTCAGCTCGCAAATCATTGTCTGATATTCGAATATGGCCTGCAGGGTCCCCTGGCTGATTTCCGGCTGATACGGCGTATAGGCGGTGTAAAACTCCTGCCGGGATAAAATATGGTTTATCACCGCGGGGATAAAATGGTCATAAGCGCCGGCCCCCAGAAAGCAGGCATATTCATCCGTATTCGCGCTTTTTGAAGACAGCCCGCCCATATGCCTGCCCAGTTCCAGTTCGGAAAGAGGGCGTGGAATGTTTAAAGAACGCTGCAGACGGATCTTTTCGGGTATTCCGGCAAACAAATCCCCAATGCCGCTCATACCCAATTCTTTCAGCATATCGCTCCTGTTCTCATCTGTATTGGGGATATACCTTGACATGGGTTATTCCTCCTCTGCACAGAACTTCTCGTAGGCTTCGGCATCCATCAACCCGTCAATCCGGCTGGCGTCCGACAATTCAAGCTGAGCAATCCATGCGTCATAAGGTTCGTCATTCAGCTTCTCGGGAGCATCCGCCAGTTCCCCGTTCACTGCCGCAACAGTGCCCGAAATAGGAGAATATATATCCGATGCGGCTTTTACCGATTCCACCACACCCAGGATGTCTCCATCCGCCAGCACTTTGCCCGGTTCCGGCAATTCCACAAAGACAATGCTTCCCAGGGAATGCTGCGCATGGTCGGTTATCCCGACATAAGCCCTGTTTCCCTCCAGCTTTACCCATTCATGTTCCTTTGAATACTTAAGACCTTCCAACACTTTCATAACTACAACCTCCTGAAGAACTATTTTTTATATTTTTTACTGTAAAAAGGAATTTTAACAACCTTGCCTTTCAATGCCCTGCCCCGGATCACAATGTCAATCTCATTACCTTCCGCAGCATAGCGGCTGTCTATCAACGCCATCCCGATATTTTTTTCCAGTGTAGGCGAGTAACTGCCGGTAGTCACAAAGCCTATGGAAATTCCATCCGCCTGTACGTCATAGTGGCTTCTGGGAATTCCCCGGTCCAGCATCTCAAAACCCACAAGCTTTCTTTGCACTCCCTTTTCTTTTTGACCTTCCAGGGCTTCCTTACCGATAAATCCCGCCTTGTCAAGCTTCACAAACTTGCCGAGCCCGGCCTCCAGGGGGCTGATATCCCCGGATATCTCCTGTCCATAAAGCGGCAGGGCAGCTTCAAAGCGCAGCGTATCTCTGGCGCCAAGCCCTGCAGGCAACAAACCGTCCTCTCTCCCTGCTTCCATCACTTTTCCCCACAGCCGGACGGCATGCTCCGAGGGAAAATAAATCTCAAAGCCGTCTTCACCGGTATAACCCGTTCTGGATACCATCGTATTGACGCCTGCCAGAATGATCTCCGGATTGAAGTGGTAAAAACGGATTCCGGCAAGGTCAAAATCCGTCAGCTTCTGCAAAACAGCTTCGGCCCTGGGTCCCTGGACGGCAATCTGGGCATATGCCTCAGAAACGTTTTCCAATTCCACTTCGCCTTCCGCATTTTCCAGTATCCATGTGAAATCCTTGTCTGTATTGGATGCGTTCACTACGAGAAGATAATTCCCGCTGTCATATTTATATACCAGCAGGTCGTCTACGATCCCTCCGTCGGGATAACAAACAGGTGAGTATACCACCTGGAAATCCTTTGCCTTTGAAATATCATTGGTGACCAGCTTCTGCAGAAAACCTTCCGCATCTTTCCCCTTTACCGTTATCTCCCCCATATGGGACACATCAAAAAGTCCGGCTGTGGTACGCACCCCCTGATGCTCTTCAATGATCCCCGAATACTGGACCGGCAGCTCCCAGCCGCCAAAATCAATCAGCTTACCACCCAGGCTGCGATGGATTTCATACAGGGGTGTCCTTTTCAATACTGCTTCCATTTTTCAACCTCCCGTTTATTTTGTTTGCAACCATTCCAAATTCCTGATACTACAGTAAAACCTACCGGATGAATCCCTGGAAAAATACCGCGTTGAGGCTTTCGTCCCAGCGCTGAAAACAAAAAGGAAGACAACAGTATAAACCGCCATCTTCCTCTGTTTTTTGAACCCCGGGAGCATCCGCCCCCAAAGCCGGCATTCCGCCAAATAAATAAGGAAGACAACAAAACTGTCGTCTTCCTCTGTATTCTTTACCTGAGAGATTCTACCTTGCGGTATTGCTCCTTCGGTGCCATTCCAGGCTTTTCAGAGTCCTGTCCGAATACGGTCCTTTTACCTGAAAGTTTCACTGCAGCCTGACCGTCTGCAGTTTACTTCTTCGGTGATCCTCAAAGGATTCTCTCCCGTACTCTTCATCCAGAGCATATAAAATTTTCCTACTTCCTATTATATTCTTCGGATTGCAAAAAAGCTACAACAAATTAAAAATTCTTTTTAAAGTATACATAATGTGTACATTTTTTACTGTTATGCATATACTGAAATAAGAGGTGATTCAAAAATGACATATAGAGAACTCCTTGAGTACTGCAAATCCCGCCCGGGCTGCCTGTGCTCCAAAGAGCAAAAGGAAGCGGAAGCTGTAACAAGATACCGTCAA
This sequence comes from Bacillota bacterium, assembly GCA_023426125.1. Classification (GTDB taxonomy): domain Bacteria; phylum Bacillota; class Clostridia; order Acetivibrionales; family DTU013; genus MnB-11. The sequence goes on from JAFABI010000109.1 coordinate 8,495, forward strand.
TGGGCGGTATACTCCAATAAAGAAGCGAAAAAATAAAATCCTTCAATTTTTACCCCAGCCATGGGGTTTCTTTATTTGAAGATGAGGTAAGTTCTGTAGGACGCGCATTGCGCGTAGCATATGGAAGGTAGTCCCCATTTGTCACTTAACATGTTTCTGTGAGAAAACATAATAAAAATCAAGATTGTTTCCCATGGCAAGAAATATTCACGCACCTGCACCGTGACAGTCACCCGGGCGCCTGCCGCTTTGCCCGCTGCTTCCCCTGCCGTATCGTCCGGCGCGTCAACGGAAAGGGAATGAGTTTTACCGGTTCAGCTTCCTGTAAGTCATGGGTGTGACCCCCGTTTCCTGCCTGAAGCTCCGGTTAAAGTGATTGACATTGTTGTAGCCCACTTCGTAGCATATATCCGCCACCTTCATATCGGACCTGGTTTTGAGCAGTTCAATGGCCTTGGTGATTCTCAGCCCGTTTACATACTCTACGAAAGTCTTGCCGGTCATTTGCTTAAACAGGTATCGGAAGTAGGAGTGGGAAAGCATTGCTACTCTTGCTGCCTCTTCGATTGTTATCTCGCTGCAGTAGCTGTTATTGATATAATCAATGGCACAATACAGCGCATCCCTGTGCCGCTGGAACAGGTTCTGGGACTCTGAGCCCGATATATCCTTCTTGAATTCCCTTCCCACAAGGATGAGAAGCTTTAGGAGCAAAGCCTTGATCACAAGCTCAAAGTCGCACTCCTTCATCTCATATTCCCGCAGTATCTCACTGAATATGCTCTCCGCTTCAAGCTTTGAGCCTCCCGTAAGGTTAAGCCTCGGCTTAATGTCGTTTTCACTGACCAGGAAGGGCTCCAGGTATGCAAAGTCAAAAAACGAGCCCGTTCCCTCGCTGAATGAAAACCTTTCATTGATATACTCGGGAACGAACTCGAATTCAATCAACTCAAACTGCTCGCCATATTCGTCAATAAAAAAATGGGGAACAAACGGAGGGATGACAAAGATATCCCCCGTATATACGTCAAAAGCATTGCTGTTTATTACATGCTTCAATCTGCCTTTGGTTATATAGACGATCTGCACATACTCGTGCCTGTGCTTTGAACGGGCACACTGGTCCATCCGGATGATAAAAAAGGGGAGTCCGTTCCGGTTGTCTTCGATTTTATATAGAGGTACATCCTTGTACTCATTTTTATCAAGAAAGCTGTAATCCATTGCCATCACCCTTCTCCACAAATTGCTTACTGTCCTTGCAGAAATTGTGCATTAAGGCATTTGCGATATTTCTGCAAGGCGTATAAATGTGAATTCAAAAATGAAGTTTTCGCTGTCGTACTAAGTACTGGTGCAAATATAACTTCCCGTATAGATTTCTGAAAATGCAGTCTTGGAGCGCCGGCATTTTCAGAAAAACGGGAAGTAATATTTGCAGTACTCCTAAACACCGGTGAAAACATAATTTCAACTGTGATTACTGTTATTATACCAGTTGTGCCAACATTTTAAAATATCCTCTTGTCCGGATTATTTTTAGGCCTTTCCGGCCATTGCCATGCAAAAGCCCTCCCGGGTAAGGCAGCTGTGTTGCAGCGCCGCAATCCCGGGAGGGCTTTTGGGTTTTCTTGAATTTACCGTTATTCCAGATTGAGTCTCCTGCTCAGGATGTAATTGGTCAAAGCAAAGTAGCCTGCCGACAGAAGTCCGAAGAAGATAATGCAAAACCACATGGTATAGTGCAAAAACGCCTGATGTTGGAAAAAATCATTCGGGGTATTGGCGTCCACCATGGAAAGACCTATATCGCCGGTCATATAAGTTATTACGGCAAATAGTATCTGTGTAACGGTACTCACCACAATAAATGCGCCCAGGGAACCCAGAATCCTGTGCCGGTTGAATAAATGGCCAAGGGCTATGGACACATAAATGAGCAATACGCTTGAAGCAAGACCGATAACCAGGATCAACAAAACCTCCAGGATGACAAGTGCCGATGATGCACCGAAGAAGACAAAGAACTCCCTGATGGAATCTGCAACCGACTGCATGAAGTCTGCAGTCAAAAACCTGTCATAGCCATTGACAAGAATAGAAACGATCGCCGCTATTCCGCTTACGGCTATCCACATCATTGCGACAACCAGCTTACTGGCGATATGCTTCCAGCCCTTTGCAGGCAGGGTAAACATCAGGTAGCCTTCATCCGAAAGCAGATTCTTGTAAAATCGCTGGATCATCACTACAAAGGCCACAACAAATATTCCCGCAAGTACCATGATGTAAAGAATCATGCTTATGATTTCAGGCGCCTGCCATTTCTGAACGGAAAGCATGGAAATCAGCCTGTTTATGGCTGCAAACACCATCAGCACGGCATAAAGCGGCATGAAAACCCTTGCAGTTGCCTTGATTTCATATTTTAAAAGTTTGCCTAGCATTTGAACACCTCCCTGAAGTAAGCATCAACAGACTTCCCTTTCTCATTCCGGATCTCGTCGGCAGAGGTTGAGAGTAAGATCTGTCCGTTGTTGATGAAAACAACATGGTCCAGGATCTTCTCGATATCGGAGATGAGATGGGTAGAAATGATCACCGTTGCATCTTCCTTGTAATTACTGATAATCGTCTCGAGAATATAATCCCTGGAAGCCGGATCCACGCCGCCGATAGGTTCGTCCAGCAGATACAGCCTGGCTTCGCGGCTCATGACGAGGATGAGCTGAACCTTCTCCCGGGTTCCCTTGGACATTGTCTTCAGTCTGTCGTTCGGGTTGATTTTCAGCCTTTTTAGCATGTCATAGGCCTTTTCAGGCTTAAAATCCTTGTAGAAATCAATAAAAAGCTCAATGATTTGATGCACCCGCATCCAATCGTTCAGGTAGGTTTTTTCAGGAAGGTAGGAAACCAGTTTTTTTGTTTCAACCCCCGGTTTCATTCCTGCGATAAGGATTTCTCCGCCGGTAGGCGTCAAAAGGTCGTTGGCCAGCTTTATCAAGGTGGTCTTGCCGCTGCCGTTGGGACCCAGGAGCCCGATGATCCGGCCCTGTTCGATTTTCAGGTTGATATCGGACAGCGCCTTCTTATCGCCAAAAGCTTTTGTAATACCTTTGCACTCCAGAATCGTACTCATTTTTCCATCTCCTCCGTCATACTGGCGATAATGGACAGCACCTCTTTTTTATCAAGACCCAGCTTCTGCATCTTTTCGAGAAACTCGGCAATCTGCTCCAACGCCAGCTTGTTCTTGGCCTTTTCAATCATACTCTCATCCTCCGTTACAGAACGCCCGCTTGTGCGGTGCGTGACGATCAACCCGTCTTCCTCCAGCTTTGCAAGTGCCCTTTGCATGGTGTTGGGATTCACCGAAGCCTCTTGTGCCATATCACGGACAGGAGGCAGCCTTGAGCCGGGCGGGTAGATATCGGAAAATATCATCAGCTCAATTTGCTCAATCAACTGTGTGTATATGGGCCTGTCAGGCTTAAAGTCCCATGGCATAGTATCACTCCCTGTATTATTGTATTAAGTTCTTAATACAATAATACAATAGTACATTAATTCTGTCAACAGTATTTTTAACTTTTTTATGATCATAATTATTATCCCTTTGTTTACAAGAGCGAACGTTGAGTCGGAGGTATATTGCATTATTCAACATATTGGAATCGGAATGTCCATCATTTTTTGGTAAACTATTGCTCTTGTCATTTGCACCATTCTGAGCATAAAATATATACTATACAGGAATAGGATGAAAAGCAGATACGACAGGGGGTATTCATCTGGAAAAAAGTAAATTCAACTGGGAAAAAACAATATGGTGGTTTGTAATTATTTCATTAGTGGCTTCTGCAGCCTACGTAATTGTTATGATCGTCATTGCGCCGGCACAGGATGTATCACCGGCACCTGACACCCGTTCGAAAAGCGACTACGTCTTGATGCTTGCGCAGTGCGTCCTGGGGATTTTTGCAATGCTGCTTCCCGGATTATTGGAACACAGAATTCATCTGGTAATACCTTCAAAAATGGTGATTTTGTATGCTTTGTTCCTGTATGGCGCGATTTATCTGGGAGAAGTCAGGAGCTTTTACTATGCCATTCCATACTGGGATAATATTTTGCACTTTTTCAGCGGAAGTATGCTGAGCGCCCTTGGATTTTCCTTCATCGTCCTGTTGAACAAAACGGACAGGATACCCGTAAACTTAAGTCCCATCTTTATTTCTGCCTTTGCCTTCTGCTTTGCGGTTACTCTCGGAGCCGTATGGGAGATCTACGAGTACGCAATGGACGGATTCATGGGGCTGAACATGCAGAAGTTTGCCCTGGCAAACGGAACGCAGCTTATCGGGCATGCTGCAATTTCAGATACCATGGAGGATATCATCGTCGATTGTATCAGCGCATTTACCATCTCGGCAATAGGCTACCTGTCCTGCAAATATAAGAAAGGCTGGATCGAAAGGTTTTTGCTGCGTATAAAACAACACAAAGGCGGCAATACCTCCTTTCCGGGATAAGCAGCTGCAACCATCCGATTCCGGTACTATTTTCTCCCAGCACATATTTCATCGGCGGCATGTGAAAGTGCTTCCGCAAAACCCAATCCATCTGCTGTGGCAGTACCGCACCTGGATAAGGAGAGCCTGAAAAAGGAAATAGGAAATATCCTTGACACCTGCCGGAAAAACAACTGCTCCTGCGACATCGTCCTGAAAGACATCAGCTCCTGCTGCAGACGCCCGGAGAACATCTTCGAGTGGGAGAAAGTCGTCATGGATATGGTAAAAAATTATTAGCAAAATTTATTCCAGGAATTCGATGCCTGCCATTTTCATAAGATATCTGGCGTTGGTGGTATTGCACCGCCCGCGCCGGATCTTATAATCAAATCTTATCTCGTTCTGCAGGTACTCTTCGGTAAAATGATAGTTCATGATCCTTCCGCTTTCATTCTTCTCAAGCTGGCACAGATCGAAATCATGCGTGGAAATAAGGCCGATAATCCAGCTTTTATTTAGATTCAGCAGCACATTTTTGGCTCCGGTATACCTGTCCCTGGAATTGGTGCCCCGGAACACCTCATCGATAAGGAAAATCATCGGTTTTTGCTCCCTGGAGGCGGCGATGATTGATTTAATACGCAGCAATTCTGCATAAAAGGTGGAAATTCCACTGTTCAAGTCATCACCCAATCGCATGGATGTATGGATATCCATAATAGAGCATTCGAATTTTCCTGCACATACCGCAGCTCCGGCATACGCCAATACAAGATTAAGCCCGACTGTCCTTAAATGCGTAGATTTTCCGGACATATTGGATCCGGTAATGATACAAATCCTGTCCTCCATATCAAAGTTGTTGGAGACCCGTTTTTTTTCAACAATCAAAGGATGTCCCATTTCCATTGCCGAAACGGTGATTTTTTTTCCGGTTATTTCCGGTACCGTCCACTCCGGGTTTATTTGCGAAACCATGGCAAGACTTGCCAGGGCTTCCACCGTACCGATATTTTCAAGCCATCCTCTTACCAGAGCGCCTGAATGCTCCTTCCAGCTTTCCAGGGCAAACAGGCAGTGGAAATCCCAGAAGAAAAGGATGTTCAATGGCAGATAAAGTAAGAAATTGTTGCTTACTTCAACGGCATTTGCTATGTTTTCAAGGCTTTTGAGCTGCTTTCCCGCAGTCTTGTTTTTCAACAGGAATGCTGCTTTGACGCGGGATAGATATTCATCCTGGAAATCTTCCTTTTCTATCACGCCCAGCAAATTTTCATAGATCTGGATTTTTTTTCTGAAGGCATATACTCTTTTCAGTATGAAGCTGGTTTTGTATCCGATGACATTGATTATGGCCTGGATTAATACCAGCCCCACAGGTATAAGCACAGATACGGTGCTGTCAATAATGCAGATTACGATTGAAAGCAAAGTAAGCATCGGAAGAATATAAAATAGATAGGATATCCAGGCAGTACCGAATAATTTGGATTTGCTTTCGAAATACTCCAGCAGCTCTCCGGGGTCCTTCAGCATTTCGGGCTCACTTACCCCTTCACACTGGAGCTCCTGGCAAAAATCCGATTTTCCGGCCAGTTCCGAAATCGCCTTCTGCCGCTTTCGTATCTGCTCAGGACGTTTGTCGGGACTTTCCAGAAGCTTTCTCAAGTGTTCCTTCCCATGCCAGGTACCGGCGCAATTGATCATTTGGTACAGGGAGGCAGGACCGAAAACATCCAGGTCCGATGAGTACGAATGCTTCCCGTCCACGTATTCCAGCCCGCTATCGGTAAAATCAATCCAGGTCCCGTCAATTCTGCTGCTGCACATTTTGTTTATTTTGATTAAATTGCCGTACCGCTTTGCGGCATTAATCACCGCCTCATGCCGGACAACCAAGAACAGGAAGGCGGCAAGGCAAACGAACGATACTGCGAAGCCGGGAATCATGTCAATATATAAAAATGTCAGAACCGCCAGCAGTGCCCCGCTCAGAAAAACAATCAGCCTTAAATTGCTGAGCAGGCTGGATTTGCCATCCAGCTTGCTTTTTGCCTCCGTATATTCTTTTGTCCGCCGGGTATATATCTCTTCAGGTCTCATATGTTCATCTTCCCATTTTATCCTATGCTTTTGAATCTATTATAGGTTATTGTTGGAAAAACATCAACCTGTTTCCTTCTAATTCTCACCAACCGCCTCCAGCAGCTCGGAGGATATGGTTTCAATATGGCTGACGGAGGACGCCACCTGCTGCATTGACGCAAGCTGCTGCTCCGAAGCCGCCGCTATTTCCTGGAGTTCTACCATATTGCCATGGTTTATTTCCCGTATATCCCTCACGATACTTACGATTCTGCCACTGCCGGCGGCAACGGCGTTCGTCACTCCGCTGACCTCCTGGACCTTGCCGTTCATGCTCGATCCGGCTTTGGATACCCTGTCAAAGGTTTCACCGGCCATGTTGATTACCTGCAGTCCCTTTTCCACCATCCCGGAATTTTTATCCATGGCGTCCACTGCTTTTTCGGTGTCTTCAATCACATCTTTTATCAGCCTGGCAATGTCCCTGGCCGCCTTCTCCGACTGTTCCGCCAATGCCCTTATCTCGGTGGCAACAACGGCAAAGCCCTTGCCCTGCTCTCCGGCTCTGGCAGACTCAATCGCCGCATTCAGGGCCAGCATGTTTGTCTGGCCGGATATCCCCGAGATGATGGAAACAATCTTCCCGATCTCATTTGACCGGGTGCCCAGCCGGGTTATTATCTGCTTGCTTTCGTCGGTCACCGCGTCAATTTCCCGCATTGTATCCACCGCATCCTTGATTACTGCTCCGCTTTCCGTGGTCAGGCCGCTCAGCTCCTTTGAGATATCCGCGATCCGGCTGCTTTCCTCGGCTACCTTCTTCAAGCTCTCCGAAATGCTTTCAATGGCAGTCGTAGCTTCATCCACCAGCTTCAGGGTGTTTTCCGAACCGCCGGCGACTTTTCCGGCGTTCCCTGCGATTTGTTCATTTGCCTTTGTGGTGTGGTCGGTGATCTCCGACAGCTGTTTCACCGATTGTACCAGCACGCTGGAGACTTCATGGGATTTGTCGGTGACCGTCTTCAGTCTGTTCAGCATACTTTTTTGTTCTTCTGCGCCAACTGCGTTTCTAAGCATTCCTCTGGTCCTTTTGGACAGTAAGATGAAAATTAAAGCCAGCGCTATGAGCTGTATGCCTCGTGGTACAACGCCATAAACCAAAAGCTCGAAGCTGTTTGTCAGATTCTTGTCCACAGCACCATTTGCGTTTAGACTCAATAGCTGTGCGGCTGTGACCACGGCGACGGAAAACAGTACTGCATACCAGCTCAGCTTTCTTGAAAAATAGAGACTGGCTAAGGCTATAGGGTATACAAAGAGTATAACGACATGATAGGACAAGAATACAGTAAGTGTCGCTACCATTAAGGCAGCAGCAGAGACCACTATATATTTTACCCCTCTGTTGTCAAGTTTGAAGATGAAAACAATAATGGAAGGTACAATGAGCAAAAAAGCGGCGATTGACATGGCAATGGTCATGGTAGTCAAAGGGACGATGAATATCCCCAGCAGCTCCAAAACATAAACAAGTGCTACAAAGAATATGGTTGCCAGCATTATCTTGGCAGCTAGCCTGTTTGCCCCGTATTCGTTTCTTGTAAGAATGGCATTGTCTCTCAAGCTTACACCTCCGTAATCTGGATGCGCGGTTGTTTCCTGCGAATTCCAATTTGTGACAAAATATAGTATTTTTCATCACTACCATCATACTACGATTCGCAAAAAATTTCCATTATTATTTCCTGCATTTATGAAAGGAAAATGTAATCGCTGGATATCCTTAAAACAGATGATCTATAAGAATCTTAACGCCTATGCCGATTAAAAGGGTCGCTCCCAGCCTGTCAAGGTACTTCCGGAGACGGCTGAAGTTTCTTATCCAGCATCCCAGCAATACACCGCTAAAGCATAAAACAAGAGTGATAATACCCACATAAATCGAAGGTATCAGCAAGCTGTATCCAAGGGTGGAAATGCTGATCCCTGCGGCAAAAGCATCGATGCTGGTTGCGACAGCCAGGGTAATCATCAGCTTGAGGTCTGTTAAATCCAGCGGCTTGGATTCCTCAGTTACGGACTCCTTCCACATTCTTATGCCGATAAACAGCAGAAGAGCAAAAGCGATCCAGTGATCCACCGGCTCAATCAAGTCCTTGAAGGAAAAACCTGCAAACCATCCCAGCGACAGCATTCCCCACTGGAAAAAGCCAAACAGGAAGCCCACTTTCAACGCATTCAGATATCGTTTTTGGAGAATGCAAAGCCCGCAGGATACCGATACTGCAAATGCATCCATTGCCAGGCCCAATGCGATTAAAATGATTACAGCAATACTCATTCCGCTTCTCTCCGGTTTATTTACTATTCTTATGTATTTCCCTTATTTTTATCCGGCCATAAGCTGTCCCCGCATTTTAAGAAAACGCAAAATAACCCCTACCCCTGCAAAGAAGGATAAAGGTCTTACTCTCTATAATGCTTGCCGTCCGGATGGCAGGCCATCGTACTGACGAACGGCAAAGCCATAAACTTTATGGCGAGTTACTCCCCTTTACGATCAATCAAGTTGTAAAAGTTCAGTTTGAATTTCAATATATAACAGTCTGAAAGCTTTGTCAATAGCTTGTTCAATACACTTCATTTGCCAAACACCTGCCGCACATGCTTTGCCGGTGGATCAGCCCTTCAGCCCTCCCACGGACATTCCGCTTGTCAGCGTCTTCTGTCCGAAGGCGTAAATGATGGCGGTGGGTATCAGAATGATGACCAGCCCTGCAAATAGCGCGCCCCAGTCGGTGGCATACCGCTGGATCTCGTACAGGTTCATCATTCCCACCGGCAAGGTTTTCTTTTCATCCGAGCTTATCAGCGTAAAGGTAAGGTAGTATTCATTAAAAAAGTTGAAAAAGTTCAGGATGGTAATGGTAATAATCGCCGGCTTGACCATGGGGATGATGATTTTTGTCAAAATGGCCAGGTAGGAGCAGCCGTCGATCATCGCCGCATACTCGTATTCCCTTGAGATCCCCTTAATGTACCCTATCAGGAGGAAGGTACTGAAGGGTATCGCGGAAGCCCCCATGATGACGGCCAGAACCACCCTGTTGTCGGTAAGCCGCAGCTGGTTGACCATCGTAAAGAGCGGGATAAGGATCAGGCTGATCTGGATAAAAAGGCAGGCCATATAAGTATTGCGCACGATGGACAAAAATCTCAGCTTGAATTTTGCCAGGATATACGCCGACGGGATTGAGAAAAACAAAAGTACGCTCAGCGCCACAATAACGATGAAAAACGAATTCAGTGCGTATTCTCCCATCCTTGCCTTTGTAAACGCCCTAACATAATTATCGAAAGCCAGCCCGGCAGGCAAAGTCCATGGGCTGGTCAGAATTTCCTTATTTGTTTTAAAAGAAGACACGATGTTCCATAAAAGCGGGTAAACCACCAAAAGGGTATTGAGCAGCAGGAACATTCGGGCAAGGATCCTACCAAGGCTTCCTGCCCAACTTTTCTTTGTTATCACTTTATTCGCCATAGTATTCCATCCTAATATTCAATATTATCCCGTTCGGTAAGCTTGTTGGAAATCAGTGCAAGCCCAAAAAGGATGATCATCGCCACCACGGCAATCGCCATGGCATAGCCAAAATTGGCATTGGTAAACGCCTGGTTGTACATGTATAGGAAGATTACCGAGGTGGAAAGTCCCGGACCGCCGCCGGTCATTACCGTCGTCAGCACAAAGCTGAGGCTTACCACTCCGTTTAGTGCAAAGATAAAGGTAATGCGGATGACCTCCCATAAAAAGGGAAAGGTAATTACCGTGAACTTTCTGACCGAGCCCGCCCCTTCCAGGGTAGCTGATTCGTATAGCTCTTCCGGGATCCTGTAGATCCCCGCGATATACATGACCATATAATAGCCTGCGGCCTGCCAGACAAGCGTCGCTCCGATGGCCTTCAGCGCAGTCCGGCTGTCGCCCAGCCACATACGGGCCAGTGAATCCAGTCCTATGGCTTCCAGAAAAGAATTCAGTATGCCGAGATTGGGATTGAAAATGAACGACCAGACAATGCCTACGACAACAAGGGACAGGACGCTGGGAAAAAAGAACAGGACCCTGTACATCGCTTTTTCCTTAAATTTAGCTTGAGTGACCAGCACTGCAAGGACGATGGAAAAAAACAATGTCACCACCGGTACGACCAGCATCAGCATCAAGGTGTTTTTCAGAGAAATTATGAAATTGTCATCCTTCAACAGGTACAGAAAGTTTTCCAGTCCGATAAAGGACGGGTTCTGGGAAAGGGCCGTAGCATTAAAAAAGGACATGTACAGGACTTTCGCAGCAGGATAGATTATGATCAGCAAGACCAGCAGAAAGCCCGGCACAAGGCCGAAAAATATAAAAAGGTTACGGTTTTTATTCATGATCGTTGTCTCCACATCCCTGTCAGTATCAGCCGTTGGCCGGCAGATGCCGGCGAAGGCTGCTTCACAGGAAGATTCGGTTTTTCCTGAAAACTGGTGAAGAGAAATCTCTTCACCAGCATCAGGTCTTTCATTATTTTATCCTACTGCTGTTGTGCTTTTGCTTCGTCATCTCTGATCTGCTTCATAGCCTTTTCGACATTGTCCATCCACTGGTCGACCGTCATCTGTCCGTTCATCACCTGCGTCACACACTTGTCGAACACTTCCTGGCTCATATTGACCTTGCTGCCTTCCGGAAGTGTTTTCCAGTCTGCAAGCAGCGGAAGTACGCCCTTCTCGAACATTGCGAAGAAATTGTAAAGGCTAGGTGAAATGATGGGCTTGCACAATTCAAGCGCGCCTTTTACAGGAAGAAGCCCTTTTGCTTTTTCCGCATTGATTTTCATCGCCTCGTCGGTATACTGATATTTGAGGAATTCCTTTGCAAGCTCGGGATTCGGCGCTCTTAAAGGAATGGCGAGAGTTTCCACACCAATCCAGGCATATGTCGGATCGGTAGCAGTCAAGACCGGAGCGGGAGTAATTCCGAATTGGAACCCATCTTCCCTCGGAGCATCGGCCATTTCGCCTTCCATCCATCCGCCGTTGGGAATGAACAGAGCCTTGCCCATCATCATATCGGCCTGGGACTGGGTATGGTTCAGAGCAACCGTGCCTTTCATAAGGTAACCTTTATTGGCGATATCCTGTATGTTTTGCAGGACTTTCTTCACCGTGTCGTTCTTGAAGGAACCCTCTTCATAATTGAAAATTTTCTTCATTCCTTCCTCCCCGACAGCGCCTGCAATGGCCGGCCAGAGTATTTCTTCCAGGTATCCCGGGTAAATCCCCTGGTAGGTGAACAAGGCCCTGTTATCCGCCTTTGCCGTTTCACCGAGGGCAAAGAAATCATCCCAGGTCTTAGGCAGGCTCAGATTCTTCTTTGTAAAGTAATCCACGTTGTACACCAGGCCCATCGTGCTGTAATAGAAGGGCGCGCAGTATATCTTGCCGTCCTGGTAGGGAGCACACCTTGTCGTGCTTAAGAAACCGGGAAGTATAATATCCTTGAGGTTTTCGTCCTTGTCCAGCGCTTTTTCGTCGAACACCGCCGTCAAATCATAAAATGCCTTTTCCTTTGCCAGGGCTTCCATGATTCCCGAAGAATCTCCGAAATTCAGGTAAATAATATCCGGTGTCAGTCCTGCCACCATCTTTGGCCTTAAGACCTCACCGATCTTGGGACTGATGGTCAGGTTGACCTTTACCCCATACTTCTGTTCAAACTGCGGGATGATGGCATCCCAGTACTCCCTGCCATAGCCGCCCTGGAACGCATAAAAATCAAGCGTTTTGTTGGAAAACTTCTCCGTTTCGGCTTGCGTTGCCGTTCCCGTCGTCTGTGCAGCGCTCTGCGATGTCTCTCCGCCGGTCGCCTGCTGGGAGCCTCCGCACGCGGCAAAGACAACTGCGAGCAAAGCGACGGCGCAGATAAGCGACAGCAGCCTGATGAATCTTTTTCTCATTTTACACCCCTCCAATGAATGATAAAGATTTGCAATCCTCCTTGATTCGGGCACTCCCCAATGAACTGCTCGCTTTCATACTAGCATACGGATAATTTCCTTGGAATGGAGGAGAGTTACCAATGCATGTAATAAATTTACTTTTTCAGCGCCCTCTTCCCAGCATCCTCTTTTTATAGTCCGTCGGGCTGATACCGTGGTACTTGTTGAAAATCTTGCTGAAATAGAAAGGGTCAATGACTCCCACTGCCGCGGCTACATCCTTGATGGAGGCATCCGGCTTTTTCAGGAATTCGCCTGCCCTCTCCATCCGGATATTATTGAGAAAATTCATCAGGCTTTGCCCGGTCTCTTTTTTGAACATTCTGCAAAGGTAGCTCTCGTTCAGGTTTACCTGCCGGGCAATATCGTTAAGGCTGATTTTCCTGTCATAATTCTTATTCAGGTATTCCGTGATGAGCGTGATTTCCTTTCTGTGTCTTTGCTTCCTTTCCTCCTCGATTTCCCTGCCGAGGCATTTCATAGCATGGATAAATCTGTTTTTAACCCCTGTGATGGTTTCCGATTTCAGCACTTCCTCCTCAAACCCTTTCCTGAATGCGTCTTCCTGCCTGCCGGATTCCAGAAGGGCTTTTTCCAGCCCATCCGTCATCTGCAGGATTTGTTTTTTCAGTTCCGAAGATTCAAAATTTTCCTCGGCGGCACAGCCCAAATACCTTTCCACTTCCGCACAGGCTTGCTCAACCTCGTTGAATTCCAGAAGCCGCTGCAGCGTTTTCCCCGCCTTTCCGGACAAATCCGCCAATGCCTCCGGAGTCCCTCTCTTCAGCGGGAGCTCCACTTTGATAACGGAACCAAAGCCGGTGTAGAATCTTATATCTGCGTATTCCGTACATAATTTGAACATCTCTCGCATACCCGTATAGCCTTGAAATTCTTTGCCAACCACAATACTCACCGTAATGTTAAGGTAGGTTTTTATTGAGCGGGATATGTTTACGGCCGATTGAAAGGCCTTATCGTTCAGTTCGGAAGCGTCTCCCGCAGGAATGATCGCGGCGGACCTGTCCGGGCTTATTTCTACGACCTCCATGCCGGGCTTGTTCCCGATGATTTCAAAGATGATGTTGGCGACGGAAAAAGACAGAAGCTTCCTGTCGCTGATCAATGTGTTGGCATTGGAGCCGTCAAAGGGTTCGAGCAGGATATAAAGCAAATAAAAGTTCCTGTAGTCACACTCAATACCAAGCAGTTTTGCGCTCTGGGAAGCCTTCTGCAAATCAAATGTCTCCTCTGTCAGCAGTTCTTTTAAAAAAATTGATTTCAGCGCCTCCCTGCTTTCATTTAAACGGATCTTTTCCACCAGCTTCTTTTCATTTCTGTACTTTTCCTCGGAGATTTCACCGGCAATCTCCTGCATCATTGACACAAAATCCTCGGATTTGAGGGTCAGCTTCAGGATATAATCATAGATGCCCAGCTTCATGGCTTCCCTGACAAGCTCGAACTCCCCGTAATTGCTCAGCACGATGATCTTTCCGCCATATCCGTTTTCCTTGAGTTTTTTTATCAGGGCGATCCCGTCCATTTTCGGCATTTTCAGGTCGGTGATCAAGACCTCCGGACAATGCTTTTCCACCATGGAAAGTGCCGATAGGCCGTCCGCCGCCCCTCCTACAACCAGAAAACCATATTCTTCCCAATGGATAAGGGTTTTTAATGCGATCCTGACAATTTTCTCATCATCTACAATCAGAACCTTGTACATCTACTGTTCCCCCTGTTCTGTCATATACGGGACGGAGACTGTCACAACCGTCCCCCATCCAACACCGCTATCGATATCCAGGCCATATTCATCGCCGAAATTCATGCGTATCCGTTCCTGTACATTCCAGATACCAATGCTTGAGAGCTTGTGTTTTTTCTTGTCGTCGTCATTGAATATTTCCATAGTGCCCGGATCAAAGCCTATCCCGTTGTCGGCAATTTGAATGATCAGTGCATCCTCGTTTCTGCTGCAGGAGATGGTGATGCTGCCCTGATAATCGATCCCTTCGAATCCGTGGATTACCGAATTCTCAGCGATAGGCTGCAGGATGAATTTCAGAACAAGACAGTCCAGGAGCTCTTCACCAATCAGGAATCTGGTTTCAAAAAGATTGCCATACCTTATTTTCTGGATCATGAGGTAGTTTTCAATATTCTTCATTTCCTCCTTGAGAGTCACCATGCTGTTTTCATCGATAATGGTATTCTTCAGGATTTCGGCAAGGGCTCCAAGTCCGTCGCTGACACTGTCGGCCCGGCACATCATGGCGGTCCATTTCAGTGAATTCAGCGTATTGAACAGGAAATGCGGGTTTATCTGCGCCTGGAGCATCTGGATTTCCGTTTTGCGTTTAATGATCTGCTCTTTCTTTACGGTCTCTATAAGGTTGCTGACCTGCTCCACGGCAATATCGAAGCGCTGGGAGAGGTATCCTATTTCATCTGTTGTCCCGTCATGGGTCCTTATGTTAAAATCCCCTTTGCTTATGGCTCCTGTTGATGCCACCATTCTTTTTAACGGACTTATGATGCTGCAATAAATCAATACGGTAAGCGCAACGGCAAAAAGCAAAAAAGCCCCTCCCAGCATCAGCATGGATTTGCGGAATCCGGATGCTTCGGCATTTATGTAGGAATAGGGTATGGCCGCAATCTGGTACCATTTTGAATAACTATTGAAAGTATAGGCAACCAGGAAATTTTCATGACCGAAAGAGGACTGGAAAACGTAGTTCCCTTCCTTTTCATTGTCAAGCATTTCCCGGACCAGCTGCTTGTTGTAGTATTCCTCTCCGGGTCTAAGGCTGGGGATGTTTCCGGACATTACAGTCCCGTTCCCGTCGATGATAAAAAGCTCGCTGCCCGTGCCCAGATTAATGTCGGCAAAAACTTTCTTCGAAAAGTACAATTCATCGATGCCCACAACAAAGTATCCCAGGTTTTGGGAATAACTGTTCTTGTTGATGATTCTCCTGCACATGATCATGCAGTCGGTCCCCCGGATCGTCCTGGCATGGGTCCAGACATCATACCCGTCATTCCGGTCCAGGAGGGCAATGAGCCTGTCCCTGTCCTTTTCCCACAGCTGGTCGTACCCCAGGTCAAAAAAAGTATCGCCGTCCATTGTGTAAATGCTTAAAAGGCTGGTGCCACTCAAATAAGTAGTGAAATATTTGCCTAAAAGCTCATCCACGATTCTCCTGGAAGTCCCGAAATTAGATGTATATGCCGTACTGTCGTACTCCAGCAGACCATCCTGAACCAGATCACTGTATGCCATCTGATTGCAGAATTCTTCATATCTGGCCAGTTCCGCCCGTATGCTTTTGTCCGTCTGATTAAGAAACTGCAGGGAAGACGCACTTATTTTGGAGGTCAATGCATCCGAGGTGTATACCGAGGAATACAGGCTGACCGTTAGAAGCGGCAGGATGGAAGCAAAAATAAAGGATACCAGAAGCCGTTTTTGAATACTTATTTTCCGGATAAGAAAAATAAAGTTCCAGAACCTTTGCTTGAAAAAGCTGCCGCCGGCATGCAGCAGTCTGCGCAAAACATGCCCTTTGCCTGCGCTGCCGTGAGCTGTTACCGCATTATCATGAAACATCAGACGTTCCCCCAATTACACTGATATGATAATTCATTAAGCACTGGTAATAAATGTTTAAATTAAATTATATCATCAAATGTATCTTTTTTGATATAGATGGAGATTAAGCATTTTTACCTTTTCATGTATTATGTTGACTTATTGAATTTTACCCTCTTGAGAAGACTATGGGGGCACGCTCTGCAGGACTGCTGGATTATTTCAACGAAAGCGCATTCAAACCCAACCAGGCAATTGCCCGTGAAGAAATGGCCTCCATTCTGGCAGCGGTGCTGGTATACGAAAAGGCAGCCTATCCCGGAAACGGCAGACCTCATCAAGAAATTTGCCAATTTTGATATGATGGACACCTCTTACTGACCAGTATCGAGCTGGTAAACCGCTTGGAGATCATGAATGGTATTCCCTACAATCTCTTCAGCCCCAAAGGTGTCGCCACCCGCGCACAGGCGGCCACGGTACCGCTCAGGTCGGTGGAAGCCCTCGGGATGATTGACAAGTAAGACCTGTCATTCCAATCAGACGTAACACAAAGAAGGAGCTGCAACAGAACGTCGTTTCTGCTGCAGCTCCTTTTCCACTTTCAGTATTTATTCCACTCGTCATAAACCGCTTCAATATTTTCCTTCGGATCCTTTACCCCCCATTCGCACTGGGCGATCACGCCTGTCCGCTTGCCTTTGAGCAGTGCTTTGGCTACACGCCCCACGGCATTGCGCACATCTGTGACCGTTCCGAAAGGTAGGATATTCTGCCGGTCAATTTCGCCCCAAAAGGTTATTTTGCCTGCATATAACTCACCCAGCTTTTCCATGTCCATGCAGAACAGCTGTGAATTCAAAGCATCCACGCCAATTTCTACAAGATCGGGATAAATGGCTTCAATGTTTCCGTCTGAATGGAAAAATACGTATTTTCCTTTCTTGTGAAGGATATCGCAATAATCCTTGTATAAGGGTTTATAAAATTCTCTCCATAGTTTGGGCGAGATCAGCAGGGTTTTCTGGGTCCCCCAGTCATCCATGAAGCTAACGCCGTCCACATCGGTGCCAGCCCACATTTCCATCTCCCTGACAGAGAATTCATGGAGCATGTCTCGCAGCTTAAATACTTCTTTATTGCCATAGGCCAAATCCATAAAGAGGTTTTCGGTGCCGCGCAAAAACTGCATCCTCTCAAAAGGCCGCGTTTCAGTCCCCGCCAATATGAATCTGTCCGATTGGGCACAGGTTTTATTCACCTGTGACAGATCCGCCTCATCAAGGAGCTCCCATGGCAATGCATAGCTGTCCAGCGCCGACCAGTCCGCCAGCGGATATTCCTTCACCTCGCCTATGACGCCCGGCTCGCCTACATACCAGACAGATCCCCATGCATCGACATTCACTCCCACTTTGGCAGAGTCCCCCTTGCAGCGTATACCGCGGCCGTAGCTGCAGACAGGTCCGCCGAAGTCCCCGGGAAACTTACCGATAACCTCGTTAAATTCCTGCTTTCTGTAATCCATCACACCAGGTAAGGCCCAAAGCGTCCTTGGCAGCCTGTCGACCTCTTCCTGCTTCAATACTTTTTTTACTCTGTCCCTCGAATTCATCCGGATCCCCCTTTTTTGACCGCCGTCATAATCATCCGCAAAGCTTTCCAGGCCGGAATTCACCGGAGAAAAGACCGGATTGCCGCATGGGAAAGCTGTACATCTAAATTATATCAGCTGCTGTCCCGGGGAGTTTCAAAATTCTATCATGATTTTCACAAATCCTTGCATCTTATTCGGAAAGCGGGCCGCAGCCATGCCGGTAATTTCCCGGAGTTACGCCGTAAAGCTTTTTAAAGGCCGTGCAGAAATAGTGGTCATTATTATATCCTACTTCCCGTGCGATCTGTGCGATACCCTTATCCGAGCACATAAGCAGACGCTGCGCCTTTCCAAGACGGATCCTGCTTAAATGATGATTGACGGTATCTCCCGTATGCTTTTTGAAAAGTCTTGCCAGATGGCTGTAGCTCAGATGGACCGAGCTGGAAATATTCCCTGCGTCGATTTCCTGAGAATAGTTTTCTTCCACGAACTTGATGGCGTTATTGACAATCTGGTTCTCCAGAAAGTTGTAGTTGATGGCCGCCGGATAAGCTTTTGCGCCGGTTGAATAGCACCCGGCGATGTTATTCAAAAGCTGGCAGAACTCCAATTGCAGCTGCAGCACTCCGACGCCGGCCCCGGCCATTTTCAGAAGGCCCAGCATACTGTCTGCAATGCCGGCTTCGTCTGCTACAGGTTGTGAATGAGCTGTTAAAAGGGCATCCTGTATTCTTGACAGTTCATAACCGCTGTTCTCCTGCTTTTCATCCTTTTTGCCGTCCAATCCATATTCCCAGCGCAGCGAAAAACCTGTATGCCCGCACCCGGGATCCTGCCGGTGGGAATGATATGTCCCGGGAGGCATGAGGTAAAAGCTTCCGGCTGTGATTTTCTGCTCCGAATCATTGATGGTGGTATAGGTATAATGGTCGGTTACATAATGGAATTCGAAAAAGGAGTGCCTGTGCTTGAACACCTTCCATTCGGGGCCGTTGTCCATGAAATGGACGCCCAAAACCCTTATGCTTACTCCGTTGACGCTGATATGCCTGTATGCTATCGCCTGCAGCCTGTCAAAGCACTGCCTGTAATCATGCAAATCCATTTTTTCCGTATCTCCCATAAAACCTGTCCGCAGATCTTTTTTTATTTCATTATACCTCATAACGGACAAGATTGACATATCCCCCTATTGCGTGCTCACAGAATTGCACCAGCCGCAGGGATGCAATTCGAGTGTAGGGGCGCGCATTGCGCGTCCGCAAATGCTATCCGCGTCAAATAGCTATCGGACGGCCAGTGGCCGCCCCTACAAGGAATTTCCTGTCACAATGGTATGCTCCAGCATCATATCGCTAATGTCCGAATCGCCCCGTATTTGCTTCAACAAGCATTCCAGAGCCTTGACTCCCAGTTCCTCAAAAGGGTAGGATACCGTCGCTAGGGAGGGTTTTACATATCTTAACACATCGATATTGTCAAAGCCCATCAGACCGATATCCTCAGGTACCGACAGTCCCCTGGCCTCCAGATGCTTGAGGACTTCAAGCGCATAAATGTCGCTTGAACACAGGATGGCAGTCTTTCTACCATCTTCCAGCTCAATGGAATCCAGCTTCCTGAGATAATCCTTTTCACGGATGATTACAGGCTCCAGGCCGTCCCCGGCTTCCTTCAGCGCATCGAGATATCCGCCAAGGCGCTGCTCCTGTGCATATATATTTGAATTCTCCCCGTATGCCAGCGGCGGACTTACATAAATGATTCTCCCGTATCCTTTGCTTGCCATATGCAGAGCGGCGTCCTTCATCGCCTTGTAATCGTCGATGCCGATAAAGGGGAACTGCCCATGAATTCTGTTGCCTATGGTGGCAAGGGGAATTTTCAGATCCGCAAGATATTCTCCAAACTCCTTCCCCTTATTCACAGAAAACAAGATCAACCCATCCGCCTGCCGGCTCATAAGATGCTCAATGCAGGCCTTTTCGGTGTCCTTGTCTTTAGCCGTCAGGGTCAGATACACAAAATACCCTTGCTGTCTGGCACTGGCTTCAATGGCATTGGCAAGCTGCGCGAAAAAACGGTTATACAGGTCAAACACGACCAGACCTATCGTCATCGTACAGCCTTTCACAAGGCTGCGCGCAAGAAGATGCGGCCTGTATCCCAGCTTTTCAGCGGTTTCCAGGATTTTTTCCCTGGTTTTTTCACTGATGCCCGGACGGTTGTTCAAGGCCCTGTCCACCGTGCCCTGTGATACCCCGCATATTTCGGCAATTACATTGCTTGTTACTTTTATGACCGCTCATCCTTTCCAACTAACGTGTGACTCCAGAAAGCTAAAGTCCTTTGGCAAATGTAGGGGCGGCCATTGACCGTCCGATATCTGTTACCACAGATTGCATTGCTGAGGACGCGCAATACGTGTCCCTATACTTTTCATCCCCAGGTGCGCCGTCATGCGGCATGGTATAAAAATTTATCCCTGATTTGTTTTGATCGTCAGATTACCGCCGGCTGTGATCTTCGTGAAGTCATCCAGCAAGATACCTCCGTCGGAATATTTAAAGTTTACGGCACTGCCCGATATCTCCACCGAGTTAATCTGCATACCGCTTGCCAAAGGTATTTTTATTGTTTTGATCTTCAGTTCTCCATACAAAACCTTCAGCGCTGTCCCTCCGGAGGCCATTTCAACAACGCCCCACCCCGGATCCAGGGACCAGAAGCACCTGAATCCGCCGTCGGTGCCCCTTATGGGATTAAAACCGATCATGCCCTTCGCCATATCAAACTCAAACCCGCTGAAGGCGTTTAAAAGCGCATAACTGGCCATGGAGCGGGCATAGTTGCTTCCGCATTCAATTTCATTCCACGGATTTCTCTTCTCTCCGTCATATCGGTCCCTGACAGCCCGGACGATTTCCAGCCCTTCTTCCACCATACCTTCCTGTATCATATGGGAGGATACCTGATACTCCGTTCCGCTAAATACTTCCTCTGAATAGGGTACCGGCACCACAGGCTTGTATTTGCCCTCCGGCCATTCGGTAATGACCAATCCGGCTTCATCATTCATCGCATAGAGACGGCAGGGATTGAAAAAATTCCTGAAGCTTTTTTTGAAATTATATTTATGGATTGACTCCAGCGCTTTTTTAACCTGCCGGTTGTCGAAGATTTCCCCCAGGCCGCACAGGTTGGCATGCCACTGGGCCAAAACCTGGTCCACGATGCAGCCTTCGCCTATCTGGTATTTTATCTCGCCTGCTTCGTCGTTCCAGTAAGCTTTTTTCACACCTTCTCCATGGATGGATTCACCTTTTTCATACTTTTCCAGGAGGGTCCTGTCCTTCAAATCGATCAACTGCCGGTAATATTCTCCGTTAAAAAGGTTTGCATCAACCCACTTTCTCCCTTTATCAAACAGCTCCATATAATCCCGTGCCTTCGCCTTATCCTCCAGGTGCTCCGCCATCTCGGCACCTGCCTTCAGTGCAGCCAGGTAAAAGCCGGTAAGCCACGAATTAGGCCCGAACAGTTCCATATCGAGGGTGTGATGCTGCCTTCCTTCCAGGACACCGTCCCTGTCTGTATCCCATTGGTCACCGTTGGTCGGAGCCCAGGCAAACTCAATACTCTTACATATGGCATCCCAGTTGGATTTGAGCCATTGGGTATCCCCTGAGATCTTCCAATCCCTGTATGCCTTTATGACCCCTCCGAACTGACCGTCGGCACAGGGCCTGAAGCCGGACCGCTCCCTTCCCGGCGGCAGCTGCAGCCTGAAACTCATTCCCCCATCCTCACGCTGGTTGTACTTGAAATCCAGATCCCGCATGGACCGTTCAAGCTTTGGAAAAAGGAACGGCAGCGCATAAGCATAATTCCACACGTGGGTGCAGGAGCCTTCACAGCAGCCCGAGTCGCAGCCGCAGCCCTCAAAGCCGTAGAAAGAGCCATCTTCCAGCCTCAGGCAGGTAGGGGTTTTCAAGATGGAGATATTGGCTGATACCGCATCGATTACCTCCACGGGAAGGGTGGATGAAAACAAGGCGTTTTTAAATGCAAGGGTGTCCTTGTAAAGCCTGTTCCAATTTTTAAGACTGTAAACAGCTGCAGCCGTTGAGTTCTCAAATACGGATGCATAATAGTTTTTCCAAAGCTTCGGTTTTTGCGTACTGCAGTCGCAGCCACCACCGTCGCATTTCTCAGGATTCCAATAGTTGGTGCAGTTTGGAAAGCTCCAGGCAATAACAAACCTTGCCTTTCCCTTCGCCCCCGGGCTCAGGGTTATATGGGCCGCAAGGGTGGATACCTCATCTCCTGCAGGTTTTTTATCTTTTGCTTCCGGCTCTATGGGATAATTCCTGTTTTTGAATTTCCCGGCGACGGCAAAATCTCTCCAGTATATCCCCAGGCTGTCAAACCAACTGCCCCTGAACCAATACTCCTGGTAGCTGATATCTGCAGCGTCACAGGCCGCGCACATATCACCACAGCCTGTACTGTCCCTGTCCTGGCCCAGAGCTGCAGCTTTTATCAAATGAATGTCACCGGTTTTCTCATACTTGTTGTACGGTATCCCTTCCTTCAGGGGATTGTTCAAAGAAAGGGCTATGGTATATGTAACAGCTTTGTCCAGCGTATTTTCAACCTCCACCTCGAAAAATGCGGCAGGTATGCTGGAATCCCTGTCATTTAAAGGAATCAGCGGATTGAAGGCATTCAGCCCAACCTTGCCGGGGAATTTCTCATCCAGGAACTTCACCGCGGCAAAGGGGTACTCGCCTTGAAAGACTACCTCCCGGAAATGAGGCACTCCGGCCATTGTAGCCCGCTGCGGTCCGAAACCGAAGCTGGAATACATGCCCCTGCTCAAATCTCCGGAATAAGGCGGATGCAAATCGCCGTTCATCACCCTGGCATCCAGCAGCTTCCCCTCCGCTTCAGCCTTGATGGAAAAATGGCTGAATCCGTTGGTTGATCCCTTATTCGGCCTGTTAAATATCTCCCAGTCGACGAGCCTCCCGTTTCCCGACAGCCCTATACAGCCTGAACCAATTCCGCCCAACGGAAACGAGATCTCCCTGGTCCTGGAACCCTGATAAGTAAAGTCTTTCATATGAATATACCTCACTATATGCAACATCGTGTACGTACACGATCAACTATATCATGATCTGCTTCACATGTAAACAGGAGTACTTGGCGGTCTTCAATTCGTAATTTGAACCACACCCCTTTTACCATGCTATACTTTGCCTAGAATCGGGTCCAGGCACTGCTTCACTTCTGTGCCGTATGATGCATATAACTGAATAAACTCCAGGAAGCCGAAGATTCCAAAGTATTGCCCTAAATAAATGATCACGGATTTTGGCCCAGTCCCTATATACTTTTTAATGTCTACAGGCAAGCTTTTCCCTGTATATTCCTGCCCTTCTTCCATTCCTTTGTACAGTTGGAAAAATAAATAGCCTATCAAGACCATGACAACATGAAATGCTATAAAATTGTGCTTTGTACTCCTAAAATCTTCAATTTTCCAAAAATCCTTGACTATTTTGAGCCGAAAAGTACATCTATGTTTCTGAAACTTGAATATTACTAACTTCGGAAATATAATGGAGTAAAAATGCAACAAGGGATTGGTTGGAATACATCAGCGCAAGAGAAGCGGCGGAAAAATGGGAATCACCAGCCGTATGGCCGGGTATCACGGTGCTAACGGAAGGATTAAAGGAGCACAAAAAACAGGAAACATGTGGGTTGTTCCCATGGATGCCCCGAAGCCTGACGACTTGCGAAAGAAAAACAAGGAAGTATGGATATTATCTTCACCATTCAATTTCCAATGGGGGGATGCCGGCAAAGCTGTTATTATGAAAATCCGTTTAGCGGTGGTTAAGTGGTGGGCGGTAAAGTAATAAATAAGAAAAAAAGACAAAGAAGGTGATGCAGTGAAAGAAAAAATAAATAAGAAACGGCTGATCATACTGCTTGTCAGTATACTTTTCTGTGTGACCCTCCTTGTTGGCGCTTTTGCTTTTTCAGGAAGAGATACCAGCCGGGTGCACCCTGAAAAAGGCGTGCTTGATCTGCGAAACTGGCAGCCGGAGCAGAAAGGGTTTCTTAGTCTCAGCGGCGAATGGGACTTTTATTGGGAGAGCCTTCAGACTGTCCGGGAGTTGAAAACAGGAACTTCTGCTCCCGATGTGACAGTGAACATGCCTATGGTCTGGAATCGTTATCGGATAAACGGCAAAAACCTGCCAGGCTTTGGTTACGGCACCTATGTGCTGAAGGTCATGAATGCACCGCAGGGCCGGCCGTTGGCCCTGCGTATTCCCACCTTCTCCACGGCGTATGAATTATACACAGATGATACGTTGCTTGCGTCCAATGGAATAGTGGGAACGGATGCGCAGCAGTCCACGCCGTGGTACCGGCCGTATACTGTGGAATTTACGCCTGGAAGTTCTACGTTTTATATCATCGTCCATGTTTCCAACTTTGTGTATTCCCGCGGAGGTATGTGGTATACCCCCAATCTGGGCACGCCGGAGCAGATTCAAAACGCGGATAGGGCTATTGTTAATAAAGATCTGCTTTTAACGGGCGCTCTCATGGTAATGGCCTTTTATTACCTTAACATTTTCCTGCTGCGCCGGGAGGATAGGAGCAGCCTGTACTATGTGCTAATGTGCCTGACGGTTGCTTTGCGAACGATGGTATTCGGGGATTACCTGATTTACAGGGCCGTTCCTTTTATCACTTACCGCGCTATTGTTGCCATTGAATATTTGACAGTACTCTGGTTCCCCATTTTTTCCGCCTATATGCTCGGGGAACTGTTCCCGGAAGAACGTTCCAAAAAAATTCTGCGAGCCTTTGCTGTGTATGCGGCAGGCATGTCGCTGATTTTCCTGTTTACCCCCATCGTCTTTTTTACAAAGCTGGTGTATGTGCTGGACATCGCTGCCTTGATCATAGGCGCCTATCCCATTCTTTGCGCCACCCGGGCTTTCCTGAACGGTAAAAAGGATGCGATGACCGTACTGCTTGGGACATTGCCGGTTATTGTGAGTGCCACACACGACATGCTGTATCAGAATAACCGCATCAACAGCAGTATAGGCGAGTTGGTGTCCGTAGGGCTGTTCCTTCTGCTGCTGATGCAATCCTTTGTTCTGGCAAGGCGTTCCGCAGAGGCCTTCCGAAGTGTCAGCGTCCTCTCCCAAAAGCTCCTGAGAATGGACAAAATCAAGGACGAGTTCCTCGCCAACACCTCCCATGAGCTTCGCACGCCGCTGAGCGGAATCCTGGGCATTACGGAGGCTATGATGAAAGGAAGCGACGGAGAACTGAACAGCCGCCAGAAGCAGAACCTTTCCATCATTGCAGGCAGTAGCAGGAGGCTCGCCAATCTGGTCAATGACATCCTGGACTACGCAAAGATGAAGAACGGCGATATCCTGCTCCATATCCGGCCGATACAGATAGAAGGACTGATTCATACCGTTGTAAGCGTCTTTCAGCAACTGAGCCGGTCAAAGGAATACGAAGTAATTTCCGATATTCCGGATGGACTGCCCCCCGTGCTGGCGGATGAAAACCGGGTGGTGCAGATTCTCTATAACCTTGTAGGAAACGCGGTGAAATTTACAGTCAGAGGCTGCGTAAAGATTTCAGCGGGAAAAACGGGAGATATGGTGGAGGTATGCGTCAGTGATACGGGGGAAGGCATTCCGGAGGACAAGCTCACGGATATCTTTAAATCCTTTGAGCAGGTAGACACCTCCCTGACCCGCAGGCATGGGGGGACAGGCCTGGGCCTTCCCATCACGAAGCATCTTGTAGAATTGCAGGGCGGCACCATCCGGGTGGAATCCCATCCGGGGGCAGGCTCCCGGTTCTACTTCACGCTGCCGGTAGCCGATACAGCCCTGATAGCGGCAGAGCCTGCCCCGGAAGAAAGCGATCCGGACCATATGGTACAGGATTTGTCTGCAACCCTTGAGACAATCAGGATGGAAACATCGGAAGGAAGCATTCAAGTCCTCCTGGTGGATGATGATGCGGTCAATTTACAGGCTGCCGCGTCCATCCTCCGGCTGGACGGCTATGGCGTCACCGTGGCAGGCAGCGGAAAGGCCGCTCTTGCAGAGCTTACAAAGTCCGTAGACTTTTCCGTGATGATATTGGACGTGATGATGCCGGAAATGTCCGGCTATGAGGTGTGCCGGAAACTGCGTGAAAACCGCTCGAATTTTGAACTGCCTGTGCTGATGTTGACCGCAAGAGCTTCTACGGAGGATATGGTCATGGGCTTTGAGGCCGGAGCCAACGACTACCTTCCCAAGCCATATGAGCCGGAGGAACTGCTGGCAAGGGTCAGGACGCTGGCGGGTCTGAAGGCTTCGGTGGATAAGGCCATGGCAGCGGAAACCGCCTTTATGCAGGCACAGATCAAGCCACATTTTCTGTTCAATACCTTAAACGCCATTTCCTCCCTGTGTGACAGTGATCCGAGCCGCGCTCAGCAGCTGATCGACGAATTTTCCAACTATCTGCGCCAGAGCTTTGATTTTAAAAGCCTTGAAACCCATGTGCCCATAGAAAAAGAGCTTAACCTCGTAGATTCCTATGTAGAGATAGAAAGGGCGCGGTTCGGAGATAAGCTCCGGGTGGAATTTGATGTTGACAGAACCATAAAGACAAAGATTCCCCTCCTTTCCATACAGCCGTTGGTGGAGAATGCCGTCAGCCACGGACTCCGAAAAAAAGGCGGAGGCGGTACGGTTGTCATATCGGTAAAGGAGGCGCCGCAAGGTGTGTGTGTGTCGGTGGAGGATGACGGCAAGGGGATAGCGCCGGAGGAATTGGAGACGCTGCTCACGCCGGGTGCGGGGCGCGGCATCGGCCTATGGAATATCGATAAAAGATTGAAAAAGCTGTCCGGAAAAGGGCTTACCATCGAAAGCGCACCCGGTAAAGGGACAAAAGTTTCCTATATCATTCCTTCGGAGGTGGTTTTAAGTTGATAAAAGTTATTATTGCAGATGATGAGCCCCTTTCTCTCGACAAGCTAAAAAAGCTACTTACAAACAGCGGGCTGGCGGAGGTGGCGGGAAGGTTTACGGTACCGCTGGAGACACTGGCATTTCTTGAAGAAAGCAAGGTGGACGCCGTGTTCCTGGATATCGAAATGCCGGACATGGACGGCATTGAGCTTTCAAGCCGTATCCTGGGCCTACAGGGGGAACGTTTCCGTTGTTTTTGTAACGGCTTCCTGTCATGATACCCCATATTGCATTGTTATGGCTTCCGATTACGCCTGATAACCAAGTAAGGGCGATACCGAACAGGAGGGTTCGGTATCAGTTGGAAAATCCAATACCGCTTAAATTGGAAATGCTATATTTATTGATAAAAGGCCGGATGATTTTTTCAAATTCCGTTAAAGGCATGTCGAAATTGCCTTCTTTGGTTTCGCTTTCAACCAAACTTTTTTCAATTTCATCCAGTCCCTCCCGCAAAGAAATCAAGAACGCTGTTTCCTTCTCCGAGAGGACATCATCCTTCAAAAAATCATAACACAATAACTGTCCGTTATAGGTAATTCCCCCGCCGATGCCTTGATAAAGGATGTCAAAGGATTCGGCCATATTGCTGAGGCTGTTTAGCCCTTCGGTATATCCTATATAGGATACCGCTGTTTGGGAATAATTTTTCATTGTATTCAGCCTGAACAGCAGCTGACTAAAAGGATTTACCGTGTGATCCGTGCTTAGAACAGCGTCACCCCAATTTTCAACATTTGATAACATAGAAGTCGTACTATAGATCTCCCAGTACATGTTGCTGATATATGCGCTTGTATTTCTCTTAATCTCCTGACCGCGGGCATAATGTGCGCCGGCATTGAATAAAGCCATGCCCAAAATAATTAAAACCACGATTGCAGCCAGGGTCTTTATGTTTTTGACAATCTGCCCTAAAAATGGCTTGTGGAGCTTGTTCAAAGCTTTTCCTGTTTCCGCGGCATCTCCCATATCACAAATTGCCAGCTCCTCCGCTACTTCCTCCGGATTACCGCTCTGCAAATAAAATGTTATTTTTTCACTTAGATGGCTTTCCAGTTCCAGCCGTATTTTCTTTCGGTCAAAAGTGTAATTCACAAAAGAAAGGACGTTGTCGATGTAAGCATCCGCCTTATCGGAAAGCATATTCTTCACCACCAATTACTTTATTCACGGAGCGGGTAAATACGTGCCATTGTTCTTTTTCATACGCTAACTGCCGAATGCCGTTTTGCGTAATGCGGTAATATTTTCGGTCTCTTCCGCTCTCATACGACTTTATGTAGGATTCAATAAACCCTTTGCCCTCCAGCTTGTGCAATACGGGGTACAGGCTTCCTTCCTTAAACTCAAAGGTTTTATCCGAGCGCAGTTCAAGCTCTTTTATCATCTCATAGCCATACCGGTCGCTGCCTTCAAGCAAGGATAGTATAAGAAGCACAGTACTTCCGCCAATCAATCCTTTGTCAATCTTCAAATTTCCACCTCGCAATTTCCATGCCGCACAGCAGCACACCTGTATATGCCATCTACGTCAAACAGCTGCCGGACGGCCAGTGGCCGCCCCTACATTGTACACCTTACTCGCCAATAGCCACTCCTGCATCAACTCTTTCTCATACCAATGTCCATGCCACATGCAGTGCACCTGCATATGAAAAGTGTAGGGGCGCGCATTGCGCGTCCGCATATGCCATCTACGTCAAACAGCTGTCGGACGGCCAGTGGCCGCCCCTACATGGAAGCCCCTATGTCCCATGTCGCTCCTACTTTCATACCAGCCAATACATAGATGATCTATGCTTCAATTATAGCATAGATCATCTATGTATGTCAACTCACAACATATCAATCATCTATTGGGGAAAAATAAAGGCATGAAGCCTTAATTTTAACTATGGGGTAATCGAATTATAATTGATGTTCCGTGCCCTATTTTGCTTTTTACATCTACTGTTCCCTGATGCGCCGTTACAATCTGCCTGACAATAGCCATGCCAAGCCCTGTCCCTCCTGTGGGAGCATCCGTTGAGGTTCCCCGATAATATCTGTCAAACAGATGGTTGACGCTTTGTTCATCCATTCCTTTTCCATTGTCCGTTATCTGCACTTCTATATGTGCATTGCTGTGTATCTGTACGGTAATTGCCGTACCCGCCGGATTATGAACAACCGCATTGACCAGCAGGTTTGAAAAGGCTCTTTTGAGCAACCCGGCGTCTCCCATTATATAAAGAGGTTCCTCCACTCCAAGTATTTCAAAACAATTGTCTTTAACCGAAGGCATATTCGCCGTTTCTGCCGCCACTCTGCGAATTAGCTCCACCAACTCGATTCTTTGCGAAGAAAACTTGATACCGATGGACTGATCCATCCGAAAAGCAATTCCAAGGTCATTGATAAGTTCCTCCATGTGGGCGGACTTATCCTTGACAAGCTGCAGAAACTCTCTCTTTTCGTCTGCGCTCCATTCATGTTCATCCGACAAAAGCATGTCTGTATAGCCGGAGATATAAGACAGAGGAGTCTTTAGATCATGGGTAACGCCTGCCGCCCAGTCCTGCCTCAACTGTTCAAACTCTTGCCGCTTACGCTCATTTTCTTGCAGAGTCGCGGAAAGAGCTTCAAGGTTTGCATAGACTTCCCGGTAAAGACGACTGGAAGGAAATCGAAAGCGTTTTTTCCTGGCGGGAATAAGATATTCTCCGCTTGACAGTTTTTTTATTTTTACTAAAATATCCGCCATGGGCCGCGCAACATAATAGCCGTAAAACAAACAATACAAAAAGTAGGCGGCAATAATGATTCCTGTTGTCAGGTTAACGACAAAGGGTTCCATCGACTGCTTTAGCGCGACAATATAGAATACTGCCGGCAACGAAACGAATAAAAATAACAATATCTGATGCAGTATAAAATTTAATGTAAAGCGGACGATTAGCTTACCGTCTGTAAAGTTTATTTTCATATCCTTTCACCTTGCTTGGGCGGGACAAACTTGTAACCGATTCCTCTTAGATTGACAATGAGAGAAGGGTGCTTTGCATCCCGCTCTATTTTTTTACGCAGGCGCATGATGTGGATGGAAACCGTTTTTTCATCTCCAATACTGTCATAGCCCCATATGTTCTCGTATAATTGCCCTGCGGTAAATACCTGATTGGGATGGTCAGCCAGGAAAAGCAGAAGTTCAAATTCTTTGGCCGGACAAGACACTTCCTGCCCGTCCATCCACAATTGCGCGGCCTTTCGGTCAATGACAACAGGGCCGAAACGATAAATCTCCGTTGCTTGTGAAGCATTTTGATATTGCTCCCGCCTTCGGAATTGAACATTGATACGCGCGACGACCTCCAACGGGTTAAAGGGCTTTGTTATATAATCATCCCCTCCGATCCCCAGCCCCGTCAGCTTGTCTAAATCACCTGAACGGGCGGTAAGAAACAATATGGGAACAGCGGTATGCTGCCGTATTTCCTGACATAACCGGAATCCGTCCGTATCGGGCAGCATAACATCCAATACAATCAAGTCATACGGATTCCGGCTGATTTTTTCCAATGCTTCCTTTCCTGTGAAGGCGCTGCTGATGGCCGTATATCCTTCCTTGCGAAGTATGGTTTCCAGCATCTTAACAATACCTGGTTCATCATCGACAATGAGTATTTTTTGCAGACGCATCCTTCCTTTCTCCTTTCCTATTATGATAATTTCTATTATCCGTCAAATTTTGCAAAATAGCCACTATATGGACACATCACGCTTTTTGAAAACCACCCAGCTTATGGAAGTCAAAGCAAAGATGTATACAAGCAATACAGAGATTGAAAAGCCCAGCGTCATTTCGGGTCTGGCCGGAAGATGGAATATATACAGACTAATGTCGCTATTGGCAAAAGGCAGGTATTTCAACCCCTCCATTTTAGCTGTGGCTTCAATCATGGAATTACCTGCAATCATAATAAACAGTGAGATTCCGACGGCCAGGGCACTGTTGCGTAAAACTGTCGATACGGCGAAAGCAAGGGTTACATAGCCCATTACAGGAAAAATGCTCAAGCCATACATTTTTATTACCTGCATCAAGACATTTTCTTGAACAATTTGCCCCTGCTGGTTCAAGAATAAATCGGTGGTATGAAGGTTGCCCACTCCATATAACAAGGCATTCGTTGCATATCCGCAAATAACTAGTAGCGCCAGCATCACAACGGCAAACAGGGATACGGCGGTATATTTCGAAAACAGGATTTTTGTACGGCTGTGGGGACGAAGCAGTAAGAGTTTCATCGTTCCGGCCGTATACTCACCGGCTACCATATCCGCCGCAATGACGATGGCAAAAATCATGACCATTTCCACTAAACCTGAAAAAGCCAACAGAGCAGACCACGGATTTTCAGGAGGAGCAGGTGTATCATTCTCTAATCGATACTCGGCTATTTTTAACTTGTTTTCTGCATCGGCCCGCAGCGTAGGAGACAGCTCGGTGATTTTTAAGCGTTCTTCATATTGCCGGATAAGCTGTGCCGTTTCAGCCCGCCAATCTTCTGAAGGCTTGGCGTTCATTTTTCCAAGAACAGACGCGCCCATGGTGATGGCGACTAACAGCAGCAGCAGAATCCATGTAAGCTTTCGGCTATATATTTTCATGCTTTCATTGGCAACCAATCCGCTCATTTTTTGTCCTCCGTTATCTCCAAAAATTTATCCTCCAAGGTTTGTTCCTGCACTTGGATGCTATATACCCGGATGCCCGCATCCATTAAGTGTTTATTGACCGTCGGGATTTCGTCCTTGTTCATCTGAATCAGCAATTGCCCCGGACGTTCTCCCGGTAAAGCTGTTTTGTTCAAAGCAGCCATCAGCCTTTTTGCCTGTTCCGTTTGAGCAGGTTCCACGGTGATACATACACGGGAAGCTCCACTTTCATGGATAAAGTCCCGTATACTTTGAATACTGACCAGCTTTCCATTTTGCAGAACACCCACCCGGTCACACATCAATTCCATTTCGGAAAGCAAATGGCTTGAAACGAAAACTGCAACGCCTTCCTCATGAGCAAGCTTTTTCAGATAATTGCGCAACTCATGAATCCCCGCAGGGTCAAGCCCGTTTGTCGGTTCATCCAAAATCAGAAGCGAAGGACTGTGCAAAAGGGCCTGTGCAATCCCTAACCGCTGCCGCATTCCAAGGGAATAGGTTTTTACTTTGTCGTGAATCCTGTCCTTTAGTCCAACAATTTCTACAATTTCGTTTATGCGGGCTTTGGTAACACCGGAAACCATTCGCGCATAATGCTTCAAGTTCCGATACCCTGTCAGATACTTATACAAATCCGGATTTTCAACAATGGCTCCTACATTCCGAATGGTCTTGTTAAAATCTTTTGTAATGCTTTGCCCTTTAATGAGAATATCACCCTGACTAATCTTTATCAGTCCTACCATCATGCGGATTGTGGTTGTCTTTCCTGCTCCATTTGGGCCTAAAAAACCAAATACCTCCCCGGCTGGAATATCAAAAGAAAGATCATCCACGATATTTTTACTTCCCATTCTTTTTGTTACATGTCGCAACTGTACTACTGGCGTTTGATTCATCTATCCATTTCCTTTCTAGCGGCATTAAAAATACCTTTTCGGTAGTTTCAAGCAGATTATAAAAAGCGAAAGTAAACGGACGGTAAACAGAAAACAAACATTTCACAAACTTTAATTTCCGCGATTTTATCAGCATCCCCAAGCCAATAGCACCTGTTTTTTTGAAAAACATCTTGACTCTGCACATGTGTTATAGTTTATACTTATTTTATAGGAATGAATCCGGATATTCGATCAATGGAGGCGGCGGATCATGGAATTGCATTTTCAAATAGGTGAAGTAGCTGCTATGTTGGAAATTTCAATACGGGCATTGAGGCTTTATGACAAAATTGGCTTGTTTAAACCCGGATATACAGATGAACAAACCGGATACCGCTATTATACTCCGGACCAACTTCCGCTTCTGCATACAATCCTTGTGTTTAAAACGCTGGGCATAAAGCTGACGGACATCAAGCGCCTTGTTGATAATGGGATCAAGCCTGAAGACCTGCTGGAAGTTTTACAGAAGAAACAGGAATTCTGGGAGAACCAGATAGAAATTGCAAGGTTCAATATTGAAAATATAGAAAAAATCAAAGCAGCTACACTGACCCAACTGGATTCGGTCAAAAAAGGAGAGAAGGCTCTCCCCAATGCTTACAAGATGTCCAGGCTTGTTTGCCTGGAAAATACAAAGCTGGATACGATGCTTTCAGAAGTTCTCTGGTTATGAAACAGACACTGACAAAAATATAACTTCCGGCACAATTTCAGTGCTCCTAAGTATCCCGATTTTAAAAATATCCATTGACTCTCCACATGCGTCACGGTTTAAGATTAAAGAAGATCAACATTTACATGTTTGGAGGACAACATCACCATGTCTTTTCACAGCATTCTATTCGAAACTCCTGAAAAAGAGGAAGTGCAGAGTTTTAACCAGCCCCCCGGCTTTTTGTCGGATTTGAACCTGGACCAGGTCTTTCAGGAAGTATTGGAAGGTAAAGAGGAGTACAAGCTCGGTGGTTTCTTCTACCAAAACACACAAGATATTACCACGATAAACTACCGGCTGGAAATAATGAAAGAGCTGGAAAATACAGATATCCCGGACAGCCTGGTTGCATTCTCCCATGAAATGCAAAGGGTCAGGGAATTTTCCGGTTTCAGCGCGAATGTCCACAACAGGTATCAGCGTGAAAAATGGCTGTTGGACACAATAAATCTATACTGCAATGCCGCTTTGAATTTAAGCGCGGCTCTCAACTCATTGGAGGTGAATTCCAAAGGGCTGTCCTCATTCCGGCATTGGCTGGCGGAATATATTCATTCCGATGCTTTTAAGCGGTTATATGCAAAGACAAGCGGTCTGTACAAGGAATTGAGCAGCATCCGATACAGTATTCAAATTGAAAGGGGAAAAATCACCGTCGTAAAGGATGAAAGTGAAAACGACTACTGTGCGGCATTTGTCGCAACCTTCAAGGATATGAACGAAGCAGTCTTTGATTACAAAATAAGCTTTTTCACCGATTTGGAAATGTGCGACCTGGAAACAAGAATCCTGGACATTGTCAGAAAAATGAACATGGAATCCTTTAACAGGCTTGAAGCATACTGCAGGGAACAAACCGGTTTTCTCCATCCGGTATTGATGCGATTTGACCGGGAGATCCAATTTTATATTTCCTATTTAAAATACATTGAAAAGCTGAGAAAAAAGGGCTGTACCTTTGCTTACCCCCGGGTATCAAACACAAAAAACCTGGATATCGTTGCCGGATATGACCTGGCCCTGGCATATAAATTAGGAGGCTCAAGCGCCGGTATTATCGCAAATGATTACTCGCTGGAGGCTGAAGAACGGATTTATATCCTTACAGGTCCCAACCAGGGAGGTAAAACCACCTTTGCAAGAGCCTTCGGCCAGATTCTGCATCTGGCTTCCATCGGCTGTCCCGTTCCCTGCCAAAAGGCAGATCTTCCCCTCTTTGACAGACTTCATACGCATTTCTCAGCAGAGGAAAATCTGAGCACCAATGCCGGACGGCTAAAGGAAGAATTGGTAAGATTAAAGCAAATTGTGAAAGAAGCAACAACAACCGGCATCATCATCATCAATGAATTATTTGCTACCACCACATCGCTTGATGCTTATACCATGGGTAAAATTATTCTGGAACATTTTTTAAACCTTGACTGCATTTGTTTGTATGTCACCCACATTTATGAGGTGGCCCGGATAAGCACAAAAACAGTAAGCCTTGTGGCAGCCGTGGAAGCGGACAATCTGAAAACCCGTACCTATAAAGTCGTCAGGAAGCCTGCGGATGGCCAGGCCCATGCCAATTCCATCGTGGAAAAACACAAGCTGACCTACAGCCAGGTTAAGGAGAGGATCAAAGGATGAAACCCTACTTACTTTATGAGCAAGACGCGGATAAAAGCTTTGAAGACAGTCTGAAAAGGAAAATTCCCAATGAAAATGAGCTGGTCCAAGATTTGAACCTGCATCATGTTTTTCAGGCAATGGCGCAAAATGATCCTTTTTTATACAGTACGGCAAAAAGAGTCGTTTTAAACAGCCTGATGGACATACCTGCCATACTATACAGGCAGAGCATCCTGAAGGATTGTATCAATAACGGGCCCGCAATCCGGGAGCTCTTTACGCTCGCAGCTTCAGCAGTAAAGGAAGCAGCTTATTATAAGGAATATACTCAGCCCAACTTTTCCAAGATCATCCCCGTATCCGTCAGAGTGTTCAATTCCGCCGGATTATTGGAGCTGCTGGTTGTAAAGCTTGAGGATCTTAAGTCTGCCGTATGTGGGGCGGAAAAGGCATTCCACTCAAAGGGATTAACCGCTTTTTCCAGCCGGTTGGCTGCTTTTATGACGGACGAATTCTTCATAAAAGTGAAAGAATATATTGCTGATTTAAAATGCATCAATGAAGGGGGCAGGATCCTCCTGGGTTCCTGCATCGGAAACGGAATGAAGTCCGCCGGCCACATCCTCAGGGAAATAGCAAAAAATCCGCCGGCACCCCATTCAAAAAAGGCAGGACAAAAAGCAAATGAAACCAATGGAATCCTTCTGGATAATATAAGACTGGTAAATGCCGCAAAGGAGATGGAAGACGCAGGCTTAATCCATATATTGAGAGCTGTCAACCAGTTTACCGGCAGTATTGTCAGTTTTTTTGATGGCTTGCGCCATGAAATGGGTTTTTATCTCGGCTGTGTCAACTTGTACAACGCCCTCCTGGACTTTGACGCTCCGCTCTCTTTTCCCATACCGGAAGCTGCCGGTAAAATCACATTGAGTTTTAGCGGTCTCTATGACATAAGCCTGGCGCTTAACCAAGGGAAAAAGCCCGTTTCCAATGATATGGACGCCGCAGGCAGGACCCTGTTTATTATCACCGGCGCAAATCAGGGCGGCAAATCAACCTTTCTTAGAAGTATCGGTCTGGCGCAGCTCCTAATGCAATGCGGTTCCTTCGTTCCGGCTGCTTTTTATTGTTCCAGTGTCTGTGACGGCATTTTTACCCATTTCACAAGAGAAGAGGATGTCGGAATGAACAGCGGCAAGCTGGACGAAGAGCTCTTTCGGATAAGCAATATTGTCGATTTGATAACGTCCAATTCAATGCTTTTGTTAAACGAACCTTTCGCTACAACCACCGAGAGGGATGGCTCCAGGATCGCCGAAGATATCATCGCCGCATTCCATGAATGGGATATCAGGGTTTTGTTTGTTACCCATTTGTTTGAGTTCTCCAGCCGCCTGTATAAAAAAAGCCTGGAAAAAGCGGTTTTTTTAAGAGCGGAAAGAAATGACGACGGCAACAGGCCATTCTGTATAAGGCCGGGTGAACCTTTACAAACAAGCTATGGCAAGGATCTGTTCGATGAAATTATGTTGTGACACAGCCTTCTATGCCGAAAGTCCAAAAGGGGGCCTTACAAGCTTTCACCGCACCTTTTCATGAATCCCATGATAATAAAGGTCATGAAGATGGAAACAATAAACAGGATAACAATATAAGCAACCGCGATGATTGGAACCAAAATCAGGACAAAAGCGAATAATCCGGCCAGCTGCAACAGCAGGTACTGGTTCCATCTTCTGCCGGCCTCTTCATGGATATCTGCCTGTCCCTGCCTTTCAGCCATATCCTTTATGCCCATAAAAAGATTATATACAACCAGTAAACCTACGATGATTGCCACAATCCCAAGGAGAACGCCAAACCATCCCAGCGGCCCCACCTGAACCCCTTCGCCCTGGGCAGGCGTTTCATAGATGGAGAATAAGGACAATAGGATCATTGGTATGTTGTAGGACCGGGCCTTTGCAAAAAACACACTCTCGGCAGCCAGGAGCCCAAAGCCGGCGGCAAAGAATGCATACCCGATAATGTCCGGCAAGAGATCGAATCCGTTTATTCGAACATCCACCATGATAAACAAAAAACCCCAATACAGCTTGTTAAAGCCGGCCTGATTCAAAAAAACCATCTCCTGATCATTTATTTATGCCATTCTCAATACTTTCATAGGTCAATCCTTCCGGAGATTCATCGGAATATTCCGTAACTGCCTTATATCCCTGCTTTCCCCAATTGCTTGCCACCTTAGCGTCGACAATCGTCAAAGGCTTCAATTTAAGGGCTTCCGCGTTATTATTCAGGATCCATTCCTTTGCCGCTTTGACATCGTCAAAATAGGGTGTAACCATACTTTCTATTCCAAGTACCATCTGGCTTGCATCCTTATAATAGCATTCATACAATCTGGAGAAAACCGAATGCCTGTCATCGGCCTTTTCCAGGGCTTCCTCCACCAATCGGTAATAGGTGGTACCTTTAAGGATTCTCTTGTGAATCGAATCATCCCAGGCGTCTTTGAACTTCCGGACTTTTATGATCTTCTGTTTTGACGGGATTAATTGGTTTTGCTCATAAATTGCGAGATAAAGCGTATCCGTCCTGCCTGTATCAGGATCTCCGACATGCTCATAATATTGTTCTTTCGTGCATGATATCCGGTTTTCACTTGCAGGTCCTGTAGTAATCCAGTATTCTTGTTCTCTTTCGGATATTGCATACCCTGTCGCCTGCGCTGCCAATATTCCGGTACTGGTTCCCAAAATAACAAGATAAGCTGCTGCAGCTACGATAAATATAAAAATTAATCCGAATATTACTTTTTTGTTCATAACGATCGTGCCTCCTGCAACCATTGTACCGTAAAAATTCTTCGCTGTCGCTCAGAATGGCGTACCTGGTTCCATCTTCTTTCGTTTCCAATAAATCCTGTTTTCTTATAGTACCGGTTTCATACTATATGATACGTTATAAAACAGCATTTTGTTTCTCCTTCAACGAGAGGGGCAATCATGTATCCCTTGTCCGGAATACAAACTAACCATCCGCCTTCAGCAGCGTCTTCGCCATTTCGACATAATCCTCATCCTTCTCCCCCAGTGGAACGTTGATGGAGAGGTTGTATGCCAGGGCTTCATTCTCTATTGGAATCCAGACATACACCCTGTCATATGTGGAGTATTTTTCGGTTCTCAATTCTCTGGGCAGGTCACAGTCCAGGATGAATATTTCCCCCTCCCCCAAAACCGTATCACCTGTGTATACCTTGCCTTTTACCTGGCAATGGTTCGGGAACCGGGTACTTTCCGGCTGGTCCCTGTAATAATTCTGTACATAAAACTCTCCGGCCAATCCCTCTATGTCATAGTGATTAAATTTATCCTTCTCCATTGAGTTATAGATCTCATAGCGGTATACTTCCTTGATTTGTTTGTTTTTCTCCGTATTATATTCAAATTCGGCAGCCTTGTCAAAAATAAGCTTCTTTGCATACCAGCCTTCCGCCAGACTGAGTATTACTTTCGAGTTCTTTTCGTCATTCAGGTTTTCAATTTCGATGCTTTTCAGGTTATCGATTATTTTAGGTTTTACAGCCGGCATAGAACTCTCGCCATTGTTCTGAGCAGTTGTTTCCGTACTTTGCCATCCGGCTGTTTCTGAAGGCTTATCCGCGAAATAGTACCCGGTTTCCGGGAGCTCAAGCGACCAAAAATCGGCGTCTTCGCCGTCAATATAGCCATACAGGCAATATGCACCATTGGAGAGTTCAAAAAGCACCGCACACTTTATCTCGCCTGTGGAGCCCTTGACAATCGAAGCCCCCTCCTGCTGCTTAAAAGACCAGAACAATGTTTTATTGTATTCGCTGCCCGCTGAAAAGGAATTTCTCAGGAACCGCACTTCTCCGTTTTGCCCTTTGATATCGATATACCGCTCAGACAAAGCGCCATCATCAAATTCGAGTGTGCCGATTCCAACTTCAAGCCTGCCGCCGCCGGCAAGGTCAAAGAGCCAGCCGCCGTCCACATTTACCGGTTCAAAAGTCGTTAAAACAGCCGATTCCCGGGCTGTGTCTTCTATCCCGGGATTCTTGCCGGTGTCGGCAATTTCTTTTACCGCATTAAAGTCATACCGGATAAAGGATTTGATTGCATCCTGTAAGCTCATGTCGTTTACCGAAGCATATACCAGCGTCGCACCTGATAAAAGAACAATGACAATCAAGAAGATAGAAACCGCAACTCGCCGCACGCCTGCCCCTCCCGGCATCATATTTACAGGTAGAGCAATATCAGTTAAAAGCCCCCTGCACTATTATCTTTGACGGAATGGATTGTACATTGTTCCTCACAGAAGAAATCTTTATTAATCAGGAATGGAGTTGATCCGAAAATGGATCAAGCGTTCATTCCCTCCTTTTCCCCAGTATCGTGTTGCAGGGTAAGGACTTTCATATTTGCCGCACAATTGCCTAATTTCAAGTATGGCATTAAAAACAAAAAGCTATGAGATGGTGCATTTCAAAAACGCATATCATAATTTCCGGGGATTTATTCCAAGCTCACGATGTTTTAAATATAGTAATATTATATAGATCCAATCAAATATAAGCGTCGATATAGCCAGGAAAACAATCAGTTTTGTAGGCAAAAAAATAATAAACAGTATCGACGGCATCAAAGTACCTAACATCTTAAAAACTGCAATATACATTGACTGTCCTGATATGCTGTTTCTTTTAAGAAGTAATAGAATGAAAAGTATGGACATCATGAGATTTTGGGAATATGCGGCATATTTTCCCAGATAATCATGAAATTCCATGATCGAAAACAGAACTGCCAAAAAGCCGATTCCTAAGGAGAATAAAAAAGTGGGGTAAAAAAGGCATCCGGGCAATATTTTTTCGAACTCCTTCTTCCCGAACGCTAAAAACTGCAGCAATATAATAATATCAAGAAAAAACCAGATCATATTTATTACATGCAGACCTACCGGATACGGATATATGAAAGAAAATATGAATTCCCATGAAAGGTTTGCACAAATTGCAGCCATTGGCATACCATAGGTTTTATCCTGGAAACCTTTTTTTATTATAAGAATATACGCTATGGACCAAAAAACGCCGGTACATGCTACCAGAGCTATTGAAAAGAACAGAACTGTATATGGCATAAACCCTCATAATTCAGAACTTCCTATATTATAAATATCCATTAACATAAATAAATGTGCCTATCTACAATATTACGTGTGAAAAAATTTTTACCCGAAAGTACCCGGGCGCGCTTTTTGATATTGGTTTTCACTTGATAAACATATGCCTGAAAGCAATTATGACATCACAAGTTAATGAAGATGTACAATACAAAAATACATCATGTTCG
Source organism: Bacillota bacterium (assembly GCA_023426125.1). Taxonomy (GTDB): domain Bacteria; phylum Bacillota; class Clostridia; order Acetivibrionales; family DTU013; genus MnB-11. The sequence goes on from JAFABI010000109.1 coordinate 48,795, forward strand.
ATGCAATTGGTATGCATAAATCCAGACCCATGGTCATATATCCAAACATACTATATTTCTGCACAGGTGAGGCCATGAGGAAAATATATATCATTGCGGCAAATAAAAAGCATGCCAGGTTTTTTATGTTCATCACAACAGCCTTCCTGCTGGCAGGGGCATTAAGCGTCGTATTCCTTTTTTCCAAAGCTGCTCCCGTATATGATGGAATGGATGAGCAGGAAATAGGAGCCCTGGAGAAAGAAAATTCAAAATTGAGGCAAATCTTAAAAAGCATTGTTCCAGAAAATGATCAGGCCGTATATGAAGACCCGTACCGCAACCGCTTCGTCAATGCCCAAGGCTATTCGCCTACGGTCTTTGAAACCTTTCCTCTGCCGGAAGTACTCAAGAAAGGAGAGGGTGTACACTATAGCTTATTGGCAGACAAGCCCGGCTACCTGAGACCGCTATATGATCCTGGTTGGAAGGATGCCTTTTATAGAGGATGGCTGTATTTACCGAAAAAAAACATAAATGCACGCCATAGACTGTTTATATACCCCTTCGGTGGAAGCAGCATATATGATTTTACCGGAACCCTTGGAATAGAAGACGGCACAACCGTTGATTACCACAGAAATATTAATCTTCTGATCTACGGCTTTTCGGTCGGAAACGTCAAATATTATAAAAGCCAGGTGGCATTGGTAGGAGAGCCTTTAAGAAAAGGCTATCAGATCATTTCAATTATTCAGAACGACTTGCTGCCAGACGGTATCAACACCAGGGATATTCTTCTTCAGCTGGCAACTCCGCAAGGCTATGAAGTAGATTTTGCTTATGGCAATGTGATTAAATATGAATATTTGAAAAAACAGATAAAAGAAAACACCGTAATTGCGGCAAATTCGGATGAGAGCAGGAATGGGTCCCTGGAGCAGCTTATAAACGAAAACCTGTCGCTAAAAAAGGAGCTGTCCTTTTTTGTCCCCATGGACGACAAAGTGATCACCCAGGAAAAGTGCAAACCGATCCCGCCCAATTTTCCTTTGGACCCAGCCCTGAAAACAATGCGTCTGAAAGGTCAGGAAATTGCAGTGAATAAATTATTCAAGGACAATACTTACATGCGTCCTCTGTATAGCCCTATGTGGTATAAAAACTACAGGAAAAGATGGTGTTTTATTCCCAGGCAGGTATGTTATAGTCAGCACAGGCTGTTTTTAATACCGCAAAACGCGGAGGAACAGGCTGATTTGTTTGGTATTCTCGGCTTTCAAGAAAGTTTTACCCCTCTGAAGGCCAAGGAATACGGATATCTCGCATATAACTTTCAAATCAGCAAAGCTGTTATCTGCGAAGATCAGATTCTCTTAATCGGCACTCCTTCCAGAAATGGAGCGGAGATTATTACCATCGATTGCAGCAGCATACTCCGTGATCAGCTTTATTTCGTCCGGATGATAACCCCCGATGACCAGGAGCTGGACTACGTGATCATGGATAAGCTGTGAATTCCGGAGTTAGCACCCCATCTCCCTCAGTATTCTCGACAAAGTGTGCAAGCGCTCGCCGATAAGCTCGTCATCATCGCTGAGTGCTTGCCTGAACAGCTTGATATCCTCATCGATCTTTTCATTATCCGTACACACGGCCACCGTCATGGCGTCGCCCTGTAATCCGACCCTATCCAGAACAGGTTTGCCGGTGTCATATAATTTTTCATGCTTGTAGGCTTCTTCCTGGAAATACTGCTTTGCCCTGCAGACGAGGATTGCCAGATCCAGTACGCGGTGAAGGGGTAATTCCTCCGACTGTCTGGACCATTTTTCTCCAGTATACCGCCATACTTTTGCCGAGATATCCACCCTGCCCCGGTCGTTCCATTGAGCCAGCCCCAGGGAAAGGCCTTTTGCATCCGTATTGTAAGCATATCTGCCGTCTACGTTTTCGTAGTTTTCTGAAACAATCACCGGTTTATGTTTTAACGTCGTTGGAATTTTCATTTTTGCCTCCGTAATTACTTTCAAATTTAGTAAATTAGTAATTTACTAAATAAAATTATAGCTCTTTTAAATTGTCCTGTCAAGAAAAACTCAATTCTGCTTCGATTCCTAATTTGAATTTTTTCTTGTCATTCCGAGCGGCAAAGCGACGTGGGGATCTCCTTTTGCCGGCTGTCTGCGATTGCTGTAAGCGACCCTCGCAATGAGAAATTACCAATTGAAGCAATTCTGCGGCAGTATCAATCCAGAAATTTACGGAGATGGTCTGGAAAAGTTTGCGTGAGGTTAATTACTTTGACAGATAGGGTTATTAGGTTTATTCCAATGCATAATTTCATGATAATCCGCGATCAGTCTGAAAAAACTACGAATAGGCTCGGAGCTTGTTCTGCAAGTGTCTTATTTCATCTTCGATTTCATGTTTTTCTTCCGCTTTGCTTTGCTGTTCCTCATTAAATGCATCAATCGCAGCTACCAGCGCAAGAACATCCGCAATGACCAAAACGATGGCTGCAATAACTGCAATCTGAGTTGCACTAAAAATTGAGGAGGACAAAGTATTCACCTCAACCATAAAACTATATTTAATTATATGCAATAGACATAAAACATGTTAAACAATGTGCCGGAATGGGACAAACCTGTCTCCCTGGCCCGTTGTCCATTGGGTGGGGCACTTTCCCGTGGCTTTCCGGAATGCCCTGGAGAAATAGTAGGGGTCGGCAAAACCGGCCTGCGAGGCAATTTCCTTGATGCTTACAGCATTGCATTCCATCCGGATCTCCAGGAGTTGTTTTGCATAGCCGATCCTCTTTTCCATGAGGTATTGCGTGGGGGTTTTCCCTGTTTCCTTTATGAAAAGCCTCCGTGCGTGATCCCTTGAGAGGGGAATTTCATCAAGGACTTTTTTCAAGCTGAGCTGTGGGTTGCACATATTGGCGATAAGCAAATTTTCAATTTTTTCCGTATACGGATTTTTAAGGCTGCCGGAGGAAAAAGAAATCATGTACTGGTATGCCGTATTCAGAAGTCCTTCGGTAATATTTCTCCAGTTTTTCCGCTTGATATGGGACTCGGTATACAGTTGCATCAAAAGACCGTAAATCTGCCGCGTCTCGTTGTCGGTGAAACAGGGAACAGATTCGCCAAGGGTTTCCATCGTCCCTATGCAAAAATGAATATTGCGGTAGCCTTTTTCAGCAAATTCCGAATGTGGTATCCCCGGAGGCTGGCAAACGATATCCCCGGGCTGGAAAGGAATTTCCCGGCTGCCCACGGTCAGAATTCCATTGCCGTGAGTATAGTAAACAATTTCCCAGCACGGATGCTGGTGCGGATTGAAACAGGAAATGCTATTTTGTATAATCCCAATGGTCAGTAGATTCTGCATATGTACACCTCTTTTTTTATGGTATCACAAAATATCGTTTCAGTCCATCACTATATCATTTGACTCTATTTTATTAATTGCCTGAGACGTGTAGAATTATCTTAAAAGTATTAAAGATATGCATTTGAAAAGAACATATATGCTTATTTTTATAGCGTTTTTATGCATTTAGTATTCCTATTAATTTCTTTAAAGGGGGTATGGATATGGCGGTCAAATTCAGTAAGCGTTTGCTGGATCCCGGCAAATATGAGGCGGCCTGTGTGTTTGATGTTAATAGCGACGGAATACCGGATATTGTTTGCGGCGAATACTGGTATGAAGGCCCGGAGTTCACCAGGAAGCATAAAATTTGTGATATAACTTTTGATGGTAATTACCACTATGATTTCAGCGACTTCGGAATGGATGTGGACGGCGACGGCCGCCCGGATATTATTACCGGCTCCTGGTGGGGAGAAGGCGTCTACTGGAGAAAAAATCCGGGAGGCAAAGGAGAATGGGAGACCCACCTGATTGAAAAGTGCGGCAATATCGAAACAATCCGCTTCTGCGATATCGACGGCTGCGGCATACCCGAGGTCTTTCCCAACACCCCGGGGGAACCCCAGATGTTTTTAAAGCTCCTGGTTGATAATAGGGGCAACGGCACAGGAAAGTTTGCGAAATACGTTATCGGCGAAGCAGCCAGCGGCCATGGCATGGGGCTTGGTGATATCAACGGAGACGGCCGGATGGATGTCATACTGCATGACGGATGGCTGGAACAGCCTGAAGACCCTTTCGAAACGCCGTGGGAATTTCACCGGGAATTTGAGCTTGGGAGCGCCAGTGTTCCTGTGTTGGCTTATGATGTCACCGGAAACGGTCTGACGGACCTGATCGCAGGGCAGGCTCACGACTATGGGCTGGCCTGGTGGGAGCAGGTTATGGATAAAGCCGGAAACAGAAGCTGGGTCAAGCATGACATTGATAACGCCGCGTCTCAGTATCATGATCTGTGGCTTGCCGACATAGATAAGGACGGGAAGCCGGAGTTGATCACCGGTAAGCGCTATATGGCCCACAACGGAAACGATCCCGGAGAATACGATCCTCTTGGCCTGTATTATTTCAAAATCAGCAATGGCAGGTTTATCCGGCATGTCATAGACTTCGGCCCCGCCAAAGAAGCCTCGGGCTGTGGGATCTACTTCTGGGTGGCGGATATAAACGGCGACGGACGCCTTGATATCGTAGCGCCGGGAAAGGATGGTCTGTATCTGTTCGAGAATCTGGGAGAAGGATAGAAAATAGACGTTATAAAACAGGAGGATTGGAACCATGTCTCAAAAAGTACGATTGGGGTTTGTGGGAACAGGCTTTATGGGTCAGCGCGCCCATTTGATAAATTATATAGGCCTTCCCGACTGTGAAGTGGTCGCCCTGGCGGAGCCCAGGAAAAGAATTGCTCTGGAGGTTGCCAGTCGCTTCGGAGTAAAGGAAGTTTACAGGGATCATCATGAATTGCTCAAAAATACCGAAGTAGATGCAATTGTGGCTGCCCAGCCTTTTAGCCGCCATATAAACCTTGTGCCGGATATATTGAAGGCAAAAAAGGCGCTGCTGACCGAGAAGCCTATTGCAGTGCTTCCCGAATCGGGAGAGTACCTGGCGAAGCTGGCAGAGGAAAATGGCGTGCCTTATATGGTAGGGTACCATAAACGATCGGACCCGGCGGTGGAATATGCCAAAAAGGTTGTCGAGAGTTGGAAGCAAAGCGGCGAATATGGAAAGATGAGGCTGGTAAGGATCACTATGCCGCCCGGGAACTGGACAGGAGGCATTGAGGGGGCTGATGTGATTTCATCGGATGAACCGTATCCCACCATCGAAACGGAGGGGCCGCCTGCCTGCTTCAGTGAAGAAACCGGCAAAGAGTATGTTTCCTTTGTCAACTATTACATTCATCAGGTCAATGCCATGCGTTTCCTGCTGGGAGAGCCTTACAGGGTTACCTATGCGGAGAAGTCCGGCGCTTTGATGGTTGCCGAGAGTGAAAGCGGCGTATGCGGGACCCTTGAAATGGCCCCGTATGGGAGAACACTGGATTGGCAAGAGACCTTCTTTGTGGGCTTCGAGAAGGGCTATGTGAAGGTTGAGCTTCCGGCGCCGCTGGCATGCCAGCAGCCCGGCGTAGTGACCGTCTACAGGGACAACGGCAATGGGGAGCCTGAAATTACCCGTCCGGTGCTGCCGAGAGTGGCGGCGATGAAAAACCAAGCGATGAATTTCCTTGCCGCGGTACGGGGCCAAAAACCGGTACCCTGCGGAGCCGCAGAAGCGGCTGAAGACTTGAAAATTGCCATGGACTACATAAGCATAAGGTATCGCTCTCATTGACACCTAATGCATATGTTCCCTGTCCGGCGGGATGCTTTTTTCTTTCCCCAGCGTCTTTAACGTCAAAAGATGAATGGTAACGCCGATTCCTACGGAAAAAAGCAATATTCTTAAATACAGCTTCGGAACCAGCAATATCGAAATGAAAAGTGTAAGCCATAAAAACACCAGGGCCCCGATCTTTGTTTTCCGGCTGACTGCGCGGTAAGTCAGGTAATTATAAATGTACCGGCCAAAAATTTTATGATTCATAAGCCAATGGTATAAATGCTTTGAACTGCGGACAAAGCAAAAGGCGGACAGCAGCAAAAAAGGCGTGGTTGGCAGTACCGGAACGAACACCCCTACGATTCCCAGGGCAAGCGATATGGAGCCTGAAAAAATTAACAAATACTTTTTGATTAGGTTTGCCAGCGTCATGTTTTTCTCCTGAGCTTCGGGAAATGAAAGGGGCAGCGCTGCCGCCCCTTTCGAAAGTACCGGGCAGATTTTATTTCACTTCATCCACCGGAATCCCCAGAGCGTCTGCTACTCCTTTTCCATAGGCGGGGTCGGCCTTCAGACAGTTCCCTATATGCCGTAGTTTAATCTCTTTTGGCGCATCTCCCATCGCGCGCGCCGTATTCTCAAAAAGAACCTTTTGCTGCTCCGGATTCATTAACCGGAAGAGCTTGCCCGGCTGGGTATAATAGTCGTTATCATCTTCCCTGAAATTCCAGATGTCTGCCGCGCCGCTGACAGCAAGCGGCGGCTCTTTGAATTCAGGCTGTTCCTGCCACTGTCCGTAGCTGTTGGGCTCATATGCCAGGGTTCCGCCTGCGTTGCCGTCGACACGCATCTGACCGTCCCTGTGGTAGCTGTTTACCGGACATTTTGGAGCATTTACCGGAATCTGGTGATGGTTTACACCCAGCCGGTAGCGCTGTGCATCCCCATAGGAGAACAGCCTGCCCTGGAGCATTTTGTCCGGAGACAAACCGATTCCCGGAACAATGTTTGCAGGATTGAAGGCTGCCTGCTCGACTTCGGCAAAATAATTGTCGGGATTGCGGTTCAGCTCAAAAAAGCCTACCTCAATCAGGGGGAAGTCCTTCTTATACCATACCTTTGTCAGGTCAAAAGGATTATAAGGCATATTCGCCGCCTGTTCTTCGGTCATTACCTGGATGTACATCTTCCAGCGCGGGAAGTCGCCGCGGTCGATGCTTTCAAGCAGATCGCGCTGATGGCTTTCACGGTCTTTTGCTACAATGGCTTCCGCTTCGCCATCCGTCAGGTTTTTGATCTCCTGCTGGGAAACAAGATGGAACTTAACCCAGGTACGCTCATTATTCGCGTTGATCATACTGAAGGTATGGCTGCCGAAACCGTGCATATGCCTGTATGATAAAGGTATTCCTCTTTCACTCATCGTGATGGTCACCTGATGAAGCGCTTCAGGGAGCGAAGTCCAGAAATCCCAGTTGTTTTTCGCGCTCCGCATATTTGTATGGGGATCCCGTTTGACTGCATGATTCAAGTCGGGAAACTTCAGCGGATCCCGCAGGAAAAATACGGGAGTATTGTTTCCCACAAGGTCCCAGTTGCCTTCCTCCGTATAAAACTTCATCGCAAAGCCGCGGATATCACGCTCCGCGTCTGCTGCGCCGCGTTCACCGGCAACGGTTGAAAAGCGGACAAACATGTCGGTTTTTTTGCCGATTTCGGAAAAAACTTCGCTTTCGTATAACTTGTAATGTCATGCGTCACGGTAAATACGCCATATGCACCTGAGCCCTTTGCGTGCATCCTTCGCTCGGGAATAACTTCCCTGTCGAAGTGGGCGAGCTTTTCAAGAAACCACACATTCTGCAGCGTCATGGGTCCTCTTGGCCCGGCAGTCATAACATTCTGGTTGTCTACCACAGGAGCGCCGGCAACTGTGGTCAGCTTTTTCTTAACATCCTCTTTCATGTCAAACCTCCCTCTTTAATTTTTATCAGGCAACAAAGAATATATCCGTTTTGTCCTTCCAATTTCCGCCGCGGATATATAAGTAAATTTTTACGCTATATTAGTACCATTTAGAATACAAATGAAACAAAAAATGCTGTGAATTTCACCGGTTGTTTTCTTCCGACCACAGGCCTTCCATAGACCTTTGTCAACCAGCCTTTTTTTCCCGGAAGCAATTGTACTATCAAATAAATTATGGTTTATTTGCCTTCATATTGGCATCCATTGAAGTGGGCGAATCTGCATAAGCATTTATCAATGGCGGTTTGCAGCTTCTTTGTATGCCTTATGCCATTTTCATACCAGATATTTTTTGCAATCAGCGTTTTCTCCCTGCGGTCGCAGATCGCCTCAACTCTGCCGATAAAACGCTCGCCATACAGCAGCGGCAGGACATAGTAGCCATATTTACGCTGTATTTCCGGCGTATAGATTTCCCATTTGTAGTCAAAATCAAACAGCGCCTTGATAAGCCGCCTGTCCCAAAGCATATTGTCAAGAGGGGCAATCAGCTCACACCGGGCTTTTAGCCCGGGTTCCTGCAGGACTGTTTCCAGTAAGCTTCTGTCGTCCGAAAGGCAATATAGCTTGTCCTTAATGCCGTCAACCGTAATTTCAAGGATTTTTTCTTCTTCCAGCAACCGCCTGAAAATCTCATTGCGCTCAGCAGATTTCAATCCCCAGATATTCAACCATGCATCGGAAGGCTTGTTCCACAGCAGTCCCACCGCACCAATCCGGCGAAGCACACGCCATTTTTGGTGGTCAAGCTCATCGGGGTATGGTTCCGGTGTGTTCAAAAGTTCGGCAGCTATACAGTTCTCAGTAAGGTCATAATACTTGATTGTCCCTTTCTTGTGATGCACCACAAGGTCGCCACGGAAGTACATGGTTTCCAGCGCGGCACGGGAGAGCCTTGTATCACTCCAATACCATTCGACCGTATCATTAAACCCGATATCGGCCGAGGAAACAGCACCCTTTTTGCGGATGATATCCTTGATTTCCTCACACACGGCATTCACCTCCCCATGGCTTCTGCCGCCGGCTTTATGTGCTTCGCGGTACCGCCGGAAATATGGCCAGTCTTCGGTTCTGATAATCGCAAGGTTTTTATCGAAGTAGTCCAACAGTGTTCTATCCTCGTACAAAAGCGAATACAGCAGCTGCTTTGTGAAACCCTTGACCCTGGACTGCAAAACAAGCTCGGAGTTCTTGCCGCATACATCGATAGGGTCAAATTGGATGCAGCCCGCCTGACGGACAAAATCAAGCACGCCCTGTTTGCCCGGGAATTTATAGCTTCCTATGAGTCCGTGCTTTAGAAGCATGAACCTGCGGGCTTGCTTATTGGTTAAAGTTGTGCTTCCCATCGTTTCGCGCCCTTTCTGTCTGGTACTACCACGAAAAATATTATTTTATCCGATCCATCAATGTTTTTTCACTGTATTCTGTGCTTTCATTCTGTAAGTCCGTCTGCTGCAGTAATATGTAATAATTAGCATTTCCCCGTTTTGTCTCATTCATGAAATGTTCTCTTAGTACAACTCCACAGTGCGCACAAACTATAAAACCAGCTTAAGCTGCAATACATGGTTCCCGGCATCTATTTCAAACATGCCTGATTCTTCATCCTTATCCCATATGACGTTTCCGTTCAACGTAACCTTTACGGATTTACTTTTATTGCCTGGAACCCACCCAGGTAACTTTGGCAGTGTAACCCGAGCGACACAGTCGTCAGGAATACCCAGCTTTAATTGGAAAGTACTTCCGATAATATCCCACCTCGTATATATTTCTCCATGGATGGAAGGGACCTTGCCTTCTGCAAACTGCAAACCTGAAGGTATGTACGGCTTTACTTCAATTTCCTTAAACCCTGGCGCCGCGGCTTTAATTCCAACCAGATATTCCGACAGAATTCTTGCAGGGTATGCGTTCCAGGCGTGGGAATGGGATTCGATATCCTGAAAGCCTTCCCACATTGTCTTATAGCCTTTTGAGATCATATATCCCCACCCGGGCTGCTCTGTCCTGTTCAGCAGGTTATATGCCGCATCGGCTCTTCCGTTTTCAAACAGCACCTGAAGCAGGTTAAGTGAAAGAAGGGTGCTGCAGGAAAAGCCCTGGGCAGTAATAAAATCCAGGACAGCCTTCCTGTCCCCTTCAGGAACCAGGCCGTATTGGTAGGCTACGACATTGGTCCCCTGATGGCTTTGCACAGAGCCGTAGGAATCTACAAAAAGCCTGTTGTCCGGATCATACAGATATCCGGTTATGGATTCGCGAATACAGGCTGCCTGCCGGACGTACTCTTCACCATCCTGGTTAAAACCCAGAATACAAGCGATCTTTGACATTAAGCCAAGCACATGATAAAACAAACAGTTTTGCACAGCCAGGAAATCACCGGTTTCATCAATAGCAGGGTAAGGCCAGTCACTGATATTCCATCCGATGGGAAAACCTTCGGCCTTCGGAATCAGGCCGGTTGCCTCATCCCTTATCGTCCAATAATAATTAACGTTCTTTTGTGCCGCTTCATAGCATTGCTGCAGAATTCCCTCATTATCATACATATAGTAATTTTTCCAGAGCAAAGTTACAAAGTGCAGATCCCATTCGGGAATTTTAATATTGAACTCAGAATTATCGGTATTGGTAGGGAAAACAAACGGAAATGTACCGTCGGTATTCTGTGCATCGCAAAAATCAAGAAGGACCTTTTCAAGCACAGGCCTATCGGTAAAATTATAGATGAAAGTCTCAGCCTGCAAATCCGAATCGGCCAGGTATTGTGCCTGTTCCCTGTGCGGGCAGTCTACCGTCTGGCCGACGACATTGTTTTTCTGTGTTTGGATGCAAGCCTGATATATGTCATTCAGCAACTGGTTGGAGGAATTGAAATACCCGCTATACGTCAAACCTGTTCCTGCCGATACAATTTGGATATTCTCCGGCCCTATGATTTCGGGATACCCTGTGACCTCTACATACCTGAATGCTTTGTATGAAAAGTCCGGCTCCCATATTTCCCTGCTATCCCCTTTCATTGTATAGCAGTCATAATAATAATCGGATTTTTCATTACAGACATTATGCTTAACTCTGCCCTCGTCATCCATATCTTCGGAATACCTCATAGTGACCTTAACACCATTCAAGCCGGGTAAATCCAGCCTTGGCCATCCGGTAACGATTTTTCCGGCGTCAAAAACCTGCAGGCTTCTTTGCTGAACACCGACCGGTGAAGGCATAAGTATTTCATGAACCTTTCCCTCCGGAATTGTCTGCTGCTTCATTCCCCAGCCCGCACTACTGATTCGTGACAGTGCAGCCGGCTCCCACAATGCGTCGTTAAATCCGTCGTGAAGCCATCCGGTTTCCTCTATTCTGGCGTCATAGTCTTCAATGGCTGAGATTTTCCTGTTCTGCTGAAAGACGGTACCGTTTTTGAAGGGAGTCTGCCCCTGAACCTTCCACGACTCATCGGTAATGATTGTCTCATCACTGCCGTCTTCATAACCGACGTGGCACTGCAAGATGAAGCCTGGCAGCCCATTTACATAGTTCTGCCCTCCACCGCCGATAAAGTGCGCTGCCGCGCCAAATACATTATTCCCTTCTTTCAGCAAATGCGTAATGTCATAATGTAAATAGAACTTGGATTTAACAGGGTGTGTTGGAGCAGGTGTAACATAACCGCTGACCTTTTCACCATTGACATAAAGCATAAGGTGATTATGAGCCGAAACCCATACTTCCGCCTGGCAGACGGCCTTTTTTACCGGGAATTCCTTCCGGAAATATGCAAAATCGTTAAAGTTCACCTCTTGATTCTTCCATATCCATTTTGCCGTCCATTTGATATCGTCACATAATAATTTCTTTACTTGTTTGCCCATTTCCCTGCCTCCAAAATTATAATCCGCATTTAATTAAATGTATCCTTCAGACAAAATAACCCGGTACCAGAAAATCTCCCTGCCGGCACCGGCTTTACGGCACTAATATAATATCATTGTTTCATTACTCAGCACAACAGAAAATCCTTGCATTCACGGCAAAATCATGAATCCCCATTTTCCCTAACTCTTTACCAAGAGTTTTAAAAAAATGCCATTTCAGCATTAATATTGTAGGAAACCACCTATAAGATTTGATTTCAGACCTTTTAAGGATAGGCTCTGTTAGATATAATTGTTGTTAATTGAACATTTGTTCGATTTATGGTATAATTGTACCACTATCATCGTCAGGAGCGGTATTATGCCAACAATAACAGCAATTAAGACAGATCTAGCCTCGTTAACCGAGCACGACCTACATGATTTGTTCGATTACATTGGCGAAATCATGGCAATAAGCACATTGACCCGTAATATATCGAAAGATTGCAGAGAATCAAGGTTTGCAAGCGGTTCTTTATGTCCATACTGTAAGGCCGAAAGTATTATAAAACATGGTAAGCTTAATGGTCGTCAGCGTTTCAAGTGTAAGAGCTGTGGTAAAACTTTTAATGACTTTTCACTATCGGCTCTGGCAAATTCAAAACTGCTTTTAACTAAATGGCTTGAATATGCAAAGTGTATCTTACTCGGTTACTCAATACGAAAGAGTGCATCCATAGTAGGTGTTGGCGTAAAAACTTCATTCTTTATGAGACATAAAATATTTGATGCAATTAGAACATACATAGGTATCGGTGATGTATCTGGCGTTGTAGAGATGGATGAAACCTTTGTTGCAGAAAGCTTTAAGGGAAACCAAAAGAAAAGTGGTTTTTCTATGCCACGAAAATCTCGCAAAAGGGGCAAGGAAGTGAGCAAACGGGGTATCAGTAATGAACAAGTTTGCATCGCCACTGCGATTGATAGAAACAATAATATTATCATGGAGATGGTTTGCAAAGGCAGGATACGTTCTAAAGACCTTGAACGTTTATACGGAGAACACCTGGACGATGGCTCTATCATATGTACGGACTCTCACAAAAGCTATATACAGTTTTCAAAGAATCAGAATATTGAGCATATCCAAATTAAGAGAGGACACCATAAAAACGGCATATACCATATTTCACACATCAATAGCTTGCATAGCTTGTTTAAAGGCTGGTTAAGACCGTTTAACGGAGTTTCAACGAAATACCTTGCAAACTATATTCACTGGTTCAAATGGCTTCAGAATTATAAAGCTGATAAAGAAACGGTGAAAGCTAAAAATGTAATCGTTCATAGCACTACAAAGTTCATTGATTGCAAAATTAAACAATATCAAGGCCGTCAGCCTATTTTCGTTTAATTTACAAAAACTTGACATAAGCTTCTATACGAGATACCATTAGAATAACAAAGTATTTGTTGCAAAGGGCGAAGCAAAGGTTATTTATATTTCTTTCCTTAAAATAAGACCTGCAACTATCAGTTGCGAAAGTTCAAGGTCTATTTGTTAGATTGCAACCGAACATAATGCTAAACTAAAAGCAACAAAATCGGAGGTGGTCTTTATGACATTTGGAGAAAAACTACAATCATTAAGAAAATCAAAAGGTATGTCGCAGGAACAGCTTGCTGAACAAATCACCGTATCAAGGCAAGCTATTTCAAAATGGGAACTGGGCGAATCAAATCCCGACTTGGACAACATTATACAAATAAGCAATATTTTTAATGTGACAACTGATTATCTTTTGAAAGATGAACAACAAGAAAGTAGTACAAGTAAAATAATAACACAAGGAAATAAAAATTCTGTAAAAGCACAAATTTCATTAATAATTTCTGTAGCATTTTTGGCAATTGGTCTACTTTGTGCCTTTGGTGGTTGGAATGCAGAGCAAACTGCTGAATCTATTTGGGGTGGAATGATTATACAAGTTGTTGGTATAGTAATTTACTTTATCGGAAAGATATATTTACAATCAAAAATACCATTTCAAATAGACTTTGCTAACTTAGCAATTGGTCTATTTATGCCAATATCTATTGTGGTTTCGTTGTTATGTGGTCGGATTATTTCGCCATACCCGACGGATATTTATACAATTACGATTTTTATTGTTGCATATATTATTATTTTAGTTTTTGGTTATATTATTTTGAAAAGGCAACGAACAAAAAAGAGCATAAATTGAGTTTATTTTCTTCGCTATCTTTATATATGGTGCAAATCCGATTATGAAAGCACCATTTTTCATAACAAAAAAACAACATTATTGTCTAACACAGCTTAAGGATAAAAGGCCGAAGTGATTATTTCATCAAGCCGGACAGTCCGTTTCGGATATGTCCCGCAAGACGAATCTCTTTTCTATCTGTTTTTAAAATTGAGATTTACCAAGTAGTCCCTGTAGCCAAAATCCATTCCTGCAAGAAACCGTCGGCTTTTCATACTTGCACCAGGATACCTTGTGGTATCTTTTTTAACAGCATTGAATGCTATTCTTTTTAGAACCGCCATGTTTTGCGGCGCAGTACCTTTTCTTGTCCTGTTTTTATCATCTCCGTAAGTAACATCTAAACTCCAGTGCATGCTTTCAATTTTCCAGTGGTTTCTGACCGCCTTCTCAAATTCCTTCGTCGAGGTTATACTTCCGATATAGTATGATATTTCTTTGGATATATCTCCTCTTGTGTCTATTTCCCTTTCAACCATGCCGACACCCACAAGCCCGTTCCATTCTTTCTTTGCATCTAGCATCCATCCGATGTTTGTTGAATAATAATATTTTCGTTTCTCGATTCTGCCATGGCCTTTATCCACGGTTTTCAGCATTGATAATTTTTCATCGCCAATAGGCTTACCATTACTATATGACAGGTTATAGGCTAGATTTAAATTATCTATTCTGCTTTGCATTTCCGGATTCTGAAAATGTTCTACAATATCGTTCAAAAGAGATTCTTGATTACCTTTGACGTGTAATACATAATCAGATTTACATTCCTCAACTATTTTTTCAGCTATTTTGCCCTGACAGCCCATTGAATCTATCGTCACAATACATCCCTTTATATAAAGCATATCAAGTAATTCGGGGATGGCTGTTATTTCGTTGCTCTTTTCATCAGTCTTTATTTGCCCTATTACAAGGCTGTGGGAGTTACAAAGCGCACTGACTATATGTACGCCTCTGGTGCTATCCCCTTCTATCGTACCTCTCATTGTCTTGCCGTCAATGCTTACAACATCTCCTTCAACAGGATCTGCCACACTTTTCATCCATTCTGCAAAGCATTTCTCAAACTGCACAGGTGAAATTATGTTGAAGAGTCGTCCTATGGTTGATAGGGAAGGTATCCCATTAGGTAATTCTATATATTGTTTAAGCCATTTGACATTGGATTCTACGGATGTCCACCACATTATTTCCTTCCACTCATTACAGTTACAAATTACTGCGGAGACTACAATGAAGATGATGTCTATGAGCTTGTGTCTGACCTTTCCCTGCTCTCTTGTATCTTCTATAATGCTGAAGCTTTCAAAAAATTGTCCTTCATACATCTTAGCATATTATCCCTTATATTCTGTATTTAAACATATTATATAATATTTCACATCAAAGCACAAAACAGAAACTGGTATAAGTCCTTGAAATTAGGCTATTTTAGCAATTTTTTAATGACTTCGGAGGCAAAATGGGTGGGCATGGCTGCGAATAAATGCGTCATGTGGAGAAATGGTTGCAGGCTGTTTGTCCAGGCGAAGCTCGAACGCGGTACCCCAGAGGAATACCCGGTATGCTACGGCACGGATGCCGTAGCCGCAAAGTGGAGCCAAGGATGGCGACTCTGCAGCGCCCGCGTTGGAACGAGCCTGGACATTACAGCCTGCCCATGGCGGAACCTGATGCAGGGATTTGCAGTCTTGCCTGCCCATGACCCTAACTCTAAAAAAGAAAAAAAATTGCCTCGCAATCTTTTCACCTTTTATCTAAAGCGTGACTAACTTAACTTCCATTTTCTTGCTTCATGAATTTACCGTGTCCTTGCATTCCCTTCCGCAGTATGATCAATTTCCCCTGATCCAGACGGTAGATTATCCTGCAATCCAGGCATTTCGATTCTGTATATTTTTCAAGTTTTTGTGGCATGCTTCAAAACACCTGAAACATATTGCAAAATAAGCCGTATATTCTTGTGTGTCCGAAAAATTGTTGATAATATTATAGATACCTGCTTGCCCGATTTCCATCAAGCTGGTAAAGCTGGAGGGGTGTTATGAAAAAAAGATGGCCGCTGGTTGCAATAATCTCACTGGCATTGATCGCTATATTGGGTGTTTTGTTTTACCTGCTCTTTCTATACGATTCCGTCGATACTGTCACCGGAGAAGAATCAGACTTGACGGAGGTAGCCGTACAAAATGGCGATTTAAAAATATCCGTTGATCCAAGGATTGAGCTTCTATCCTCCGTTCAGTTGGCCGGAGGCTATAATATTCTCGGTAACCTTTCCTTTCAATACAGGGATGAGATGGAAAACAATTTTAAAGATTTCAAAAGCCATGCAGCGGTCAGACATTTCACCTGGCTTTCCGGTTTTGGCTTCACTTATGATGCCCCGCCCCGTGTCATGCTGCATTTGACGGCGCCTCCTTCGGTAAAGCAAATCGTCCCTTACGACAGCGAGACAAAACGCAGAGGATTCGGTGCCTTTAATCTGGACAGGTTTAACTCGTTGCTGGCAGATTATTCGGCGGATTCGGATTTCCCCGATTTTTATAACGGGAATAAGGCATTTTATAAGCAAATTGTAGAATCCACCGCCATGAGCCTAAAGGAAGAAGATATCGTCAAAGAGCTGGAGGATTATTACGGTATCCAGCAAAAAAGCTACAGTCTGATACTTGCCCCCCTTTTCCACCCCGGCGGCTATGGAGTCAGAGTGAACGGCGAAGGCGGTATTTTTGACACCTACGCCATCATCGGACCCTTTAAAGTAGAAAACAAAGTTCCTGTCTACGACAGTAAGGAGATCAGGGGACTTGTCTGGCATGAATTCAGCCATTCCTTCATCAATCCCCTCAACGAAAGGCACAAAAAGGAGCTTGCCAGGTATTCCTCCCTTTACCTGCCTGTAAAAGAAATCATGAGCGCCCAGGCATATCCCAACTGGGAGATCTGCGTCAATGAGCACCTTGTGAGGGCGGTCTCTACCAGGCTTACCTATCTGAAGCTTGGCAAAAAGGAAGGAGACGCCGCGCTAAGGAGTGAAAAAGGAAGCGGTTTTATTTATATTGAAGCGCTGTGCAGCAAGCTTGAGGAATATGAAAAAAACCGTAATCTGTATAAGACCCTTGATGATTTTTACCCTGAAATACTCAAGTCCTTTGATAACCTTTCCAAAGTGCCCCCCGAAGAACTCGCCGGGCAGCAGAAATATGAGGGACCGATCAACGGGATATTCGCCATACCCAATCCGGTGGCGCTGATTGTACCTACCAATGAGCAGGATAAAGATATCGAGGAAAAAATAAGGCAGTATGTGGACACGATAAAAGACAGGTTCTTCAAGGAAGGGAGAATTATTACCGATAAGGCTGCCTTGGATGAAGACCTTTCCGGGAGTACGGTTATAGCCTATGGGACCATGGATGGGAACCTCTGGCTTTCAAGCTATAAAGATTCCTTCCCATTTCTCATTGAGCCGGATGGAATCATTGCGGATACAGAATATGAGGGAACGGGCTATCGATATATCTGCGGGTATAAAAACCCCCAGAATGAAGATTATCCGCTGCTGATCTATACAGCCCAGGATGCTTCGGATATTCCGGGTATAAACGGCATTATGCACGGGCCCACGGATTATGTTATTGCAAAAGGCGATGAAGTGGTAAAGTCCGGAGATTTTGTCCGTGACGGCAACGTCTGGGCCTATTGACTTAGTACAGCTCCACGCATATTTGTTACCAGATAACTTTGACAAATGTGGAGCATTACGTTCGTGTAGGGACGCGCATTGCGCGTCCGCAAATGCATTCTATGCCAAACAGCTCTCAGACGGCCAATGGCCGCCCCTACAGTGTGGGCCAGGGGGACAAAAGGCAGCAGCCGAAATTATACTGTGAGGCGTGCAAAATTTCAAGTAGTGTGCTAATATTTTGGGTTAAAAACCAATTTTCCGGCTAAATTTGTGCAAATTTTTAATTAATGCACAAATATCCGGAATATATTCACTACATTTTGTACATTACTTCAAATTTTGCACACTTGGCTGCAAAAATTCCGATAAGGTTCTCCCGACAGCATCCTTTTCTAAAAGCCCTGTATTCATTCCGAAGATTATTTTCTTCAACAATTCCTGTTTACATATTTGATAAGCTAATAACTATTAGTTCATATAATCCAACATATATGTATTAAAAGTCATCATAAAACAGGGGGACTTCCTCAAAGTATTTGCCATGGTTCAGATTTGTTTTGTATTCATAGCCGACAATATGAATTTTTCCCAATTGAATAATTTCAGGTTTGTTCATATCCACATCACCTTCAATCCCTTTCCTGAAATCCAGAAAATTAATTTTATCAAGTTTTTTGATCGCGATCTCCGTCTTCCGGTATTTAGCCGGAGTTATGCCGAAACAGCTTTCAAATGCACGCGCAAATGCTTCCTGAGACCCGTATTCGAAAGCAACCGCTAGCTCCAATATGTTTTTATCCGTTGCTTTCAGCAAGGCGGCAGCCTCAGCCATTCTTCTTTTTCGTATATATTCCTGCACGGAAAAACCGGATATGGCCTGGAAAAGCCTTTGAAAATGAAAAGGGGAAAAGCAGGCCTTTGAGGCAATGTCCGCAATATTCAGTTTCTCCTCAAGATTCCGTTCGATAAACTCAATAGCATTTTGAATCCTGTTATAATAGTCCATTCTCTTTTGCAGCCCCCAGGGAAATTTTCTTAAATCCATTGTACACATATCCGGTAGATTATTTTTGATAATTTGTGCCTTTTTATATAAAAAATGAAGCCTCCCTCAGGAGGCTCCGCTGCCCAGCGCTATTTTATCGGTATTAATAGCTTAAATGCATTGTATTCAGGATCTTTAAAGATTTCTTCATATACTTCAATTTCGTCATACTCGTCTACCGAATGGCCACTTTGTTTTGCATATTCAAAGGTTTTTGTATATGCGTCGGGAGTTATAACATCCTCCGGCACTTCTGCCTGTAAATACCTTTGCTGTCTGATCATCCTTTTAACCATGCCTTCCGGAACATCACAGCAGTCATCCACTTCAATTCCGGCCATATAGGTGAAGCTACCTCCTTTGTCACATGATTCGTGCTCACATATGCCATACATGGTATTTGGCACTGCCGGCTTTTTCACTTTATCAACCTTCCCCAGAAATGTACTCCAGAGCCTTCCGATCGTTCCATCCGCATCCCACTGTTTTGCTGTGCATTCCATTCCGACAACAACCATCTGTTTTTTATCAATCACAGTAAAATTCATCCAAATACTCCTTTCAACCACATTATAATCCGTGTTAACAATGAATTTGCCAAAACCGCTGTCCATCTTTGCATTGCGGTATTTACTCGGTGACATGCCATACGTCCGATAAAACGCTCTCGTAAAAACGTCATGGGACTCGAAGCCGTACTCATAGGCTATTTCCGATATGTTCTTATTGTTTTCCTTTAATTCCTCCGCTGCGCATGAAAGCCTTCTTTTTAAAACATAAGACTTGACTGTCTCTCCCACGGTCATCTTAAAAATCCGATAAAAATGAGGTACGGAAAAGTTAACCTGTAAGGAGATTTCATAAAGGCTTATCTCCTCTTTCAGATGGCTCTCAATGTAATCAACAGCCTTTTGTACGATTTCATCATAAAGCACGTACACACCCTCCGGTACATATGATTGAATGCGCATTCACCATAGAACAAATATAACACTCATCAGGGATGAAATCTCGATGTTTTTTATCATGATACCCGTTACTTGCTATTTGCAGGTCGTAAACCAATCTATCCCTATGGGCTATCTATATGCACAAGCATTGTATAGGTATCTATACACGGGGACGGTTCTTGTGTATTTATGGCTCCCGAAAAACCCTTATTACTTTGGACAATGAACAAATTAACAAAATATGGATATACAGTAGAACCGTCCCCATGTATCTGTGGATATACAGTAGAACCGTCCCCATGTATATATATGAACGGCTCCGTCTCTACTCCGTCTCCTTGAGGATGCTGATTCCCGAAGGGGCATCCACGATGCTTTTCACACAGCCGTTTGCCTGTTTTTCATGCCTTACACGAAGAATCCCTGCGGGAATCGGATATGCCCCTTCGGCCCATTCCAGGTCGCCCAGTGCAGGCTTGACCTTGACCGTTTTGCACCCCGGCTCCATCACCTTTATCCCAAGAATGTGTTCAGACAACCAGGCGGTAGGTCCCGCCGACCAGCCGTGGCATAGGCTGTGCCTGTAGCCTTTGTAACAATAATCCCCGTAGTCCCCGTGGATGTCCTTCCTGCCTCCGGTCACGATTTCGTCTATCCTGCAGGCGTTATCCAGCCATTCGATATTGAAATCCTCCCAAAAGGTGGTCGCTCCAGCCGCAAGCATCCCGCCCCAATATTGTCGGATGCAATCCAGGCTTCCGCAAATGTCGCCGGCCATGGCGCGCGCTTTGAGGATGTAATATCCGTAAAACGTTGACATCCGTTTGACCCCATCCGCAGACAAAACTGTTGTGTTGATCAAGCCGGCATCCGCCAGCCCTGCCAGAGCCATCAGCGCCGCAGCCTGTTTGTTTCCGTTGTGGTCGGGCAGGAACCGTCTGAGCCTCCCCGCCGACACAAGGGACTTTTCCATTGCCCTTGTTTCATTCAATACGCCGCATAAATACGCCCCGGCCTCCATCGCCATAATGTGCAGCGCTTGTATGCCGGCATCGACAGCCTTTTTGTCAGACTGGGACGGCCAGTCTGTAAACCGGGGCTCCGGAGTGATGCTGCATCCGTTGTCGGCAATAAAACCGGCAAGCTGCTCCAGCAGCCGCAGGAGGTATCCCTTCTGCTCCGTTAAATATGCAAGATCACCATTCTGCATATACCATCCGTAATGGATGATTATCCACCACATCGAATAAGTAGGGATTCCGTTCATCCATTCCGGAAGCCCGGTTTCGTCACGGATCAGGTCAAGGCTCCGGGGCACAACGTCATCGTACCCGAAAACAGCTTGAATCACCGAAGTTTCCGGGTGCATGTCCCCCACCCAGACCAGCCTGTCGCGCTTGACTCCGTCCCACAGATAATCCTGCATATTCAAATGCACGGTATATGCGCCAGTGTCCCATATCCTGGTAAGCAGCTCATCATTGCACCGGAAGCTTCCCTTGTACTCTATATCCTTATATAGGAACACGGCCCTTACGGACTTGATTGCAATAAAACTGTCTTCCTCCAGCAGATCTATCCGTACAAAGCGGAATCCGGTGTTGCCGGTTTCAGTCATGCCAAGGAAGCTTACATCAACAATTTGATCACGTATTGCATGATCATTCGTAGCACCTTTTAACCCGATCTCGCTCATCGCTTCCATGGCAGACTCACCAAACCGGACTCTCAATTTGAAATTCGGTTTCTCCCCCAGGCTTGCGACCAGGATCTGTACCCCTCCATGCAGCTCAACGCCGAAGTCAAGGAGAATTCCCGCGCTCGAACCATTGTTGCGCAAAATGCAATTAACACCCCTGGTGAGCGTGACCTGCCCCCGGTTGCTTTCCAGAAGAACCCCTTCATTTTCGACACCGGCAGAAGCGTCCGAAGTTTTCCACACAATACGCTCAGGCTTTATATACCTTCTCACCCGATGGTCGGTTTCACAATGCAATTTCATCTCAGGCTTCAATACACAAAATACATCCCTTTTTCCAGCGACCGAATTAAAAAACTTCATGCTTCTCCTCCGATTTTTATCAATAATTTGGGGGAACGCAGGTCATTACAACCGCAGCCGCGCCAAACCGGGACGGCACCTCTACACAGAGCCCTTCGCACATCAGCTTCTCTCCCGCGGCATCAAAAGCATCCATCCTGCAATTCCAGTATTCAACCCGGTATCTGCCGCTTGTATTCAATCCCCTCGGTGTTATGAAAATACTCCCGGCGGAATCATCCAGCCTGTACACAAAAATCACGCTGCCGGTACCTCGAACATCCTGCAGTTGGACTGCGTTCCACCTTCTGTCTGATGTATCCCTCCATAATGGCGTCAACTGGTAGCCTATGCTGTTATACAAAAGCTCCCGGTACGCCTTGTAAAAAGCGATATGCTCTTTTACCGTTTTTGCAATGTCTTCAGTCAGACCGGCAATATCCCCTCCCAGCCCCATCACGCCCGGCATTGCCGTAAGCAGTAAGAAGCCGGGGTCAACCGTCTTCGAAAACTCCCACGTGGGGCCGTCTGCTGTCACGATTGCGTTTTGGGATTCTTCCACAGGTCTCCCGCATATGGGGATGGTTTCACCCAGGGGACGCAGGATTGCCCATTTTGTCAGGCGTCCCGGCAGGAGCCGGAGCATGGCGCCCTGGTATATCTGCAGGATATCCGTGGGATTGGCATTGTCACTGATAAAATGCGCGTCGCAATTCATTTGCGACCGGATGTCAAGCCTCATTCCACCGCCGGCGCAGCCTTCAAAGAATACCTCCGGATATTTTGACCTGAGTTTCCCGATGAGATCGTACCATGCGGTATAATACCTTAGGAATTCGCTGCCGTAAGGATCGATTCCAAGGGAAGAGTTAAAGTCAAGCTTGAGCCAGACAACGTGGTAGGTATCAATAATCCTGGAAATTTCGCCCATTATATATTCGCAGGCTTCCGAACGGGTAAGGTCCGGATAATGACAGCCGCTCCCCGTAGGGATGAACCATTCCGGATGCTCCGACAGCACCGGGACTCCCCCTCCGATCCTTTCCGGCTCCATCCAGAGACCGAAGCTAAGGCCCGCCCTGCGCACTTCGTCCGCAAATTCCCGCATTTTCCCATAAAAAGCGCTATTGGCCTTTTCCCTCCAATCCCCCGTTTGTTCATACCAGTTCCCTTCACCCGCCCCAAACCATCCGGCATCCACCGTGAAAACCTCACATCCCAGTGCCTTCGCGGCAGCCAGCTGTTTTTCGAGCCTCTCCCTGTCAAATTGATCAAACAAATCAAGCCACGTGTTATAGACCACCGGCAAGGGTTTCACAGAGGCTCCGGTTTTATGCTCCAGGAGATAGCGGTGCAGTCCTGCCGCACTCGCGGCAAGGTCGCCGTTGACGAGCTCCTGGATGAGAATTTCCGGAAGCTCAACCGTCTCCCCGGGCTTCACTTCCAGGCAAAGATTTTCGTCGGAGAGGCCAAGCTCAACCACCGCAAACGGCAGTGAATATCCCGGTCCGGTGCGTGCAATCACTTTGATCACCCAGTTGCCTTCCGGTATCACATGAAACGCCACTCCCGTCCGCCGGCTGTTTTCCTTTATGCAAAGATAGGGTGCGGAGCCCTGTGTTGTGCGTCCGCCCTCACAGCCGAAAACAAGGCTGCCGTGATGAAGCGGCTGCCAAAAACCGTAATTTTCCTTGCACCAGCTGCTGCTCTGACTGTAAATATCATAGCTTCCCGGCGAAAATACAAAGCGGGCAAGGCATCTTGCAACGGCGACAGTCTCATCCCCCGTATTCACAAGCCTGTCCCTCCGGCTCCAGACACCGGTCACGGGACAAAACGCCCATTGGCTTGAGAGCTTCAACCCGGTGCCGTTAAGCCGCCAGACTGCAAAAAAGCCCTCTGAATCAAAAACACAGTCCTCCAAAGCAAACCCGCCCATATCGGATTTCGCTTTGTCCGTGCTCACACATGCAAGCTCTTTCGCATGCATGTGCCCGGAATTGTCCCCATCGATGCCGCAGGGAGCACCAAAAAGCGAATTAAGGTTTATTTCACCGTTGGCGGCCGTAAATGCCGTAACCCCGCAGCCCGGCATCCTATAATGGTATTTGGCCGGCACGCCCGCGTTGGTATCTAATGTCATTTTCCACACTCCTTATCGAATACACCCATATTGTTTTATTCCCTTCCGGAGCAAATCAGCTCAGGCTTTCCGTGAATTCCGAAGCAAATAAGGCAATAATCGTCCGTCCACCCCGTAATGTCGGAAAAGCTCAAGGGGCCTACCTGATATAGCTCTCCCTCCGGATGATGGTGCGGTCCGAAGAGATTTCTGTCGGTGCTGACAAGCTCGATTGCCAGCTTGTTTTTGCCCTCGACGGCAAAAGGAAGGATGTCGGCTTCATAAGGCGCCCACAGGAAGGCTTTTGCCTCCCTTCCGTTTACATACAGCCTTACCATGGCCGCATAAGGCCTGTCCATTCTAAAAAGGATGCTCCCATATCTTTCCACGCCGGTGATCTCTACTTCCTGTTCAAGGATGACCGCACCGGAAAAGAAAGGATAACCATTTGCGGTCATTTCGCCGCCGGACTTGAACTGCGCCGCCGCATCCAGGAAAAAACCGCCTTTTGTCCTGAAGGCGTTACGCTCTATAAGGACAAACTCATTTTTACATGCAACTTCGAATTCCCCAAGCAAATAGATATTGTCAACCTCGCTGTCAAAAGAAAGCATATTGGCCTCCGCTTCAAAGTCCTTTGCCCGCGCAAGCTTTTTCAGCGTCTCGGGGGAGTTAAAAAAACAGGTGCGGAGGATAATGCTGTTGACCCCCGGTCTCAACTGCCCGCGAATATCGATTTTATGCAGGCACCTGTCCTTCCACCATCCCGCAGGCTTGGTCAATACCGGCTTTCCGTTGATTTCAACATTATACTTTTCTGCGTCTTCAATGATGAGAAACATATCCTTGTCCACGAAGCCGGACGTTGCCTCCACCTTGAATTCCATCGCGATATCTACATTTTGACCCAGCTCTAAAAGCTCCTTTTGCACCCGGACGACAGGTCTATTCTCCGACCACGGCCCATGGCCGACGGATAGCCTGCAGTAATCCAGCACCATGACATTAGAGCCGCACGGCTTAATATGCCATTGGTCCTGCAGCGGTATAACGTCTATATCGCCGGTCGGGCTGCATTTTACCCCTTCCTTGCTTTGAAGCATATCCGACAGCACGATCATATGAGACTGGCGGGGGTTGAATTTCAGATTGAACCGAACGCTGCCCGGCATTTGCCGCGATGCAAGCTCACTTGTCCCGCAATTCTCCATATCCACCGTAAAGCATTTTCCCTCACCCGTGATTTCAACCTCTGCCTCGTAACCCTCCCTATCGCTCATATTCAACAGAAATATCGCTCTACCGTCCTTATAGCAAGCGGACTTGTGGTAAATATGCCTGATCTCGCGCCCGCTTTCATCCTTTATGCTGATTT
Organism: Bacillota bacterium; assembly: GCA_023426125.1. Classification (GTDB taxonomy): domain Bacteria; phylum Bacillota; class Clostridia; order Acetivibrionales; family DTU013; genus MnB-11. The sequence continues at coordinate 73,958 of JAFABI010000109.1, forward strand.
CCCTGCAGCCGGCCTTTTCAAGCCTGGCCCCGATATCGCCGCAGTCCGGCTCAAGTATCGTGCAGCGGGTTTTTAATGCCTTTAACCCATCGGATTCCATCCCGTCGATCATAAACGGAAAATCCTCAAAGGCAAAAACCCCGCCTCCGCCTTCTATAAACCCCGTCAGGAGTCTGGCCGTGTTACCGGCGACCGTCGTGCAGGGAGGGATAATGACCGCATCATAACGGCATTTTCCGATAATGAAGCGATGGTTGCTTATACTGCCATATTCGGCGATAATATCTTCATCTCCGTAATGATATTCAATATGAAGCCCCGAAAGCATTTCGCTCAGCGCAGCAAAGGAATCGTCAATATGAACCATTTCAGGATTCCTTCCATCGCTGCGGCAGCTTTCTTCAAGTGCAATCCAGCCGCTCCGCAGCGGATGGAGGATAAGTACGCGGACAGGGCTCTCCCCGCCTGAAAGGAGCATACCGAGCCGCGCAAAGTAATCGTTGAATTTCCGGTACTCCTTCCACCAGTTGGTTTGATAGGACAAACCCGGGGGATGGTCTCTTTTCCGCAAGCCTTTAAGGGAATAGGCTTCCAGATGTGCACAGATGACATTGACCCCCAGGGAGTATTGCCATTCCGCAATTCCCTTCAATTCCTCCAGCGAAGCCCCCCAGCCTGCCGCAGCGAACATCTCGCTTAACACCAGCTCTTTCCCCAGCTGTTCACCGACGGACGAAGCCTGCTTGACGGTCACGGGATTCCCCGTCGACCTTCCGAGCCAGTCTATGCCCGGAATGTGCATATACCGGTAAAAGCTCATGGCGGAGCCCGAGCACATGACTTGAAAATTGATGCTCTCTTCCAGGAGGACATGCCCTGTCAGCTTGCAGCCATGATCCTCGCACCATCCGCTCAGCTGCCGTGAAACGGAAGTTATAAAGAGCTCCTTTACCAGGTTCCAAAAATCATATCGTACTTTCTGATAACCTTCTACTTTGCAGTAAAGGGCAGGAAGCTTACCAATCAGATCGTAACCGTTCTTTTCATAAAAGCTGCCGGGAAGGGTCAGCGACCATGGTATACCTGTCCTGCCATACTGCGGCTCATCGGTAAAAAATCCCGGGACATTGTTCCCGAATACATTGCCAAACCTCTCGTAATAGACTTGGTAGGTGGACTCAATAAAAGCGGCGGCAGCCTCCTTATTTAATAAATCCGTATAGTAGGGGTTCACCTGCCAGTAGGCATGTAAAAGCTTTTCACCCTGCTTGATATTTTGGGGCTCAACCCTATCATAACCGTCTTCGACCCGATAATAGCCAAGGGTTGCAGCATCCTCTGCCTCCGGTATTCCTTCAGTAATTTCAAACTTCAGGAACTTTTGCCGGTATTCCAATCCCGCGGCAGGGATTTTCCCACCCGCAAAGCCGCTTGGATAGCCATTTTCATCATAAATCCAGGAATCCATCTCCTGTCTGTGTCCTTCGTCGATGCATGCTTCCATGCAGTCCATCCATTCTTCTTCCATATAAGGGGTCTTAAGTCCCGCGCGGGCATGCATGAAGTAGCCGCCAAGCCCGGCTTTCTTCATTTCCCGTATCTGTCGGCGCAATTCTTCCGGTTCAAGCCTGTCATTCCAGGACCAGAATGGTATCCCCCTGTACTTTCCGTCCGGTTCCCTGAGCTGCGCCAGTATATCCTTGAGCATTCCGTAATATTCCTTTCGCTGCATATCGTTTTGCATGTCATTCATGTTTTCCCGAAGTACCTCATATTTCCCGCCCGTTGCAGAACTGCCGCCAATCCCTTCATCCTCATGTCTTGACCGCCCCGGAGGTTATCCCTTCGATATACAACCGTGAACCAAAGAGGAACAACACAAGCAGCGGTATGGTCGCAAATACGAAACCGGCCACCATGGAGCCTATATCCAGCGTACCGGTGGCCGATTGGAATACGCGGATGGCTACGGTGATCATTTGCTTTGAGTTGGATTCGATAACCATCAGAGGCCAGATGAAATCGTTGTAATTCCCCATCATGGTCATGATGGCAAGGGTGGCCAGGATCGGTTTTGCCAGCGGCAGAGCAATCTTATAAAAGGATTTCAGTTCTGTTGCACCGTCGATCCTTGCAGCTTCAAACAAAGCCGCCGGATGGTTTGCGATAAAGGTCCGGCAAAGCAGTATGCCGAAAACCTGCCCTCCCGCCACCCAGGGCAGCATAAGCGCCCACCAGGTATTATACATGCCCAGGTCCTGTATAAGCTTGTAGGACGACGTCAGGGTAAGGATGCCCGGAATCATCATCCAGCTCAGGACAAGTACAAACAGGAAGTTCTTGGCCGGAAATTTCAGCCTTGCAAACACATAACCGCTCATTGCGGACAGCAGGACTGTAAAAAGCGTAGCCACAGGGACCAGCAGGGTAGAATTCACCATATTGGGGATAAGCATATTCACTGCAATCCTGTAGTTATCCCATTGGATGGGTGCGGGCAGGGACCAGAAATTCCCGTAAATCTGTACATTTGACTTCAGAGAAAGCAATACCATCAGGATGATGGGTATAAAAGACAACGCCAGCAGAATCAGAGAGGCTGCGTAAAGCAGTATCTGTCCGATGAGCGACATCCTTTTTCTGGATTTCATTCTATTCATCATGCTCTCCTTTTTATCCATTATTCTTCCGTTAATCATTGTACTCCGTATTGGCTTTCATCTTCATATTCAAGATCGTCCCCCCCAGTATGACAATGAACATGACCAGACCTAATGCACAAGCATACCCGTATTGACCGAAGCGCGTCGCGTTAAAATACAGCTCCAATCCCGGCACATAGGTGCTTGTACCCGGTCCTCCGTTTGTCAATACGAAGATATTCGTAAAATCCTGTACGGCGCCGATAAAGGTAAGGATAACCAGCATTTTTATCTGGGGCGTAATAAGCGGAAGATGTATGCGGGTAAAATTCCACCAGCCATTGCTGCCATCGGATCTCGCCGCTTCAAACAAGGATGACGGGATATCAATCAGGCCTCCGTAATAAACAAGAAATGCAAACGCATTAATAAAAGGAAAGCCCATAAAAACGATAGCCCAAATCGCCGTCCCGGGATCCCCGAGCCAGGACCTCTGAAGATTTTCAAGTCCTACGACCGACAGCAGGTTATTTATAAGTCCTATGCCGGGATCATAGATGTTGTTCCACATAAGCGTCATAACAATTCCCGGAACGACCATGGGAAGGACAAAAAGAAACCTGAACCAGTATTTTGCCCTATCCCTGCGCATCAGGAACACCAGCTCGGCAATCAGCACCGGTATGGTAATAATCTTTATCATGGATGTTACCAGTAGGATTAAAAGATTCTTCGTACCAACTAAAAAATATCCTTCGGTAAACATTTTTACAAAGTTGTCCAACCCGATAAACCGGATTTCGCGGATGGAAGACTGGTGCATGTTCCAGTCGGTAAAAGAGCGCAGAAAAGCAAGGATGACAGGATAATAATTAAAAACCGCCATCAGCAAAAAGGTAGGCAGCAGCATAAGATATGCAATCCTGTATTTTGCCAGCGCCTTAAAGAACCTTCCTGCAAAACTGCGCAGAATGCCAACAGACAGGATCAGCAGAACAAGCAGGATCAGCGGAAAAATATACACAAGGACCCTCAGGACGGAGGACAGCTTATTCAGCGCCAATACATTTTCCAGCCGGCTTGTATCAAGCTCATAGATGAAATCAGCCAGCCCGGTGACAATGACCCTGCTGCCGGCAAATTGGATTCCTGTTACCGAATCCTCAAGCTTTTTGGTATAGAACAGCTTTCCCTGGGCGTCTGCCATATAGAAATTGCCTTCTTTGCTGCCGATACCGACCCATTCCATAGTATCCGATACCGAAATTGACATCCCTTCGCCATAATGATCTGCTGAAGCAACCGTTGAAAAATTTTCATCCAAAAGATAATAGGTGTTGTTTTTGGTTAGGACAACCAGCCGCTTATTCTCCCTGACCGCTTGCATTGCAACAATTTCATATTTCAGCTTCTTTTTTGAAAGCTCTTTTCCTTCGAGATCAAAAAGCATTACCTCCGCTCTGTTTGTGCCAAGAATCAACCCGCTGTAATCACTGTTGAAGGAAACGCACAGCGAGGTGGAGCCAATCGCTTTTGAAAAAATCTCCCTGCCTCCCGAATCATATAACAAAAGGTCATGCTTGAACGCGTTTATACCCGCGGATACGGCGATAAGTGAACCATCCTCGTTGATGTCAATACTGTAAATCCTTCGCTGCACCTTGATAATCCCTGTTTGTTTACCACCATCTATGTCAATTATATATACATTTCGATCTTCGCATCCCGCAAAAAGCTTACGGTTATTTGAGTCCACCTTCATTTCTCTTACCGGCCCGCTCGTATCGAATTCCCAGAGCTTTTCCCCGTCACTGCCGAAAGCAATGATCTTATTTTTGTAGGTTCCCGCAAAGGTTATCATTTTTCCTTCGTCATAAGCCAGGCTAAAATTCTGCAGTCCCGTTTTCATGGCCGATGGATACAGCAGCTCCGAAAGATTGGATGTTGAATGATTCAAGACGATCATCCCGGCATAAATCACTGCAAATAGAATCGTTAAAAGGATCCACTTTTTATGAAGCTTCATTCCTGCTTTCCCTCCCAAGACGATATTACGGAGTAACGGTGAAAATATAACTGCCCGTATAAATTATAGAAAATACAGTCCATTGCAGCCGGGGGGCCGGTCGCAGGCTTTGCCTGCTGGTCGCCCATACGGCCTGCATTTTCATAAAAACGGGGAACTAACCCTCCCCTGCTTTTAAAGTTAGGAAGGGAGGCCTCTGCTATTCAGCCTCCCTTCCGCAAACAGGCTATTTGCCCGTAGGTGCATTTGCCGGGTTATCCAGGTCGCTTTCATTGATTTTTGCCGCTACCAAAGAATCCTTGAAATATTTATAAACATTTGTCTTATGCTTTGAAGCCCAATCGTCTACCGTTATCTTACCCGTAAAGAAATCCTGGGTATACGTGTACCATTCCCTAAGGCTCTCCTGCACATCTTCCGGTGCGCCGCGGGCGATCATCTGCCCGTATCCCTTCTGGCAGTTTCCTACCAATGTAAGATTTTCAAACAGGGAAGCATATTCTTCCGGCAGCTGGACACCGTAGACAAGCGGAGGCCCGTTGGGAACCTTGCCCGCGTTCAGGCCGGCTGTCATAAACTTGCTGAAGCCCTCCTTGGAGGAATAGTACATGAGGAAATCTATAACAAGGTCGTCATGGGCCTTATCTTTCTTAACTGCACCGAGGAAGCCCACCGCAACCTCAACCGTCCTTGCCTTCGCTTCAATCCCCGCGCCTTCCATTGAGGGCATGTTGAAGGTTCCAAGCTCGAATTTCTGTATGCCCTCAATCTTTTGATCATTAATCTTAAAATCCTCGCCTGCAGCAATTTTTGCCATATCGTTCTTAAAGGATACAAGCCTCCAGGCGCCATCCAGCGTTATCGCCGCTTTGCCCTGGTAGAAAAGAGGTATGCCGTCTTTTGTCCCAAAGAAAGCATCCCCGCCGGCATATTTAGGGAAGACTTCCTTCAAGCTGCTCATAACCGTCTTCATGCCCTCCGAGTCCGGCTTGTATATACCGTCTTTAAGGGCTTTATATGCCCTGACAGGGTTCTGGTTGACCTTCCAGGGGTCGTCATTGAAGGGATCCGTGATGTCCAGCTTGAATATGCCGTCAACGCTGGGGTCATAGATATAATCCCCCTCTTTCGCCCTGTATTCCTCCAAAAGGCTCCTTGTGGTCTGATCCGCATATACCTGTGCCAGCCATCCCATTTGATTCGCCCAGAAGCTGTTGAAATCTCCGGCGATGGAGATAGGCTGGTACCCTGCATCTTGAAGCTTTTCACATACGGCGATCAATTCCTTCCAGGTGTTTGGAGGCTGGACTCCTGCCTTGTTGAATATATCCTTGTTATAACACCATAAAACTTGCACCGACTCCAGGCTGAGACTATTCCACGTATTGCTTGCAAGTTTCTTGTCCTGCATTTCATAATTGAACTGGTTCACCCATATGTCGCCGGAATATGGGCTTTGGGTGTTCACATATTCCATGAAGTTTATTTCTTTTCCGTTTGCAGCCGGTCCGGCCAGGTTGATGTCTACAATATCAGCCGATGGGTTCTCAGTGCCGAACATGTTTTTTAACCATTCCGCATAGTTATCGGTAGGCTTCAAATCTACAACAACCTTTACCTTGGGATGCAAGGCCATATACCCGTCGGCAACCGCCTGCCATGCTTCCGCTGTGCCAACAGCCGCCTGTGAGTTGATATTAATGGTGCCTTCCAGCTCCGCCGCCGTTTCTTCTGTGACTTGTCCCGTTGACTCTGTAACAGCCGATGTTGACCCGTCCGGGGCCTGATTCCCGCCGCAGCCTGCAGCCATTGCTGCAAGCATCCATACTGCCATGATCAGCGACAGTACTTTTTTCTTGCTTTTCATACAAACTCCTCCTAGTACAATATAAATTTTTTTATTATAAAACATCCGGAACAAATACGGTTTTGAAATTTTGACCATAAAAGACAATAAAAAGACAAAGCTTGAATTATAATCATATTATTGATATAATTCTCCATGCGGAAGGGAAGCTGGTGAAGGATAATGCATACTGCGCAACAGGCTTGCATTGTTAGGGTTTCATCGCTTCCTTTTTCTATTCTCTTATTTTTGACGCCGTTTCAATCCGGATATTAAATAATCACCTCACAATAGCCGATTATCGTCTGCCAAAAATCAAGCTCCCTTCACCGGCCCTGTAGAATCCCTTATCACCAGATCCGCTTCCAGCACAAAGCTTGAGATTTTTTTTTCATTGATAGCGCTCAGCAGCATGTACATTGCCTGTCTGCCCATTTCCTTTTTAGGGACACGGATCGTCGTCAGGGGGGGCTCCACACATTCTGCCAGAAATACGTCATCACAGCCCGCAATCGAAATGTCGCCGGGAATCCTCAGACCAGCTTCCCGTATGGCCTTTATCGCCCCGAAGGCCATATAGTCATTTGTGGTAATTACCGCAGTTACTCGCGTATCTCTTTTCAAAAGACGATTCATGGCTTCGTACCCCGAACGGTTGTCTGTTTTATACGGATACACGCCATCAACAGCCCATGCCTTCTCGAACTCTATCCCATTCTTTTTCAGGGCCTCCTTGTACAGAAGGTACCTGTCATTGCCCGGCAAATCAAGGGATATGCCGCTTAAATAGCCAATTTTTTTGTGTCCCATATCCGCCAGGTACTTTACAAGATTATTTATCGCTTTTTTATATTCAAAATTCACCTCCGAGCCGACGCCGTGTCCATTGACTACCGCTATGCCCGACTCGACAAGGTTCTGGAATTGCTCCTTCTTGAAATCCTCGTTTCTCGTTGTCGCCATAAATATCCCATCCATCTGCCTTTGCTTGATGCTTGCCAGATAACTCTCCGAGGCGCCGCTGGCAAGACACAGGGAGACGATATACCCGTTCTTGTGCGCAATCTCTTCCATCCCCTGGGCGATTTCGCCATAATAAGGGTTGGTGATGTCGTTGACAATGATGCCGACATGCTTCGTTATTTTGGTAACCAGACTGCGCGCCACCATATTGGGCTTATAGTTTAAGACCCTTATTGCCTCGTTTACTTTTTCCTTTAATTCAGGACTTACATATTTATTATTATTGATGACATGTGACACGGTAGCCACCGAAACCCCCGCCCTGATTGCCACATCATTTCTTGTCGCCATTTTTTCCACATCCGTCCGTATGATTTATCGATTTCTGTTACTCGCGTAACTGTATAGAATATTAATTCTACATTTTTTTTTAAAATCCTTCTACCTAAAAAATTTTTTTTATATGACAAGTCAAGAATTAGATATTTTTAGTAGATATTTTGCTATACCTTAAAATAGTAATCATGTATTATTAAATAATTCAATCCTGCACATTGAAAAGTAAACATATACTATATATGATCTCATGGATGGAAAGTTAATATAGAAATAAGGAGGAGTTATGCTTTTTCTATAAAATATTCCTACTTTTTTGTCTGAACTGTTTTGGAGTTATTTTTTCAAATTCGTGGAACAGCTTACAGAACCGGCTGGCACTTTGAAAGCCGTAGTTCAGCGCAATGGTGCATATTTCCTGGTCGGTATCCGCCAACGGTTGTTTCGCCATGATGATCCTATAGCGGATTAAATATGCATAAGGGCTCAATCCCGTGTGCTTTTTAAACATGCGTGAAAGGTACGATGGGTTAAGATGGACACACCTCGCAATATCTACCAGAGAAATTCTTTGTGTGTAATTGGATTTAATATAATTTATAACCCTGTCGGGAATGCTCTGCAAGCCTTGGCTGTAACTATTCAGCGCCGCTTTTGAGCTTTTGCCGGAGCTGAATGTCAAATAGACGATCTCGCTGATCATGCAGGATAACCTGGCATCGTCAATAATGCTGGTATTGATGTCAGTATTCATAATCGCTTTTATTGATTTTACGACTTGAGGATCTGTCTTCACTACAGGTCCGCCATTGCTGTTGTAAAAGAACTCATAAAGCGGACTGAAGGAACTGCTGTTGAAATGGAACCACATCTGTTCCCATATTCCTGTGCTGCCCGTATAATACCGTTGAGGGTCATGGTAACAGCTAATAAAAAACAGTTCTCCTTCTTTAAGATAATACGTTTTTTTCCTGTACTCCAGAACTGCTTCCCCTGTCAGGACGCAGGCTATCATATAACTGTCGATCGGGCTGCGTACGGTACAATAGTTCGGCTTGCAGCAGTAAAGTCCAACACCGTCAGCAGTAAACAGGCACTGCCTGGATATTTCATGTGGAGTAAAATATTTGGAAACAATACTTATATATGCATGTGGATCCCTTTCCATTTTATCTCCCCCTGTAAAGATTATATCTTACATACAGTTCCTATGAAATTTCGCTGGATAATCGATAACAATACGATAATATCATTTTAACATAAATTCAGGTAACCTCAAAGAACGAAATCAGAGTTTTTTAAGTACGCAGTTTTTATTGCCATCGTTGGCTTTTGCCTTCGAAATATAAAAAAGTGAGGTTAAAAAATGAAAAAGTTAAAAAAAGCAGTCAGTATCCTGGTAGCTATCGCTATGATTGTCGTTTTGCTTTCCGGCTGCGGCTCTGAGGCAGCTCCTTCCGGCACATCCGGCAATCCAGCAGCCAATGCCGGCAACACAAAATGGGACGGAACATATCCAATTGTAAAAGATGGTTCGGTAACTCTGACATATTGGGTAGAATTCAGTTCAAAGCTGATAAAGTCATTGGATGAGAGCCCCATGTACAAAAAAATGGAACAGGATACAGGTGTAAAGATCAAATTTATCAATCCATCTACAGGCGGAGACACGCAAGCCTTACAAACGGCATTTAACCTTTTGGTGGCAAGCAATGATTTGCCGGACATTCTGGATACTCCCCCCTCGTATCCCGGCGGAGCTGATAAAGCGATCTCCGACGGCATTTATTATGACTTCACGGATATTTTCGAGCAATATGCGCCCAACTTCAACAAAATTATTGAAAAAACGCCTGACATTAAGAGAGAGTGTGTCAGCGCAAACGGAAGGCTATGGAAAATGCCGCAGACTTCTCTTGAAAAAGCGGGACCATGGGCCGGGCCGTTCATACGTAAAGACCTTCTTGACAAGGCCGGGCTTTCTGTGCCTGAAACCATCAATGAGTGGGAAACTGCTTTAAAAGCCATGAAGAGCCAGGGGATTAAAGCGCCTTTGACATTAACCTTCACCTGGCTGTATGAATCCACTTCCGCTTTTGTAGGAGCATATGACGCATCCCTCGGATGGTCAAAATTTATGAACAAAGACGGCAAGATCGTCTATGGTCCTATTGAATCTGGTTTTAAGGAATATCTGACTACGATGAACCGCTGGTACCAGGAAGGCCTTTTGGATAAAGACTTTATAACAAGCACAGACGAAATACAGGAGACAGCCATTACGTCCGGTAAGGCAGGCTCCTACGTCGGAGGCTATGGCTGTAAAACCTACAATAATATAGCCTCCAAGAATATACCCGGCTTTAATATTGTCCCCGCCCCATATCCGAAGCTTACAAAAGACCAGACGGTGAATATCCGTGAAACGAACTCCTATACGACAGGTAACTGCGGTGTTATTTCCGCCACATGCAAAAACCCTGAAATAGCGCTTGCATGGCTTGATTATTCCTATGGCGCGGACGGCTTCCTTCTGCATAATTATGGGATAGAAGGTGAAAGCTATGAATTTTCAGACGAAACAAGTGACGCGGATAAATATGCTCAGCGGTCTTTCCCGGATGAATTAAAGGATAAAGGTGTCAAATTCACCGATACAATCACCAATAACAAAGACGGTTACAGCCGTGAGGATTTCTATACCTACTACTTCACATGGAACGCCCCCTGCCTCAGAGGTAACATCATACTGGAGAGTGATATCCCGGCTGTAGAAATCTGGGAGAAAACATCGGACAAATGGGCTTTGCCAAAAGGGCTTTCCTTTGATGCCGATACCACCAAGAAAAACAATGAAATCATAACGCAGGTTGATACCTACCAGAAGGAAATGATGTTCAAAATGATACGGGGAGATGAACCCATATCAAGGTTTGACGACTATGTAGCCCAGATAAACAAGCTTGGTATGGACACCGTCCTCAAAAACTATCAGAGTGCATATGACAAATCTATGTCAATAAAATAATCGGATGATGCTCTTGTCCTCAAAAAGTTTGCAAAAAAGCAGGCTTTTTGAGGACAGGGAGCCCGAAATCGGGACAAAAAGTGAAATGCTCCCTGCATGCCAGGGAACCGCACCTTGCAGGGAGAGACCGCAAATGGTTTCGCGCAGCGGAAGCAGCATTGGATAATTTGCAGAAAGAGGTGTTTCGGATGAGTAAAAATGCAGTAACAGTCACGCCGCAGCCTGCAGGCAAATTTGGCGCCGGTCCGATTGCATTTTTAAGAGACTTTGCAAAAGAAATAACCCGTTATAAGACGGTTTATATCATGGCAATACCGGTTATATTGTTTTATATTATCTTTTCCTACTGGCCGATGTATGGAATTACTATTGCATTCAAGGATTTCAGCCCCAAGCTGGGTATCCTTGGAAGCCACTGGATCGGCTTTGAGCATTTTAAGAACTTTTTGACAAGTTATGAGTTTAAGCGGGTCTTTACCAATACGCTGCTTTTGAGCGCTTACGATATTTTATGGGGGTTCCCTGCGCCGATCCTTCTGGCTCTTATGTTGAATGAAATAAAAGGCAAGCTGTTCAAGAAGTCCGTACAAACCATAACCTATTTGCCCCACTTTGTATCTACCGTTGTTATTTGCGGTATCATTGTCAATTTTACCGCATCCGACGGGTTTATTAACCAGCTCCTTGCACCTTTGGGACTTGTAGCGGAAAATTTCCTGACCCGTCCTGAATACTTCAGGACAATCTACATATCGTCCGGCATATGGCAGAATATAGGCTTTGACTCAATTATCTACCTCGCAGCCATTTCTTCAATAAATCCTGCGATGTATGAGGCTGCCATCATGGATGGCGCCGGACGCCTGCGGCAGATATGGAACGTTACGCTGCCATCCATCATGACCACCATCGTCATATTGTTTATCCTGAGGGTTGGGTCGCTTATGAATATAGGCTTTGAAAAAGTACTTCTGCTCTATAATCCTCTTATTTATGATACTGCCGACATCATATCAACCTATGTATATCGAAAGGGCCTTGTAGAATATAACTTCAGCTTCAGTACGGCAATTGGCCTGTTCAATTCGGTAATCAACTTCACGCTCCTGTTTATAAGTAATAAGCTAAGCAATAAGATTGCCGGCTCCGGCTTGTGGTAAGGGGGAAGAAAAACCATGTTAAAAAGAAAAACCATTGGCGACGTCTTTTTTGATTCGTTTAATTATGTACTGCTTGGGCTGCTGTCCACCGTATGCCTCTATCCCTTCCTTTATATAGTATTTGCTTCCTTCAGCCAGCCGGACAGGCTTATGTCCCATTATGGCGTGATCCTGAAGCCGCTGGGCTTCACATTAAAGGGATATGAGTTTGTTTTCAGAGACCCGAATATTATATCGGGATATCTCAACACAATACTGTATGTTGTAGCGGGTACCGCTTTCAGTGTGTTTTGCACCTCGATCGCAGCTTATATACTTTCAAGGCGAAATCTAAAATACACCAAATACATCATGGCTATGATTATATTTACAATGTATTTTGGAGGCGGACTTATCCCTTACTACATGGTTATCAACCAGCTGGGGTTGATCGACAACCGTCTGGTCATGATTCTCCCGGGTGCAATAAGCACATGGAATATGATTGTAATGCGTACATCCTTCCGTGAGATTCCGGACAGTATTGAGGAGTCGGCAAGAATGGACGGTGCAGGTGATCTTACGATTCTTTTCAGAATCATTTTACCCTTGTCTCAGGCACTCATTGCCACAATGGTGCTGTTTTATGGTGTAGCCATCTGGAATGATTGGTTCAGCTCCATGATTTTCCTTCGGGACAACACAAAGTTTCCGCTTCAGCTTGTCCTCCGGAAGATACTTATCGTGAATGATACGTCCGCCTCAACAAATGCAGGTCGTCTTGGGTTACTTGAGGCGGATATGTATAAAAGGCTTATAAAATATTGTGCCATTGTTGTATCCATTATCCCGGTCATATGTGTCTATCCGTTTTTGCAAAAGTATTTTGTAAAGGGTGTAATGATAGGCTCTATAAAGGGATAGTTGTGCAGGTTTCCGGGAATATTCTTTATTTCACAGGAGGTTTTACCAATGATTAATTCAAAGCAGCCGGTTATATACTACGGGGGCGACTATAACCCGGACCAGTGGCCGGAAGAAATATGGCAGGAGGATATGCGGCTTTTTAAGCTCGCCGGAGTGAATATCGTAACTCTTCCCGTATTTAGCTGGGCAAAGCTTCAGCCTTCGGAGGATGTTTACAATTTTGAATGGTTGGACAAAATAGTAGATCTGGTATGGAAAAACGGTATCTATATCTGCCTTGCCACATCCACAGCAGCCCAACCTGCATGGATGTCAAAAAAATACCCCGGCATACTTCCGGTTGACATCTACGGCAGAAAGCATACACATGGAGGCAGAGTAAACTTTTGTCCCAACAGCAAAATCTACCGCAAGTACTCAAAGGCACTGGCAAAAAAGCTCGCGGAGAGGTATAAGGATCATCCGGCTCTTCTTGTATGGCATATAGGAAATGAATATGGCGGGTATTGCTATTGCGACAACTGTGCCGAGGAATTCAGAAACTGGTTGAAAAAAAGATATGGTACGGTCGAAGAAATAAACAGAAGATGGAATACAAGCTTCTGGGGACATACGGTATATGCATGGGATGAGATTGTCCCTCCGTCACATCTGAACGAAATGTACCGCGATAGCCGGAGTAACAAGGTAAGCTCATTCTTCCAGGGTATGTCCATAGATTATAACCGATTCATGTCTGATTCAAGCCTTGAATGCTATATTGCCGAATATAATGCAATCAAGGGAATAACGCCGGGTTTGCCAATAACGACAAACTTCATGGGTACCTTCATGCCCCTCGATTATTTTAGGTGGGCGGAGTACATGGATGTTATCTCATGGGACAATTATCCCGCAGCAAATACCCAGGCAAGCACGATCGCCATGCGGCATGATTTAATGAGGTGCTTAAAGAACGGTCAGCCTTTCATGCTTATGGAGCAGACCCCAAGCCAGCAGAACTGGCAGGACTATAACAGCCTGAAACGTCCCGGGGTCATGAGACGTCTAAGTTATCAGGCCGTAGCGCATGGAGCTGATGCAGTTATGTTCTTTCAGCTTAGGCGCTCAATTGGGGCATGTGAAAAGTACCATGGCGCCCTCATATCTCATGCCGGTCATGAAAACACAAGGGTATTCGGAGAATGCCGGCAGCTTGGCGAGGAGCTTAAGCTGCTCGGTGATAAGCTGCTTGACTCAACAATCAACGCAAAAGCCGCCATAATTTTTGATTGGGACAACTGGTGGGCGTTGGAATTCTCAAGCGGGCCGAGCATCGACCTGAAATATTTGCCGCAAATCCAAAAGTATTATAATACGTTCTATGACCTACATATCCCTGTAGACATCGTAAAACCGGATGCTGACTTATCAAAGTATGATATCGTCACGGCGCCGGTATTCTATATGATAAAACCGGGCGTTGCCAGGAATATTGAAAATTTCACCAATAACGGCGGCACATTTATCACCACCTTCTTCAGCGGTCTGGTAAACGAAAATGATCTTGTAACCCTTGGCGGATATCCGGGAGAATTGAGAAATGTCCTGGGGATATGGGTTGAAGAAACCGATGCGCTCTCCCCCGATACAAAGAATAGTATTATCGTAAACCAACCGGTGGGCGAGCTTGACGGAACATACAGCTGCGGATTATTGTGTGACTTAATAAACCTCGAGGGGGCAAAAGCTCTTGGCGTGTATGGGCAGGATTTCTATGCCGGGCGTCCCGCGCTTACGGAAAATTGTTTTGGTAAAGGGAAAGCATATTATATGGCATCAGACCCGGAGTACGGTTTCCTCAAAAAGTTTATAAAGCATGTGTGCGGCAGTAAGGGTTTAAAAGCCCTATTGGACGTACCGGACGGGGTAGAGGTCACCCGGAGGCTTAAAGATGACAAAGAGTTTACATTCCTATTAAATCATAATGACTTTCCGGTAAATATCAACCTGGATTATAGCAACTATATAAACCTGCTAAAAGGTAAAATTACTTCGACCGCTATTGAGCTTGGCAAAAATGATGTGCTGATATTGGAAAAAAAGGATTAATCCCATACCCCCATACGGATGGTGCAGGCCCATTTTGTCCCATATGGAATCAGCAAGCAAAAGGTTTTTAGGAAATTAGCAGGTGCATTGTCCGGCAGGCACCTGCTAATTTCCGGAGTGTGGTTCACATAGCTTTCAGCTTCAGCGCTCGTTTGTCCTCTGTTCGTAAAATGAGCAATGGGTGTTTCCCTTTAATTCCACTTCACCATCCTGGTTCACATTCTGTCCGCATTTGGCCGGCAATTTGCCCGCCCTGGTTTGCATTCCGCCCTTTCGGCCCCGAGATCTGCCCGCCGGTCTCCGCTTTTTGTTTCAGTCCGGCTTCATTCCGGTGCAGGTTTTATATTAATTTGAATAATCTCCGATGATAAAATGTTGAAAAGAGGGATAAATCCCGAGAAATTCGAATCATATCTCATGATTCATAAATATGGTATTCCTCCTCACGGAGGACTGGGTATAGGTCTGGAGCGGCTCACCATGAAATTGCTGGGACTGACGAATGTAAGGAATGCTAGCCTGTTTCCCAGAGATATGACCCGTGTAACACCGTAATTGTAGAGTATTTTACTCCACCGGGATTCTGCCCGGAAGGCAGTCCTGGTGGAGTATTTGATCCCTCGTTATAACGACCTAATTCAAAGGAAACTTGGTTCCCCCCTCCTGTTTCTGTGTATTTTACTCAGCTTGCTCTGCTGCTTGATCAGTCTCCTATATGCCCCATGCACATTTGACTTCTTTATTTCTGAAACATATCCGGCATAATATCGGAAAAGTACAAGCCATTGCCTGTCAGTTAACTCAAGAGGGCTGCAGGTAATATCAAACTCCGCTTCCTTCGCCAGCTTTTTAAATTGTTCTCTTGTAAATATTTTGCCGAGCCTTTCCTTAAGGTCTTTGCCGGCTCTGCTAAAAGCATATGCAATGAAATCATTATATTCCTGCGACTGACTTTGTTCAACCAGCGGAATTTTTCTTTTTCCAATATACAATAAGACAACGCTGACCCCTGGAACAGGATAAAAGTCCGTATTTTTGAAGCAATGCGTAATTTCCGTCTTAAAAAACGGTTTTAGCAGCAAAGAGCGCATACACTCCCTGCCATACGGATTCCCGGCGTATTTTACCGCAGCTTCCTTTTGCATAATAAGATATACATCCTCGGGCGGGCTCGGAGAAAAGACAAGTTTATTAATAATCTGCGCTGTTAGATTGAAGGGTATGCTTGAGAAAACCTTGTACGGAGTTTTTTCGGGTAATTCATAATTGAGAAAATCATCATGAACAATATCAATATTCCCGATGCTCTCGAAGCGCTCTTTCAGCTTTTGGTAAAGGTAAAAATCATATTCAATTCCATATACTTTTCTGCACTTTTTTACAAGCTCCCATGTAATGATCCCCTTGCCCGGTCCGATTTCTAGTACCGCGTCCTCCCTGCCTATACTTGTTTTTTTCAATAAGCCTGTGATCAGGCTTCTGTCGTGAAGAAAGTTCTGCGACTGCCATAAGTGATCAGGATCAGACAATTTACCGTGACGTTTCATTAAATCCACCACCAATTCTATGATTAATCTTTTGATGGATTCCTGAAGTCACACGAACGCAATAATAGAAAATAAAAGCTATAGCCGAAAAGGTAAAACTCCATAATAAAAATGCCGTGAACATAAAGAGCACGGCAAAATGTT
The DNA here is from genome assembly GCA_023426125.1 of Bacillota bacterium. Classification (GTDB taxonomy): domain Bacteria; phylum Bacillota; class Clostridia; order Acetivibrionales; family DTU013; genus MnB-11. Next base: position 90,647 of record JAFABI010000109.1, read on the forward strand.
ATCAATATTTAGAGCTGCCAGGTATGTTCTTTGCAGGAATCCATCTTAAAGTACACAAATAAAACCTTTTCGGCCTTTTGCTCCTTTAAGCTATTCAGTTTTCTTATCTCACTGAATAACGGATTCTTACAAAACAAATACCCATCTGCAACCCTCACTTTCAATTATGATTTTAAATTATACCAGAGCATAGGAGAATATACAATAACCAATTCATGATACTTTAAACGTCCCCCCGGTGAGCTGCAGGAAGTAATCCTCCAGGGTGTCGTTCATGACACTCATTCCGCTTATTTCCAGACCATTTTCCGAAAGAACGCGGTTAAAGGTCGGGGACTCGTTCAACCTTTCATAGACCCGGATGACTCCCTGCTCGATTACTTTATAATCGGTTATTCCAAGGGAATTTTCCAGCAAAAAAGCCGCCCTCTTGTCGTCATTGATTTTTAGCTCAATATAACTTCTGCTCTTTTGCTTCAGCGTTTCAAACTCAATTTCCTCCACAAGTATCCCATTGTGTATGATCCCTATCCTTGTTGCTATTTGCTGTATCTCGCTGAGGATGTGCGACGACAGGAAAACCGTTATTTTCCGTTTATCGGACAGGTCCAGGATCAGTTTGCGGATCTCCTTTATCCCGACCGGATCAAGGCCGTTGGTCGGCTCATCCAGTACCAGGAGCTCAGGCCTGTGAAGCAATGCGCGGGATATGCCCAGCCTTTGCTTCATACCAAGGGAAAACCCTTTTACTTTCTTATTTCTCACATCGGCAATTCCTGTTAATTCAAGTGCTTCCTCCAGGTAATTTTTATTGGTCACCCCCATCAGCCGCCGGTGGATTTCAAGGTTTTCCGCAGCGGTCAGGTTGGGATAAAAACCGGCAGTTTCAATAATGGAGCCTATCCTGCCATAGTGGGAATGTTGTCCCGGTAAAATCTTCTCTCCAAACAGGGAGACCTCGCCCCGGGTCGGCTTGATCAAGCCCATAATCATCCGTATGGTGGTGGTCTTCCCGGCGCCGTTCTGCCCCAGGAAGCCATAGATATCGCCTTTTTTGACATTGATATTTACGCCGTTTACCGCCTTTTTGTTCTTATAATATTTGGACAAATCCGTCGTCTTTAAAATATACTCCATCTTAAAATCCTCCCTAACGAAACTTTTATTTATATACACCGCTCCTTGAATAATAGACAGCGCCGATAAAAAATGCAGAGAAAAAAACAGCTGCCGAAACGGACAAAATATTTGTGAAATCCGACTTTGTCATGACCTCCATCATAAAATAATTCGCCGCCAGCCGATCAGGTATGCACGGTGGTATCCAAAGGCTGTAATCCGAGTTGATAAAGCCCACATAGACCATAAAATAACCCATACCTGCAAGTATATACGTCCCGATGCCTTTGACCGCCAGGCTTATCAGGACTGTAACCGGGGCAAGCACATAGTTTGCACCCGACAGCAGAAGCACAACTTTCAACAGTTTCAGCAAAAAGGCGGCCGAAGGCAGCTCGCCCACACTTGCAAAACCAAATACCACGATGGAAAGAAAAAAGGCCAGATAAAGGGAAACAATCAAAAGCAATACCACCAGATGCTTTGCAAGATAGATTTTGAAACGTGATACAGGGTAGGTAAATATGATGCTGGACATATTTTCATGATACTCGGCGGTAAAAACATGCCCGGAAAATACTGCAGCCAGAAGCAGCGCTATGAGGTTAATCATGCTTAGCCCTGTTTGCGCAAGAGGCTCCCAATGGATCTGTGCATCACCGGTTGTTTTCTGCAGAAACGCAATCCCCGATGCCAGTATGCCGCCTGCCCCAACCAGCCATGGGATGAATGTCCGCCTGTATTTTATTATTTCTGTAACCACAAGCTCCTGAAACAACATTTTAAACCTCCATGTCCAGATCCGGCATTTTATTTAATTGCATCCATTCTTTTGTAGCAGACGATAGCGACCGCCAGAGAGACAATGGCCAGGGAAAGAAGAAATACCGATATCCCGGGGATGTTGACCGGAATGCCCTTATAATAACCCGTAAAAATATAATCCTTTGCATCGTATAATTTGGCCGCAACGACGGTGGGACTCATAAACGGGTTAATATACGGATCATTCTTCAAATGAAAGGGGAAAACCAGCATGAAATAGCCAAAATTCACCACCGCCGAAAGTACAAATCTCTTTAACAGCACCGCCACCATGGCAACCACCGCCGAAAGTAAAAAGTAGGCTAACACATACCATACCGTCACTTTCATGAACTTTAGAAAAAACGCCCAGTCCAATCCGGTTCTTATCGTCAGATACCCGAACAGCAGCTGCGAGAAGGCTGAAACAATAAGCAGCAATGCGGTTATAGCCAATAAAGCCAGGAGCTTTGCAATAAAAATATTCGTTTTTGAACTGCCGGAGGTGAAGATGTACGAAGCCGTACGGTATTGATATTCCATGGTAAAAATAAAACAGGATACCAGAATAACTGCTGTCAGCATGCAAAAAACCCCAATTTCCTGGCCTGTGGATAAAAACCTTTCCCACCTTGCCGCATCCCCGTTGTTTCCGAATGCATACTGCATGAATTTTATCATGGGGGGAACAACGCTTGCAAGCATTGCAAGCAATAGCATCTTTGACCTCCGCAGCTTTATAAATTCCGTGGATAGTGTGGCAATAAACATTTCGATACCTCACAAAAAAATTTTCGTCCATAGAATATATATTACACCACAAAGCTTACGCCGTATTGACGAATTCCTTACAAATTTCTTAAGCAAATGAACAGAATGCTTTATTGCATTATAACGACCTAAGGAAATTTGTCGTTTGTAGACAAATTTCCTTACAGCAGAAGAAGACAATCATATATACGCGCTTTTCGAACTTACATATGAAGCCAGAAGACTATTCCAGCACTCTTTTAAATCAGCGGGAGTAATGGGTTTTTCAGGGCTTGGCTGTCTAAGCTCAAACATCCAGGGTCCGCTGTATTGATGGGCAGCCAGTGCTCCTATAATTGCATTCCAGTTGTTCACGCCCAACCCCGGCTTCCAGTGCCGTTCATCCACCCGGTCATAATCCGAAACATGCAGAGTTACGATTCTTGGACCGAGTTTTCTTATAAAAGCTTCTGTTGTTTCCTTCAGAAGATGGTTTGTATCACAGCAAATACCTATATCATCAAGCCCTTCGATTATTTTTTCTATCTCCTCGCTTGTATTCCCCAGACAGGTCCTTGGGAGACACTCTACAACCAACTGTATACCAAGTTGATGAGAATAATCCGATAACTCTTTTAAAGATTCCCGGCATATTTTCAGGTGTTCCTCACGATTTTCTTCAATCGGTTCAAAGCTGGGATGTATAACTGCCTTTTTAGGCTTAAAGCAGGCTGCGGCTTCCAAGCGCTCCTTATTTATTTGAATAACTGTCCTTCGTTGTGCTTCATCCGTGGCCGAAATGTCCAAAACCCGGCTAAATGGAAGATGCACCGACCAAAATTCCACACCCAGCTTTTCTCCCTGTAAGTCAAGCTTCCGGCAGAATTGCTCCAGCTCCTTTTTTTCAAGCTCAAAACAATTTCCAAAAATACAGACCTCCACGCATTCAATCCCGGCTTCCCTGCACGCCTCCAAATCCTTTTCAGTCAAACCGCGGAAAAGAGAACTTGAAGTGCCTGTCCTCCAGTTGGTCGGGGATAGGAGCCCATTGTTGTTAGTTTCGTTTTTCATATAAATATACCATTACCCTTTCAGTTTATTAGTAATCCGGATAACACATATGTACCTTTTCAGGCTGCAATTCATCCCTCCACCTTTGCTCTCACTGTTGTGAGCAAGGTAGCTCAAGATTTATTCATAGGGATCATTTTAGCTCCCCATTATTAATTTCAAGTTAGTCTTATTTTAATTTTGTGTAACCATCTGACAAAGGAGGATGTGGTTGTCCTCTTCGGTTTTTCAACAATCTCCCTGAAATCCGGGCCATCCTGGACCCTGCAGCCCAAATCGGTTACAAAACCATTCTGATGACGGATCTGATTGTTTCGGACATGATTGACAGAAGCGACATCGTATTGTATGCCGAACGGGGTGAACTGTGGGAATTCCATTCCATGGTCACGCCTGTCGCCATTATTGATTCCCTGGCGGTGGGTATCGCCATGAAGCATGAAAAGGAATACCTGGAGAGGCTGAATCAATTGCACAGGCTCAGGAAAAAATACGCTTCCCGGATTCCCAAATAGGAAGCGCCGGAACGTTCGCCCCTGTAAAGGTATTTAGTACTTCAGCAAATTGAAGGAAAAGGTTGTTTTTTCGCCGGGAACACTTGCTACGGAGATTTCCCCCTTTTGTTTTTCCACCAGCTGCTTTGCTATGGCCAACCCCAGTCCGTTTCCACGTGTTTTGCCATTCCTCGACGCTTCGGCCATATACAGCCGGTCAAATAAAAACGGCATGTCCTTCTCTGCGATACCGCTTCCCCTGTCCCATACGTCTACCCGTACCTTTTTCATGTTTTCGTCATCCATTGAAATACCGATAGCGCCACCGTCTTTTCCATAGGTTAAAGCATTTGCGATAAGGTTTTGCAGTATTCTAAAGATGCTTGCCTCGTCCCCCCGGACATGCACCGGCCTGTCCGGCAGGCGGATTTCCGGAGTCAGCCCGTTAACGACAAAATCCTGATAAAAGGATGCAATGACTTCGCGGATGAGATCTCCCAGATTGACTTTTTCCAGTATGATCACCGTATCTTCGGATTCGAGCTTGGAAAGCTCGAAAAACTCCTGGATCATCCTGTATAGGAACTGGCCTTTGGAATAGACGATATCAAGATAATCCTTCTGATCCTGCAGGCTTAGACCCTGATCCTTTTGAAGCACCTCGACAAATCCGAGGAGGGACGTCAAAGGGGTACGGATATCGTGAGAAATGTTTGCTATCAGTTGTTTATGGGATATTTCCAGCTTTTGCTTATCCTCCATTGCACTTTGAAACCTGTCCATCAGCGTATTGAGCTCCGTACTCATTTTTTCCAGCGACTTGTATCTCGATCCGATATGGATTCTTCTGTTAGCTCCGTATTTGCGGATTTCCGCCAAAACGGATGTAATGGAAGCAATCCCTCTTTTTTCAATGACGATGATGGATAGCAGAAAAATATTCAAGACGGCAGAAGCCGTAATCAGTACCTTCATCAGCATATTCATTTTATTCCTCTACCAGTTTATACCCTATGCCCCATACTGTCTGGATATATTTCGGATTGGACGGATCCGCTTCAATTTTTTCGCGTATTCTTCTTATATGGACCATCACTGTGTTTTCATCATGCAAAAAGTCTTCTCCCCAGATGGACTTGAACAGCTGGGACTTTGTGAATACCTTTTTTGGATTTCGCATAAACAGCTTAAGGATTTCAAACTCTTTTGCGGTCAACGCGGTGGCCTTACCGGCAATTCTTACTTCAAAGGTGCTTGTATCCATTTCCATGTCAAGATGCTTTATTTGATTTGCATTTTTGTCTATTTCCGCAGAAAACTTCCGGTATCTTCTTAATTGCGCTTTTACTCTTGCAATCAGCTCACCTGTTCCGAAAGGTTTTGTCATATAATCATCGGCGCCAAGACCCAGTCCTATGATTTTATCCATTTCCCGGCACTTTGCCGATAGGATCAGAACCGGCATGTCACCTGTCTCCCTGATTTCTTGCAGTACTTCATAGCCATCGGCCAGGGGCATCATGATATCCAGAATTACCAGCTGGAAAGACTCCGATTGCAGCTTTTGAACGGCATCAACCCCATTGAATACGCTCACTGTCTCATATCCTTCTTTTGAAAGCTGTCCGGACACAAGACGATTGATTTCCTTATCATCTTCCGCAATAAGTATTTTGATTCCGTCCCACATAAGCATCCCCCAAAACCAATTTATGATAAAGGCATATTTAAAGCATTACGGGCCTGAATTCCAGATAATCCGCCGACACCAGCCTGAATTCCACGCCTTCACGCATGCCGTCCACCGTATTTTTAAATGCATCCCCGTGCAAATGTCCATAAATGCAGAGGCTCACGCCATACCTTTGCATTACTTCCAGAAACTCCGAAGAAACGCCTTTGGAATTGAATACAGGGAAATGCATGGCGGCAATCAGCCTGTCTCCGGGCAGTACTTCCACGCTTTTTAACGAAAGCTCCAGGCGTTGGAGCTCCCTTTGGTATATTTTCCGGTCTTCGGCAGTGAAGCCGTCGTCCCCGGGCATCTTCCAGCCCCTTGTTCCGCAGATGACATTACTTTCCACCCTGAAGCTGTTATTGTGCATGAAACGGATGGTGGAGAAGCCATTGCCCGTCAGGAATTTCTCCAGCTTGCTCAGGGTGGTCCACCAGTAATCATGGTTGCCCTTGGAAATGATTTTTCTGCCGGGCAGCGAATTGATGAACCTGAAGTCCTCCACAGCATTTTCAAGATAGGTGGCCCAGGATATGTCGCCCGGCAGCACTACGGTATCCTCATCCGCCACTGTCGCCCGCCACTGTTCTGTTAATCTGTCCATATAGTTTGACCATCTGGCTCCGAAGACGTCCATCGGCTTATCGGTGCTCAAAGCCAGGTGAAGGTCCGAAATCGCGTAAAGCGCCATGCTGTGCTGCTCCTTTTCTAAAAGTTTGCATCGCCATGAAAATGCTGGTAGACCTTTTCCGCAGCAGATTTGCTTATCCCTTCCACAGCAAGCAGGTCGTCGACGCCTGCTTTCCTGACGGCCGCCGCCGAGCCGAAGTGCTTGAGCAGCGCTTTTTTGCGTTTGGGCCCGATGCCGTCGATTTCATCCAGGACAGATACCGTGTATCGCTTCTCCCTCAACTTTTTGTTAAAATCCAGGGCAAACCTGTGGGCTTCATCCTGGATGGCTGTCACCATCCGCAATACGGTAAGGTTTTTGGTAATATCAATTTCCTTTTCAGGTGAGACAAGGCCCCTTGTCCTGTGATTGTCGTCTTTCACCATCCCCCAGGCAGGTATACCGATATTCAACTCGCTCAACACCTGACGTATGGCATTCACATGTCCAAGGCCGCCGTCAAGCAAAATCAAGTCAGGCAGCCTGGAAAATTTGGAGGGAGAACCGTCCCCGTTTGCGTGCGGGGAGATGTCTCCTGCCTCTGCAGCGCCAGCTGCCTGTTGTGCTTCCCTTTCCGCCCGTTTAAACCTTCGATATAGCACTTCCTGCATTGCCGCATAATCATTCTGCCGGTCAATGGTTTTTATTTTGAACCGCCGGTATTCCTTCTTATCGGAAACCCCCTCCCGGAAGACCACCATGGACGCCACCATCTCCGACACTCCGGTATTGGAAATATCATAAGCCTCGATCCTCCCGGGGGTTTTTTCAAGCCCGGTGATCTCCGCCAGTCCCTGCAAGCCTTCCTGGAGCGCATCTCCTTCGCTGGACAGCTTTTCCCTGAATTGCTGCAACGCGATGTCGGCGTTCCGTGCGACCATCTCTACCAGGTGGTGCTTGGCCCCTTTTTGCGGCACGAGGATGCGCACTTTTCCCTGCCGCTTCACCGACAACCAGCTTTCAAGTATTTCAAGCTCGCCGGCCTGCTCCTGCACCAGGATCTCTCCCGGAATATAAGCGGCGGAATCATAGAATTGCTTGAAGAAGGAAGCTAAAAGCTCCTCTGTCTCGCTTTCCCCGACTCCCTGGAAAATAAAATGCTCCCTGCCGATGAGCTTGCCGTTCCTTATGAAAAACACCTGCAGGCAGGTATCGGTAGCGTCCTTGGCCAGACCTATCACATCCTGGTCCAGGGTGGTGTTGGAGAGCACCTTTTGTTTTTCGGAAATCTGCTTCAAGCTGCCAAGCTTGTTCCTAAGGGCTGCGGCTCTTTCAAAATCAAGGTTTTCAGCTGCCGCCAGCATTTGTTCCTCAAGCTTTTTTGCAATGTGCTCATGCTTGCCGTCAAGAAAAGAGCAGACATCCTTCATCAGGGCTGCGTACTCCTTTTTGTCCACCTTACCGCTGCATGGGCCGAGGCATTGATGAATATGGTAGTTAAGGCACGGCCTGAATTTTCCGATGTCCCGGGGCAGTACCTTTTTACAGGTCTTTATGGGAAATATTTTTTTAAGAAGGCCGATGGTCTCCTTTACGACAAACACATTGGAATACGGTCCGAAGTACTTCGCACCGTCCTTTTCCACCCTTCTGGTCATATAGATCCTGGGGTAGTCTTCATTCATTGTGATCTTGATATAGGGATAGTTTTTGTCATCCTTTAGGAGGATATTAAATTTGGGCTTGTGGTTTTTTATCAGGTTGCATTCCAGTATCAGGGCTTCCAGCTCGGAATCGGTAACAATGTATTCAAACTCCTTGATTCTTGCCACCATTGCCTGCACCTTGGGCGAATGGACCGCCGAAGCTTGAAAATACTGCCTGACCCTGTTCTTTAGTACGACAGCCTTCCCCACATAAATAATGGCGCCGTTTTCATCCTTCATAATATAAACGCCCGGTTTATCGGGCATTTTTTTGAGTTCTTCCTGTATGTCAAACATTTTCTATATTACTTCCACCAAATCCGATTTCAAATATTCCTCAAGCTCATCCGCCGCCTTGCTCTCATCTTCTCCCGAGACGATCACGGCAATCCTTGCTCCGTTTCCTATGCCCAATGAAAGCAGCCCCAGCAGGCTTTTTGCATTGGCTTTTCTTTCATCCTTCTCTATCCATATGCTGGATTTATAGTTCGAGGCTTTCTGAATGAACACTGCGGCAGATTTGGACTGCAGCCCCGACTTGTTCGTTATCGTTATTTCCTTTACTATCATAATAAACCTCCGTTATCTTGGTCATTTCCTCCACTTGCTTTATGTCTACGCCATACAGGGGACATTCCCTCCTTATATCCCGTGACCCGTGACTCAGCGGGTGTGTCCCCGCACTTTATACCGGATTACCCGTAACTCAGCGGGTGTGTCCCCGCACCATATAAGCATAACAGTATTATAACAGAAAGTATTCCCGTTGGCTATGATGATTTAAATCCTCGAAGCACCTTAAAAAATCCGTGGGAACAAGAAACCTATTGATGAACCGGGAAAGACGCGTGCTGCACCGAATTGCAGCTCACGTCTTTTCAGTCACCGGACTCTTCTTTGCTGTTGCGCACATCCAGCCTGTATTCATTGGGTGTCTTGCCGGTATACTCCTTGAACTTATTGCGGAAATAAGCCGCATAGGCATATCCGACCTTTCCGGTTATCTTTTCAATGCTCAGGTTCGTCTCTTTAAGCAATTCACGGGCTTTGTCCATTTTGCTGGTTACTACATAGTCGATATAATTGGTGCCTGTTTCTTCCTTAAAAATTTTACTTAAATAATGCGGGCTGATGTGGACGGCGTCGGCGGCCGTATAAAGCGATATTACCTTGTCAAGGTTTTCATCCACGTATTGTTTTACCTGTGTCACCACTTCGGAATTTTTGTTACATTTCCGGGCGGCAATGGTGTCAAACGCCCATTGGACCATTTGTAAAAATCTCCGGAAAAATTCGCCGGCATCCTCGGACAGCATCAGCCTGTCTCCGGAGGCATCCTCCGGAAGCCCGCCGGATTTGATGTTCATCCTTTCCATGTATTGTTCCAGCGATGCCCATAATTTTTGCGTCATTTTTATGACTTCGTTGTAGGAATAGATGCCTGCGGCGATTGTATGCAGGAATTTATCCGCCAATGCCTCTACCTCATCAAAGCTGTTTACCTTCAGGTATTTGTCCAGCTTCTCAAGCCATGGTTCGGACAATGTATTCCTGCTGTTCTCATATTTCTCTATATTCTCATAGAAAAATATACTGCCGGATGGAAACAGGAAACGGTACTTTAAGGCCGTTTTGCAATCCGAGTAGGAGAGGCTCAGGGAAGCCAGTCCTTCCACGAATTTCCCCGCTGCGGCAGTCAGATGGAAATTGAAATAGCAATGAGAGAAATCCTCCACGCGGTCGATAAACCGCCGCACACTTTGCAGGCTGCCGCTTTTGCCGTTAACGATAACCGAAACCGTTTTGCTGTCGGTATCGACCGGAATACACATGCAATCCTCCTCGCGGATGCTTTTTATATATTCGATGACGCTGTATTTGCACAGCTGGATTTTATTTTTTGGCACCGAGTTTACGTATAGCTTACCCATAGTGAAGACAACGGCACAGAAATACCCCCCGATGAATTCGATGCCGCAGGTATCCTTCAAATGCTGGAGATCCTCCTGCGTTTCGGCGGAATTTCCGAGCATTTCCTTCAATATATTGCACCGGATCATTTCCCTGTTTTGCTCCAGGAGGCCCTGCAAATCATTGATCCGATTCGACATATTGCCAAGCATGTTTTCCATGAGGTTGTATTCGTTCACTCCCCGTCCGGTACCGGTGGCATGGACGGAACCCGTATATTTGTCCAGGATCCTCCTGAAGGGAACATATAGCTTGTAAGACAGGAAATTGGACAGGATCAGGGTAAGAATAAGGATCACGCAGGAAAAACCCAGCAATTTATTTTTTATAGCATGATCCTTCTGATAAAACAGTTCTACCGGCGTGAGCGAAACATAGAAAAAATTCCCGTAATATTTTGACGGCGTGTAGGACACCTCGCAGAGGATATCCTGGAAAACAGCCTCAAAGCTTTCCGGGGATTTTCCCTGCAGGATCCTTTGTACAAAGAGTTCGCTTCTGGTATTGATGTACAGCTTTGACGGATCGCTGTGAGATACGATTGCTCCGGAGCTATCAAGAATCATGAGCTGTCCCATGCTGGAATTGAATTTTTTCAGGTATCCGTTAAGTGAATTCTCGTCGATATTTACCAGAATACACCCTTTTGTCTCATCCTTCGTAGAAGATATCGGGTAGGCGTAAATGACGGTGATGATATCTCCTTCGGTAGCGGATACTTTTGAATAGACCTTTGTACGCCGCGTGGGATACCAGGCAATGCTCCGGCCGGAACGGTAGAATTCCTCAATCAAGGCAAGTTCTTCGGAAAACTCCGTATTTTTGTCATTCGTCTGTGAAATGAAATTTGAAGAAACCAGCAGTCGATTCACCCTGGAATGAACAATGAGGGAGTTTATGAAATCCCTGTTTTCAAAAACAATACGGTCCAACTCCCTGTGAGCATACAGCATAATTTCCGACCGCCCCGTCAGCTCTTCATCCATCACCTGTTCAATGTATGGCGAGCCGCCGTTCCCGAGGATGAGGTTCAGCGACTGCTCATTTATTTTTCGAAAAATAAAATCATCCGAGAATATGGAAACGTGATTTAATATTTTATTATTCAGACCGATGATTTCATCCTTAAATAAGGAAGAGAAATGATTATAGATGAAGTAGCTTGACGCAAAAAGTGTAATAGAAATAATTATTAAAAAATAGATAATCAGCCTAAACAGCAATGTTCCGCCTATCTGACCAAGAAAACCCGTCTTCATAGCCATATCACCATGCCTTTAAAGTATGAATCCCAATCAAGATGGATATCGCCTGCCGGAAATAAGCTACCGGAATGAAATTATTATAACAAAAGCGCTACCTCTGCGCAATAATTCCTCTGAAAAGTATATAAATCTTAAAAAATCATACACCCGTTAATTTATTTCCCATAAGAATCCTAACAAATCACAAGTTATTGCTTGTTGTATCTTTGCAGGGATTTTTATATGATTTGGCCGCAGGGTATTTGCCAGGCTTTTATTTCTATTATGCGTCGGGAGGAAAAAACAATGTTATCTGCTGATAGGGTTTCCGGATCGGATATTCCCATCCGTAAGACTCCGTCCTTTGTTTCCGCAGCTTTCAGGCAGTATAAAGCGAACAGGTATTTATTTTTCATGTTCGTACCGGTAATCCTCTATTATTTGATCTTTCACTATGGCCCCATGTACGGCGTGCTGCTTGCATTTAAAAAGTATAATTTTGCGGAGGGCATTTGGGGGAGTCCATGGGCAGGACTTGAAAATTTCAGGGAGATGTTCCGGGGCCAGTACTTTATAAGAGCTTTTGTAAACACGCTTCTTATAAGCACCTACAAATTGGTGTTCGGATTTCCCGCGCCCATCCTGCTTGCAGTCCTTTTTAATGAAATCTATAATAAGCACTTCAAGAAGATTATCCAGACTGTAAGCTATCTGCCATATTTTCTGTCATGGGTGGTATTGGCGGGAATTATCAAGGAGATATTATCCCCTTCCGTCGGCCCTATCGGATTTATAATGAACGCCGTGCATCTCACGCCCATCAATTTCCTGGCAGATACCAGCTGGTTCAGGGGTGTGATGGTGGCAACCGGCATATGGAAAAGCACAGGCTGGCAATCCATCGTGTTTCTGGCGGCGATAAGCGGAATAAACACAGAGCTGTACGAAGCTGCTATTGTGGACGGCGCATCAAGGCTTCAGCGAATCATCCATGTGACGATCCCATGTATTTTCCCGGTCATCACCATCATGTTCATCTTAAATACCGGGTCCATTATCTCGGATGATTTTGATCAAATATTCAACCTGTACAACGCAGCGGTTTATCAGGTCGGCGATGTCATCAGCACATACGTGTACCGGGTTGGCCTTGCCAATATGGAGTATAGCTACGGAACCGCCGTAGGGTTGTTTAAAAACATCATTTCACTGTTCCTGGTGCTTTTGACCAATGCAATTGTAAAGCGGACCAATGAATACTCACTATTTTAGAAGGAGACGGCGGGCATGAAAAGGAACCTCACTTTTGGAGATACGGTATTTGATAGTTTAAATATTCTTTTTATGGTTATATTCGGAATTATATGTATTTATCCTTTTTTGTATATATTGAATCTTTCAATCAGCGCCAACGCTTCCGTAGCCCAGTACGGACTGAACCTGTGGCCTAAAGGCGGGGTCACGCTGGACAACTACAAGCTGGTGTTTTCCACCGGCTCGATTACAAGGGGCTTTCTCAATACCGCTCTGAGGACTTCCGCAGGGACTTTTCTCATGCTGCTGTTCACAATCCTTGGCGCCTACCCGCTTTCAAAGAAATATTTCCCCAACAGGACTTTCTGGACCGCCTTCGTGCTTATTACCATGTTTTTCAACGGCGGGTTGATACCCAATTTCTTCCTTATCCGAGGAATCGGCCTGTACAACACCCTTGGAGCTCTCATCTTCCCGGGGCTTATCAATACATTCTACCTGATTGTCATGAGAAACTTCCTGATGACCATCCCCGAAAGCCTCGAAGAGTCGGCAAAAATTGACGGCGCCAATGATATCAGGGTACTGATCAGTATCATTCTCCCCATAAGCAAGCCGATTATCGCCACCGTTGCCCTGTGGTCGGCGGTAGCCCACTGGAATGCATACTTCGACGCGCTGATCTATCTGGAAGACCAGAAGAAGCAGGTTCTTCAAGTCGTTCTCTACCGCATCATCAACTCGGGCACCAATGCCGACTTTGTATCCAGCACCCAGGAGCTGCCCTTCCCCGAAATATTAAGGGCCAGCACCATCATGGTGACGATCCTGCCCATTGTCATGGTTTATCCGTTCCTGCAGAAATATTTCATGAAAGGGATGCTGATCGGCTCAATAAAAGAATAGGAATATCAGGGTCACCTTGATATAATAAAAATGATTACAGGAGGAATATGTATGAAAAAGTCCAGGATGAAAAACATCGCAACGCTGTTTATCATTGCAATGTTGGCTGTTTCGCTTATTGCCTGCGGCAGTGGGCAGGACGGCAAAACAGCAGGCAGCAGTACGCCGGCTTCAACTGTGCCGGGCGGCACGGATATCACCGAGGCGGCAGGGGATAAATACGCCCCGGTGGAGGGAAAGACATATACCATTACCACCTGCCATATGGGGTATGCGCAAGTAAAAGAAGACAGTGAGATCCTGCTGAATTACAACAAGCTGTTTAATGTTGATCTGAAGCCTGTTTTTATTGATCCCAACAAGTATAATGAGCTTCTCAACCTGAAATTCGCATCCAACGAAATACCGGACATTATCATCACCAAAGGTCTTGATGTTTTTAGCAAATACCAGCAGCTGGGCTTTCTGGCGGAGGTACCCTTTGAGACGATAGAAAAATATGCGCCGGACATGTACCAGACCATCTCGGAGGAAGCACCCATCGGATGGACTCAAACGCAGGTCGACGGCAAAAATTACGGAATCCCTTACATCGTCGGCTCCTACAAGTACACAGACGCAATTCTCTGGAGAGACGACTGGCTCAAGAATGTAGGCATCGGAAAATTGCCTGAAACCATGGATGAATTTGAGGATGCCTTCAGGAAATTTGTTAAGAACGACCCCGATCAAAATGGGAAGAACGACACCTATGCCCTTTCCAGTGAAGGCTTCTCTACAATCTTCGGCGCTTTCGGCACAATCATTTATCCCTTCGGCACATACAAAGGCGCCAGCGAGAAGGTACAATGGAAAGAGAAGGACGGTACGCTGGTTTACGGCGGAATCCTGCCGGAAGCAAAGGAAGCGTTAAAGCTCCTGGCAAAATGGTACGGTGAAGGTCTCATTAATCCTGAATTTATCACCGGTGAGAACAAAGGCGGCTCCTGGGGATTGTCCCACGATTTTGTCAACGGCAGGATCGGTTATACCAACCGGGGTTACTGGTACCATTGGAGAAAAGCCGATACGGTTCCGGGAAATGGCGCGGGATCGTCCGCAAAAGAATTTGCGAAAATCAACCCCACCGGCTCTTTTGCATGGGGTACTCCGCCCATCGGGCCCGACGGGGTAACCAGAGGGGTGGGCAAAACGCCTGCGGCTACCGGAGTCGTATATTGCTTCTCCAGGAATTTGAACAATGAACCGGATAAGCTGGGGAAAATACTGCAAATGTTCAACTGGCCGGAAGAAAGCGACGAGAATTGGCTGTTCAACTGGGGCGGAATGGAAGGCAAGCACTACACGATGCAGGAAGTGCAGGGCGACGACGGGACGGTTTATAAGGTGCCGACATATACCGAGGCTTATAACACGGCAGAAAAGCAAAGTCAGGAGGGGATGATCCAGTTCTTCTATCAGGCAAGCTTGAAGCGCTCGAAGCTGGCGGGCCCGACCTGGGCCGAGTACCAGGAAAAAATGGGCTGCGACAGGTTTGGCGTAGAAAACGCACTGCAAGCGTCTCTGCCGTCCCAGTCCAAATATCTTGCCGACCTCGAGCAGATGAGGGAAGAAGCATACTACAAAATCATCATCGGCGAAAAGCCCATCGACTATTTCGATGAATTTGTTGTGAATTGGAAACAGGCAGGAGGAGAAGTTTTGCTCAAGGAAGCGGACCAATTCTACAAAAGCCTTGTAAAGTAATTTCCCACTAAACCCACAGGGGCTGACTCAAAACATATGGGCCTGGATGACAGGCAGTTTTGGGACAGCCCCCAACTATTTCATTCAGGAGGCAAAAATGACGAACGACAAAAACTGGTATGATAAGCCTATGCGGATTGGCGCCGTTCAATTCGCTCAAAGGGAAAGAATGTTTGAGATCCCCCGAATATTGGAGGAAGCGGGCTTTAACGCCGAACAGCTTCTCCATGCAGTAGGCGAAGGCGTCATGGGGTTCTTTGATGAGGAAAGAGACAGTGAAAGCCTGAAAAAATATTGTGAGATGTCCGGAAGGCTGGGAACCAAAATCATCCTGTATTTCAATGCCCATATGATCGAAAGGAAGACCTTCGAGGGAGAACCGGAATGGGCCCAAAGGCATAAAAACGGAGAAGCGGTCAGGGCTTATGACACCTATATTCTTGCATGCGTCAACAGCAAGTGGAGAAATCACTTCCTGCACACGCTGGAAAGGACACTGGACTACGGAATTGACGGGGTATTCCTTGACGGTCCGATTTTCACCGGCAACGGATGCTATTGCGGCCAATGCAGAAATATGTTTTATGAGAAGTACGGTTACGGCATTGAGCATGCCGGGTCGAAAGAACTCCGGGAATTCAAAACCGGCAGTATCACCGGGTTTGTCCGGGACGCAAAGGAAACAATGACGAAGAAAGGCGCCGGGAAAGCGCTGTACGTTAACAGTACCGGACTGGCCCCGAACATAACCGGCTGCGACATTGAAGGGGTATACCCTTATGTGGATTTCCTCGGTACCGAAGGCGGATTCATGTTTTATACCGACCCTAACAGAGTCTCGCTGTGGAAATGCCCGCAAAACGCCAAATATCTGGAGTCCAAAGCCAAAGGCAAGCCAACGGTGATTTTTACAGCCGCAAATCATTCCCCGTGGGCGCGGTATATCCATACACCCCAGGAAGCCCGGCTGATACTTGCTTCAACTGTTGCAAACGGCGCCAACATCTGGTATGGCATACACGGCCCCGTCGGTCTTCTTGCAATGCCCGGCGGAAAGGCTGCCGTCGAGTTCATCCGGTTTTTATCCGGGAACGAGGAATTCTATACCGGCACGAGAGCTTGCCCGGATATGGCGCTGGTCTGGTCCAGGAGCACGGTAGACGCGTTTCCGGAGGATGTGGAAAAAACTGATTTTACAAACGAAGAATCAAGGCGCGCGGATTACGCATACGGAAATCACTCCCAGGAGTTTCAAGGATTCTATGATATCATGGCAAGAAGCCATTTGCAGTTTGCCGTCATTGACGATCCATGCGTTGAAGCGGATGAGCTGCAAAGGTTTAAGGCGGTTGTCCTGCCCAATGTCCTGTGCATGAGTGAACAGGCGTGTGAAAAAATCAGGAGATATGTGGAAGGCGGAGGTACGCTCATTTCGACTTTTGCAGCCTCTATGTATGACGAAGTAGGAAGTCTCCGGGAAAAGCCGCTGTTGGCGGACGTTTTCGGCATAGAACGCCTGAACGGCGTGCTGAAGTATAAACCCGGCTGCGGCTATATGGAAATCGGAGGGGCGGGATGGCTTGAGGAAGAAGTATCTTCTACGCTGGTTGCAGGCTACATGGAGTCGTTGGAATGCTTACCTTCGGAATCAGTGAAAGTGCCGGTCCATATGCTGAAACCCATGGAAGGCAGCTATGACGCGGTACCCGAAGAAAAGTACCCGGGCATTCTCGTGAACCGGTATGGGAAAGGACGTAGCATTTATATTTCCGGCAGTCTGGGAGAAACCTGGCAAAACTTCGGATTGATTGACTTGAAAAGGACCCTTCAGGCCGTTTTCAAAGCATATGCAGATCGACAGCTGCAAGTAACCGATGCCTTTGAAACGGTAGAGGTGGAGCTCCGGGAGCAGCCGGACCAAAAAAGAAAACTGATCCATCTTGTGAATTTTACCGGTTGCATGCGAAGGCCCATCGATGAGGTAATTCCATGTAGAAATATCACGCTGCATTTGAAGACGGGCAGTGGTATAAAGCGTATTCATACACTTTTTAACAAGCAGGATTTACGCTTCCGAGGTGTAAATGGCGGTGTGGAATTTACTATTCCGGAAGTAAAGGAATATGAATTGGCTGTCGTTGAGTTTGGTGAGTGAACACGCTCTACTTTTTGGCCGCCCTGGCTTCCATTATGATCCCCAATCCCAGGGAATTTATAAATACCGTAAAGGCTCCGAAAAGAACGAGGCTTAAAAGAATGTCCCCCTGGGGAATAAGGTATAGCAGCAGCAGCTTTACCAGCGTGATTGTGATCAGTCCCGTAATAAATTCCATCATAATATTTTTGGATGGATTCAAAGCCTTTAAAATCAGCCTTCCTGTAAAAATGCTGGAGGTAATGGTCGCCAGGATCAGAATAAACAGATAAAGCACGGGAGCGACCAGTGTTATCGCCAGCATGACAAAAAGGATACTAACGCCAATGTATGCCAAAAACCCCAGGATCAATTTCCTGTCCAGTTTTTGCTCCACATTTTCCGTCATACTCTCAAATTTCTTTTTATAGATGACCAGAATCAGGAGTCCGAGCAGCAGCACAGCTACGGCGAAAAGGATGAGGATGGCAACACGCAGGTACAGGATCGCTCCTATATCGATATTTATCATTTCTCCGAAGATCCTGACTTCATTGCCCGATACCTTCGCGCCTTCCAGCTTCTCGACCGAGCCCAGGGTGATAAGATTGCCCGTAGCAGCCTTTTCACGCATGGTGGAATTGCCGAAAACCGTAACAACCTGCTCCGAAACCTTTGCATTGATATCCGCTTCTCCGAATACCGTTACTACAATGCCGTTGACGTCGGCGTCCACCTTCACGTTTCCAAGGATGACGATTACATTCCCGTCTACTGCCTCCGTAATATGAAGGTCTTCAAAAAGGCTCACCTTATCACCGCTTTCCGACAATACGGAAACTCCTTCGGCAATTGCCGGTGATGCGGCAAGCATGACTACCATAAATATCATCAGGAAAAAAGCGGCCTTTTTCATCAGGATTTCCTCCCGTCCTGAGCCGCAACAAAGGCATACAGCCTTTGCACAGCCAGCAGCACCAATGCCAGCGCGATAAATATATAGTAATAGGTCTTCACAATGGAAACAAATACCTGAACGATAACAGCCAGTACGCCTCCCAGAAGGCCGAACACATCGCTTATTACGCCCAAAACCGCAGCCAGTATGCCGCTGAAGGAGCCGAAATATTCCCTTATGCTTTCTGCAGCGCTTGCCATGCCGCCCTGCCTGATATCTGCCACAAACACCATCAGCAGTATGATGGATACGACGGTTGCAGCATTATATAGCAATACCAGCATGCGGGAGCTTTGTTCCCTGCGGGCTTTTTCCACCGCGTTTACCTTTTCCATTACCTTTGCTTCAAAATCTTCCGGAGGCTCTACTGTCCCTGCTGTTTCAAGTGATGAAAATATTTCGGCCATACAATTGAATTCTTCACCGCATTGGACGCAATTCTTCAAATGCTGCCTGAACCGTGCTTCTTCAATATCGTTCCTTTCTCCGTCGAAATATTTCATCATGTAATCTTTCGCTGTTTCACAGTTCATAAAACTTCCTCCTTCCTGTCTGTCTGCAATGCTTCCCTTAACATTAACCTGGCTCTGTAAAGCCTGTTCTTTATTATGGTCATGGGTTCGTTCAACACCCGCGTCATTTCTTCATAAGATAGTCCGTTCTGGTGAAACAGGACCACCGGGACCTTGTATTTTTCGGGCAAGGCTTCGATTGCCCGCCGTATCCTTTCACTTCGTTCCCGGTTTATATATTTTGTTTCGGGTGTGTCATTCCCTGATGGGACATCCCCTATCTCTTCTATCGGCACGGAATCCAGCTTCTTTTTTCGAAGTATGTCAAGGCAGAGGTTGGTCGTTATCCTCACCGCCCATGTTGAAAATTTGAATTCCGGATTGTAGCGGCTCAAGGCTTTGTATATTCGGATGAAAACCTCCTGGGAGACGTCGTTGACCTCTTCCTTGTCGCTTATCATATTATATACAACACTATATACCAATTTCTTGTATCTTGTAACTAGCTCTTCAAAATACTGCTGTTCTCCTGCCAGACATTTCTGAATCAACTCATAGTCTGACATTTCCAACCGGATATCACCACCTGGCTGTTAATAATCGTTCTATTTCCAATGGGGGCATGCCCCCATACCCCCTCGCTGCGGGCGAAATGAATTCGCCCTGCGCTACACTTCGTGCGCCACGCCTTTACGTGGCGTTTGAACAACGTCTGTTGGGGATTCCAAGCCACCTCTGACAGCTTTTTCAATCGGTAACCCCCTCCTAAGAGGAGGGGGACTGTGACGTTGTTCTATTTCATGTGTACATAATTATTATACTCCTATGTAGGAAGAATGTCTTATTTCTTTTTAAAAATGTACCCATTTGACGCTAAGTACTGGTGCAAATATAACTTCCCGTATAGGTTTCGGAAAATGCAGTCCATTACGGCCGTCATTTTCCGAAAAACGGGAAGTAATATTTGCAGTACTCCTAAAGTACGAGGTTCTCCCGCCACATGATCAACGCGTCCTCATTGTTATCAGCATAATAAGCCTTCCTGAATCCGCCTTCCACAAATTTGAATTTGCGGTACAGGTTCTGGGCAGGGAGGTTGCTTTTTCTGACCTCCAGCGTCATACTGCCTATCCCCGAATTCCTTGCATGGCTTATGAGATTTTCCAGAAGGGCGCTCCCGATCCCACTCTGCCTGAATTCAGGATGAACGGCAACATTGGTGATATGCCCTTCATCACATACCTGCCACATACCGGCATAGCCTGCGATTCTTCCGTCAATCCGGGCGCACAAATAATAAGCGAAGGTATTCCCTGTGACTTCATCCACTATGGACTGCCTGGACCACGGGATTTTGAAGCTTAAGTTTTCAATGACCATAATTTCATCGATATGCTCGCTGCCGGCCTTAATAATTTCTATCCTGCTCATCTTTCCTCCGGCATATTTTCCAGGCCCTTCTTTTCCAATTCCCTCTCGGCCTGGGATTTTCTCAAATAGAAGGGAACCATGTCAAAACAGCTCTCCAGCTTTCCTTCCGCCGCCTTTTGCATTGCAAGCTGCGCTACCGTCGACGCTCTTTGCTGCAGCAGGTATTGCGGCGGAAAATGGCACCGCGGGCCTAGCTCGCTTTTTAAATAATCCAGGTGCAGCAGGACCCCATCGCCTACAAACAGCACATCGCTGTTTTTGCCCTTGATGATCCGGACAAGATCCTGTACGGGCACTCCCATGTACTCGGTAATATTCGCCTGCATCCCTTTCTCAAGTTTGTACAAAGCGGTATAAACCTGATCGTTCCTGGCATCCATCATGGGGCAAACCAATGCTTCGGTATTGGGTACGTTGTATGCCAGGGCATCCAGTGCCGGTATGCTTACAACAGGCTTTTTTGCGGCAAAAGCCATGGCCTTTATGGTAGTAATCCCGATTCTTAAGCCCGTAAATGAGCCGGGACCGCTGGATGCGGCATAAACATCGATATCCCCGGCGCACAGCCCAAGATTGTTCATAACGATATCGATCATGGGAACCAGCTTCTGGGAATGGGTCTTTTTGTGATTCAGGATAAATTCCCCCAGCAGTTCCCTTTCATCCATGATTGCAATTGCAGCTACCGAAGAAGATGTGTCAACGGCCAGTATTTTCATATGCCAAGCCTCCCTTCATACTGCGCATATCTGTCGCCGATCCATTGAAAGCTGAGCTTTCTGACATCCGGGCCTGCCTTGAAGTCCTTTTCTATTACAACATTGATATATGCCCCGGGAAGAATATCCTTAATAAGCTCAGCCCACTCAATTACCACAATGCCGTTTCCTTCAACATATTCTTCAAAGCCTATTTCAAACATCTCCGAAGGGTCGGCGATCCTGTATACGTCAAAATGATAAAGAGGTACTTTACCTTCATATTCATTTAAAATGGTAAAAGTAGGGCTGGTGATATAGCCTTCGATTCCGAGGGCTGCAGCTATACCGCCTGTAAATGCCGTTTTCCCGGTTCCAAGCCCCCCTGTGAGGCAAACCACATCGCCCTTCTCCAATATGCTTCCCAATCTGTATCCCGCCTGAAAAGTCTCCTGGGCGGATTGTGTCACTATTTGCACCATTTCACTATTTCCTTTTTACTTGGGTGTGTCCCGGCCTGCTTTAGCGTCAAACGGGGACATTCCTTGACATCCGCCCGCCAATTTGGCAGATACTACCTTATAAACAGGCATTCCTTCGCAGAAGGCTTATTTGCTAAGAGGTGTGTCCCCTCACCTCTTATACACGACTCTGCCATTTATAATCGTATACAAGACCTTCGTCTTTAATTCCAGCGGCGCTCCGTCCAGAATGACCATGTCCGCATCCTTGCCGGCCTCAAGGCTTCCCACCCTGTCTGAAATACCGGTAATTTCAGCCGCATTGACGGTTATTGCCTTTAAAGCCTCTTCCTCGTCCATGCCCTCCTTGACCGCCATTGCCGCACACAAGGGCAG
Source organism: Bacillota bacterium (assembly GCA_023426125.1). GTDB lineage: Bacteria > Bacillota > Clostridia > Acetivibrionales > DTU013 > MnB-11. Next base: position 112,647 of record JAFABI010000109.1, read on the forward strand.
ATACTGAATAGGAGTACATGGATGGTCCGTCATGATCGCCACCTTGATCCCTGCTTTTGCCAGCTGGCCCGGGTTTTTAACACTCTGGTTCCTCAGTTCGATTTTCGAACGGTCTGTCAGTATAGGTCCCACGACGGCTGGAATTCCTTCCTCCAGCAGAAGATCGGTTATAAGATGACCTTCCGTACAGTGTTCGAGCGTAATTCCCACATTGAATTCCTTCGCTATCCGGATTGCCGTTAAAATATCATCCGCCCTGTGGGCATGGGCTTTAAGCGGTATTTCTCCCTTTAGCACCTTCATCAGGGCTTCCATTTTCATATCGTAATCCGGCTTGTCATTGTTTTCACTGTCCCTGGCATAATCATCCAGCATCTGCTTATATTCACCGGCCTTCAAGAGGCTTTCCCTCAATATCGCCGCGGTGGCCATACGAGTCATCGGCGCCTGCCTTTTTTCATGATAGACGGTCTTGGGGTTCTCTCCAAAAGCCACCTTCATAGCGACAGGCTCCTTCAGTATCATTTCTTCTATTCGCCTTCCATATGTCTTCAAAGCTGCAAACTGGCCGCCGATTACATTGGCGCTTCCGGGTCCGGTCACCACTGTGGTTATACCGCTTTCTCTGGCTTCGGTAAAGGCCCTGTCGGAATGATATACTCCGTCAATAGCCCTTAATTGGGGCGTTACCGGATCCGTCTCCTCGTTTCCGTCGCTGCCTTCAAATCCCACGGCGTCTTCCCACATGCCTATATGGCAGTGGGCATCAATCATCCCGGGCATCACGCAGTTTCCGGATGCATCAATGACTTCGCAGTTGGGGCAATCGGCCCGCACCGCGGCTTCCATATCTCCTTCAGCTTCACCAAGCCTGATTATTTTCCCCTGGTCAGCCAGAATATATCCGTTTTCATAAACCCGGTCCGCCATGGTCAAAATCCTGGCATTCTTTATTAAAAGCATAAGAACCCCCTTCTCTACTCAACGAAAACTTCCGTCCTGTCCTGTGGGCAGGATTCAAAAATGAGCTTCCACAGCCGATCATTTCCACAATAAAGTCCGAAAAAGGAAGTTTTCAGGAGCAGTATAAATAAGGAACGGCGATTCACCGTTCCTTTTAAAAATCCTTTGTAATTTTCGGGACAAACCGTACCGATTGCCGTGTAGAATATTATCTCTTTGAAAACTGGGGCGCTCTCCTTGCTTTCTTGAGACCGTATTTCTTTCTTTCCTTCATTCTCGGGTCTCTTGTAAGAAAACCTGCCTTCTTCAACACGGTGCGCAGTTCTTCGTCAGCCTTGAGCAAGGCCCTTGCCATACCGTGCCTGATAGCGCCGGCCTGGCCTGTAAAGCCGCCGCCGACAACCTTGCATATGGCATCAAATTTTCCAATGGTGTCTGTAAGCACCATGGGCTGTTTGACAATTACCTTGAGGGTCTCAAGTCCGAAATAATCGTCCAGGCTTCTATCGTTAATGGTGACTTTTCCTTCTCCTGGAACAAGTCTGACTCTTGCGATCGATTTTTTCCTTCTACCGGTTCCGTAATATTGTACCTTCGCCATCTTTTTATGCTCCTCCTTCCGCCTCAAACATTAATTTCCAGCGTTTCCGGCTGCTGTGCCTGGTGCTCGTGTTCCGCACCCTTGTATACCTTGAGCTTCCTGTACATTGCGCGTCCAAGGCTGTTATGGGGAAGCATGCCTTTTATCGCAAGCTCTACAACCTTCTCAGGCTTTGTGGCCATAAACCGCCGGTAGGAAATCTCCTTCATGCCGCCGATCCAGCCGGAGTAATGCCTGTAGATCTTCTGATCAAGCTTGTTTCCTGTAAGAACCACTTTTTCAGCGTTTATAACGATTACATGATCCCCTGTATCAACATGAGGTGTATACGTCGGTTTGTTCTTACCTCTTAAAATTTTGGCGACCTCGGATGCGAGCCTGCCTAAAGGCTTGCCTTCAGCGTCTACCACGTACCATTTTCTCTGAACTTCCTCGGCCTTTGCCATAAAAGTCTTCATGGATCAACTGTCCTCCTCAACTACTTTTACTACCTATATCGTGCTTTTGACGATTGCTTCGTAATTCCTATCTTTTTCGATGCTTTATCATTCTAATACAGGTGATGTATATGTGTCAAGTACAATTTGCTAATTTTTTAATTTATCTCTCATTATCTCATATTTCCAGCCCAAATATGCACGTATCTCTCTATTAATCGTCCGCCATATCATTTTTTTACTAATCCTATGGATGCTGTAAAATTTTTATGGCGAAATGTTCTGTAGGGGCGTGTATTGCGCGTCCGCATGAAGTAACCTATGGCCATTAATACCATGCAGCCCTCCAGTGATTCTTGATACCCTGGGAGGGCGGCCAATGGCCTCCCCTACAGATTTTCTATGCCATAATTCTTTTACAGCCCCAACCATATGAACAGGACATACAGCTGTCCTGTTCATATGGTATAATAGGAGTTGGAGGTGGCTCCATATGACGAATGACGACATCAGCCGCTATTGTCTTGCAAAGCCCGGCGCATACGAGGATTTCCCCTTCGGAAAAATCCCTGTATGTTACAAGGTTTGTGGAAAACTGTTTCTGCAGCTCTATCCAATGGAGGGAAATCATAAGATCACAATCAGCTGCGAACCTATGCGGGCCGACTTCTATCGCGGGCAGTATCCCGGTGTTGTCGTACCCGGATACCATTGTCCAAACCGGATCAAACCGTATATGAACACAGTATATCTAAATATGAATATAGAAGATTCCGTAATTTTCAAAATGATTGACCATTCGTACAAACGCGTGGCGGATAAACTGACGCGCCTTGAAAAAACCAGGATTACCGGGGTTATGGAGGACAGCGTATGAAGCTTGACCGTCTGCTGGGCATTTTGATAACATTACTCCAGAATGACCGTATATGCGCGCCGGCCCTTGCAGAAAAATTCGAAGTCAGCCGCCGCACCATCAACCGCGACATTGACGCCCTCTGCCAGGCAGGTATCCCCATTGTGACGCAGCAGGGCGGTAATGGCGGCATATCTATCGCTGAGGGGTACAGGCTTGACAAAAGTGTGCTTACCACAGACGAGCTTTCAAGCATCATCGCGGCACTCAAGGGGCTTGGCACAGTATCGGAAAAAGCACGCATTGAACGGATGCTGGACAAGCTCTCGGCAAACAAAGATACTGTGGTATCCTTGCGTGAGAGCGTTATTATCGACCTGGCCTCCCATTACAAGGGCAGCCTGACCGGAAAAATCGAGATGATTAAGCAAGCCATCCAGGAAAGCAGGCTGATAGAGTTTGACTATTACTACGAAAAGGGCGAAAGCCACCGCCGCATCGAGCCGTATTTCATTGCATTTCAATGGACGGCGTGGTATGTGTTCGGTTTTTGTCTGGAACGGCAGGACTGGCGGCTTTTTAATCTGGCTCGCCTGTGGGACCTCAGACAGTGTGATGAAAGCTTTACGCCGCGTGAGATACCGCCCGAGAAGCGGGATTTCAACGCACGGCTCACCGATCACCTGAGGCTTGTTGCTCTGTTCGACCCATCGACAAAATATCATCTCATGGAAACCTACGGGCCGGATTGTTTCACCCAAACGGCCAACGGCAGGCTGCGCCTTGAAATCGGCTACACCAACCGGGATTTTACAATGAACTGGCTGCTGGGCTTCGGCGACAAGGTCAAAGTCCTGGAGCCTGCCGATATGGTTGAGGAAATCCGCCGGATAGCAAAAAATATTGTTGCAAGCTATGAATGAACAGGACATACCGTTGTCCGGTCCGGATGGTATACTGAAGCAAGCTGTATGCTTACTCCTACCTCGATCTCGAGCATGGCGACAAGCCACAGGGCACGAGGGTAGCAGCCTGCCGGAAATGGGCTGCGGAGAACAATAAGCAGGTGTGGGGTAATGTGCTTTTGACTTCGGCCGGATGGTTTAAGGATATTGACGGCAAGCTCTTCCCATGACGGCATGGACACCTGGGTCGATCCGCTTTTGGCCACGCTTAAGGAGGCTGCCGTTTCGGGCAGCTTCCCGCCGAAGGCCAGCTGCGCGGCAATCGTGCCCAGAAACGCGTCTCCGGTACCTTGCGTATTGACAACCTTTACCGGATACCCGGGAATATAGGCATGGCCTTTATCCGCATATTTATCGTTGGAATATTGTTCCGTATCAGACTTCTTATTTTCATATCGATTTTAATGATAAATTATTCTAACAGCACTATTTTCTGTATACTTCCCTCCCATAGGTATTGATTTCGTGCATCACGGCAGCCATTATTTCCTTATCGTATACGGTCATCTGACTGGGGGCGGCAATATAGCCGCCGCCTGCCGCCAATTGGTCGATGCGTTTTCTCACTTCCGCCCTTACCTCTTCAGGCGTCACGCCGGGGGTTCCCATCATTTGGCTGTCTATGGCTCCAAGGAAGCATATCCTGTCACCGAACTTTTTCTTCAGCTCTGCAAGATTGTTGCATGCCTGGCATGGATTCCATATATCCGGACCGATTTCTACAAAATCGGCGAATATTGACTCTATTTTACCGCAGGAGTGCTGGTTTATCATTATTCCCAGCTCTTTGGCACAGTCATAGATCCTTTTGGTGTGGGGCTTGATGATCTTTCTCCATACCTCCGGAGGGATGAACAGGTTTTCCTGCGTACCCCAGTCGTCGGAATACCAGATCATGTCCAGCTTTACTACCTCATTAAACTTTCTGATCAGGCGGATCTTATAATCCGCGATGGCCTCTGCCAAAGCCAGCATCTCCTCAGGCTCTGACAAAAAACTTACCATGGCGTTCTCCATGCCGAGGAGTGTGTATATTCTTTCAAAGATGCCGATCCTGACAAGCCCCGTAACAATCCTGCTTTCCCTGTCGATTGCAGAAAGGTCGATCTTTTTCCGTTCCCAGCCTTCCGCAATATTGTCCCAGTCCATTGCATCCACATCCGGAATGCGTATTTTCTCTCTCCATTCACATATGTCGGTGATCACATGCCCGTCTTGCGCCGGATAAGTTCCATCTTCCGAACTCAAACACATTAAATATTTTACTCCCCAATCGTCGGTACCCTCGGCCATCGGCCTTTCAACTACCGGCGGGTCCAAAAACAGCGTAATCCGCATGCTTTCAATTCCGTTCGGAACCCATTGGGGATTGTCATGCCGTATTGCTCTCAATAAATTTTCCTTCGGTGTCATAAACGTTACCTCCCAGATAGAATCCTATATTCTTTCATTGATTCAACAAACACACCATATTAAAATTTCCGGACGGCTATATGCGAAAAGGTCCGTCAAATGTTTTCATTCCACAGTTTATTGTAGCTTAATCCGGTCAATTCTTCGCATACGCTCTTTGTCTCCGCGGCAACTTCTTCTTTTATGCCCCCCGCTCTTCTTCTTGCTATCTCGTCTTTCAATATCTTATATTTGGCATCGGTCATTTTATATTTTGTAGAGAAGAATATGCTTAAGAATATAAAAACAATGGGGACAATACTGAAAAGAATCTGGATCATCATTTTTGTCATACCGCTCTGCTCTACATTGGGAACGTATCCAGTCCACTCAAGCACAACACCTATCAGAAATACGGTAAGTGCCAGGGAAAGCTGCCTGATAAACGTTACCATTCCGTAATACATACCCGGCCTGCTTTTCGTGGAGATCATCTCATCGACATCCGCAAGCTCCGGAATGATTGACCATGGAACCAGATATGCTGCAGAAGTGCCTATTCCGCTTAGTATTGAGACGATATAAATAATCATCTTCCCCTCAAGCTGCGGTACAAAAAATGCCAGGATCAGGGCCAGGCCCCACGAAACCATTCCAACCCTGAAAGGAGCCGTTTTATCATATTTCTTCGATATTGCCATATGAACCGGCATTGCGACCACCTGAACAACCAGAAGCGTACCCAGAACTGCCGAAAACTCATCCGGACGGTTCAGGCAGTACGTAAGAAAATATGCGAAGAGGGTTGATATGAAGTCGATGGCTGCCATACAGCTTAAAAACATTCCTATGTGAATTCTGAAGCTTTTATTCCTGAATACGGTCCTGACGTCTTTAAAAATATTGCTCTTCCCGTCTTCCGTTTTCTCATACTTCTTATTTTCCCATGTACCGGCAAACACAATAAACCATACGAGGGCAAACAATGCTGCAAAGCATATGCCCATCACCATATAGCCTTTCGCCTCATTTCCCCCGAACATGTCCACAATCATTTTGGGCACGATGCCGCAGAGAATCGATGCAGAGGAGGAAAAGATAAGCCTGAAGCCGGACAATGAGGTCCTCTCCTTATAATCGCCGGTCATATCGGCATTGATGGCATAATACGGTATCATTACCAGAGAAAAAACCGTATTGAAAAGCAGGTAAGCCAGAAGGTAGAATACGAACAACGCAGCCTGGCTTTTGAAGCTGACGGAGCTCCAAAGCAGTGAATATGTGATAAAAATAGGAAGTATGCAGGCAAGGAAGTAAATTCTTCTTCTTCCGAACCTTGAAACCGTATGATCCGTCATGTATCCAATGGTCGGGTCAATAATCGCATCCCATATTTTCCCTACCAGAAACAGGGTTCCTGCCAGCAATGGCGAGAGATGCACCACATCCGTAAGGTAAATCATAAAGAGCAGCGAAATAATGAGAAAGGCTCCTCCCCCGCATATTTCACCCGAAGCATACATGAGTTTCGTTTTCAAAGTAATTTTTTTATCCACTTTCATCTTCCCCCTTATCATTTATTAAATATGGATCACTGCTTCAAAAAGTTTGCAAAACTCGCTTTGTGCCCGATAAAATGCAGGAGGCTGTCCAATGGGTGAAGATATCCTGTGCCAGCCTTTTTTGTACTCTTTCCCCGTACACATATGCATCCACCTGTCGTCCGGCAGGTAGACTCTCCAGGACCTTCTTCCCGGTTTATACACCGGAGCAATCATCATATCTCTTCCGAACATATATTGATATGTCAGTTTGTGGAGGTTCTCATCCTTCTCATAATGTATATACGGATGCCGCATTACCGGAACTCCATGCTCGACATATTCTTGAACCGTACGTTTTATATAGGGTTTAAGATGGAAGTGGATCCTGCTCATTCTGGAAAAATGCGCAAGTGTTTCCCTGTCCGAATCAAACTGCCAGTTACTGCCGGGACGGTTACCTTCATGGGTTCTCATGATTGCTGTAAAAACGGCATGCTCTGCCCAGCGCAGGAATAGCTCCTTGCTGCGTTTTACCCATGCCACGGTAGTATATCCGCCTATATCGGAATGTGAAAACCCTATGCCGGAAAACCCCAGGGATAACCCGGCGGGAATAACGGAAGCAAGGCTGTCATTCATACTCCAATCCACCATCTGGTCTCCGGCCCATACAAGGGTTGAAAACCTCCCTGTGCCGGAAAAGCCTGAACGTGTGAAAAACACTATGTTTCCCAGGTTTCCTGTCTCTTCCAGTACTTCACGGTTTGTTTCCGCCCATCGGACCGGATATTTGTTATGGAAGCTCTCACCGCTTTCACCCGAATAAACCGCCGAATCCACCGGCAGGTGTTCGCCAAAATCCGCCATCCACCCGCTTAAACCTGTTTCGATCATGTTTTTCCTGATGACATTCTTGATCCATGCTACCGCCTCCGGATTTGAGAGGTCAACCGTTGCAGCGGGAAAGGTAGTGACATAAACATAATATTCCCCACCTTCACGGTTCTTTACGAGGTACCCCTTGTCGGATGCTTCCTTGTACAGTTCACCGTCAAGACATAAGAACGGGTTGATATAACCCAGGAATTTTATGCCTTGCTCATTCAATCCTTTAATAAAACAGGGCAAATCAGGATAAAGACCTTCATCATATTTCCAATCCCACCTAAGCTGCTTGCCAAAGGAGGTGGTACGTATCCCTTCCCAATCCTGAGCCCATACGGCGGCTACCTTCATACCGGTTTCCAGGACATTTTTCAGTTTGCTTTCTACGACCGCTCTGCCGCCTTGTATTCCAAGCCATACACCGTCATAAACCCAGTCCGGCAGTTCAGGCTGGCGACCCAGATATTGTGTAAGGCTTTCAAGGACTTCAGGCGCCGTATCTCTTTTTTCGATAATGATTTTATCGGGAATGCCGAAGGTAAACAGCGTGTGCCGGTCTTTTGCCGTAAAATCAAATACAGAATATCCATAGGTTTCCACATGGCAATAATAGTTGAGCGACGATACAAAAGTGGGTTGAGGAAAATACGTTGTGAAATAATTGCCTCCCGCGCCATGGGTCAGCTCCGCCAGAAAGGTAAGCAAATTTTTCCCCCGTCCTATTCCTTGCTCTTCACACCAAACAGGAACCTTTTGCCCACGCAAATCAAGCTTCGAATACTGCTCGCCGCAACCGTAGATATGCTCTTCACGGGATGCATGAAGGCTGAATTGAAGACGGTTTACGCAGTCATCGGAACATTGGAACAGGATTTCCAGCCTTGTACCTGTCTCGCAGAATGTTACCGTCAACTTTCCGTCGAACAGGATGGCTATTTTTCCACTTTTGTTTTCAAGCAGCTTGTATTCCGATACCGGCTTGAAGTTCATGAGTTTATCGGTGATTTTAAAGCTGCCGTGCTTCATTTTATAAGCACCGCTCCCGGTTCCAAGCATTATGCCGGTATCGTCCCTGTTGTAATCGAATACGGGATGATTGTTTAGAAAGAGCTTAAATCCATTTGCATCTTGTTTTAAATATACCAAGCGATCACCTACATATTCATAATGATTAAAAGGTTTAATTTTATTCTAACATTTGCAGCAGATAATTGCAATAGGTTTATTTTCAATATTTAAAATCTTAAATAATTTCATCCTTTACAATTAAATGAAAGGATTATATAATTTAATTAAAGTTTTTAATAAATATGACACATCGGCCGGCAGCAATACGCCGTATGGTTTCATATATTATTTACCGGAGGAGGAGATTTATGAGCGGGATTCATTTGTTTCACAAGCACGAGGATGACAATTATGTGGTTAAGGGTTCAAAAACCAGCAGGGTCGGCGCTCCGCAATATTTTATACAATGGTGCTACGGTGTAGTCGAACCTGTGCTCACCCGGTTTTTTGACTTTCTTCTAAGGCATGAATCCACCAGATCCCTGATAGGCAAATCAAAAGAAAGCAAAATCCTCCCAAAATGCATCGTATTATCAACCGCCGCAGTGTGCAAATACATTGACTATATCTACAAAATCGAAGGTCCAAGGGGAGCACGGATGGGTATCGGCGATTGTGTTTGCCAGCTTTCCCTCGGCAGGGAGCGGCAGCCAAAACGCAAGGATATGGTGCTTTTGTATACCGCAGATATTTATAATAATATCGTTAAAACGTACGAACCAATCGAAGATGCCGAAGACGCCAAAGCATATATCCACGATTTCCACAAAGCCGGCCTGGTCCATACGGCACTTTATTGCTTCAATTCAGGCCAGTGGGTATTCGTGTTGTGCAACTGCGACGATGAAATATGCGTCCCCCCGAGGGCCCATCTGGTAGGAAAGCCGACGATGCTGCCGGGTCCGGAAATCATAGAACTAGACGAAGCAAAGTGTGTCGGCCTGGAAAAGTGCGGGAAATGTCTTGAAAGATGCATTCTAAAAGCTTCATACGCCTCAGGAGACAAAACCGGAGTAGATTATCTCAAATGCCTGGGATGCGGTCTCTGCACAAGCACCTGCAGGGGAGAAGCCCGCAAACTGAAAATCAGAGCCGAGTACAAGTTTGACGATATCATCGCAAAAAAGATTCTGTTGGGTGATACCCCTGATTAAAATGGCATTATCTTTATTTTATTGCAGTTCTGCAAAAGCGATGAAAGCACGTGCTATTCATTAAAAATTTTAACTTATTCTCTAAGCAAAATAAAATTTATATAGGAACACCATATTCATTGGGTTTTTAACCGTATTTTTTCTTTTTTCTTTACTTCTCGAAAAAGAAGTATTATAATTAAATTAAAAGCTTTAATCAAAAGGAGTCGATACCATGAACAGCAATGAGGTAAATCAGCTTAAAGACAAAAGCAAGCACATACGCCGCTTGACGATGAAGGAATTAGGCAATATAGGCGTTGGGCACGTTGGCGGTTGTTTGTCCATCGTAGAAGCTTTGGTAGTATTATACTATAAAGAAATGAACATCGACCCGTCCAATCCCGATATGCCGGGCAGAGACCGGTTCATCCTCTCAAAAGGACACGCGGGGCCTGCACTGTATGCCGTCCTGGCCGACCGGGGATATTTCGACATTAGCCTGCTGGATACGCTCAATCAGCCCGGAACAAGCCTTCCAAGCCATTGTGACATGCTCAGGACAAAGGGAATAGACATGACCGCCGGTTCCCTGGGGCAGGGGATTTCATGCGCGGTTGGAATGGCCAAAGCTTCAAAAATCCTTAAGGACGGAGCACGCATTTACTGCATGATCGGCGATGGAGAAAGCCAGGAGGGAGAAGTCTGGGAAGCAGCGATGGCAGCCGCGCATTTCAAGCTCGACAATCTGACGGTATTTACGGATTGCAACAAGCTTCAGATAGACGGCACCACCCGGGAGGTCATGTCGTTGGACCCGTTGTGCGGCAAATGGGAATCCTTCGGCTGGAATGTCATCGATGTAAAAGACGGCCATGCTATTGAAGAAATCCACGCAGCAATCACAGCAGCAAAGAGCAACACCGGAAAGCCAAGCATGATCTTGCTGAACACGGTAAAAGGAAAAGGTGTTTCCTTCATAGAGGCCATGGGAGCTAAAAATCACAATACGCCGATATCCGGCGAGCAAACAATATTGGCATTGAAAGAATTGGAATAGGAGGCGGATAAAATGTACGAGAATCTGGAAATGAGACAGGTATTGCACGATGTATTGGATCAGTTGATGGAAAAGAATGATAAAATTGTGGTCATCGATGCCGATCTGGCTAGAGCCAACGGCACTCTGGCACTTCGGGACAAATATGCGGACAGAGCTTTCGACACAGGCGTGGCGGAACAAAACATGGCGGCAATGGCGGCAGGTATGGCCGCATACGGCTTTACCCCCTTCATCGGCTCCTTCACCCCCTTTGCCACACGCAGGATATGCGACCAAATTGCCATCTCCATCGCTTATGCGAAGAGGAATGTCAAAATCATCGGTTCCGACCCCGGAATATCTGCAGAATTAAACGGCGGAACCCATATGAGCATGGAGGATATCGGCGTATTGCGCAGCATCCCCGGCATGGTTATCTTCGAGCCCGTCGATGGAATGCAGCTGGCAAAAGCGCTCCCCAAAATCGTTGCGTATGACGGTGCGGTTTATATCAGACTTTTTAGAAAACCCGCTCCGCCGATATTCGGCAGCGATTACGAATTTGACCTTTTCAAGGCGGACCTTTTAAGAAGCGGCAAGGACGTGACATTATTTGCTAGCGGCATGATGGCAAAGGAAGCTTTGGATGCTGCCGGCCTCCTGAAAAGCAGCGGTGTAGACGCCGAAGTCATCAACATCCACACCATCAAACCCATCGACAGGGAAGCCGTACTTGCATCCGCAAGGAAAACAGGCGCAGCAGTCACCTGCGAGAACCATAATACCATCGGAGGCCTCAGAAGCGCCGTAGCAGAAGTGCTGTCCGAGGAATTCCCCATACCCGTAAAATGCATAGGCGTAAAGGACCAATTTGGAGAGGTTGCAAAGATGGATTACCTGAAAAGCAAGTTCCATATGAATGCAGAAGACATAGCAGCGGCGGCAAAAGAAGCAATCTCCATGAAACCAGGCTGCTGATACAAAATTACAATAACCGGAGAAATAAGTACAGCTCCTCGAAAGTTCATTACCCTATGGGAACGAAAAAGGAATCCACTGTAGGGGCGGCCATTGGCCGTCCGGTAGCTGCTTGACGCAGATTGCATTTGTGGACGCGCAATGCGCGCCCCTACAGGATCACCATACTCCATTTTTGTCAAACTTATCCGCAGAGAAAACAATTTTTTCTACAACCAAAAAATTTCATTTTGAATTAGGTCGTGAAAAATCAGTAAAAAAGGGCTGCCGGTTCAAATTCCAAACCGTCAGCCCCTTTTTCAACCCTAGATTCTACCCATGCAACTTTTGCAAGCAGAGCAAAATTACCTGAGAGTAAATATACCCGACAATAATAAAACCATATATACTATTTTTGTAAAGCTGTTGTCCTTTATCTTCTTGTGCGCAATGTTGCCAAGGAACATACCCACAGCCAGAAACGGCAGACACCACAGCAGGAGTCTGATCATGGAAGCGGTTATAGCTCCGTTCACAATATTTTGAACAATAATCACACTGTTCAGCGTCAGCCAGACAAGGCAGAGGGTCGCCCGGAAATTATTCTTGCTTGCCAATGCCTTTGCCGCATAAATCACCACAAAGGGACCGCCGCTCCCAGAAGCGCCGTGAACCATACCTCCCAGCAGGAGCAGCAGCCTTGCCAGGTTTCCCTGCTTCCCGCCTTCCTTGTCGACCTTCTGCCCCTTAAAGGATATGTAAAGCCCCCGGATGGAAACAAGCACCATGAATACGCCCAGGATCCTGGTAAGAATTCCTGCGGGCAGTTTGTTGAAAAAAAATATCCCCGCCGGGAGCCCCAGACCGACAAAAATTATTATTCTCAGGTATTCACGCCACACAATATCCTTGAAAGCAATGATGACAATGTATAAGGCCAAAATCCACGCCAGGATTACCAGCACGGGAACGGCTGCCTTTATGCCTACAAGCATGATGCAAAACGGAAGGGCCAGTACGGTGCAGCCAAAACCCGTGATTCCCTCCAAAAAATGAGTAATGAGAACAACCATACCAAAAAGCAATATTATATAAATCTCCATGCCCATCCCTCACATCAAATCAGTTTACCATACATTTCCACGATTTTTTCATGGGTCATTTCCACCGGATTGTTAAGCATATTGGGGTGTTTGCTCAATTCGGCAAGATTCTGGATTTCTTCTTCCCTTATCCCGGCATCACCAAGGGTGACCTTCAGCTTCATCTCTTTTTTCATTGCAAGGATTCTGTCCGCCATTTCATCCGCACCGGTAAATCCAAGCCGCCTGGCAAAGTCATCCACCCTTCCGCCCTCCGCTCCGGCGTTTATCCTGGTAAAAGAGTCCAAGGTGAAAGCACACGCTTCACCATGCGGGATATGATAAATATTTGTGAGGGGGAAGGAACACGCATGGGAGCCGGCAGTCTTTGGAAGCCCAAAGGCCATACCGGCCATTACACCGGCTTCACACATCTTCTCTTTCGCCTCGATATCGGTTGCGTCTCTATATGCCCTCGGAAGATATTCAAACACCAGTCTTGCCGCATGCAGGGCCATGGCGTCGCATACCGGCTGATGGCCTTTGCTCCAGAAGCCTTCCAGCGCATGGGACAGCACATCCATCCCCGTTGAAGCCGTCACTTTTTCCGGCACCGTTAGGGTCAAAACAGGGTCGATTACCGCTGCGGCAGGAAAGAAATTGTCACTGACCAAAGGGGCCTTAACACCTCTGCGGGGATCGGTCAAAACCGCCACGGAGGTTACCTCGCTGCCTGTTCCGGCAGTCGTGGGTATGGCTACAAGCGGCAGATGCTCCGCCCCGAATTTCCGCTTCCCGCCATGGTATTCCGCGACGGACCAGGGAGCAGCCGCACAGCTTGCCGCAGCTTTTGCGCAATCCAACGAGCTTCCCCCGCCCAATGCGGCAACGAATTCTATGCCGTTAGCCCTGATTACGCTTGCGCATTCATCTACATTTTCCACTGTAGGATTGGGTGTAATATTGGAAAAGACCATTTTCAGCAGACCGCCCGAATACTCCAGGATTTTATCCGCCGTTCCGTTAGCTGCAAACACGGGATCGCTTACCAATAACCCGTTCTTGAGCTTCATCCCGGTCAAAATGCCATTTAATTCCTCGACTTTGCCGCATCCAAAAAAAATAGTGACCGGCTGGTAATACTTCCAGCTCATATGCAATACTCCCCTTCCTCTATTTCAATTTCTCTTCTTCCAGCTCCCTGATTTTCCCTTGAGCCTTCTGTAAAAATTCCCGTCTCCATTCTTCAAGCCCTTCGGTAAACTCCGCACGCAAGAACTCATCCACAATATCCGCAGCCATCATCTCTCCGAGAATCCAACCGCCGAGAGCCAAAATGTTGGCGTTGTTTATCACCCTGCACTTCCTGGCGGCGTATACGCTTTCAACAGGCGCCGCACAAATCCCCTTGAACTTATTGGCAACCACCGCCATTCCCATTCCGGTGCCGCAGCACAAGATCCCTCTTTCAAATTCTCCGCTTTGTATCAGCGCCGCAGCCTTTGGTGCCACTTCATAAAAAGGAATTCCTTTCTCAAATTCCCGTGTTCCTATATCCAGAACCTCATGCCCCAATTTTTCCAGATGTGCTTTTATCGCTTCTTTCAGCGTAAACCCGGATTTGTCGGACCCCAATGCAATTTTCATGTTCTTCCCCTTCTTAATAAGAAATTTAATCTCCAAGGATTATAGTCACTATTATATATCATATTTATATAAATTAAAAGTGTTAATTAATAATTGCAACTTTTAATTTTATAGAAAAACTTAAAAATTTATTTTCAAAAATGCTGTATATTTCAATCATTTGATGTTATAATGTTCATAAAAGACTATTTATAAAAATTTTTAATTAATTAGGTAAGCGAATTGCAAAGGCGGGTAGCGATGATGATAAATAAGGGCGGCAATATGACCACAATCAAATACCAGAACCGTTCTCTCATATTAAATATATTGAAAAGGACAGGATCGGTTTCCAGGGCGGATATCGCACAAATGCTTGAATTGACTCCGGCCGCCATCACCATTCTGGTCAATGAGATGGTAGACGAAAATATCATCGTAGAAGCAGGTCACATGGAAGAAGACAAGCGATCCGGAAGAAAAAAAATCCTTATCGATATCAACAGCAATTTTAAACATGTCATTGGTGTAAATATCGAAACAGATTACACAAATATCGGTATATCAAACCTGAAAGGTGAAACCGTCGATTACAAGCGGTTCCCCACCGACAAATCCGTTGAACCGGAACAACTGCTTCAAAGAATTACTTCCGAATGTCTGAATATGCTCTGGAAAGCCAATATCCAGAAGGAAAACGTGCTTGGATTGGGGGTAGGCATCGTAGGTAAAGTAGACCAGCAAAACGGAATAAGCGAGCATGCATACGCTTTGTGGGACAAAAAGGTGGATATTGGCCGTATACTTCAGGATTCACTTGATGTACGGATTACTATAGAAAACAATGTAAGGGCTTTGGCATTGGGGGAGCTGGAATACTATAATCCCGACGAAACCTCCAATATTCTTTTTGTTAAATATGGTCCGGGGATAGGTTCTGCAATTACCATCAACAATGAAATATATTATGGAAATCATAAGGAAGCAGGCGAAATCGGACATACCATCGTAGATTTTGAAGGCCCCCTCTGCAAATGCGGCCGGTATGGATGTCTGGAAACCATTGCTTCGGAAAAGGCGGTTATCGAAAAAATAAAGCTTGAATTCACTGAGCAAAAGACACCGAAATTATATGAATTATGCTCGGGCAGCCCTGATAATATAACTATTTCAAATATATACAAGGCAGCTGAAGCAGGCGACCCCCTGGTGGAGGATTGCATACGCACCACGGCAAAATACATGGCTCTGGCAATAGCAAACGCCGTTACCCTGTATGATCCGAATAAGGTAATCCTTTACGGCAAGGCTTTCGAAAACGGCTTTTTCATGGATGCGTTCAAAGGAGCCCTTAGCAGGCTGATCGCCAAAACAGGCTTTGACGAATATGTTCTTCTTAGCAAGCTAAACAGGAAAAGCAATTTTATAGCAGGCACCGCCCTGGCTTTAAGAGAGTTTTTCTACAATACCGGCGGATTGATTGAGTCTTAAGCAACAAATACACGCAGCAAATACAAGGAGGAATTTATGAAGCAGTCAGTAAGAATAGGTGTTGCCGCACTGGCAAGAAAAACCTTCGATTATGAAGCAGCCGGAAAAATATACGAAGGGATCATGAGGGAGCTTCAAAAAATAGAGCAGGTTGAATTCCAGTTTATCCGTGACCTGGTCATTGAAGTGGAGGACGCAAAACGGGCAGCCCTGGAACTGGCAGCCGGGTCTTTGGATGCCGTGATTGTTATAAGCGGCACCTTCCACCTGGGACATCTGGTGCTTGAAATCGACAAGGTAGTAAAAAAACCGATCCTGTTGTGGGGCCTGAACGAGCTTCCGTATAACGGGGGTAAAATAAGGCTGAACTCGGTATGCGGTGTAAACCTGAATGCCTCTAATCTCTACAAATCAGGCAACCGTGAGTATTACTCCATTATATCCGACTCCGTAGATACCGACTGGATTGATGCCATCAGGATCGATGCCGCTCTGAAAAAAGCCCACATAGGCATTGCAGGCTTCAGAGCCCATGGCTTTTTCAATCTCGGGTTTGATGAATTGGGAAGCTTTAAGCAGACAGGTGTTTTGCTTGACCACTATGAGCTGAATGAAATATTCCATACGGAAGTTTCCGAGGCCGAGACTTCTGCGGCAGTAAGAGAAATTGCAGAAATCTTTGATGTTTCCTCCGTTTCACAGCTTCAGGTACAAAAAGTAGGAGAACTCAAAACAAAACTCGGGAAGTTTGTCTCCCGGCACAATCTGGATGGACTCGTCCTCCGGTGCTGGCCGGAATTTGCCGCGGAATTCGGCATTGCGCCATGCGCGGCCATGTCCCTTCTTCAGTCGGAAGGAATCGTCCTGGGATGTGAGGGCGACGTGGAAGGCACCCTATCCATGCTCGCCCATAAGGCAATCGGAGCTGAAACACCATTCCTGGCAGACCTTTCCCAGGTAGAGCTTGAAGAGGATTATGCCCTGATGTGGCATTGCGGGGTCGCTCCCTGCAACCTCTGGGACGGAAAATGTTCAAGATCCCTCGATACCTATTTTGCCGGCGGAAAAGGCGTTACCGCCGATTTTGTCATGAAGGGCGGAGAAGTAACCATTTTGCGCTTTGACTCCGCTGACGGTGAATACAGAATCTTTATGCAAAAGGGCGAGAGCTTGCCTATGGAAAAGCTTTTAAGGGGAACTTACGCCAAAGTCCGGTTTGAAAGCCATATCCGCAGCGTACTTGACAAAGTTGTTTATAACGGTATTGCACATCACGTGTCCATGGCTTACGGAGATTTTACAAAAGCCCTTGAGATATTCTCCAGAATAAAGGGCTGGAAGATAATAAGGTAGCCCGCTTACAGGCGCAATCGCCAACCTCGGGGGCAGTCTTCCTTATGCCCCCTTGAGTCTGTCATTATTCAGAAAATCAGGAGTTGACTGCAATGACCTATGAATCCATAAAAGCACGAAATCCCGGCATAAAAATGTTTAAACCCGAAGAAGAGGCCTTCTCGGAATATGGCCGGGTTTTAAAAGAATATGATTTTTCGGAAATGATCGCGTATATGCAAAAACATACCAATATTCCGCAAACAGGCAATGTTTATGTTCCATCCGATGCTGCGATGGAGGCAATGAGGGTATCCGGCAGAATTTCCAGTGGCTTCTACGGTGAAATGCCTCTGCAGATCGGATATTGCAACGGCAAAAATTCCAATCTTAACGCCCTTGAATATCACAAAGGAAGCGAAATTAATGTCGCTGTTACCGATTTGATATTGCTCCTTGGCAAAATACAGGATATCAGAAACAATATTTATGACACAGGAAATATCAAGGCTTTCTTTATCCCTTCCGGCTGCGCAGTAGAGTTGTATGGAACGTCCCTCCATTTTACTCCGTGCAAAACCACAGAGGCCGGGTTTAAAGCGATCGTCGTATTGCCAAAAGGGACCAACCTGCCTCTGAAAAGCAAACCGGATGAAAGCTCGGGATATTTGTTTGCCGTAAACAAATGGTTGATTGCGCACCCATCTAACACTATTTTGCTGAACAAAGGCGCAATTGCAGGAATGTCGGGGGAAAATACCGAAATTAAATTTGATTAGGAGATATTTACCGCCTGTTTCAGCTTCTCCTCCCGGACCCCGATATTAAAGCTTATGTGGAAGCGCTTTCCGAAGTCCTTGAGGAATATGCAAGATACACAGGGGCCCCTCCTTTCACTTGAGTTTCGTGTCGATGTCCTTGAGCAGTGCGTCGATATTTTCGTAGGGTGCCTCCAGTGCCTTTGCCTGAAGCAGCTCCTCCTTTGCGTGCTCATATTGCTGCATGTCATAATAAAGCAAGCCCAAAAGATAATGGCCGTTTTTTGGATCGATACGGATCAATAACTGTGCATGCTCTACCGCTTCATCATATTTATTCTGCATGGCTTCCACCTTTGCAAGGGTCCATAAGGCCTCTACCCTTGTGCTCAAGTCCCGCAGCTCCAGACCCAAAATCTTTTCGGCAGCTTCCTCCGCCTTGCTCCACTGCTGTTCCCGGTCATACTGCTCCATTTCGTGAACCATGACCAGCGCTCTGTTCTGCTTGCCGCTGAAACCGTAATACAGCCCCGATCCTGTGAGCGCTACTGCCACAATGACAAACAGCAGTCTTCTCAAGTACCACTTTTCTTTGACCGTGGGATTGACGATGCCTGTCGCCAGGAATCCCCCGACCAGTCCTCCCATGTGGGCATAATTATCGATTCCTGCCCTGGAGAACCCATACGTCAGATTGATGATAATGGCAGCAATCACATTATGCCCGAAATAAGTTTTGAATGCCGCAGGCTTTTTCAGTCCGAAATACAGCAGCGCCCCCATCAGTCCGAATATGGCCCCGGATGCCCCCACAGCGGGATTGGCTGAAAAGGAAAAGCTTGCAATATTCCCCAAAATCCCTGCAGCCAGGTAAATCACAAGAAACTTTCCATGGCCGAAAATTCTTTCCACTACGACACCCACTGCATATAAGGAATAGCAGTTGATCACCAGGTGTAAAATGCCGGAGTGCAGGACAACCGGGGTCAAAAACCTCCAATACTCGCCCTGGAGGATATTTATATTCACCTTGGCACCGAAAACAGACAGCAATTCATCATAGCTTCCTGCGCCCAGAAGAGCATACAGGTTCAAGAGGCCCCAGACCAGTATGTTTAAGGTGATCAGCCCATAGGTAACCCACGGAGTTTTCGACTTAAACTCAATTCCCCGTTCAGACTCCCTCCGGCGAACCACCTCCTCAAGCTCCGCTTCGGAACTCGCCTCCTCAACTCCAGACTCCCGCCAGGTGCGGATCAGGCTGGTAATGCCGAAATCCGTCAGCGGCACTTTGAAATACTTCTCTATCGCGCCTGATTCCAGGCTGACACTGACGCACTTGAGAAATTTTCTGTCCATCGTCCTGTGAGATTGCCCGGATTCAAGGGCTTTGGCCTTGTCCTGCGGCACTTCCGACCGGAAGAGGAATACTTCAAAAATATAATGGTAGCGCGCCGCATTCATATCTGCAAGCCGGGAAGTATTCCCCGCAAGCCTTGCCTGGATTTCCCCCGCACTCAGAAGGTCCCCGTCGATAATTTCCAGGATCACAAGACTGCCGGACGAATTCTTTACCAATACGTTGACCGTTTCACCGATCACAATATTTCCTTCTCCATCCCTGAGAGGTGTAAAGTCTCTATGGATAATGAATTCCGTGGACAGGACCCTGATTATTTTTTCTTTTCCACCTGTTTCCAATGCTTCACCACTTTCAACGCCGATATCATCATCGATAATTTTAAGCTCCCAGAGGTACAGAGATACGGCTGACCCGCAGAGCGAATACCTTTTTCCCATACCGCTTGAACTTCTCTTATCGCATATCCTTCGCAAATTATTATACTATAAATCCTCATCCCATCTTTTATTTATCCTCGATCAACACTGCCCGGACAGGGCTGCCGTTCCCATTGGTAATTTTTATGGGAAGCGCCACCATATCATATTCGCCCTGGACAACGTCTCTGAGCAAAAGTCCCTCTAAAATGACGATATTGTGTTTCAGAAGCAAATAGTGGACTTCCGGCACATCGCTTTGATATTTTTCCACCGAAAGATAATCAAAGCCGAGGGTTCTGATTTCCCTCCGGCATAAATACTCTGCGGCGTCGAGGGTCAGATAGGCAAAACCGGTATCAAACACACCCGTTTGCTTTGCTGTAGAGTTTCTTGTCTTTAGAAGGACAATGTCCCCCTTGTTTATGTCAAAATCCATTAAATCGGCCGCTGTCACAGCGTCCTTCCCCTTGATTTCAAGAACCTTCGCTTTTCCTATGAAGCACTCCAGCGGCAGCCGGTCGACGGTAAGTCCGTCGGCGTAAAAATGCCTGGGGGCATCAATATGGGTGCCCGTGTGGGAACCGAAGGTGATGACCGACAGATTATAGAGACCACCTTCTTTTATGCTGCTTTTTTCTATGATTTCCACAGGCGGGTCTCCCGGATATACCATCATTCCTGCCGAAAAATCCATGGTTATATCATAATAATTTTTTCCCATGCTGCTCATTATCACCCTTTCATCCTGGTTTCCCACCACATTTTGCTCACTTTGTCCCCTATCAATATTTCCTTCAGGAAGGCTGCCACCCGGCAGATGTCTTCCTTCCCGGCCATAAGGCAGTCTTTATGCTCTATGCCGAGGCGCCTCAAACATCACCGGCACCGGAGATAATTTCAACGCAGGCTTTTCCTAATCACCGACATTTACCCGAGCATACGCGCGGCGGCCGCCATGTTGCCGATAATGTCCACGCCAAAGGGACATCGTTTTTCGCAGCTTCCGCAGCCGATACATTCTGCACCGCCATGGGCAAGCGCCGAATAGTGGGAACGGATAGACGGCGGGATATTTCCCTCATCCAGCCGGGCAATATCCAGGTATTTGTTTACAGCTGCGATATCGATTTCAACCGGGCAGGGCTGGCAATGGCTGCAATACACACAGTTGCCCCGGAAATCGTTGCGTAGCGTGTTCAGTACACTGGTGTAGTCGCGCTCGCTGTCGCTCATGTCAAGATAGCGCACAGCGTCCAGCACTTCTCCGCGTGTCTTGCAGCCCAGCAGAACGCTGGCAACAGCCGGACGGGTCAGGGCATAGTGGATGCATTGCGCGACGGTCATGGGCTTCTGGAAGGGTGTGTGCATGGGCGAGAGCAGCTTGCCGGCTCCCAGCGTTTTCATCACGGTTATGCCCACTCCCTTCTGCTCACAGAACTTGTAGAGTGCGGCACGTTTGGGATCAATCCCCCGAAACGCCGCAGAATCAAGCTGTTCAAGCTCATCAAGCACATAGGTCTCGGCCGGGTAAAGATCAAACGCCAGATTGATGCTGAACAAAAGCATCTCCGGCAGTCCTGTCTCGATCACGCGCATCGCCATCCCGGGATTATGGGAGCTAAAGCCGATGTGGCTGATGTCGCCCTGTGTTTTGAGCCGCTGCACATAGTCGGCAAAGCCGCTGTTGAACACACCGTTATAATCTTCCTCGGAATCGATAAAAAACATCATGCCAAAGTCTATATAGCCGCCGAAAATGCGCAGCAGTTCCTCACAATACCGCTGAACCACCGGCAGGTCGCGGCTGATGTCGTACTGCCTGCCGATATCCGTCGAACCGATATGCCCCTGGATCATCACCTTACTACGTTGGCTGCCAAGCGCCTTTGCGATGTTTTCCCGTACTTCCTTCCCCGGCATGAACACGTCGAACAGGTTGATCCCCTGCTCCAGCGCCGCGTCGACGATCTCCTTGATCTGTCCGTAAGGCATACCGTCCAAATGCTCGCAGCCCAGGCCAATGATGCCGGCACGGCTCCCTGTTTTTCCAATTTCTCTGTAATGCACGTGATTCACCTATCCTTTAACTTCGCTTTGAAAGCACATCTTTTATTCCCATCAGGGCAATAGATTCGCATGTCTGCAAATTGACGATAAACCCCGTCTTTATTCCCCTGGCAAAGCCGGCTTTCTCATAAAACCTCAAGGTATCTTCGTTCTTTGATCCGGTCATAAGCATTACCTTGTAGCAGTTATTTTTTCTTGCAATATCAATCGCTTTATGGAGCACCCTGGTGCCATAGCCCCTTTTCCTGTAGTCCTTGTGGGTGACTACATTTTCAATCAGGCCATAGGGTCTTAACCCTCTTGTGAGGTTTTTAATAATGGAAATCGTACAGGAGGAAACAATTTCACCGTTTTCATCCATTACTATATAATATAGGTTTGGATCATTATAAATTTCATCCCAAAGCGGATCCAGCAGCTCTTCCGGATGATCCTCAGGATCCTCCGGATGCAGTTGCCTGTATAGGCTCAAGAGCTTGGGCAATTCTTCATAACGGATTGTTCTTGGTTCATACGGGCAATCCGCTATTTCTTTTTCATCGGATAACTTATTGTTTATGGTTTTTTCTCCCCCTGGGATATCCATATGATTCAACCCTCTTTCAAAATGCAGGCTCCCATGAATATTATCATGTTAATACAGTAATTCGGCATGGACAAGATATAATCCTTTTCTGTGTTATATTTTTTGTATGTTGCCAGTTATCATTTTCCATTATGCATATAAAACCAAATGTATACCCCAAACACAATTCAAGAAAGGATATTCATATCACTACCGTTGAAGCCTACTACAAAAACAGCCTGAATGTCGACAATACTGCGAAAGCGCTATATTTGCATCGCAATACCGTTTTGTTCAGGCTGAATAGGATTAAACAGCTCATCGGCCTGGATCCGTCGAACAATGTCTATGACCGTCGGCTGCTGTTCCATATCCTTTATAATTGTAAAAAAAGAAGGCTTTTTAGCGTGCACACACTGAGCCTTAGAACATGTTAGATTCTTTCAAAAGCAATCCGTATATATTTTCAAAATAACCGTGAGCCGGAGATTCATATGCATGTAAAAGCTCCGTCAATGATCATATTAAGCCCGGTAGTGTAGGAAGATGCATCGCTCATTAAATAA
Source organism: Bacillota bacterium (assembly GCA_023426125.1). Lineage (GTDB taxonomy): Bacteria > Bacillota > Clostridia > Acetivibrionales > DTU013 > MnB-11. The sequence goes on from JAFABI010000109.1 coordinate 135,759, forward strand.
ACCACTGCTCCGGCAAGCTCTTCGGGAGTACCCATACGCTTAAACGGGATCAGGCCTTCCCAGAACTGTCTCCAGTCCTCACGCACCGCTCCTGTCATTTCAGTACGGATGTATCCGGGGCTTATGCAGTTTACACGTATTCCCTTTTCAGCCCATTCGACGGCCAGTGATTTCGTAAGCTGTATAACCCCTGCTTTGGAGGCGTTGTATGATGCCTGTCGCTGCGGTATGTTCACGATGACTCCCGACATGGAGGCGGTATTTACAATGGAACCCTTTTTATTCTCCTTTATGAACTGCCTTGCCGCTGCCCGGGCAACATAAAAGATGCCGTTGAGATTGACGTCCATAACTTTGAGCCACTCAGCCGGACTTACTGCTTCAGCCTCCTTGTGTATAACGATTCCCGCATTGTTGAAAACGGCGTCAAGGGTGCCGAAATCGGATAAAAAGGCTGCAAATACATCCTTGACCATCTCCGAATTTGTAACATCGCAGCCGTAGGCACAAGCCTTTATATTATGATTTTCTTTGATACTTTCCGCCGTGCTCAGGGCCAATTCTCCGTTTATATCGACAATACCTACATACGCACCGCATTGAGCCAGTATATCCGCCACGCACCTGCCGATGCCCTGTGCGCCGCCTGTCACCATAATGCATCTGCCTTTCAGGTCGAACCTGTCCATAAAGCTCATATCCATCACTCTCCATTTTATAAACCATCTGTTTTGCTATAATTAGTTCAATTTCCAATGGGGGCATCCCCCCATACCCCCTCGCTGCGGGCGAAATGTATTCGTCCTGCGCTACACTTCGTGCGCCACGCCTATACGTGGCGTTTGAACAACGTCAATTGAGGATTGCAACCCACCACTTATACTACAGCGAAAACTTCTTTGATATAATTTGGATGTTTTCACTGTAGTACATGACAGCTTTTTCAATCGGTAACCTCCACCTAAGAGGAGCGGGACTGTGACGTTGTTCAATGTGTAAGCCTCTCCACCGTTTTGATAATGTCTATTGCCTGCTCACGGCTATCCGCTGTTCTTACGATGAGGTACAGGCCGTAGGATGAAAGCTCCCGCATCAGCAGTTCTATCTCATCCAATTCGGGGTACAGGATCAGGCATTTTCCGGCGGCCTGTATCCGCTTGAGGACATCCAGAAATTCGCTGGCTTTCGGCTGGCCGGCAACGGAAGTCCATTGGACAATATCCAGCTTTTTAAGAGACAGCAGCATGTCAAGGTGCCGGATTTGCTCCATACCGTCCAGGTGGTAGGCGGAATAATCCAGAAAACCGGTGAGCTCTTCAAGCTCGGGCAGCACAAATTTTTCGAAAAGCTTTGGTGAAAGCATCACGGAAATATCCGCCTGGAGTTGGGCAAAGGTTCCCGGCGCCCAGCTGTTCATCCACCCGTGGGTGCACCCGCCTTCGTTGTTGTCTTTAATGATATTGAACAATTTTGCCTGTGCATGCCGGTATGCCCTGGAGATTTCCCCCAGAGCCCTTTCAATTTCGTCAGGGTACTCGTAAAAGTCAATCAGCAATTCCTCACCGCGAAGCAGGGAAAGCGCATCCAGGTTGCCGCAGTTGTCCGGCATGGACACCATCATGTCGCCTCCGGCAAGCCTGCACAGCTCCGAAACCACGGCCAGATCTTCCGCCAGTGCCGGGCTGTCCTCATTGAAACCTATCCGGTCCTTTTCCCAATCATGGATCACCGGCTCGAACCAGATGGTTTCCGGCATATATACAAAGCTGTTTATCCCGAAATATTTGGCGTGGCCGACGGTGCCAAGGTTTGGCCAGATACATGGGAAGCCGTCTCCGCCGAAATAGGTGCGGTCAAATTTATTGCGGCAGCGCTCATAAACCATGGCAGGATCCATGTACCATTTGCGGCGCTCCTCCTGCGTTTCCCCCATGGGGGCCTCCTGATACCGCTGATCCGTCACAATTACCGACACACAGCAGCGGTCAACGATTTCCCTGTCCCAGAATGCAACCAGTCTACGGCGGGACATTTCCCAGTCTTCCTTCCATTTCATGCAATTCACTTCCCTTTGAGGATTATTTTAAATGTGTTGCTGCCATATATGCCGCCATCAAAGGTCTTGCCCTCCGTCAGCAATTCTCCGGAAGCATCATTCCAGCGCAATATCCGTTCCGAATATGCTCCGCGCTCATATGCGTATGTTTCACCGTCGTCGTCATACAGGGTGAAGCTGGATGACTTTCCCGGGAAGATGTGCAGTTCCAGCGGCACGGCCACCTTTTCACCCGTATGCTGTACAACGGGGCCCATGGGAAGGATCGCTCCCGATCTCACAAATACCGGTATCCGGTCAAGAGGAGCTTCTGCCGGGAGATTTCCCGCCATCACCGGCATTCCCGTCCAGAAATCATACCATTTTTCATCTTCCGGCAGATAAACCTTCCGGCTGTGAGCACCCTTTTCATACACAGGGCAAATCATCAGCCACGGGCCAAGCATAAACTGGTCGTCGACGCCGGCAGCTTTTTCATCCTTGGGAAAATCGGCGGCGACAGGGCGCATGAAAGTATAATCCTCCTTTGTGACCCTATGCGCCAGAGAATATAGATAGGGCAGGAGCCTGTAGCGCAGGCGGATGAATTTCACAAGGGTATCGTAAACCGGCTCCCCCTTTTCGCCGAACCGCCATATCTCCCGGGGAAAATCCGTGCCGTGGACGCGGAACATGGGCAGGAAAGCACCATACTGGAACCATCTTACAAAGAGCTCACGGTATTCGTCATCCTCCGGCCCTTTGTCATAATGCCCGTCGCCATACCATTGCTTCCAGTCCTTCACAAAGAATCCGCCAATATCAAGGGTCCAGTACGGACAGCCTGAAGATGTGAAAGACAGGCCTTCCGCTATTTGCCTGCGCAAGGTGGTCCAGTTGGCGGATATGTCTCCCGACCATGTAAATGCGCCATATCGCTGCTGCCCTGCATAAGAGGAGCGCGTAAGATTGAGCACCCGCTTTTCGGAGGCCCGGCGCTGCCCTTCGTATATTCCCCGGCAGTGAAGAAGGGAATATGCGCACACATATTCTGAATCAATATAGGTGGACGCTTCTTTTACATTCATGCTCTGGCGCTGCTCCGGCTCAGGTTTTACAGAGCTTTCCGTCCAGTCGGCTTCAAAGGGCTCGGTACAATCGCACCACCAGGCGTCGATCCCATGGCGGAACAGCCCTTCCTCCGCCTGCATCCAATACATTTCCCTCCCCGCCTTCCCGAAAGGGTTATAGGTGGAATTGTTCAGCAGCAGAAGTCCGTTTTCGGAAAATTCCCGGTGGTTTTTCCCTCCCGGGGCCATATGGGGCCAGATGGATATCATCAGTTTCACATTGTCGCCGTGCAGCTTTTCCATCATTTCAGAAGGGTCGGGAAAGCGTGTGCTGTCAAATATCTTCTCGCCCCATAGCTCACCTTCCCAGCTTTTCCAGTCCAGGATCATCAGATCGAGAGGGATGCCGCGGCGGCGGTATTCACCGGCAACCTCAAGGAGCTCCTCCGCGCTGGTATAACGCTCTTTGGACTGGCAGAAGCCAAAGCTCCACCGGGGAGGCATGGGGGCTTTCCCCGTAAGTCTCCTGTATCCCGCGATGACCCTGTCAAAGCTTCCTCCGGCTACAAAATAATAGTCCATCTCCTCATCCGCGTCCGTCCATAGATAGGAGCCATAACCGTCGTCATGAAAGGTCATGTCGGTATAGCTGTCAAAAAGCATCCCATAGCCGCGGGTGGACCAGAAGAAGGGTACGCAGGCCTTCATGTTCTGCTGGTAGAGAAACCGGCTCTTCCCCCGCAGGTTCAAATAGCCTTCTTCATGGGAGCCGAAGCCCATAACCGCTTCTCCGTCCGAAAAATCAAGGTTCAGCTTCGTATGGAAGGCCATCCGGTCAAAAACGCCTTTGAGGCTTCTGGCATCCACACGCACGCCATCTACGGTAGTACGCTGGCTTATGGTCGTTTCATCCCCATGCGCATAGCGGTAAACCTCAACCTCCTCCAATTCCCTGGGACGCCGCTGGTTTTCCGACAACAGCAGGAAGCCGTTTCCGTCATAGTATTTGCAAGCAAGCGTCCGACGGTTTATAACCACTGTCACCTTTCCAGTCGTTAAGGTAACGGCTGACTCATCTTCGGACATTTCCACGGGAACCGGCGTTTCGTCATGCCATACAATCATTAGGCTCGGCGTTTTGGAAAAGCTGTCCTTTTTTGTATATGTGATTCTTATTATTTCCGGTGTAATGGCCATAACTCTCAATTTTCCGCCATCCTGCCCGGTTTCGTAGCAATAGAGAGGTTCTTTCTGCATAAACATTCCCCATTCATGTGTATTTTTTCTTGCAATGCTTGTTTGTCGCGTCACACAATCATCCCTTGACCGCGCCGGCAGTCATCCCCGATATGATATATCGCTGTCCCAGCAGGTAAACGGCCACAACCGGGATGCAGATCAGGACGATATCGGCGCAGACCAGGTGCCAGTCCGAGGAGTAGCGCCCGAAAAAGCTGTAAACGGAAAGGGTTATGGGCCACGAACGCGAGTCATTCATGAAGTAAAGCGGAAGGACGAATTCATTCCACGTATTCAGGAAGTTCAGGATAAAAACAGTGATAATCACCGGTTTCAACAGGGGAAGAATCACAAGCCCGAATAATTGCAGCGAATTGCAGCCGTCCAGGATGGAAGCCTCATCCAGCTCTACGGGGAGGCTTCCTACAAAGGCATAAATCAAAAATACGCTGAAGGGGATTTGAATCGCCGCATAAAGAAGCACCAGCCCTGTCCTTGTGTTAATGATCTGAAGGAACTGCATGACCTTCATCAGGGCCACGAAGTTAATGGGCATGGCAATTCCCATGATCATGACATAATACAGGAAACGATTGAATTTGGTCCGGTTCCGTGAAAGGACGAATGCGGCCAGTGCAGCCAGCAATACGCTTATGACAACGGCAAACACCGAATATCCGATGCTGTTCAGAAATGACTGGACCAGTTTTCCCTTCTCGATGACCGTCAGAAAATTTTCAAAATGCCAGACCTCCGGAAGCTCCATGCCCATGGAAGAAGACTGGCGCTTGTCCTTGAAGGAATTGATGAAGATCATGAAAACCGGGACAAGAATAACAAGGGAGATCACTGCAATGAAAAGATTTTTTACAGCTGCAGCGATAACACGTCCGGTCCTGTTCATTCATCCACCTCCTCTCTGCTCATCATCCGTATAATAAAATATCCCGCAATTACCATAACTACGAACATGATTGATGACATGGCAGTACTAAGGGCATATTTACCCTGGGAAAATTCCCGGAACACGGAAGTATAGAGAACCTCCGTAATTCTTCCCGGCCCGCCGTTGGTAAGCACGAATACAATGTCAAACACTTTCAGCCCGTAGAGCATATTGAGTACGGTCGTCACCATAAGGGTAGGCATAAGCATGGGCAAAGTCACGTGCCAAAAACGCTGAAAGGAATGTGCGCCGTCAATCTTAGCCGCTTCATAGTACATTTCGGGTATGGATTGCAGACCCGCGATGATAATGCACATGATATATCCGGTACCCCGCCATACATCCACGCCGATGATGGACCCAAATGCGGTGGCAGGATCAACCAGCCATTTCTGTGCCATAAAGTCCAACCCGGTTGAGCGCAGGAAGGAATTCAGCAAGCCTGTCTCGGGATTGAAAATCGACTTGAACACCAGCCCGGTAACCAGCAGGGATAGGACCGAAGGCATAAAAAGTACTGCACGGTGAAAGTCCCGTGCAACGATCTTCTTTACAAGAAGAAGCGCAAATGCCAGCCCCAGCACGGTCTTCAGCACAACCGTCAAAAACGTGAATTTCAGCGTATTGCCCATATATAAAAGGTATTCATTGTCTGCCGAAAAGATTTTTGCAAAGTTGTCAAGCCCGACAAAATTCAGCTCTTTTGAATAGCTTGACCAGTCGGTAAAGGAATAGCCGATCCCTATAAGGCCCGGTATCAGATACAGGACTCCGTATAAGGCGACCGCCCCCATTGCAAGATAAACAGGATAAACTCTTTTTTTATTCATTGATTGCCCTCGTTGAACGAAGGAACGGAAGAAAATCCGGTTTATTTCTTCCGTTCATCCGCATTCGTTTAGGAGTACTTACTGTTTCCGCAGCTTCGTGCCGGAAGGCTTGCGCCTCCCCCGTCACTTGACCCAGGCTGCATCCTTGTTTGCTTCGGCCTGATCGGTCCTGCGCTTGTCGATATTTTTCACCGCATCCTCCGGAGTCATCGTCCCTGTCAGGACGGCGGCAATGTCTTTCCCGATGTCATACCACTGGGGATTGAGATATTTGACCTGGTCCTGCAAAACGACGCCCTGCTTTTTGTGTTTGGCCATGAATTCCTTGGTGTAATCGGAATATTTGGCATTCAGGCCGGAAAAAGGAAGATTCTCATAGCGCGGTTCATTGTCAATAATAAATTGGAGGTTTTCCTGCCGGCAGAGATAGTCGAAATACTGCTTGGCTTCGCCAATATGCTGGGAACCGGAGTAAATAAACTTGGAAGCCGCTGCAGGATGCACATTGAGAATCTGGTTGTCGTTCAACGGTATGAGGAACAGTCCGAAGTCATCCGCGGTGCAATTATTCGGATCATACGCCACGATCTCGTTGATTGTACCGGGTTTGCCCAGCGTCATGGCATATTTCCCTTCGTTCAGCGCCTTGGGAAGATCGGCATAGGTGTTGGACATGTAATTGTCTCCCCAATAACCCAGCTTTGCCATTTCGGCGATCTGGCTGATATTGTCCGCAAAGCTCTTTGTCTCCGCAAAGGTCGCCTGATTGCTGTTCAATTTGTCGATAAGGCCCGGGGTGATCTCATTGTAGCGCTCACCGATCTCACAGAACCACATGACATGGTGCCAGCCTTCGGAGATGCACTCGTAAACGGGAATGGTACCCGCCGCCTTGATTGCTTCGCAAACCGACTTGAACTCGTTATAGGTTGTCGGCTCCTTGAGGCTCAGCTTGTCAAAAAGCTTGCGGTTGTAGACGACGTAGAAATCCGTGGTATTGTCATAAATGGTTACGCCGTATAATTTGCCGTTTGCCGAAAGCTCGGCCGCGCTGAACTTGTCAAACCGTTCAACCCACGGCTCGTTGGAAAGCTCCGCCGCATTCTTTTCAATGTTCAGCTGGGAAATAAGGTCGAATTTGCCGCTCTGATTTCCGAAAATATCCGTGCACTCTCCGGTATTCAGCTTGGTCAAAAGAAGATTGGAATACTGGTCTGCGGGGACGACCTGGAAATCCAGCTTGATGCCTGTTTCCTTTTCAAAATTCTCGGCAAGGGTATATTCCGAGTCGTAGATCCAATCCTGGCTTGCCATATAGGTAAGGGTCACATCCGATTTTGCCTTTCCGGTGGATTCCGTAGACTTTTCGCCTTCCGTCACAGCACCGGTGGTTCCTCCGGAAGAATCCCCGTTCTTCGTACAGCCGGCAAACAGCGTGACTGTAACAATCATTGCCATAAGCAATGCCAATAACCTTTTCATCGTTCTCCTCCTCAAAATTTGATAATTTACTTTTCACAATCCAATTTGGTCGGTTCTGCAGAACGACTTGTTTTACCTGATTCTAATTATATGGTATAATGGAGACGAATCAAATGGAAAAAACATTCCACAATATATCTTTTTTTTACTGTTTGGAAAAAATGCCTGCATTTTGAGAGGAATCGCCATGCTGAAAAGAATTAAAAGGAATGCCGTCCCGAATCTTATAAAAATCCGTACAAAGCTGTTTATCATAACCTTTGCCATCATACTGCTTCTTAGTACCGCATTCCTCACAGTGATCCTGTTCTGGCAGGTCAACTATTACCGGACGGATATGCTGGACTCCCTGGGACGCGAATCCGAATCGGTCTTGCGGCAGATCGACAAAGAGCTTTCCACGATGAACTCCATATCTCTGAGCATTATTTACAGTAATGTGGTAAAGGACCGCTTCAGCGAATTCTTAAAGGATTTCTCCATGAAAGATATCCCTTCAAGCTTCCGTATCAACCAGAACTCCAGGTATCTTACCGAAATACTCTTTGCCACGATCGGACCCAACCTGTCCGTGCCGCAGGTCTACATCTACGGAACAAAAACGGGATTTTTCGGTACCGGAATAGACAATGGGTATTACCACGATATAAGGGTCGAATCCTTTGAGTGGTTTGACATTTCAGCCTTGACTTCGGCAAAGCGCTTCACCTCTCCGCACCGTGACGAACGGCTGTATTCCGTTGCAAAATATGAAGAGGGCAAGCTTTATATCTCCCTTGTCCGGCAGATCACCAATAATCTGAATGTCCCCCAGGGCTTTGCGGAAGTGATACAACGCTATGACCAGGTTTTCCATTCTGCAGAAAACCTCCGTATCCCCAATATGAATATAACGGTATTCCGCCCTGACGGCGAGGTGGTATTCCCTCTGGAGCATCCGGAAAAGACCGGCGCAGACTATTCCGCATTGTACCGGCAGTATACCGGGCAGAAGCCGGAAGACAATCCATGGATGAAATTGGACGCAGAGAAGGAGCATATCCTGTTTTTGCAGTCTGAGCAATCGGATTTCCTGATGGCCGTATCGGTGACGGACGATGAACTGATGTCGGAGTTTAAGCCGCTGCTTGTGATCATTTTCGGCATGCTGCTGGTTGTTCTGGTTTTAATGGTGCCCTTCTGCTACTGGATGTCCAGGAGCTTTACCAAACCGATCTACCGGCTGTATCATTCAATTAAAAGCATAAACCTGGAAACCATTTCCGACGACAAATTCGAATCCATTGAAAGCAATATTCTCGAGCTCTCGGAGCTGAACCGCATCATTACGGTGATGAAATACAAGCTCAGCGACTCCATGAAGAAGCTTCTTCTCACCCAGACCCACGAAATGCAGGCCAGAATCCTTGCGCTTCAGGCACAGACCAACCCGCATTTCATCTACAATACCCTCTCGACCATCGCAGCCATGGCCTCCGGAAATATGAACGATGAAATTGAGACCATGTGCGAAAAGCTGTCCGGACTTCTCCGTTACAGCTCGGGAGCCAAAGAATCAATGGTCCCCCTTGGCCTGGAGCTTGAATATGTCCAGATGTATGTCGACTGCATGAAAACACGTTTCCCAAGCCTGGAGTACACGGTTGATATCCGGGACGAATTAAGGCACATTCCCATCCCCAAACTGATTATCCAGCTTTTGGTGGAAAATTCAATAAGATATTGCACCACCAAAAAACCACCATGGTCCATCCGCGTGTCGGGAAATCTCTGCGACGCTTCGTTCTGGCTTTTAATCGAAGACAACGGCCCGGGCTTCGACGAAGATACGAAAGCAAAGGTAATGGCTGAGATCCGAAGGATAGATTCTACCAAGCTTCTGCCTTCGCTGGAGTTTAACGGAATGGGCTTGCTTAATGCATACCTCAGGATGCTGCTGCTTTACAAAAGAAATGTGCATTTCTCCATAGGCAATAACGAACAGGGCGGAGCCATCATCGCCATAGAAGCACCGGCGCAAAACAGCACGGAAAGACAGGAGTGATAGGATTGGATAACAAGCCAAGATACTTTAAAATCATTGTTGTGGAAGATGAAGAGCTTATTTTGAATCATATTGTCAGCAAGATCCACAAGACCTCCGAGCATTTCAAGGTAGTTGCGACAGCCATGGATGGTGCCGCTGCCCTGGAGCTCATAAAACAGCATATGCCCAATGTGGTTTTTACCGACATCCGGATACCTCAGATCAACGGCCTGGTGCTTGCGGAAAAAATACATGACAGCTTTCCCATGATTCATACGGTAATACTGACCGGTTATGCGGATTTTGAATATGCACAGCAGGCAATACGCGCAAGTGTTTTTGAATATCTGCTAAAGCCCGTGCGTTCCGAGGATCTGAGCCATGTCCTGATGAAGCTTGCGTCCATCCTCTCGGGAGAGGAAGCCGGATCGCTGAATTCTTACATGGACACGGCCGGAGCATCCCCCAAGCAGGCTTTTGAACTGATCAAAAGCTTCATTGTCGACAATTACAGCAAGCAGATCGATATGCAGACGCTGGCCGGCGATTTCAGCTATTCTCCGGCTTATCTGACTAAAATATTCAAAAAGTATTCCGATACCACTCCCGTACGTTTCCTGACCGAAATCAGGGTCAATATGGCAGCCCAGCTGTTGATCGATACGGATATACCGATTTCAGCCATCGCAGAGCGTGTAGGTTATCCGAACCAGTTTTATTTCAGCCGCATCTTCAAGCAGCATATGCACATGAGTCCCATTGCATACCGCAGCACAATGCAGGGAAAAACCGATGAGTAAAAGAAGCCGCACTATCTTCGGGTATGGATTGCGAGGGGCTATTCAAACACCTCAGCAAGCGGCACATCCAAGCCTTCAAACAAGACCGACCCGACGATATCATCCCTGACATAGGGCAGCATCTTCGCAGCCTCTTTATCCTTGAAGCTGTAAACGATGACTTCTTTTCTTATAGGATTTACAATCCAATATTCCAGCACGCCGGTATCCATATACAGATTCAGCTTTCTGATCAGATCCATGCGTGTTGTCGAATCCGACAACACTTCGACCACCAGGGAAGGGGTCCCGGTGTATCTGTCCTTTTCATTCCTGTTCTCCGGATCGCATACAATCAAAAGATCGGGCTGCACAAGGTTCATGTTATTTTCGCCCTTTACCAGCACAACATCAAAGGGAGAAAAGTACGGCATGCATTTTTTGCCCTTGAACCACAGCCTGAAGGAAACGTGGAGATTTCCTACTATCCTTTGGTGTGTTATTGAAGGAGAAGCAACAAAATAAGCTTCCCCATCAATATACTCATACCTGTCTTCGGTAGTTTCCCTCATTTTCAGAAATTCCTCGAAGGTCATTTTCCTGCTGTTATAATTGTATGCAATAGCCGCTTCACAGACCTTTCCCGCATTATCGGCAGCGCTTTCCCCTCCCCAATTGTCGCACTTGCTTATCTTTGCAACCGGAGAGCCGTTTTTTGTCACAACGATGTCTTCCGATTCCAGTTGTTTAAGATATTTCCCAAAACTGTTCTTGATCTCGGTAGCTTTTACAATCATTTTCCCACTTCCTTAGCTAATATTTCAGCTAAGTTCATTGTATCATTGAAGATGGAACCGGTCAATATTACCGGGAGTATGTTGCTAATGAATACTCATATTGCTGCTCGGTAAAAGCATGTCAGGGGGACAAAGCATGTCAAGGGGACAAAGCATGTCAAGGGGACAGGTACGTTGACAACGTTGACACAACAGTGTCAATGTACCTGTCCCCCTTGACATGGATGCGTAATGCGCGCGCCTACAGGGTGCTATATCCTGGATAGAAGTTGGGATTGCTTTGTCGCAGGCTCCTCGCAGTCATCATCCGGCGCTCCCCTCGAAACGGATTATAGGCTTTCCCGTCATTGCGCCCTTCTGTTGCCTTCTTGAAATCCTCCACCTCCGGGGCCGGCCCTGTTGCCCCCGCCCGGGCCAAACCCCTGCTGGGTTGTGACTCCGGTTTCAGACAGCCATGTCACTGAGCCGGTAATGGTAAAATCAATAATTTTTGTTCCCCCCTGATAAGCCCCATCGGTATAAAGCCCGTTTGATATGCTTCCTGTGGATGTTCCTCCCGTATAAAGAGTATATTCCGTCTCCTTTTCCAGCGCCGGAGAAGATATGACCACCGATTGATATTCTTTTTCCGGTGCAAAGGTCACCACCTTATTTCCTTTATTGTCTTCCAGATGAATCAGGGTACCTGCCTCCTGTATGCCGGGATAATACATCAGGATGGAATTTTGCGCCGAGGCTTCTGAAGGGGCCTGCGCCATTCCTGCGCTTCCGGCCGCTACCAGCAGTCCGCCGCTCATTTCAAAGGTTCCATTATAATCGACGGCGCCGTTGCCGTTGTCCGTAGGGCCGCTTACCACCGCCGTGCCGTTGGTAAAATAGATCGATCCGTTGGAATCCAATCCGTCGCCCGAAGCATTCACAGAAATATAGCCGCCATTGATGTTCAGCACGCTGTTTTCCGATACGGCGAAGGCATTTTGCCCCGGCCTCCCGTTCACGGAGGAGCCGTCATTTCCTCCATTTACATTGATCCCGTCATCACTGGCGACGATATGGATTTCACCGTCCGCTATAGTGATAACCATACTCTCTATGCCCTCATAGCTCTTTTTGATATCAATTTTTCCTCCTTTTATTTCTATGGAGGAATCCGCATGAATGCCATCGTCACCGGAAGCGACGGTTATGTCGCCGCCTGCGATATGAATGCTGTTGTTGCTGTGGATGGCATCGTCCGAGGAATCGATGGCAAAGGTCCCACCACCGACGGTTATGTCTGAAGCGGCTTTAATCCCTTTTTTACTCTGTCCGCCGCTTTCCGTTGTGTCGGCAGCTGCAGTATCCTCCTGCCTTCCCATGAAGCCCTGCCGGCTGTTCCCGGCCTTCGCAGCCGCATTGGCACTGCCCCCGCCGGAAGAAATATCGAATTCTCCGCCCGTGACAAGCATGGAGGTTTCCGCCTGGATCCCATCCATACCTGCCTTTATGGCAAAGGCACCTCCTTCAAGGGCTATAAATCCTTTTCCGGCATCAGCGTCATTGGTGGATTTGATTCCGTCTCCGCCTGCTTCAATGTTTATGCTTCCATCCCTGACCAGCACCATGTCTCGTCCCACCAGTCCGTCGTCAACAGCAGCGATATGAATGCTGCCCCCGGTGATTCTAAGCTCATCCTTGCAAGTAATTCCATCCTTGTAGCCTGCCTGTATAGTTAGACTGCCTGTTCCGTTGACCGTAAGATCATCCTTGCTGAAAATAGCCGCACTGGGCTCGTCGGAATCCGGCTCGGACAAAACATATTCGCTGCCGTCCGTTAGGGTGTTCCGGGTACCTTCCGGCAAGGAAACAATGGCTTTCCCTGCGTTTTTTATATAAACCGGCGCATTGTCGCTGCAGTGTATTTCCGCTCCGTTTAAAACTAGCCGGACAATTCCCTTATTCTGTACATCTACAATAATTTGTCCATTCTCCAGCTTCCCGCTTATGACATAGGTCCCGGCGGCTGTTATGCTGATTTTGCCGCCCTCTGCCGCCGCCCCCTGGCCTTTTATTGCGGCAGTGGCGCCGCTGAGCTCAATGTAGACCGGGTTCTGATTTTCCCAGTCGGTATAACTGTCGTCTATGTCATAGGACACCATATCTCCGGTAATGATGAAGGCGTCTTCACTTCCGCTGCTTTCCGCATCCGCGGAAGTGTTTTCCGCCTGCTGTGGGTCATTCTTTGTATTCTGTGCCGCATTGCCGGCGCAGGAAGTCAAAATGAAAACACTTAACAGCGCCGCCAGCAATTTAAGCATATAAAATTTATGTTTCATGTCTCTTATCTCCTTTTCTACAAATATCCTGTCATCATACTGCAGTGAAGGCTCCGTGATTTTCCTTGCATTTGTGCGCCCTGAAAAAACAATCACGGACGTTTCAACGCTTAATTCTTCCGGTAGCTTCACCGTCGTTCTAGAACTCTGCTGTTTCATCCTTCATGGACAATGAAATATTCAGGTTTCCGTTCCTGCACCGCAAAGCGTCAATGAATTCCTTCTGGCTTGTCCCATTGTCAATGGCTACGTTGTATACCAGCTCATAGAGACTGCCCAGGTCCGTTGTTCTGACTTTTTTAAGCTCATACTCTGTGGTATATTTGCCCAGGACCTCGTCAAAGGCTCCTTCATAGTCCAGGTTTTCGGGTATGGTTATCTTAAGCAGCTTCTGTGAGCTTTTCCCTGCGCCGTAATGAATGATTTTGAGAAAAATCATCAATAAGCATAAAACGATGGTAAACAGGACTGCATAGCCATAATATCCGGAGCCGCAGGCAAGTCCTCCCGCCATTGTAAAAAGCACATAAGCGATATCCTTGGGGTCGCCCGGCGCACTTCTGAACTTGATGATCGAAAAGGCCCCGGCCAGGCTGAAGGCTCTTGCGATATTGCTGCCGATCAAAAGAATGATGATGGCAACGATGGCAGGCGTCATCACAAGCGTCAGGGCAAAGTTCTGCGAAAAGCCGTTTTTATTGCTGGTTTTCATATAGGTAACGCTGATAATGCCGCCCAGTACAAAGGCTATGACGATTGTCAGCAGCGCACTGGTTAAAGGTATTGCGGTATCAGCTGCGGTTGCACTGAAAAATGATTCAAGCATGGATTGTTTACTCCCTTCCGATTTATGCAATTTGATAAATATCTGTTGTATTCCCTGCCATATTTTGAAAAACCGATGCGGTATATCCTGTAATCCGAAAGCAATTGGGACAGCCAGCAGGGAATGCTCTTTCCCACCTTGACTTCCATCAGCCACTGGCCGGGTTCCAGCAAAGCCTCGCCATGGTCTCCGCTTTCAAGCCTCAGATCGTCTCTTCTTGTCCTTATGTTGGTGTCGAAGGTTATCCGCAAGTCCTGTTCCCCCCGGCCAAAGAGGGCTTTTCTGTCATAAGCCAGATAAAGCTTTGGCTCCGGTCGATAAAGGCTTAAAAGGTACTCGATTTCATTGATCACCTGTCTGTTCATATTCTCCTTTATCTCCGGCTTCATCCCCGTATTGACAAAATCATACGCCGTGTCGAGCCGGATGGAGGTTCTTCTTTTATTTGTCAAGCCGTTGAATTTTTTCTTTATCTCCAGGTACACCTTTGAATCCGGCCCGGGAATCCCGTATGCCCTAAGCCGCAATTTTTCCTTGTATACAGGCTTTGACACGGAGGTCCGTATGAGGTAATTGTCTTTTGTGTCATAATAAATATTGCTTATTGTATAGAATTCATGGGTCTTGTTGTATTCGTCCAGCTCCATATCGTCAAGCAGCCGGTCAAGGATCCGGCCATACGTGGTATCGTCCATCAGGAACTTGTTTTCATATCTGTTAAAAACCTCTATTGCCATGTTTTACTCCTTTCACTCTTTTCAGCATGCTTCCATCCTACGGGATTAACCTTAAATTAACCTTAAATTAACATGTTGTGCGGGTTGATGAAACCTACTTTGTTTGTCATTGGTATGAATGGGCCATTTGGACGTAGGGCATTCAGTGTAGGGGCGGCCATTGGCCGTCTGGATAGCTGTTTGACGTAGATTGCATTTGCGGACGCGCAATGCGCGCCCCTACACTTTTTCATAATTATGTGCGCCGTATGCGGCAATCTCTTACCGACTTTATGGATTAAATTAACTTTGACTATGAAAAACCGATTTAAGGTTTATTAAAGGTTGGCTGTGATATAATGAATATGGAAAGGAACCCATTGATATGAGAATATTGATCGTTGAAGATGAAATATCTCTGGCAGAAGCTTTAACCCAGATATTGAAGAAAAGCAATTACACCGTCGATGCTGTCCATGACGGCATCAGCGGCCTGGATAACGCCATGAGCGATATATATGACATAATCCTGCTGGATATCATGCTGCCCGGAATGGATGGAATAAGTCTGTTGAAAACCATCCGCCGGGAAGGAATTTCCACGCCGGTCATCCTGCTGACCGCCAGGGGCGAAATCCCGGACAAGGTCAAAGGCCTGGACAGCGGCGCCGATGACTATCTGTCCAAGCCCTTTGCTACGGAAGAATTGCTGGCTAGAATAAGGGCTGCTTCCAGGCGCAAGGGTGAAGTGTTGCCGGACAACACGTTAAAATTCGGAGATATCCAGCTGAACACGGCCACCCTCAGGCTATCCCGAAGCAGTAAGGAAATAAAGCTCATCTTAAAGGAAAGCGAATTGCTGGAACTGCTTATTTTAAGAAAAAACGCCGTCACCTCAAAGGAGCTTGTCATTGAAAAGCTGTGGGGGTTTGACTCCGAGGCGGAGCATAACAATGTGGAGGTTTACATTTCCTTTTTGAGAAAAAAGCTTGCTTTCCTGAAGTCATCGGTGGTAATCAGCACTGTCCGGGGTGTAGGTTATGTTCTGGAGGTGAAGCAAAATGTTCCGGAAGCTTAGAAACAGATTTCTGCTTTTAAATCTGGTTATCATCTCCGTTATGATGCTGATTGCCTTTGCAGCCATTTACCTGATCACCTACCGCAATGTCAGCTCGGAAATATCGATGGAGCTGCGCAAGATTTCCGAATCCTACCGGATGCCCGATAAAGGCCCCGGGCCCTCCAGGCGCGATTCCGGCAATTTCCAGCCGGAGCCGGGAGAGGACTACCCAAGGCCCGAACGCTCCATTTCATTTTATATAACGACGGACGTCCAGGGGAATATTACTACCTTTAAATCTCCCTTTGATACGGATGCCGAATTCTATGAAAATGCAAAAAAAGCCGCCCTGTCTCAGAACAAAGAAACCGGAGATTTCAAGCTGGACGGCAATGATTGGGCCTATATGGTCAATCCTGCGCCGGAAGGGTACGGCATTGCGTTTCTTGATATAACCTCCCGCCAGGGTATCCTTACCAATCTGGTGTATACTTTTTTGATCGTTGCCTTCATCATGCTGATTTTTATCTATTTCATCAGCCGGTTCTTTGCAAACAGATCCATAAAGCCGGTTGAGGAAGCCTTTGACAGGCAGAAGCAGTTTGTTGCGGACGCCTCCCATGAGCTTAAAACACCGCTTGCCGTAATTAACACCAATGTTGACGTCCTTTTATCCAACAGCGAGGATACGGTGGGCAACCAGTCAAAATGGCTCCATTATATAAAATCGGAATCGGAAAGGATGACCCGGCTGACCAATGACCTGTTGTACTTGACGCAAATTGACTATTCCGATGCAAAAATGATCTTTACCCGCCTTAACTTAAGCGAAGCGGTGGAAAATGCCATCCTGACAATGGAGGCCGTGATTTATGAACACAACCTTTCACTCAATTATGAGATCGAGCCCAATTTGACGGCTTACGGCAATAGCGAGCAGATCCGTGAGGTTGTGATGATACTTCTGGACAATGCCTTGAAATATACCAATGAAAAGGGCCTGGTAGAAATAACTCTTAAGAAGCAGCACAATGCCATGGTTTTAACTGTTGCCAACACCGGCGAGGGCATTCCCGAGGAGCAGCTGAAAAAGATTTTCGACAGGTTTTACCGCACCGACAAGTCACGCTCACGCAAGGGCGGAGGCTATGGCCTTGGATTGTCCATAGCAAAGGCGATCATTACCCAGCATAACGGTAAAATCCATGCAAAGAGCAAAATCAATGAAACTACGGCTTTTTACGTCGAGCTCCCAATCCCTTAATGCATAATTTTCCATGGCTGTGAAATTCCTATCCTGTAGGGGCGCGCATTGCGCGTCCGAAATGCGATCTACGTCGAACAGCTACCGGACGGCCAATGGCCGCCCCTACAAACGAGTTTCCACACTGGTTGGTGTGCACGGGATAGCTTTTACCCGGCATATTCCTCGGTGATCCGCATTGCGATTTTCTCCCACTCCCAGAGCTTCCACGGCTGGTATTTCACTGTTGATATATCTTTCATAATGATTTCCACGTGGCATTTGCCTTCGGTTTTTTCCATGAAGTCCCTCAATTCCGCTTCCGCCGTTTCCGGAGACCAGGCGGTGTCTGCAAATATGGCCGGACTGGGCTTTCTGCTCATGACGTAATCGGCGCCGACGGCATCGATGATTTTCCGGCTGTTGCACCACGGGCTTACGGATATCTTCCGGAGGTTCGGTATCCTCCGGAGGATGTCAATTTTCCGGTCAAGAGGTTCGCAGCAGCCATAATAGGTCAGCCCCCACCTCGTCAGCCATTTCAGGTCATGTTCCAATGCAAATTCCCAATGCATCTGCGGGGAAACGCTGCTGAATATCTGGGCATTGGAGCAGCCCCACATATTCTGCGGCATCACATGCCCGGGATCAAAATTTTTCCCCGGCAGTTCGCCGGTATAGCCATAGCCGCCTGAGCCAACCCGTGTATTATTGCAATCAAGGGAAAGCAGGTTCTGTTGGGTAAACTGGTCCAGCTCCGCCATCCAGGCGGAAACCATTTTTTCATAAGCGGCATGCACCATTTCCGGCCGCATTACCAGATCCATCATGGCTTCCTGGACTCCCCACCAGCGTATGAGAAAATCCCAGGGAGTGAACCATATATGCGTCTGTCCGACTTTTTTAACCGGAATGATTCCGTCAAAAAGCTGGCACATAAACTGATAGGTATCTTCGGTTGCTTTTGCGTCATGGGTAATGACAGGCATTTTTATCTTTTCGATATCCTCCGGTTCGCTGATCTGGATCCTGAAGTGCCTGGAATAAATATCGCTTGTGTCGTCCGTTTTTGCTATATCCACGTCTTCCGTTATTCCGAAGCTTGTACTCTTTATGACAAGCGGACACTCAATAAAAGGATTCACGACCATATCCCCGGGCATGTGCTTCCATTGGTATACGGTTTTCCGCAGCCCGTCCTCCAGCTTGCGGCCCCACGCCGACCGGCATTGCAAGGTGAGTTCGTCATCTACGTTCATTTCGTTCCATGGGATTTCATTGATCCAGACCATGGGCTTTACCGTGGCAAGGTCATTCATTTTCTGCCACAGGACCGCTTTTTCCTTATGGACGGGCAAGGCTGCAATCTCTGCAATCTCCGCCCCCAGCAGTCTCAATATCTCCCTGTCGTCGCCCGACAGGACAATCTCATCAATTTCCGGAATTTGTGAATCGTGCGCCGGATCGTGTAACATATCAAACCCTCCAGACGATATATCCTATTGACATTTTCGTTTTTGTCCGATATATTGATTTTAACCCGGCAAATAATGAATTTACATATTTTATATTGACGAATTTATATGGAATATTGACATTGGTTTTATGGAGGTCCAATGGACAATCTGAATCTGGTCTTGCTAAGCGGCGGCTACCATCACTGCACTTCCGCCTGGAATGCGGAACCTTACGGAAAAGACAGCTGTTACAAATTGTATTTTCCCGTGGCGGGAAGCGCCCGGATCTGCATTAACGAAACCTGGCATGACCTTCTGCCGGGAAACATGTATTTTATCAACGGCTTTGTGCTGGATAGGAACCGCTGCGACGACTTCATGGATGTATACTGGCTGCATTTTGTGCCCGAATCCCAGCTTGTAGCCATGCATTTAAATAAATTGAAACCGGTGTACTGCTGGGAAAAAGCTTATGCAGAAAAGCACCGTACGGATTTTCAACAGATACCCGAATTGTTTGAAAGTCCCCATCAAAGTGAAAACCAGCTTTTGAAGCTGGCTGAATTCAGCAAAATATGCAATATCAACGCCTTGATATTAAAGCTTGTTTCCCATATGGCGGCAGAGCAGCATACGGATTTATACGGCATCCCTTATGATTTGTATTCCAAGCTGAAAGCCGCTGTAGATTTTATCGACGGAAACTATAACAAAAACCTGAGCCTGG
>JAFABI010000086.1 GCA_023426125.1 Bacillota bacterium
CTTCGCCTTTGAATCCATAGAACCTGTGTGCATATTGCAAGTCTAGTGTAGTGAAACTTCTCATGGTTATTCTCCTCGTAGTATATATTTACGGGTGTTTTATGCTCCCGTATGCGCACATATTTGAGTTTGCCGTTTTGCCTGTACCCTTGATATAATTGCCGCTGAGTCGATCAGGCGAACGTTCTTATTTTCTTGACGGCCGGCGGAAAAAATCATGCAAAATCGGGGGAAAGATAGCTTAGCGCGAGTGAAAAAGTAATGACGACAATACTTAATACTGCTTTGGTATCCGCTATATCAGCCCCTCGAATTATTCTGTGTCCAGATTTTTGTCACTTTCAGGTTTGCCGTTACGATCCTCTCCCTAATTCATCATGTATTACATTCAAGGCAGGTACCCTTGAAAATAATATCATGGCCGGTAAACTCAAACCCGTGAGTATCCTTAATGTTCTTTTCCAAATCCGCGATAAACTCCATTTCCACATCAAAGACTCGGCCGCACTTTACGCATCTTGCGTGATAATGGTCGTGGCATCGATGGTCGAAACGGTCAGCTCCGCTTGGCATTTCCACTTTACGGATTTCGCCGATATCGGACAGCAGGTTCAGATTCCGATATACCGTCCCTCTACTGATATTGGGGTGTTTTTTCACGATCGTATCGTAGACCTCGTCCGTGGTAGCATGACACCTCAACTCTTTTACTGCTTCAAGAACTAAAGAACGCTGGATGGTGCTGCGTTTATTCATAGTATAATCAATCCTTATTAGTATTGAATACTTTAATAATACAATATCTTAATAAGTACATTTTGTCAATAGTAATACATGTTTTCAAGAATTTTTATTACTATAGCTTTAGTCTACCCCAAAAACAGAAAGGATACCATGAAAGTATCCTTTATTTGAAGTTGATTTTTATATTGATTGTGTCATATTCTGTGCTTGTATGATTGGATTTTATGATAATCCTATAGTGCAGAATCTCTTTTATTTTATAATGGTGGCAAACATTCATTAAACCAGCCCTGACCATATGATTGCAGCGACGTTATTCAACCCGTGGGCGTACCATTTGTCATGTGTGAAGGGTACAAACCACGCGGCGACAAGCTTTTCAAAGGGGTCAACGACCAGGCAGCAGGCTCCCGCTCCTTCGTGAAAAAAAGAACCCTTTGTGTAAAACGAAGAGAGATTATGTTTCAGATCCGGCCCCAATCCATACTGGCGCGGTATGCCTCCGGCGTTCCAGCAATAATCTTTGACCTCATTGGTAAGATAGAAGCCGGTCATTTTTTCCACCGCTTTTCTTCCCAGAATCCGTTTCCCATTATACGAACCATTGTTCAGCAACATTGTGCCAAACTTGCAAAGGTCAGAAGCCGTGGAAAACATTCCGCCGCCCGTGGAAGGTATTTTGGCCCAGATACCGGGCTCCTCCTTGACTCCGGCTATAAAATCATTCATCCGCTTTTCCATCCGCTCATGACGGATGTTGTGCCGTTTGGCCTGCTCTATTGTAGGATCAAACCCGGAATCCTGCATTTCACAAGGCTTTACGATATTTTCCACAATAAAGTCGTGAACAAAAACTCCGCTGACCCGGGAAACAATCTCACCGAGAATGACAAAGCCAAAGCTGCAATACGCCCATTCCTCTCCCGGCCTGGATCTTAGCCCGGAAGAGAGCGCCGCTTCAATCCAGTTGGTCCCTTGCATGTTTTCAATAAAATACCAGGGGCTTTTAAAATAGGGATTTGCAAAGGCATTGGGATCGGCCTGCATACCCGAGGTATGTGAAAGAAGATGGGCTATGTTAATTGCATCAAAAGGAGGGGACTTGAATTCCTCAATAAAATCACCCACCGGCTGGTTCAGCCGAAGCATTCCATCCTCGGCCAATTTAAATATGGCTGTGGCGCAGAAAAGCTTTGTAATTGATGCAATCCGCTGTATCGTATCGGGCTGCAGCGGACGGTCGTCGTCCTCCCGATAGCAAAACTTACCGGCTGCGTTGTTGGCAAATACTTTTCCATCTCTGGAAAGGCAATAATTTGCAGACTGGATCTCATCCGCGTCCATCATTTTCCGGAAGTGCCTGTCAAGAACATTCAACCTGTCTCCATTGTAGCCTGCATCAGCGGGTGAATAGGGTGTGTTGAAACGAACCATGCAAAAATCCTCCTTTTTATTTATGGTTAGAAATTAATCCTCCGGCATAAGCATAAACATTTTCCGTCACAGGATAAAAATCAAATCAGCTGCAATTTCATGGGTGTGTATTTTGATTTGGGTTCGGTAAAGCCCAGTTGCTCATATAACGACTTTCCCTCCGGTGAAGCGGAAAGATCAATTGAAGATACGCCCGATAGCTTTGCTTCTTCAATAATTTGACTTATCACCTGTGTGGCAAATCCCTTTCTACGATACTCCGGATAGGTAAATACATTCAACAAAGTTCCTGTTTTACCTGTGATAAAAGCCGGATTGGCGGGCTTCTCCGATATGGCAAGAAATGCTGTTGACACTACGGTATGATCCATTTCGGCCAGAATTGCAATAAAATTAGTATGAATATGCTTTGTATAGTATGATATCAGCTGTGAACGGATTATTTCTTTTTCCTCGGTTGTCAGGCTGCCCCTGTCGACTAACAGGTAGTCAAACCTTAGCCGGATAAGCAGGTCAATATCCTCTAGCGTTGCTTTGCGGATATTCATTGGCTTTCCACCCCCACGTAACTACTTTAGTGTATCTTGCCTGTAAATATATTATCAAGCATCGTTGATTAATTGTCAATAATTGCAAATGAAACAACTTTTAATAAAAATCCGGACAATTGCATAAGAAACGAGATATCGCGAATAAGCGTGCTGGAGCAAATAAGGGGATTTTTCATGGAAGTTTATTGAAATCTACTGTAGACATTTATGGGTTTGCGGGTTATAATATTTTTAAGATTATGTAATTACATATTGACATTATGTTTATATGAATTGAGGCCCTATGCAGCTCTATAATAAGTCCATTAATAAGAATATACCCATTCCACTTTATTATCAGCTAAAAACCATATTGTTGGAATACATCAAGGAACAGCATCCTGATATGGAAACGCCGATACCGGCGGAGGTAGAAATTAGTGAGAATTTCGGTATCAGCAGGCCTACAGTTCGCCAGGCAATAAACGAACTGGTAGTTGAAGGCTATTTGTGTCGTATCAAAGCCAAGGGTACATTTATTTCAAAACCAAAAATCAATCAGGATTTTCTTTTAGTTTTAGACAGCTTTAACAAAGAAATGCTGAAAAAGGGCTTAAATCCATCTACGAAGGTTATCGACATGAAAACTGTCGAGTCGGATGAAAAGGTGAGCAAGGCTCTAAAGCTGCAAATTGGAAGCAGGGTCATAGAATTGAGCAGGCTCAGGTTTGCTAATGAAGAACCCATAGTTTTTGTCACTACCTATTTGCCCTATGCACTATGTCAATCGATTTTGGAAAAGAATCTGGAAGCTGATTCTTTGTATGAGCTGCTTGAAAAGGAATGCAGGCTTGTGATCTCAAGAGCGGAAAGAAGCTTGGAATCCATACTTGCGGGTGAATTTGAGGCAGTTTTGCTTCAAATAGAAAAAGGAGCGCCCATACAGTACTTTGAAAGTGTTGCATATCTATCGAATGGAACTCCTGTTGAATACTCTCTTGCAAAATATAGGGGCGATAGAAATAAGTTTACCTTTGAGTTGAAGCGCAATAAGTAGTTTTTCTTGAAAATATTGGTGGAAACCCATCAGGTATTACCTCAGCCTGGAAGCATGTTGCATGGCTATGTAAAGTAAGTGGAAAAACGATAATTTCAGAGGTTGATATGAAATCTATAAAAACAAAGCTTATGCTTTCCTTTATGCTTATTATATGTTTTGTTATTGCTTTATACACGATATTCTATTATTTCCAATCCTTGAACAATATCAAGCTTAAAGCAGGTACAGGATCCTATAATAGTCTTGTGCAACTGGAAAAGAATGTGTCAAACAGCTTTAGAGAAATAGATAGCATTACCAAGCCGATTTTTGTAAACCCAAATGTCCAAAAACTGTTGATTTCAAAAGCTGATATTGAGACGGTAGTTTCCATGCGTACAAACCTGGCACAGACGATCGACACGAATTATTATCTGGATGATATGACAATTTTGAATAGGGATATGGAATACATTTTAGGAGTAAAATCAATTGTAAGTACCGAATTGCTATATAAGCTGGTGAAAGAACAGTTTATTGAGAATAACGAGGATAGCAATCTCTGGCTCGGCCCCTTTAATGTATACACAACAACAAATGAACCTCGGAAATACTATATCCAGTGCAAAACCATCCGAAGAATCAGCAATTTCAATGAGATTATCGGTTTCCTGTGTATAAGCATTGATGAAAGTAAAATAAAGGACTCGTATATGAATATTATTGATAATTCCAAATCAAGTCTTGGAATTATCAACTCAAAAGGAATTGTTTTTTCCAATTCTGATGACAAGCTTATTGGAAAAACCTCTGAATTTTTAATACAGACCTACGGGGAGGAAATGCTTAACAGCAATTATAATTACAGAATTTATGGAAATAAGCTGGTTTCTGTATTCACATCCAAGCAAAACGGATACATCTTTTACAGAGTGGATGAACTTGATGAATTCAATATGGAAATAAGAACGCTGGTTGTAAATATAGTCATTGTAATACTGATAAGCTTTGTCGCGGCGTTTTTTGTCGCAATGGTATTTGTATCCAGGATACTTGAGCCTCTAAAAAAGCTCAAGCAAAATATGATGATGGTGCAAAAGGGGAATTTCGAAAATAAGGTAGATATAGCAAACGAAGATGAAATAGGCAATCTTGCTCAAGCATACAATAATATGATCCAAAAAATCAAATTGCTGCTTGAAGATGTCAGAGTGTTGGAGCGGAAAAAAAGAGAATCGGAGTTATATGTTCTTCACACTCAGATAAATCCCCACTTTATTTACAATACGCTTTCTACGATCAAATGGCTGGCAGTCAGGTTTGGCGAAATAGAGCTAAGCGACCTGGTGTCGAATTTCGGAATGGTACTTAGATCAAGCATATCCATCGGAAAAAGATTTGTCACCCTGAAGGAAGAAATACAATGCTTGAAGAGCTATGGCGATATACAAAGAGTACGGTTTGATAAAAAATTTGAAATCCTATTTGATGTTGATGAAAGTATCCTGGATTGTGTTGTACTAAAATTCATGCTTCAGATTCTTTTGGAAAATTCCATCGTTCACGGCATTGAGCCAAAAAAGGAGTCGGGGCTCATACGGGTTGTTTGCAAACCTGAAGCTGGAAAACTTTATTTCTGCATCGAGGACAATGGAACAGGGATTACCCCTGAAAAGCTTCAGGAATTAAAGGATAAGCTGAAGTCCCTACATTTTGAAGGCTTTATGAAAAGCATTGGACTGCTGAATCTCAAAGAGAGACTCAGAATTTATTATGGCGAAGAATATGAAATTCATATTGAAAGCGAAGTAAATGCGGGCACAAAGGTTTTTTTTCATACACCGATCCAGTGGGAGGTTCCGTCAGATGAAAATGATAATTGTTGAAGATGAAAAAATAATACGGGAACAAATTGCCACATACATACGATGGAAGGAATATGGCATAGAAGTTGTTGGAACAGCAGAGAACGGGGGGATAGCCCTTGAAATGGCTAGACGGCATAATCCGGAATTGATTCTGACAGACATTAGAATGCCTGAGATGGATGGATTGGAGCTGCTGGCAGAAATTCAAAAGGAAATGCCCAATACCAAAGTGGTGCTGCTTACAGCCTATGATGACTTCAGATACGTGCAAACGGCACTCAAAAACGGAGCTTTTGATTATATTCTAAAGATTGCTCCGACACAAGAGCTGATAAGTACAGTTTTGAAAGCACGGGACAAAGTCCTGGAAGAGCAGCAGAAAACATATGAGTCTGAATTGATTAAGGAAAATCTGAAGGAAAATGTTCAGATAGCCAACGAAAGGCTGCTAAATCGGCTGGTAAGCCATAAACAAAAGAATATTGACTACGTTGTCGGTTGCCTCAATAAAAACGGAATTATTTTTAAAAACGGGAAATATTTTGTTGTCATCATCGATTTCAATCAAACGGATATTTACCTTGAAATTGAAAGGTACAACAAAATTAAGGGCAAGATGCTGGAAATAGAAAATGAAGCGTCCTGCAACGGCATATGGTATTTTGATGAGAAAGACCGTTTGATAGGGATTATTCAGCCTGAAAAAGGCTTATCCTATGGCGGGTTTTCAACTACCCTTAAAAAAGTACTGATTGACACTGGAATAGCCAATTACTATGTGGGACTGGGTTCAAACAAGGAAAGTATCAAAGATATATTTTCATCGTACTACGAAGCTGAAAAAGCGCTTGAATTCAAAATTGTAAAGCCAATAAATACCTTTATCCTTTATGAGGAAATCATAAACTTGCATAAGAAAGGTGAACAGAGCGAGTTTATCAAGGAATGCAAAAACGATCTTTTCAATCAGTTGAAAACACTTTCCATTGATAAAATAAACCGTTCAGTAGATAGAGTTTTTAGTAAGCTGTTGGGAATAGACGCTATCAACCCAAGCGAGATATACCAAATCTGCTACGAATTGATACAGCAAGCCAATCATGATATTGAAACGCTGGATCGTGAATTTAAAGGCAGCTTGACAGAGTATGATTTTTATTACGATATCAGGCAATTTGACGATATGGAAAAGCTGAAGGATTGGCTGAAGGAGCTTATTTCATCCATCGTAGGGAGGGTGAACTACGAAAAGAAAGAACCAATATCACAAACGATAAGCAGGATATTGAAGTACATTGATGAGAATATAGGGTTTGATTTGAGCCTGAATTCCATCGCCGAAAAGTTCGATATAAATCAAAGCTGTCTTAGCATATTATTCAAGAACAAAACAGGCATTTATTTCAAGGATTATATCTTGAGAAAAAAAGTCGAAAAGGCTCAAGTCCTGTTAAGGGATCCAAAGCTTCGCATCAAGGATGTGTCAAACATGGTAGGTTACCAGGACGATAAGTATTTTACCAATATATTTAAAAAGTTTACAGGGGTTACTCCATCACAGTATAAAAACAACTAAACGGGTATGTCGGAGAAAAAGGCACATATTGTGGTGTTTAAGAATTTTTTATATAATTGTATTATAACAATATTCACGCATAGATAGAATAATTTTGAGCAGAGTACATTGTTATTGTTTGAAGGAGTAATTCTTATGAAGAATGTAAAGGGTTGGATGCCTGTCTGCTTTGCATGCTTTTTCCTATTCATTTCTTTGGCTGGTTGTGCAGACCCTATCGGGAAAAATTCAGAGAGAGTTGATGGAAAAACTGAAGTAAATAAGAATGTCCCGGGGGATGAACCTAAAAAAGTTACAATGGTAACCCAGGCAAATGACCAGATGGCAGAAACGGAAAAGCAGCTAAGGCAGGCGTATGATGCTGAGTTTGAAATAGCTGCACTTCCTGCAAATGAGCTTCTTCCGAAGATACAGGTGGATGCAATGTCGGGAACCAATACCTATGACATCTATTCAACAGGACAGGGCGCTATCCAGTTCGGATTGTCGGGCATTGCGGACGAGCTTCCGAAGCTTGACGACTGGGATGACATTTTTCCGGGCTTAAGGGCAAATTACCAGTTCGGAGATAAGATATACGGCTGGCCTGTGCAGGCGGATACCTGCCTCCTGTTCTATAGAACCGATCTCCTGGAGAAGGCAGGATACAAGGAACCTCCAAAGACCTGGGATGAGTACAGGGAAATGGCAATAAAAATGACAACGGATGTCAATGGAAAGCACCCTGGAGAATCCGGGTTCAATGCCGACAAGATAGAGATTTATGGAAGCAACTATAAAGGCGGAAACTTCGACTCCAATACCTGGGAATTTTACAATTACATGCTTGCAAACGGCGGCAAGACCCATGAGATAGATTTTGCCAACGGGACCTATAAGGTAACCATAAATGAAAAGCCGGCAGTCGATACATTGACATGGATCGTTGACAACTACAGAAAGTATAACATCTATCCAAAGGGAGCGATCAATAATGACTGGGCCGAATTTCATACAATGTTCGTGGAGGGAAAAGTTGCATTGGCGGTGAACTTCGCCTATATGTTCGATATGGCCGATGCGGACACCTCAAAAGTCAAGGGCAGGTTCTCGGCAGGACTGCTGCCGAAGGGTACGGTGAAAAACGGTGCGGAGGTGGGCGGATGGGTTATAAGCCTTGCAAAGGGTTCCGGCAAGAAGGAAGAGGCACTCCGGTTCATGAGATTTGTGGCCTCCTCCGAGGGTTCAATCCTATACTCGGATACGCAGGGAGCAATGGTTCCGAGACAATCTGATTTCCAAAAGAAAATCGATGCTGCGGAAGGTCCGATGAAACTGAAGCTGGAACAGTGTCTCGCAAATCTTAAGAATGCCGAATCAGTTGACCTGACTAAGTTTGGGGCATCCTATGACGCCTCTGTAAAAATAATGAATGCAACGATCAATATGGCTCTAAGTGGGAAGGTTTCACCGCAAGAAGCCCTGGATTCTGCCAGGAAGCAGCTTGAAGAACTATTGAGGAATAATTCTTTTATGCAAAGATAACGGATTTGTTAATAGTACTACAGCGTAAATACGTTGATTCTTCGGCATTCAAGCGCCGTGCAGAAATATCGCAAACGCTTCAATGCGTTATTTCTGCACGGATAAAATAGAATTTAACTTTTTTCTATTTGCGGCATTGACAAAAAATTTCTACCCACCGTAAATTTCTTCTACGTTGTCTAAAACTCGTAGGGTATCTATACTTAGAAGTAGGATAGCTATTCTGAATAATAATCGTTTCTATTGAAAATTAAGGAGGTTCTTGAATGAAGAGGATTAAAGTTTTTTGTCTTGTACTTGCCATGTGCTTTCTAATGGTAACAGTAATATCCGGCTGCGGCAATAACACTACTGAAACTGCCAAGTCGTCAGAGACAACGAGTGGAGCAACAGCTGAAACAAATAAGGACGAAACACAAAAGGATGAAGCGGCAAAACCTCAAAAAGTTACAATGGTAACCCAGGCAAACGACCAGATGACAGAAACGGAAAAGCAGTTCAGGGCGGCATATGACGCTGAGTTTGAAATAGTTGCGCTTCCTGCAAGTGAGCTTCTTCCGAAGATACAGGTGGATGCAATGTCGGGAACCAACGCCTATGACATCTATTCGACGGGACAGGGCGCTATCCAGTTCGGACTGTCGGGCATTGCGGACGAGCTTCCGAAGCTTGACGACTGGGATGATATTTTTCCGGGCTTAAGGGCAAATTACCAGTTCGGTGATAAGATATACGGCTGGCCCGTGCAGGCGGATACCTGCCTCCTGTTTTACAGAACCGATCTCCTGGAGAAGGCAGGCTACAAGGAACCTCCAAAGACCTGGGATGAGTACAGGGAAATGGCAATAAAAATGACAACGGATGTCAATGGAAAGCATCCCGGGGAATCCGGGTTCAATGCCGACAAGATAGAGATTTACGGAAGCAACTATAAAGGCGGAAACTTCGACTCCAATACCTGGGAATTTTACAATTACATGCTTGCAAACGGCGGCAAGACCCATGAGATAGATTTTGCCAACAGGACCTATAAGGTAACCATAAATGAGAAGCCGGCAGTCGATACATTGACATGGATCGTTGACAACTACAGAAAGCATAACATCTATCCAAAGGGAGCGATAAATAATGACTGGGCCGAATTTCATACAATGTTCGTGGAGGGAAAAGTTGCATTAGCAGTGAACTTCGCCTATATGTTCGATATGGCCAATGCGGATACCTCAAAAGTCAAGGGCAAGTTCTCGGCAGGACTGCTGCCGAAGGGTACGGTGAAAAACGGTGCGGAGATGGGCGGATGGGTTATAAGCCTTGCAAAGGGTTCCAACAAGAAGGAAGATGCACTCCGGTTCATGAGGTTTGTGGCCTCCTCCGAGGGTTCAACCCTATACTCGGATACGCAGGGAGCAATGGTTCCAAGGCAATCTGATTTCCAAAAGAAAATCGATGCTGCGGAAGGTCCGATGAAACTGAAGCTGGAACAGTGCCTCGCAAATCTTAAGAATGCTGAATCAGTTGACCTGACTAAGTTTGGAGCATCCTATGACGCCTCTGTAAAAATAATGAATGCAACGATCAATATGGCTCTAAGTGGGAAGGTTTCACCGCAGGAAGCCCTGGATTCTGCTAAAAAACAGATAGAGGAACTGCTTGCCAAGGATAAATTCTTGCAGGATTAAGAATTTTCAAGAAAAACGTGAATCTGAAATACATATCCAGGGGGACTGCATAAGTCCCCCGGATATATTCCTTAAATAACAACAGATATTAAAAAGCGTTGATTCTATATGGTTTTACAATCTACAAAATTTGAGGATGATTAGAATGAAATCAAGTTCGGTAAGGCGAGTTCCATCCATACAAAGCAGCAACTCAATCTTTGGTTTTTTTTCAACACTTCCGGCAATGGTGACATTAATTGCTTTGTTTATCTATCCGCTGATATTTTCTTTATATGTAAGCTTTACAGACTACAATATGGCAGCCGTACTAGGTAAAAGGGCCATTAACTTTGTCGGTTTTCAGAATTATAAAAATGTTTTAACGGATGCGGCTTTTTGGAATTCCATGGGAGTGACCGTATATATAACAGTTCTCGCCATCGGTGTGGAATTCATTATCGCATTGACGCTCGCCGTGGGTACGAGCAGGATCGAAAAAGGCAGACCTTACTTTATTGCTATTTTTTTGATAACAATTATGATGGCTCCCATTGTAGTGGCTTTGCTTTTCAGATTCATACTGAATGATGAATTGGGGCTCTTGAATTTGGTTTTACGTGATTTTGGACTGATAAGTAAGGATATTGGCTGGCTGAGCGATGAAAGGATTGCCAAATTAAGTGTAATAATGGTAGATACCTGGCAGGCGACCTCCTCTGTTTTCCTTCTTTTATACACTGCCATTATTGCAATTCCGAAGGACCTCTTCGAGTCTGCGGTTGTCGATGGCGCAAATCGTTGGAGGGTTTTGGCAAACATTATTCTGCCATCGATCAAGAATGTTATTGTATACTCTATGATCATTCGATTTATGGATTTATTCAGAATATTTGATTCCATTTTTCTGCTTACCAACGGTGGCCCCGGAAATGCCACAGAATCCATGGCCTTGTATATTTTCAGGAAAGGGTGGACTCAGATGGATATGAGTAAAGCTTCTGCCGGCTCCTATCTGATGATGCTTGTTATGGCATTTGGTATTTTGGTGATTAACAGGGCTGGTAATTACGAAAAAAAATCATAAAAGTCGAGGGGCTGACAATGAGATCACAAGGAAAGCGAAATAAGAAAAATGTATTTTCCTATATAGTGCTATGTTTGTATGTAGCTTTTATACTCCTGCCATTAATTTGGTTGATATTGACTTCATTGAAGGACAGAACGGAGAGTTATAGCATTGAGTGGCCTTCACGGCTATCCCTGGATAATTTTTCTTCTGTATTATGGGAATACAATATTATCAAATATTTTTACAACAGCGGCATTATTGCCGGTTTTACAACAATAATCATTCTGATTCTTTCCATACTTGCTACCTATGGCTTTACAAAATTCAAATACAGGCATTCCGATGGCGTATTGAATTTTTGCCTTTTACTAAGAATGATTCCATTTGTAACCATCATCATCCCACTCTATATCGTCATGGCGAAGCTGGGTCTGATAAATACAAGGCTGGCATTGATTTTAGGGAATGTTTCCTTTAATCTTCCAGTTGCCATCTGGCTGCTTATACCATTTTTCAAGGATTTCCCCAATGAGCTTCTTGAAGCGGCTTTTATCGACGGAAGCAGCAAGCTGAGAACCTTGATCAGCATTGTTTTACCGCTTTCAAAGCCGGCAATCATGGTAATTACCATATTTATGTTCATAAGTGCCTGGAATGAGTTCATGTATGCATTGATTATGACCACAACACAGGAATATCAACCATTGACTGTGGCAATAGCAAATCTGACAGGGAAGTATGGAGTGAGATTTGATCTTATGACAGCAGCTGCTGTTTTATACGTTGTTCCTGTCATAACAATAACCATCGTTTTCCAGAAACATATTATTGGAGGATTGACTGCTGGAGCAGTTAAAGGATAGGAGGAAGGGAACAAGCATGGATAATATCATGAAGAACAGAGCTCTAAAGGCCGTAACCTTCGATAATGTAAAAATTGAAGATGGCTTTTGGGGACCACGTTTGAAAACACTTAGAGACGTTACCTTGAGGTCTTGTATAAAAAAATGCGAAGACACGGGGAGAATTTCGAATTTTCTTAAGGCGGCAGGGAAGCTTGAAGGACAATATGAGGGAATGTTCTTTAATGACTCGGATGTATATAAGGTATTGGAAGGCGTTGCCTATTCACTCGTCAACCATCCCGATCCTGAACTGGAAAAGAAAGCGGATGAGATTATTGATGCAATCGCGGCCGCACAGCAGGCGGATGGTTATCTCTCAACTTATTTTACTCTTGTAAAGCCTGAAAACAGATGGCTGGATATGAACGGGCATGAGGACTATTGCGGAGGTCATATGATAGAAGCTGCAATAGCGTACAATAAAGCCACCGGTAAACGGAAATTTTTGGACACGGCAATAAAATTGGCAGACCATTATGTTGATGTATTCGGAGACGGAACAAAGGATTGGGCGCCGGGTCATCAGGAAATAGAGCTGGCATTGGTCAAGCTGTATCATGAAACAGGGAATGAAAAGTACTTGAAGCTTGCTCAATGGTTTTTGGAAGAAAGAGGACATGGATACTACTTTTTTAAAGAGGGCTTTACCTTTGACCGTGATGAACACGGAGGGGCCCCCTACAGTCAGGATGACAAGCCGGTAAGGGAACTGAACGGCATAGCAGGTCATGCTGTAAGAGCTATGTATATGTATACGGGTATGGCGGATATTGCAGCAATTACCGGTGATGCCGGATATATGGTCACATTGGGGAGGCTTTGGGATAGCACTGTATTAAGAAATATGTATATAACGGGAGGCATAGGTTCATCAAAATACAATGAGGGTTTTACGGGAGATTATGATCTGCCCAATGACAGTGCATACTGTGAAACCTGCGCGGCAGTCGGAATGGCATTTTGGAATCATCGAATGAATTTGATGTTTGGCGACGGCAAATATGCGGATATTCTGGAGCTTGCAATGTACAATGGTGCTTTGGCAGGAATGTCCCGGTCGGGAGACAGTTTTTTTTACGTCAATCCCCTTGAAACAGACGGAACCCATCATCGGGAGGAGTGGTTCGATGTTTCCTGCTGCCCGACTCAAATAGCAAGATTTATTACATCGATAGGCAATTACCTCTATGCTGCCTCTGAAGATGGCATATATATAAATCTATACATGGGAAGTACAAGCAAAATTGAGATGAAGGATAACAATATAAAGCTTATCCAGAAAACCGGTTATCCGTGGAAGGGTAACGTGAGCATTACAGTGGAGCCTGAGAAAGCTTCAAAGTTCGGAATCTGCCTTCGTATACCGGGGTGGTGCAGGAATGCGTCAGTCAGTATCAATGGCAGAAAAGTTGAGAGCATCTATGTTGAAAAGGGTTATATCGTATTACTGCGTAAATGGAATAGAAAGGATGTCGTCGCTCTAAACCTTGAAATACCTATAGAAAAGGTAGTATCCCATCCCAAGGTAAAAATGAATGAGGGGAAAATAGCTATAAAGCGTGGTCCCCTGGTCTACTGCATAGAGGAAGCGGACAATAAAGATTTCTTTGATCTGATAACCATTACACAGGAAACAGAACTGGCAGTTGAGTCCTGGGAAGACACCCTTGATGGCATTGATGTTATAAAAGGAAAAGATAAAACAACCGGTACAGAATTTACAGCAGTTCCCTACTATGCCTGGGATAACAGGGAGCCCGGAAAAATGAAGGTCTGGATACCGAAGGCAGAATAATATGAAAAAGGATGATGGAAATGAAGAGTCTTGTGGTGGATAAAAACGGAAAGCTCAGCATGGAAGACGTGCCGGTCCCTAAATATAATGAGTTCCAGGTGTTGGTCAAAATGGAGAGCTGCGGTGTATGCAATGGAACGGATTTGAAGCTCATTCACGGCGATTTCAAAGGCTTTGATACATACCCGGCGGTTTTGGGGCATGAAGGCGTAGGGAGAGTAGTTGAAAAGGGAAGCAAGGTCAAGAGCTTTGAGATCGGAGATAGCATATTGCTGCCATTTCTCGAAGGTAAAACCGGTGAATACCACTCAGGTTGGGGGGCATATTCCGAATATGCAGTAATTGGTGACTGGAAAGCGATGGTAGAAGGCGGTAAGGGACCTGGAACTCCGGATTTTTTTGAAGCCTACTATGCGCAGCAGGTGGTGCCCAAGGATATAAATCCCATCAGCGCATCCATGATCGTGACTTTCAGAGAAGTCTTAAGTGCCATGAAACGATTCGGTTTCGGGGAAAACAACAGCTTGGTTGTATTCGGAGCAGGCCCGGTGGGTTTGTCCTTTACCAAATTTGCAAAGCTGTTGGGACTAGGTCCGGTCATTGTTTTTGACATTGTGGAGGAAAAGCTGCAGGAAGCTGTTTCCATGGGAGCAGATCATGTATTTGACAGTCAGCAGGTGGATGTAAAAGAAGAAGTGAGAAGGATATGTCCTGACGGCGTGGATTTTGTGGTTGATGCTGTAGGCATAAACCAGCTGATCAATCAGGCGATGGAGCTTGTAAAGTATAACGGGAAAATATGCTGCTATGGAATATCTCCAAAGTTTAACATGGAATTGGATTGGAGCAAGGCTCCCTATAACTGGTCACTGCAATTCATACAATGGCCTTCAAAGCTGGAGGAAGCTAAAGCTCATATACAAATAATAAACTGGATAAGGCTGGGAGTGCTTGACCCGGATGATTTCATATCCGATGTAATTGAATTTGATAAAGTCATTGACGCTTTTAAGATGGTTGTGGAAAGAAAAGCGAAAAAGAAGATTGTAATAAAATTCTAGATTGGAGAGGGGGATAGAATATGCAAACACCCGGATTATTCGCATTGTTACCTGAAGAATATGCTTGCACACCGGATGGAATGGCTATTTATTCGGATGGAGACCTGATATTGTCCTGTCCCAACTTTGCCGACACGAAGAAACAAGGCTGCCTTTTAAAGATCGATGGGAACAGGAACATAAAAAAATGGGTGGATGTATCTGTACTAAGGGAAACCGGGCTTGCTCACCCTATGGGAATAGCCTTCGGGCCAGATTGGGATATCTATATCTGTGACAATCAGGGATGGTCCGGAGCTCCTGAGCTTCAATTCAAAGGACGAATATTGAGATTGAAAATAAGTGAGGACCAGGTGGTCAAGACCACGGTAATAGCTGAAGAAATGGAGCATCCAAATGGAATACGTATTCGCGGCGACTATCTGTATGTGACTCAAAGTATGCTATCAAAGGTAGAAGACCCTTCAGGCCTGCTGGTAAGCTGTGTTTATAAATTTGCGCTGGATGATGAAAACATTATTGTGAAAAACACCCTGGAGGATAAAAATATTCTCGCAACCTTCCTAACCCTTAATAAGGATTGCCAGTATGGTGCGGACGGTATTGAGTTTGACAGGGATGGCAACCTGTACGTGGGGAATTTTGGCGATGGCGCCGTACACAAAATCATTTTTAATGAGGATGGATCCGTAAAAGAGAACAGGGTTTGGGCGAAAAATCCTGCGGAGCTCCAGACTACGGACGGAATGATCATGGATGCAGAGGGAAATCTCTTCATAGCTGACTTTTCAGCCAATGCTGTGGGAAAAGTTATACCTGACGGTAAGGTGGTACGAATTGCACAAAGTCCTGATTCCAATGGTTTTAACGGTGAATTGGATCAACCCGGCGAACCGATCATCTGGAAGGGCAAGCTGATTTTATCGTGCTTCGATTTAGTTACAGGACCGGATAAGGTGAATACGAAGCATGAGCTGCCCGCCACACTGTCCGAACTTGAACCTCGATGATTGAGGCGGCAGGATAAAAACCTGATGATCGGCGGAAAGGATGGGAAAGGTGGAAAAATATTTACTTGCAAATGATTTGGGAACCTCGGGGAATAAGGCAACACTCTTCAATACGGATGGTAAACTTGTGAAAAGCATAGTTTATTCCTATGATACCGACTACTTCAACAATAACTGGGCTGAGCAGGACCCTGAAGACTGGTGGAAAGCAGTTTGCAGCACTACCTCGGAAATACTGGAGGGCATAGACCCCGGAAATGTATTGGCAGTATCCTTCAGCGGACAAATGATGGGCTGCCTGTGTGTGGATAAAAACGGTACGCCATTGAGAAAATCCATCATATGGGCTGACCAAAGGGCCATAAAAGAAGCGGATGATATCCGAGGGAAAGTGGGAGAACGAAGCTTTTACAAGATTACAGGCCACAGAATAAGCCCGTCATACGGGCTTCAGAAACTCCTTTGGATCAGGAACAACGAACCCGAAATATACGGGAATACCTATAAAATGTTGAATTCAAAGGATTATGTCCTATTCAGGCTGACAGGGAGATTTGTAACCGATTACTCTGATGCTACAGGAACATGTATTTTGGATTTAAATACCTATAAATGGTCTGATGAATTGATAAATAAGACAGGGATCGATGGTGATAAGCTTCCTGAGCTAAGATACTCCACTGATGTCATCGGCGGGGTGACAGAAGAGGCTGCAGTGAAAACAGGGCTTGCCGTTGGTACGCCTGTTGTTTGCGGAGGTGGTGACGGGGTTTGTGCTGCTGTCGGAGCCGGATGCATTAAGGAAGGGATGGCTTATAATATCGTAGGCTCCTCATCCTGGATATCCATAACAGCCCAAAAGCCTGTTTATGATGAACAGATGAGAACCTTCAACTGGGCACATATAATTCCCGGCTTTGTAGCACCATGTGGAACAATGCAGGCCGCCGGTATATCCTATGCATGGTTGAAAAATCAAATTTGTACCAGTGAAACTGAGAAAGCTATCAAAAAAGGCATAAGTCCTTATGAATTGATAGACCAAAACATCGAAAAATCTCCTGCCGGAGCCAACTCTTTGCTATTTCTGCCTTATCTTCTGGGAGAGAGAAGCCCTCGCTGGAATCCCAATGCCAGAGGTGCATTCATAGGTCTGACGATAGAGCACACGAGACAAGATATGATGAGAGCTGTTATGGAAGGCATAACTCTCAATCTGAATGTTATATTGAATGCATTCAAACAGCATATGGATATCAAAGATATGATTGTTATCGGAGGAGGAGCAAAGGGCAAGGTGTGGCGACAGATTATGGCTGATGTATACGATGTGAGAATACTGAAACCCACTTATCTTGAAGAGGCTACATCCATGGGAGCAGCTGTCACAGGGGGAGTGGGTGTTGGAATTTTCAAGGATTTCGAAGTTATCGGCAAGTTCCTTGAAATAGAGGATGTCCGGCAGCCAATAGAAGCAAATAAGGCGAAATACCGGCAGCTTATGCCCATATTTGACGAATGCTATTATTCTCTGGCAGGTGTGTATGAAAAGCTGGCGAAGCTGTAAATGAAGAAGGGATGGAAGGAATGGAAGGAATGGAATTTATGAATAATTATGACGAAATACTCAAAGAGTTGGAAGAACAGGAGAAATTGTTCCAATTTACTGAATTTTCAAATGAAACTGCCCTAAAGATCGGGATACTGCTGATTGAGAAAGCAAAAAGGGAGAATAAGGTCATCGTCGTCGATATATCAAGAAGTAACGGTCAGCAACTGTTCCATTATGAACTGGATGGAACTTGTGAAGACAATGGCCATTGGCCGGTTCGAAAAGCCCGCGTGGTAAACAGGTTTGGGCATAGCTCACTATATATAGGTACCCGCCTGAAGAGAGACGGTGAAACACTTCATGGGAACTTATTCCTGGAACCCGCTGAATACAGTACCTATGGAGGTTCATTCCCTATTATCATAAAAAATGCAGGAATAATAGGGACAATTACTGTTGCAGGCCTGCCGGACGTTGAAGACCATAATTTGGTTGTATCCTGCATTAAGGAATATTTGGGGAAATAGTTGTTTGAATATAAAAAAATATTAAAACAGCTTTTTATATTCGGTTGGGGTGAAGCCGGTGTTCTTTTTAAATACCTTGTAAAAATACCGGATATCATTGAAGCCAACTTTGCTTGCTATTTCTCTGACTTTAAGAAAGCTGTCTTTTAACAGTTCTTTTGCGGTATCCATTCGCAAGTCGGTGACATAGTCAATAAAGTTGGTTCCAAGCTCCTGTTTGAAAAATTTACTGAAATAGGTGGTACTCAAATTTACATGACATGCCACGTTCTCCAAAGTTAAATTATCGGAAAGGTGGTCCGAGATATATTTTTTTGCAGCATCAACAATTTTGGCGTCATCTTTGGCTAATTTATTTTCAAGTACATCGAAGCACGGCTGCAATATGGTTTTGTACCATGTCTCCACGCTGGCTAAAGAGCGGCAGCTATTCAATTGGTTATATAATTCGAACTCATCCCCCAACAATTCCTGTGGGTCCACAGACAGCTGGGAGAAAATTTTATAAATAAGCAAAATGATACGAAGATTTTGCTTTTTAAACATTTCAATATCCAGCTTTGAAAAGTCCAAAAAGTTTGAGTAAAGCAATAAAATAGAATCCAGGCAAAGACGAAAATTGCACTGCTCAAAGGCGGAGAACAGATGTTTCTCAAACTTTAAGTCTATCAATAAATCCGGTGAGACGCCGGCTGCTTCCTGCTTAAATAGATATAAATTTGAAATTTGAGGCTCGGGCTGTTGAGAAAATGCTTTTATGGCCGTAGAATAGGACTTGCAAATTTTATTCTTATCTTCCACAGTTTTTCCGATACTGAAGGAAAACTTGTAAAAAGGCAGTTCTTTTTCGACATAACGAATAAAGCCGGAAGTAAATTCCCTGGACATAGAACAAAGCAGGCTTTCAGGGTGATTCGCGTTTACGAGAAGTACGATAGAATTGTTATTTATAAAACAATGGGCATTCAAGTTCTCATATTGATTTATATAATCAGGCAACACGGACTTTATGGAGCAGTAACATTTGGTAATGCTTTCAGCGGTATCAGTACCAGTATTTATAATTACAATAAAGTAATAGGTATAAATCAGCTTTAAGTCCAATTCGGGATACTGGGAAGCAGTTTGCTGAAAAGTTACATCCGTGCGGTTAACGATATCGCATAAGAGACGGTTTTTGGCGGATGCGAGAGTATCATTGATTTTATTAATCAGCTCTTTATTTCTTTCATTTCTTTGCTGAACCTGAGTCAAATAAGCCTCGGCTTTCTTAATAGAGCTAATCAATTCATTTGAATTAAACGGCTTAAGCAAATAACCGAACGCGCCGTATGTAATTGCCTGCTTGGCGTATTCAAATAAATCATAGCCACTGAGAATAATAAAAACGATATACGGGTTGATATTTTTTACATGCTTGAGTAATTGAAGTCCGTCCGTAAGGGGCATTTTAATATCTGAAACAATAAGATCGGGCATGGTTATGTTTAACAAATTCAGAGCTTCCTGCCCGTTTTCGGCTTCCCAAATATCAGTATAGCCAAAACGATTTAGATTAACAATAATATCCTGCCTTGATAATTTCTCATCTTCAACAACGAAAATTTTCATAGTAGAAAGCCCCTTGCCTCGGAATAATGTCTATATTATACAAGCAGTAAGTTTATAAGTCAATTTTGTGCAATCCATATTTTACGCGTATTTTATACCATGCTATAATTGGAATTTAAATATATTTATGCTAGTATGATTTTAAATACTCAGTTCAAATACCTTACAGGAGTTGAAACAAAATGAAGAAAATTGATATACATAAATTGAGATATAAAATGATTATCGTATTCTCAATATTTATTTTGATACCAGTCATAATTTCGGGTTTTTTATCGTATCAGAAACAATCGAAGGTCATATATGGCGACTATGTAAAATATAAAGAACGAATCAATAAACAGATGATCAATAGTATCGAAGAAAATATCCTTAGCCTGGAAACGCAGTCGGCAGCGTTGTTTGTGAATCCTTCTGATGCGATAACGTTGGTTACGACTTCAAACGATAAAATTAATGCTTCCTATCTGAACCTGTTTAACAGTACGAAAAGTTATATACTCAGTTTATTGGATACAAATCCCAGTATCCGGGGAGTATCTCTGATCGCAATGAATGGCGAAATCAAGCAGTATGTGGGAAACAACTTTGTGGGCTTGAACCTGCAATCGGTAAATAATGAGGAGTGGTTCGTTGAAACAATTTCTCAGAAGGGAGTGCCATATATCATTCAACCTCACTACAATTCTTTTGAGGTTGAGGATAAAAAAAACAGAAGAATGATTGTGTCTGTGGCAAAAGCAATTGTAGATCTGGATAGTTTCCAGGTATATGGGGTCTTATTGATTGACCAGGACATCGCATACCTGTCTCAGATACTGAACAGTGCGGAAATGGAGCAGGGAGAGGTAATATTGATTTATGATAAAAATGGAAATGTCATTTATCAGAATCAACAGGTAGACGCGCAGGAATCGGCTCAAATGCTGACCCGGCTAAATTCAGACAGCGGAGTACAAAAAGGCAGGCTGACGGGAAAAGAAATGCTTATATCGAGCGACTATTCACACAAGCTCAATTGG
The DNA here is from genome assembly GCA_023426125.1 of Bacillota bacterium. Lineage (GTDB taxonomy): Bacteria > Bacillota > Clostridia > Acetivibrionales > DTU013 > MnB-11. The sequence continues at coordinate 20,929 of JAFABI010000086.1, forward strand.
AGAATCGTGTCCGCAGTCCCTATGACAGTAATGGACAGCAAGACAAGTTACGTGAAAAAGATTTCCATAACCTCTGTAATTCTGCAGGCATTTTTAATCTTTATAATATCATCGGCCATATCTTTTCTGATAACACGGTCTCTTACTACCCTGTCAAAATCCATCAGAGAGCTGGAAAAAGGGAACTTCGACACAAATGTTGATATCAGGGGGAGAGATGAAATTGCCCAAATCGGACATGCATTTAATGAAATGGTACATAATCTTAAAAATCTTATCGATCAGAAATACAAATTGGAATTGCTCAGAAAGGGGTCGGAAATATCAGCTTTACAAAGCCAGGTAAATCCACATTTTTTATTTAATACGCTGAATTCAATAAAGGCAGTGGCCGATAGGGAGAATAGTCCGATCGTCGTTGAAATGGTTCAGAGCCTGAGTGACAACTTTAGATATTGTATGGCAAAAGGGCGGCAGATGGTAAGCTTTGATGAGGAATTGGAGCATGTTAAAAATTATTTGTATTTGCAGGAATACCGCTATCATGGCAAATATAAGGTTATTTACAATATACCCGGAGATATGCTGAAGGATCAGGTTCCAAGATTGATTTTGCAGCCAATTGTAGAAAATGCCATTAATCACGGAATGGAAAACCGAACAGAACAGGGAGAAATCATGCTTGCGGCGCAAAAAATTAATAAGCGGATTTACATATACATATCGGACAATGGAAAAGGAATTCCTGAAAATGTCTTAAAAGAATTAAATATGAATATTTCAAGAAAAGCTAAGGATTTTACATCAGCAGATTTTGTTCATATCGGTATCAGTAATGTAAATGCCAGAATCAAACTGCTGTATGGAGATGAGTACGGTGTAAGCATATACAGCGTTGAGAATAAAAAAACCACTATTAAGCTTACTCTACCGGACATTTCGGAATAATTTTTTTTAACAGGCTAAAATAATCCACACTTTCGTAATATTTTGCGACTTTCGAAGATGATGCTCCCAATGTACGATATAGGAATAGAAGTACTAATAAATAAATTTGGAGGAAAAAGTGACTATGAAAAGAGGGTTATCATTAATTGTATCGGCAATTCTGTGTATATCCATGCTGGCAGGCTGCGCCGGAAAAAATGCAAGCCAGGCAAGCACTTCTTCGCAAGCAACGGCATCAGGCTCTGAGGAGCAATCCGAAAAAAAGATTAAGCTGACTTATTGCTCCTGGATGACAAAAGGCGAGGATAAGGTTACAAATGAGAATTTCATGAGTGCAAACAAGAATATTGAAGTAGAAACAGTAGCATTGGATGGAACACAGTATGATACTTTGTTGAGAACGAAGGTACTTGCAGGTAATGCTCCGGATGTATTTATTGCAACGGCAGCTCAGAGAGAGGCTTTTGTGACGGATAATTATCTCATGGAAATCAAAGATATTCCTGCAATAGAAAATTTGCTGGCCAAGTTCGAGCTGCTGGATAAAAATTCCCGTACAAATGGCAAGCTCTACGGATTCCCTATGTCGCCGAATGCTGATATCGATCAGGTTTATTACAATAAAAATTATTTTAAGGAAAAAGGCTTTAAAGTGCCTGCTACAACGGAGGAGTTTGAGAAACTTCTGGCAGATATTAAAGCTGACGGAAAAGAGCCTATTGTTGTAGGTGGCAAGGATGCATGGACTTCAAACGCTTTCGCAAAATCTTTTACCAAGGCCTTAAACCTTTCCAAATATGACGGCATTGAGTTTGACAGGAAGCTTTTGGCCGGTGAAGTAAAAATGTCAGACTATTATAAAGAAGCATTTGAGAATTGGGAAAGCTATGTTAAAAAAGGTTATGTGTCTCCAGCAAGCGTATCTCTTACCTATGACCAATCTGTCCAGTATTTTGCCGACGGCAAGGCAGCGCTTCTCGCACAGGGGCCATGGATTGCAGGAATGGAAAATGTAACAGGCGCTAAAAATATGGATTTAGGCGCATTTTTGATGTCTGTTCCACAAGTAGATGGAAAACGTTATATTGCAGCAAGTGCCTCAACATTTCTTGTAGTATCTTCGAAAACTGCCGACCCTGATGCGGCGATGAAACTTCTTGAGTATTGGACAACGCCTGAAGTATTGAAGGAATATGGCGACAGAACAGGTTCTCCTTCACTCTATCCCGTAGACTATACGATCAGTCCTGTACTTGAGGATGTTGAAAAATCAAAAGCAGCAGCGGATGTAGTTATGGATTTTGGCGGTCAGCTTTCAAAAATTCCTCAGGGTGTATATGATGAAACACAGACCTCTATGGTAAACATAATTGCAGGTTCTACAGCAAAGGATGAGCTTGAACGGATAGACGCTCTTTTTGAGAAGACAAAGTCGATAATGAAAATTGACTAAATTTGATCGTTAAGAAGGATGCAGAAAGATAGGCTAAAAACTTTCTTTCTGCATTCTTTATCCTTGAAAGAAAACGATGCGTGCGTATAGGCTCATTTTTAAACGATATATGCAAAAATAATAGGGGATGATATTAACTGAATGCAATGAAAAATTCTAAAAAAGAATATTTATGGGCAGTTCTTATGGTATTGCCTGCGCTTATACTATTCAGCGCCTTCATTTATTATCCGCTGATAAAATCTTTGCTTTATTCAGTTACGGATTGGAATGGACAAAATCTCAATTACAGCTTTGTTGGGGGAGCCAATTTCGCAGAGATGTTTAAGGATAAAGATATCGTAAAGGCACTGTATAATACACTTTATTTTTCGGTGGTAATATCGGTGATATCAGCGGTGGTACAGATTTATCTGGCAATACTGCTCACAGGAAGATTGAAAGGAACTCATTTTGTCAGAACATTGGTGTATATACCATGTGTTATAAGCGGAATTATTGTAGCAATCACCTGGACTCATATCTTTCAGTATATCGGGGTTATAAATAAAATCATGGGGATGATTGGAACAGAAGCCCTTACGAGGGATTGGCTGGGTGAAGCAGGGATTGTTAAAAATGTTATTTCCTTTGTTCATATGTGGCAGTGGATGGGGTATGGCACTGTAATTTATATTACCGGTCTGAGGGCAATTCCGGCAGATATTTATGAAGCTGCTGAAATTGATGGGGTAAGCAGGTTTGCAAAGTTCTTTAAAATAACGCTGCCGCTATTAATGCCATCTGTTACAATTAATTTTTTCCTGTCGATAACGGGAACACTGAAGATTTTCGACGCGCCTTTTACCATGACAAACGGAGGACCGATGAATGCTTCAAGCACAGTAACCATGGCTATTTTCAATACGGCCTTTAAATATAACCGGTTTGGACTTTCAAGTGCTATAGGATTGGTGTTTTTTGCTTTTATCGCCATACTTTCGATTACGCAGTTGGTACTTACGCGCAGAAAAGAGGTTGAATACTAAATGAGCCAGAAGCAATTGCTAAAAAAAGGAGGCAAAAATATTCCGGGATATATTATTATGTACATAGCCGTCCTTGCAATTTTATTGCCATTTGTCAATGTGATTTTGTGCTGTTTTAAAACAAACGAAGAAATTAATCGAGTAGATTTGCTCCCAACTTCGTTAAATCTGGATAATTTTAAAACAGTTTTTTCAAATAGCAGTGTATTTACCGGCTTTCTGAATTCAATAGTTATTACCGGTGCGGCGCTGGTACTGTCAGTACTTATATGCTCACTTGCAGGCTATTCTATAAGCCGGCAGGAGGGAACGTTTTTCAAATTTCTGTATTTCTTTTTCTTAAGTGCTATGATGATACCTGCAGCTACAACCCTTGTTCCTGTTTATACTATGATGCAATCACTGCATCTGATTGATTCACCGCTCTCATTAATCATCATGTATTCTGCCGGAGCGGTAGGAACGGGTATTCTTCTCTATACCGGATTTATTAAAGGAATCCCCAGAGAATTGGAAGAGGCTGCGTGTATCGATGGCTGCGGATATCTCCAACGCTTTTTTTCTGTGGTTTTACCGCTTTTAAAGCCTGTAAGCATTACATATGCCGTTTTGAATTCTATTTCAGTGTGGAATGATTTCCTGTATCCGCTGCTGTTTATTTCTGCTAAATCAAAGCAGCCCATTACCTTGCTGGTTTATACCTTTAGAAATGAAAGAGGTTCTGACTGGGGAGCCATATATGCGTTGCTCGTAATTGCAGCATTACCCCCTGTTTTGTTTTATTTCCTGATGCAGAAGTATTTTGATGAGGGTATGACTGCCGGCGCAGTAAAAGGGTAAATTATTTTCTAAATATCAGAAGCTATAAAGCTAATGGAGGTTCATTCTATGAATAAAAACTATAGAGTAGGTGCATTTTATTTTCCCAATTACCATATTGACAGACAGAATGAGCGAAGGCACGGAAAAGGCTGGAACGAATGGAATGTACTCAAATATGCCACGCCCAGATTTGAGGGACATCAGCAGCCAAAGGTACCGGCGTGGGGGTATGAGGATGAAGCAGATCCTGAGGTTATGGCAAAAAAAATTGATGCGGCAGCAGATAATGGTGTGGATACCTTTATGTTTGACTGGTACTACTATGATAGCGGCCCATATCTGGAGAAATGTCTGGAGCAGGGTTTTCTTAAAGCAAAAAATGCGGACAAAATGAATTTTTCTCTTATGTGGGCTAACCATGACTGGTGCAATATGCATCCCAAGGGCTTGACAAATCCCGGCGAAATACATGAGAGTGGCAGGATTAAGCGGGATACCTTTATGAAAGCCGCTAATCATATGATTGAGAATTATTTTTGCCACCCGTCGTATTTAAGAGTAGAGGGCGGACTTTTTCTGACCATTTATGAGCTTGCCGGTTTGATTAATACTTTCGGCAGCATAGAAAGAACCAAGCAGGGGTTAAGCGACTTGCGAAACATGGTCAGAGACGCAGGTCTCGGGGAGCTTCATCTTAATGCGGTAGTATGGTCGAATACCGTATTGCCGGCAGAACAGAAAATAGAGAATTTTGCAGGAATAGTTCAAGAGCTGGGCTTTGACAGTGCTACATCCTATGTATGGGTTCATGTGCATGAAATGAGTAATTTTCCTGCCACCTCTTATGCCATGTACAGAGACGAATGTATAGAAAAATTCAAAGGTGTTGCGGCAGATTATAAAATACCATACATCCCCAACGTCACGGTGGGGTGGGACCCGAGTCCAAGAACGGTACAATCTGATAAATATGAGGATGCAGGCTATCCGTTTACACCGGTACTGGTGGACAATACACCGGATGAATTCGAAATTGCGCTGCAAAAGGTTAAAGACTATATAGATAAACATGATGTACCTAAAATAGTTACAATTAACGCATGGAATGAATGGACAGAGGGCAGCTATCTGGAACCGGATACAGTATATGGAATGGAATATTTGAAGAGGGTAAAAAAAGTATTTGGAGATAAATAAAGCGGTTAAATCAATAAAAATCAATAAATTATTTAAAAGGAGTGGTTATATGTTAAGGAAACTGTTATCAATAGGTTTAATGGTATTAATACTTGTCAGTTCGGTAAATGTTACTATTTTTGCAAACCAGACATTTGACGAACCGTCGTCCATAACAGTTGAAAATTGGAATGTTACAGAAATTACAATGCATAGTTCCCAAAATTATGACAACCCGTTTTTAGATGTTGAAGTTATTGGAACCTTTGTTGGCCCGAAGGGTGAAACTGTTGTACGTCAGGGATTTTGGAACGGAGATTCTGAGTGGAAAATTAGATTTGCACCGATCGGCGTTGGTAAATGGAAATACAGCATTACCAGCAATCAACCGTCAGACCCGGCTCTGAATAATATTTCAGGTGTTATTGAAAGTGTCCCCTATACCGGTGACTTGGAAATATATAAGAAGGGTTTTTTAAAATGCAGCGATGATAACAGATACCTTACATATGCAGATGGTTCCCCTTTTTTCTGGCTGGGAGATACACACTGGTTTTTTGAAAATAAAGAAAAATGGGATAGCTCCAATAAAGAGGGGACAGACTCCCAATTTAAGTATATGGTTGACAAGAGAGTCGAGCAGGAATTTACCGTTTATCAAAGTGTTATTTTTGGAGCACATGACAGCTATTGGAAAGAGGGTGAATATGGAACGCAAATCAATGCGGAATATTTCAGAGATTATATAGACCGTAAAATGGAATATATAGCACAGGCCGGCTTGGTTCATGCATTTGGAGTGGGCTTTAGTTCAAATGTGGATAATTTTGTTGAGGGCGAGGTTAATCTGGCAAAATATATTGTTGCACGTTATGGCGCCTATCCAATGGTGTATCTGACTGCCGGCGAGGGCGCAGGCGGAACGTCAGGCTATGAAAAGGAAGTGCGTTTAAAAAACTGGGGCGACGTAGGAAAAGAAATTAATCGGTGGGATTATTATAATCAACCTCAGACAGCTCATTACACAGCACTTTCTATAAGAGAACAGACAGGAATGCCTCAGTATTATATTGGTGAAGGCTGGTTAGACTTTATTATGCTGCAGGGCGGGCACAAGTATGTTGCTCCTGAAAAGGAATATCAATTTTATTATGATAATTTTGAGCTGCCGTTTTTAGAGGCTGAAGCAAATTATGAACTGATTAATGACGGATGGGCGACAGATGAGATTGTGAGGAGAACTGCTTACCGTTCAATCCAGGCGGGTGGATTTGGTTTTACCTATGGAGCCAACGGCATTTGGAACGCCATATGGGATGATAATGACACTGCCGACGAGTCGGGATATGGCCACGAAAATTGGTATGATGCGATAGAATTGCCGGGTGCTGCTCAGATGACTCTTCTGAAACATTTCTATGAGTCAATACCATGGGAAACCCTTGTCCCGATTAAGTCAAGTGATGCGGTATGGAATGCCGGCTTAGAGGAATATAAAAAACCGGTTATAAAAGCTGATGAAAATTATAACTATATTACCGTGTGTTATCCACCTCAAACACCCTATTCCGGAGAAATATCCAATGTACCGGGTGCTGCCTATACTGTAAAGTGGTTTAATCCCCGGACAGGAAATTATACGCTTGCGGAAGATATAGCCTCGACGGAAAATAAATTACAGATACCTGCCATGCCAGATGATAATGATTGGATAATTTTACTCGAGAGAAAGGAAAAACATACCGGAACTCAGGAGAATGTAAGCCCGTCCACATTATTGCCTTATCGTGAGGTCACACAGAGTGACAAAAGCGTAATTATATATGATCTTGAGAATACCTGTGAATTAAACAAACTTCAATTGGTATTCAACAGCAACAATGGATGGAATTACAAAATTGAGAGTTCAAATGACCAACAGGACTGGGCTGTAATGATTGACCATTCCCGTGCAGGTATAAAATCCGGGCAGATTACGGAAAATCTCAGCGGCTCGGCAAGATATATTAAAATTACATTTACAGACAGTGAAAAGTCTGCCGTAGCAGCTTGCAGCATTTATGGAAAAGTCAATAAAGCTGCCCTGCTGCAATCCTCATATTATGTTGTTGATGTGTTTAATTTCATAATAAATGGCGTACCGGACGGAATAAATTATACGGATTTTATGTCAAAATTAACTCCAAGCTTGAACGGGAAAATCGAAGTATTCGAAAGTGATAATGTGACGCCGGTCACAGCTGGAAATATTACGGAAGATATGGTTGTAAAAATAAAGGCTTCCGATGGAGAAGCTTCAAATAGTTTCATTGTTAAAACGGTTGAGAATTTAGGCGTAAACCTGGCATACAGGAAAAATGTTACGGTATCCTCGGTAGAAAACCCCTATTATTCGGCAATTGGGATAACTGACGGCAATAATGACACAATTAATTTTCATGGTTGGTCGGTAGATATTTTGCCCGGATGGGCTGAAATTGATTTCAATGAACAGACAACATTTAATAAAATTAAACTATATACAAAGAAAGACTATGAGCTTTCGGCATATACAGTTAAGTATCTGGACAGTAACGGAGAATGGGTTAACTGCTTTGATTCCGTAACCGGAAATTCACAGGCAATCCGGACACACTTTTTCGATCCTGTTACCAGTTCAAAATTAAGAGTGGAAGTGAATGCCGGAAGTACGGCACAGATGGGGATAGCACGGATTCAAGAACTGGAGGTATATAATCTTACGGGAATTCTGGTAAAAAGCATTCGCGTGAACGGAGAAAATGGCAGTGACAATATTGATGTGGCCGGTGGTTCCCTGCAGATGGCAGCGGATGTATTGCCGGCTGATGCCAATAATTCGGCTGTGAGCTGGAAGGTAGTAAACGCAGCCGATGATTCACCGACAAAATCAGCCACTATCAGCAAAAAAGGGTTATTGACTGCAGTTTCAAATGGGAGAGTAAAGGTAACAGCAAAAGCAAAAGATGGTTCGGAAATCATGGGAGAAAAGATCATTACTATTACAAACCAGGATGAAAGCAATGCATCTGTCCTTGTTTCTCAAGGCAAAAGCTGCTCTGCGTCGACAGAACTCACCGGTGCAAGTGCAAGCTGCGCCTTTGACGGAATTGAGACAAACAACTGGATTGCGGATGGTGCAAGCTTCCCGCAATGGCTTTGTGTGGATCTGGGGGAGGAATATGATTTAGTGCAGGTAGAGCAGATATTTGCTGAACAGGATGAGTACAAATATATTGTTGAAGGTTCTGTGACCGGAAATGACGGTGAGTGGGAAGTGCTTGTTGATAAATCCGCATATAACGGTGTATCTGAAAAGACATTCTGTTATGACGTATACGGAAAAGCCCGTTATGTAAGGCTGACCATTCTTGGCGCACGCCAGCAGTGGGCAAGCAGCAAGGAATTCAGCGTATATGCCAGACCTAAGCCAAAGCCGGAACCGATTTCTCAGGGAAAACCTGCAACGGCCTCGTCATATCATGATGCAGCTGTTGCGCAGCGCGCGGTTGATGGCGATATGGAAACCGATTGGATTTGCCGGTATAGTGAACAACTATTTCCACAGTGGCTTTTAATTGACCTGGAGGGTCTGTATGATATTGTTGAGATAAATCAAATCTTCTGTGTGGAGGACCAGTGGAAATATATCATAGAAGGTTCAACCGACGGGCAAACCTGGAGCACGATGGCGGATAATTCCATGAATACGGGATATATCACTGATATTACTCACACAGTAAATCAACGGGCCCGTTATGTGAGGCTGACGATAACAGGGGCAAAGGAGTCCTGGCCAAATTGGCCTAACAGCAAAGAATTCCTAATCTATGGAAAACCCGTGTAAGATAGGAGCGGTTGCATGGACAGTAAATTTATCGTGCAGAGAGGATGTCTGTATAACACAATCGAGGCATTAAAGAAAAAGAAAATCACAATAGGGTTTTTAGGGGGCTCCATTACTGAAGCAAAGGATTATCAACGATGGAGCGAAAATGTGGTCAACTGGTTTGTCAGCACATTCCCTGATACGGCAGTTGATGTGGAAAATGCGGCAATTGGCGGAACCGGTTCGGATTCTGCTGTGTTCCGTGTTGAGCGGGATATTATAAACCGGGGCTGTGCTTTAGTGTTTTTAGAATATGCAGTTAATGATGAAGATAAGCCTGCAGAAATTAGAAAACGGGCCAGGGAAGGACTACTTAGAAAGCTTTTGAAGAGTGGACATACAGATGTGATTATTACATATTCCTTTAATCAGAATATGTATACGTACTTAATAAAAGGAGAGCTTCCTGAGACAATAGCAGAATTCGAGCTTCTGGCAGAACATTACATGATATCTTCCGTATTTATGGGGAGCTATGCACTGAACGAGCTTAAAAGCGGTAAGCTGAGATGGGAGGAGTGGCTGCCGGACGGACTGCATCCACAGCATATGGGAAGCTATATTTATTCCTTGCCGGTTGCAGAGTTGCTGGAAAGTGAGCTTATAAAGCCGGAGAATACAAAGAAGATGCTTTGTGGAAAGCAGTTGCCAAAGGCAATGGACGAAGACAATTGGGAAAAGGCAGCTGTGCTGCCATTTGAGGAAGTGCAGCGCATTGGAAGGTGGCGGTTGTACAGAGCTTCGGCTTTACCTTTTGTAGACAGGATTCTCAGAACCGCAGCAATAGGCTCCCGGCTCTCATTTGAATTTGAGGGAAAGGGTTTTTGTATGACATTTGATTTTGGATGGTTTTCTTCTGAGTACAAGTATAGAATAGATGGCTGTGAATGGCTTGACAGTAACAGAAAAAGACCTGAATGGATATCCGGAGGAGGCTGGTTAAGAACAGATATTGTTGCATATGATTTAAAATATGGCCGGCATAGTGTTGAAGTAGAGGTTACCCATGGCAATGGGGATTTATGTAAAGGGTCAAATTTTGAACTATGCGGTATAGGCATTGTGAAGTAAAGATAATCCATAAATCGATAATTAAAGAATATGGGATTGATGGATACCAAAAAGAAGCCGTACAGGCTTCTTTTTTCTATGTATTTCTATCTGCTAAAAGCTATGTACCAACATATTCATGACACCGGTGGCAACAGGAACCTATGTATAATATCTAATGGATCATAATATTTTATAAAGAATATTACTTGACAAACAATATTATACATTGTATAGTATTAATCAGAAAGCAAATACTACTTTAGACTTTTAAAATAGGGATTGAAATGAAGGAGAGGTATAGATATATGAAATCGCTTGTTTGTATCACCGGGGCAGCCGGTGGATTGGGAAAGGCTTTTGCAGTGGAGTGTGCCAGCCGCGGCTGGGATCTTTTCATCACCGACCTGTCGGAAGATGCCCTGTCCACACTGGCTGCAGCACTTACAACCACTTATGGGGTCAATGTTTTTTACCGTACCTGCGAATTGACGGATTACAGATCCAGGACGGAACTTTTTGAGCATATGCAAAATCAAGGCATGCGCTTTCAGACACTGATCAACATTGCAGGACTGGATTATGAAGGTCCCTTTGCCGAAAGGACCCGGGAACAGATCCGCACCGTCCTCCGGCTGAACATTGAAGCAAACCTTGAGATGACCTATGCTGTCCTGAAGCTCCGCGACAGGGAACAGACCTTCAGGATTATCAATGTTGCAAGCCTGGCGGCCTATTACCCTATGCCTGTCAAAGCCATGTATGCCGCATCCAAGCGCTTCCTGCTGGATTTTTCCATGGCCCTCCGGGAGGAGCTTCGTCCCCTCGGCGGTACGGTTACTGCCCTTTGTCCGGCAGGAATGCCCACAAATCCCGGATGTATCCGCGCCATCGACGCCCAGGGGTTCGCAGGCAGAATCACTACAAAGAATGTGGGGTATGTAGCCGCAAAGACGATTGACAGCGCACTCAAGGGGCGTGCAGTCTATATCCCCGGCAGGCTGAATCGGGCGCTCAGGTTCCTTGGAGGTCTTGTTCCTCCTACCGTTGTCGCCCGTCTTATCGGCAGCCGGTGGAGCGATGCACAGAAGAAAAAGCCTGCGCTGGCTTAAAGTCCCCGGAGTTTATCCCGTGAAACCGAGTACGGCTTCACGTGAGTTGGCTATCATATAGGATGAAAAAGGAATCTAATATACTGGGGGCGGCCATTGGACGTCCGGTATTTGTTACCATAGATTACATTTATGCGCACGCGCAATGCGCGCCCCTACACAATCGCCCTGCTCCACTTTTGCCAGCTTATCTGGTAGTAATTGCATGTGGAGCTATGCAAAGAAATGGAGGTTAATTGTTGTGAACAATCAAAATTTATTGAATAAAACCGTCGTAATCACAGGCGCTACTGCCGGGATCGGCCTGGCAGCCGCTGCCAGGCTTGCCGGGCAGGGTGCCTGGGTCATCGGCGTGGGCCGGGAGCAGTCCCGCTGCCGGCAGGCAGAGGAGTCCATCAAGGCGGGTTGTCCCAATGCCCGGATATCCTTCCTCATCGCCGATCTTTCCTCTCTTAACAGTGTACGTGCACTGGCTGCACAAATTAAAGTGAAACTGGCCGCGGAGGGGATCGGGCACCTGGACGTCCTGGTGAATAACGCCGGCACCGTATCGAGCTGGTATATGGCTACTGCGGACGGGTTTGAGCTGCAGTTTGCCGTCAACCACCTCGCCCCTTTTCTTCTGACCCATGAGCTGCTGCCCCTTCTTGAAGCCGCTCCCGAAGGGCGGGTCATCTGTTTAAGCTCCGGCTCGCATTACAGAACGAAGATCAACTGGGATGATATCATGCTGAGGAAGCACTATAACGTCCTTATGGCCTATAAGCAGACCAAGCTGGCCAATGTCCTCTTCTGCACCGAGTTCAACCGGAGGATGGCTTCTTCGTCCGGAGTCCGTGCATTTGCTGTCGATCCTGGGCTGGTCAACACCGAGATCGGCTTGAAAGGGACCACGGGAATCACCCGCTGGATATGGAAAAAACGCAGCAGCGGAGGAACATCGCCGGAAGTCCCCGCGGATTCCGTTGCCTACCTTGCAGGGGAACCGTCGGTGCATGGCTCCGGCGAGGTTTACTGGAAAGACTGCAAACCTGTGGCGCCCAGCAGCTATTCCCAGCAGGAGGATGCAGCCCGGCGGTTGTGGAAGCTTTCCGAAAAAATGTGCGGAATTGCATCTTCTTCCGGTGGAGTATGTTCTCCTGCATCGTGCAGGACGAAGGAATAGAAAGGTCGGGTGATAAATATGTCCGGTGTGTTATTGGCCCTCTTCGGCACCACCCTCTTTTCAACGGGAGTCATTCTCCAGAAAAAGGGCGCCGGCTGGATGGCCTGGAAAGATAAAATCAACGCGAGGTTTATTTCCACTTTTTTTCTGTGGTTGATCGGCATGCTGCTGTCTTATGCCATCTCCGCCATTCCCATGGGGATGGCCTCGGGCAGCCTTCCACCCCATGTCGTTTCGGCAGTGACCGGATGGAGCATCGTGGTGATCGTGTTCCTCTCCAATTTCTTTCTCAAGGAAAAGCTGCATGCCTCCGATGCGGTGTATTCCGTGCTGATCGTTTTGTGTATCCTGCTGTTGGGGCGGTTTGAAGGAACGCCGCAGGCATTGTCGATGAATATGGGCTATCTTTATACTTTGCTTTTTGCTCCCTTTGTGCTGCTCATCCCCGTATTCTTCCGTTTCACCGGACTGAAGCAGAAAGTGATCCTGCTTTCGGTATTTTCAGGCTTTTTGGGCGGGCTGACACTGGTTTTCATGAACATTCTGGTGAAGGAAAGCGGAGGTTCCCTCTCAGGGATCGTAAGCTCTGTGAATCTTTACATTTATTTTGCGGCAGGCATTGTTTCGGTAGCGGCAAAGCAGGTGGCTTACAGGCTTGGAGATGTGATTCTCATCACTCCGCTGCAGACCTCCTTCTCCATGATCTATCCCCTGATTTGCTCCTACCTGCTTTATCATGCGAGCATTGCGCCGGTGCAGATCCTTCTGGTGCTGCTCATCGTATTGTGCTGCTGGGGGATCCAGAAAAAACGGTGATGTGTGGTCAGGCTTGAAAAATAATACTATATAATATATAGTAACTGTGTATGTAATACTATTGGAGGTAATACCAGTGGATGCCCAAATGAAAAAGGGGCTGTTGGATGCTTGTGTATTGTTCATATTGAAAAAGGAAGACACCTACGGGTATAAGCTCACCCAGGAAATCACCAGCCTTCTGGAGACCTCGGAGTCGGCGTTATATCCCGTGCTCCGAAGGCTGGAAAGCCAGGGGCTGCTGGAGACTTATTCGGCAGAGCACTCGGGGCGTCTTCGAAAATATTACCGGATTACGGCAGGCGGCATTACCCGTTTGAATGAGTATATATCGGAATTACAAGAGTTGAAGAAGGTTTTAGACTTTATCATAGGTGGTGGAAGCAATGGATGAAAGGATAGCGGTTTTTATCGAAAGTCTTAAAAAACACCTGGAGGGCCTTCCCGAACAGGAAGTCCGGGAGGCGGTGGGCTATTATGAGGAATACCTTTATGATGCCGCCGAAGCCGGGAAGGATCCGGAGGAAGTTTTCAGGCAGCTGGACCCTCCGCAAAAAATCGCCGGGATGCTCCGGACCGAAACAAGTATCCTCCGGGCCCAAAAGAGTCCGGGACTCAGGAATTTTACCAGTGTTCTGCGCAATGCCTTACGCTCGGTAACCACCCCATTAGCTGTTTTATTGGTGTCTATTTTTATCATGGTTTCCTATAGCGTGGTGCTGATGCTTTTCGGCGGCGCCCTCGTGGCGTTTATCGCCGGGATTGTCATGGCGCTGGGAATGGTTTATCAGGCATTGACCATGTCCGCACACTTTCCGATGGAAATTGCCGGTGCGGTGGGGATGGGCTTGTTTGGCGCAGGAATTTGCCTGCTGCTGTCCTTCGCCCTTTATAAGCTTGCCAGGCTATTGATCAAAGCTTCCACCCGGTTTATCGGAAAAACTCTGAGAAAGCCCGGTAAGCCTGCACCGGAGCTGGAAAACAAGCCGGATGCGCATCCCTCCGGCTCCAGACGTTTTGTTCCGGTCTGTCTGGCGGTGATCGCAGCAGGCTTTGTGCTTACAGCAGTCTCCGGACTGCCGATGCGGTATTTTACCATCTTTAACAGCATGAAGCCGGAGAATGTCACCATGAGAACCGTAGAGTATGATTCCGCCGGTATCAATAAAATTTCTCTTGTGACTGCGCATTCAAGGATCAAAGTAACCGAAGGCACTTCGGATAAAATTGTCCTCTCCTATGAACAGCCGGATTGGATGGATTATGAAGCGGTCAGCAACGGAAGCATGCTGTCGTTCTACGAGAGATCCAACGGCAGACTCCCTCTGTTCCCGCTGGTAAAACTCCATGAAGGCCTTACGGAGCTCACAGTTTCCGTTCCCAGGGGGTACAGCCCTGAAATCATCACACTGGAGAGTACCGGAGGTGATGTATCCATCTCCGGTCTGGCGGAAAACATAGAGGTAAAAACCATGAATGGAGACATACTTTTCAATCCCGAAGGCATTACGGACAGTTACAATATCAGGGCAAACACCAGCAGCGGGACGATTTTGGTCGGAGGTGTCCCGTCAGGTCAGAAAGGGACCGAAGGAATCGAGTATTACAGGAATGTCAAAGCTGCAAAGACGGTCAAGCTGAACAGCAGCGGCGGCAGGATTGTGATTGAGGGAGAAGCGCCTTAGTCAGGGGGGTTCTCCCCGTTCATTGCAGGATCCGGTAGTAAATGCAAATTCTTCGAACGGAAGCTTAAAGGGTTTGATTATATATACTATGGCATTGTTGCTGCATTGCATTTGTCCCCCATACATTTTTAAAACATATCTGATGGAGAAACCAGTATAATATTTTCAGCTTTTTTTGCCTTTTTTACCAAAGCGTCTGTAAAACCGGATTTTGAAAACAGCATATAATACTTTCCGCTAAATTGCGTATGCAATTCTGATTTTCGAATCAGGTCATTCAGCACATCCTCGCCTACCGCTATATTTTTCCATTTGCACTCTCCGAATATCGCTTCTGCGTTTGAATATGCGATAAAATCAATTTCCTCTTCACGCCGCTCTTTTTGATTGTTTCCCCACCATTTGCCGATTTTCTGAAAAGGCACAGGCAGAGCGTTTTTTGCCAACGCGCGCCACATATACTGTTTGGCACATTCCTCAAAAGCATGTCCTATATGTGTGTTAAGGTGCTCGCCAAAAACTTCACCGCAAACAGCTTCGCCAAAGCCAGCGGTAATCCTGCTGATATTCGGCAGGACAAACCGATACCAAAATTTGAACATCTGATCGTCAAGGACATAAATGGTCTTTCTGGAACTCTGTGCCGTGACGGGATATTCCTTCCGTACAAGCCCAAGGCCAATCAGCGTATTAAGCATATTACTGCATTGACTGGTTACAATATCCGTTTTGGTGGCGATTTCATTCAAACGGCTGCTTCCGGTCGCAATCGCAGTGATAATTCCGTTATACGTTTGCGGCATTTTTAGTTCCTGCTTCAGTAGATTGGAAGGTTCTTCGAACAAGCGTCCTGACGGATCAAAAAGTAATTCACGCACATTTTCCTGAAGGTCAAGACTGTTATCAATTCGGGAAAGGTATTCGGGTATCCCGCCGGTTATTCCATATAGGGTAATTTTATCCTCATTACTAAAGCCTTCCAGCATACTGGCGCACTCAAAGTAGTCAAAAGGCAGGATTTTGTATTGCGATGTTCGTCGGCCGTAAAGAGGGCTTTTATAACCAAGAATCTGATTCTCCATAAAGGACATGGATGAACCGCATAGAATCAAGAACAACTTGCTATTACTTTGGTATTTGTCTATTGCCGCTTGCAGGATGGAGGAAACCGCTTTATCGCTTTCTGCAAGGTATGGGTATTCGTCAATCACAAAAATCACACGTTTATGCTTTGCATACTCAAAGACATAATCCACTGCCTCGCGAAAGGATGGAAATGGGTTTTTGGGCGCGTCCGGCGAGATTGCAGAAAGAATCTGACTGGATAAGATCTCCAGATTTTCTTTCGCGGTAGATTCCACCGCCACAAAATAGATGGCTTTTTTATCTTTGCAAAACTCGTTGATCAGTGTGGTTTTCCCTACGCGCCGCCTTCCGTAAAACACGGCAAACTGAAATTTATCCCGTGTATAATACTTGTTCAGGCTATCAAGCTCTGATTTTCTGCCAACAAACATTTTGTAATCCTCCAATTAGTAATTGCATAATTAGTAAAATCTTCACACCTGTGTGAAGTGCAACGAAAGGAATGGAGGGAGTGGATAGCAGGAATCAATGTTTCAATCCATATACCCATGCGAGGGGCATGATGCAGCTTTTGCAAACATCATGGATCAGCTACAGTTTCAATCCACGCACCCGTGCGGGGTGCGACCCTACCGATTATATTATACACCATTTCCTGGCAAAGTTTCAACCCACGCACCCGTGCGGGGTGCGGCTTGGATTCTGCTCCCCTGTTGTTGTACAAAAACTTGTTTCAATCCACGCACCCGCGTGGGGTGCGACAGTATAAGTTTCAAATCCTAACGCAGAAAAGAATTATACATTATAATTCCGCGAACCGCATTAAATCATCAATAGATTTTACCTCATTTTCCAGTGAAAATCTAGGGGATTGCATAAAAAACAAGATACCGCGAACACTCTGGGGAAGCTATGATCACTTCAGGTTCGCGGTAAAGGCAAGTGCTCAATATGATTCATCCAGATTCTATCAGAAATGAGGTTAAGCGTCAATATCGCCTAGCAGCGCCTATCCAGGCATTCCACGGCAAGATCATGAACCTTTTTTTCTTATTGTGATTTCTTTCAAATTACACTTGGAGAATTGCTTCGGAGGCAAGATGGGTGGGTATGGCTGCGAATAAGTGCGTCATGTGGAGGAGTGGATTAAGAAATGGTGAATACCCCCCTGTTTAACACTTATTTTCTAAAAGATATGTATTATGATGTAAATGTAGGCTGTTTGTCCAGGCGATGCTCGAACGCGGTACCCCAGAGGAATACCCGTTATGCTGCGGCACGGATGCCGCAGCCGCAAAACGGAGCCAAGGATGGCGACTTTGCAGCGCCCGCGTTGGAGCGAGCCTGGACAACTACAGCCTGCCTACGACGTAACCTGATGCAAGGATTTGCAGTCATGCTCACCCATGACCCTAAACTTTATGTTAAGAAAGCATCACCGGGTATCGTCAATCTTTATGTTCTCTAAAAAGAAAAAAGATTGCCTCGCAATCTTTTCACCTTTAACCCATGAGCTGACTGATTTTATTACCATTTATTTGCTTCATGCGATAACCCTGGCAGGCATCCGGGGACGATTACTTGTTTTGTCGGAGCTTGCAATCATGGCTGCCCGTAGTGCCTGAAAGGCTGCTTATGCTTTGTGAATATCATGCCTGATATGATTGCCGTAAACGGAGCTACAGCTACCAGCCCGAAACTGCCCACAAGCGTATGGAAGATCTCGGCTGCGACATATTTCAGATTCAGGATATTGATTATGGGGGTTCCCTGTGCCATAAAAACCATCAACAATCCTATATATCCTCCCGAATAAGCCAGTAACAGCGTTGTAGTCATTGTGCCCATTACCACCCTTCCAATGTTAAACCCGGAACGGATAGCTTCGGCGGCCGGCATTTCAGGATTCTTTTCAACCAGTTCATGAACTGCGGCCGCAATATCCACTGCCACATCCATAAGAGCACCGGAAGAAGCTATAAAAGTGGCTGAAATAAAAATGTCGGTCAGACTCAGATTTGCGTAGCCGGCATAAAGCAGACTTTCTGAGAAAGCCATTACGGCTCCGTGAATCTTAAACAAATGTCCGAAAATCACAGCAAGGAAGCAGCTTAAAATTGTTCCGGACAGGGAGCCTGCAATTGCGGCCAGAGATTTTTTGTTAACCCCTCCAACCATTAATATGATGAAAATTGTAAGAAACGCAACAATAAATAATGAAATCCAGATTGGGCTCCACCCTTTCAGCAGGTTCGGAACCAATACCTTCCAGATAACCACGACGGACAAAACAAACGAGAGAATAGCCTTGGCTCCGGTCCAGCCTGCAAAGATCACAAGCAAAAGAGCAAAACCGCCAAAAAGTAATAGCTCGAGGTTTATTCGGTAGTGATCAATCAGTGTGACAAAGGTGATAGCATCCCCTTCAAAATCAATTACTGCCAGTACTTTGTCTCCCGGAACAAATATCTTATCCAGTTCGAGCTTGCCTACCAGATTGTTTGTACCTTGCGCCGTTCTCCCTTTAAATTGCCCGTCCAGAACTGACACCAGGCATTTCTGCTCTCCCTGTTGAATTATTCCCGTGTTATATAGATTGGAATTGTCTGTTTCAATAATTCTGACAACTGTTCTGATACTGCCCTGGTATATGGTGGATTGAAAACCGGTGGGCAAAAAACATAGTCCGGCAATAAGTGAAATCACAACCAGCACGATTATACGGTTGGGGTTAAAGATTTTTTGGATCATTGGTTCTATTCCCTTCTTTACTAGGATTTCATACAGCAGCAATGTATTTTTAGCGGGTGCGCTTTTGAAAATATTCAAAAACCGCTATGTCCGGCAGGCATGATCCATTGGCATAGCGGTTTTTGTTAATAGCAAAAGCATATAACGGATTTTTTAGAAAATTAGTCTATTACTTTACCTTTGTTATCGCTGCAAGCTTTTTGAAAATATCGGTATCGTCATATGCACCGTAGAACAACTGATAGCCTGCTCCAATTGCATATACCGGAACGGCAAGGCCCGAATGAGAATATGTAGTGAAGCTTATGCCGGCCTTATTTTCAAGAATGTGATTGCAGGTTACGGTCAGCGGTTCACTCATATATCCGTACAACAAATAGTCGGGACCTACCTGTGAACCTTTTGCTGTTTCCATTGTCTGTTTCAGAGCATCTCTTAACTTTACCATTTCATAATCATTCAGTACAAGCTCGGGAGTTCCTTTTGCATCTGCATCCGTGGGTGCAATCAAGCCATAGGCCGCCTTGATCTGTGGCAGAAGATCCTCCAGCTTTGCTTTATTGGCAGCGGTTTTTGATTTGTAATCCGCAACAATTTTGTCAAATGCAACATAGGATTGATTCTGCTTTTCCAGCTTTTCGAAGAATGTTGAATATTCGGTACCTGCAAAGCCTATGGTCATTCCGCCTGTTTCATGATCTCCTGTAACAATGATCAGTGTTTCGGACGGGTGTGCCTGATATACCTTCATTGCTTCCTTAACCGCATCATTTAAAGCGATGGTATCGTGAATCGATGCGGCTGCATCATTCGCATGACATGCCCAGTCAATCTTACCGGCCTCAACCATCATGAAATAACCTTTCGGATTGTCCAGGACTTCAATTCCTTTTCTTACAAAGTCGGCAAGACTCAGTTGATTTTCTGTACGGTCAATTTCGTAGGGCATTGCATAGCTGTCGGTTGATGCTGTGATTGCCGAAGGATCCAGGGCGATTACTTTTCCGGAAGCACTGGTGAGCTTCAAAATATCGTCTTTCGTTGTAGCAACTTTGTATCCCTTGTTTTTTGCCTGCTGCAAAATATTAACGGGATCCTTGGTGGTGGATTTTTTTCCATCGGGGTCAAGGAAATAGCCGCCCCCGAAGAAATCAAAGCCGCTGTTTACCAATTGCGTGGCCAGATTGTAGTAATTACCTCTTGAAGGTTCGTTGCCATAGAATACGGCAGGTGTTGCATGATCAAGAGTAACCGTAGTAATAACTCCAACCTTGTAGCCTGCTTTTTTCATTTTCTTTGAAATGGGTTCATAACTGATTTTTTTTGCAGGATCCATATTAATGATTCCGCCAAGAGTTTTATTTCCCGTGGCTATAGCTGTGCCTGTGGATGCCGAGTCGGGAATGAAAGATTCAGCATCAAAGGTATCTGCGCTGCCTACTCCGGGGAATTTTGTAAACTCAAGTGTTTTAATTGCAGGTTCTTGTGGATTTCCCTGGTTGCCAAGATACATTTGTGTGGCATTGACCTGCGGTGTGCTCATTCCGTCGCCAATAAACAGAAAAACATATTTTGGCGCTGTTCCTGAGTAATTGTTGTTTGTGTCGTATGCAGCAGGTGCGGCAGAAACCAGTCCGCCCAGGAATGCAACGCTGGCAAATGCAAATACCAGGAAGAATACTGCCAGTGTCAAAATCCTTTTTTTCATAATAATCAGCCTCCTATACGAATAAATAATGTACAGGCGCTATCATATTCTATAAGTTTTAATACTGTATTTTACTTTTGTTAATTTTTGTTTAGATTTTTCCATATTTTCCATTGTTATTAAACAATCTCCATATGGATTGACATTGCTATGTAATTGGTGTACATTCTAGTTTATGGAAGAGGTGAATACGATGGTTTCAAAAGTATTGGGGAGAATGGCCGGCTACTTTCAGCAGGACATAAAAAGAGTAAATCATGCACTGAAGGTCTATGGTTTTGCGAAAATCATCAGCGGGAATGAGCCTCTTTCCGATGATTGCAGAACGGTTGTCGAGCTTGCTGCGGTTTTGCACGATATCGGCATAAAGGAAGCAGAAAGGAAGTACAGCTCTTCCGCAGGAAAATATCAGGAAATGGAAGGACCGCCAATCGCAGAAGGCATTCTGGCCGATATGGGAATTGAAAGGCCGGTGATTGAAAGGGTCTGCTATCTGATTGGAAACCACCATAGCTACAGCAAAATCGATGGTACGGATTTTCAGATTCTTGTGGAAGCTGATTTTTTAGTCAATATTGAAGAAGACGCCATGGATGCTGCGGCAGTCAAAAGTATTAAAGATAAGTACTTTAAAACAGCTGCAGGAAGAGGTCTTCTTGAAGTCTTATACGGCATTTAACCCTTGAGCCGTATTTCATTACCGGTACTTAAGGATCGGCTAAAATATTAATTCCGATTCTTTTCTGGGGAATGGAGCGGGCTGGTCGCAAGCTAAAGCTTGCTGCTCGCCTATGCGACCTACCAAGCGAAGTTCCCCGGAAAAGATTATCGGAAGTTATATTTTAACGAGTCCTAAATAATCTGCCGTAAATAAAGCATACTATAGACAGTGCAGTAACATAAGGAAGTAATAATTGATGACGATAGAACGTTTTATTTTATTGGCGGTTAGCATCGTTGCCGTCATATCGCTTTTTTATATACCGAAACACCGGAAAAGACTGGCCCTGGCCGGTTTTCTTGCCTTTGAAGCGACTACCTGGGCTTCGACCAATATTCTCGTTCAGACAGGCGTCATTTCGTTTCCGGTGAGAGAATTTGTGAATGCAACAAACGTGGGTTTTGTACAAAATTTCATTTTTTATCCGGTGATTTTTATGTGGTTCCTTCTCCTGTTCCCGGAAAAATCGCCCATCATAGCCCAAATATCGCATTATATTGTTTTTATCTCTGCCGTTGTATGGTTTATTTTTTTTATCAGTGTATTTACGGAACTGGAGAATTTCGTAAAAGGAACAAAACAGACGCAGCTGGTCCGTTTGTATCTCAGTTTTACGTTTCAATTCGGTCTTTGTCATCTTTATATCACATGGTTTACAAAAAAAACAGGTCTCCTGACAGGTGCGTGACGTATGTATTTGATTGAAAGGATATTGCTGGCAGGCATATGGTTAATCAGTTTCATATCCATCGCATTTATTCCAAAAGGGAAAGCAGCCCAGGCATCTTTCATTTTCTTAATGACGCAGTTCTTTACATGGGTCAGCGGACTGAGCGTTGTAGAATTCGGCTGGCTTGAATACCCGGTGCGCGAATTGCATAAAGCCAATGCCACCAGCTTTTCCTTTGAATATTTCATATTGCCGGTTATTGTCATCTTCTTCATCCTGCACTATCCGCAGAATAAGCCCATAAAGATAAAAATCCTTTATTATATGACTTTTAGTTCAGCAATCACCCTTGTGGAATATTTCGTTGAAAGATACACCCTGCTGATTCAATATCATACATGGAAGTGGTATTGGACATGGATCAGTTTGACAATCCTTTTTCATATAATCTTATCTATCTATCGATGGTTTTTTAAAATAAAAAGCTCTTTAAAATATTCATGATTCTACCATAGCGCCTCCATTGACATGGATTACCTGGCCGGAAACATCCCCGGAGTCGTCAGATGCCAGATACACATATGCCGGCGCCAGTTCGAAGGGCTGCGCGGCACGCCGCATGGGGACTTCAAGGCCGAAGGATTTCACCGTTTCGGCAGAATAGCTGGACGGTATCAATGGTGTCCATGTAGGGCCGGGGGCTACTGCATTTACTCTTATCCCTTGTTTTACAAGGGATAGGGATAATGACCTGGTGAAGGATACAATGGCGCCTTTTGTCGACGAATAGTCGATCAGCTCTTTTTTGCCCTGGTAGGCTGTTATGGATGCCGTATTGATAATGGAGCTGCCGCATTTCAGATAGGGCAGCGCTGCTTTGGTCATGTAGAAAAATGAGAATATGTTGGTTTTGAAGGTGTTTTCCAGCTGCTCACCGGTTATATCAAGGATGCTGTCTTGCGGGAATTGTACGCCGGCGTTGTTGACAAGGATGTCCAGATGCCCGAAGCATTGCAGCGTATCTTTCACAACTTTTTTGGAAAACTGCTCCTCCCGGAGGTCGCCTTCAATCAACAGGCACCTGCGGCCTGTCCTTTCAACCGCGGCTTTTGTTTCCAGGGCGTCGGAACGTTCGCAGAGATAGACGATTGCCACATCCGCCCCCTCTTTTGCAAAGGCAACGGCTGCAGCACGCCCTATTCCGCTGTCGCCTCCCGTGATAATGGCTGTTTTTCCTGCGAGCTTTCCGCACCCGCGGTAATACGGATTGTCATAGATCGGCCTCGGAACCATGAATGATTCGATTCCCGGCTGCTTTGGCTGATGCTGGGGAGGAAAGGTAACCGGTTCCGGCTTACATTTAACCTCATATCCGAAATAAGGATACCTGGGATACCTGGAATACATAACATAATCTCCTTATGGTAAACTATGATTTAGTATATTCATATGCCAGGTTTTATGTTCAACGATAAAAAATGGTGTCAACCCGCTCATAAAAGCGGGCTGGCACCATAAAAACAAAAACGTGAGTTACAGACGGCCTGTTTTTACATTCTGTATAAGCGTGTTGAACTCACTGGTCAAGTCGCCCAGAGGTTTGTTGCTTTTTACATTGTCCGCCAGACGCTTTATCCTTGATGACATGTCTGCCGAATCACTCACAACAACGTTGGTTATTGTGCTGTCCAGCTTTTTAACCCTGTCGGTGATCATTTGCTTTGTAGTATTTGCATTTGAGGCTTTACCGGAAGGGGTGCAGCCAATTAAAGCGGTGTTGCCGTTTACAACGGCATTGATTTGCCGCATACCGCCAATGTCGCCTAACTGCTTGCAGATATTATCCGCCTTTACCCTGTCAAAGCCTGTCTGCTGCTGAACTTGCTGACCGGTTCGATTATATCTTACTCCAGGGGTCGGGCTTACACTGATTCTATTTCCCCTGCCTATAAAGGGACTGGGACTAGCTGCCGGCATATTCAGCCCCATATAGTTCCGTACCTGCTGTCTTGTGCCGTTTTGTCCTGTGCGCTGCCAGTTCCTTCCCAGCAGAGCGCCGCCCAGAAATAGAGCTGCAAAAAGGATTACAACAGGAACGATGATTGGAAATCTTCTCCTCAAAATAATCACCTCCATGAAATATTTTTCTTGATTTCACCGTTTTTTATTTAAGTAAGTTTTGATAAATCTGTGAAAAACGGACAGAATGGACTTAGCCAATATGAATTTGATTGTTTTGACTGACGATTTGCCCATAAATTGCCTCGAATACATAAATTTCTTATGAGCCATAATACCAATGTTAATAATGTGACCGAGGTGTTTTATGCAGTCCGGACAAAAGAAAAAGAACTTGCTTCAAAGCATTCTATCCCTAATAACCTATAAAGATACGGGACCTGACAGGGTGTTTGCCATTCCCGAAGTAGAAAGTCAGGATGACAGCAGCGGACAGAAGGCAGATGCCTCGTCCGGCAGCGGGGATGCCAAAAGCGCCTCCGGCGAAAGCAAGAACCGGCCGGATGAAAACAGGAAAGTAAAAAAACCGGTTCCCATTTCCCGGTACGGTATGGAAAAAGAGGACAAAAAGACCGGAGCGGACAACAAGACCATCAGCAGAGATATAAAATCCAATATCGACTATCTCCATAAAAGCTTTAATCACCCGGACAACAAGGACATTGTGATCCGGGAATTTATGATCGCGGATCAATATAAAGCATTTATTGCCTATCTGGAAGGAATGGCGGACAGGGTAACGGTGAATAATTTCATTCTGCGTCCCTTGCTGCAAATTGACGGGTTTCGGGAAAAAACGCCGGAATGCAAGCTGGAGTATATTCTCAATAGCGTAATCGAAATTAACCAGGCGAAAAATATCGAAAATCACAGTGAGGCGCTGTTTGAAATCCTGGTAGGAAATACCATCCTGTATATTGATGATTGCACCTATTATCTGTCCTGTGAAACCAAAGGCTTTGACAAAAGGGGAGTCGAATCGCCCCAGGCGGAGGGCGTTGTAAAAGGCCCACAGGAAGCTTTTAATGAAAGTTTGCGTACAAACCTTACGCTGGTGCGAAAAATCATAAAAAACAGCAATCTTACCACCGAGTTTCTAAAAATCGGCAATGTCAGTCAGACTCTTTGCGCCATTATGTATCTGAACGGCATTGTAAACCCGGCAATCGTCAAGGAAGTAAAGCGCCGCATAAACAGTATAAAAACCGACGCCCTTTTCAGTACCGGAATGCTGGAGCAATTTCTGGAGTCGAACCAGTGGGCGATTGTTCCGACGGTTATAAGCACCGAGAGGCCTGACAGGGCCGCATCCCATATTGTTGAGGGCAAAGTGGCGATTTTCCTCGACGGTTCGCCATATACCATCATTGTACCCACCACAGCCCATGCGCTTGTGCATTCTCCCGAAGACTCCGCATTAAAATGGCAGTATGCCACTTCATTAAGATTTATCCGGTTGATCGCCATTATTATAGCGGGCATGCTGCCGGGGATTTATGTGGCGCTGACCAACTTCCACCAGGAAATGCTGCCTACCGACCTTCTGATTGCCATCGTCGAAGCAAAGGAAAATGTCCCTTTTCCCACTATCGTGGAAGTGCTTTTGATGGAATTATCCTTCGAGCTTATCCGTGAGGCCGGGATAAGAATCCCGGGAATCATAGGAAATACACTGGGAATCATCGGCGCTTTGATCTTGGGACAGGCTGCCGTTCAGGCAAACATCGTCAGTCCCATATTGATTATTGTCGTCGCCGTAACGGGTCTGGGGAATTTTGCCATTCCTGATTACAATCTGGGCTTCGGAATAAGGCTTTTGCGTTTTGGATTCATTGCAGCAGGCGCAATATTGGGCTTTTACGGAATAGCCATTTTGCTTCTTATGTTTGCCGCCTATGTGGTGGACATGGATTGCTTTGGCGTTCCTTTTTATTCACCTCTCGCGCCAAGGACAAAAAGAAGCTTTGATCTGGTGATCCGATGGCCCGTATGGATGCAGGAAAAGCGGCCGGATTATTTAAATCCCCTGCAAAGGCAGAGGCAGCCTGAAATCTCCAGGCAATGGACGCAGGAGGATCCGGAGAACAGCTATGACAAAGGAGGTGGCAGGGATGAAGGAAGGTAGATTCGGTTTTTTTGAAACCGTATGTCTGATGTCGCTGATTCTTTTTACGAAAGACTTCTATTCAAGTATCAGGGTAGTGGTAGAAACCACCGGTACGGCAGCCTGGTATATGACGCTGATTTCCTGCGCCACAAGCATTATCTTCTTTTTGTTTCTTTATCTGCTGATGAAAAGGTTTCCGGGGAAAGACCTGGTGCAGGTCTTCCAGCTTGTACTTGGGAAAATCCTGGGGAAAGTGGTCGCTCTCTTATTTTTTGCCTATTTCATGTTTTATGCCGCCACCGACTTGAGGGAATTTCTTGAAATGATTAAGGCATATGCCCTGCCCTATACATTGCCCAGTCTGATTATAGGAGCTTTTATCATCGCAGTGCTGATACTCGCAGCTAAAGGGCTGGAGGTAATTGCGCGGGTAGGGTATATAAGCTTTTTCCCCGTGATGTTTGTCATTATCCTAATCTTGCTGCTGGCCTCCAAGTATTATGATGTGAGATATTTGCTGCCCATCGGCGGCTATGGTTTCGATGTGACGTTGAAGACAGGCATTTTACGCAGCTCGGCCTACAGTGAAGTGATCATCCTTGCCTTTATTATAAATTCCACCCATGGCCTGAAGATTTTTAAAAAAGCCGGGATCACCAGTCTGGTTATAACCGGCTTGACTTTCGGGGGCACCTTTCTTTGCTATCTCATGGCTTTTCAATATACCCAGGGAAGCGAAAACCTTTCAGCCATGTATCAGCTTGCCAGAATTATTTATTTTAATCGCTTTTTCCAGCGTATCGAAGCCATTTTCCTGTTTATATGGGTCATATCCTCCATCATAACGGTAGCCATGGCCTTTTACATTTCCATAACCGTCTACTGCAAGGCGATGAATATAAAAAAACACAGGCCGCTGTTGCTGCCCGGTGCGTTTATGCTTTTTATGGTGGCCATCATGCCGAATAATTTATCGGAGATCACCGAAATCAGCCTTGTCATCACAAGGCAATACAGCCTTTTCTTTGTCTATCTGGTGCCGGTGCTGGTATTAATTATTTCATTGATATTCCGAAAGAAAGGGGGGAAGACCGGAAATGCGAAAACATGATCTGCGGTTAATATCCTTAATACTGGTTTGTATCTGTATGCTTTTCACCGGCTGTTCCAGCGACAGCAGGGAAATAGACGACCAGGTCTATACATTGGTTATTGGGGCGGACAAAGGGACGGAAAACAGAGTAAGGCTCACGATACAATACCCTACCTATAAGGATGGAGGGGGCGGAGGTATTGAAAAGAGCAGCGGCGGTGGCGGAGGAGGGGGCGAAACGGGAGAGGTGGACGGTACCATCGTGGAGACAGTGGAGGCGCCTTCAATCCTGGAAGCAGTCAATCTTCTAAATACCTCCGTTCCCAGAAGCATATCCTTCATCCATGCCAAGATGTTTGTATTTTCTGAAGATTTTGCACGGGACGGCATCGGAAGTTATCTGGAGCCTATGGCCAGATTCAGGGAAACCAGAAGGATCATGCAGGTTGTCGTTTGCAGGGGAAAAGCAGAGGACTTTATAAAGGAAAATAAGGGGCTGATCGGAAGCAGTATTGCAAAGACAATGGAACTGATGTCGACACAGGCGCTTGAGACAGGCTATTTTCCCTTTACAACCTTCCATGATTTTTATACAGGCGTATTATCTCCCTATAGTCAAGCTTATGCAGCATATGCAGGGATTAATGATTTTAAAAATTTGAAAAATGAAGAAGGTGTAAAAGAGACTGCGGCACTGGAGGCAGAAAAAGGTTTTATGCCCGGAGATATACCAAGACAGGGCGGAACCAAAGGAGAGTTTGTGGGCACTGCTGTTTTCAATGGCGACAGGATGGTAGGCAGTCTTGATTCCTATGAGACGAGATACTTTATGATGGTGATTGGAAGGTATCAGAGAGGGATAATTACCATCTCCGACGAAAATGAGCCCGGATCCGCCATACCTCTTGATGTCAGACTGGGGCGGAAATCGGAGATAAAAGGGCATTTTGAAGACGGCAAGCCGGTCATCGACGTCCATCTTTCGATTGAATCGGACCTGGGAGCGGTACAGAGCAGAATCCAATATGAAAAGCTGGACAAAATCGATGATCTTAACAATTACATCGCACGGATCATTCAGCGGGGAGTGAAAAATACTATTGAAAAAACCATAAAGGAGCTGGGAACGGATGTATTCGGCTTTGGAAGATATTTTGCAGGGTATTTCGCCACCATCCAGGAGTTTGAGGAATATGACTGGCTGTCGCATTACAGGGAAGCAAAGATCAATGTATCGGTAGAGGCCGATGTAAGGCGTACCGGCACAATTGTTGATACATCACCGATAAGGCATGGCAAGTAAGAAATCAGATTTGAAGGGACTAAGCTATGAGATTTATTTTTTCGCTTTTTATGCTGGGGTGCGGGTATTATACCCTCACTTACGGCTTATACATCTGGAAAAAGGACAAGAACAGGTTGGGAGGAGCTGGAACTATTGCCTTTGCAGTCATTGGAACCTTGGCTCCCATTTTTGTTTTGTACTACCGTTCTTGACAGAGGCGCGGTTGGACATGCCAGCCATTGACCGTCTGGATCTGGAATACCGCGGGATTGGAATCCCTTCCAATTGAACAAGTGAAGGGGTTGCAGCCGATAGGCTTAATAGGAAAAATGCCCGGCAAAACAAAAGCCGGTGCTTAATGATTTGTAAAGCTGCTGCCGTATTGGGCATGCTCAGGTACTGAGATCCCTTCAAAATGAAGGAAGAGCATTTCCAGATACCTGGCAAGCTTATCGCCTTTCATGGGCGCTCCATGGCCGGGAATTGCCAGGTCAGGTTTGAGTGCTCTTATTTTTCCCATGGATCTTCCGGCAGCAGCCCAGTCTGTCACCAGGTAAGCCGGAGGATTCTTGCTGTTTCCGTCCTGCGGAAGTGCCGGCCATAGGGATGGCTGCCTTGCGGTGGTGAAGGCATCGCCTGCAATCAGTGCCCGGTCCAGGTCCCTGTAAAAGCAAACATGCCCCTCGGTATGGCCGGGGGTGTGAAGCCATCTCCAGCCATTAATGCCCGGCAGGCTGCCGTCCGGCGGAAGGGCTGCCACGCGGTAGCCGAGATTGGTTGTTTTTGCCGCAAGCTTTTCAGCGGAATCAGAGGTGGCCAGAGGATAACTCTTTTTGCCTGTTATATAGGGTATTTCCAGTTCGTGGGCATAAACCGCCACGTCCCAGAGCTCGGCAAGCTGTAGAGCCGAACCTGCATGGTCGGAATGCCCATGGGTCAGAAAAATTGCTCCGGGAGGATGATCTTTTCCAAACCGCTGCAATGACGAATTCACGATGAAACCGGCAGAAGTCTCCGGGCCGGCATCTACAAGAATCCAACCGTTTTTGTCTCCTACAAGACAGGCATTCACAAGGGCAAGCCTCAACAAGGCGATGTCCGGAGTCAGCTCCTGGAAGGAAGGGGTAAGCTTCGTTATGCCTTTTGCTAATTCATTCTTCATATAAGTACTCCAGTAAACCCTTTAAAGATAATATCTACGATTAGTATTTGTCAAATGCATATTTGTATACCGGCAAATCATAATATTCATTGTACTGCGGATACTAATACTGCTATTTTCAGTGCCCTTAGTACTACAGCGAAAAAAACATTAATTTATCGGCATTTATGCGCCTTGAAGAAATATCGCGAACGCTTCAACGCGCTATTTCTTCAAGGATAGAATAAGATTTTTCGCTGTAGTATTAGACTGTATTTTTAAATTGCATAAAGGAGATGTCGGTATGAAAGCCGTCAAAGATTTTCTGCTTATCAATGCGGGGCTGTTCCTGGTGGCGCTGGGAATCTTTCTTTTTAAGGCCCCCAATAACTTTGTGACCGGTGGCGTCAGCGGATTGGCCATTATTGTGGGCAACTATCTGCATGGCATTTCCATCGGTCCTATCATGATGGCCATTAACGGAGTGCTTCTGATTGCCGGTTTTCTATTTATCGGTCCTGGCTTCGGCTGGAAAACCGTTTATTCCAGTTTTGCCCTTTCCGGTATGGTCTGGGTAATGGAAAAGCTGGTAATGCTCCGGGGATCCCTGACGGGAGATCTCTTTCTTGAGTTGATCTATTCCATAATACTCCCGGCCGTAGGCTCCGCAATGGTGTTCAATCAGAACGCATCCACCGGGGGGACCGATATTGTCGCGAAAATCATCAATAAATACACGCATTTTCACATAGGGAAAACCCTTTTGATGGCGGATGCCATAACAGCCGCCATGTCCTTCTTTGTTTTCGGAATAAAAATCGGGATGTATTCCGTTCTTGGACTGGCCATGAAGGGATTTTTGATCGATACGGTCATTGAAAGCATCAATATTAAAAAACAGCTGACCATCGTCACTACGCACACGGCCGAAATAAAGGAATACATAATAAAGGTGCTCAAACGGGGAGCTACCATCACGAGGGCGGTCGGAGCCTTTACCAATGAAGAAAGGGATGTGATTACCGTGGTAGTGTCCAGAAGCCAGGCAATCAAGCTGAGATGCTTTGTCCGTGAAGTTGACAAGACGGCGTTTATCACCGTCAACAGCACTTCGGAGATCATCGGGAAGGGCTTTAGAAATCTGGATATTTGATATCAAAAAGCTGTTACATTGGATAGTAATAGGGTAAATCTATAGAAATTGTTTCCGCTGTAGTACGAAAGTGAGGAGAAATATGGATATAAAGACACTATGTATCAATACCATCAGGCTTTTATCGGCAGAAGCCGTGCAAAAGGCAAATTCCGGCCACCCTGGCCTGCCCATGGGAGCGGCGCCGGCGGTCTTTACCCTCTGGGCGGAGCATTTGAAGCACAATCCCGGCAAGCCGGACTGGTTTGACAGGGACCGTTTCATCCTTTCCGCCGGACATGGCTCCATGCTGCTGTATTCCATGCTGCATCTTTTCGGCTACGGTCTGGAAATGGAGGAGTTGAAAAGGTTCAGGCAGCTGGACAGCAAAACTCCCGGTCACCCGGAATACCGGCATACGGTGGGCGTGGAGGCAACGACAGGACCTCTTGGACAGGGGATTGCCAATGCAGTGGGGATGGCAATGGCGGAAGCTTATATGGCAGGGAAATTCAACAGAGAAGGATTCAATGTAATCGATCATTTTACGTATGTCCTGGCAGGAGACGGGTGCATGATGGAAGGGGTGGCTTCGGAAGCCGCATCCCTTGCCGGAAGCCTGGGGCTTGGAAAATTGGTCGTGCTTTATGATTCCAATGATATAACCATCGAGGGCAGTACAACAATCGCCTTCAGGGAGAATGTGGCCAGGCGGTTTGAGGCATATGGCTGGCAGGTTCAAAGGGTTGAGGATGGGAATGACACCGAAGCCGTCAGCCGTGCAATGGCAGCGGCAAAGGCCGACAGAGACAGGCCTTCTCTCATCGAAATCCGTTCAATCATCGCCTATGGCAGTCCGAAGAAGCAAGGGAAGGCTTCCGCCCACGGAGAGCCCCTGGGGGATGAGAATATCGGGGAGGCAAAGGAATATCTGGGATGGGAATGGAAGGAAGCCTTCCATATTCCGGAAGAAGTCCGGAAGTATATCGGGGAGCTTTGCCTGGAAGCGGAAAAAAATTCCCTGGCATGGGAAGAAAAAATGGAGGGATACCGCAAGGCTTATCCGGAGCTGGCAGAGGAATTGGAGGCCTGGATCGGCGGCGGGCTGCCTGAACCTTTTTCCTATGGCGATATAGTTGAGGGCTATGCGCCAAAAACAACCGCTACAAGAGCAGCTTCGGGAGAACTCTTGCAGCTTGTGGCCAAAAAGGTTCCCAGCCTGCTGGGAGGGGCGGCCGATCTGGCCCCTTCTACCAAAACCCTTGTCAGCGGGAGGGGCGACTTTTCCATGGAAAGCCACAGCGGAGGCAATCTGCACTTTGGAGTGCGGGAACATGCCATGGCCGCCGCCGCCAACGGGATGCTCCTCCATGGCGGTGTCCGTCCGTATGTGGCTACCTTTTTCGTTTTCTCCGATTACATGAAAGCGGCAATGCGGCTGTCGGCGCTGATGAATTTGCCTGTGATTTATGTGCTTACCCATGACAGCATCGGCGTAGGGGAAGACGGGCCGACGCACCAGCCGGTGGAGCATCTGGCGGCATTGCGGAGCATACCGGGCTTTACGGTCTTCCGTCCGGCAGACGCCAGAGAGACTGCCGCAGGGTGGCTGGCAGCGTTGAAACGGCAGCAGTCACCCACCGCATTGGTATTGACGCGTCAGAATGTCCCTCTGCTTGAAGGAAGCGGGGAAGAGGCGCTGAAAGGGGCATATGTCATTCTTGATTCCCCGAAGGAGACGCCGGATATCCTGTTGCTGGCGTCAGGCTCTGAAGTCCATTTGGTCGTAGAAGCGGCTAAAGCCCTCCAGACGGAGGGGATTGCCGCAAGGGCGGTAAGCATGCCTTCCTGGGAAATATTTGAGGAGCAGCCCGAGGCATACAGGCAAAGTATTCTGCCCGGCAAAGTCCGGGGGCGTCTGGCAGTGGAAGCCGGAGCTTCCTTTGGATGGCACCGTTATGTGGGCCTGGACGGAGATACTGTCACCATGGACTCTTTCGGCGCATCGGCTCCTGCCGAAGAATTGTTCAATGCCTTCGGCTTCACTGTTGGTCACATACTGGACAAAGCAAAAGCTTTGCTGGGGAAAATGTAGGGCGGCCCATTGGCCGTCCGTTAGCTCATGCAATCTTATACTACAACGATCTTCAATTCGCAATTTGTCTTGACATGAATCCGAATAAGTGTAGGGGCGCGCATTGCGCGTCCGCAAATGTAATCTGCGTCAAACAGCTACCCGGACGGCCAATGGCCGCCCCTACACTGAATTCTTTACGGCCAAATGGCCCTCGTACATTGAATTGCCTTATGACAATGCCCCATGCATCAAGCTTTTTCATACCAATGACGGATAAATTTCATATTGCGAATCGAAGTACAACGATACATAGCATTGACAAGTGAAATAGATGATGATATTATATAACTAAGTTAGTAAATAATCTACCGATCGAGGTAATCTTATGAGATCCATTATCCAAAGCGATGTCCGGAAAATGAATAGCCGTCTGCTGTTTGATTTGTTCCGCCAGCATCGCAGGCTGACAAGGACGGATGTCGCCGGATATCTGAATATGACCATACCCTCGGTGCTCAAAGTAACCCAGCAGCTGCTGGACAACCATGTGATCTGTGAAATCGGCGAGATTGATACGGCGCTAGGGCGCAAACCCAAGCAATTCGAGTTTAACCCAGATTTTCTGAACGCTATTGGCGTGTCTTTTGAAGGCGTTTCACTTTCCATGGGACTTGTGAACGTAGATGGGGAAATCCGTCTGGCCACCAGAACTCAACTTCGGGGAGGGATTGATGAAAACTTCGCCCGTTCCATCATCAACGGCGTGGAGAGAATTAAACGGCAATCACGGCCGGGAGCTTTATCCGGTATCGGTATTGCGATACCGGGAATTGTGAATCCCGCTACCTCGGTCATTGAGTTCGCTCCCCTGATCGGCATTGAAGAACCCATTGACGCCTCTCCGGTGGTTGAGCGTATATCGGATCAGCTTGGGCTGCAGGTAATTCTCGAAAACGATGTAAATATGTATGCAAAAGGAGAGACCTATGCCCGCGGCCTTGGACAGGATGACGATCTTATATGCATCACGCTTGGAACCGGTATAGGCTGCGGAATAATACTCGATGGAAAGCTTCATAGGGGACGGAACAATCTTTGCGGAGAAATCGGCTATTTTGTCAACGGAATCGATCATGTTACGCAAAGAGACCGCCAGGGATACCTTGAGTCGCAGATCAACATAAAAACCCTTGAAGCACGGTTTTCCTTCGACGCGAATCAGGGCAAATTTCCGCCTGAAATGATACCCTATATCTCTTCTTATCTCTCTCCCCATATCGCCAATATCACTACATTACTTGATATTCACAATATTGTTCTCGGCGGAATGGTGGTTGACCTGTGCGGCAATGTGCTGATTGAAACTGTGAACCGCGATGTCAACAGGCTGGCTCTCAGCCGGATCCAGGTGGAGAGGAGTGTTTCATCCGATCCTGGAGTCGTTGGCGCTGCTGTTATGATCATTGAGAGACGAGTGGAGGAATATCTGTAACAATTTTTAAAACCCCGGGGATTTATTGACGTCACGCCAGAGAAGAAATTTGCGAAGGGTTGTTTCCATCACATATATAACTAAGTTAGTAAAATAATAACAAGGCAGGTATTGGTATGAAAGGAATTATTTCAACGGTAGAGCTTTTTTCACAGGACGAGATCCTGATGATCCACGCAGCGGCGCTCAGGCTGCTTGAAAAAACAGGATTGTCCATGCCCAATGAGGAGTGCCTGAGACGATGTGAAAAGGCCGGCGCCAGGGTTGACTATGTTTCAGGAATTCTTCGCATCCCGGCTCCGGTGATGGAGGAATATATCGCCATACTGCGCAAGGAAGGCGCTTCGAAGACTCCCGTGTACCGCCCGAAGCTCACAGGATATATCTCTACCCAGATATTTGTCACCGACTACAAAACAAAAACTAAAAGACTGGGCACCAGTGACGATATCTTGAAGGGCATCGCCCTTGTCCGCCATCTTAAAAATATTCCATCCAGCCCCGCCGTCGTTATTCCATCCGATGTTCCGGGCAAGATCAGCGATCTCCATTCCTATCATATGATCTATAAGTATTCGGAAAAGGATGGCGGCACTTATGTCATAAATCCTGAGACTGCCCCTTACATCATGGATATGGCCGAGGCGGTGGGGAGAAAAACCGGCTACCTTTTCGAGACAATCGCCCCGCTGAGGTTCCGGACCGAAACGCTGGAGATGGGGCTTATGTTCGCGGACCGCGGTCATTATCTCAGCATAGCGCCGATGATTATGGGCGGCTCCACCGGTCCTGTGACCATTGCGGGAACCCTTACCTTGATTACCGCCGAGGTCCTGGCCAGCCTCTTTGCTGTGTGGGCGCTTACAGGCAAGCCTTCCGCATTTTTTGCCAACGGCAGCCACACCACGGATCCGAGAACCATGCTTTGCTCCTTCGGCTCTCCGAACCAGGCGCTGATCGGAGTGGGAGTGGCGCAAATGGCCAAGTTTTACGGTATTCCTTCAGGCTCCAATTCGGCTCTCAGCGACTCCCTTATGCCGGATTTCCAGTGCGGCTTTGAAAAAACTCTCAGTGCTGTTTTCTCACTGTTGGCGGGTTCCTCCAGTATTGGCTGCCAGGGCATCGTGGGCGCCGATCAGGGATTCAGCTTTGAACAGCTTGCCATAGACAATGAGTGGATTGACGCATACAACTATGTGCTCGATGGCGCTGAAGTCAGTGCGGAGACGATAGCAGAGGAAATAATTGAGGAGGTGGGAATAGGAGGACACTTCCTCTCCGAAGAGCATACTGTCGGGCATCTTTCGGACAGCTGGTGGCGAAGCCGGTTGTTTGACCGTTTTTCATTCGAAAACTATATGGAGGACGGAGGTCGTGAACTGCTTGACAAGGCGTCCCGGCTTGTGGAGGAGTACACTGCCGGCTACAAGGAGCTGCCGCCGGTTCTCGAACCGGCAAAGGTCGAGGAAATCGACCGCATTTATCAGGCAGGAATTAAGCAGATACTGGGATAATCAATTTCATATCAAAAAAAGGAGTGTTTGAATTGAAAAAAATGATGTCATTACGAACTGCGGTCTCTCTTATAATCAGCTTGGTTATGGTGTTCACTATTACCGGATGTCAGGGCAACGAAAAGAATCCTCCCGGGAGCAGTACCTCCGCAAGCAATGCCGGAGGCGGCACCGGAACTACAGGACATACGCTTGACCAGTTGGACGCCAATGCCGATCCTGTACAGGAACCTCTCGGGAAGTATGATCCCGAAATCAGCATCACCACTATTCATGGAGCCAACGACGGAGCCTTTTGGTTCCCCGAGGGCGATGATATCAGCAACAACATTTATACCCGTACATGGAAGGAGCGCCTCGGCATAAACTACTCCTTTCTGTGGACATCTCCCGGCTCTCAATCCGCTGAGAAGTTTAATATCATGCTGACCTCGGGCGACCTGCCTGACATGCTCTCGGTATCAAAGGAGCATTTCGAGCAGCTTTACCAGGCCGGGAAGCTGGAAGATATGACGGATTATCTCGTGGAATACGCCAGCAAATACACCAAGAAATATCTTACCGGCGACTACAAGCCTCTTCTCGACTATGTCACCAAGGACGGAAGGGCGTATGGAATCCCCAACGGCTTTAGCTATCATGATACCGGAAATATGGTATGGATCAGGGCCGACTGGTTAAAAAACCTGGGTATGGAGCCTCCCAAAAATTTTGCTGAGCTGGAAGCGGTAATGGATGCCTTCACCAATAAAGATCCCGACGGCAACGGACAAAAAGATACCTATGCCATCGCTTCCAAGAGCTTTGTCCAGTACTACGAATTCGGCATGAACGACGCCTAC
Source organism: Bacillota bacterium (assembly GCA_023426125.1). Taxonomy (GTDB): domain Bacteria; phylum Bacillota; class Clostridia; order Acetivibrionales; family DTU013; genus MnB-11. The sequence continues at coordinate 57,729 of JAFABI010000086.1, forward strand.
TTCAATATGTTCGACGTATTCCCGTATAAATGGATCAAAGACGGTTCCGGAGGGCTCCAGGACGGTATGTTCGGCGCGGAGCAGCGTGGAAAAACCAGGGACTCCCTCCTGAAGCTGGCGGAGTATTACAAAAAAGGATATCTTCATCCCGAATTTGTTACCTTTGACGATGCCCGCTATCAGGAAGAATTGCTATCCGACAAATGCGGGATTTTCTTCCGTGACCTCTGGGCCGCGTACTGGCCTCTTGTGCTGCATAAGGATTCCAATCCGGAAGCCGACTGGATACCGGTGGAGATTCCCGGGATTGACGGAAAGCCGGCATACTGCGGGACTGATGTCTCTCAAGTTCAGAATGTCAATGTTGTGATAAAGGGCGCGAAAAATCCCGAAGCCCTTGTGAAAATGTGCAACCTCTATCACGACCTCAACAACAATCCCGAGACGATGGAATTCGCAAAGTACAACACCGATCCCAAGGACAATAACCAGATATTCCTTGCCTATCCGTTTTTGATTTATAACCCTTCATTTAACTATGAAGGCTACCAGGCCATCAGCAAGGCCTTTAAATCCGGCTCCGCCGACGGCCTCAGCGAAGCGTACAGGATGTTCTATGACCAGGCGAAAGCCTATCGGGACACCGGCGACAAAATGGGTTGGCCGCCTTATCGCTCCTACACAAGCGAGGGCTGTCTCAACATTATAAACAGCTATATCGAAAACAAACGCTTTAAGATGAACGAGTATACCGACACACCAACCCAGTTCCAACTGGAGAACGAGAGCGTGGTTAAAAAGATGTATGACCAGATGTTTGTCCAGATCGTCCTTGGCAAGGCGGGAGCAGAGGCTTTTGACCAGTTTATTGCAAGCTATGATAAGCTTTATTACAATACGGCAAAGGCCGAAAAGGACGAATGGTTTAAGAACAAGGGAGGCCAGAGCCTTCAGGAGTGGTTTAACAATAAATGATTTCACCCAAAAGCATAAATTGCGTGGAATATGTCCGGGGAGGGCGCATCTCTCCCCGGATAAACCGGATAAAAAAGGGAACTGTTTTATACGGCATCGGGCTCCAAAATAGCAGACCCTGACGGAAAGGCCGTGGTAAAAAAATGAGAAAAAACCAAAAGCTGAGGCGGGAGATTCCACTATTTCTAATGGTGCTGCCTCCCACCGTTATGATGCTTATTTATTGTTATGGCCCAATGTTCGGCCTGGTCATGGCGTTTCAGAAATTCACGCCTGTCGACGGTTTTTTTGGCTCGGAATGGGTCGGCCTGGATAATTTCCGAAAAATCTTCACAATGCCCGATGTCCCCCAGGTGATCGGCAATACTTTCTTCATCGCGGCCCTTAAGATCATTTTTGATACGCTGGCCGCCATTGCTGTGGCGATACTGCTGAACGAGATTATAAGCCGCCGTTTCAGGAAGACGGTACAAACCATTATCTATTTCCCTTACTTTTTATCCTGGGTTATTCTTGGCGGGGTAATGCGGGATATATTGGCAACCGACGGGCTGGTGAACATATTTTTGGGAAATCTCGGAATCGGACCTATCGGGTTTCTCACCAATGAAACCATATTCCCATGGACGCTTGTTGCTACGGAACTCTGGCAAATCACAGGTTTTGGAACAATTGTATTTCTTGCGGCAATCGTAGGTATAGATCCTGGTCTCTACGAGGCGTCAAAAATTGACGGAGCCGGAAGACTGCGGCAGTTGTGGCATATTACTCTGCCCGGCATGAGCGTTACCATTGTCCTGATGCTGATACTCAGCATGGGCTCTATTTTAAACGCCGGCTTCGACCAGATATTGAACCTCTACTCCCCGATGGTCTACAAAACCGGTGACGTAATAGACACATGGGTTTACCGGATCGGGTTGAGACAGGCGCAGTACTCTCTTGCGACGGCTTTCGGACTTTTCAGATCCTTCGTCAGCCTGGTGATGATGACGCTTGCCTATATCATCGCTTATAAAAAATTTGACTATCGCGTGTTTTAGGGGGTGAAAAAATATGACAGACAAATCAATCTCACGGCGGGTCTTTCTTGTCATGAACGTACTTTTTTTCATCATCGTGTCCGTCGTATGTCTGATCCCCATCATTCAGGTGCTCAGCATATCCCTCAGCTCCTCCTCATCGGTTGCTGCGGGAAAGGTCATACTGCTGCCCATGGAGCCGACTTTAAAGTCTTATGAGTATATACTTAAAAAGGTCGAATTCTGGCGGGCAATGCTGGTATCAGGCGTCAGGGTGATGGCCGGCGTTTCATTTGGAATGCTGATGACGGTGCTTATGGCGTATCCGCTTTCCAAGCCGGCTTCGGTTTTCCGTGCCAGGACCGCTCTGATGTGGATGCTTTTATTCACCATGCTGTTTTCGGGCGGAATGATACCTTCGTACATGATCGTGAAATATACGGGGCTCACAAACAACCTTCTTTCACTGATATTGCCCTGCTCGATTCAGGCCTTTAACATTATTTTACTGGTCAATTTCTTCCGCGCGATACCGAGGGAGCTTGAGGAGTCTGCTTTTCTGGATGGCGCGGGCCACTTCCGCATCATGTGGAGGATCTATATTCCCTTATCGCTTCCGGCCATCGCGACCCTCGTTGTCTTTACAATGGTATTCCATTGGAACGCGTGGTTCGACGGCATGATATATTTAAGCGACGCCAGGCAGTATCCGCTGCAAACCTATTTGCAGGCGGTGCTTGTAAATCCCAATGTGAAACTGATTACCAAGTCGACCGCCGAGCTTTTGCGTACTGTTTCCGACAGGACCCTCAAGGCTGCGCAGGTATTTATTGCGGCCATACCGATTTGTCTTATCTATCCGTTTTTGCAACGGTATTTCGTGGCGGGAATTATGCTGGGCGGCGTGAAGGAATAGACATTGCACGGCAGCACGCCTTCCGGGACGGCTGGGCCCAGGGTTGGCTTTCACCTGCCGGATGAGATCATCAGGAGGATACCTCATGAACTATAAAGAACGAAACCTTCGATCAAAAGAAATATGGGATGCTTATTTCGCCGGCGACCCCATCTGCGTTCCGCTGACGATATATGCGGACACGCGGACCTGGCTGGCGGAGCCTTCCGAAAACACAAGAGGCCTGGCCCTGTCCGAATACCTCAAGGATCCGGATACGATGCTGAATGCGCAGGTGCGTACCAGGGAATGGATGCGCCGCACGATTCTCAGCGACGACATTTTTGTCCCCGAAGAGGGCTGGCCCCTCATTGTAGATTTTCAAAATTACGCCGAAGCCGCATGGTTTGGCGCAGAGGTCGTATTCAAAGATGAGCCGGTGGTCGTGCCTCTGCTGAAGGACGATAACAAATACGCTTTTTTGGAGCTTCCGCCGCCTACGATGGAAAATACTCTCGGGCGGGAGGTTTTAAGCTATTACGAGCACTTCCGGAAGGCCAGGGAAACTTTTGTTTATGACGGGTTGCCCATCGGGAGCATCTCGCTTCCCTTTAACATAACAGGGACCGACGGCCCGTTTACGGTAAGCTGTCAGCTCCGGGGCGTAGAAGGCTTCATCAGCGATATGCTCGAGGAACCGGAATTTGCCTGCGCTTTGCTGGACTATGTGACAGACGCCACCATAGCTAGAATAAAGTGGGTGAGGGAATACCTGGGCGTGCCGTTAAAAAGCCCGGAGCACGGTTTTGCCGATGATTCCGTCGTGCTGCTTTCGCCTTCCATGTATGAAGAATTTATACTTCCACGCCATAGACGGATGTTTAATGAGCTTGGGACCAAAGGCGGAAAGCGGGGGATGCACCTTTGCGGCGACGCGCAGCGTTTTTTCCCCGTCCTTCAAAAAGAGCTCGGTATAATGAGCTTTGATACCGGTTTTCCCATTGACTTCGGACGGTTATATGACGAGCTTTCTCCCGGCACGGCGGTCTATGGAGGTCCGCATATCGGACTTATGCTGCTGGGGACGGAGTGCGAAGTATATAATGAAGCAGTTCGTATCCTCAGAAGCGGTGTGATGGAAAAAAGCCGCAGGTTTGTCCTGCGCGAGGGCAACGCTCTTGCGCCGGGAACGCCGACAAAAAACGTTAACGCTCTTTACAAGGCACGGGAGGATGCTGGATATTATGGCAAAAAACTTATCACATTTTGAACAGGATGATATAAAAGCAGCTCTGGCCGGGCTTTCTCATAAGAGCGTGTTTCTGGGCTTCGATGCCTTCATTGACTTTGCCGCTTCGCCTATCCGGCAGGGAAATGCGGTAAGACCGGCCGCGCTTTTTGAAACCATAGGCGAATGGGGCGCTTATATGCAGGAACACGACGGAGAGAACTGCTCCATCGAGCTGCTGGACGGCAAGCCGAGGATCGGCGGAAATATGGCCATAACTGCCAATGCCATATCGTCCTTCGGTATTAAAACCTATTGCGTCGGAACCTTTGGCTATCCCGGGGTACATCCGGTTTTTTCGGACATGGCGCCGTCCTGTGACCTGATATCCGTCGGCAGCCCCGGAGAAGCGATTGCTCTCGAATTTAAAAACGGCAAGGTCATTCTTGGAATGAACCGGGACGTAAGCCTTCTGGACTGGGAGACCATCAAGGCGCGGGCCGGCCTTTCCCGGATCCTCCAATGCGCCGGGATGAGCGAGCTTCTTTTTCTGCTGAATTGGAGCGAACTTCCCGGCTCTACCGGCATTTTCAGGGGCATGAGGGAAGAGGTGCTGCCCAGGCTCCAAGGAAGCAAGCGGCTTTTCATTGACTTTTCCGATTGCAGCCGCCGTGCGGACCCGGAGATCCTGGAGATTCTCCGCATCATTGGAGAAATGCCTCAAAATATCCGGGTCACCTTGAGCCTGAACAAGAACGAGGAGCGTATCATTTGCTCGGTCCTTGGCATTGATGCGGCAGATCCTTTTACCCGGGGAAAAAAGCTTGTCAAAGAGCTTGGCCTGGACTCGGTTTTCTTCCACAGCCGGGAGGTGAACGCGCTGGTGACCAGGGAGGATTGCGCGGCTCTGTCGCCCGAGCTTTGCCCCACTCCGGCGATCAATGTGGGCGCAGGGGACAACTTCAACGCCGGAGCGGCAATCGCCATGCTGATGGAGCTTTCTCCCGGCGATACGCTGAAATTTGCCGCCGAAACCGCCGGGTATTTTGTGAAAAACGGAAAAAGCTATAATTTTAAGGAGGGTACGCTATGAAAAACGAGGTGAAATTTACTATCATCGGGGCAGGCAGTATTTGCTTTTGTCCCACAACGGTTGCCGATATCCTGCGCAGCGAGCGCTTTGGATCCCTGGATAAGCTCACCATCCACCTGATGGACATCCGGCAGGAAGCGCTGGACGTGAGCCGCGCTTTTTGTGAGAAGCTGGCCCGGAAGCTGGACAAAAGAGTCATCCTTGAGTCCTCGACGGACCTGTACAAGGCCGTGAGCGGCGCCGATTTTGTTACTACCGCCATTGAAGTCAACCGTTATCACTACTGGTCAATGGATTTCCACATTCCACGCCGGTATGGTTTCCGCCAGGTTTACGGTGAAAATGGCGGCCCGGGCGGTATGTTCCATACGCTGCGCAATTTGCCTCCCATGCTGGAGATTGCCCGCGCCATGGAAAAAGAGTGTCCCGACGCATGGCTGCTAAACTATACAAATCCCGAAGCAAAGCTTGTAGAAGGGATTTCAAAGCTCACTAAGGTCAAGGCCGTCGGTCTTTGCCACGGTGTGCGCATGGGCGTTGACCAGCTGGCCCTGTTTCTGAATATGCCAAAAGAACGCGTAGGCGTCTCCGCCGTCGGTCTGAACCATTTCGGATGGTTTACCAGGATTTGGGACCGGGAAACCGGCGATGATCTTTACCCGAGGCTCCGTGAACAGGAAAAGAAGGTTCACTGGCTTGCGCATTGGGATGAGTTCGGCTTAACAAGAATGATGTTCAGGACATACGGGCTCTGGTCCTATCCCGGTACCAACCATATCGGCGAATATATCGCGTGGAGCGACGAGTTTCTCGCAAGCTCCAGGATACAGTTCTTTTTTGACCCGGTTTCGGAGCACCCCTGGGAAACCGGAATCCCGCCGGAATTTGTCTATTCCTTCTCCGGCAACCCTACCGACCGGGAGCTTTTCCCCGAGGAAAAGCCGTTTGTCGGCGATCCGGGCTTTGTCCAGAGCTTTAACGCAGACAGTGAGGAATATAAATACTCCAGAGAGTATGGCATTCCTATTGCCGAGGCGGTTTTCTTCGATATCCCTACGGATTTCGAAGCGCTTAATTTGCTGAATAAGGGGTATGCGCCAAATCTGCCGGAAAATATGGCTATCGAGATACCGGCAAGGGTGGACGGAAAAGGCATCCATCCCAAACAGGCCGACCCGCTTCCCACGGCAATTGCTTCAATGATCTCCACCCAGGGGGCCATACACCAGCTTGTCATTGACGCATATGTGGAAAAGTCGCGAAACAAGCTTTTACAAGCCGTGCTCCTGGACCCGACAGTTTCCAGCTACAACAACGCAGTCGCTATGATCAACGAAATGTGCCAGCGCCAGAAAGAAATACTTCCGGAAATGAACTGGTAAAAAACGAAAAGGGAGGGCAAAGAATGGACATCCGGATTTATGATTCCCCGGCGGAAATGGCGGAAAAAACCGCCTGGTCAGTGGCTTCGCTTATAAGGCAAAATCCCGGCAGGCTCATTTGCTTCGCGGCGGGAGATACTCCCCTCGGAATGCTGCGTGAGCTAATCCGGCTTCAGGAAAAAGGCTGCTGCGACCTTCGTTCCATGTATTACGCAGGGCTTGATGAGTGGATTGGGCTTGGCTACGGCGATAAAGGCTCCTGTGCCCAGGTGATGAAAGACACCTTCTATACCCCTGCGGGCATACCGCCGGAGCATATGTGCATATTCGACGGACTTGCGCGAGACACCGATGCCGAATGCCGTAAGATGGAGGGCTGGATCAAAGCCCGCGGCGGACTTTTTCTTACCGTGCTTGGCGTCGGAATGAACGGCCATATCGGATTCAACGAACCCTTTGCGCCGGACAGGGAGGGCTGTTTTACCATTGCCCTGGATGCTACGACCAGAGCGGTGAGTGAAAAATACTTTGGCAAAAGCTTACCGGTTACAGCCGGCATTACAATCGGCTGGAGGACGCTTCTTACGGCTGAGCGGATGTTCGTGCTGGCCTCCGGTAAGAATAAGGCTTCCATCATAGAGCAGGCTTTCGCCGGGGAACCATCCTCCGCTGTGTCCGCATCACGGACGCAGGAGCATGGAAGCCTCGTTGTTGCACTGGATAAAGAAGCCGCCGCCAGGCTGAAGAACAGTTAAAATGTATTTACCGCTATATTTGTGCCGGACCCTGCGCGGATGCCGCGAAGGGTCCGCACGATGGGAAGCAGCCTTTTTATCCCTCATTAATTTGTGCAAAGGCATTGAATTTCATTAACATCTTTGTTATAATATTAACAAAGAGTTGATTTGAACAAATAAAATAGATTCTGACCTTGAGGGATTCCCTGAGAGAGAGGAGACGGCAAGAGCTGATAATAAGGCGTGTCTTTTCCTGTATCCGGGAAGGGGCATTTTTTATTTTGGGGAGAATGTGGACAAAGGAGAATTTGTTCGCCAATGCCCATGCCGCAGGGTGGCATAGCTGAGTATGTATAGGTGAGCGCGTTGCGCGTCCGCATAGTGACTCGCCGAATATGGAAAGGTGTAGGGGCGCGCATTGCGCGTCCTCATCAATGCAAGCAATTGAAAGAGGTAGTTTTATGGCAAAGGAAACTGAGAATGAAATGAGGATCGAAGCGGACAGCCTCGGTGAGAAGTCCATACCGGCAGGGGCTCATTACGGTATACACACGGCAAGAGCCCTTGAAAACTTTCCGGTGAGCAACCGGGCAACAAATCCGAGCTTGATTGCAGCCGTTGTCGTTGTGAAAAAAGCTGCTGCTTTGGCGCATAAAGGTTTAGGCCACTATCCTGATGCGGTAGCGGAGGCTATTGTTTCAGCCTGCGATGAGATACTGGAGGGCAGGTTTAAGGATCAATTCCCTGTAGATGCCTTGCAAGGAGGGGCAGGTACTTCAACCAACATGAATGTAAACGAGGTAATCGCAAACAGGGCGTCGGAAATCCTTGGAGGCAGGAAAGGCGAGTATGATCGGGTGCATCCGCTCCATCACGTCAACTGCTGCCAGTCTACAAACGACGTATACCCTACGGCTCTCCGCATCGCGGCCATAAAGCTGCTAAGGCCGTTAAGCGAAGCTTTTGCAGCTTTGCAGCAGACGCTTCAAAAAAAGGAAAACGAATTTGCCGACATCATCAAGCTGGGTCGAACCCAGCTCATGGACGCGCTTCCCATGATGGCGGGGCAGGGGTTTGGGTCCTATGCCAGAGCTGTCGCCCGGGACCGCTGGAGGCTTTACAAAGTGGAGGAACGGCTGCGGGAAGTGAATATTGGAGGTACCGCCATCGGCACCGGAATGAATGCTTCTCTTAAGTATATTTATGGAGTGACAGACAAACTTCAGGAGCTAACGGGCATTGGGATCGCCCGAAGCGAGTATGCAATGGACAATACGCAGAATATGGATGTTTTTGTGGAAGTCTCGGGCTTGCTTAAGGCAGCGGCGGCAAATCTGATGAAAATAGCCAATGACCTGCGGCTCCTGGCTTCAGGCCCAGCAGGCGGTATTGGAGAACTGAAGCTTCCTGCCGTTCAGGCGGGGTCGTCCATCATGCCCGGCAAGGTAAACCCGGTGATTCCCGAAATGGCGGCGCAGTGCTGCTTGAAGGTAATTGCCAATGATAGCGCCATCACGGGAGCAGCTATGCTGGGACAGCTGGAACTGAATGCTTTCCTGCCGCTGATCGCCGAAAGCCTGCTGGAGTCGCTGGAGCTTATGCTGAAGACCGTAGAGGTATTCAAAAACAGGTGTGTGGAAGGCATTGTTGTTAATGCGGAGGTATGCAGGGAACATGTGGAAAAATCCTCGGCCCTTGCGACAGCGCTTATGCATCATATCGGGTATGAGAAAGCCGCGGAAATTGCCGGGAAAGCCCAAAGGGAAAATAAGACGATACGTCAGGTTATGCACGAGGAGGAAATCCTGCCGGAGGCCCTGCTGGATGAAATACTTGATCCCTATCAAGTGACAAAACCCGGGATACCGGGCAAGCAGGGCATATCCCGAAAGTAAGCTTCCGAAGGGGGGAGCCGAGATGTGAAAAATGCGGACGCGCAATGCGCGCCCCTACAGCCGGCTTACACCGCAAGAGCGGCCATGGTGTGACAAACGATGCGGACGCGCAATGCGCGCCCCTACAGCCGGATTACACCAGGGCGGCCATGGTGTGACAACGACGCGGACGCGCAATGCGCGTCCCTACAGTCGGTTTACACCGCAATAGCAGCCATGGTGTGACAACGACGCAGACGTATAATGCATGTCCTGCAGTCGACTACACCGTAGGGGCGGCCATTGGCCGTCCGCCCAGGATAGTTAACTGCATTGAGGCCAATAAACATTATATATTTTGAAAACGCTGAGAATAAAGGAGGGATTCCTGTTGGGAATGAATGATACGCCCCGTTCGGATAGAACCCATATCGCCATCTTTGGGAAAAGAAACGTCGGCAAGTCAAGCCTGATCAATGCCCTTACAGGGCAGGACCTGGCGGTGGTGTCGCCTGTCGGAGGGACCACCACCGACCCGGTCTTTAAATCCATGGAGCTGCTGCCGCTGGGACCGGTTGTGCTCATTGACACCCCTGGCCTGGATGATACGGGCGAGCTGGGGCGGCTGCGGGTAAAAAAGGCCAGGGAAATTTTAAACAAAACGGATATGGCCGTCGTCGTGTTTGACGACCTTTCCTGCCTGACAGAAGTGGAGCTTGAACTGGTGCGGCAATTAAAGGAAGGGAAAATTCCCGCATTGGGGGTTTTAAACAAAGCGGATGAAAACAGGATGGATGGAAAGCTGCCGGAGGAAATGGAGGAAAGACTGGGAATCAGGCTGTATCCGGTTTCTGCCTTAACCGGCCGGGGGATTGTACAGCTGCGGGAGGCGATAGCCCGGAGCGTACCTGAAAGCGATGACAAATTTAAAATCGTGGGAGACCTGGTATCCCCTGGAGATTTCATCGTGCTGGTAGTGCCCATCGACAAGGCTGCGCCCAAAGGGAGGCTGATCCTGCCCCAGCAGCAGGTAATCCGCGATATTCTGGAAAGCGATGCAATGGCTGTTGTGACAAAAGAGCACGAACTCAAAGAGACACTGGAATGTCTCTCCAGGAAACCGAGGCTTGTAATCACGGATTCCCAGGTGTTTTTGAAAGTAGCCGCGGATACTCCCAGGGATATTTCCATGACGTCCTTTTCCATTCTTTTTGCAAGAAGCAAAGGAAACCTTCCGGAGCTCGTCAGGGGCGCCCGGGCAGTGGAGATGCTGAAGGACGGCGACAGGGTCCTGATTGCGGAGGCATGTACGCATCACCAGCAGTCGGATGATATCGGACGGGTAAAGATTCCCCGCTGGCTGAGGCAGATCACCGGCAAGCAGCTTGAATTCCAGCACTCAAGCGGAATGTCCTTTGCCGATAATCTTAAGGATTATGCTCTAATCGTACATTGCGGAGGATGCATGCTGAATAAAAGGGCTATGGGCTATCGGGTGGAGCAGGCGGTAAAATCGGGGGTGCCCATTGTAAACTATGGGGTGCTTATCGCTTATGTGCAAGGCATTCTGGAACGGGCTATAAATCCTTTTCCGTCCGCCCTGCTGGCATGGGAGGGAGGGAACGGCCAATAACTGACGTTGTTCAAACGCTACGTTTAGGCGTGGCGCACGAAGTGTAGCGTAGGGCGAATTCATTTCGCCCGCAGCGAGGGGGGATGGGGGCATGCCCCATTGGAAATTGAAAAAATCGGAAGGTTAAAATGATTTGAGGAGGGTTTACCCATGAGGGACCAGAAAATGAGAGCGGATTTTATTAAAGAAGAGTTGATCGATCAATTGTTGAAGGAAGCGTCCGGTAAAACGGAAGCTGACATAGCAGCCATCATTGAAAAGGGGAAAAATGCAAAAGGTCTGAAGCTTGACGAAGTAGCCGCCTTATTGCAAAATACTTCGCCTGAACTGGAAAAAAAGCTGTTTGAAGCTGCAAGAGCGGTCAAGGATGCCATCTATGGAAGCAGGATCGTGATGTTTGCGCCGTTATACGTATCCGACCATTGTGTAAATAGCTGCAAATACTGCGGCTACAAATGCACAAACCGGTTCGACCGCAAAAAGCTGTCCGATGATGAAATACGCAGGGAAGTTGAAATCATAACCGGTCTGGGCCATAAGCGAATAGCGATGGAAGCCGGGGAAGACGACATCAACTGTCCGATTGAATATATCCTGCATGCCATTGAAGTGGTTTACGGCACCCGTACAACCAGCGGAAACATCAACAGAATCAATGTCAACATAGCGGCGACATCGGTGGAAAACTATAATAAATTAAAACAGGCAGGTATTGGAACTTATATCCTTTTTCAGGAGTCTTACCATAGGGAGACTTATAAGGCGATGCATCCTGCCGGCCCCAAAAGCGACTATGACTATCATACGACCGCCATGGACAGAGCCATGCAGGGCGGAATCGACGATGTCGGGCTGGGAGTGCTTTTCGGCCTGCATGATTATAAATTCGAGGTCATGGGAATGATGCTCCATGCATTGCACCTGGAAGAGGCCTTTGGCGTCGGACCTCACACGTTGTCGGTGCCGCGCCTGAGACCCGCAGACGGGGTGACGCTGGAACAGTTTCCCTACCTTGTGTCGGATGCCGATTTTAAAAGGATTGTGGCCATTCTGCGATTGGCGGTGCCCTATACCGGTATTATCCTGTCCACCAGGGAGGAGTCGAAATTCAGGGAAGAGGTCATCAGCGCAGGCGTGTCCCAGGTAAGCGCTGGTTCGTGCACCGGAGTGGGCGGGTACAGGGAGCATGAAGAAGGAGGCGGCGGCGAAGCGCAGTTTAAAGTAGCCGATGAAAGAACCCCGCTGGAGGTGATAAAGTCACTGTGCAAACAGGGCTATATTCCCAGTTATTGTACCGCCTGCTACAGGGCAGGCCGTACCGGCGACAGGTTTATGGAATTCGCCAAGAGCGGCAGGATACACAACCTTTGTTATCCCAATGCGATCATGACCTTCAAGGAATACTTGATGGACTATGCCGACGATGAGCTTAAAATCCTTGGCAGCAAGGTGATTGAAGATAATCTGGGGAATATACCCAATGCAACCATGCGGGCGAAAACGGTGGAAAGGCTTGAAAGGATAGTGAACGGGGAGCGCAATTTGTTTTTTTGACGAATACTACAGCGAAACAAACATTACTTTATCAGCATTTATGCGCCTTTCAGAAATATTGCGAACGATTTTAACGCGGTAGTTCTGAAAGGATAATTTAAATGTTTCGCGGTAATACGAATAACAAGGAAGGGTTTACAAAAAAGTGCCGGATGCTGTAATTAATAAACTTTATAAAAATAACGCTCTGAAAAAGGATGAAATTGTTTACCTTCTGAGGAATATGAACGAAGAGGCCAGAGGGCTTTTGTTCCGGCTGGCATCGGAAACCCGGGACAGGGTTTACGGAAAGCGGGTCTTCATGCGGGGCCTGATCGAGTTCTCGAATATTTGTTCCCGCAATTGCAGGTATTGCGGACTGAGAGCCTCCAATGCGTCTGTGGAAAGATACCGGCTCATGAAACGGGAAGTGCTTGAATGCTGTGCGGAAGGCTACCGTCTGGGCTACAGGACTTTTGTGCTGCAAAGCGGTGAAGATCCGTGGTATACCGTGGACCGGATGGCAGACATAATAAGCTCCGTAAAGGAGAGCTTCCCTGATGCCGCCATTACCCTTTCCATAGGGGAAAGAAGCAAAGAGGAATATGAAGCAATGTTCCATGCGGGCGCCGACAGGTATCTGCTGCGCCATGAAACGGCATCGAGAAGGCTTTACGAGGAGCTTCACCCGGGAATGAGCTTCCATCGGAGAAGGATATGCCTTGAGGATTTAAAAGAAATAGGCTATCAGGTAGGGGCCGGATTTATGACAGGGCTTCCAGGGCAAACAGAAGATGACCTTGCAGAGGATTTGCTTTATTTAAAGAAACTCAATCCGCATATGATAGGGATCGGTCCATTCATTTCCCACAGCGGGACGCCGCTGAAAGATGAAAAAGGCGGTACGGTGGAAGAAACGTTGGTTTTGCTTGCCATAACCCGGTTGATGATACCGGATGGGCTTATACCTGCAACCACTGCAATGGGCACCTTGCATCCAAGGGGCAGGGAACTGGCTCTGGAAGCAGGCGCCAATGTCGTCATGCCCAACCTTACACCGGTGAAGGAGCGCCCAAAATACGCACTGTATGAAAACAAGATATGCCTTGGAGATGAAGCTGCCCATTGCAGAAAATGCATAGAAAGAAGGATAAACTCAGTAGGTCTGGAAGTGGACATGGGGATAGGCGACAGCTTGAGAACGGTGATAAAGCGCAGTGCCGTGTGAGGAACGCTTACGGATCACGCTGCTTTTATGTACATGCCGGGACTATTTACTCAGTACAGCGAAGGTATAAAGACTTAAACAGCCCGGTGAGTTATCCACAACATAATCAAGTAAAATCAGGCTTATACACATGGTTATGCACATAATCCACAGGCTTTTATCAACAAAACGACTGTTCTATGCAGGCGTAATTTCAGACCGGAGCAGCAAAAAAGGTTGTAATTGACAGGAGCTTGGTTACCCGCTAATATATTGGTATAAATGAAATGCTTAAGTCAAAGAGTGCTGGACGCCAGCACATGCAGTTGCTTTGGCGGGAAGGATAAACAATCATGCTGAAAGGTATACCGAGTATTTTACCTCCTGAGCTTTTAAAAATTCTGATGGAAATGGGTCATGGCGATGCGTTGGTCATCGGAGACGGAAATTTTCCGGCAGCCAGCATGGCTCAAAGGCTGGTCAGGTGTGACGGCCATAACATACCTGAACTGCTGGACGCCATTTTGAAGCTGTTTCCACTGGACGCCTTTGTGGATACCCCTGTATCCCTGATGCAGGTAGTTCCGGGAACGAAGGCCGAGACGCCCATCTGGGATGTATACAGGGAGATCATAAACAAACACGAGCCTGTTCATAATAAAATTGAGGAAGTTGAAAGATTTGCATTTTATGAGAAGGCAAAAAAGGCTTATGCCGTTATTGCCACAGGCGAAAAGGCTTTGTACGCCAACATTATCTTGAAAAAAGGCGTGGTAATTGAAAATTGACAGGTAGGAGACAAGGGAACGGGGTTGTTGACACGCGCATGCGTCAACAACCCCGTCCCCTTGTCTCCTACCTGGTTATTGCTATAACCTCTCACTTGCCTATCTCCAGGCTGCCTCGTTCCACTTGAGTTCGTTTTTGAAGGAACGGAGGTTTGTGCCTTTGTCGATGACCACGCATTCGATTCCCATTATTTCAGCCCAGTCGCAAAGTTGTTCCGAGGTGACCTTGAAGGAGAAGGAGGTATGATGGGCTCCCCCGGCCATGATCCAGGCTTCCGACGATTCGCGGAGGGATGGGAGAGGCTTCCACAGCAGGCGTGCTACGGGAAGTCTTGGCATTGTTTTTTCCACTTGTACGGCTTCAACTTCATTCACGATCAGCCTGAACCTGTTTCCCATGTCAATCAGGGATGCGCACACGGCCATGCCGGAAGCGCCTTCGAATACCAGCCTCGCCGGATCCGCCTTGCCGCCGATACCCAGCGGATGAACTTCAATCCGCGGCCTGGTCGAAGCGATGGTCGGGCATACTTCAAGCATATGCGCGCCAAGCACCATTTCATTTCCCGGCTCCAGGTGGTAGGTGTAATCCTCCATAAAGGATGTGCCTTCGCCGCCGGCCATGATTTTCATTGTACGTACAAGGGCGGAAGTTTTCCAGTCGCCTTCTCCGCCAAAGCCGTAGCCGTGGGCCATAAGCCTCTGGATTGCCAGGCCCGGAAGCTGTTTTAACCCGTGGAGATCTTCGAAGGTGGTGGTAATCGCTCCGAAACCGCCTCTTTCCAGGAATGCCTTCATGGCAAGCTCAATCCTGGCCTGTTCCCTGACGGCATGATGATTGTGTCCCGCAATACCGGCTTCAGGAGTGAAATCATATATTTCTTCATATTCCTTGATAAGCGCATTGATTTCCTTGTCGGCTACTTCATTTATTTCAGCCGCCAGATCGCCTATGCCGTAGCCATTTACAGACCAGCCAAGCTTTATCTGCGCCTCCACCTTGTCGCCTTCGGTGACAGCCACCTGGCGCATGTTGTCTCCGAATCTGGCCACCTTGAGGTTACGGCTTTCAATGCTTGCTGCGGCAACTTTCATCCAGTCACCCAGACGTCTGCGGACGGCCGCGTCCTCCCAGTAACCTGCAATCACCTTGCGGGCAATGCGCAGCCTTGCGCCTATGAAGCCGTATTCCCGGTCGCCGTGGGCGGACTGGTTAAGGTTCATGAAATCCATGTCAATGGTATCCCAGGGAATATCCCTGTTGAACTGGGTGTGCAGGTGGAGCAGCGGCTTGCGAAGCTCCGACAGGCCTGCGATCCACATTTTTGCAGGCGAAAAGGTGTGCATCCACGTGATCAGACCCGAGCAGCTTTCGTCAGCATTGGCGTCTATACACAGCTTCCGGATTTCGTCGGGCGTTTTGACCACCGGCTTGAAAATCAGCTTGAAGGGGACGGATGCATCTTTGCCAAGGCTTTCGGTAATGGCCCGGGAATGCTCCGCGACTTTTTCCAGCGTTTCAGGTCCGTAGAGATGCTGGCTTCCGGTTACAAACCAGAAAATGTGTTGTTTTGTTTGAAGCATAGGACAACCTCCATGATAAAAATATTTGAACTTGTACGTACAACATAGCGATGCTTTTATTTTACTCCCATGGAAAGGCATTTGCAAGAACCTTTTAAGGATTTATTGCGATTACCGGTATGGCGCACGCCTTTCAAGGTTTTAGGTCCTTGAAAATACGAGAGAAAAAACGTTTTTCTCCAATTGCCGGTAATCTATTGACTTTGTCAGAAAAAATAAATAAAATGAGATCGTTATACGTACAACAATGAGAAGGATGAAGGATGAAAAAAGAGCCTGAGACGC
This sequence comes from Bacillota bacterium, assembly GCA_023426125.1. Taxonomy (GTDB): domain Bacteria; phylum Bacillota; class Clostridia; order Acetivibrionales; family DTU013; genus MnB-11. The sequence goes on from JAFABI010000086.1 coordinate 73,965, forward strand.
CTAAATATGTTTTACTGAAGGAATTTATCAAAAGCTGCATCGAAAATGGCAAACTGACGCCCGGAAAAAAGATCTATTCGGAGAATGAGCTGGCAGCCAGATTCGGCATAAGCAGGCATACCGTCCGGCAGGCTGTCGGTGAGATGGTAAATGAAGGCCTGCTTTACAGAGCCCAGGGAAGCGGCACCTTTGTAAGCATCGGAAGAGTCGTTAAAAAAGAGAAGAGCAGGATCATCGGAGTAATCACCACTTACCTGGATGATTACATTTTTCCGGGGATCATCAAGGGGATCGACAATACGTTCAGCCGCCATGGCTATAGCATGATATTAAGCCACACCGACAACAAGGTTGAACGTGAAGCCCAGTGTCTTTCCAGCATGCTGCAAAAAAATGTGGACGGATTCATCATCGAGCCGACAAAAAGCGCCCTGCCCAATCCTAATCAAAAGCTGTATGCCGATATGATAAAAAAGGGGATTCCCTTTGTCCAGATAAACGGCTATTATCCCGGGCAGGAGTATTCCTTTGTCGTCGAAGATGACGAGGCCGGAGGGCATATGGCCGCATGCCACCTGTTCCAGCTTGGCCACAGCAAGATCGGCGGGATATTCAAGGTGGACGATATCCAGGGACACAACAGATATAAGGGCGTAGTCAGGGCACACAGGGACAGGGGCTTTTTTGTTGCGGAGAGTTCAGTGGTTTGGTATACTACAGAAGATATGGACACCTTGTTTGATGAATACGGAGGAAACACCCTGTTGAAAAGACTGGATGGATGTACGGCTGTGGTGTGCTACAACGATCAGGTTGCAATAAAATTGCTGGAGGTATTTAAACGTGCCGGGAAAAAGGTGCCGGAGGATATCTCTGTCATCAGCTTTGACGATTCCGAGCTGGCGGCCGTCCCGGATGTCAAATTGACGTCGGTGGCGCATCCCGGCAGCAGGCTGGGAGAGAAGGCGGCGAACGTGCTTCTGGACCTGCTGAAATATAAGGCCCCGGTGATCAGGGAGACCATAATGCCGGAGCTTGTCGTGAGGGATTCTGCAAGGGGAATTAAGTGAGACTTCAATCCGGTTTTTGTCATTGCGGGAATAGCGAAGCAATCTCATTGAGGATGGAAAAATAAATCATTATTCAAATATTACATATCAGGAGGGATTTTAGCATGGCAAACAAGAAATACAGCCTTGGTGTCGATTATGGCACACAATCGGGCAGAGCGGTGCTGGTGGAAGTGGATACGGGCCGGGAAGCGGCAACAGCGGTAAAGATGTACACCCACGGCGTTATGGATGAGTACCTGCCGGATGGAGTAACAAAGCTGAAACCGGACTGGGCTCTTCAGCACCCGCAGGATTACCTGGAGGTGCTTGAGGTGACAATACCTGCGGTACTGAAGGAATCAGGAGTGAGTCCCGAAGACGTTATCGGCATGGCAATTGACTTTACGGCATGTACAATGCTTCCAATCGATAAAGACGGCACACCATTGTGCTTTGACGAAAAATACGCATCCAATCCCCATAGCTATATAAAACTGTGGAAGCACCATGCCGCCCAGGACGAAGCCAACAAGCTCAATGAAATTGCCCGGGACAGGAACGAGGAGTTCCTCAAGCTTTACGGCGGTAAAATTTCTTCGGAATGGCTGATTCCCAAGATATGGCAGATCCTCGACGAGGCGCCGGAGATATACGCTGAAGCCGACAGGTTCATTGAAGCTGCCGATTGGGTAAACCTGCAGCTTACAGGCGAGGAAAAAAGGAACAGCTGTACCGCGGGCTATAAGGCCATATGGAACAAACGCCTCGGTTATCCGTCAAAGGAGTTCTTCAAGGCGCTGGATCCCAGGCTTGAAAATGTGGTGGAAGAAAAGCTCAGCAGCGATATCTATCCGTTGGGAGGAAAAGCGGGGGAACTGACGGAAAAAGCTGCAAAGCTCACCGGTTTGAAGCCCGGTACCGCAGTAGCCATTGCAAACGTGGATGCGCATGTTTCAGTACCGGCAGTCGGTATAACGGAACCGGAGAAAATGCTGATGATCATGGGTACCTCCACCTGCCATATGATCCTTGGAACGGAAGAAAAGAAAGTGCCGGGGATGTGCGGCGTGGTTGAAGATGGCATAATCCCGGGGTATCTGGGCTATGAGGCCGGACAGTCCTGCGTGGGGGATCATTTTGAGTGGTTTGTGGATAATTGCGTGCCGGCATCTTACATAAAAGAGGCTGAAAACCGAAATATCAACATCCACAAGCTCCTGAGGGAAAAAGCTTCGGTATTGAAGGCAGGGGAAAGCGGTCTTGTTGCCCTTGACTGGTGGAACGGGAACAGGTCGGTGCTTGTCGATACCGACCTCACCGGCGTAATCGTGGGATGCACCTTGCTTACCAGGCCGGAGGAAATCTACAGGGCGTTGATTGAAGCTACCGCATACGGTACAAGGATGATCGTGGAAACCTTCCGGGATAACGGCGTCCCCATTACCCAGCTGTATGCCGCCGGTGGGATCGCTGAAAAAGACGAACTGATGATGCAGATTTATTCCGACGTCACCAATATGGAAATAAGGATATCGGCGTCAGCCCAGACGCCGGGACTCGGTTCCGCAATGTTCGGTGCGGTAGCCGCCGGCAAGGCCAGAGGCGGGTATGACAGCATTGTTGATGCAGCCAGGGTGATGTCCAGAATCAAGGATAAATACTATAAGCCCATACCGGCCAATGCGGCCGTTTATGACAAGCTTTATGCGGAATACAAAAAGCTCCATGATTATTTCGGCCGTGGTGAAAACGACATCATGAAGCGGCTTAAGGAAATAAAGAAGAGCATATAAATAAAATGCTTTGTTGCAGTAGATCAGCCGTGAAAGGAATAGAGGATAAAATGCTAGAGCGTTTAAAAGAAAAAGTCTATCTGGCCAATATGGATTTGCCCAGATACGGGCTTGTAACCTTTACATGGGGAAATGCAAGCGGAATCGACAGAGAAAAAGGCCTGATGGTCATAAAGCCCAGCGGGGTAGCTTATGAAGAACTGAAGCCGGAGGATATGGTTGTGCTGGATCTGGAGGGAAACCAGATAGAAGGCAGGTTAAAGCCTTCCTCCGACACGCCTACCCATCTGGTAATCTATAACGCATACAAGGAGATCGGCGGAGTGGTGCATACCCACTCTTCCTGGGCTACAAGCTGGGCGCAGGCAGGGAAAAGCATACCTGCCCTCGGCACGACCCATGCGGATTATTTTTACGGCGACATCCCCTGTACCAGAGATCTGAGCCGGGAGGAAATTGAGGGCGAATATGAAAAGGAGACCGGAAGGGTTATTGTGGAACGTTTCCAGGACTTGAACCCCGTCCATGTTCCCGGGGTCCTTGTATGTAACCACGGTCCCTTCAGCTGGGGAAAGGACGCCCATGAGGCTGTCCACAATGCGGTGGTAATGGAGGAGGTCGCAAAAATGGCCTTCAATTCATTTGTGCTGGGAGAGGGAGCTTTCAAGCCGGTAGGCAGCTTTTTGCTGGACAGGCATTTTAGGCGGAAGCACGGAGAAAACGCCTATTATGGTCAGAACAAGTGAAAGGAATAACGTTAAATGAATGAAATACTTGACAGGAAAATCAGCGAAATGGTGGACATGGCCTTTGAATGCAGCTGCGGCAGAAGCCATTCGGTCGACATTAAGAAGATTTTCATTGAGAGGAACATTACGCGCAGGATACTGGATACCCTTGCGCCATATAAAAAAGGCAAAATTCTTCTGGTTGCGGACAACAATACCTTCCGCATCAGCGGAAAGCAGATAAAGGAAGCCCTTGACCTGCATGGCTTTTCCTCCGGGTGCCATGTCTTTGAATCCCGCGGGCCGCTGGTGCCGGATGAGAAGGCTGTCGGGAGGCTGATCATCGAAATGGATGAGGAGACAGCTCTGATCCTGGCCGTGGGCTCGGGTACTTTGAACGATCTTTCAAGGATGGTGAGCCATAAGCTGGGAATACCCTATATGATCGCCGGTACCGCCCCTTCTATGGATGGATATGCTTCTACGGTTTCTCCGCTGATTGTGCAGGGAATGAAAAAAACTTATAAAGCCGTATATCCTGTCGCTATTTTCGGGGACCTGGACGCAATGATGAATTCTCCCAAAGAAATGATTTGCGCCGGATTTGGCGATTTACTGGGTAAATACACGGCGTTGGCCGACTGGAAGCTATCGGCTTCAATTAACGGCGAGTATCTGTGTCCTACCTGCGTAACTCTTGTAAATAATGCCATTGAAAAGTGCATCGCCGACAAGGAGGGCATCGCTGCCCGGAATGAAAACGCCATAAGGTATCTGGCCGAGGCATTGATCATGACGGGGATTGCCATAGGACTGGCCAGGGATTCAAGGCCGGCATCAGGTTCGGAACATCATCTGGCGCATTATTGGGAAACCGATGCGCTGGCCCGCGGCGTTGAGCATCCTCTGCACGGGAATTCAGTCGGGGTGGGAACGGTTGTCATATCCCATATTTACAAGATGGTTGGACGGACATATAATATAAATGACATGGGGGCGCCGGATCCCGATATGGTAAAGGGGCTTTTAAGGGCGGTAGGCGCGGCGGACAATCCTTTTGACCTGGGAATCGATAAAAAGGTTTTCACGGAAAGCGTGCTCCATGCCAAGGAAATCCGTCCCCGCTACACGGTTCTGCATCTCGCAGAGAAGCTGGGAATTCTGGAGTCTGCGGCGTTCCGCCTCACAGAGATGTTTTATGGCTGAAGCCGGGCTCTTGTTCTGTGAAGCGGATGGGAAGAATGAGATAGAAGGAGAATTTGAGATGAGCATTTGTAAAAGGTCTTATGGTTTTACAAAAGAAGGGTTCGAGGTATTTGCTTTTACGCTATCCAATACCGGAGGTTTGACCGCTGAAATTATCAATTACGGAGGAATTATCACAAAACTGCTGGTACCGGACAACAAGGGGCGCTTTACCGACATTACCCTGGGATTTGACAACCTTGACGGCTATTTGAAAGACCATCCCTACTTTGGCGCTATTGTCGGCAGAAATGCCAACAGGATTGAGGATGCAAGATTTGAACTCAACGGCAAAGTATATGAGTTATATAAAAATGACGGCAACAATCATTTGCATGGCGGGCAGAAGGGCTTTGACAAAGTGGTATGGGCTGCTGAAACCGTGCAGGACGGCAAAAATGAGAGCTTGCAGCTTACTTACAGAAGCGCCGACGGAGAGGAAGGCTATCCTGGCAACCTGGATGTAAAGGTCACCTATACCTTAAGTGATGATAATGAGCTGATTATTGGCTACTTTGCCGTTGCGGACGGCGATACCGTAGTGAATCTCACCAATCACGCCTATTTCAACCTGTGCGGCCATTCCGCCGGCAATGTATCCGGCCATGAGGTCATGGTCAACGCAGAGAGCTTTACTGCGATAAACAACGAATGTACTCCTACCGGCGAGATAAGGAAAGTGGAAGGAACGCCGATGGATTTAAGAACCGGAAAGCCTCTTGCCGAAGGGTTTTCCAGTACATACGAACAGATTGAAAACGGCGGAGGCTATGACCATAATTGGGTGTTGAATACTGCCGGAGACATATCCCTGAAGGCGGCGGAGGTCTATGAAAAGACCACGGGCCGGGTTATGGAGGTCTATACCACAAAACCGGGTATACAGCTCTATACCGGCAATTTCCTGGATGGCATGGGTCCGTGCAAGGAAGGCGCAACCTACGCAAAAAGAGGAGGGCTTTGCCTTGAAACACAGTTCTTCCCCAATGCGATGAAGCACAAAAATTTCCCGTCCCCTGTTTTGAAAGCAGGACAGGAATATTCCCATAAAACTATCTATAGATTCGGAACCGTATAAAAAATTGTCGACCATGCTTAAAGTGATTCAATCTATGAAATACTAGAAAGAGGGTTGACTAGAATTTTTTCAGGAGAGTATGCAATGAAAAAAAACAGCTTTATTATTTTACTGCTTGCTTCAACTTTCGTATTGTCCGGGTGCCTGGGCTCCAAACTGAATGTGCCGACGGGAGAGTATAAGGACGGCATGTATACGGCAAAACAAAAAAGTGAGAAGGTTGGATATGAGGAAGCGGTAATAACAATTACAAATGGCTTCTTGAGGAACGCTGAGCTTAAGAAATTGGACGACAGCCAGAAGGAAGTTGACTATAATGAGTGGGACGGAACCAGGGAGGGAAGACCCAACCTGAAAAAGGCCAGGGAAGATCTGGCGAAAATGATGATAGCCAAGCAATCTGCGGATGTTGACGCCATAACTGGCGCCACACAGAGCTCCAACGGGTGGAAAGCTGCAGTTTCAGAGGCCCTCGCGAAAGCCAAATAGCTTATGCAGGAGCGGGGCCGGCCTGCAGCTGATGCGCATTTTTCCGAAGGAAGCAAATAAGGGACGGGTTCTGGTTTGCTAGTACCGATAGCAAGCAGAACCCGTCTTTTACTTGCTTCCCCGGAGGCTTGCCGAAAATCGGCAAGGACGCGAAAATACTGCTTTCATACGTCTTTTCGTAGATTTTCGGCGATATCCAACATTATATCGGAAAATAAGACAAAATAAATATGACATAATTGACAAAATCAGGCACAGGTAATATAATAAACAATATGTAGCATAATGTACTGCCAAGGAGACAAAGGATGAAACAATTGGATGGTATTGAAATCATTGAAACAGGCTTTATGCAAAAAGTTGCCGAACTTGAAAGACGGCTTAAGCGGGATCCCTATACATACAAGCACTCACTGAATGTAGCTACATATTTGGTTCATTTCTTAAAATACAGCAAGTCGAAAATCGATGAAGAAATTGTTTATTATGCAGGATTGTTTCATGACATTGGCAAAACAGAGGTAAATCAAAAAATACTATATAAGGTCGACCCCTTGACCGAAAAAGAATTTGCTTTGATAAAAACCCATGCCATCATGGGATTTCAGCTTTTATCAGGCAATGATCTCCAGGAGGAGATCCTGTCCGCATCACTCTACCATCACGAGCAATATGGAGGTTTTGGCTACCCCTACGGTATAGCAGGAGAGAATATACCCGTGATTGCCCGGATAACCAGCATATGTGACGTATTTGATGCTTTGACCATGGATCGGCCCTATCGGAGGGCATACTCCTTCAAGGAAGCCGTCCAAATCATGGAGAATTCTCCCAGGCAGTTTGATCCGCAAATATTACCCGCTTTTCTTAAATTTCTCGACCGGGAATACTGTAAAAAAACCATTAAACCATTGATTGCCGATAATGTATGCGGTTAAGTCAGGAGATACTATACGACAGGTGGTATAAATGATGAAAACCGGAGAATTGATGGAAATTGCCCTTAAGGCCGGAGAAATCCTCCTCAGGAGCGGCGCGGAGATATACAGGGTGGAAGATACCGTCCGATGGATATGCAAAAGCTTCGATTCGGCGTGTGAAAGCTTTGTGCTTCCAACAGGGATTTTTGTTTCCCTTAAGGATAATACGGGCCTGGTGCCGGTAACGTCTGTAAAACGTATAAGCCAGCGGACTGTGGATTTACACCGTATCGACAGGGTAAACAGGTTCTCGCGCAAATTGCATCAAAAACCTCTCTCCTACCGTGAAGCGATGGAGGAGTTGAAGGATATTGAGGAGGAAAAGCCGCATTCCTTCCCGGCACGATGGATGATCGCAGGCATTGCGTCCTTTGTCTTTACGATGCTTTTTCAGGGCAGTTTTTATGAAGGACTTGCTTCATTTTTCATCGGTCTGGTCATATTTTATGCCAGGGAGCTGCTTTCCAGGACAGGACTTTTCCAGTTCTTTGAGCTATTCGTATCCGGCCTTCTCGCAGGTACCCTGGCTGTTTTGTCAGTGCTTTTATTTCCTGAATTCCACCTGTTTCGGATCATTATCGGATCCATCATGATTTTTCTCCCGGGAGTAGCCATTACCAACAGTATCAGGGATGCGCTTTACGGAGATATAGTGGCAAGCATTTCACGGCTGGGCGAAGCTTTGTTCACCGCTGCCGCACTAGGGGCGGGCGTTGGTATAGCTGTTTCCCTTGGATTGCAATGGGGGTAGAGGATGCGTTTTGTGATGGAATTTTCCTTGGCATTTGCCGGAAGCTTTTGCGCCGGCTATCTGTTTAACATAAGGGTCAGAAAGCTCATATGGGCGGGCCTGTCGGGAATGGCGGGCTGGATGGTTTATATCCTGGTTCTTGCCATGACCGGCCAGAGCTTTTTCTCTGTCTTTGCCGGAGCCGTTGCTGTAGGCGTATTTAGCGAGATTATGGCGCGGGTGCTTAAAATGCCCGCTACGGTTTTTTCCATACCGGGCATTTTCCCGCTTGTACCCGGGATTGCCGCCTATGAGACGATACAATTCCTGCTTTCCGACCAACTGCAGGAAGCTGGAGGCAAAATGGTGGAAACCCTTGCCGCCGCCGGAGCTATCGCTTTTGGAATATTTCTCGTCACTGCCTTTTTCAGGATGGGCAGTAAGAAATAAATGCCATTCTCAATTCAGTTTGAAGATCTGCAAGCTGCTCTTGAGTTCGGCTGCAAGCTGAGCCAGTTCTTCGGAGGCCTTGGCCAGTTGGATCATAATCGAAGTCTGTTCCTGTGTTGATGCCGATACTTCCTCGGTTCCGGCTGCAATTTCCTCGGAAACGGCGGATATGGATGTCAGCTCCTGGCTTGCCGCTTCTGCATCGTCATTAAGGGTTTTAATGCTTGACGAAACCATTGTCACTTTGTCCGTTATGGCTCCAACCGTTGCCGCTATGCCGCTAAAGGCATCGACTGTCTGTTTCAGAGCTTCCTCCTGATCAATCAAGGCAGATTCCGATTTTTTTATCTCTTCTGCTGTTTGCACAACATTTTGTTGGACTTCCCGGATGATATCGGCGATTTTTTTCCCGGATACGTTGGATTGCTCAGCCAGTTTCCGGATCTCGTCGGCAACGATGGCAAAGCCGCGGCCTTGTTCTCCTGCTCTTGCAGCTTCAATGGAAGCGTTGAGCGATAGCAGGTTGGTCTGGTCGGCAATCCGGCCGATCACTTCGGTAATTTGCCCTATTTGCTTGGATTTCTCCGAAAGGGTGAGTACCGAACCGGTTACTTTTGCCGAAATCTCCTTGCTTTCCGCCATTCTGGAAACCTGGGAGCTTACGATCGTCCGGCTGTGGTTCACGGTTTCTATTGCTTTTGCCGCAAGACTCTCGGAGGCCGTCATATCCTTTGATATTTTGTTGAGCCCGGAAATGATCTCATTGATCTTCTGGCTGCTGTTTTCAGTGGAATTTGCCTGGTCGCTTGCTCCGTTTGCCAGCTCACTGATGGCGATTGCTACCTGTTCCACCGACTTGCTGACGTCCTCGCTGGAGGACATCATTTCCTGCGATGCTGCCGCAACGGTACTTCCGGCATTATCTACCTTCAGCAATATTGAGCGCATGCTGGAAACCATTTTTTTGAAGTTGGCCGCAAGGGTGGCTACTTCATCCTTTCCTTTTATGGAAATGTCAACGGTTAGATCGCCTTCGGCCAACCGTCCGGCTGCCTTTGTAATCTCTGAGATCTTTCCCAGCGTCAGATTGAGAATTAACAGGATCATCAGGAATATCAGGACAGCCACGGCCAGACTGATTATGAGGGAAGTATTTCTGACGGTGTTTATGGATTTGCCCGCTTCCGAATATTCCATTGTGGCAGCCAGCGACCAGCTGGTAGCTGGTACAGGCCTGTAGGCCACAACCTTCTCAACGCCTTCGTATGTATAATAATCGACGCCGGATTCTCCTGCAACCATGCGTGCGGTTATCTCCGCAAGATGATCCGATTTGCCTTCAAGAAGGTTTTCTTTAAAGACCTTCTCTGCAATCGGATGGGCTAAGACTAAACCGACTTTGTTAACCATGTAGGCATAACCGGTTTTTCCGAACCTTAAGGCTGCGATTTCGTCGGAAATATGTGAAAGAACAATGGCTCCTCCGATAACGCCTTTTATTTCCCCGTTATCGCCTTTTACCGGAGCGACGACAACCACAACGGTATTGCCGGTAGCTCTGGATACAACCGGGTCGGAGATGGCTATCCCGCCTTTCATTGCTTCTGCAAAATAAGGCCTGTCGGAGATGTCTCCGTCGCTGCCGAAGGTCGCCCTGTATTTTCCCGATTTGTCGACCATGAGCATCATTTCATACCTATCCAGGATGTTTTGTCTGCTGTTTACATAATCGCGGAATAATGTGAAGTCCATTTTCCTTGCTTCTTCGGTATTGCTCAAAAGATTGATTTCTGCTTTCCAACGCTCCAGTGTTTTTTCGACAAAAACTGCTATTTTTTCTGCCTGGCCGGCGGAAATGCTTTCCACATTGTCTCTTATAACATTGGTGGCAACAAAGTAGCTGCTGCCGGCAATCGATAAAAAGCCTAGTATGGCCGTTGCCAGAACGGGAAGCAGGATCTTGGTTTTCAGACTTTTTGTACCCATGGCTTTTCTCCTTTTCGACAATTTTTACTGAATTTCTCTAATACTACCCGGAAACATTCTTATTTAAACAGCTTTCCTGTGAATAATAAATGAATCGAAAAGGCGTAATGCATTACTTCCAACAGTTAATTCTGTTGCTTTTGCAGCCATAGCAAGCCATGGATCTATTATATAGGCACCTTTTTTAATTTGCAAGATTTTGTCGAAAAAAAGAAATAAATGTAGAAATAAGTAATATTTATAGCATGAATTTCGTTATTTTTCGACAGGTTTTGCTATAAAAAAGATACCTCTTCCATAAAAGGGTATCTTTTTCAGAGTACTCTTAAAGTAAATTTTTCGTAATGTTTTTATAAAGCGATTATAAAGGCTTTATGAACATCTGGGTCCAATATAGGACGCCTTTGCTGTTCTTAGCCATGCCTACGCCTATTTGCGTGTAGGATGGGCTCATGATGTTGCTTCGGTGTCCGGGAGAATTCATCCAACCGTTCATGACTTCCTGGGGCGTTCTCTGGCCATAGGCGATATTTTCGCCGGCCGAAGAGAATCGGATACCGAAGGTTTCCATCATCTTAAACGGAGAGCCGTAGGTCGGCGAAGTGTGGGAGAAATACCCCTTGTTGGCCATGTCCGCCGATTTGTATCTTGCGACCCTGCAAAGCTCCCAGTTCTTGGTCAGCAGCTGCAAGCCCTGCTTTGATCTTTCAACGTTTACCAGCCGGATGACTTCATCTTCCTGTGAGGTTGTAGTTACGGCGGGAATTGTCAGCTTCTGGCCGGGATATATGAGGGCGGGGTTTTTTATCTGGGGATTTGCAGAAATTAATTCACTGACACCCACCTGGTTTTTGGACGCAATCTTCCACATCGTATCTCCGGACTTAACGGTATAAGTGGCAGCCAGCGCAAAGGTCTGTACTGAAAATAACATTACGAGTATTAAGACTATAAATGCTCTTTTTTTCATAAAATCACCTCGGTTTATTTTTCGTATAATTTGAAAAAAGATGCTGTCAATTTCTTTTTTGACTGTTAATTAATACTACAGCGCAGCAAACATTACGCCCAAATATTAATTTGTTGGATAAATAAAGTGCTTCGTTGCAGCATAAAAGAGAATCTGCCTGTGTTTTATTCTTTCATAAAAATAAAGCGAATCTTCTTGACACGAACATAGGTTTGCGGAATAATAGGTAGTGAGAAGAGAAGCACCAGGAAGGAAATATGCGTAAGATCCCCGGCAAAGCTATCATCTGGAGGGAAAGGAACGAATGATAAAGAACAGGAAAACCGAGGAATATGGAAATGAAAGTATTTCTTCATTGAAAGGCGCGGACAGGGTGAGACTGCGTCCGGGCGTCATTTTTGGCTCCGACGGCATCGAAGGCTGCCAGCATTCTTTTTTTGAAATTCTGTCAAATTCCATTGACGAAGCAAGGGAAGGCTACGGGAATGTCATAGAAATAACAAGATCGGCGGACAGGTCGATTTCCGTAAGGGATTATGGAAGGGGGATACCCCTTGACTACAACCAAAAGGAAGAAAGATACAATTGGGAGCTGGTTTTTTGCGAGCTTTATGCCGGTGGGAAATATAAGAACAACTCCGGAGAAAATTATGAATTCAGTCTTGGATTGAACGGGCTGGGTTCCTGTGCCACCCAGTACAGCTCCGAGTATATGGACGTTACCGTTTTCAGGGACGGCTTCCAATATGACCTGCATTTTGAGAAGGGGCAGAATATCGGTGGGCTGATCAAGGAAAAATTCAAATATGAGCGTACGGGCAGCATACAGAGATGGAAGCCTGATCTGGAGGTCTTTACGGATATCAGCATACCCCTGGAATATTTCCAGAACGTGCTAAAAAAGCAGGCGGTGGTAAATGCAGGACTGAAATTTCTTCTGACGGATGAAGAAAGCGGACAGACCTTTGAATACATTTATGAGAACGGGATCATTGACTATATAAAGGAAATCGACCGGGAAAAAGGCTTTACAGGCGTCCAGTATTATGAGACGACGGCAAAGGGCAGGGACAGGGAGGATAAGCCGGAATACAGGGTAAAGATGCAGGTTGCCTTCTGCTTTAACAATGAAATCAACCTCCTTGAGTATTACCACAATTCCAGCTTTCTCGAACACGGGGGCTCCCCGGACAAAGCCGTGAAGGCCGCCTTCGTCTTTGAGATCGACAAATGCATGAAGCTGAGGAACAAATACAACAAGGACGAGTCAAAGATAACCTTTGCAGATATCCAGGACAGCCTCGTTCTGGTTACCAACTCCTTTTCCACCGTTACCAGCTACGAAAACCAGACGAAAAAGTCCATCACCAATAAATTCATCCAGGAGGCAATGACGGATTTCCTCAAGCAGCAGCTGGAGGTTTACCTGATCGAAAACAAGCTGGAAAGCGAAAAGATCGTCGAGCAGGTGATGGTGAACAAGAGAAGCAGGGAGACGGCGGAAAAGACCAGGATCAATATCAAGAAAAAGCTCAGCGGGACCGTGGATATCTCCAACAGGGTCAAAAAGTTCGTCGACTGCAGGACAAAGGAAATAAGCAGGAGAGAGCTATATATCGTGGAAGGCGACTCCGCCCTCGGCTCCTGCAAAATGGGAAGGGACGCCGAATTCCAGGCCATCATGCCGGTGCGCGGGAAAATATTGAACTGCCTTAAAGCGGAGTATGACGGGATCTTTAAAAATGACATCATTGTCGACCTTTTGAAGGTCCTTGGCTGCGGCGTGGAAATCAAATCAAAGCACAGCAGGGAATTGAATACCTTTGACATGAACAATCTAAAATGGGATAAAATCATCATCTGTACCGATGCCGACGTAGATGGGTTCCAGATCCGGACGCTGATCCTGGCGATGTTGTACAGACTGGTGCCGACGCTTATCCAGGAAGGCAAGGTTTTTATAGCGGAATCGCCTCTTTTTGAAATAACGGTGAAAAACAAGACGTATTTTGCCTATTCCGAAAAAGAGAAAAGCGCCGTTATTTCCAAACTGGACGGGAAATATACCATCCAGCGGTCAAAAGGGCTGGGTGAAAACGAACCGGAGATGATGTGGCAGACCACCATGAACCCGGAAACAAGAAAGCTGATACAGATTCTTCCCGATGGCCTGGATATTACCGAGCGAATGTTCGACCTGCTTCTGGGTGATAATTTGCAGGGCAGGAAGAGCTTCATCGAGGAGAATGGCAGCAGGTATATGGATATGATTGATGTGAGCTGACAGGTTGCGTATGTCAAGGGGACAGGTGCGTTGACATACATAGGCTGACTCACAATGTCAATGTACCTGTCCCCTTGACATTGTCCCCTTGACATGTGGTAACAAATACCGGACGGCCAATGGCCGCCCACATGGAAGATAAATAAACAAAAGAGGTTTAAAATGCTAAACAAGAATTCCATGCAGCAAAAGATCGTTGATACGCTGGAGCAAAACTACATGCCCTACGCCATGAGCGTGATCGTGTCCCGTGCGATTCCTGAAATCGACGGCTTCAAGCCCTCGCACAGAAAGCTTCTGTACACCATGTACAAAATGGGCCTGCTCACCGGGACAAGGACAAAATCAGCCAATGTTGTGGGGCAGACCATGAAGCTGAATCCCCACGGCGACCAGGCGATTTATGAAACGCTTGTAAGGCTTACAAGAGGAAACGCGGCTTTGCTGCATCCTTTCATCGATTCAAAGGGCAATTTCGGAAAGCAATACTCCAGGGATATGCAGTATGCCGCACCCCGATATACGGAGGTAAAACTGGAAAAACTCTGCGAAGAAATTTTCCGGGACCTTGATAAAAACACTGTGGAATTTTATGACAACTATGACGGTACGATGAAAGAGCCGGCGCTGCTGCCGGCAGCATTTCCCAGCGTGCTGGTCAATGCAAACCAGGGCATAGCCGTAGGTATGGCCAGCAATCTCTGCAGCTTCAATCTTCAGGAGATTTGTGAAGCGACGATCCAATCCATCAATAACAGCGATGTTGATTTCGTCCAGTTGATTAAAGCTCCCGACCTCTCTACCGGCGGCCAGCTCATATACAATGAGAAGGAAATACGGGATATTTACAATACCGGCAGAGGCAGCTTCAAGCTGAGGGCAAAGTACCGGTACGACAAGAAAAACAGTTGTATCGAGATCTTTGAAATCCCATATACAACTACCTCGGAATCCATCATCGATTCCGTCATCGAGCTGGTTAAAAACGGGAAGATCAAGGATATCAACGATGTGCGGGACGAGACCGACCTGGAAGGCCTGAAAATTACCATCGACATCAGAAAAAGCGCCGAACCGGACGCAATCATGAACAAGCTCTTCAGGTTTACGCCGCTGCAGGATGTTTTCAGCTGCAACTTCAATATACTGATCAACGGAAAACCCAGAGTGATGGGGATTGGCACAATTCTTGGAGAATGGGTCGTCTTCAGGATCGGCTGCATTAAAAGGCAGATCCTGTTCGATATAGAAAAAAAGGAAGAGAAGCTGCACCTATTACTGGGCTTGCGCAAAATCCTCCTGGACATCGACAAGGCCATTAAAATAGTCCGAGATACCGAGAATGATTCCCTGGTTGTGCCCAACCTGATGAGCGGGTTTGAAATTGACCGCATCCAGGCGGAATTCATTGCCGAAATAAAGCTCCGCAACCTGAACAAGGAATATATTTTGAACAGGGTCAGTGAAGTGGACAGCCTGCAAAAGGAAATCAACGACCTGAAGGACACCTACGGGGATGAAAAGAAAATCAAAAAAATCATTGTCAGACAGCTGAACGAAATAGCCAAAAAGTATGGGAAGCCCAGAAAGACCGAGATTATCCGCGATGAGCTGGTAGAGGAGATTACGGAACAGCATCTCATCGAAGATTACAATTTAAGACTATTCCTGACGGAACACAGCTATCTGAAGAAGATACCCCTGGTTTCCCTGAGAGCCAATCCCGAGCATAAGCTGAAAGATGACGATAGCCTTGTGCAGGAGTTTGAGACCCATAACAAGGCGGACTTACTGCTGTTCTCAAACAAATCCACGGTATACAAGCTCCGCATTTATGAGATAAACGACTGCAAAGCCAGCGCCCTTGGGGAGTTCCTGCCCAATTTGCTGCAACTGGAGAATGATGAACGTATTCTTTATATGGTGGCAACGGACAACTACAAAGGCTGTATGTTGTTTTCCTTTGAAAATGGCAAGTCTGCAAAAATAGAACTGGAGAGCTATGCAACCAAAACCAACAGGAAAAAGCTTGCCAATGCCTATTCGGACCTGTCGCCCCTGACGGATATAAGGTATCTTGAAAGCGATATGGAGCTGGTTGCCTACAGCAGCATTAAAAAGGTGCTCATTTTCGACACTTCCAATATAAATCCCAAATCCACAAGGGATTCCCAGGGGGTGCAGGTGCTCAAGGCCAAGAAGGGGAGCACGATGACAAGGCTTAGGACAGTGGAGGAATCAGGCCTTAAGGATCCCGACTATTACCGGACCAAGACAATACCTGCCGTCGGCTGCTACCTGAAGGACGAAGATACGGAAGCAAAGCAGGTCCAGCTGGACATGGGGGTCTGATAATGCGAAAGGCTGCGACAGGGGACGGTTCTCTGTCGCACTGTCGCAAGGACTTGTAAGTCGCATCAGACAAAAAGCCAGGTGCCCCGTACAATTCAATATACGGCAGATACGATTTAGGAGATAAAAGTGGAAAAACAGAAGAGGCTCAAACTGGTTTTTAATATCGTCATCGTTGTCCTATTCCTGGCCGGGATAGTATTTATCACAGTAAAATACGGTCCTTATCTTTCGAAACTGGCAAGCAAGCCTCAGGAGCTGAAGGATGCATTAAACTCCTTTGGCTGGAGAGGGGTATTGGTATTCATGCTTCTTCAAGCCCTGCAGGTAATTGTTGCTGCAATACCCGGGGAATTTGTGCAGCTGGCGGGTGGATATATATACGGAGCATGGCTGGGCACGCTGTATTCGCTGACCGGTATTTTCACAGGCTCAGTGATCGTCTTTTTTGTCGCAAGGTTTTTGGGATATCCCCTGGTAAGAACCTTTGTTTCCCAGAAAAATCTTGACAAATTCAACTTCATGATGAACAGCAGTAAATCGGATGTTGCCATGTTTCTGCTTTTTCTCATTCCTGGCATCCCCAAGGACATATTGACCTACATTGCAGGGCTCACGCCGGTCAAACCCCTGAGGTTCTTTGCCATTATAACCGTCGGAAGGCTACCGGCTTTATTCGGATCCTCCGTCATCGGCAGCAGCACACAAAAAGGGGATTATCTGCTGGTTGTTATCCTGTCCGCTATCGCAATCCTGCTCTTTTCAGCCGGTTTGCTATACAGGGAAAGGATAATTAACAAGCTGCACGATATAACCCGAAGCAAAGAAAATAAAAATGACGCGTAAGCTAAACAGCCTGCAGCCATTCCTTCACTTATTCACAGCCATGCCCACCATCTTGCCTTTGAAGTGAACTTGAAGCAGGTTTATTAAAGAATCCAATTATGATATGATTATGATATAACAAATTCAAAATAGGGATATGTGATTGCCATAAGGAGATTTTTTTTGCCAATCGTGTTTTACTATAGGAATATCCCCATCAGAAGAAGGATTTTCATATCCAGCGCCGTTGTCATTACGCTGGCATTATTTACCCTTGCGCTGATTACCAACATCCTTTCGACAAATACCAATATCGATAAAGCTTCCAAAAACGCTCAAAGGGAGCTGACGCTGGTTGAAAAAAACATATTGAACATGGTAAACGCCATAGAAAGCTTCAGTAAAGTTTCCACCATGGATAACAGACTGCAGGACGAACTTATGATCAATGGCAGCCAGGCGGAGGATCCTGTGGTCAGGATACAGATCAAGACTGTTATCAGCGGTCTGTTGAGTTATGTTAAATATCCGGCTACAATGATCAAGAGCGCCGGAATTATGACCACCGGGGGTATATTCCTCACTGGAGATCCACTGGATGAATCAAGCATCTACAAGATATTCGACAAGGAGTATATCCGTTGGATACTGAACAGGCAAAAACCCGTATGGTCGGGGCTGATGAAGCTCAAGTACGGCAACGGATCGGAAGAAAACGTTTTTGCAGTCTCTAAAGCGATTATCCATGTCAATACAGGGGAAACTCTCGGAATGGTTATTCTTTTTGTAGATGAAAGAGAGATTTCATCCATTTACCAGGGGGATATGGTGGACAAGAATGACCGGTTCTTTATTGTAGACGGGAATGGACAGATTATATCATCCCAGGATAAGTCGGATTTGTATCACAAGTTTGACGCATCGGCTTATAATAAAGGATATCTTTCCATGGTCGGAGGGATAGAAAGGCTTGGATGGAAGCTTGTCAGCCTTAAATCCATGAATTCCGTCGTTTCTGAAAACAAGAGGAATACGTGGATCATCATCGCTGTAGGAGTCTTTTGCCTGGCTGCAGCTTTTATTGCCTCCTATATTATCTCCTATACCATCTCAAAGCCCATACTGAAGCTTGTGAGGATCATGAATGAAATTAAGCAGGACAAGCTGGAAACCAGGGTAGATTTCACAAGCTCGGATGAAATCGGGATGCTGGGAAGAGGGTTTAACAATTTGATGGACAAGGTCACCGGACTTATGGACGACATATACAAAGAGCAAAGATTCAGGAGGGAAAGTGAACTGAAGCTTCTGCAATACCAGGTTAAGCCGCATTTTCTCTATAACACCATTGAGACCATCATCTCCTTCATCATGCTGGATATGAAGGATAATGCCATAAAAGCTGCGGAGTCATTGGCCGATTTTTACAGGATTTCACTAAGCAAGGGAAAGGAAATCATTACCATCGGCGAAGAAGCAAAACTCACTGCCAGCTATCTCTCGATCCTGAAATTCAGATATGCTCACTATCTGGACTTCGAAGTGGATCTTGATGAAGAGATTTTAAAATGCAGGATTCCCAAATTAACACTGCAGCCTCTTGTTGAAAACTCCATATACCATGGACTCAAGCCTAAGGAAAAAATGGGTTTTCTTTCTGTAAAAGGCCGCCGGCAGGAAGACCACATACGGATAGAGGTGTTTGACGACGGGGTAGGAATACCGCCTGACAAGATTGAAAGTATTTTGAAAGGAAGCGGTTTAGCCGGTCATAATGACAGCTTTGGAGTGGCAAGCGTCGATGCCCGGCTCAAGCTGTTTTATGGGGAGAGGTTCGGTCTGCACATTGACAGTGAAGCAGGGAAGTTTACACGGGTCAGTGTTTATATTCCGATGGTTGAATCCTGAGCAGATAATGCATATATGAGGTGCTGTAAATGATACGTATACTATTGGTCGAAGATGAATATTATTTCCGGCAGGCGCTTAAGATCATGCTCTCGTGGGAAACATTGGGCATGGAGATATGCGGTGAGGCTGATAATGGCAGAGAAGCCCTGGAAAAAGTGAAAACACTGAAGCCCGACATTGCATTGGTGGACATCAATATGCCTGTTATGGATGGGCTTGAATTTGTCCAGGCTTTAAAGGAAACGGATTGTGCCTTGAAAATCATCTTTATCACAGGGTACAGTGAATTCAACTATGCGAGGCAGGCCGTCCAGCTTGGTATTTACGATTACCTTCTCAAACCTGTAAAACGGGATGAATTGGAAAAGACTGTCCTAAATCTGGGCAATATCATCAAAAAGGAAAAAAGCTTCAAAATCGAGGTGGACAGCTTAAAAAAGCAGGTCAGTGAAAGCTTGCCCGTCATAAGGGATCGCGTGCTTAACTCAGCACTTCAGGGAAACCTGCCGCAGGAAAAAGAACTTCGACAAAAAAAATTGGATTATCTGGGCTTCAAGCCGGGATTGGAGAGTTATCAGGTTGTAGTGATGGAAATAGGCCCTGTGGACAAGACGGCCTGGAATGAGGAAGACAAGGAGCTTTGTAGGTTTGCAGCCAGCAACATTGCCGCAGATATTCTGGGTGAATACTATAAATATGTCACATGCTATGATAATGATGAGAGAGCATGTATTGTTCTTCATTTTGAAAATACCGGAGAGGTAAAGGACTGCGACGAAGCAGTTGCAGCCTGTGAACGGATAAGGGATTCCGCCGGTAAATTTATGAAGGTCTTTGTGTCCATTGGAATAGGTAATGTTTACAGCGATATCGAAGGTATTGCAGTATCCTATAAAGAAGCTCTCTATGCTCTGAAAAGCATGGTTATGCATGACGGCGATAGGGTTGCCCTGTATTCTTCCATTTCGGATTCGGGATTGGCCGGAAATGCTTATTCCATGGAGCAGAGGGGCAAGCTTTTGATGGAAATGCGTCTTGCGAATACCATAGGGGCTTCGAACCTGATAGGACAGGTTTTTCACAAACTAAAAACGCTCAAACTTTCTGCGGATATACTTTTCATAACCTGTGCAGAAATGATATCCACATGTATTGAGTATCTGTCCGAAGCAAGGCAGTATGAGAATGAAATAATGGAAAAACTGCTGGGTTTGATGGATGAGATAAATCATATTAAAACCCTTGATGAAATTGAAAAGCGCATCAAGGATTTACTTATGGATGCAATACTCTATGTCGGCAGAAACAAGAGCACAAAAACAGCCAGGCTTGTAGAGAATGTCAAGAAATACATCCAGGATAATTTCAGCAATGAGGACCTTAGAATTGAAGATGTGGCCAGACATCTGTATATTAATTACAGTTATCTTTGCAATGTTTTCAAACGCGAGGCGGGAATGACCGTCAATGATTTCCTGACGGAGGTAAGAATTCAAAAGGCCAGGGAGCTTATTGACCAGGGCAATGAGTATATCCAGGATGTTGCCGGCATCGTGGGATATTCGGACGCCAACTATTTCGGTAAATGCTTCAAGAAGTATTTCGGGGTCTCCCCGGCGATTTATATCCAAACCTCAAAATATTCCTTATAAACAACAAATATTCCCTTCAAAATCATCGGGTCAGCCTTTAGAATTAGGATGTAATATTACATGAAGCTTTTCGAAAAGTATCGGCCAGGCGATATAAAAATATTCGAGGAGGTTAATGATGAACAAGCTGGTAAAGGTATTAAGTTTTCTTTTAGCAGTCATAATGGTAGTATCACTTACAGCCTGTGGTGAGAAAAAACAAGCCGAAAACACCCAGGCGTCGGCTGTAACGACTCAGGAAACCAAAGCGGCTGAGACACCAAAGGAAAGGCTGAAAATCAAGTTTTTTTCCTTCAGTACCGAAGACACAAGAAAAGGAATTAACCAGTACATTCAGGATACAGCGGCAGCAGCTTTTCCGGATTGTGATTTTGAATTCGAAATTGCCGGTCAGGAATATGCGGATAAACTGAAAGTATATAATTCGTCAGGTGAAATTCCGGATGTATTTTTTACCTCTAACTATGAAAGCCTGGATCCTGTCGTCAGGGCAGGTAACGCTCTGGATCTTCTCCCCTATGTCAAAGCAGAGAAATTTGACGAAAAATACTCCGTCAAAACACCGATTGAGCCGGGTGAGGACGGCAAGCTTTACGCCATCAATACCGGTGCCGACAATCTTTTCACTCCAAGAATTTTTTACCGTAAAGATATTTTCGAAAAGTATGGGATTGCTGTTCCGAAAACCTGGGATGAGTTCCTTGCAGCCTGCAAAACGCTGAAGGATAATAAGATAATACCGCTGACTTCTTATGGTGCCGGCGGTTGGCTGGTCAACACCTACCTGTTCCAGCAAATGATCATGATTGAAAACCCGCAGGTAGTAAATGATCTGATTGACGGAAAGACGGATCTCAATAATCCGGTTTGCATCTCTGCGCTAAACAAAGCCGGTCTTCTGTTTAAGGAAGGATACTTTGCACCGGGACTGCTCAATATGGATTTCGGCGCTTCGGCCCAACTGTTCAAGGACGGCAAGGCTGCCATGTATATCATGTTTACCTTTGCCATTCCCGAAGATGCTCCCAACGCGGAAATTATGCTGTGGCCATCGGCAAATCCCAATGTGGACACATCAAAGGACATACAAATATGGGGAGGTCCGATGAACGGCTATGCAGGATCTTCTAAAAATCCCAACACGGAAGTTATCGCCAGGCTTGTCATGTGGTGTACCATGCAGGAGGCTACTTATTTTAACAAGGAAAAGAAGAGTCCCACTGCTTTGCAGACAGGTATTGCCATTGAAGAAATGTCACAGCTGGCGCAGACAAATAAGAATCTGTTTGACGCTGCTCCCAATAAATTCCGCACGATAACAAACTTCGGATTCAAACCGAAACTATATACTGAAATGGGGAATGTCGGGCAGAAGCTGATGACCGGCAAATATACGGGAGAAGAATTTGTAAAAGACATTATGCCTTTCTGGACAGAAAACTTTGAAAACTAAAAAACAGTAAGACAGCATTGATTCAAACACCCTATATGAAGCATGACGGCATTGCTCAAATGCTTCATGTAGGGTGTTTCACCGGATGGAGACGTTATTATGGATAAATATCTTAAAAATAAGTATATAATTTTCCTCTTTGCATTTCCGGGTTTGCTTTTATTTACAGCGTTTGCGGTATACCCGCTGATTCCGGAGATATTCATCAGCTTTCAAAAACATGACGGCTTTGCAAGCAGCGGTTTTGTGGGAGTGGATAATTATATATCCATTCTGCATTCAGCGGTTTTTTGGAAAGCAAATTTGAATAACCTTATACTGATATCGGTATCTACTTTGTTAGGTTTGCCTACTTCATTTTTTTTGGCATATTTGCTGGATAATGTAATCATAAATAAGTCCTTAAGAAAGTTTTTCAAGATCACCAGCTTTTTACCGGCGGTTCTATCCGTTACGGTAATATGTCAGATGTGGAAGGCCATATTTCAGCCGGGATGGGGCTTGTTGGACAGCGCTCTGAACTTGATGGGGCTCTATGACCCGAACCTTGTGGTTTTGTCTGATGAGAAGCTTGCAATTTGGGCAGTAGCCGCTGCTTTTGTATGGCAGTTTATCGGCTTCAATATGGTTATATATTATACCGGAATGAAAAGTGTTCCCAAAGAATATTACGAGGCGGCTAGAATAGATGGCGCAACAGGCTTTAAAGCTGCTACGGCCATCACGCTGCCATTGATGTCGGAAATTTCAAAATTTTTGTTGGTTATTTCCATATTGGGCTGTATGGCACAATTTGCCCATGTGAATCTCATGACGCTGGGAGGCCCGGGAGATGCTTCAAGAACACTGGTATTCCAGATTATCAATACTGCAATCAAATCCTCCGACTTTGGAGCGGGCAGCGCGACAGCCATATTGTTTGTGATTGAATGCCTGATCATCACTTTTATTATTAACTGTCTGGCTGCAAAAGAAAAAATAGAATTCTAGTGAAGGAGGTGGCCTTAAGAACATGAAAAAACGCACTAAATATATCATATATACTTCAATAACACTTGCAGGATTGTCATTTCTTTTCCCTGTAATCTGGATTGTGGGGCTATCCTTCAAGGAAACAAGCGAAATCTACAGGAATCCTTTTGGCTTTCCTATTCACTTGTATTTAGCCAACTACACCGGAGCCTTAAAAAGCAGTTCTCTTCTTATATACTTGTTGAACAATATCGTTTACGCCGGAGGTACGGTTGCTCTGACACTCCTGTGCGGCACGATGCTTGCATATTGTCTGAGCAGGCTTAAATGGGTTATGAACAAGGCAGTACTGACGTATATTTCCGCAGGGCTGATCATTCCGTTACCCGTTGTGATACTGCCAATGTTTATGCAGCTTAAAGCTCTCAAGATCATGAACACCTATATAGGATTAATTCTTCCATACTCGGCCTTTGCACTGGCCGGATGCGTGCTGATGCTCTATGCCTTTTTCAGGACCTTGCCCATGGCGCTTGAAGAGTCGGCATTTATCGATGGAGGGAGTATATTTACGGCGTTTTTCAGAATAATTCTCCCTTTGACAAAACCCGCTTTGTCAACACAAGTGGTGTTTCTTTTCATGAATGTCTGGAATGATTACTTCATGGGATACATGCTGACCAGCAAGGATGCCATGAGGCCGATGGCCGTGGGATTGGCCAACCTTATTGCCACATTGGGCACCACGGATTGGGGACTAGTCGGAGCAGGCTCTGTGCTTGCAAGTGCGCCTACGGTTATTTTATACATCATATTCAGTGAGCAGATTGAAAAAGCATTGACAGCAAGCTCCATTTTAAAATGAAAATAGGACCCGAAGGAGGTCGGTAAAATGCAAAACGAATTACAGGTAGTAGTAGCCGGGCACATCTGCTTCGATGTTATACCCGCCTTTAAAAAAAACGATAAAGTAAAAATGGAAGAGATATTCGTACCTGGGAAGCTTTTAAATATGGGAAGTGTTAAGGTCTCTACCGGGGGACCTGTATCAAACACCGGTATAGCACTTTCAATACTGGGAATTAATACAAAGCTGATGGGTAAGATCGGAAATGACTATTTCGGAGAAGGTGTTCTCAAGTTGCTTAAAGAGAGGAATGCTTATGATGGAATGGTTGCAGTTGACGGTGAAGAGACTTCCTATACAGTCGTTATAGTCCCTCCCGGCTTCGACAGGATATTCCTGCATAACCCCGGAGCAAACAATACCTTTGGTGAGGAGGATATAAACTATAATCTGGTAAAGCAGGCAAAGCTCTTTCATTTCGGATATCCGCCGCTTATGCAAAGAATATTTGAGAACGATGGCGAAGAGTTGGTAAATATTTTTAGGAAAGTTAAGAAATTGGGAGTAACAACATCCCTTGATATGTCATTGCCCGACGCATCTTCCGAATCGGGAAAAGTTAACTGGGAAAGATTATTGATGCGGTTGCTTCCTTACGTAGATATATACATTCCCAGCGTGGAAGAGACCATGTTTATGATACAAAGGAAAGACTTTGACGAGCTCAATAAAAATGCCAAAGGCCATGACATGCTGGGAAACCTTGATATGAACAAACTCCAGGGATTGGGGGAAAAACTTGTTTCATATGGCGCTAAAATTGCTGTCCTCAAGTGCGGCGTCAAGGGTTATTACATACGGACCCAAAGCAAAAAGACCCTGGAAGCAATGGGCAGGGCGAAGCCTGCGGACATTCACAACTGGGCGGACAGGGAGCTTCAGGAAGAAAGCTTTCATGTGCCGCATATTGCAGCGGCTACGGGTTCGGGTGACAGCAGCATCGCAGGCTTTCTATCCGCATTCCTCAACGGGAAATCCATAGAAGAGAGCATAAGGATTGCATGTGCGGTGGGTGGACAGAATGTACAGGTGTTTGATGCCATCAGCGGTATTAAGACCTGGGAGGAGACCCTTGCCATGATACCCGGCTGGGATAAGAACAGGCTTGATATAGCAGGTGATTATTGGAGATATGATAAAGCCAAAGGTATGAGAATCGGAAAAAAGGACAGGAACTATTAAGTATATTAATACTGCTGGAGGTAAATCATGGAAGAGAGAAAGGCTATCGGCCACATTGTACCGCATACCCATTGGGACAGGGAATGGAGATATCCCATATGGCAGAGCAGGGTGCTGCTGGTGCAGTTCATGAAGGAACTTTTGAGCATACTTGATGAAAATCCGGATTACAAATCTTTTGTTCTTGACGGACAAAGCGTCATCATCGAGGATTATCTTGAAGTGCGTCCCGGAGACAGGTACAAAATTGAAAAATATATTAAGGCCGGCAGGATCTCCATCGGTCCATGGTATACTCTTCCTGATTTGTATCCTGTTGATGGAGAATGCCTTATACGTAACCTGTTGAAAGGAATACGCTATTCCAACAGTCTCGGAGGGCACATGAAAGTTGGCTACAACTCCTTCGGGTGGGGACAGACGGCCCAATTTCCCCAAATATACAAGGGGTTTGGGATTGATATAATTATTGCAGCGAAAAATGTCTCAAAAGATAGAGCACCCGAAAGTGAATTTCTCTGGGAGTCGCCGGATGGCACAAGTGTACTGACGACAAGACTTGGACAGTATGCGAGGGGAAACTTTTTTATGAACTCATATATCCCCATCATGTACGGTATGTATTACTTAACGGAAGCCTACAAATTCGATTGGGAAAAAGCGGGTGCGGTATATCATCAGGCAGATGGTCACAGCTTCTTCCAGGATCATTTCAAATTGGAAGCCACCGACTACATCCATAAGGATATAATCAAGGATTCTGTACAGAAAGCCTGGGAAGGGACGGAGGAAACTACGGTAAAATCTCATCGTCTTCTTATGAACGGTAGTGATTTCTCGACTCCCCAGCCGCGATTGACCGAGATCATCCGGTTGGCAAACGAAGTTTTCGAGGATAGGGAATTTGTGAATAGTACCCTGGAAGAATATACGGATAAACTTAAAGATTTGGTTGAACCCTCAAAGCTGAAGGTTGTCAAAGGAGAACTCAGGGATGGCCCGGCCAGCAGCTGCTCCAGCAATGCTCTTGCAACCAGATCGCATATTAAAAGACTGAATAAAAAAGTTCAGATTTCTCTGCTTCATTATACCGAACGGTTATCCGTCATGGGTGGTATGATTGGCATAGAGTATCAAAAGGAATTCATTGATATTGCTGTGAAGTATATGCTTCTTTCTCATGCGCATGATTCCATCAATGGTGTTACACAGGATAAGACGGTAAATGATACGGTATACAGATTAAACCAGGCGTTGGAAATCAGTGAGGCAGTAAATAGCAAGGTATGCTGCGAATTGATAAAAAGGATAGATACAAGCAGCTTCGAAAGCAAGGATATTTTGATTGTCTTGCTCAATCCATCTTCCAGTGTACGGAGAGAGATTGTAAAGGTCTATATCGATATACCGCAGGAGTATAATGTCTGGGATTTTGAAATACTGGATGGCGATAATCTCAGGATGGAAAAGCAGCTGGTATCCAGAAAAGAGGAAGTAGTTCCCGTACATGAAATGAATTCGAGACCATGGCCGTTTTATGCGGACAGGTTCTGCTTTTATATGGATACCGGAGAAATGCCTTGCTGCGGGTATAAGGTATTCAAGGTTGTCCCGGGTCATTATTTCAACAGGAAAACGGTATTCTGGGCCGAAATGAGGACAAGTAACGGAGACTGTATATCGAAAGCACTTGATACTATGGAAAATGAATACCTGAAGGTCAAAGTGGAGAGCAATGGTACTGTCAGTATGGTTGATAAAGCTTCAGGCAGGCTATACAGAAGTCTGAATTATTTCGAGGATACCGGCGACTGCGGAGACTATTGGGTGTATTATCCGCCGTACCATAACAGGGTTTACAGCAGCAAGGGCTGCCCCGTAAGAATGTGGCAGGAGGATAACGGAGCTTTGTCCGCGACCATAGGGGTGGAAATTAAAATGAGAGTCCCGGCCTTTGCATTAAGATCTGAAAATGCAATAAAAGGAGAAAGCCGCAGGAGTGACGAGGAAAGGGAACTGACCTTCACATGCCGATATACGCTGAAGAAAGGGTCAAAGCGTGTTGATGTAAGCCTTAAGGTTGATAATACAGCTGAAGACCATAGGTTGAGGCTGATGTTCGATACAGGAATCAAGGCGGAGTTTTCAGAT
This sequence comes from Bacillota bacterium, assembly GCA_023426125.1. Classification (GTDB taxonomy): domain Bacteria; phylum Bacillota; class Clostridia; order Acetivibrionales; family DTU013; genus MnB-11. The sequence goes on from JAFABI010000086.1 coordinate 101,155, forward strand.
GCTGCCGGACATTTCACCGTAGACCGCAGACCGGTTTGCCCACCGAAAGACAAAAACGGTACATTCTATCCTGAAATGCAGACATTGCCCATGCAGAGCTTTGTTGATCTGAGTGACGGCAGGCATGGATTTGCGGTACTAAACAATTGTTTCTCCGAGTTTGAAGCGATGAACAATGACGAAGGTACCCTTTCCATTACTCTCTTCAGGAGCGTGAGAAATATTATCTGCTCAGAGTTCAGGTCGGCTGGTGCATTTCCACATGAAAATGGCGGACAAAGTCTGGGGATACAGGAATATGCATACTCCTTATACCCGCATGAAGGGGATTGGAGTCAAGCTGAAGCTTATGTGGAAGCCGAAAGATTAAATTTGCCTCTAAAAATCGTTCAGACATCCAGAAATAAAGGAATCATGCCTCTGGAACACAGTTTTCTGTCCATAAAACCGTCAAATTTGATTCTATCGGCTTTAAAGCGCTCTGAAGACAGAAATTCATACATATTGCGGGTCTTCAACCCCACAGGAGATAAGGTTCATGGAAATATTGCCATTTTTGCCGGAATAAAGGAAGCCTATATAACCGATCTGAATGAAGATAGGCTGGAAAGCCTTGCAGTAGAACAAGAACACAGTATCACCATAGAAGTTGGAGGCAACAAAATTGTTACCCTGGAGTTTATAACCTAAAAGTATATTGGGGAAATTAACGAATCAAAAAGGAGGCTTTATCATTTATGAAAAAAGAGCAAGTGTATGAAGCTAGAATGAGAGCATTGGAGTATTTTATAAAAGCGGGTATCATACTGACAGAAGAGGAAATAAACAATATCGAAGTTGCCGATTTCGGACTGGGCGAACTGGAAAGCACAGGGCTTGAGTTGATAACTTACGTCAATACCAATAGGTGTTGCGCAAAAGAACTAATTCTGTTTCCATATCAGACGTGTCCGGAACACAGGCATCCTCCGATAGAATGTGAACCTGGCAAGGAAGAAACCTTCAGATGCAGGTGGGGAAAAGTATACCTTTATGTTGAAGGCCAGCAGGTTGTGAATCCCAAAGCAAAAGCACCCAAAGGCAGAGAAAAGACGTATACCGTATGGAAAGAGATTGAGTTGAATCCGGGCGGGCAGTATACGCTTTATCCGGACACAAAGCATTGGTTCCAAGCCGGTAAAGATGGAGCGGTCATATCGGAGTTTTCTACAAAGAGCAGAGATGAAGCCGATATATTTACGGATGATGATATTAAAAGAATACCTGATGTAAGAGAATAGAAGGTGCATTCTGAAGTAAATGCAAGTATTGGAAATAATGGTTATGATATATTTTGTACTGGAGATGAGTCGATGTTTTCCGTTCTTATTGTTGAGGACAATATTTCAGACAGAGAAGGGATAAAAGGCTTGATTGATTGGGGCAAGCTTGGCATTGAAGTTGCCGGACTGGCTGTTGATGGGTTTGATGGATATAATCAAGCCATCAACCTGAGACCTGATTTCATACTGACCGATGTTGCCATGCCTGTGATGGATGGGATAGAGATGACTCGGAAGCTTAAAGCAGAACTGCCCCAAACGAAATTTATATTTATGAGTCGCTTTGATGACTTAGAGTTTTTAAAGAATGCAATTCATCTTGAAGTATATGGTTATATTTTAAAACCTATCGATTTATCGGAACTGACAGATGCAATCGAAAAGATAAGAAATTTGAGGCAGTCTGAACTTGAAAGGGAACAATATGAAGAAAAACTGAAAAAGCAGATTAAGGAAAGTATGCCGGTCCTCCAGGAGAAATTTTTCAAAGACCTTTTATATGGAAAGTTAGAAAATGAAAACGATGTAAGAGATCGAATGGAATACCTGGGTATGGATATTACGTATAAATACTATGCAGTTCTTTTTCTTCAAATCGACAACTATGATTTGCTTTATCCGGATATAACAATGGCAAAAAGATACTTAATCATGTACAGTGCACAGAAATGCATCGAAGAAACTATATTAAAAGAAATTACCGGATATGCTGCCAATCAACAGTATAATAGCTTCCCCATAATTCTATTGCCGAATATTAAAAACCATGAAGAGGCACTAAATAAAATAATTGACTCTGCAAATAAGTGCAAGGAATTGATTGGAAATGAATTGGGATTAAACATTACAATTGGTATCAGTGAGTTTTCAACCTGCTTTACAATGCTGCCCCAAACATTTGAAACTGCGGAGTTTGCAGCAAAATCGAAATTTTTCAGCAGAGGTAACAGAATTATAATGGCGTCTGAGGTTAAAGTACCAGATAAGGATTTTCAAAGGGTATTTTTTAGTAAAGCAGAGAGCGGGCGGTATCAAAAGATTGTAGATGATATCAAATTAATCATCAATGAAAGATATGCGGTAATAGATAATGTAGGCCAAATTGTCAACCCGCTTTTTATCAGCGCAAGCCATGCAAACTTGATATTCAAGCAGCAGACAGGTCAAACGATATTTGATTATCTGATCAAGAGAAGAATGGAGATAGCAAAGCAAATGCTTATGGATCCTTATAGAAAGATATATGAAATAGTAGAGAAAACCGGTTATAAAGCTAATTCACATTTTACTTCCGTTTTCAAGGAATATACCGGGTTGACTCCAAAACAATTCAGGGATAAGCATTTTCAGCGAAAAATTAGTTAAATACTGGTATATTTAATAAGATTGGTGACTTGTGATTTGTCATACTGCTTCTTATAATTATATACAGCATTCAATATTTCATCTTTGTACTGCAGCGAAACATTTGGCTCGCCATGCGCTTCTGGTATCATGCACTAAAATAAGATAATCTAAATATTGCTGGAGGGATATTTAGAAAAATTATTGAAGGGGTAAGGCTGACACAATTTCTGAAAGTAAATCCGGATAGTAACTGTGGTAATTCAACCAAAGTTGAAAGGGAGAGTGAAAATATGAAAAGAAAGTTCTCGGTACTTATGATGATGGTCCTTACTTTGACAAGCATACTGACACCTGGTTTGCTTCCGATAACACAGGTAAATGCCGCAGCCCCTCAGAAAACCTTCTATGTATCCCCGACGAGCGGCAGTGATACCAACCCCGGCACTGAGACGCTGCCTTTTTATACTTTACAAAAGGCTCGTGATGCAGTACATGCAATATGCGGCAATATGACAGGCGATATTGTTGTTTATCTTCGAGGGGGAACACATACACTGGCTGATACGCTTACTTTTGGGCAGAGTGATTCAGGTACGAACGGTTATAAGGTAATATATCAGAATTATCCCGGAGAAACGCCGGTAATCAGCGGGGGCCAAAGGGTAACAGGTTGGACGCCACAAGCCGGAAATATCTATAAAGCGCATGTCGGTACTTCGTTAAATACACGCCAGCTTTATGTAAACGGAATCCGTGCTATCCGTGCCAGGAGTGTTAACGGCAGCGGATGGGAGAAAAGTGGCGCTGGTTTTAAATGTCCTGCGGCGGTTGCCTCCTGGGGTAATATTACCGATGTGGAAGTAGTGGGACGGAATATGTGGAAGGAATTCAGAGGAGGCATTCAATCAGCGTCAGGCACTTTCGCGACGATGAAGCAGCCGTTCTGGACCAATGCCAATAGTCATACTGATTGGCCGTTTCCTATTCAGCCGGACTGGATTGAAAATGCCTATGAGCTTCTTGATTCAGAAGGTGAATGGTACTTAAACAGAACAACGGGGGATTTATATTATAAGCCGCGCGCAGGAGAAGATATGAATACGGCAGAAGTTATTGCCCCTAAGCTTGAAAGGCTGATTAGCGGAACTAGTGTAAAAAATGTTGTTTTTAAAGGGATTACCTTTTCCTATGCTACGTGGCTGAGACCCAATAATGCTGAGGGCCTGGCTGATCATCAGGGGGTACAGACCACTATTGGACAATATACGAATTTTGACGATTCGCGTGAGCATTGGGTGCAATGTGACGGAAATCTGGAGTTTACATATTCGGAAAATTTAAGGTTTGAAGGAAATACGTTCAAGCATCTTGGAGGAGCCGGGCTTTCTCTAAACATGGGCTGCAAGAATAACGTCGTTTTCAACAATATATTTGAAGACATTTCAGCTCATGGAATAATAATAGGTTATATGCATGGCTACTATGCCGATTCAGCTAATCTTGTAAAGAATAATTTGATTGACAACAATCTTATTTCAAAGACAGGACAGGAATACCATGCAGGCATGGGAATTATAACATACTATACAGAACATACGGTCATAACACATAATGAGTTACATGATTTACCCTATACGGGGATAAGCTGCGGATGGGGATGGGGAGGCCATGACCCTTCGGTTGCCAAAAATAATTTAATACAAAACAACCTTATTTACGATATTATGAAGGTATTGGAGGACGGGGGCGGGATATACACTCTTTCAGCACAACCGGGTACAGCGATAACCGGCAATGTAATCCATGACGATCGTAATAATTTTGGCGCCATATACCTTGATGATCTTAGCCGTTACATTACAGTACAGGATAATGCCGTTTATAGCAATGTTAAAAATGTCCTTTGTAAAGGGTCCAATCACAACTTCCAGTATAACTATTGGGTCGCTGCACCAAATCCGGAATGGTGGTGGCAGACAGACAGTACGGTTGCAAACAACAGTTTAATAGCCAATGCAGGTCAAATCCCTTCCTCTATAACCGGTAATGCAGGAAGAAACGGGCAGGAAACATACATCAATATGAATAACAATATAGCGTCCGGCGCGACGGTTACGGTTTCCTCTGCGCTTGCGGGCAGAGGCGGAAATATGGCGGTTGATTTTATAACCACCGGATGCGTGGTCGCCGCAGTCGAAGGATACGGTGATTGGGTATCAAATGAAACTACGAATGCATGGATAAATTTACAATGGGGCAGTGCTAAGACCATAAATCAAATAGTGCTTTATGATAGAAGCAGTGAAACCAATCAGGTCACTTCAGGAAGATTAACCTTTAGTGATGGATCTTATATTGACGTCGGACCACTTGATGATAGAGGCAAGCCTGTTACTGTGAACTTCTCAAGTAGAACTGTCACATCGGCTAGGTTTACGGTCACCGGTGTAAAAACCGGTACTACTAAAAGTGGTCTTGCCGAAATACAAGTATTTGAAGGTACCGGTACTGTAACACCGACCCCGACACCGACGCCGACCTCGACCCCGACCTCTACACCGGGCATAAACCTGGCTTTGAATAAAACTGCAACAGCCTATTATATTGATGGCAGCGCAGCTACAATGCATTCCGGTCATGAAGCCGGCAAGGCTGTTGACGGAAACAGCGGAACATGGGCTCAGGCTATGAACCAATATGTGTGGATTGAGCAGGTAGATACGGGAGATTCATACAATATTAACAGGGTAAAGGTAACCTTCCGGAGTGATACTTTTGCAACGGATTATGATATTAAATGCTCAGCAAACGGTGAAGATTGGGATACTGTCGCTACAGTAAACGGTCACACCGCAGGAGGGACATATGAACACATATTCAATGCAGAACCGTACCGATATGTTAGAGTGCAGGCAATAAAACCTGATGCTGCGGGCCAGCCAGGCGCTCAAATGGCTATTTCGGAGCTTGAGGTTTATGCTGATGGCGGAGCTACACCGACGCCAACTCCAACACCGACGTCAACGCCGAGTACCAACATAGCCTTGGGCAAGCCGGCAAGCGCCTATTATATTGATGGCAGTACAGCTACGATGCATACTGGTTTTGAGGCCAATAAAGCAGTTGACGGAAATATGGAAACTAGAGCTCAGGCAATGCTTCAATATGCATGGATTGCGCAGGTAGACCTGCAAGATTCATACAATATATACAAGGTTAAGGTAACCTTCGCAAGTGATGCTTTTGCAACGGATTATTATATTAAATGCTCAGCAAATGGTGAAAATTGGGATACTGTCGCTACAGTAAACGGTCACACTGCAGGAGGGACATATGAGCATACATTCAGTGCAGAACTGTACCGATATGTGAGGGTACAGGCAATAAAGCCTGATGCAGCCAATCAGCTTGGCGGACAAATGGCTATATCGGAACTTGAGGTATATTATTGAACAACGTCAGCAGTCCCCCTCCTCTTAGGTGGCGTGTTTCAGATTGAAAAAGAGCGTTAAGCTAAATTTGAAGTTTCATGTGTTTATTAAAAAGTTTGAAAAAGGGAAAGGGGTTATTTATGAAAAGGTATCTATGTGTGCTTGTTATAATATGCTTGGTTATGGGGCTGTGTATTTCTTATAATCCCATATCAGTGCACGCTACAACTGACCCTTGGAGTAGTCATACTGAATTACTTACTGCTCCGGCTGTGGAATGGATCGATAGTGTCGGACCGGATTATGCATTATATTATAATAATGTACCGTATAATGGTACTATGACGCGTGTTTTTGCATATTTTTCATTACCAGGCAATTATGTCCCCGGTACAGAAATTCCTGCAATGGTATTAGTGCATGGCGGGGAAGGGAAGGCTTTTCAAAATTGGACACAGCAGTGGGCAGGCTATGGTTATGCCGCTATTGCTTTTGATATGGCTGGAAATGGTTTGGTTCCTAACCCCAATAACCCATCACAATATATATATGGTGATTTGTCTGACGGATATCCGTTTGACACAGACCCTTTAAGCTATACTGATTTTAATATTCCTGCGGACCAGGCCGGGCTGGAAAACTCATGGTATTTTAACGCTGTAGCAGCTACGATGCGGGCTATTTCCTTTTTGAGTTCGCGAAGTGAGGTGGATACTTCCCAAATAGGCATCTTTGGAATTTCCATGGGCGGTATTATAACTTCCATTGCCATGGGCGTTGATTCCCGGATTAAATTAGCTGTTCCGGTTTATGCCGCAGGCTGTATGGACGAAAATTCTGTTTTCGCACAATCTATAATAAATGCTACATTTAGCGATACTTATAAAAATTTAATCGACTCTAAAAATTATCTTCAGAATTTCAATTATCCATCCTTTTGGGTGAGCAATAATAATGATCCATATATTCCTATGGATATTTTCCAAAAATGTCGCTTACTGACCACAGGTGAAAATCGTGCCCGCATACAGGATAATTTTGATCATGGATATCCTCCGGCGTGGGATTGTACGGATATCCGCAAGTTTGTTGACTCGTACTTCATGGGGGCTTCAGCTTATCCCAGGATAACCGGTTCGGGAGTCACAGGCGGCACAATATGGGCGAATATGACAGCAGGGGAGGGGGTGACACTTGCCTCGGCAGAATTACTTTTCACTACTAAGCCGTCATGGATGAACCCTGCCGGAGGTGCAGATTTTACAGCGAGCCTCACGCCGCCGGTAATTGATTCGGCTACAGGACACGTTAGTGGCATTATTCCTGAAGGCGCTACTTGCTACTATTTAAATCTGACAGACTCTCAAGGGCGGTTAATATCTACCGACTATTACACAATTCCGGCGGAACAGGGTACGAACCTGGCCTTGAATAAGCCAGCAAGCGCCTATTATATTAATGGCAGCCCGGCTACGATGCATACGGGTTTTGAGGCCAGCAAAGCAGTTGACGGAAACATGGGAACAAGAGCTCAGGCAATGCTCCAGTATGCATGGATTGAGCAGGTAGACCTGCAAGATTCATACAATATAAATAAGGTTAAGGTAACCTTCGCAAGTGATGCTTTTGCAACGGATTATTATATTAAATGCTCAGCAAACGGTAAAGATTGGGATACTGTCGCTACAGTAAACGGTCACACTGCAGGAGGGACATATGAGCATACATTCAATGCAGAACCGTACCGATATGTGAGGGTACAGGCAATAAAACCTGACGCTGCAGGCCAGCCAGGTGCACAAATGGCTATATCGGAACTTGGAGTCTATGCTGATGGCGGGGCTACACCGACGCCAACGCCAACGCCAACACCAACACCGTCACCGACGTCGACACCGAGTACAAACATAGCCTTGGGTAAACCGGCAAGCGCCTATTATATTGATGGCAGTGCAGCTACGATGCATACGGGTCATGAGGCCAATAAAGCAGTTGACGGAAATATGGGAACAAGAGCTCAGGCAATGCTTCAATATGCATGGATTGAGCAGGTAGATCTGCAAGCTTCATACAATATAAACAAAGTTAAGGTAACCTTCGCAAGTGATGCTTTTGCAACGGATTATTATATTAAATGCTCAGCAACCGGTGAAGATTGGGATACTGTCGCTACAGTAAACGGTCACACTGCAGGAGGGACATATGAGCATACATTCAGTGCAGAACCGTACCGATATGTGAGGGTACAGGCAATAAAACCCGATGCTGCGGGCCAGGCAGGCGCTCAAATGGCTATATCGGAACTTGAGGTTTATTATTGAGGTTCCATGGCAGCCAATAGTAAAAACAGGTGAAGATAAAACGTTAAAGATAAATGGAATTATCCCGGAATACTCAGCTATTCCGGGATAATTTCAAAACCAAATTTTATGAAGGAGCAGAACTTTTTATGGCAATTGACCCATGGAGCAGTCATCCTGAATTACTTGCGGCCCCAGATGTACAATGGTTAGATGGTATCGGCCCGGATTATTCGTTAATATTTGAAAATGCACCGTATAACGGCAGCATGGCACGTGTTTTTGCATATTATTCAATACCGTGCAATTATTCGGGTAAAATTCCTGCAATGGTATTATTGCACGGTGGGGGCGGTGCCGCTTATCAAAGCTGGGCACGGCAGTGGGCAGGCTATGGATATGCCGCCATTGCCATAGATATGGCCGGACAGGGACCGGACGGCAGTTTGATGCCTGATGGCCGCCCACAGGATTATACGAATTATGACATTTCGCAGGATCAGCTGGAAAACTCATGGTGGTTTCATGCGGTTGCAGCCGCTATGCGGGCTATTACCTTTTTACAATCGCGAAGTGAGGTGGACAGCTCTAAAATCGGCATTTATGGAATTTCTATGGGTGGCATCATAAGCTCAATTACCATGGGAGTCGATGCTTGCCGAATTAAGCTGGGGGTTCCGGTTTATGCCTCCGGATATATGTTCGAAAATACATTTTTTACACGAAACAATTATATATTCAGCGATACCTACAAAAACAGGATAGACGCGTCAAACTATCTGCCAAATGTTAAATTTCCTACATTTTGGGTGAGTAATAACCTTGATGATTATATTCCACTGAGTATTTTCCAAAAAAACCGCTTGAGGACAATCGGAGAAAATCGTGCCCGAATTGAAGATAATTTCGGACACTCACATGAAGTACCATGGGCCTGTGAAGATATCCGCCGGTTTGTCGACTCATATTTCATGGGGGCTTCAGCTTATCCGAGGATTGCCTCTTCAGGAGTGTCAAACGGCTCAATATGGGCGTATATGGAAGGGCCTGCGCAACTCTCTTATAGTGAAATAGTTTACACTGTTGATCCGTTATGGATGTACAAAGGGACCGGCATAGATGGAGATGATATCTGGGTGGCAACTGCATCATCAGCAATTAATCCGGCTACTGGGTATGCCAGTGCCGTTATTCCTGAGAATAGTACAGGGTATTATCTGAACCTGAGAGATGCCATGGGACAGTTAATATCTACCGATTATTATACAATTTAGGGTCTATACCTGTATAAAGCTATAACAAGTTAAAAACCTAAGCAAATATTTATACTTTTAATATGGATGTGGGGCTACATGCACATATATCTTCAAAAACCTTATAACTTCTCTGAGGTCAGCTTGCTTAAGCAGTGCCACCTTGATTACTGCTGCGGTAATAGGAATGCCGAGCGGATTGCAGCAACGGAACCAATACAGTGGAATAATCTGAAGGTCTGCGATGAGGACAGGAGCCTGCCCGAAGAAGTTGAATTTGAATGGAGCTGTACATCCGGCCAGGATGCCGTTAGTTTTAATCTCTACATTTCGGAATCCCCTGTATTTGAGGATGCAGTGATTCTAAGCAATTTATCAAAGAAAAAAATATCCGTACCCAACCTGCTGTTGGGGGTGAGGTATTACTGGAAGGTGATATCAAAGGAATCTGGCAGGATAAAGGGCGAATCAGATATCCGGAGCTTCGTAACCAGTGATGTTCCGCCGAGGTGGGTCAAGGTACCCGGAATAACAAATGCCCGGGATATCGGAGGCTGGAAAACAGCCGGTGGGAAGAAAGTAAAACAAGGCCTTGTATATAGAAGCTCCGAGATGAACAGCCACAAAACCATTGCAGATGAAGGCAAACGCATACTTCTGGATATGCTTCATATAAGAACCGATTTAGACCTGAGAGGTGCTGAGGAGGAAACTATCCCCGTACTGGACAGCCGGTCCGTAAATTGGATCAATATCCCCATAGCTCCCTATGAAAATATAACTGATGAGCAGTATTGGGAAAATTACAGGATGCTTTTCAGAGTTTTTTCTGACACCGGGAATTATCCAATCCTGTTGCATTGCTGGGGAGGCGTGGATAGAGGAGGAACGGTCGTATTTCTGCTTAATGCTTTACTTGGAGTGAGGGAGCAGGACCTTATACTTGATTATGAACTATCCTCCTTTTCGATATGGGGGCCACGGTCAAGAGAATCGAAGGAATTTAAGGGGTTGATGGCAGCACTTGATCGCTTTGGCGAACCCTGCGGCAGCATCAATGCAAAGGTTGAAAATTACCTTAAACACATAGGGGTAACGGAAGAGATGCTGTGTAAAATAAAATATTTGCTCACTGCCTGAGGCAATATGGAGAGATTTTACAATAAGGGAATATTTGTTGGAATAGATAAATTGGAGGAAGATAGAAAGAGAATTTAAATTTTATTTATTTAGGCCCTATATCTGCATAATAGCTACAATAAGTTAAAAATCCAAGTAAATATTAATACTTTTAATGAGATTGCTATGTTGTTTTCAACTATTGGGATTTATATAATGATACATGCAGATTCAATGCTTTAGAAAGGACAATGTATTATGAAATTAGTATACTCAACACAGACCGGTCATGAAATCAAATCCTCAGATTCCAGTCTCATTAGAAGATTAATGAAATATAAATTCTCCTATCTGCTCATATCAGGGGCGCTTGTCTGGACGCTTATATTTTGTTATCTGCCCATGTTGGGGCTTGTCATGGCATTCCAGGAATTTAATATCTTTAAGGGTTTTACAGGTAGTGAATTTGTAGGGTTTGACAATTTCATAAAGATATTTACCCAACCGTTATTTTTAAGAGCAATCATCAACACCTTATTTTACAGTTCGGTCATACTTTTTGTGGGTTTCCCTTTCCCGATAATGCTGGCTTTGCTGTTTAACGAGCTCAAAAATGCAATATTCAAGAAAGTGGTCCAAACCATAAGCTATCTTCCCTATTTTCTTTCATGGATATCTGTGGTTGCGCTTTTTTATACGTTTTTTGAAATGCACGGTCCGTTTAATGATCTTAAGGCAACACTATTCGGCCAGGGCATTGAACGGACGAATATATTAATGAATCCGGATAATTTTTTAGGTATATTATTCGGTTCGCATTTGTGGAAAAACCTGGGGTGGTCATCTGTAATATTCATAGCTGCTATTGCAGCTATAGATCCACAGCTATATGAAGCTGCTACAGTAGATGGATGTGGACGGTTTAAGCAAACAATTCATATTACAATTCCCGGGATACTGCCGACGATCATGATTATTTTCATACTTTCAACAGGAAATCTTGTTTCCTCAAATTTTGAACAGGTTTTTGGATTTCAGAATCTTTACACAATGGAACAGACGCAGGTTGTCAATACGCTGGTTTATAAAATCGGCATCCAGCAGGGGAATTATTCAATCGCTACTGCCTTTGGACTTGCACAAGGTATCGTGTCTTTTCTGATCGTATTTTTAGCCAATAAAATATCTAGAAGATTAAGTAGTATAGGCATCTGGTAAGGAGTATCAATGATGAAAACAAAAGAAATTACAAGAGTGAGAAAAAGTATAGGTGAGAAGGTATTTACAGTTTTTAATGTGTTAATCATGGTTATTTTGTGTGTAGTCACTTTGTATCCGTATATCAATCAGCTGGCTGTATCATTCAACGACGGGAAGGACACTCTTTTTGGAGGTATTACGATCTTTCCCAGGAAATTTACCTGGGTTAATTATATTACTGTATTTTCAAACTCAGGCTTTACAAATTCGTTGATTATTTCAGTACTGAGAGTTGTTGTTGGAACGGCCCTTGGCCTTATACTGATTACGGGAGCAGCATATGCCGTTACAAAAAAAGACCTCCCGGGGAAAAATATCGTAATATCCTTTCTGATTGTGCCTACTTTTATATCCAGCGGACTTATTCCTGTTTTAATCCTTTATAAATATCTGCACCTGATGAATAATTTTCTTGTCTATATTCTTCCGGCTGCATTTGGATTTTTTTACATGATAATCATAAGAACGTATATGCAGTCGATACCATCCAGTTTGCAGGAATCTGCCATAATAGACGGGGCAAATGAAGTGCAGATATTATTGAAAATAATGCTTCCGCTTTCAATGCCTGTTATGGCTACGGTTGCGCTGTGGCTTGGGGTTTCCCATTGGAACGACTGGGTTAGTCCGTTGTATTTTGTTACAAAGAAAAATCTATATCCCCTGCAGTATATTATGTATAAGGTTGTAAAAGAAGCCGAGCTTCTGAATGAGCTGGCAAGTATGAGTATCATGTCTTCAGAAAACAGCGGGAATATCAACGCTGTCAAAGTTACTCCCGAATCTGTTAAAGCGGCGACAATCATTGTAGCAACACTGCCAATCGTCATGCTTTATCCATTTCTTCAAAAGTACTTTATTAAAGGTGTAATGATAGGAGCTATAAAAGAATAAACGCGATGGGATAAAATCCTAGTTTGCATTCTATATAGCAGAATAATTTAAAACGGGATAAATCACCGGGAGTGTTTATCAAATACAAAACCATTCTACAAGGAGGAAGTAAGATGTTGAAAAAGATTATCAAGATGGTCAGCCTGCTGGTGGCAATCATGATGCTGGCAAGCATCTTTGCGGGTTGTGGCACGAGTAAGGAAGATGAGAAAACGACAGTACAGACAGGGCAGCAGGACTCAACGGCTGCGGTACCGGAGGACAAGGGCTATGTGCCCCCGAAGGATCTTGAGATTTCTATCTGGAATACTCAAGGTACAGATGTAAGTTCAGTTGAAAATCCAAAAGAAAATATCCCCTCTGATTGGCTTGTACAAAAAACCAGGGTAAAAATTACAGAATATTACGGGAACGGCGGACAACAATGGGAACCAAAGCTTACCGCCCTGGTAGCCGGCGGTAATCTCCCAAGTCTCGTGCTTACCCAGGCCGGACAGGGGCCTGCTCACCATGCAAAACTGCACGAGGGTGATTTGAATTGGGAGCTGACGCCTGAAATGCTTCAGAAGTATGCTCCGGATATATGGAAGGGTGTACCCCAATTTGTATGGGATTCAATTAAGATTGACGGTAAATTGTATGGTGTTCCATTTTCCCTGGCGGTTGATAAGGAAATGGATCCCGGTCTCAGTGATGATTTTCTCAATACCTTCACTCTTCCACGGGATAGTATAACATGGTCCGGAATGGCGCCGAACAGTCTGGGCGTAAGAGATGACATCCTTAAAAAATTGATACCCTCTGCAATGAACTATGAAGAAATAATGAAATTGATACAGGAAAAAAACGCTCCGATTGGTGATGATCTGGTATTGCCCATTAAAACTACAGATGAATACGTAAAGTTCATGTATGACATAAAAGCATTGGGATTAACAGAAGGTAACAAGCCTGTCTATGCTTTGGGCTACACCGGTGGAGACTGCTGGCTTGCCCTGAGTCAAGTGGGCGCCGAAATGCTCGGGTACAAGGGCTATTATTATACCGGTTGGTTGAATATAAACCAGAAAAAAATGGATTTCGGGTACCTGAATCCTGTATTTAAAGAAGCTGCAAGAATACAGGTCAAGATGATAAATGACAAGGTCATAGACCCGGAGTCACTTATACATAACATTGAGAAGTTCAAAGAAAAGGTATTGAACGGCAATTACGGTATTGTGGGAGTTGGAGATGCGGGAGGTTTCAATTCGATAAACACGCAACTTGAAAAAGCAGGCAAGAGTTTCAGGTATGTGCCTTTCTTTACTCAGGTTGAGCAGAGGGCTGATTTCCCCGCTTTTAAGGAAGGACCTCCTGTTTTCTATGAAGCTTTATCCATATTGAAGACAGTAAAAGAAGAGGATGTTCCACAAATTCTAAATTGGATGAATATACAGTTTACAGATGAATGGGACGATATAAGGTTCTGGGGAACAAAAGAGGCAGGGCTTTATGAAGAGCTTGCCGATGGAACGAGGAAATTCAAGGATGAAAAGATGCAAAAACTGCTTGTAGACGGCGACCTGACAGCGATGGATGCCAAGGATGCAAAAGGTTTGTCCAGTAATGCTATTGCCTCCGGTTATACCTGGAAAGGAGTTATAAAATGGGCTCAGAATGCCAGTAAGTTCTCTCCACAATTTTTTAACAAAATGATAAAGTATTCTACAAATATGGAATTGGCGATGAAATTCCCTTCAAGCAGTCCATGGACACAGGGATTTGTGCCTGTACCGAACATACAGTCATGGTCTGCCGAATATGCAAATATTCCTGAGATCCAGAAACTCTGGTCGGCAAGAGCTTCCTGGGACGATCCTTTCAAGGTTGCCTTTACAGCAAAGGACGAGGAGGACTTCAACAAAAAGTGGGATGCTGCAGTAGCCAATTTAAGGAAAGTGATCGATGTAGACAAGATGCTTGAAGAACAGACCAAGATTATGTTGCCTTTACTTGAAAAACGTACTGCACAGGCTAAATAAAAAGAACTGTTATAAAATAATGTAAGCAGGGATAAAGGATGTTTTGTCATCTTGTCCCTGCTTATGCTTTATTGAATTTTATATGAGATAGGAGGCTGAATTAGTGATGAAGCAAAAGGTATTAAGTTTCATTCTACTGACTGCGGTTTTATTATCGACTTTATGCTATGGACAACAGGTAAATGGCAGCAGCAATGTCCAAAGAGAATACTATGTCTCTGTTGACGGTAAAGACAACAACTCCGGTACAGCCAGTGAGCCGTTTAAAACTTTAGAAAAAGCCAGAGATGCTGTGCGGCTTATCAATAGCGATATGGCAGGTGACATTATTGTATATGTAAGGGGGGGCACATACAATTTACAAAAAACACTGGAATTCGGACCCCAGGATTCGGGTACGAACGGATATAATGTTCTATACAAAAATTATCCGGGAGAAACACCCGTACTAAGCGGTGGAAAGACTATTACAGGGTGGATGGTGCATGATTCCGCAAAAAACATATGGAAAGCGGATGCCGCAGAAATAGAAACCAGACAATTGTATGTCAATGGAACCCGGGAAACAAGGGCCAGATCAGAAGGCATTCTTCCAGGTGCTCAAAAGACCGATACCGGATATACAACGACATACACGGATATGGAAAACTGGGGGAACATCAGTGACATAGAGTTTGTATATAATGTTATGTGGACACAATCCCGTGTCGGAGTAGCATCAATCTCAGGAGAAAATATTACAATGAAGCAACCGGCGTTTGAAATGAATCAGAACAAGGCTGGTGGGGATGCTACAGCTCCGACTGTACCTACTTATATAGAAAATGCATATGAATTATTGGATAAACCGGGTGAGTGGTATCTTGACAGATCAACCGACACTATGTATTATATGCCGGAATCCCAGCAGGATATGGGTACTGCAACAGTTATTGCACCGATTCTGGAAACTTTGCTAAAGGGTACGGGTGAAATTGGCAATAGCATACATAATATTCAGTTTGAAGGGCTTACATTTTTATATGCAACATGGTTAAGACCAAATGGAGATGATGGTTTTGCCGAAATTCAGGCCAACTTCTGCAGGCATCCGGCTGCAACAATAGAAATGAACTGGTCCATGGATACATGGGTTCAGACGCCGGGAAACATCGAATTCAGCTATGCAAAGGATGTCAGATTTGAGCGGAATACCTTTAAACATCTGGGTGCGGGAGCGCTTCATTTTGGAATGGGAAGTCAGAACAATAGAATATCGGGAAATACAATTTATGATATCTCGTCTACCGGTATACAAATTGGTGGCGGAAGCGCCGAAGACCATCACCCGAGCAATGTGGGGAATATTGTAAAGAACAATGAAGTTACCAATAACTACATTTACAATATTGGCGCCGAATATAAGGGAGGGGTTGGAATATGGGTCGGTTATACGGAAGGGACAAAAGTCGACCATAACGAACTCACCAAGCTGCCTTATACAGGTATTTCAGTAGGATGGGGTTGGGGTGCTTTCGATAGTGATGCCAATCCTACCACAAGTAAAGATAATAAAGTAACTAACAACTATATACACGACATTATGAATACTTTGATGGATGGCGGAGGTATATATGTTTTAGGTGCACAGCAAGGATTGGTTATTTCAGGGAATGTAGTTTCCGATCAGCATAATGATTATGGTGCTTTATATCTTGATGACGGCGCCAGATACGTCACGGTACAAAACAACATCGTTTTCAACAATGTAAGGAATATGATTGCAAAAGGTTTGAATCATTTGATAAGCAACAATTATTGGGACAAAGACTTCGATAACATGTATTGGCAGCAGGATAGCGTATTGGAGAATAACACCGTGGCAGCTGATGGTAATTTCCCGCTGGCTATTATAAATAATGCGGGCATTGAATATGAATATCAGGATCTGCTACCTAAGGAAGAATACAAAAATCTGGCGCTAAGCAAATCGGTTAAAGTATATGATCAAACGGCATCAACCAGTAAAGAGACTAAATCGGGACATCCTTCAAGTAATGCAGTTGATAACGATTTGACAACTTATACTACGGTTTCTGACGATGGTCTATGGGTACTGCAGCTTGATTTGAAAAAAATTAAAAACGTAGGCAGCATCGCTTTGAATTTTGTTGAAGCTGAGCCGGCTGCAAAATATTCTGTAAAAACGACGGTAGATGGCACGCAATGGAACACTGTTGGAACTATTGAGGGGATAAAAAAGGGTAGGAATATTTTTGGCCTTGACAACAAACAAGTCCGGAATATCCGGGTAGAGCTTACGCAGGGGAAGATGGCTGTAAATGAAATTGAAGTTTATAGTTCCGACACGAATATACCATTGGTTTTGGGGGAAGTTGCACAACTCTGCATCGGGGATAACCAGGGAGCAGCATTTACTTCCAATGACGAAGAAATAGGATCGGTAAGTGCAAGCGGAGAAGCTGAAGCCTTATCCACAGGAAATGTCAGTATCACAGCAGCTTATCAAGGAACAGACCATGTTTTCAAAATTAATGTGGATAATCTTATAAATAAGTCGCTTGAATCAGATGAAAAAGATATCATCGTCGGAAAATCTGTACAGCTTTCAATGGTAGGTTTTACAGCTGAGGGGATGAAGATTCCGGTAAACATGGGAACTGTAACATACAGTGTAGACGATAATACTAAAGCAACAGTGGATGCAAATACAGGGATTATAACAGGTATGCAAAATGGTACTGTAGAAATTACCGCAATACATACTTTGTATGGCGTAACACAAGCAATAAAAAATTCTATAGATGTTATCCCTGTGATGCTCGATACAGTGAAACTACTAAGTGAAAAGGAAGTATACCATTTATCGGATGGCACTACTCAGCTTGAACTGAAAGCCATACTGAACTCAGGTGAGGTCTATATCCCAGGCGAGCTGGCATATACCAGTGATAACACGAATGTTGCCACGGTGAACAGAACCGGATTGGTAAAAATAGTCGGTGAAGGTATTGCCAACATTTCTGTAGACGTCACATACGGTGGTGTAACAAAAACAGCAAATATTCAACTGAAAGTTTATCCTGCAGGATGGAACTATGTAAATATTCAATCAGCCGGTAGTGCAAGTTATTCAGATGGCAAGTGGCAGATCAGCAACACAGGAGATGATATCTGGGGTACATCCGACACATTTACATATGTCTATAAAGATATTACTATGGCAGACTATCCGGCTGGCGTGTCTATTATTACAACCATAAATTCCATATCGGAAGATGCGAGCCCCAGCACAATGACCGGACTAATGATTAGAGAAAGCATTGCTCCCGGCAGTAAAAATGTAAATTATAGAATTCACAGCACGGGTGCAGGAGTAGTTGATAAGTTTGTACCATTAACCTGGCGATTGGATAATGGAGGTACTACCAATTATCAAGCTACGCAAACTCTAAAATTGCCGGCTACAATTAAATTGACCCGTGTAGGTAACAGTATGTATGCACATTACTTGAATGATCAGAATGTGTGGATAGAAGCCGGAAGTGTGAAAAACGTGGCTATGGCAGATAAATTTACCATTGGCATGGCCCATTGTTCTCATAACACGAAAGAAGATTCGGAAACAATTGTGCAGGATGTTGGAATTGAACCGTCCAATATTGAGATCATGCCGGACCCTATCAACGTAGTTGCCGGTTCCACTATATTAAAGGTGAAAGACACCTTGAACCTTGTGGTAAAAGGAAAAGCTGAAGGGGAAGTATTGAAGTTTATATCAGATAATAAAAATGTAGCGACTGTTGATTCAAACGGTAAAGTAAAAGGTATAGCTCCCGGTAAAGCGAAAATTACCGTAAAAGCACTGAAAAACGGTATCGAAAGAACTAATGGGAGTGTAACTGTCAGCATTTTAGTGTATAAAAAGTTAAGTGAGCTGGATGTTGTCAATGTTGCTTTAAATAAGCATGCATACGTCTTAAGTCAAGATTTGCAAGGAGCCTTGACGACTCATCCTTCAAGACCCGCTGAAGCCGGTGTAGACGGCGATATGGATACTGCGGCACAAAGTAATGCAGCCTTTGCCTACGCGCTTGCGGTAGATTTAGCGGATGTATTCACTGTGAAAAGCATGGAGGTAGCATTTTTGGGTGAAACTTTTGCCACCGATTATGAGGTTCTCGGATCCTTAGATGGAGAGAAGTGGGAAAAAGTTGGTGAAATCATTGGTGGTAGCGGCGAAGCAAAAACCTTCACATTTGATTTGCCTGTTACTATAAAATATGCTGCAGTAAAGGCAATCAAGCCTGACGGTCCGAATCAGACAGGCTCACAAATGGCTGTTGCGGAATTTAGAGTAAATGCCTATGCAATAAAACCGAAAAGCAGTTCTGGGAGGCATTATAATAGCGTTACAAGCGAATCCCGTTGATGTTACCGTCATCGTGGATAGTTAAGCCTTAAGATGTATCCCGGGCAGGTATTCTCTGCCCGGGATTATAAAATATAGGATGGCCGGAGTGATTAAAAATGAAATTGAAAACAAATACCGATTGGTTTATGGAATCGAAATATGGTATATTTGTACATTATCTTGATGGAATTCAGAACGACCCTGATAATCCAAGGGGACTTAGCTGCGGACGGAAAACAACATGGGATGATTGTGTGAGTGAGTTCAATACTGAAATTTTTGCCGAACAGGTGGCTGAAACAGGTGCAGCTTACACCTTCTTTACTGTTATGCAAAGAACAAGACATATGTGTGCACCAAACTCGACTTATGACTGCTATACGGGCTACAAGCCCGGAGAAGCTTGCTCACAAAGGGATCTGATCAAAGACGTTTATGATTCTCTGAATAAAAGAGGAATCAAGCTCATGCTTTACACAACAGGTGATGGGCCTTACGGTGATGAAAGAGCATCAATGGGATTGAAAGGCGGGTTCCCATGGAATTTGAATGCCGAGTATTCTAAAAGATGGTCGGAATGTATGGGAGAGCTTAGTAAAAGATATGGCGGCAAGATATCCGGTTGGTGGGTGGATGGTTGTTATAAAAGCATTGGTTTTAGCGACACTACATTTTTCGATTCCATGTCTTTCGAACTAAAATCAGGAAATCCCGATAGCATTGTTGGCTTTAATTATTGGGCCGGTCAGGAAGGATATAATGGAGAGGTTTTACCTGTAACATCCTATGAAGATTATACAGCCGGTGAGATATATCAGGGACTGGATAATAATCATCCTTACCCGCAAACAAGGTGGGCTGGCGATGAACAATGGCATGTACTGGTTTTTCTTGGGAATGACTGGGGATTCCCGGATACAAGATACCCTGATAATTTTCTGGTTGAGTATGTAAAGAAATGTAATGAGAATGGAGGAGTGGTATCTCTGGACGTCGGCCTTCAGAGGGATGGAAGATTGTCGGATAAGCAGTTGAAACAGCTTGTGCGCCTGAAATATAAGTAGATTTTGCCATTTGGTAAAAGGGAGGGAGAACGATAAAAACGGCACCGGACAGAATTTCCGGAGGAGGTTATTAAGGTATTTCAAATTCAGCCGATAGGGTGGATTCATAACCGACACCATCCGATGGTTCGGTGTTCATATTTTTTACAATGCGATACTGCCCGGCACCAAGCCGGCCGTAAAGCCACTCCCAATCAACAGCCATTTCCCGGGATTGGCCTGCCGGGACTGTAATGGCCTCCATTGTAAAAGCGTAGTTTTCGATGCCTGGGATAAGCTCAACCCATTGGTCACCGGTCTTTTGATCGATTTCAAAAGGTTGGCCGTACATGGCCTGCTTGTTTGTTTTGTTTTCCAGTACAAGTGTAGCACCGGACGGGGTGGCGGAGCCTTCCTTTATCGTCATGGCAAAATGGGAACCATCCTCCGGAGCCGCACGCAATACCAGCTCAGGCGGCCTGTTTCTTCCATATTCCTCATTGACTACACGAATGCTGTTTACACCACCCTCAATGATTGATGGCGATATCTCCAAAATCAATTGGTCACTGTTATAGGTTATCTGAACGCAATATCCGACTTTCAAATCGGAAAAGCTCATAGCGTTTCCGTTTATGTCCCATATGGCGCCTTTTTGCTTTGGCTTGGACAGAAAATATTTTCCCCTGTGATTGATATCGTTTTCAGGGATTCCTTCCACAATAAACTGTATGATCTCCTGGTTCTGATTTTCAAGCTTTTGGATGATCTCCCCGCAAAAGGATATCTCGTTTTTACCATAGAGGGCTTTTCCGATGAAAATACCGGCTACGATACACGCCAACATCAGGATCGGTATACAAATAAAGATAAGAAGATTCTTCTTCATGTCCTGCTCCTCTATCCAAATCATTATGATTCAAGTTCTTTTTTAATACAAAAACGGTTAAACGGCCTAATCGGGTATAACAGCGAAGAAGTCATTTATATCACTGCTGTTTACCGATATGTCAGGGCTTATGCTCTCCCCATGATATTCTGTTTTTTAACATTCCAGTAATGATTGACGAGGAAAAGGATATACTTGTTCCGTTTATTCTCAAATGTAATCTGCTCGACGCCTTTGCCAACGGTTGGGGAACCGATGATGGTGACATTGTGTAAATATTTTTTCAATCCCAGTGACAATAGCTCGGAACTGCTTGCGGAATTCTGATTTACAAAAATATAGATATGGCCTCCTGCGGCGGGTAATGCCCGCCGCAGGAGGCTTTTATCTTCCAGGACATACTTGGATTTCTAGACTTTTTCTTCACCCAATGTAATCGTAAGCGTCATGGTCTGGCGGTCTCTGTATATTTCAACAGCAACCTTGTCTCCGGGTTTGTGCGTGTCTTTCAGCGTATTCAGCTCCTCAAAGGTCTTTACCGCTTTGCCGTCAAATCTGGTTATAATGTCTCCGCGCTTGATACCTGCATTTTCCGCGGGACCCGACTGCGTCACGTCGCTTACCAGGAGGCCGGCCGGCGTATTGCTGCTTCCGGCAAAATCCTCCGTATACCGCTGGTCAATGGATACCCCAATAAGCGGTCTTCCCTTGACATAGGTGTAGTCAATGAGATCCTGTGCGATTTGCTTTGCATCATTGATGGGGATAGCAAACCCCAGTCCTTCATAACCGGTTGCAGCGATTTTTACCGTATTGATACCGATAATCTGTCCGGCGGAGTTGACAAGCGGTCCGCCGCTGTTACCCGGGTTTATGGCGGCATCTGTCTGTATCAGCTTGAGCTCCTTGCCTTCATCGGTTGTCAGGGTTCTGTTGAGGCCGCTGATAATGCCTGTCGTGACCGAGCCCATGTAATCCAGCCCTCCGGGGTTTCCTATGGCTACGGCAAGCTCTCCGGTTTTTAACTGGCTGGAATCACCCAGCTCTGCTTCCGGCAAACCGGCCGCTTCAATTTTCAGGACGGCAAGATCGCTTTCCGAGTCCCTTCCCACCAATGCAGCCGTATAGGTTTTATCTGTCTGGTCGGGAAGCACCACCTCGATTTTGGAACCGTTACTGAGATTGTTGGTGCCTGATGCCAATGCCCCCTCGATAACGTGGTTGTTCGTCAGGATATATCCGTCATCGCTGAGGATAATGCCGGAGCCTTCGCTTGCCGAATCCCCTGCGTTGAAAAAGAAACCCCCTTGCTGTTGTGGGACGGTAGTTTTGATACCGACGACCGAGGGGCTTACCTTCTCTGCGATGGCCTCTACAGGTGAGCTGCTTTCCGTAATCGTTACGTTCTGATAGGTCAGGCCGGAGTTTGCCGAATTCACGGCTGAATTGCCGGCGGAAGTGCCAAACACCGCAGGGATAGTCAAAAATGCTGCAAAAACGGTGCCTCCTCCTAGCATTGAGCTTAATACCGCAATCAACACCAATTGCAATATACCCTTTTTTGGCCTTTTTGTTCTTGCTTTTTTTCTATCGGCAGGAACAGAAGCATTTCTATCTGTACCGCCATCCTTTACAACGGACTTATCTTCAAAACTCGTTTTTTCAAAATTCATATTTTCATAATGGTTGTTCTCATCCATGGTAACCGCTCCTTTCGTAAAGCTTAATGGCTTACTGTTTATGATTTCATTATAAGGATGGAAATTGAACAAATCATGAAGAAAATGTTAAGTTTATAAAGGTAAAATATGATATACTTGTTATGGATAACGCGTTTTCACATTCCTGGCCGTATGGAGGTACCAAGCATGTACAATGTTATTCTTGTCGAGGATGAAGAAATTTTTCGAAGAGTATTGCCTGCAATCATTGATTGGAATGCCATCGGCTTTAATATTGTCGCCGTCGTAGACAACGGAAGGAAGGCATTGAAATTCCTGCAGGAAGAACGGGCGGATGTCATTTTAACCGATATCAGGATGCCTGTCCTGAACGGGCTGGATCTGGCCATGGAAGTGAAGAACCAGTATCCAATGACAAAGGTTGTATTGCTTAGCGCCTTCAATGAGTTTGACTACGCCAGAAAGGGGATAGACTGTGGTGTATATGGTTATATCCTCAAATCCGAAGGTGAAGAAGAAATTGAAAAATACTTCAGAAGCCTGAAAAAGGTCCTCGATAACGAAGCGGATTTTGAAAACGGAGATATATGGGTGCAGAGAGACCTGTTCTTCCAATGCATGATGAAGAATGGAGCCGCTGCCCTTACGCAAATGGAGGATATCGCAAAAAAGGCGCAGCTTCCCCTTTCGTACGGAAACTGCACCGTTACGGCCTTTGAACTTGATGAGAGGCAATATGTCGATTATTTGTACGGTTCAGACTGTGTCAGGGAAATACTTTTGTATATCAGGGATTACCTGGTCTCGCGGATCGAATTTACCCATCTGGGTTATGTTCTTGCTTCAGGCTCTGCCGTCTATGTACTGTGGACAATGGATAAGGAGAGGGTCATGCAGGAGCTCCGGCCCATATTTGCCGACCTCTCTTCAGAGCTGCAGCTTTATGACAGGGGCGAAGAGCCGGGAATAACTGCCACCTGCGCCGTAGGCGAAGCCGGGTACGATATGGCGGGAATCCGGGATTCGTACGGCTCGGCCATGGCTGCCCTGCTTCATCGGACCTACATTGGCGGAGGGCAGATCATTCATTGCGGCGACCTTGCAGAAGTTACCGGTGCGCGCATGAATTTGCCGGATGAAGGCCGGCTGACGGATCAAATCCTTGCGCTTATCAACGAGGGGAATACTGTAAAGGCCGCAGGGTATCTTGAGTCCCTTCGGGACCGTATTAAGGCGGATAGGATTACGGATATGAGCGCGGTGACAGCCTTTGCCATCAGGGTGATATTGGCTGTTATGAGGGATGTCGGTAAAATGCGGGTCAATATGGAAGACGGCCTGCTTTTGAAATCCACCTATCTGATAAAGGCCATCGGTTTTTGTGATACCATCCGATGTGCTTTGCGGCAGCTGGAGCTATTCCTTGTGGAGGTAATGGCTTTTTTAAGCAGCGATAACGTTACACAGAACAGCAAAATTACCGAAGAGGCCTTAAGGTATATAAATTCCAATTACTCGGAGCAGATTACGCTGGAGGATGTCGCAGTGCATGTAAATGTTCATCCCGTATATCTTTCAAGGCTTTTTAGCAGGGATGTCAAAAAAACCTTCAAGACCGTATTGACCGAAATCAGGATGGAAAAAGCCAAAAAGCTTTTGGTCGATCTTGATTACAAAGTATATGAGATCTCGGAATTTGTAGGGTATAAAAAACCACGCTACTTCAGCGAGCTGTTCAAAACATTGACAGGGCTGACTCCCCTGGAATACCGCGAGAAATATAAAATCTAAGGCAAAAATGTGGTGAATTTCATGAAATGGCTGCGGTTCAAGGCTTCCTTCGAAAACAGGTTTATCTTATACGGAGCGGTTCTTTCGGCTCTTTCCGCAATTATTACCGCCTTTACGTGTTATTTTATCAGCTACAGGCTGATATCAAACCAGTTTGAGTATGTGAACAGGATCGCTACCAGCGCGGCGGTTGAAAAAACCAATACGTATCTTGGCGAGATTGCAAACATTATCAACCTGTCAATGAAGAGCCCGAATTTCAATACGATGATCACGTCCGACATTTTAACGCCGCAGCAGATTGTAAGCGAACAGCAGAATTATACCTCTTATTTGCAGGATATGATTCTTTACAATGACAAAATCGATGCATTGATTGTTGTAAAAAATGATATGGGTATTTTCGTAAGCGCCGCCAATTCTGTGGGCAAGCAATACACAAAATACCGCCTGTCCGAATTCTATGACCAGGTGAGGCAATATTCCAACGGAAATTTGTCCAGCCAGTTTTTCCTTGACAAGTACAAGGAAGGGTATTATGAAAGGATAGCCATCGTATGTCCGGTGCTTGAACCCTACGGGAGTGATGTCCGGGCATGCGTCATCGCCGTTTTGAGTCAGAAGCTGTCTCAGGATTTAGGATTTTCAGGCGATCGGATCGTTTTGAGCGACAATGCCGGAAATTCTGCGGCTTTAGTCGATAATTTCGGAGATCAGCCTGAAAATGGCGGGCTTACCTACAGGAACAGCCTGAATTTTTTCGGCTGGACCATCGCAAACATTTACACCTTTGAAAAAATAGAAAAACAGGTCGTCGAAAACCTATATAACAATATTTTTATCGGCAGCGGCTGCTTCCTGTTATCCCTGCTTCTTTTGTTTTTTGCCGGCAGAAGGCTGGTGGCCCCCGTGAAGGGGATGGAAAGACAGATCCGTTCACTGAATCATTCCGATATTGAAAACAGGCCAATCGCATTTCATTCCGGAAGGATCAGCTTCAGGCGGTCAATGCTTCTGCTTTATTCCTGCATGGTGACCATCCCCGTGGTGTTGATCACGGGAAGCTCTTATTTTTCTTCAAAGGCTGTTGTAGAGAGCCGGATAGGTTCGGTATTTGAATACAGCGCCAACATGCTTTACCGGCAGATGGCTTTTGTTTTCCACAATTACAGCAGTACGGCCATTGAAATATCCACGGTGAATCAGACGGTGCAAGGGTACATGCACGAAGTTACGGCACCGGACATCGGCGCCAGGATGCAAAATGAGTTCAACAATGTCATCCTTTCCAATAACCTGCTGGGCCGTAAAATAGCAAATATATCGGTTTATGACACTTCATACCGCCTGATATGCTCTTCTACCTACGGACAGCCCTTTACGACGCGGCCGGACAATAAAAAAGACCTTGATTATGTCAGCAGCCATTTCGGGGATCCGCTGTGGCGAAGCTATCCCGACATGTATTTCAACTTAAGCTGTTTCAGGGTCGGGATGCAGATCAGGGATGTATCCAACCCCGGAGCGGGGAAACTTCTGGGCTATATATTGATTGATTATCAGACCGATGATATTCAGACGATGCTCAACAGCTTTTTACAGTATAGCAATGTGAAAGTAAGCCTGATGGACCCGGCCGGTGCGATTACGATGAAAACAGGTGTGGAGGAGGAACTGAATAATATACTCAAACAGGGGAGGATCGATTTTTCAAACGAAAAGGGAAGGGTTTCCTTTCGAAGCGGCGGTGCAAATTATCTCGCCGTATATGAAGAATTCGAGGAAAACGGCTGGAAGCTCATTTTCCTGCTGAAAAATTTCAATGAAAACAGGCAGATCCTATATTACAGCATATCCATCCTGATTGGCATGCTCCTGCTTAGCTTTGCATGTTCCTACGGCTTTTCAAGAATCCTGTCGGCAAATATCTACAGACTTGTCAAAACCGTAAGGCGTGTGAAAGCGGGGGAACTGAGGATTCGCTTTAACAGCGGGACCATGGATGAGGTCGGCGAACTGGGAAACAGCTTTAATGAAATGCTGGACCGGCTTAACAGGCTGATTGAAGAAAAGTACATCTCCGAAGTCAGGGCAAAGGATGCGGAGATAAAGATGAAGGAGTATGAACTAAATCTGCTTCAGGCACAAATCAATCCTCATTTTTTATATAATACGTTAAAAACCGCTCAGTATATGGTGTTTTCCAAAGACAGCCGCGCCGAAAACATGATCAAGCTGCTGATAAACCTTTTCAGGACAGGAATTACACGGAGTGAAAAGCTTGTCAGCGTGCAGGAGGAAATAGAACACATCAGGACCTACATCGATATCCAGCAGATGCGCTTTTCCAACAAATTCAAAGTCAACTATAGGGTGGGAGCGGAGCTGATGAAGCTGAAAATATTGAAACTTACACTTCAACCCATCGTTGAAAATGCAATTTACCATGGGCTTGAGCTGGCGGAAGGCGAAGGCATCATCGAAATTGCCGGCGTCCAAAAAGAAGGCAGGCTTGAGTTTATCATCCGTGACAACGGAGCGGGCATAGCCGTAGAAAAACTTGCCGAGATCAAGGAGCAGCTAAGTGGGCTGAGGACAGGAAAAAGCATCGGCCTGCTCAATGTCCACGAACGGATACGGCTTTATTTCGGCAGCAACTGCGGCCTTGACATCGAAAGCGAAAAAGGTCACGGAACCACCGTCAGGGTTACGCTTCCCGATTTAAAGGAGGAAGCCGTCCAAATGCTGCTGCAGCGTTAATATTCTTTGCTTAACGCTGCAGCAATGGTTAAAAAAACCGATAAAAAGTTATGGTAGGGTCGTTTCAACCGTATGCTTTCCGGTCTATAATAAATTCAGGTATTTCAAAAACACTTTTTCGGGGAGATCGCATAAATGTCACGGACTATTTTATCTTCCGCCTTAAAAGGCGGAAAACAGAAATTCCGCTCTTCAGAGCGGCTGAAAAAGGCTGTGCATTATAAGTACCTGTATCTGCTGTTTATTCCGGTGCTGGCATGGTATATATTGTTTTGCTATGTACCGATGTACGGTATTGTAATGGCCTTTCAGGACTATACCATGAGCAGGGGCTTTTTTAACAGTCCCTTTGTGGGATTTGCGAATTTTATGGAATTATTCCACGATGATGACTTTCTGAGGGCATTTGCCAACACGGTGATTATCGCTGTGTACCGCATGCTTACGGAGTTTCCCTTCTCCATCATCCTGGCGCTGCTTTTAAACGAAGTGAGGCGCCTCAAATACAGAAAGACAATCCAGACCGTCATCTACCTGCCGCATTTCCTGTCATGGGTTATCGTTGCTTCCATATTTATCACGGTGTTCAGCCCGGAAAAAGGACTGGTAACGGCACTCTTCTCGACGGTAGGGATACAAATCCCCGATGTGCTGACCTCAGCCTCCTCCTTCCGCGCTGTGCTGATATTGACCGACATATGGAAGGAATCCGGGTGGATGACGGTAATTTATATTGCTGCAATGGCAAGCATAGATGTTAATCAATATGAAGCGGCTACTGTTGACGGAGCCGGACGCTGGTCGCAGATGTGGCATGTGACGCTGCCCGGTATCCGGAACACCATCGTCATCATGCTCATTCTAACGCTGGGACAGATACTGACATGGGGCTTCGATCAGATTTACAATTTCTACAACCCTCTGGTTTATGATACCGGAGATATTCTGGATACCTACATTTTCAGGACCGCAATGGCGGATAACAAGTTCAGCTATGCCGCGGCTGCCGGTTTGTTCAGGTCGCTTATCTGCACGGCGCTGCTGCTCACATCGAATAAAATCGTAAAGCTGTTTGGCGAAGAAAGTATTTATTAATACGAGGCGGGAGGTCATTTCATGGCGGCAAGTAAGAGGTTCAGCTTGAGTAACCTGTTGATTTATGCTTTTCTTACGGTTTTCACTTTAATCATATTAATACCCGTGTGGCATATATTCGTCATATCCACATCTTCTCCCACCGTTTATATAACGGATCCCTATCACCTGATACCGAAAAGCTTCAGCCTGGCGGAGTATCGAAGGGCTCTTTACAGCATCGGCGGAATCGCAAGGGCTTTGTCCATATCGGTGGAGATAACGGTTTTGGGAACGTTCATCAGCATGCTCCTCACATGCTGCGGCGCTTATACCTTATCCAAAAGGGATCTTCCCGGGCGTTCGGTGTTGTTCCGCATCCTGGTTTTCACCATGTTCTTTAACGGAGGTCTGGTTCCCTTCTATATCCTCGTACGGAATCTGAAGCTGTCCGATACGATATTGGCGCTTACATTGCCTGTCGCAATGTCTACCTACAATCTGATCATCATGAAGAATTACTTTGCCGGGCTGCCGGTAAGCCTTGAAGAGTCTGCCAAGATCGACGGCTACAATGATATGCAAATTCTCTACAAGATCATAATCCCCATCGCAAAGCCCATCATTGCGGCAATAAGCCTTTTTTATGCCGTAACTTACTGGAACGATTATTTCATGGCCACGCTTTTTATCAGTTCGAACAGGATGTTCCCCCTGCAAATCGTGCTCAGACAGATGATCATCCAGAATCTGGTCCTTGCCCAGGTGGGAGTCCAGAGCATGGGCTCGAATCCCGAGCAGTTTAAAATGGCCTGCATTATTATTGGCATTATCCCGGTCCTGTGTGTGTATCCCTTTGTTCAGAAATACTTCACCAAGGGCATTATGCTTGGCGCCGTGAAAGGATAAATAATTCGCCAACAGGCGGATTATCGTATAAAATAAAAATGAAAAGGAGTGGATCAAATGAAAAGGAAGGGCTTTATCAGGTTTACTGCAGTTTTAATGACACTGCTTGTCCTTCTTGTGTTCACAGCAGGTTGCGGCAGCAAGTCCAACGATCAGGGCACAACCTCAGCCACAACAGCGGGTTCATCCGCTACAACAGCAGAAGGCGCCTCGGCAGCAACTGTTGCGGATACCGGTACACCGGTACCGATACGCTGGGTCAGGTCCGGAAATGAACAGGATCCCACAAAAGACAGGATTTTGCTGGAACTCCAGAAAAGATTGAATATTACCCTGGAGATTGTCAGCATACCCTGGGATCAAACCAATAAGCTCAATATTATGATGGCATCGGGGGAGCAGATAGACCTTGCCAACAGCGATCCCGGAAAAACACTGAACGAATGGGCGCAGAACGGCCTTGTGCTGTCTTATGACGAATACCTGAAAGACGGAAAGTACCCGTATGTCAGTGCGGTAGTCAATGCCGAGGTGTATAAGGGGCTGAAAATCGACGGTAAGGCATATATCAAGCCATTAGGCCTGTGCCCGCAGCAGTGGGGCTATCTTATACGCCAGGATTGGCTGGATAACCTGGGCCTTAAAGTCCCCACGAACATCAGTGAGTTTTATGAAGTGATTAAGGCTTTTACAAACGGCGATCCCGATAAAAACGGCAAAAAAGATACGTACGGCTTGTATGTCAGGGCAGGCGGAGACGCGGATCCGTCAGCCTTGCAGACATATACATACATTGAGCGGGCCTATGCAATCAACGCGGGGGCGGGCAATTGGGTTGAACTTTCCGACGGGACCGTAACACGGTATGAAGTCTCTTATGCGGGAAAGCAAGCGGCGCAATTTATTGCGAAAGCCATCAAAGAAGGTCTGATCAACAAGGATTGGCTCAGCTTGAAGAGAGATGCCGCACAGGGGCCGGAATCAGATGATTTTGCAGCGGGAAAATACGGCATTGCGCCCACATCGATTCCCGACGTATTTCAACAAAAGCTGGCCTCGGTCAAGCCCGATGCAAAACTGGCGTTCCTTCCGCCTCTTAACGGCGAAAACGGCGTACCCCAAAATTCCGGACATAATGGCGGCTACTGGTGGGGGAATATTATTCCCCAAACCTGCAAAAACCCTGAGAAGGTTATGGAACTGCTGGATTACGGCCTGAGTCTCGAGGGCAGGGAGCTTACGGAGTACGGAATACAGGGGATCCATTTTGCCGATTATACGGACAACGGCAGCGGCGGCAGAATCTACAACATTAATAAGGCTGAATGCGACAAGGACTGGGACACGCAAAAGAACGGATACCTCTATCCTCTTGCATGGGGAGGACTGAATTACTACGAATACGCTTATATTCCCATAAAGGAGAGCAATTTCAATTACGATGAGGCGTTTACCAATGTTAAGGCATGGCAGCCGGCGGATATGGCAAAAGGTCAGTTCGCAAGCTGGCAGGTCATGAACACCGCGTATGCCGTTGCAAGTCCGCTGATGAATGTTTTTGACGACAGGCTTCTGGGGGATGAGCAGAAGCTCCTGAGCATATTTGCAGAAGGCTGGCTGAAAGCAATTGTTGACAGCAACAGCTTTGAAAGCGAATGGGATAAAATGGTGGAGAAATGGATGAATGCAGGCGGGAAAGATATTATAGAATACGGAAACGAATATTATAAAAGCAGCAAGTAATATCCACTGTACAGAGTAAAAAGCCGAGACCCGGGTGTCTTGGCTTTTTCTCTGCCATACCCCGGGTGCATGACCAAATTGGTACCCGCCGCCGATTGAAGAGCATTGCCTTGAAAGTAGAATAAATTATTCCTTTATGCTATAATGGCTTAAGAAAGCCGAAGTTGTGAAGAGGTGAATGCAATGCTCAAGATTGCACTGGGTGAGGACGTATTTATCAATTATATTGAAAATAGCGATATATACATTGACAAGAGCTTATTTATCAAAGATATCATCGATAATGCTAATAAAGTGGTGCTCATCACTAGGCCGCGAAGATTTGGGAAAACATTGAATATGACCATGCTAAAGGCATATTTTGAAAAATGGGAGGATGAGTCCGCAGAGGATCGTTCCGGATATTTTAAGAATCTTAAAATATGGGGGTGCGGGGAAGAATATACCTCTCATTTTGGGAAATATCCGGTGATATTTATGACCTTGAAGGATATAGAGAGCAATCGCTGGGAGCTATGCTATGAAGGGCTTAAAAGCAAAATAGCGGATATTTTCAATCTTCACCGGACGGTTATGAATATTTTGGAGCCTGAGGAAAAGGAATACTATAAGGATATTTTGTTTAAGAGGGCAAGCGAAGTAGCTTTTGGACAGGCAATAGGCAAGCTGACCTATTGGCTTGAAAAAAAATACAGAGAAAAGGCAATTCTCCTGATTGACGAGTATGACGCGCCCATCAATGACGGATATACCTACGGGTATTCGGAGGAAGCGATCCTGTTCATGAAAAATATGTTTGGAGCTGCGATGAAAACCAATCCATCACTCCAGAAAGCAGTCATTACCGGGCTGACCAAGATTGCCGGGAAGAGCTTGTTCTCCAAGCTGAATCATTTTATATCCTATAATGTGCTCAAAAAGGACTATAGCGAATACTTCGGCTTTACACAGGAGGAAGTCCAATATGCCATAAAAAAAAGCGAAGTCAAGCATGGCATGGATGAGATATCCTCCTGGTATAACGGATATAATTTCGGCGGGACGACACCGATTTACAATCCCTGGTCTATAATGAATGTTTGTGCATTTCCGGATGAAACGTTAAAAGCCCATTGGATAAATACTTCATCCGAGGGGTCACTGGGCCAGGTATTAAATAATTTATCAATAGCGGCAAAAGAGAAGCTATATGAGCTTTCAATGGGAAAGTCCTTTGAATTGCCTTTGAAAGACGATGTGACGTACGAAAATTTAAAGGTGCAAAGCGATGTTTTATGGAGTTTTTTGCTCTATGCAGGTTATTTGACGGCTAAGGGAGCAAAAGATAATATGGCTGAATTCTATGTGCCCAATTATGAAGTAAAAGAAGCGCTGAAAGCGACCATGGAGCGCTGGATCCTGGAACAGACCGGGGGTACCGAGGAAGTCAATATCATGATCAATGCCATGCTCACGGGAGATAAGGATTTATTTGGTGAAAAGCTGGCGGATTTTGTATTTAACAGCTTTTCCTATTTCGACACCGCAGACAGGAAACCGGAGATGGTATACCATGCATTTGTTTTAGGACTTCTGGCGCATGTTCAGAATAATTATTATTTTAATTCCAATCCGGTTGCAGGGCGTGGCAGGGCGGATGTCCTACTAATGCCGAAGGCTGGTAGTCTATCCGGAAATGCGGTAATTCTGGAGTTTAAGCAAGCAGGCGAAGCAGGCAAAATAGAAGCTGCCGCAACGGAAGGGTTAAAACAAATTAAGGAAAAGAACTATATCAGTGAAGTACAAAAAAGAGGTGCCGCCGCTGTTTATGCTTATGGCATCGGATTTTCCGGCAGAGAGGTTAAGATCGTCATGCAAAAAATAGAAGGGAAATAAATGTCCCATCCCAGGTTCAAAAGTTCAGCGCTCAATTTGTCCTAAATAAATATCTATGCTAATGCCGTTTTCTCGAGCTTTTGCGACACTAACCTTGCAAATCTCCTCTCGGTATCTTTATAAGCTTCAGTACTGGTAACGGTATCAGGATTGCTTTTCAGGCTTGCTTGACTGCCAAGCAGGTCTTTCAATCTGTTTTCAAAAGGCTGTAGTTCCGACCAGATATCCAGCTTTTTCATATTATAAAAAGCAAGCATTTTAGCATTATTCTCTTTCTTATATTTTTCTATAAAATTTTCCACTTTGGCATAGAGCTTTTTTAAGGGACTGCGAGCGCGGTTTAATTCATCAATCTCCCGCTGGTACATATCCATGGTTTCTTCATAGGCAGTCACTTTATGATATGCACCGATAGTATCGAATAAAGCCTTGACTGCCGTATCTTTTACAAAAACCGACAACCTGGAGTCGTCTACTGCGCCTACGAGCTCATAGAGCGAAAACATGGCATTTTCCGGGTTCGGGTCTTTGGGATCAAGGACGGGACATTTTTTTATAATGCCTTCCAAGCCTCTAATATCCCTATAGCTCATATATTCAATAAATTTTTGATCGCTATTTTGTGCGTCAATGCTTTCCAGTCCTGTTTTTAAATCCCTTAAAGAGATGTTACCACCCGCTTTTTTTACAATTTCCTTTGCAGAATTCAAAATTGAAAATAAATGCTCACTGAACTTGTTAACATCGAACATTTCTTTATTATGGTTCATACCATACATAGACAGCGTATTTGCCGAATAATCAAAGAAATTTTCAAATTTGCCTGCAAGCTTACCGACCTCCGCCTTAGCCACAAATCCAAATACTTCATCCAGCGCTTTCAGTTTTTCTGAACGCTCGTTTCCCGGTGAATCTTTCAATATTTCGTCCTTTATCCTGCTATATTCCAGCGCAAGACTTTCCACAAAGGAGGAATCCTTATCCTTATTTCTTTCAATTGAATCTTTTAACCTTTTCTGATATTCCGTCCTTAACAAGCCTTCCGGTGACATATCAGCCACATAGTTTTGTGAGGCGGTGCCGGAGACTCCGGTGCTGCCTGAACTTGTAACTTCTCCGGCGCGCTTTGGAACAGGTTGTTGGCTGTAATCATATCTGGATGCCAATATATTTACATACATATTTTT
The DNA here is from genome assembly GCA_023426125.1 of Bacillota bacterium. Lineage (GTDB taxonomy): Bacteria > Bacillota > Clostridia > Acetivibrionales > DTU013 > MnB-11. The sequence continues at coordinate 135,472 of JAFABI010000086.1, forward strand.
AACTCCTTATTTAATAATCAATATATCGGCAGAGTTTAGTTGCAATATTATAGAAATGTTATGGCTGATTTTCTCCCTTTACAAGGGCGCTTATATGGCGGTCGAACACCTTATCAGGACCGGGATAAAGGACATTGCGTTTTTATATGGGCAGTTGGAGGCAAGCAGTGCCATCAACGACCGTTTTGAAGGATATAAGCAGAAATGAATCTCAGGCTTCCATACAGCTATCCGTGTGACCTCCTGAAGGCCTTGGGGGATACGCCTTCCTGCTTGCTGAACAACCTGCTGAAATACAATGGGTTCTCGTAGCCGACAATATTGGAAATCTCCTTGATGCTCAGAGCGGAGTTCAATAACAGGCCTTTGGCCTTCTCTATCCGTATTTTTGCCAGGTATTCCATGGCGGGCATCCCCACCTGGGCTTTGAACTTGTGCATGAACCGGTTGGGACTTAGATTGCACTGCTTTGCCAGGTCTGTAATATTCCACTGCAAGCCGGATTGCGTATGCAAACTCTCCAGGACCTTCTGGATATTGGCGTCTCTGGTCTCCGTACCGGCATTATCCGCCTCCAGCCTTTTTCTTCCCATGTAGGCCAGCAATTCCATAAATACCGCAGCGGAGACCTGCTCATACAGCGGAGGCTTCAACTGGAGCTCGAAGATAATTTTTTCAAAGCATTCGATACATTTATCCTGAAAACCGATAAAATATACACGCTGACCGGATAACCCGGCTTTTTCCAGCAACTCGCCGGCATTGCGGCCTGTAAAATGGATCCAGTAGATTTCCGGCTTGTCCTGGTACTGATAGGCATATTGCTGCGTTTCCCCCGGATGAAAAATGACGATATTCCCCTGGGGCACCGCGGTCATTTGTCCGTCCTCATGGAAAATCCCTGAGCCCTTCGCGACGTACAGGAGCTGGTAGTCCGGCCGTCCATTTTCCCTCAGGGTTCTCGTACTTTTCGTGATATACTTCTCGTGACCGCAGCAGTTGACGGAGAGGAAGTTTTCCGTATCTGCAAGGCAGGATTCCTGCTCGGTATTCCAGCGGTAGCCGGAGATATAAATCATGGTACGCTCCTCAACAGTTTTGTGCATGTTTTTTTTCCTTTACAATGATTATACCACGCAGGCGCCCATTTATCAAAATGAAGCAAGAAGACCCCCATCGCAATGCGACAGGGACGGTTCTTCATTGTCGCACAATGTTGAGCGTAAGGCATTCAATGTCGAGGCGGCCATTGGCCGTCCGGCAGGTGTTCGACGTAGATTGCATTTGCGGACGCGCAATACGCGCCCCTACACTTTTCATAATCAGGTGTGTCGCTTTGCGGCATGGGCATTCCGATGAGCAAAGCGACGTGGGCTGGTTGCATGCTTTGGCCTGCTGCTCGCCCATGCGTCCTGGGAATCCCGTTTTAAAGGTTTGCAGAGATTGCTTCGCTCTGCTCGCAATGACAAATTACGAATTAAAGTAACAGTTCATTCTGAGGTGGTTGACAAATAAACATACTACGATTACTATGGTTAATAGTAAATGCTAGTATTGAAAACATTATTTTAGTATAAAAAGACTTACAGCAAAACGGAAGGATACAATATGAACTTTAACCTTGTACACCCTGCAGAACAGCTTGTGATGATCATGGAAAGAATCTACGGGTACGGGATGACCACTACCTCGGGAGGGAACCTGTCCATAAAGGATGAGAACGGAGATATCTGGATAACTCCGGCAGGCGTGGACAAAGGGTCGCTTACAAGCAAGGATATGATTTGTGTTAAGCCGGACGGAAGTATCATCGGTAAACACAGGCCTTCCAGCGAGCTTCCCTTTCATCAGTCCACATACAGGCAAAGGCCTGACGTAAAAGCAGTCTTGCATGCCCACCCACCGGCCCTTGTATCCTTCAGTATCGTAAGAAAGCTGCCTGATACGCGCCTCATACCCAATGCGCATTTGATCTGTGGCGAAGTGGGGATGGCGGAGTACGGCCTGCCGGGAAGCGACGACCTTGGAGAAAAAATCGCAAAGGTGTTCCAGCGCGGGATAAATACCGTATTGCTTGAAAACCACGGTGTCGTTGTGGTGGGGGAGGATTTGTTCAAAGCATTCATGGCCTTTGAGACCCTGGATTTTTGCGCGCGTCTGGAAATTGACGCCCGCAGGATCGGTACGCCGGTTTCACTGACGCCCCGGTATATTGAAATATCTAAAAACAAACAGCATGTCGATATGGAGGAATTTGTACCGCAAAGCTTCAGCAGTAAAGAGCGGGAGGCACGCCGGGAAATGTGCGACCTGATCCACCGTTCATATGATCAAAAGCTTTTTACCAGTACACAGGGGACTTTTTCCACAAGATTGGATGATAATTCCTTTATCATAACCCCGTATAAGATTGACAGAAAATATCTCGATATAAGCGAAATCGTGAGAATCGAAGGCGGTAAGAGAGAGGCGGGTAAAATGCCCAGCCGCTCGGTACTGCTGCACCGGTCCATTTACGACAGGCATCCCCACATCAATTCCGTTATCATAGCCCATCCCCCCAATATCATGGCTTTTGCGGTAACCGGAGAAGCCTTCGATTCCCGCACGATTCCAGAGAGCTATATCCTGCTGAGAAATGTTCCCAAGCTGCCTTTCGGCTCAAGCTTCATGCAGCCTTCCATGGTAGCGGAACAATTTACGGCAAGCTGCCCCATTGTGCTTGTGGAAAACGACTGTATAATCGTTACGGGAAGCTCCTTGCTAAATGCCTTCGACAGACTGGAAGTAGCCGAGTACAGCGCGAAGGCCCTGATAGCGTCAAAAAGCCTGGGTGAGGTTGTCGTGATCAATGACTGTCAGATCTCGGAAATCGAAAAGGCATTTAAACTGGATGGATGAGAAAGTATGGTACCCCGGTCATTGGCCTGAAATAAAGCATTATCCGGAGCAAAACGGGGTATTCGCATACCTTCATCAAAGTATCTATCAACATACCGTCCAGCGGTTTACAATAGCGATGTTTTATTCATGTGAATAGTATGTGCCTCAACTCACAATATTCAAGGCTTTCAAGGAACATTTATCAGGTAAAGCCATCTCAACAAGATTGGCTTTTGCTTTTTGGAAGTTCCATTGATTGGAATTTCGAATTTATAGCTTCATTGCATTTCTTTATTACCATCTATGCTAAATAAGAACGGAGGTGGTTTTATGGCGCACCCAAATTAGGAGTTTGGTCTTCCTTAACAGTTTAGTGCATGTTTTTAACAGGATATTTCATTTCTTTTGTTATGATTATACATGTATAATCAAGAAGAACCAATTAGTATAGACACAGGTGCAGTGGATACGATGCGGTGTTTTTCTTCAGGTTTATGATCATAATAAAGGGAGGCGCAGGAATGAACTTATTGTTTGGGGTAAAGGATGAAACTTACAAGGCGGTGCTGGAATATGAAACCGCAGCTGCCGATAAAGCCCGGTTTGAATCGAAGCATATCGGCCTTGTGACGGCGAGGAATCAGGAGGCTGCTTTTCAAATACTGCTGAAGGCCGATGAGGATTTCTTGCTAAGCGTATCGGCTTCCACCTGCTTTGACAAAAAAGGGCATTTGGAGACTGTCAGGCTTTCTGTCGTATTTGATATTGAGGACGGGGAGGCCATCGGAAGCAGAATGAACCTTATAGGATTTATTGAAGATGATGACAGGCTGCCTAAGGCGGATATACTACTGAATCAGGAAGATGTTCATGTGGAGAAAGGCAGCTTGCAGCCGGTATGGGTGGAATTCGGCATCCCGTCTGCGCTGAAGGCGGGCGAATACTCCGGACGGGTGGAATTTTACCGCCATAAGGGCTTTGAGGCGGAGGAAAAGGCAGGTACGGTCAGCTTTACACTGGATGTGAAAAATGTTACCCTTCCGGATCCGGCGGAGTATTCCTTTTATCTTGATTTGTGGCAGCATAATTCCAATATTGCCAGAAAGCATGAGGTGCCGTTGTGGAGCGATGCGCACTTTGAAGTGATGGAAAAGTATGTGTCCAGCCTGGGAGCCCTGGGCCAGAAAGCGGTTACGGTAATCGCATCGGAGATTCCCTGGTCGGGACAATTCTGCTACAGGGATACCAATTACCCTTCCAACCTTTTCGAGTATAGCATGGTCAGGGTGGAAAAGACCGCGGACGGTAGGCTGTCGGCGGATTTCTCTATTGTTGACAGATATATGGAACTTTGCGCAAAGTATGGAATCAACCAGGAGATCGAAGTGTTTGGCCTCATCAACATATGGATGTGTGAAGAGGAAGGCTTTGGCAAGGTCATTAAGGATTTCAGTGATGGGATACGGGTCAGGTATCTGGATAAGTCGGATAACTGCTATAAGTATATAAACACTATAGAGGATATCACAACATACATACAGTTGGTTGAAGGGCATTTCAAGGACGCCGGCGTGATCGGAAAGGTGAGGGTTGTGGCGGATGAGCCTGCGGATGTAAAAGTTTACCTGGAAAGGCTGGAATTCTTGAAAAAGATTGCGCCATCCTTTCAATACAAGGCAGCCATCAACCATGCGGAGTTTATCCGGGAGAACAGCGAGGACATCCAGGATTTTGTCCCGGTACTCAGTGCGGTGTGTTCCGAGTACGACCAGATCAGGGAAATGAAGCAAAAAATCGAAGGCAGGCTCTATTGGTACGTTTGCTGTTGGCCGCCGGTTCCCAACACCTTTATCCGGTCAAATCTCCTGGAAAGCTTTGCCATCGGCTGGTTGACGGAGTATATGGGACTGGACGGGTTTCTTCGCTGGAATTATACCGTATGGCCGGAGAACCCCAGGGAAAGGCTGTCGTTCCGCTATCCGGTATGGTCGGCGGGGGATACCAACTTCGTTTACCCGGCAAACAACGGGCAACCCTTGCTAAGCCTCCGGTATAAGGCTCTGTTAAAGGGAATACAGGCATATGAACTGCTGGCAATGCTGAAAAAGGCCAATCCGAAGGCAAAGGAGCTTATCGATGCGGCTTTTGGAAAGATTTTAAAATTCAAGGAGGTTTCCGACATCAAGCTGGAACAGGGAAGCACCATCGATTCCCTGATCAGCCTGGACTACAAGGATTACCAGGATGCGGCGGCTTTGATTATGAGCGGGCTGCAGCAGTAGCTTTTCGTGACTATTCAGTTACCCCAGTTGTCATTGCTGTGAAACTCCTATCCTGTAGGGGCGCGCATTGCGCGTCCACAAATACAATCTACGTCATACAGCTTCCGGACGGCCAATGGCCGTGCCTGCAAACGAGTTTCCCCACTTGGTGGTGTGCTATCACGTGTGTCATTGCGAGGAGCAAAGCGACGTGGCAATCTCTACTTCTGACTGAGATAGCATTTATTAGATTGCCGCGCTCCACTTCGTTTCGCTCGCAATGACAGTAACTGAATAGTCACAGCTTTTGCTTTTAAATGCAATGGCCGCTTTGGTGATTGTCATATACATGGATTTGCTATATAATCTACAGATAACAAGCCGGTTCCCGGATTGTTTGCAGATACCTGATGGCAGATTTACCAGTATCGTGGGGTATGAAATCACTCTTGAAAAGAGGCGGATAAAATGAATAGAGATCAGTGGCTGTCAAAACTGTGGGAGGCTGTCGACTGTAAAAGAGAGGACATCATAGCCTTCGGAGAAGCTATTTACAAGCACCCCGAGACAGGGTTTAAATAATTTGAAACAGCCCGTCTGGTAGCTGGGGAATGGAAGAAGATGGGCGTGAAAGCTGAGGCGCTTGAGGATATACCGGGTATCAAGGTTACCGTAGATACGGGAAGAAATGGACCGAGTGTGGCGGTACTCGGCGAGCTTGACGCCGTCATATGCAAGGAACATCCGCATTGTGCCGGTGATACGGGGGCAGTACATGCTTGCGGGCATAATATCCAGGTAGCTGCCATGCTGGGGGCGGCCATGGGCTTGCAACAATGCCGGAGCTGCCCTGGAAGTCTTGAAGGACTACCGGCCTGCTTTCCGGTCAAAACAGGAATACCTGGATTATGTGGATAAACTGTTTGCTAAAAAAGTATTCCCGGAAAAAGAGGCGATGGACGGGTGCGAGTAGGGCTATATTGCGGTTTTCGTACCGTCTGCATCAGCCAGGCCGGATCAATGGATAACGCGAACATGCGCTTCGCCGGAAAAATTAAGAAGCAGGCTTCTGATGCCTGCTTCTGCTTTGGACATATTGTTGTTTTCAAAGTTACCGGCTATTTCCCGAAGAACTCCTGATAAAGGGCTTTGACTGCCGTATCGCTGTCGCTGTTCTTGACGCCGAACATCATGCTCACTTCGGAAGATCCCTGGTTTATCATCTCGATATTGACACCTGCCTTGCAGAAGGCGGTAGTCGCTCTTGAAGCAATCCCGACGGAGTGCTGCATGCCTTCGCCGACAATCATGACCAGGGCGATATCACGCTGAACGGAAATATCGTCAACAGACAGCTCATTTCTGATTCTGTTCACCACGCGGGCCTCTTTTACCGCATCCAGCTTATCCTGCTTGAGGATGATGGAAATATTGTCTATCCCGGATGGAATGTGCTCATACGAAAGACATTCATCCTCCAGGATGGTGAGTATTTTCCGCACAAACCCAACTTCCCTGTTCATCAGGTACTTGCTCATAAAAATGAAGCAAAAGCCTAAATCGCTTGCAATTCCGACTACCGGATCCGTTATGCTTTCACGGGTTTTGAGGATGGTAGTTCCCGGTGCGTCGGGATTGTTTGTGTTTTTTATTCTCACGGGAATGCCCTTCATATATACCGGAACCAGCGCTTCTTCATGAAACACGCTGAAGCCGGCATAGGACAGTTCGCGCATCTCTCTGTATGTAAGCTCATGTATCGGTTTGGGGTTGGAAATAAGATTTGGATTGACCGAATAGACATTGTCGACATCGGTAAAGTTCTCATACAGGTCGGCATCCACGGCGGCCGCCAGAATAGAACCTGTTATATCGGAGCCGCCTCTTGGCAGCGTCACTACCTCGCCCTTCAGCGAGTATCCGAAGAAGCCGGGGAATATGGTTATCCCCGGGAGATTTTTCAAGGATTTCAAATGATCATAGGACTGCGGCAGTACCTGTGCGTTTCCAAACTCATCGCTCAAAAGCAAACCGGCATCTGCAGGGCTGACATAGCGGGCTTCCACGCCTGTGCCCCGAAGATAGGCAGCTACCAGTTTGGCACAATTGTCTTCACCTGCGGCTTTCAGCGAATCCATGAATCTGCCTTTGTTGCTTGTATCACCTTCAATACGGGCTTTTAAATCCGCGGCTATAACATCGGCGATATCACCTGGGACATCCAGATCGGCGGCTATATCGGTAAATCTTTTTATAAGCTCCCGGAGTTCCTTTTCTGCATCGCCTGTTTCAAGTTTGGCTTTTGCACATGCAATCAGCATATCCGTGACCTTGATGTCTTCCTTGAAGCGCTTTCCCGGTGCTGAGACGACGACCAGCCTGCGGTTGGGGTCCGAAGTGACGATTTTGCACACTTTTTTTATCTGGTCGGCGGATGCAAGTGATGTACCGCCAAATTTTACGACTTTCATATTTTCTTCCTCCTGAGATCCTGCAATAGCTGTGTATATATTATTACATTATTACACTGCCAAAAAGGTTGTGTCAAGATGATTGCAAATTTTTGCAATTCTTTGTGGATAAAATTGCAAAGCAATCCTTTTTTAAAAGGACATTCCGGCAGGTTTAACGGGTAGCCCCTGTTTATTCGGAATAATGCAGGCGATATAATTCTTGACATTGTTCCGAAGCGCAGTATAATTGTAACAAAGAGGAGTGTTCGAATATGGAATATATGACTGCGCAGCAAGCTGCGGAAAAGTGGAGCATATCAGATCGCCGTGTACGCATTCTTTGCAGCCGGGGAAAAATAACCGGCGTGATTAAGCAGGGAAAATCCTATCAAATTCCTGTGGATACTGAAAAGCCTGCTGACGGTAGGGTGCACACGAAAGTCGCTCCGGTTAAAAAAGATGTTCGATATTTAAAATGGGATTCCGCTGTGATCGGAACAATCGATAATAAAAATGCCGTGTCATTTACGGACTCCGATTATAACGAGGTCGTATCGCTGTATGCGCATGGAGAAACCAAATGGTCTCCGGAACAATTCGCGGAATTCCTGTCTGAACGGGTGGTAAGCCGTGACAGGCGGGATATTGAGCGGATTCTCTTTCGCTGCGGGCTGTCGAGTTATGACGTGCTGCGTATTGCTGAAATCACCCGTGGGATTCATCCAAAGGATTTGCTATGGATCGCACATTCCAGTGAGGAAAGACTCGATACCGTTATGACCGATGTGTTTGAATCTGTATTTCACCAGCGCATTGATCTTGTCGGCGACAGCATTGATACACCGGAAGGTTACAATATCAAAAGATACGGAGTGTATAACGGAAGATACGGCATCTTTAAACAGCGTATCAATCCTCTTGTAACCGATGTTGAGTCGGAGGTCGCTGTGTATTTACTGGCAAGGAAACTCGGCGTTGACTGTTGTCCCGCCTATCGTACGGATAAAAATTCTGTATTTTCCACTTTCCTGTATGATTTTTCAAAGGAATATATCGTGCATTTCCGCCGCCTGTTTGACAGCGCGCGATCGGATAATGAGTATCGGAATCTAATTGCCGTACGGCCCCAGTATAAGGATGAAATCGCTATGATGATTCTGCTGGACTTTATTACCCGGCAGGATGACAGACATCTTTCGAACATCGCTATAAAGTTGAGTGGCAAAAGGGAATCCTTCTATCCACTTTATGACAACGGACGAAGCCTTTTTTATGAGGATACCGAGGAGATGGTGCAAAACGCCGTCAACGATCCGGTCAAGTATGCGACGAGTTTCGGATATTCTGGAACCTATTGGGATTATGTGAAAGAGATTGCCCGGGAGCGCAGCGATTTGAAAACGCTGCTTAATCTGAATATCAGCAGGGATGAGATCGAATCTCTTCTTAATGAGGCCGGATTTTCCGGCTATCGTTTCAGTGGCGCGTCGGCATGGATCATGAAAACGATTGATATGATAAAAGCAATCTAATACTACAGCGAAAAAGACATTGATTCATCGGCATTTATGCGCCTTGAAGAAATATCGCGAATGCTTTAACGCGTTATTCCTTCAAGGGTAAAATAAAAATTTTTCACTATAGTACGAATCAAAACGGTATGAAGTGAAACAAGAGAATTGTATTATATGGTTGATTATCGATAATTATAGTCCGAACCTTTTAGTAGATAGGAAGTGAAGCGGATATGAAAGACAGTACCAATGAACCGGCATTCCACGATATCTATTTTCCAGATAAGAAAAAGGAACATACGGGTACAATACTCCGAGAAAACAATGAGTCCGGTACAGGAAAAATGCAATGCTTTGATATTGCTCCGGGAATCCGGATTTCATATAATGATCTTACTATGGATTCCTGCTTTCGGCCTGTCAAGTTCCAAAAGGACTTCCTACAAATAGACCACTGTTTGGAAGGCTGCTATGAATGTGAGATGGAAGGCGGAGCAGTCAGCTTTCTGGGCGAAGGCGATCTGTGCGTCAGCGATCTATGCCGGGACAGGCAGGTCTTTGTCAGTTCCAGAATCCCCCTGAAGAAATATCGCGGGATCACGGTGCTGCTGGAAATGGAAGTTGCCCAGAAAACTTTAGACACAGGCTTTCAGCAGGCCAACATAAATCTTGCACAAATCAGGGACAGCCTGTGTGCGGATGGGCGGTCGCTGCTGATTAAGTCAAAGCATCAGATCGACCATATTTTCAGTGAATTATACAGTGTGGATGAGCGCATACGGTTGCCGTATTTCTGGATCAAGGTCATCGAATTGCTGCTGTTTTTGAGCTTGCTGGATAACAGTTCCGTACGGCATCCGCAGCAGTTTTCAGAGGAAATATCTCAGAGAACGCAGGAGGCTTATCAGTTTATCATCGAAAATCCCTTTGCAAAAGTGACAATCTCTGAATTGGCCGCCATGTTTGCTGTTGCTGAATCCAGCATCAAACGATGCTTTAAGTCGATTTCGGGAAAGTCCATTGGGACCTTTATGAAGATCAAGAGGATGGAGGCTGCCGCGGAAATGCTGATTTCAGAGCAGAAACTCAGCATTGGAGAAGTCGCCGATGCCGCCGGATATGAGAATCAAAGCAAATTTTCCGCCGCCTTCAAGTCAGTAATGGGTGTGACTCCGCAAGTCTACCGTTACAAATATTATTGGTGACTATTCAGTTACTGTCATTGCGAGCGAAACGAAGTGGAGCGCTGCAATCGAATAAATGCTATCTCAGTCAGAAGCAGAGATTGCCAGGTTGCATGGGCGAGCAGCAGGCAAAGCCTGCGACCAGCCCACGTCGCTTTGCTCCTCGCAAGGACAACCGGGGTAACTGAATAGTCACTATTGTTGAGCTGATTGGAGTAAAAACTGACCCGAACAGTCATAGAATGTCCCGCTGCCGTATGCTATTATATAAAGCGTGCCGATGACAAGTACGTTGGTTATGGAAGCCGCAGTACCGCGGCTTCTTTTTTTGGACAACAGTTAGATTTGTCTAACTGTTAGGGGGGAGAGTAGAGCGAATGTGTGGAATATAACAGGTATCGGCAAAAGGATTTTAAAGCGGCTGGTCAGTTTTGTTACCGTGATACTTGGCGTTATCACCTTGAGTTTTTGCTTGCAGCTTTTTACCGGGACTGACCCGGCGGAAATGATCGTACGGAAGCAAAGTGTTTTTGCCACAGAAGAACAGATACAAGCTGTCCGGGTGGAGCTTGGGCTGGATGCGCCCTTCCAGGAAAGGTATCTGGACTACATAAAGGGTGTGTTTACAGGTGACCTGGGCACTGCAATTACAAATCGTCAGCCGGTGATAGAGAATATCAAAGAGGCGCTTCCCATCACCTGTATGCTGATTATCATGGCCATGCTCTGGGTCATTGTCTTTACGGTTTTGATTGCGGCAATTTCTGTTATCAGGAAGGATGGCATCTTTGATAATGTGACCCGGATCGTTTGCATACTGGGAATTTGCGTTCCAAGCTTCTGGCTTGCATTGATACTGCTAACTGCATTTGCCGTTGAGATTCCTATTTTCAAGGTGGTTTCAGACGGCAGCTTGAAATCACTGGTTTTGCCATCCGCCGCAATGGCTTTTCCAATCGTATGTATTTCCATAAGGGTATTACGGGCAGCTGTGCTGAACGAATTGAAAAGTGATTATGTAGCCTATGCAAAAGCGAGAGGTTTTTCAACTTCGCAGATTGTTTTCGGTGAAGTTTTGAGAAATGCTTTACCATCGGCGATTACACTCTTTGCGCAATATTGCGCCGCTCTTTTCGGAACCTCTGCTTTGGTTGAAAGTGTCTTTTCGATTCAAGGACTTGGCATCTATTTAATGGAAGCCTGTGAAAGGATGGATGTTTATGGAATTTCAGGTTCCATTCTGGTGTGTGCGGTATTGTTTGTACTCTTAAATACGGTAGCCGACATTCTGTCCGGTATCATCTGTCCTGCATATAGGAGACGACGGGTATGAGAAGAAAAATACAAGGAATCATCGGCCTGGCTTTAATTGCGCTATTTATAATTCTTGCCGTAGCGGCTCCCCTCCTGGCTCCAAATGATCCAAGCACCACAAACATTTCCATGAAAAATGCCCCTCCATCCGCCGAATATCCCCTTGGGTGCGATCAGATGGGAAGATGTGAGCTCTCCCGGCTGCTCTATGGGGCCGGATACTCTCTTGGGCTGTCAATTCCCGCATTGGTTCTGCTGGCGGCGGTTTCACTGTTTATTGGCTGCTATTCCGGCTATAAGGGTGGCATGATCGATGAAATCGTAAGGCTTCTTTGCGATATCTTCATGGCCTTTCCGCTGATTGTGATTGCAATGGCGCTGGTATCTGCCGTTGACAATTCGGTTGTCAGCATCCTTGCTGCGATTGGAATTTCGATGACCGCATGGTTCCTGAGAATGGTACGGTCTTATGCAAAAACGGAGTGTGGAAAGGAATATATAGAGTCAGCCGGAATAGCGGGGGCTTCAGAGTTGCGAATTGTGTTGAAACACTTGATCCCCAATGTACTCCCGCAGTTCGTCGTGTATTTCACTACCGGTATTGCGACAGCCATCCTGGCTGTTTCCAGCTTTGCTTTTCTGGGCGTCGGTCTGATTGCCGGAACCCCTGAATGGGGAGCCATGCTGAATGAAGCCAGAAACAGTGTTTATACAAATCCCGGCCTGATTGTCTATCCCGGCATCTGCCTAATTGTATGCTGTGCGGGATTCAATCTTTTAGGAGAAGGTCTTAGGGACTCCATTGGAAAGGAGGATGAGATCAATGTCTCTTGAAGTAATGGATTTAAAGGTTTCACTGACCTCCGGCGAAATGGTGGCCGAAAACATTTCCTTTCATATTGCAAAAGGAGAAATGCTCTCGATTGTAGGAGGCTCCGGAGCCGGTAAAACGACGGTATGCAGGGCGATCATGGGCCTCCTGGGAGCCAATTATACCATAGAGGGATCGGTCACTTATCAGGCATTGAATTTGTTAAGCCTGCCAATGAAAAGGTTACGTCAGCTTTATGGAAAAGAAATCTGCTTTATCATGCAGAACCCAATGACCGCTTTCAATCCGTCCATCCGCATTGGCAGGCAGTTGGAGAGAACATACCTTCGGCATAACGGCAGAATTCCAAAGGAGGAAATGCTCTGTCAGATTGAAGGAACGTTACGCCGTTTAGGCTTGGAGGATACACAACGAATCCTGAAAAGCTATCCCTTTGCCCTTTCGGGCGGTATGCTGCAACGGATCATGATTGCGGCGGCGCTGATGAATCATCCACAGGTATTGATAGCGGACGAGGCTACCACAGCAATCGATGCCTGCAACAGAACGGGACTGATGAAAGAGCTGAGAAAGCTCTGCGGGGAAGGAATGTCAATTCTGTTCGTGACCCATGATCTGCGGGCTGCCGCCAATTCCGACCATATCCTCATTATGGATCATGGCAGGGTTGTGGAGGCGGGCCGGACGAAAAGCGTCTTAAATGCCCCAAAAGAGGAATACACAAAGTTCCTCTTGAATACTTGCCGTTTGGAAAGGCGGTGCTGCATATGATAGCGGTTAAAGATCTAAGCTGTTCTTTTTCTTTTTCGGGCAGCGTCTTTTCAAGAGACAAATTTACGGCAGTATCGCCCCTCACGGTAAGCTTCGAGGACGGAGGACGATACGCTATCGTAGGAGAATCCGGGTCAGGGAAAACCACACTGGCAAGAATGATCGCAGGGCTTCAAAGGCCCAGCAGCGGTAATGTGTTCGTAGAAGGAAAATCCGTTTATGGAAAGCACAAGGCCGGGAAGGAACATTTTAAACAGGTGCAGCTCATCCAGCAAAACTCCTTCTCCGCATTGGACCCCAAAATGACGGTGGGAAAGTCCATTGAAGAACCGCTGATTTGCTTCTTTCGTCTGGACAAAACAGAGCGGAGAAAGCGCTGCGAAAAGCTCATGTCTCTCTGCAATCTGCCGGTAGCTTACTACGCAAGGGTGCCATCAGAGCTGTCGGGCGGAGAGCAGAAGAGAGTTGCAATCGCCAGAGCGCTGGCTGTAGAGCCTGAGTGCCTGATCTTTGATGAGGCGACCAACGGCTTCGACTTGCCTTTGAGGAAGAAGATCGTGGGAGAAATTGTTGATTTGCAGGACCAAATTGGCTTTACCTTGATATTTATTACACACGATATGGAGCTTGCCGTGGTAGTGGCGGATGAAATACTGGTTATGAGAGATTCGAGGCTGGTGGAACGAACCCGGTTTTCAGGCGACACGGCGGTATTTACAAATGAATATAGCCGGGTTCTGTTAGAATCCGGCGGGATTGTTTAGCAACAGCTCCACATAAGTTAGCACCGGATAGGAACGGGAAAGAATCAAATGTAGGGGCGGCCATTGGCCGTCCGGCAACTGTTTGACATAGATTGCATTTTGCGGACGCGCAATGCGCGCCCCTACATCATCGCAATCCTCCACTTTTGACAGACTTAACCGGTAACGAATATACGTGAAGCTGTACTTAGTTTCCATTCTTAATGGAATCAGATAAACCAATAAACAAAATATTGCGAAAGGACTGTTTGAAATGAAGTTAAAAAGACTGGCGGCAGCATTGCTGTCCGCAACCATGCTGTTTTCTCTGGCTGCGTGTTCGGGAAACGGCGAAAAATCCGATAACACGCAGACGGACGCCGCACAGGAGGTTGTCCACCTGAATCTGGCGGAGAGCTGGGGGTTTGAGTATTTTTATACGATTATAACCCCTGCGGTTACTTCCAGCGGTTATGACATCACCTATTACCTAACCAGTTTCTATGATACGCTGGTAAAATACGATGAAACCGGAGGACTGGTTGGTTCACTGGCTGAGGACTGGTCAATGAGCGATGACGGAAAGGTATATACTTTCAAAATCAGGCAAGGCGTTAAATTCTCCGATGGCTCCGCTCTGACCGCCGAAGATGTGGAAAAATCGCTCATGGCTGTCCCCGTCAATTTGGGTCAGTACAATGGCGGTTATGGCAAGCTCTCCACGATTATTGAAGCTGTGGAGGCGACAGACGATCATACGGTTGAACTGCGCCTGACACAGCCCTATTACAGCACCTTGCGGGATCTGTGCCTGGCAAACCCCTTTGGTATTGTTTCCAGTGAACAGCTGAATGACGATTTAACCGCAAAAGACAGCTTCAAAACCGCTACCTATGGCACAGGCCCTTATATGTATGAAGGCGATAACGACGGGCAGACCTATAATTTTGTGAAAAACCCCGGTTATTGGGGCGGGGAGCCGGAGGTAGACAACTTCTCCATCAAGGTGATCCCCGATAATGATGCAAAAATACTCGCTTTACGCAACGGCGAAGTTGACTTCTTTTCCGGCATTGCAAAGATTGCTTCCGAAAGCTATGAAAGAATGAAGAATACGGAAGGGTTCGGTGCAAAGGTAGATGATAACTCGCTGCAGACTTATTATATAGGCTATAACCTAAGCAATCCGTTTTTTGGAGATCAGGCGGTGAGAAAAGCTATAACTTCCGCCATTGATAAGGAAACCATTGTAAGCAGCATCTTTGGCGGGATGTATGAAAAAGCGGACACGTTCTTCTCCAAATCCCTTCCATTCTGTGATGTGGATCAGACGGTCCATGCGTATGACCTGGCCAGGGCGAATCAACTGCTGGATGACGCCGGATATGCAGACACCGACGGTGACGGCATCCGTGAAAAAGACGGAAGAAAGATTGCTGCGGACTTCCTGTACCAAACCGGTTCCGCATCCGACGATGACCTGGTGGTCTATATCTGTGACCAAATGGGCAAAATCGGGATTGAACTGACGCCCAAATCTGCTCCGATGATGGATTGGTATGCCATGATTACAGGAGGCCAGTATGGCTTGACTGTTTTCAAAACCCAGGGTGGCTATTACGACCCTACAAGCGTTATCAGCAATATGGATCCCAATAGGACGATGGACCCGATCATTTCACAGGTTTGCGCGTACCTGCCGGGTGGAGCCGGGCTTATCAGTGAAGTAAATTCTACAACAGATGAAAACCGGATTCAGGAAATTTACACCGCAATTTTGACCAAAATGGCGGATCATTGCCTGACGACTCCCATTTATTATACGCATCAGGTAGCCTTGTATAATGACAGGATTGCTGATTATGCGTTCCCTGACGATCCAAGCTTTACGTCTGTTCAGAACATCAAAATGAAATAGAGAAGCTGCAACAAGGGGCGGGCCGTCCAGCAAAGGACCCGCCCTTTTTCAGGGCATTTTATATGGCCTGATTGGAGCAACAATATACCTAAAGGGTCGTAGAATGCCTAAAAAGCGTGTGCTATTATAATAACCGGAGGTTAGTTATGGCTAATCAAAATAAGAGTAAATTCGGAAACCATCTTATTACAAATGCAGTTGTCATCGCGAGGAGTGATAGCGACGTGGCGATCTCAAAGTGAAAATTTGGAGGTAAAACCAGATTGCCACGGCCTGCGGCCTCGCAATGACACACGTGCTAACACGCCACCCAGTGTGAAAACTCGTTTGTAGGGCCGGCCATTGACCGTCCACCCATATGCGGACGCGCAATGCGCGCCCCTACAGGATAGGAGTTTCACAGCAATGACATAGGATTTGAGTTTCCGAATTCATACAATAAGTGAAAGGGGGGACTTGTTTTATGAAACAAAAATCAGGCGGGATCAAACGGTTGCTTGAGTTTACGGGAAAGCACCGCGGGCTGCTGAACGTATCCCGCATTTTATCAGGGGTCAGTGCGCTTTTCATTCTGGGGCCGTTCCTGTGCGTCTATTTTGCCGCGCGCGATTTGGTCGCCGTATTTGCGGGAAGTGCGATGGACACACAAAGCTTGGTCAGGTGGGGCGTTCTTGCTCTTATTCTGGAGCTGGTTGGTCTGGCTCTCTACTTCCTGTCTCTGCTCTGCTCTCATGTGGTAGCGTTTAACACGGAAAAAAATCTGAAAATGGCAGCGCTTAAACACCTGGCAAAGATGCCGATGGGCTATTTTGACACCAATCCCAGCGGTAAACTGAGAAAGATCATCGACGACAACAGTTTTCAGACGGAAACCTTTATTGCCCACCAACTCCCGGATTTAGTGGGCGCACAGGTGACGATGGTCGCCAGCATCGTCCTGATGCTTGTCTTTGACTGGCGTGTGGGCATTCCGATGCTTCTTCTTTTCGGCATAGGATTCTTCCTGCAAGGCTCCTTGATTGGTAAGGACAGCAGGGAATTTATGAAAACCTATCAGGACTCATTGGAAACGATGAACCATGAGGCGGTTGAATACATCCGTGGGATTTCGGTAGTAAAGGTATTTGGTCAAACTGTACAGTCCATTACCAGGTTTAACAACGCCATCAAATCTTACCGGAAATTTGCTTTAGCCTATACCATGTCCTGTAAAAAAGGTATGGTCGCCTTTAATGCCGTTATCAATTCAAGCTTCCTTGTTTTGGTTCCGGCGGCACTCATTGTCGGACTTGTGTCCTCCAATATCGTCGGTTTTATGCAGAGCTTCCTGTTCTATTTGATTTTTTCGCCGGCCTGTGCCGTTATGTTGAACAAAATCATGTATATGACCAGTTACAAAATGCAGGCCGAGGAATCCATGCGGAGAATTGATATGATTCTGACTGCCGGCCCGCAAGTAGAGGCCGAATATCCCAGGACAACCAATAACCACGATGTTGCCTTTGAGAATGTTACTTACGCCTATGAGAACACCGACCATCCTGCGGTGTCCCATCTCAGCTTTACCGCAAAGGCCGGAACCACCACGGCTCTGGTAGGACACTCCGGTTCCGGAAAGAGTACCACGGCCAGCCTCATTCCCCGTTTCTATGATGTACAGGAAGGGACTGTCAACATCGGCGGCGTGGACGTTCGGGATATTGCCCATGCGGATTTGATGAAAAAGGTGGCTTTTGTATTTCAGGCCCCCAAGCTCTTCAAAGACACTCTGCTGGAAAATGTCCGTGCAGGCCGTCCCACCGCTACAAGGGAAGAAGCAATGCAGGCGGTGCATTTGGCTCAGTGTGATGACATTCTGGCGAAATTCCCGCAGGGGATCGATACGGTTGTCGGCAGCAAGGGTATATATCTGTCCGGCGGCGAAACTCAACGGATCGCCATAGCAAGAGCAATCCTGAAAGATGCTCCTATTGTGGTACTTGACGAGGCAACTGCCTACGCTGACCCGGAGAATGAGCAACAGATCCGGCTGGCGTTTGAGGGATTGGTAAAGGGCAAGACCGTGATTATGATTGCTCATCGCCTTTCCGCCGTGCAGGATGCAGATCAGATCCTTGTGATGAAGCAAGGAGAACTGGTGGAGAGTGGAACCCACGATGCTCTGGTGAAACAGGGCGGCGAATATGCCCGGATGTGGGATAACTACACGAAAACCACGCAGTGGCATATTGGAAATGAGGTGAAATCATGCTGAAACGCGCATTTGCTCTGAGCGATCAGGGCGCAAAGGATTTGAACAGGGGAATTGCCGCAACGACGCTGGCTAACATTTGCCAGATTCTTCCCATTAGTTTGCTGATTTTGATTGTCATGGAGCTTTTGAATGTCATTTCGGGAGAATCCACAGGGATTGGGAAGGATATTCCTCTGTTCTGCGGTTTGTCTGTAATCTTATTTATCCTTGTGTTTGTTTCACAATGGCTCCAATACAACAAGACCTATACCGTGGCGTATGAGGAAAGCGCCAATCGAAGGATCGTTCTGGCTGAAAAACTCCGCAAACTGCCTCTTTCATTCTTTGGACAAAAAGACCTTTCCGATTTGACGACCAGCATGATGGGGGACTGCACAGCATTGGAACGTGTATTCTCCAATGCGATTCCTCAACTGTTCGGAACGGTTTATATGTTTATCCTTACTGCAATCGGACTACTTGTTCTGGATTGGAGGATGGGTCTGTGCATCGCCGTCCCGGTGCCGGTGGCGGCGCTGGTGGTCATCGCTGCCCGGAAAGCCCAGGCGAAAGCCGAGAGCGCCAATATGGATGCGAAAAGAGCGGCCTATGACGGGGTGCAGGAATATTTGGACACCATTCAGGAATTGAAATCCTGCTCCAGAGAACAGGAGTATCTGGAAGGATTGGAGAAAAAGCTGGACAGGGTGGTGCGCTGCTCCTTCCGCAATGAGCTGGCTCCCGGCGCTTCCACCACAGCGGCGCAGTTTATTCTGCGCTTTGGTCTGGTTCTGGTGCTGCTGTCAGGAGGCTTCCTTGTGGCAGCAGGCTCCCTCTCCATTCCTATGTTCATTCTATTTCTGCTGTTCGCAGGCAGAATCTATGACCCGTTTACCAGCTGCTTCATGCTTTTAGCCGAGGTCTTTTCCGCTCAAGTCAGCATCAAGCGAATGAAACAGATCGACGCCGCACCGGAGCAGACCGGCGCACCGGTGTGCGGCAACAAAGGCTACGATATTGAATTTAAGAATGTGGTGTTCTCCTATAACGAGGAACCTGTATTGAAAGGCATTTCCTTCGTGGCAAGGCAGGGCGAGGTAACGGCTCTGGTTGGCCCTTCCGGCAGTGGTAAGTCCACAGTATCCAGGCTGGCCGCCCGCTTTTGGGACACAGACTCCGGCACAATTACACTGGGTGGTGTCGATGTGAAAACCGTGGAGCCGGAAACCCTCTTCAAGAACTTCGCTATTGTATTCCAGGACGTTATGCTGTTCGATGATACCGTCATGGAGAATATCCGTCTGGGGCGCCGTGATGCCACGGATGATGAAGTCAAGGCGGCGGCCCGTGCAGCACAGTGTGAGGAATTTGTCAATCGGTTGCCCGAAGGGTATCAGACGAATATCGGAGAAAACGGCAGCGCCCTGTCCGGCGGTGAACGTCAACGCATTTCCATCGCACGGGCATTGCTGAAGGATGCGCCGATTGTGCTGCTGGACGAAGCGACGGCCTCGATGGACGCCGAAAGCGAAACGCTGGTGCAGGATGCTTTGTCTACCCTGTTGAGGGATAAGACGGTCATGGTGATTGCCCACCGAATGAGAACCGTTGCCAATGCCGATAAGATCGTGGTTCTGGATGACGGCCGTATCAGTGAAACGGGAACACCGGCAGAGTTGATGGAACAAGGCGGGCTTTACGCTCATTTGGTTTCTCTTCAGCGGGGGCGGTAAGGAGGGCGAGGACTATCCGGAAGGTATTCTCATGCCGGAAAGGCAAAAAGGCATCCGGATACCCCTGATTCCGTGACGATTCAGGTACCCCCGGGTGTCATTGCTGTGCAGCTCTTATCCTGTAGGGGCGCGCATTGCGCGTCCGCAAATGCAATCCTGAGTCAAACAGCTGCCGGACGGCCAATGGCCGCTCCTACAAACGAGTTCCCACACGGGTGGTGTGCGCACACGCGGCAATCTCTGCTTCTGACTGAGATGGCATTTTTTAGATTGCCGCATACGACACACATAAGTATGAAGAAGTGTAGGGGCGCGCATTGCGCGTCCGCAAATGCTATCTATGTCAAACAGTTACTCGGACGGCCAATGGCCGCCCCTACGCTGAATGCCTTACGTCCAAATGGCCTCATTCATCAAGCTTTTTCATACCAATGACAGTACCTGAATAGTCGCGTTTTTTCTGTTTGTTCAATATGTGCACCTCGTTTTTAATTGAAAAGCAGGTTCGTTTATGATATAGTTAGAGGAATCTAACTGTGCTGTTTGTATTGGAACGAACAATGCCGTCAGAAGAAACTAAGGGAGGTGTGTAGCTGTATGTCTGCTCCTATTGCAATTCATCAAGTCGACGACACCCCGTCTTTTTTGGTCAATCAATATGGGTTTTTGAAGCATGTCACCGAAAACAGTTCGACATTCATTGTTCCCAAAGAATTGGGAAGCGGGTACTTCAAATGGATACAGCTTTGCGACGATCTGATGTTTGCAATTACCGAGCTGAATCTGAACAGGCCTATTGTCATGCATTATGAAAATTATGACAATCAGTTTGAATCGACTTACTGCCTTCACGGGCGCATCGGTTACGCGGAAACCGGCGTTGTGGATACCGGACTTTCTCAAAATGAATTCGGCATCTACATCAAACCGCAAAGCTGCGGTATGATCATGTACCCCTCGGACAAGAAGATTTTTTCCGCTTCCATTGTCGCAAAAGGCAAATTGTTGGAAAGCCTGCCTCAGTATGATGCCTGTGTTACTTCCGGCGAGTGCTGCTATAAAAACCTGGTCAACCATCTGATGAATCCCCGGAAATCGGGCATCCAGCTGCATAACTGGTTTGGCCAGATGCTTTCAAGCTACGATGAGGCCAACTCGCAGCCCCTGCTTATGGAGGGGCTTTCAAAAACGATCGTCGCTTCCATGTGGCAAAAGTATGTTGTGCTGCCCCTGGGCGGGGAACAATGCGGGCGATACAGTGAGGCAGACCGGCGCGCTTTTCGCGCCGCCGCTGAAATTCTTGAACGCGAATACGCTGCGCCGCCCACGATCCCGGAGCTTGCCAGAAGGGTGGGCGTCAATGAATTCAAGCTGAAAAACGGCTTTCGCCAGTTGTATGGGAACACCGTCTATGAATACGTGCAGAAGCAGCGCATGGCAGTTGCCAGAAACCTGCTGGAAAACGGGGATTTAACCATCACGCAAATCGCGGGCATGGTCGGGTACATCAACGCAAGTCATTTCGCAGAAGCTTTTCGCAGGCAGAATCATATAAATCCCAGCGATTTACGAAATAGGGTGTAAAAACTCCCGATCGGGGTGGAGATCGGGAGCCGGATATTGTTAAAATGAGAGCGGAGAATATCTGAGCTCATTTTTTTGTGCGTAGCGCAAAGCATTGCTTCGTTACGCTTATGTGCCTTGAGGAAATATCGCCAACGCTTTCACACGCTATTTCTTCAAGGATGGAATTAAACTTTTCGCTGCAGCGGTAGAAGCCTTTATGACATAAGTTAGAACAAACTAACAAAGGACGGGTGATTGGATTGCTGAAATTTATGATAAACAAAATACTGCATATCGTGCTCGTTCTGATGGGCATCACCCTGATTTCCTTTGTGCTTGCCAACGTAACGGAAGTCGACCCGGCGGAAGCCTATGCCCGCAGGCAATTCAAGGGCGCCAGCGAAGAACGCATTGAAGAAATCCGGAAAGAAACGGGGTTTGACAGGCCGATTCACGAACAGTATTTTCGTTGGCTGAAACAAGTGGCCCGGCTCGATTTCGGCGAGTCCTATGTTTCCCATAAGCCGGTAATGGCGGGAATCATGGGCACGCTTCCCAATACGCTTGTTTTGGCAGGTCTGGCGGCGGCAATGATTCTTTTGTTCGCAATTCCTATGGGCGTTTTGGCGGCGGCGAGGGAGGGCGGATTGGCGGATACGCTTGTCAGCGTTTTTTCGTTTTTTTCCCTGTCTGTGCCCGGGTATTTCGCCGGCCTTCTGTGCCTGCTGTTGTTTGGAATGAAATTAAAGCTTCTTCCCGTTATTGGCCACGGACACTGGCTTAGTATGGTATTTGCGGCGTTTGTGCTGGCGCTCCCCATGATCGGCGCCTTATCAAAGCTGCTGCGCGCCCTGATCCTGGAAAACAAACAGACGGACTATATATTGTACGCAAAAGCAAGAGGGATCAGCAAAAGAAGGATCATGCTCTGCCATTTGCTTCGCAACGCCGCTCCGCCCTGCGTTACGATGTTCGGGCAAAACCTTGGCTATCTGATTGCGGGAACCGCCGTAGTTGAAACGATATTTTCCTGCGCAGGGCTGGGCATGTATGCAATCAGCGCCGCACTGAATCGTGATTTTCCCGTGATCACCGGATATATCCTTGTCATGGCGCTGATCTTCGTCGCCTGCACTATGCTTGCCGATATCGCCGGCCTGCTTCTCAATCCGAAAAGCAGAAGTGAAATGGAGGGCGGCGCATGAAGAGATGGCGTATCAACAAACAGACGGCCGCCGGAGCAGGCATTCTCATCGTGATTCTTTTGTGTATGCTGTTTGCCGAATTGCTCGCCCCCCACGACCCGGTAAAAAACAATCTGGAGGTCCGGTATGCCCCGGCAACTTTGGAATATCCGATGGGTACGGACGCCTATGGCCGCTGCATTTTTTCCCGGCTGATTTTTGGAGCGCGGTATTCCTTTGGGCTTGCCTTGTTCATTATGGCGGTGATTGCCTTGATCGCCCTGCCACTGAGCATGGCCGCGGCTTACCTGGGCGGAATTGCGGAGAAAGTTTTGCTTTGGGTCAGCGATATCAGCATGGCGCTGCCGCCCACGGTGCTCCTTTTATCCATTATCGGCGTATTGGGGCAGGGGACGGGCAACCTGATTTTCGGCGCGGTGTTCTCCTATCTGGGCTGGTATATGCGCATGGTGCGCAGCTATACCCTGGTGGAAAAAAGCAAGGGTTACGTGGTTTTGGCCCTGACAGGGGGAACGCCCCACCGCAGGATTTTGACAAGGCATATACTGCCCAATATACTGCCCGGCCTCCTTGTCCTGTTTGCTCTTGGCGTGGGCGACGTCATTTTAATGATTTCCGGCTTCTCCTTTTTGGGGATCGCTTTACCCTCCGGCACGCCGGAATGGGGCGCCATGCTGAATGAAGCCAGAGGCATTTTTCTCAAAGACCCGCAATATGCCGTTTATCCCGGGATATGCGTGTTCCTTGCAGTCTGCGGGTGCAACCTGGTGGGGGAAGGCTTGCGCGGCAGGCTGTCCCCTTACGGGAAGGCGGTGGACAATGAACGATAAAACAGTGCTTGAACTTGAGGATGTGTCCATCCAATATGGGGGGGAGGACTTTACGATACGGGGAATCGGTTTTTCCATCGGCAAAGGGAAGGTGTTCGGGCTGTCCGGCGAAAGCGGAAGCGGCAAGAGCTCCGTCTGTAAAGCCGTTTTAGGCTTGCTTGACGAGCGTGCCGCAAACGTGACCGGGACTATCCGCTTTAAGGGAAAGGACATTTTATCCCTTCCCTATGAGCAACGCAGAAAAATAAATGGAAAGGACATTGCGGTTATTACGCAAAACCCCATGACGGCTTTTGACCCCTGTATGAAAATAAAGCATCACTTTGCCAAAACCCTTTCCGCACATTTGCTGTGCAGTAAAAAGGACGCTGAATTTTATGGCGGAGAAACGCTGGGCAGGGTCGGCCTGACGGATACGGCGCGCATTATGAACAGTTATCCCCATCGTCTTAGCGGCGGTATGCTCCAGCGGGTGATGATCGCAATCGCGATTTCACTGAACCCGGCGCTGCTTGTGGCGGACGAACCCACAACCGCGCTGGACGCGGAAAGCAGGTACACCGTTGTGCAGCTTTTACAGGAGATCGTGCAAAAGTATTCTCCGGCCATGCTGCTCGTATCCCATGATATGAACGTCATGTCGGCGCTGGCGGACGATGTTGCCGTCATGAAGGCTGGAAAGATCGTTGAAGCGGGCGCCGCGAAAGAGGTATTCCAAAATCCCCGGCATGACTATACAAAAGAGCTGCTGGATGCCAGGAGCTTCATGCAGGGGGGCCGGCCATGTTAAAGGTGGAGCGTGTATCGAAAAGCTACCGCACAGGCATGTTCGGCGCAAAGACGGTACCGGTGCTGCGGGACATATCCTTCGCCGCAGCGCATGGGGCCTGTGTGGCCCTGATCGGAGAAAGCGGATGCGGGAAAAGCACGCTTGCACGCCTGCTGCTTGGTCTGGAAAGGCCGGATACCGGCACAATCTTATGCAATGGACGCCGGGTGACGGGCAAAGGCGCAAAAAGGAGAAACCTGTACCGGAGCATCCAGCCGGTTTTTCAGGACAGCGGCGGCTGCCTGAATCCCCGCATGAAAATACGCGATTGTATCTGTGAGCCGCTGCGGAACTATTACGCGCTCCCGCCGGAGGAGGAAAAAAAGAAGCTGGCTGAGCTGCTCCTTCAGGTGGAGCTTCCGGTGAATGCCGCGGACAAATATCCGCATGAATTGAGCGGAGGCCAGCAAAAACGGGTTTGCCTTGCAAGAGCGGTTTCCATAAAGCCGGAGCTCCTAATTTTAGACGAAGCCGTTACCGGCCTGGACGCGACGATCACAAAAAGGATTTTGGAGCTGCTAAAAAGGCTTCAACAAGAAGTTGGCTGCGGCATGTTTTTCATCACGCATGATCTGCAAATCGCCTTGTACATGGCACAGCACATTCTTGTGATGAAGGACGGCGAAATCGTGGAACAGGTCCATAACGCGGCGGCCGTGCGGGATTTTACGCACCCATATTCACAAAAGCTATTTCAGAGCAGCCTGCAAACCTGCTCAAAAATTTAAATCAAATTGGAGGTCCTATAATGAAGAAACATTTTAAGAAAATGCTTGCGATTGCAGCCTGCGCGCTCCTTGCCTTATCCACTGCGGCGTGCAATACAAACAATGATACCAAGCCAGGAAGCAGCATCAACGTGGGAGAAAGTGTTGATTTTGCAAGCTATGACCCCGTCGGCATCGAAGACGGGCAGGGTCTCTATCATTATTCTCCCCTAGTGTATGAAACACTTGTGCGATTTGAGGATGGAGAAGCGGCAGCCGGCCTGGCGGAATCATGGAAATGCGACGGCAGCTCCTGGGTGTTCAACCTGCGTAAAAATGTCAAATTCACGGACGGGCAGCCTTTCAACGCCGAAGCTGTAAAGATGAACATTGAAAAGATGCAGGAATTCCAGTCGGAACAGATTTCCTACTATGGCGGCATTTCCAGGATCACTTCGGTTGAGACAACGGATGAACATACTGTGATTTTTCATTATGAAACGCCTTATTACCCGGTATTGCAGGATCTAAGCGCCATCCCCTTTGGCATGCTGTCTCCCGCTGTGTTCGAAAACGGAAACAATCCTTACGGCAACATCCTTGGAGATACTGCGGGAACCGGGATGTATGAACTCAAAAAAGAGAATTGCACGCCGGGGAAAAGCTATACCTTTACAAGAAATGCCGGGTATTGGGGAACAGCATCCGGACCGGACAGCTTTACGGTAAAAATCATTCCAGACGCCGACAGCCGCTTAATGGCGATGCAGGCCGGTGAGATCGACGTGCTTTACGGTTCCTATCAGGTCACATACGACATGTTTGATCAGCTCTCGGATACCCAGGGCCTGGAAGCCAAAATATCCGATACCCTTTACGCTACCCGCAATTTTCTTTTGAACACGGCAAGTGAGACGTTGGGAGATCTCAAAGTGCGTCAGGCCATTCAGTACGGGATCAACAAGCGGCAGATCATCGACACGATCCTGCACGGCTATGAGGAAAAGGCGGATTATTTGTTTTCGCGTGCACTCCCGTTTTGCGATGTCGATACCGTTGTTTACGAATACGATATGCAAAAAGCCGAAAGTCTCCTGGACGAAGCCGGATGGAACGAGAAGAATGCTGATGGGTTCCGCGTGAAAAATGGCGTTCCTCTGTCGCTTACCGTCATCTATATGAGCGAGCGCAGCGCGGACGAACAAATCCTGACCGCGTTCAAAGGGCAGATGGCTGAAATTGGAATCGACATCCGGATACAAGGCTACGAAACTATGACTTGGTTTGAAAAGGGACTTGCGGGCGAATTTGATATTTCCGTCAACGATACCTATGCCTTTCCGCAGGATCCCTATGTGTTTATCGCGGCAATGACCGATTATGGCCTGGACAATCCGGCGCAGCAGGGGCTTTCTCAAAAACCGGAGCTTGACGCTCACATTTTTGACATGCTCAGCACGACCGACGAAGGAAAAATACAGGAGGATTTCACTTATGTCCTCACCACCTTGCAGGAGGAAGCGGTGAACGTACCCGTGTCTTACCTCAAAGAGCTTTGCATCTATAACACCGATAAAATACAATCCGTTTCCTTTGATATCAATGGGGTCTTTCTGGACGTGAGCAAAATCGTATTGCGGTAAGGAGGCGACGGGATTATGATTCAAAGCATCAAACGGCTTTTTGCCTATGCAAGCGAATACAGGAAAAATATGCTCCTGTCGGTCCTCATGGCGATCGGCAGCGTGGCGGCGGGCATCTTCCCGTATTTTGCCATACAGCGGTTTGTGGTGGAGCTGCTGCGCCCGGAAGCTGTGGAAAGCCGCTTGATGCTGTTGGCGCTGGCTGCCGGCGCCTTGCTGATCCTCAAATCGGTATTGTTTGCGGCTTCCACGACGCAGTCCCACAAAGCGGCCTACCGAATCCTGCGCAATATCCGCGTAAAGCTGGCCGGGAAGCTGACTCGGCTTCCACTGGGTTATGTGCTGGAGCGGGATTCGGGGACGATCAAAAAGGTCATGGAAAACGATGTGGAGGAACTGGAACGCTTTATAGCCCACAATATTCCCGAAACGATCGCAAGCGCCACTGTTCCCATCGCCGTCCTGCTGTACCTGTTCTTTGTGGACTGGCGTATGGCGCTGTCTTTCCTTGCGTTTATACCCTTCGCTGTGTTTTTTTACTGGCTGATGATGCGCGGCAGCAAGAAGAAAATGGAGAAATACTATCAATCGGTAGATCAAATGAATGCCGTGGTGGTGGAATATGTCAACGGCATGAAGGAAATCAAAGCGTTCAATCAGACGGAGGGCTCCTTTTCGCGCTTCCGGGAGGCGGTAAACAACTATCGCCAATATGTGCTGGCCTGGTATAAAAGCTGCTGGCCAATGATGTCGGCTTATTTCGTTTTGATCCAGGCGACCACGGTATCGGTACTGCCCATAGGGCTGTACTTTTTAAAGGCGGGCAGCCTGGCGCTGCCGGATTTTGTTTTGTTTCTTCTGATATCCGTGAGCTTTGCCGCCCCGCTTGTGAAGCTGGCCGAATTTGCGGACGGCATTATCCTGATCGTAAACTCGGAACAAAACATCCATGCCATTCTCACGGCGCAGGAGCTGAAAACGGCGGCCGGCGCTCCGTCTGTGGCTGGACATACTGTTGTATTTGACAACGTGTCCTTTGCCTATGACACGGAAAAGGTGCTCCGCGGCGTATCCTTTACCGCATCCGCCGCAAGAAAGACTGCCATTATAGGGCCGTCCGGCAGCGGGAAATCCACCATCGCGAAGCTGCTTTGCCGGTTCTGGGATGTGAGCGAAGGAAAGATCGCCGTAGGCGGCGCGGATATTCGTGATTTGCCGCCGAAAGCACTAATGGACATGGTCAGCTTTGTCTTTCAGGATACGTTCCTGTTCAATATCCCCATCGGCGATAATATCCGCATCGGCAAGCCGGACGCAACAGACGATGAAGTCATGGAAGCGGCAAAAAAGGCCCGGTGCCATGATTTTATCATGAATACGGGCAAGGGCTACGGCACATTGGCCGGGGACGCGGGAAGCCGTTTAAGCGGCGGCGAACGCCAGCGGATATGCATTGCGCGGGCGATGCTGAAAAATGCGCCGATTTTGATTTTAGACGAAGCCACCGCCAGCATCGACCCGGATTCCGAGGAAGAGATACAGGAGGCGCTGGGCGTTCTTGCAAAAGGGAAAACCCTGATTGTGATCGCCCACAGGATACGCACGGTCATGGGATTTGACCAGATCATCGTTTTGAGGAATGGGGAAATAGAAGCAAGCGGAACCCATGAAGAACTGCTGCGTGCAAGCGGCGCATACCGGTCGATCTTTAAGGCATATTCACAAACGGAAAACTGGCGCATTGGTATGGAAGGGGGGAACCCGTGATGCTTCGAACAGTAAAACGAATCGTACACTTATCAGGGAAATACCGCGGCAAGCTGATTTTTTCGTTTGCTGCGGGCTTTTTGGAAACCGCGATGGCGTCTGTCGCCATGTTCGCCATCTATATTGTCCTGTGCTGGAGCGTCGAGGATGCCCTGATTACCTCAAAGCACATCCTTTGGATCACGCTGGCCCTGGTCGCTTCCGTCGCCTTGCGCTTTGCGTTTAAGCTGCTGGAGTACCGGTCCCAAAGCGGCGTGGGATATGAGATTGTGTGCGACAAGCGCCTTGCGCTGGGGGAAAAGCTCCGGCACCTGTCTATGGGGTTTTACAGCGAAACAGACGTCGGGGATATTTCTTCGGTGGTGGGCAACGATCTGACCTTTGTCGAGGGCTTTGCAATGACCTTCCTGTCAAAGACCGTGGGCGCCGTCACAAGCGCGGTACTGATGATGGCGTTCCTGTTTGCCATGGACTGGCGCGTTGCCCTTACGGCATGTATCGGCTATCCGGTGGTATGGGTCATCCATATGCAAATTCATAAATTCTACAAAAAGCACGCCGGGCTGCGTCAGGAAGCGCATGCACAAACCTCCGGCGTGATGCTGGAATATCTGCAGGGACTGTTTGTGATCAGGGCTTTCAATATGTCGGAGCGGCAGGGATCCCGGCTGAAAAGCGCGCTGAAGAATCTGGAATCGGTATCCTTTGATTTTGAAATAAAAGCCATGCCCTTGGCGGCGCTGTACCTTTGCTGCTTCCATATCTGTACCGTCCTGATTCTGTGCGTGTCCGCGCATCTGTTTCTTGGCGCTCTGATTACTCTGCCGGTGGCTTTGTTCTTTGTCGTAATGGTGTTTACCTTTTATGCGCCCATGGAGCTGATCGGCATGATTTCGGGGATTATTCGGTTGATGAACACCTGTATGGACAGGATGCAGGCCCTGATGGATGCCCCGGTGATGGATGAAGCAGCGGAGGATGTTCCGGTTGCCCGTTTTGATGTGGAATTCAAGGATGTTTCTTTTTCCTACGGCGATAAGCCTGTGCTGAAGCACATCAGCTTTCATGCGCCGGCAAATTCCATGACCGCCATTGTGGGCGCGTCGGGGAGCGGCAAAAGCACGATGCTGAACCTGATTGCCCGGTTTTGGGATGTGAGCGGCGGCAGCATTTCCATTGGCGGGGTGGATATCCGGGAAATGACCTGCGACTGCGTGATGCAATACATAAGCGCGGTTTTCCAAAAGGCCTACCTGTTCCATGACACGATCTTTCACAATATCCGGTTTGGTAACCCGATGGCCACAAGGGAAGAGGTGATGGAGGCCGCGAAAAAAGCCCGCTGCCATGATTTCATCAGCGGCTTGCCAAACGGGTATGACACGGTGGTCGGGGAAGCCGGGGCCACCTTATCCGGCGGTGAGCGTCAGCGCATTTCCATTGCAAGGGCGTTGCTTAAAAACGCCCCGATTGTATTGCTGGACGAAGTGACGGCCAATATCGACCCTGAAAATGAAATGCTGATACAGCAGGCCATAGGCGCCCTTGTGAAGGACAAAACCGTTTTTATCGTTGCCCATAAGCTGGCTGTGATACAAAATGCCGGTCAAATATTGGTCCTGAACGAACAGGGAAGAGTCTGCGAATCCGGCACCCATGAAAAGCTGATGGCAATGAGCGGACTTTATTCTTCTCTTTGGAATAAGTCGCGGAAAATATGCAACTGGTCTATTGAGGGCTAAGCCCTTACAGAATACCATAATTTTTTTATAGCATCCATTACCAAACGTGTGTTTGAATTTTAAAAACGGTATGGTATAATGGTAAGGGACACACCCACATGAGGTATTCCTCAGGGGCCGGGCTATGAAGAATGCGCCACGGGTCTGGGGAATGTCACTTTTTGAAGGTAAGGGACACACCCACATGTAGTTTTTATGGAGGAATTATGCCGGAATTTAAAATAGTATCGGATTACAAGCTTTGCGGCGACCAGCCGCTGGCTGTGGACAAACTGGTCATCGGACTGAACCGGGGTTACAGGCACCAGACCCTGCTTGGTGTCACCGGTTCCGGTAAGACCTTTTCAATGGCCAATGTCATTGAAAGGGTTCAGCGTCCCACCCTTGTGATCGCACACAACAAAACCCTTGCAGCTCAACTTTGCAGCGAGTTCAAGGAGTTTTTCCCCGACAACTGCGTAGAGTACTTTGTCAGTTATTATGATTATTACCAGCCGGAGGCCTATATACCCTCCACGGATACTTATATAGAAAAGGATTCGTCCATCAACGATGAAATAGACAAGCTGCGGCATTCGGCTACGGCGGCCCTGTTCGAAAGAAGGGATGTCATTATCGTTGCCAGTGTCTCCTGCATCTATGGCCTGGGTGACCCGGAGGATTATACGGAGCTGATGGTATCGCTGCGGCCGGGAATGCGCAAGGACAGGGATGAGATTATAAGGCGTCTGGTGGATATCCAGTATGAGAGAAACGAAATAGACTTTAAGCGCGGAAAATTCAGGGCAAGGGGAGATGTCCTGGAAGTATTCCCGCCGGACTCTACCGACAGGGTGCTGCGGATAGAATTTTTCGGTGATGAAATCGAACGGATTTCAGAAATCAACTATTTGACGGGAGAAATACTGGGGATAAGGTCCCATGCGGCAATTTTTCCCGCCAGCCATTACGCCTCTACAAGGCCGAAAATGGAAAAGGCCATGGTTACGATAGAGCAGGAACTGGAGGAGAGGCTTCGTGATTTGAGAGCCCAGGATAAGCTCCTGGAAGCCCAGAGGCTTGAGCAAAGGACAAGATATGACCTGGAGATGCTTCAGGAAATCGGCTTTTGCCAGGGGATAGAAAATTACTCAAGGCATATCAGCGGAAGAACTCCCGGAAGCGCTCCCTTTACCCTGATGGATTACTTTCCGGAGGACTATCTGGTGATCATCGACGAATCCCATGTATCGGTACCGCAAATCGGCGGCATGTACAACGGCGACAGGGCCAGGAAGGAATCCCTCGTGGAGTTCGGGTTCAGACTTCCCTCCGCCTTTGATAACAGACCGTTGAAATTCGATGAATTTGAAAAAAAGGTAAAGCAGGCGGTTTATGTAAGTGCTACGCCTGCACAGTATGAGAAAAAGCATTCCCAGCAGGTAGTTGAGCAGATCATCCGGCCCACCGGGCTTATCGATCCCGAAATTGTCGTTAAGCCTGTAAAAGGTCAGATTGACGACCTTATCGGAGAAATATCCGAAAGGGTAAAAAGAAAGCACAGGGTACTGGTAACGACTCTCACGAAAAAAATGGCCGAGGATTTGACAAATTACCTTGGCGATTTGGACTTCAAGGTAAAATATCTTCATTCCGACGTAGAGACGCTGGAGCGAATGGAAATTATCAGGGATCTCCGGCTGGGTGTTTTTGATGTGCTGGTGGGTATAAACCTTCTAAGGGAAGGGCTGGATCTACCCGAGGTATCGCTTGTAGCCATTCTGGATGCCGACAAGGAAGGCTTTCTCCGCTCGGAAACCTCGCTGATTCAGACCGTGGGAAGAGCCGCCAGACATCTGGAGGGCAAGGTAATCATGTATGCCGATAGAATTACGGATTCCATGAACAAGGCAATAAGCGAGACAAACAGGCGTAGAAAAATACAGGTGGATTACAACACCGAACATGGAATTACTCCGGCATCCATCCAGAAAGCGGTCCGTGATGTGATTGAAACCATAAAAGTGGCCGAAGACAGCGCCAAGTATACCATCGGGGAAAATCTGGATCAGATGGACAGGCAAGAGCTTGAAGCACTTGTCCAAAGGGTTGAAAAGGAGATGAAGGACGCTGCGCGGGAACTGCAATTCGAAAGGGCGGCAGAGCTTCGCGACAGGCTGGTGGAATTGCGGAGAAGGTTATAACGACCTTGTTATAATTTTTTCGTTGGTACCCGGAATGATATATTCGGTAGATGCGGCAAAGGTATTAAAGATCCCGGATAAGCTCAGCTTCGGCGAATTCTTCGGCTGCTGCCTTTTGTGGGACAATAAACCTGCCCCTGTCCCACCTTCGTTGCGCATTCTTTTCATAGTTCGAAACAAACAATAACGAGTTTTCCTACCTTTACAAACCTATACCTTCATGGCGTTAGAATTATCAAGCTGCCCGCCATGTGGGGTGCGATCTTCCGTCTGATAATCCTACAAAATTCTTTAAGTTTAGGTTTTTTGGCATTTTCTTATCCCCTTTATTTATTGTTAAAATCGAATTCCACTGGATTCGGCATTTGGAACCCCATACGATGAGACGGCTGATTATCTGAAATTACAAATAAACAAACGGGTATCCAAAAGTTGAAACTAAGGATACATTATTTTCGTCTGAATTTAATGATGGAACCAGCAAACAGATGTGTTTGCATAAATTTTTACAGGGTGAAAATCCTGATAAAAAAGAGCATGGTAGTGCCAATGAATATAGAACGAACAGCACTGATTTTAAGGTACGAACAAAAATTTGAACAGTTTTGATAAAATTAGCTAAAGGAGCGGCGATAATGAAAAATGTAAAAAAGCAACTCAACCTGGCAATGGTTGCGATCCTGATCTTCTCACTTTTAAATATCCCGGCGCTGGCGGTGGCCGACACACCCGAGGTGGCCGACACACCCGAGGTTGCCGACACACCCGAGGTGGCCGACACACCCGAGGTTGCCGACACACCCGAGGTTGCCGACACACCCGAGGTTGCCGACACACCCGAGGTTGCCGACACACCCGAGGTTGCCGCCACACCCGTTGAATATACCCTCTCTGTAGATGACAAAGGTGTATCCCTGTGGGCGTATGAGATCGATGGCGGCGTATATTTCAAGCTCCGCGATATTGCTATGGCGTTGAGGGGCACAGAAAAACAGTTTGATGTCTTGTGGATACCCGAAAACAAAGAAGTCGATCTGAGCGCAGGCGATGCTTATACACCGGTGGGGGGCGAACTGTCCAGGCCGGAACATGCCGGAAACCCCACAGCCCGGTATACCGACTGTTCCATACGGAGCGGGAGCGGATGGGGCAATATTCTCGCGTATCTTGTTGAGGACACTCATTATGTGAAACTGTCCGATCTTGCGGCCGTGATAAAGTTTGCATCAGGCTATGACAGAGAAAAGCATACCGCCCAAATTGATACTTCACCTGAAATCGGCCTGGCGGAGGAAACAGACGCGGTATTCGACAATATCACGTTATCAAACTCAGGCAATTCTTATTCTCTCGACGAGAACGGCAATGTGATCCTGTACTATAAAAACAGTGAAATCAAATTAAAAGCGCCGCTTGTGCTGAAGCCGGCCGAAAGCGATAATGCTACGGGTCAGGGCGTGGATGATGCCGGGTTCTACATCTCCGAGGAAAGGACCGCCATTGCATATGGCGGCCTGGATGGAGATCCCGTCTATGTGGTGACGAGTGACAACATGGGAAGAACATGGGAGAAGTCTGAGGTCATTGCGCGAAACGTAGGGGCCAGCCAGCGGTATATCGGATTTTATACGCAAAACGACGGATGGCTCGTTTTGTGCAATTTCCATGGAATGGGTTATGAGGATAATTACATATACCGTACTGCAGACGGAGGGAAAACCTGGGAACAGATCGGTAATCCAAATGATATTTACCCGCGGGTAATGACCGGGGCAGGTTTCGCAACCGGTGAAATCGGCTTTTTAAGCTACAGGTACGAATTTGAGGATTTCGAGCCCGCCATATGCCGGACGCTGGACGGAGGATATTCCTGGGAAAAGCTCTATGTGGAATTGCCGGAAGAATTTGACGAATATAATAAAACACCGCTTTCCCCAGTCTTTCATGGAGCTGACGGGCTGTATCCGATAAAACTGAGCAAGGACGAAGGAGATTACGTGACGATCTATCTTAATAGCACCGATTATGGCAAAACATGGACGTATGACGAAGCGTATAATCTCGTGCACCGGCAGGCGCAGAAAAATGCGGGCGGCCTCCAATTCGAAACAAAAGGCCTTGCATACGAATATAAAGACGGAGAATGGTAGAGGTTGGGAAGTTGGCTCCTTAACATTTCTCTGGTAGAATACAAAGTAGGGGCGCGCATTGCGCGTCCGACGGAGTCAGAGGACATTCCCTGACTCCGTCAATAAGTGCGCATTCTTTATTCCATGCCAACAGTTCACTAATAATACCAAATATAGTTGTAATCATCGCCAATTACATCGTATACTTCGTTGATAACCCCGATTACCAGGTACTGGCCTTCATAATCCAATATCTCAAAGCCATCGATATCATACTCCTCCGGATAGCTGTCAAAGATATGGGAAAAAGTGATGGTCACGAACACCTGCTTCTCAGGGTATTGCAGGGAAACGGCTTTTGCGATCTCGGCCATGCTTTTTGCGATTTCCTCCGAGTTTGCCGGATCAAGGAGGGTTTCTTCATAATTCAGGTAGGTATTTTCTATCATGCAGAGTGCAACCCAGATGGCATTGGTGTTGGTAGACAGCTCATTAACCAGGGCGAAGTCATATTTGATGGACTTTGTTCCGGCGGAAAGAGTTTTGATTCCGTTGTTCAAATTTGTCTTGATTTCGTCGTAGGATTTCCTTGCGGCAACAGGGGAAGCATAGGTATCGCGTATTACTGTCCGGACGCCGCCGGCAACCTTATAGGAGTATACTTTGCCTGAGGATGCGGTGCTGCCGGAGGAATAGACATTCACAATATAATTTGCATATCCGTTTGCCTCAAGCATGGGATGGACGGTTTCCAGCTGTTTCAGAAAACCGGCATTGAAGTCGGCCGAGCTGAAAGAAGAAGGAAAAAGAGCCGCCCCTTCGGCTTCGTCACAAATGTAGTAGTTTACGTAGTATACATCCGAAAAACTGTTGTAAAACGAAGAATTGCTGAATTTATAATGCTTGTTCCCAAAGGCAAAGTCCTCCATTGCTTCGGTGAGCTGCTTGTTTAAAGTATAGTTGCATTCGGCGGTATCTTCGTTGCTCAAAACGGATTTTACGTCATTGATGGGGATTGCAAAATTCAGATTTTCGCCTGGCTCTGCCGTAGCGGAAGTAATGCCTATCAGGTTTCCATACATGTCAAATAGTGCGCCGCCCGAGCTTCCAAAGGTGACGGAGGCGTCAAACTGAATATACTTCTGTCCGTCTTCCTCTCTTATTGCAGAAATGATCCCCTGGGTCACAGTATTTTGCAAGCCGAGAGGATTCCCTATCGCTACGACTTTCTGGCCGACTTTAAGATTGTCGGAGTTGCCAAGCTTTACGGGCTTTACCTCCGGATCGGGAGAATCTGTCAGAGCAATGTCTTTTTCCGGATTTTTGTAATACACGGTTGATGTATAGTATTCTCCGGACGAATGGTTTGCACGGTCATATGCGATGCCGAACCTTGGCGAACTGCCAAGTACATGGGAATTTGTTACGATTACTCCGTCACCCACGACAACTCCGGAGCCCCAGCCGACTTCATTTTTTCTGGAGTCGCTGTCATAGGTGGTTATCAAAACCACCGCATCCTTAAGCTTTGCAATTTGTTCGACGGTCTTTTCCTTGATATAGTTGGAGGCCACGTCGGGATAAAATTCTTCAATCAGCGTCGAGCCTGTTGGAAGATATTCCGCTGTCATCGCATTCCAGCAAAGCTTTGCCACGTTGCCCCTGGTTGCCGGGTCACCGGCGTTTGTCCACCGGACGTCTCCCACGATGCCGAGGTCGAAAGCCTTGATCAGGTAATTGTCAGGCCATTTCAGACTTTTGTCAAGTGCCTGTTCATAGCCCAAGGCCCTTACCAGAATAGTAAGCACTTCGGCGTAGCTTATATTGTCATTGGGCCTGAACAGGCCGTTGTTGCCCTTTGTCAGGCCTTTCTCCGAAGAAACGTTGATATAGCCTGTCGCCCAGAAACCTGTCCTGACATCCGCAAAGCCCGATGCGGTTTTTGATGCCAAAGCCGCGCTTTCCAACCCCAGCATTTTGGCGGCTATTTTGGCAACCTCGGCTCTTGTTATTTTATTTTCAGGCTTGTATGTACCATCCGGGGTGCCGGCGACGATGCCCAATTCAACCAGGCCGTTGACCGATTCCTGATAACCGGTGCCTACGACGTCGGGAGGAATGGTTGCGTATACGGGTGAAACAGCGGAAAGAAATAGAACCAGTATGGATATGAAAATTGCCGGTATGGATTTATTCTTTGTCATAATAAACCGCCTTTATTAAGCATCGGTGAAAATATAACTTACGCTAAATTTGATGCAAATGTAGGCTTGGGGTACCAAGGCTGGTCGCAAATGTTTTGCATTTGCGACCAGCCTATGTAACCTACAATTGCGGAAAAAGCGCAAGTAATATTTTCAGTGCTCCTAAATTAATAATACTTTCTTTCCTAAAGAATGTATGCTTTGTGATAAATATACCATATTGCATGAAAAAATACAATGAGCATACCGGCCGATCAGGGTTGTATAATAGGAGGAATCATTATATAATAGTAAAGACATACACGATTACCGGAATTGAAAGTAATTGGCGTAGAAATGTTGTGGGGGAGTGTAATTATGTTTTATGTCGCAGTTGCAGTAGGAATCCTGTTTTGTTCCTTTTGGATCGCTCAGCTGATTTTTGTAAAGCTGCATCTGAACTGGACCAACAGGCTGCAGAAATCTTCGGAAGAAGACGAAGCTGTTGGTGTATCAATCATCCATCCCATTAAGGATCTTGATTTCCAACTGGAACAAAATCTTGAAAGCTGGTTTAACCAGGATTACAGGGGACCCGTGGAGCATATTTTCAGCTTTCAGGATCCTAAAGATCCGGCCATACCTGTCGTAAAAGGCTTTATCGAAAAACATCCGGAGGTTGCTTCCCAATTGATTGTTAATCCCGTCATACCGGGCCTGAACGGAAAAAGCTCGAATATGGTCAACGGGATGAAGTTGTCGAAATATGACATCGTCCTTTTTGGCGATAGTGATGTAAGGATCAAACCTGATTTTATCCTCAAGATGGTCAGGCCGCTGAAGGATGAAAAGGTGGGCATCACCACCTGCGGACAGATTAACATGGGTGGGAGGGATTTCCCGACCCGGTTCTTCACTTTTTTACAGAACAATGAAACCGTTTTTATATGGGCTTTTATGACAAAGGTCGGTATGGACCTGGGGGCAACGGGGGCAGCATTTGCAATGCGGAAGAAGCTGCTTCAGGAGGTAGGAGGGCTGGAGGCCTTCGGAGGCTCCCTTCTGGAAGACCTCCATCTGGGAAATACGCTGTATAAGCTGGGATACAAGCTGGTATTGGGGCCCTTCCTGGAATGCCATGTCGATAAGCTTGGAATAGAGAAGTCCCTCAACTATGCAAAAAGGATTGCAGTCGGCGTAAAAGCACATCTTTCCTTTGAATTGCCTACTTTCATCCTTATGGTGTTCTGGTACTGGATCATATTTATTCTGTCTGTGGTAACGGGAAATGTAAGCACTCTGTATCTGTCTTTTGCATTTATGGGTTTGAGGACGCTGCAAGGGCTTATGATGAGGGCCCTGACGCAAAACAGGATATTGCCCATAGATTTTATTATGGGCTTGTTCTTTGACCTGTTTGGCACCTTCTACCTGCTTTATTCCTTGAAAAATCCCTTTGTTTCGTGGAGAGGCATCCGGTATGAAGTGAAAAAGGGCGGATTTATCGACGGCGCAATTGTTGAAGATGTAATCGTTGAATCGGAAGCACTTGACGATAAATAGACAGATGAAAATAGAACAGGTGTCTATTATCAAAAATAAAAAGCCGTAATGTAAAAATGCAGCCTACTGTTAAAGTGAGCTGCATTTTTGGATGTTTTTTACCAATGCCCATGCCGCAGGGCGGCATGCCTGAATGTAAAGGAATGCTTTTCAGAATATGCGACAGAGAACCGTCCCCTTTCGCACCCTATTCCACGGATCTTTTAAAGATCCTGTAGGTCTTGTAGTGTTTGCCTCCGAAACTCTCTATGTCCGAACGCATTCTGACGTTTGTCTCTCCTATTGTGGAAGCTTCGCCCCATTCATAGCCCTTCCTGAGCGCATTCTGAAAAGCTTTATGGTAGATGGCGTAGGACACGCCTTTCGACCGGAAAGCCGGGACGACGAACATGACAAAGGCCCGGGCGGATTTCATCCTGCGCTTGTACCACAAATACTTCAATGCCGAGATGGGTGTTATTCTTCCGTTCATATGGATCAATACCTGGTTTAGGTCGGGAAGTGACAGTATGAAACCGACGGCTTCAGCTCCGCTTCTTGCGATGGCAATAAAATCAGGGTCGGCATAAGGGGTCAGCTTGTCGGCCATTTCCCTGACCTCCTCCAGCGACGGAGCCACCAGGTCAGGCCATTCGTCAGGTACAGCCAGATCCATGACATGCTTCAAGTCCCGGATTTCCCGGTCCATCTCCTTCAGGTTCAGCGTGTCGACTCTGAAATTGTATTTTTTTTGTGCAAATTCGATTGCCTTTGACATGTCCTTCTTAAAATGCATGCCCATGTCCAGGTAATAGGCGAATACGTCGTAGTCCTTCTCAAAGCCGCAGTCTTCCAACAGCTTCCGGTAATAGGGTGGATTGTACGAATTCATAATAACGGGAGGACGGTCAAAGCAATCGATCAAAAGTCCCTTGTATTCATCGCCGTCGGTTCCGGTCGCAGATACGGGGCCTATAATCGATTCGACGCCTCTTTCCCTGAACCAGGACAATGCCTTTTTGAACAGCTCTTCGGCGACCAGCGGGCTGTTTATGCACTCAAACAGCGAGAAGTAGCCCAATTTGATGTTTTTCTTTTCATTGAGATTTGCATCGATACCCGCAAATATTCTGGCTGCAGGCTCTCCATCCGAAAAAGCCAGAAACATTTCCCGGCTTATTTTTGATCCCGCCGTTTCCTTTCCAGGACCCAGGGTTTCAAGCATATCCCTGATCAAGGGAGGAACCCAGCATTTATTCCCCTTATAGATCTTCCAGGGCAGTTTGATAAACTTCATAAGGTCGCTTCGGGTCTTGACCGCGATAATGTCAATGTTCATGTGAGGCCTTTCTTCGCATGTTCTATTGTTTAAAGTATAGCATGAAATCAAGGAGGTGCGCAAGAACAGGTTGTCACTAGACGCTGTAGAATTATTATGGCATAGAAAATCTGTAGAGGCGGCCATTGGCCGTCCGCCAGGGTATCAAGAATCACTGGAGGGCTGCATGGTATTCATGTCCATGGATTACATTCATACGGACGCGCAATGCGTTCTCTACGGGTTACTTTTGCAATGAAAATTTTATAGTATCTTGTCATTGACACAAGCTTGACGGGAACCGTAAAAGCTGATATTGTAAATGCAGACAGGGAATTCAGGATATTAGTGTGTTAAAGTCCCTTTGAAACCGAAGAGCCTGGAATATTTGGGGGGGTTGGTATGAATTCCAAAATCAAGGACGATTTGACGGATAAACTTTTTGAAGCGATTTTGCTTCTAAAAGGAATGGATGAGTGTTATAATTTCTTTGAGGATATTTGCACCGTTTCGGAAATAAAGGCGATGGCCCAGAGACTTGCGGTTGCAAAAATGCTTAAAGAGGGGAATACTTATACGGATATTAGTATAAAAACAGGGGCCAGCACCGCTACGATAAGCAGAGTCAACCGATGCTTGAATTACGGTGCGGATGGCTATAAAACGATACTGGAAAGGCTTGAACGGAAAGGAGGATAAACGTGCTGCTAAAGAGGCTCTTTATCGGCTTGCTGATATTGTCCGCGCTGACTGCCGAGGGTATGGCGGTTTTTAATACTGCCCTGTTTCCACTGCAGAATTATATGGCCGGCCTTTGCGGTGAAGGAGATGAAGCGGACGTAAAACCGGCCGGCGGATTGGCAGGGGACATTTGTTCCAATGCAGTCCGTTATAAAATCAGTGCCTTTATTCCTCTGGAAGAAATCCTGCAGAGCCGGGACAATCCTGACGGATCTTTTTGCTTTCCATACTCCTATACCGCGTCAGAGCCGGATGTTTTTTACAGCATGGCTTTGTTTCAAGCCGCGGGCGTCGGAATCATCGATATCCCCTTGAACGGTTCGGATATATCTCCACCATCGCCCGGCACTGCAGCGAAAACTGCCGTATCCATCCCTGGAAGGATAGCACTTTAAAGCATCCGCAATCTTTACGGGACGCATGAATGCGGAAAAATAATGAAGTTTTCGCTGCGGAATGAGGAACGATAATAGGACAATCTACAGTCTAATGTAAAGTGGAGGATTTATGGTTAAAAATTTTTTGGAAAAAATTATTGGATCATACAGCGACAGGGAATTGAAAAGGATTCTGCCGCTGGCGGACGAGATAGAAGAGCTGGAGCCAAAGATCAAGGCGCTGAGCGATGAAGAATTAAAAGGAAAGACGGCGGAATTCAGGAAGCGTCTGGGGGAGGGGGAGACTCTGAACGATATCCTTCCCGAAGCCTTTGCGGTGGTGAGAGAAGCAGCAATCAGGGTCTTAGGGCAAAGACATTTCAGATCCCAGCTGATTGGCGGTATTGTACTGCACCAGGGACGAATTGCGGAAATGAAAACCGGAGAAGGCAAGACCCTTGTGGCTACGCTTCCTCTTTATTTGAACGCCCTTGAAGGAAAAGGCGCGCACCTGGTTACGGTAAATGATTATCTTGCCAAATACCAGGGCGAACTGATGGGTAAGATCTACAACTTTCTCGGTCTGTCCGTGGGCTTGATCCTGCATGGGCTTAGCAATGAAGAAAGAAGAGCCGCTTATAATTGCGATATAACCTACGGAACCAACAATGAATTCGGATTTGACTACCTGAGGGACAACATGGTCATCTACAAGGAGGACATGGTGCAGAGAGAGCTCCATTACTCCATCGTGGACGAGGTTGACAGCATCCTGATCGACGAGGCCAGGACGCCTTTGATCATCTCCGGCGCCGGCGACAAATCAACGGATTTGTACAAAAAGGCCAATTCCTTTGTGGGAAGGCTGAAAATCAAGGTTTTCACCCAGACCGACGACAAACAGCATGACGACGAAATCGACGCCGACTATGTCGTGGATGAAAAGGCGCATACAGCCACCCTCACCTCAAAAGGCGTAAAAAAGGCGGAGCAGTATTTTGGCCTCGAAAATCTGTCCGATCCGGAGAACATGACCATTTCCCATCACATCAACCAGGGCTTGAAGGCCCATGGCCTTATGAAAAGGGATCGCGACTATGTGGTCAAGGACGGCGAGGTCATTATCGTCGATGAATTCACCGGACGCCTTATGTACGGAAGAAGGTACAGCGACGGCCTTCATCAGGCAATCGAAGCAAAAGAAAACGTAAAGGTTGAAAGGGAAAGCAAAACCCTGGCTACCATCACTTTCCAGAATTATTTCAGGATGTACAAAAAGCTGGCCGGCATGACCGGTACGGCCCAGACGGAAGAACAGGAATTCCAGACCATCTATAAGCTGGACGTTGTTGTCATACCGACAAACAAGGAAATGATCAGGATGGATCACCCTGATTCCGTATACAAAAACGAAACAGGAAAGTTCAATGCAGTGATCAACGAAATCGTTGAACGCCATAAAACCGGACAGCCTCTTTTGATAGGCACAATTTCCATCGAGAAATCCGAACTGTTAAGCGCAATGCTCCGAAAGCGCGGAATCACCCACCAGGTGTTGAATGCGAAATTCCATGAGAAGGAAGCGGAGATCATCGCCCAGGCCGGAAGATTGGGAACCGTCACAATTGCCACCAATATGGCCGGCCGCGGTACCGATATCATGCTTGGCGGAAACCCGGAATTTATGACAAGGCAGGAAATGCGCAAAAATGGATATGAGGAGGATATCATCTATCAATCCATCAGCTTTAATGAAACCAACGACGAGGAAATCATTCAGGCGCGCAAAGTTTTCCGAGCCTCCTACGAGGAGTTCAAAAAGGTCACGACGGAAGAACATGATAAGGTCGTTGAGGCGGGCGGGCTCCATATCATCGGCACCGAAAGGCATGAATCAAGGCGTATAGACAACCAGCTGCGGGGACGTTCCGGACGTCAGGGAGACCCCGGTTCCTCCAGATTCTATATATCCCTGGAAGATGACCTGATGAGGCTCTTTGGCTCCGACAGGCTTACAAACATTGTGAATGCTTTAGGCCTGGAAGATGACCAGCCCATTGAAAACAGGATGCTGTCCAATGCCATAGAAAATGCCCAGAAGAAAGTGGAAGGCAAGAACTTTGATATAAGAAAGCACGTCCTGCAGTATGACGATGTCATGAACAAACAGAGGGAAGTCATTTACGGACAGAGGAAACAGGTGCTCAACGGAGAAAACCTGAAGGATTCCTTTGTGAAAATGATCGACGGTACGATTGACGGCATCATCGCCGCCTATTGCCATGAAAGCCCCCATCCGGATTACTGGGACTGGGAGGGAATGAGGGCGTATGCGGAGAATCTGTTCATGCCTAAAGGAAGTCTTGACTTGTCCAAGGAGGAAATGGAAACGCTGGACAAGGAAGAACTCAAGGAAATAATGCAAAACGCCGCTCTTGAGGCTTATGAGGGCAAGGAGAAGGAATTTGGCCCCGAGTTGATGAGAGAGCTGGAGAGAGTCGTACTTTTAAGGGTAGTGGATGAAAAGTGGATGGATCATATCGACGCCATGGACCAGTTAAGGCATGGTATCGGAATGCGTGCATACGGTCAGAGGGACCCTGTTGTGGAATACAAGTTCGAAGGCTTTGAAATGTTTGAGGAAATGATTAAAAACATCCAGCAGGATTCGGTCAAGCTGATCTTAAGGTCGCGGATCGACCGTGAGCACCAGCCCCAGAGGGAAAAGGTGGCGGAGCCCGTCACGGCCAGCCACGGCGACGATCAGCCCAAAAAGCCTGCCGCCCGCAGCAGCGATAAAGTTGGACGAAACGATCTGTGCCCTTGCGGGAGCGGCAAGAAATATAAGAAATGTTGCGGAGCAAATCAATAATGGATTATAACGAGGCGATAAGCTATATCCACGGCACTTACAAATTCGGGTTGAAGCTGGGACTGCACAACATTGCGGCCTTGCTTCAGCTTATGGACAACCCGCAGGACAAGCTTAAGTATGTCCATGTTGCCGGGACGAACGGGAAGGGTTCCACCGTGGCATTTATCGGCAGCATCCTGGCAGCTTCGGGATATAAGACGGGGATATACACATCGCCTTACATCCAGAGGTTTACA
Organism: Bacillota bacterium; assembly: GCA_023426125.1. Classification (GTDB taxonomy): domain Bacteria; phylum Bacillota; class Clostridia; order Acetivibrionales; family DTU013; genus MnB-11. Next base: position 179,184 of record JAFABI010000086.1, read on the forward strand.
GAACGGATAATGATCAACGGCACTGAAATCGGTGAAGAAGATCTTGCGCGGATCACCGGCTATGTAAAAAGTAAGGTAGACATCATGGTTGCCCGTGGGGAGAATCATCCTACCGAGTTTGAAATTGTAACGGCAATAGCCTTCCAATACTATTACGAACAGCGGTGTGATGTTGTCGTGCTGGAAGTGGGTTTAGGCGGGAGGTTTGATTCGACGAACATCATCAAGACTCCCGACCTGGCCGTGATCACTACAATCAGCTACGACCACATGGATCGGCTGGGGAATACGCTTGCGGCAATCGCTTTCGAAAAAGCAGGCATAATCAAGGCTGGCGGAGAGGTGTTATCCTATGCACAGGATGCGGAAGCTGCTGAGGTTATCAGCAGTGTTTGCAGAGAGAGGGATGCCAGCCTCCATTATGTGGATTTTTCCAGCATAAGGCTTGAAAAATACCATATCGGTGGGCAGGTATTTGATTATGAGGAGTATCAAGGGCTTGAGATATCCCTTTTAGGGGAGCATCAGCTGAAAAATGCGGCTGTAGCGGTAAAAGCGGCGGAGCTGTTAATGGACAAAGGCTATGCCATTACTTCGGAGTCCGTCAGGAAAGGACTGAAAAATGCCAGGTGGCCCGGAAGGTTGGAGGTCCTTGGAACAAATCCTGTCTTTCTCATCGACGGAGCGCATAACATCGAGGGGGCAAGGGTTTTAAGGGATGCCCTTGACAGGTATTTTCCCGGCAGAAGGATGACTTTTATCATGGGGGTATTCAGGGACAAGGATTATAAAGCCATGATCAAGGCTGTGATAAGGGATTGCCACCGGGTAATCGTTGTGACGCCCGACAATGAGAGGGCGCTGCCGGCGGAGGAATTGGCTGTCGCCATCAGTCCCTATTGTAAAAATGTGTATATTAATGATACAATTGAAGGGGCTGTGAGGATGTCCCGGAAAACTGCAATGCAGGATGAAGTGATTTGCGCTTTCGGGTCACTTTCCTATATCGGCGCGGTCAGGACGGCTTTTGGCCGCTGATGGTTGAGTATATGAGCCAATACTGTTGATTCAGCAGCGTAATCCGGCGGATTTCCGGTTACCGGTTTTTGTCTTAAGCTTATGGGGAGGCCTGGGATTGGTAAATGTGATGGGATCGAATTAAGCGGATACCTGGTTTCCAGTATCCGGTAAGGTGGTGAGGTATTTTTGATTGACTTGAAGCAGGAAATAAAGGATTTTGGTGTTATCAGCCTGAAGGATATTTCACAGAATGAAGCCGATATACCCGACAATATCAGGAATTCTGTTTTTTTATACAATAAGGCGATAGAAAGTCTGCGCACCGGAAGTGAAGATATTGCCATCATCGAGCTGAAGAAAGCGATCAGCATGAACCCTCATTTTTACGAGGCAATGAACCTGCTGGGCATATGCTACGCGTATACAAAGGACAATGTACGTGCGGCAGAAGTATTCGACAGGGTTGTCAAGGCTGAACAAAATAGTGTAAAGGCTTTGAGATATTTGAGCATCATCGATAATGGCGATGTTGACAACAGTGTAAAACCCAGGACCAGAAAAAGGGATACTGCTCCTACTGTAAAAGACAAGGAAAATATAAGCAGGAAACCTCGCAGCAAGCCTGACATTGAGCCGAAGAGATTATTTGTCTGGTTGAGGTTTGCCGCGTTTTTTGTAGCCGGTATCTTGCTGGCCGTCCTGATTCAGAGCATTTTTTCCAGACCGGAGAAAATTGAAGATAATCCGCCTGACGATACGAATGCAATCAATGCGCAAAAAACGATTGAGCAATACAAAACGGATTATGAAAAGCTTTCTTCCGAGCATGCGCTTATGAAGAACGACCTGGAGGAGGCTACCGGCTCCGTTAATTACTACAAATCCATCATAAAGCTCTATGAAATAGAAAGCCTTGTGTCAAAAAAGCAAATGGAAAATGCAGCCGACATGCTGCTGCTAATGAAAACGGCGGATTTCCAGGGCGAGGATAAGGATCGGTTTGACAATCTGTACAAGTCCGTTATGCCGAGTGCTGCGAAAGCAGTTTATGACGAAGGGTACAAGCTGTATAACACCAAAAAATATCAGGACTCGTTAAAGAAGCTGGCCAAAGTAGAGGTGTATGACCCGCAGTTCAGCAGGCTGGATGCGGCGCTTTACTACATGGGCAGGAGCTACCAGCTGCTGGACGATTCACGGAATGCCGTCGCTTTGTTCCAGCGGCTCATCGACAGCTATCCGAAAAGCAGCTATACGGTAAATGCAAAAGTCAGGGTAAAAGCCCTTACCAAAGTGCCGTAGTCGTTTAACGCACAAAATGAAAAGAATGCAAATTAAGGTGGAAAGCGCCCCGGTTGTCATTGCGAGGAGCTTTGCGACGCGGCAATCTCTGCTTCTAACCAGTATCACTCATTGGATTGCCGCGCTCCATTGCATTGCGATCGCAAT
>JAFABI010000016.1 GCA_023426125.1 Bacillota bacterium
AAAAAGCTGATCCGTAAACAATATAACTACATAAAGAAAATTGCAAAAGAAGGTTTTTGGTAAAAACAGCTCCACAAAACTCATGGAGCTATTTTTATACTATACGGTAGGTGTTCCATCGCTTACGCATAAGTTTTGGTAATGACCGATTTGATCAGCTACTCATATCATGTATGACAATCTGACATATATCAAAGAAAGATAAAGATTGCCCAATAAAAGCGTCAATTATGATTCTTCCATGCGAGAGTATGTATAAAATTATCCTTAAAAGCGCGGTGAATTCTCATTAAGATGTTGACTTTATTATAAATTTGGCATACAGTTATCTTATCGGTTATTATAATCATTATAATAACCGATAAGATAACTGTATGTGTGATTAAAGGAGAATGTTTATGACCTCTCTTGGATATCAGGCTTCGAGCCTCAAAACATATCTTTCTACTCCGGACGATTTGCTGTTCACATTCCATAAGCTACGGAATATGGGTTACCGTTACGTACAGCTCCAGTGGATTGATCACGCCATTCGATTGGAGTTCACAGCCGAAGCTTTAAAAGAAACAGGGCTTACCTGCATTGCATCGCAGGACAGTTTTGACGAGGTAAGAAATAATCTGGATCACTATGTGACGATGAACCGCCTGTGGGGAAGCAAGTCTCTCTGCGTTAGTACCATCCCCCATGATCAGATGACGCCGGAAGGCATATCGTATTTTTGCGCCGAAATGAGCCGGATGGCTCGGGTGCTGGGTGAGCAGGGGATTTCCCTTACATTTCATCCGCTCTGGTTCAATTTTGAGACAGTGGGTGGGGTGTGCGCTGTGGACACTGTTATGAAAATGCTCCCAAAGGAGGTAGGGTTAACTTTGTGCGTCTATCATGCCGTACGGTCAGGACTGAACCCCGTCAACCTGCTTGAGCGGTACAGCGGGCGGATAGAAATCTGCCACTTTAAAGATTCCGCAGTTTTTCCTGATGGCAAGGAGTACCTTGTTCCGGTGGGACAAGGGCGGATTGACTGGCCCCCTATCTTTGAAGCATGTCACCGCACGGGTGTAAAGTGGGGCCTGGCTGAACAGGAGAGTTGGCAAAAGGATGCTTTTGTTTGTGCCAAGGAGAGCTTCGACTATATTTCGGGATGCGGGATCACATGTCCGTAGAGTGGTGTGTAATCATATTAGTTGATATATGTTTTAATGCTAAACAGGCCGTTTACTTTTATGAACATTCAGTGACAGGTGCGTTATTGGTGCGGGAAGTGTCACGACGCGTGATGCCCCGGCAGATTCCTTTGTCGAAGGTGTGCCATGCAGAGTGATTCGTAAATCACAAAAGCGGGCAGTATGAGCTTTCAATCAGGAGTCATGACGGAGTGCCGTGTGATGGAACAGGCTGTGGCGCAAGATACACATCCAATATTCACGATAGAAAAATAAGGCAGGTGATTTTTATGGGTATCAACATGTTGGGCATGAAACAGAGTAATGCTCAAACCGTTCTTTGGAGCCTATATTCTTGCAAAACGGCCACAATTAAGGATTTGGCTCAATTAACAGGACTTAGCTATGCTACAGTCGGCAATATATTAAGTGCTTTGGTGGAAAGCAAAGAGGTGCTGTTAGGCAAATCAGTTTCCGCTACAGGCGGAAGGCCGTCACAAGCATATGCCTTTAATGCAGAATATGCCCATGTGCTTGCACTGTCGGTCCGGGTACGCAGCGGTGAGCATATTATTCGCTCCTGTGTCGGCAATCTGTATGGCGAGACTATATGGCAAACCGAGCAGTGCTTCGAGAGAATTGGCATTACATGCTTTGAACAGATGGCGGAGTCATGTTTGCGTGCATATCCTACAATACGGGTACTGGCATTTTCCCTGCCTGGGGTGGAACGCAACGGGGTGATCCTCGTCAATGACTATACTGTACTGGAAGGACTGTCTTTTACAGACCACTTTCAAAAAAAATACGGACTAGCTGTTTTGGTGGAAAACGATGTGAACGCTGCAGTATTAGGCTATGGCAAAACCATTGCACCGATTTCAGTTCTTGCGGGAATATACTTTCCGAAATATTTTAATCCCGGCGCGGGTATTTTGATCGACGGCAAAATTCTGAAAGGTGCAGGCGGATATGCAGGTGAAGTATCTCTCCTGCCTTTGGGCCTTGATTGGTTGTCAATGCACTACGAGAATGCACAGCAAACCGGGTCCGCAATATCCAGATTGATCAGCATCGTCTGCAGCATTGTGAATCCAAACCATGTTGTTTTATACGGGGATTTTTTTACCACTGCTATGAAGGAAACAATTCAGCAGGAAATTCCCACGCAAGCTATGCGGAACATATTTCCCTCCATTGACTATAACGGCGATTTGGATGCCGACATTATCTCCGGTCTGTTTGCATTGTCGGTATCTACTTATCAGTCTGGGGTTCGAGGGAAATATGAACCGGTGGAATAAAAGATTAACTTATACAGGAGATTCCATATGATTTTTTTGGCATTGATTTATCTGGCATTTATCAGCTTAGGACTTCCGGATTCCCTGCTCGGTTCCTCATGGCCTATAATGTATGTAGATTTTGGGGTACCTGTAGAGAATGCAGGATTCGTTTCTATATTTATATCCGGTGGTACGATTATATCCAGCTTATTCTCGCATCGGCTAATTCGGCGGTTTGGCACAGGCAAAGTCACGGTTGTAAGCGTTGCTATGACAGCCATTGCGCTGATGGTGTTCTCCTTGTCCCCCTCGTTTCTATGGCTGCTGGCCTGTGCTGTTCCGCTCGGCCTTGGAGCCGGAGCGGTGGATTCGGGACTGAATGAATTTGTTGCGGAGCATTATGAGGCAAAGCACATGAACTGGCTGCACTGTTTTTGGGGTATTGGAGCCATGCTCGGGCCTGTTCTGCTATCTGCCTTAGCACAATGGGGGTATAATTGGAGAAGTGGTTATTCCAGCATATCGGTTGTGCAGTTTACTTTAGTTGTGTTGCTGCTATTCTCGCTCCCCATGTGGAAAAAATACGAGAAACCATCTGCCGGACCCACAGGGGAAACGCAGGCAGGCAAACCAAAGCATGGGCTACTCAAACCGCTTCGGGCAAAGGGGGCTTTCTTCGCTATGCTGACCTTTTTCCTATATATATCAATTGAAGCCTCTATAATGCTATGGGGAGCCAGTTATCTGGTGAAGATAAAGAATATCCTGCCTGAAAGTGCGGCGGGATGGGTATCACTGTTCTTTTTGGGGATTACGGCTGGGCGTATGTTGAGCGGTTTTGTTTCCATAAAGCTCAGCAACGAAGCCCTGATTCGTATTGGCGTGATTCTTGTCGTCGTGGGCATTGTGTTTATGCTGCTGCCGCTGCCTGCTCTGTATACAATAGCTGCGCTGGTGATCATCGGATTGGGGCTTGCACCGATCTTTCCATCCATGCTTCATCAGACACCCGTTTATTTCGGAAAAGAAAACGCACAGGCAACTATGGGGTTGCAGATGGCTTTTGCTTATACCGGGATCACGTTAATGCCACCTTTGTTTGGCCAGCTTTTCGCGCGTATTTCCTTTTCGCTGATGCCTTATGTGCTTCTGGCCTGTGCCATGGGGTTGCTTGCCTGCACGGCACGTCTGTCGGCGATTGCTAAAAAGAAGTCTTTGGCTCAGGGATAGTGAAGCTGGGGAACAAGCCGCGTTGAAGGCATTCATAAAGCAGGTAACATTTTATGAGGCAAACAATATTCTTCCGAGTAGAAAACGTCTACAGTAAATGGACTTTCCCAACAAGACTGTCCATTTTACTATAAATATTGCAATCATGGGCTGGCTTTTGCTTTTTTAAGCTTGAGCCAGCCCTTTAAATTATAGCGAGGCACCAAAATATCAGTGCTTATAGTCATAAGGCCGAAAAGGGTCTTTGCTATAAGTTGTTTTTTATTAAAAAACAGCTTATAGGAGGGAGCTTTTCTTTTTTAGCTTGTCAATGCTTGTCAGCCCGTCATGAGCTTTGTCGTTTTTGAATAGTATTTAATAGCATGGATTAAAGGGGAGAATGATTATGTTTACTTTAAGTCAATTGGATGAAATGAGTCAAATGGAGATAAATAAAATGGATATACATAATTTGGTTGATATTGCAACGGTAAAAATGGATAGCAATTTGCCTTTGCCCCAGCGAATGGAGCAGTTTTTTAATCAAATAAAAAATCCCTATTGCTTTCGCAGCGGTGAAATAAAAGTCAAGATTGCTTTTTTACCCAATGGAATTTCACTCGATAATACGCTAACAAATTTTTTCGTTGGATTAAAAAGCTGCTGACACGCGCCGACAAAAATAGCATAGCCATGGATATAACTTAACCGCGATTATGAAGAAAGGAAGTAAGATGGGTCGTAGAGATCACGCTTTATCAAACGTCGCAAGGAATGTCAGTCAGATTATTTGGAAAATAGCCGTATACATCCGACTATCTAAAGAGGACGGAAATGATGTAAGTTATAGTGTTTTAAACCAAAAGGCATTGATATCAAAGTACATTGAAAACTTTGACTCAGCCGAAAAATACATTATCGTTGACTGCTACATTGATGACGGCTTGACTGGGACTGACGATACCCGTGCGGATTTCCAACGTATGTTACGGGATATTGAGATGAAAAAGGTTAATTGCGTCATTGTGAAAGACCTTTCACGTCCGTTTCGCAACTATGCCGACCAAGGCTACTATTTGGAATATTTTTTTCCCTTGCATGATGTTCGGTTCATATCTTTGCATTTACCGTTTCTTGACAGCTATCAACATCCCGAAGCGATGCAAAGTATCGCGGTTCCCATGCAAGGAGTGGTAAACGACAACCATTGTAGGGAAACTTCTTTAAAAGTGCGTTATGTATTTAACAATAAACGGGAAGAGGGACGGTTTATCGGCGCATTTCCTCCCTATGGCTATGACAAGGATCCCAAAGACAAAAATAGCTTTATTATTGATGAAGAAGCGGCGGCGGTTGTGCGTGATATATATAGTTGGTTTGTTATAGAAGGTATGAGCAAGATGAGTATTGCAAAAAAGCTCACATCTCAGGGAATACTTAATCCCGCCTCCTATAAACGGGCAAAAGGTATGAAATACAATAACCCCCATGACCGTTTTGACAATACCTTATGGTGCGCTGCAACAGTAACTAGAATTTTGAAAAATCCAATGTATCTGGGTCACATGGTCCAAGGCCGACAGAGGGTAAAAAGCTATAAAGTACACAATCGTATCACAGTCCCTGAAAGTGAATGGTTTATAAAGGAAAACACCCATGAATCCATAATAAATCAGGAAATATTTAGTAAAGCTCAAAGCCTGCATCAGCGTGATACAAGAATATCGCCACTACAAAAGGAATTGTATCTGTTTTCTGGCTTTCTTCGTTGCAATGATTGTAAAAAGGCTATGCATCGGAAAAAAGAGCGCAAGCATGCATACTATTTGTGCCGCACCTATACACAACAGTCAGTGTGCACAAGACATTCAATTCGGGAAGATCATTTGACAAAAGCTGTTCTTCAAACGATTCAGGCACAAATCCAGCTTGTTTATTCTCTGGCGGAACTGATGGAAAAAATAAATGCGGTACCTATTGTTAAAACCCAATTGCAACGGTTGAATGAAAACTTAAAAAGTCGTGAACGGGATTTGGAAAAAATAACTCGACTAAAAGACTCTATATATGAGAATTGGCAAAATGGAGATATAGCAAAAGATGATTACCGTAGATTAAAGACTAAATACGGGGAACAATACGAACAATTGCGACAGGCAATAAAATCTTTGCGTGACGAACAGGCAACACTGGCTAAGGGTGTTACTACAGATAACCCATATCTGCAACACTTTCAGAGGCACAACGGCATTAAGGAGCTGAACCGTGGTATTCTTATAGAGCTTGTGGAAAATATATTCATCCATGAAGATAAAAGTATCACTATCCAATTCAAATACACTGACCAATATAAGAGGATTGCCGAATCTATAGAGAAAAACAAAGATTCACTGGTATGAAACGGGGTCATTTATTTTTAGGCATTTAGCAGATATATTTAAGATGCACCCGTGGCACCTGTTGTACCCGTGGCCCCAGTTGCGCCGGTGGCACCCGTGGTACCTGTTGCACCCGTGGCCCCAGTTGCGCCAGTGGCACCCGTGGCACCGGTCGCGCCTGTGGCCCCTGTTGCACCCGTCGCGCCAGTGGCACCTGTTGCGCCTGTCGCGCCAGTAGCGCCCGTAGCCCCTGTTGCACCCGTGGCGCCAGTGGCACCTGTCGTACCTGTGGCACCCGTCGCGCCAGTGGCACCTGTTGCACCCGTAGTACCGGTCACGCCTGTGGCCCCTGTTGCACCAGTAGCGCCAGTGGCACCTGTCACGCCTGTAGCACCCGTCGCGCCAGTAGCACCGGTCGCGCCTGTGGCCCCTGTTGCACCCGTCGCGCCAGTGGCACCTGTTGCGCCTGTCGCGCCAGTAGCGCCCGTAGCACCTGTGGTACCTATGGCCCCCGTTGCGCCAGTGGCACCCGTCGCACCCGTCGCGCCCGTCGCGCCAGTGGCACCAGTCGGTCCTGTTGCACCAGTAGCGCCAGTGGCACCTGTCACGCCTGTAGCACCCGTCGCGCCTGTAGCACCGGTCGCGCCAGTGGCACCTGTTGCACCCGTCGCGCCAGTCGCCCCGGTCGCGCCTGTGGTACCTATGGCGCCCGTCACGCCTGCGGCACCCGTCGCGCCCGTGGCACCTGTGGCGCCCGTAGCGCCAGTGGCACCAGTCGGTCCTGTTGCACCCGTGGCACCCGTGGCACCTGTTGCACCTATGGCGCCCGTTGCGCCCGTGGCACCCGCCGCACCAGTCGCCCCTGTCGGTCCTGTGGCCCCCGTGGCACCAGTAGGGCCAGTGGCACCCGTTGCACCCGTCGCGCCTGTTGCACCCGTCGCGCCAGTCGCCCCTGTCGGTCCTGTTGCACCCGTTGCGCCAGTAGCGCCTGTTGCACCCGTCGCGCCAGTGGCCCCGATTGCGCCAGTGGCCCCGGTTGCGCCAGTGGCCCCGGTTGCGCCAGTGGCCCCGGTTGCGCCAGTGGCCCCGGTTGCGCCAGTGGCCCCGGTTGCGCCAGTGGCCCCGGTTGCGCCAGTAGCGCCTGTTGCACCCGTGGCACCTGTCGCGCCAGTGGCCCCGGTCGTACCTGTCGGTCCTGTGGCACCCGTCGTACCTGTTGCACCTGTTGCGCCCGTCACACCTGTTGCGCCAGTTGCACCCGTGGTGCCAGTAGCGCCAGTAGCACCAGTAGCACCAGTAGCACCTGTGGCGCCAGTGGCCCCGGTTGCGCCAGTAGCGCCTGTGGCACCCGTCACGCCTGTCGGTCCTGTTGCGCCCGTTGCGCCCGTGGCTCCAGTCGTCCCTGTGGAACCTGTGGCACCCGTAGCGCCCGTAGCCCCCGTTGCACCTGTGGCACCCGTAGCGCCCGTAGCCCCCGTTGCACCTGTGGCACCCGTAGCGCCCGTAGCCCCCGTTGCACCTGTGGCGCCCGTAGCGCCCGTAGCGCCCGTAGCGCCCGTAGCGCCAGTGGCACCCGTCACGCCTGCGGCACCCGTCACGCCTGCGGCCCCCGTCGCGCCCGTGGCCCCAGTAACGCCTGTTGCGCCCGTGGCCCCCGTTGCCCCCGTCGCACCTGTTGCACCCGTAGCACCCGTAGCACCTGTCGGTCCTGTTGCACCCGTAGCACCAGTAGCGCCCGTAGCGCCCGTAGCGCCCGTAGCGCCCGTAGCGCCTGTAGCGCCCGTAGCGCCCGTAGCGCCCGTTGCACCAGTTGCACCTGTGGCGCCCGTTGCACCCGTTGCACCTGTGGCGCCCGTTGAGCCAGTGGCACCAGTCGCACCCGTGGCTCCAGTCGCCCCTGTCGGTCCTGTTGCACCGGTGGCCCCAGTCGCGCCCGTAGCACCCGTCGCGCCCGTAGCACCCGTTGCCCCCGTTGCCCCCGTTGCACCCGTTGCGCCCGTTGCGCCCGTTGCGCCCGTTGCGCCCGTTGCGCCCGTTGCACCCGTTGCACCCGTTGCACCCGTAGCGCCCGTTGCACCCGTTGCACCCGTTGCCCCCGTTGCACCAGTAGCGCCTGTTGCACCAGTGGCGCCAGTGGCCCCGGTTGCGCCAGTAGCGCCTGTTGCACCAGTGGCGCCAGTGGCCCCGGTTGCGCCAGTAGCGCCTGTTGCACCCGTGGCCCCAGTTGCGCCGGTGGCACCGGTGGCACCCGTGGCACCTGTTGCACCCGTGGCCCCAGTTGCGCCGGTGGCACCGGTGGCACCCGTGGCACCAGTTACACCAGTTGCCCCAGTTGTACCTGTCGCACCCGTGGCACCTGTCGCACCCGTCGCACCCGTTGTACCCGTGGCACCAGTTGCTCCAGTTGCACCCGTGGCACCCGTGGCACCTGTCGCACCTGTTGTACCCGTTGCGCCAGTGGCACCTGTGGCGCCAGTAGTGCCAGTGGTACCTGCAGCGCCAGTGGCACCCGTGGCGCCTGTCGCGCCCGTGGCGCCCGTGGCGCCAGTGGCACCTGTCGTACCTGTTGCACCCGTCGCGCCCGTGGCACCAGTTGCACCTGTTGCACCCGTGGCCCCAGTTGCACCCGTGGCCCCAGTTGCACCCGTGGCACCTGTGGTACCCGTCGCGCCCGTCGCACCTGTCGCGCCCGTGGCGCCAGTAGCGCCAGTAGCACCCGTCGCACCAGTCGCGCCTGTTGGTCCCGTCGCGCCCGTCGGACCGATTATGCCCATATTATCTTCCCCGATCACAGCCAATAAGGCCTTGACCGGAACAATGGCTGAATAAAAAACGGGTGCGTTGCTGTTGTTCCTTAATTCAACGGTCACAGGCGCTGCGGTGACCTCAATTATACCGATTCCAACCACTTGTCCTGTTTTGCCTGGCGAATCGCCAATGATAAAATCTCCCTGGGAGGAAACCAATGCGAAGACGGTTCCAATGGTGGAGGGAGAGCCCTGTGTTGCAACCCACCAGTCAAATTCATATCTGCCTGGCTCCTGCAAGGTAATGACGCCGGTGGTGCTATCATAGCTGATATTGCCTGTTGAAACCGTTGTCGTATCAAAGATAACGGGTTCGTTTGTTCCGATTTCACCTGCTGCTAAGCGTTCTAGTAGTAAAGATATATTACTCATGGGACATCCCCTTTTTTTAGGCTTATTGTATTTTATGTTGAAACAAGGCGTTTGTTGAATTTTACATAGTTATATTTATGTAAACATCAAAAGATGTTTTTGAGCTTGCATAAAAAGATACGGTAGGTTATGGTGACAGGCCGGATTCAGCGGCAGGTATCCCATGGGGCAGGATAGAATAATCCGGAGGAAATGAGTAAGGAAGCAGTGGGGATGTTTTGTCCCTTGCTTCCTTATAATATCAGAATAATATCAGACTGTTTTAGATAATTGATTGTTTATGTGGATTTTGACGCAGTTTCTTCCGCTGCCTCCCTTTCCGGATTTACTTCCTGGGCTCCGGCACCATGCTGTTTTTTCTGTTTCATCTTCTGCAGCCTTTCATCTTCCTTTCTTTTCGTATTCCAGGCGCCTTGCATCGCATTTTTTGCCATATTTTTTTCCTCCATCATAAATTTGCTGATAAGGTGTGCCATATTTTCTCAATTGCCCGACACTATTATATTATATTCCCAAAATCATATAAATCAAGTGCCTTAAACTTATTATTACCGGATTTTGTCTGTAATATTGCTTATTGCCGGACTTGCGTACTGAAGGTGGAAGCTGTTATTGTAATTTTTAACTATTTTTTAAATAATTAATAAACTGCGTAGTATAAGATTAAGGTGAAATTATCTGGGGAAGGAATGTACATATGAGTGATAATGACAGACAGCTTCTGGCACTGGCCAGGAAGGGCAATGTTGAGGCCTTTGAGAAGCTGACGGAAAATTATCAGAAAAGAGTTTACAATATCATACTTAGCAAATATACAAACCGAAGTGAGGTTTCGCAGCTTACACAGGAAGTCTTTGTAAGAATCTTCAAGTCAATACGGCAGATGCAGGATGACAGCCTGTTTGTACTGTCGATTTATAAAACGGCCAGGGAGGTCTGCCGCCTTTAGCTGCAGGCCATAAGCCGACAACCGCCGATGCTGGTGCAAGCTGCCGCCAGCCTGATGGGAATTTCCGGTTGCCGGGCTGCCAACCACAAACCACAAACTGCCAACTACCAATAAATAAAATTATGTATTATAATAGAACTTGTAATGTAAATCTATGTGGGAGCCGGGATGTATGAACGAGGACAAAATAGGAATTCTAGTGGTTGAAGATGAAGCCTCCATCAGGAAATTCATTACCATAAACCTTGAAAGAAACGGTTATGAAGTATCGGAAGCAGATTCGGGAGAAAAGGCGCTGGACATTATCAAGGGGCATAAGCCCCGGGTGGTGGTCCTGGATGTCATGCTGCCCGGAATTGACGGCTTTGAAGTGTGCAGAAGGGTCAGGTGCGACGACCCTGAAATCATCATCATCATGTTAACCGCCAGAGGTCAGGATGTGGACAAAATCGCAGGCCTTGAACTGGGGGCCGACGATTATATGGTGAAACCCTTCAATCCCAGGGAATTGACCGCACGTATAAGGTCGATCCTGAGAAGAACCGAGAATGTCAAAAGCGAGGCCGTTACCCTTATTCCCCATAAGAATCTTTTATTAGACCTTAATTCCCAGAAGTTTTTTAAGGACAACAATGAAATTGAGCTTACACCGACGGAATTTTCAGTCTTGAAGATACTGATCTGCAACCCCGGCAAGGCAATGAGCAGAAACGACCTGTTGAATGCCGTGTGGGGAAAAAACTATTTTGGCGATCTGAAAACACTGGATGTTTATATAAGAAGGCTGCGGGAAAAAATTGAAGACAATCCGTCCGCACCGCAGTTCATTGAGACCGTATGGGGGTTTGGTTACAGATGGCAGGAGACTTGCAATGATCAGCATCAGGAAAAGAACGGCTCTTAGCTATATTCTTGTAGTGATTTTAACGGTTTTTATTCTTGAAACCCTTATCATCAACATTGTCCGGCAAAATTACTACAGGAATCTGGAAAGCAATTTGTTCAGTCAGGTAAAGGCATCTGCAGAAATCTACTACAGGTATTTTTCTGATGACTCTCTTTATGACAATGTCCTGAACAATGTTGATTCCTTCTGGAAGCAAACGGACGTACAGGTGCAGATCATTGACGGCAACGGCAAGGTTATGATGGATTCCATCGGGGTATTGCCGGAGGAAGATGTTTTGCCCGCGGATGTTAAGGCTGCCTTGGAGGCAGGCAGCGGCAGCTGGATTGGCAAAGTGGATTATGATGACGAGAGTGTGATGGCAGTTTCCTATCCTTTAAGATCCAAGGAAGACACCATTGGAATCTTAAGATTCATTGCTTCCCTCAGGGAAGTGAACCGTGAAATCCTGGACATATCAAGAATATTTGTAATTATCGGAGTGGTTGTCGCATGCATTTCAGCCATTATCGGAATCCTGCTTTCAAATACCATTGTCGGGCCTTTGAAGCTGATTACGCGGGTGGCGGAAAAAATGGCTTCAGGCAATTTTCAGGTTCACAGCAGAAAAATTTATGATGATGAGCTGGGAAAGCTTTCAGATACGTTGAATTATATGGCGGAGGAAATTGTAAAAAGGGACCGGCTCAAGAACGAATTCATATCGTCGGTATCCCACGAGTTGAGGACTCCGCTTACCTCCATAAAGGGCTGGGCGGTGACATTGGCTGAAAGCAGTCCGGAAGACACGATCACCCTCAAAGACGGACTGGACATCATCGAGAAGGAAAGCGACCGTTTGACGGCAATGGTGGAAGAGCTTCTCGACTTTTCCCGGTTTGTTACCGGCAAGGCGGAAATTAAAAAGGATTGGGTCAATCTGGAGGAAGTGGTGAACCATGTGGGGAAACAACTATTGCCCAGGGCTGAAAGAGAAGGCGTCCTTTTCCGGTATGATTTTGAAACCCGGCTGCCTGCCATGCTGACGGATGAAAACAAGCTCAAGCAGATTTTTTTGAATGTCCTGGACAATTCCTTTAAATTCACACCTCCGGGAGGAAGCGTCGTGTTCACGGCAAAGCAAGAAGACGGGAAGGCGGTTTTCCGGATAAAGGACTCCGGATGTGGAATCCCGCAAGACGAGCTGCCCAATGTAAAAGAAAAGTTTTATAAAGGAAGGAACAGTAAAACGGGCAATGGAATAGGCCTGTCCATTTGTGACGAGATTGTCAAGCTGCTGCACGGCAGCTTTGAAATAAAAAGCAAACCCGAGGAGGGGACCGAGGTGGTTATTGTCCTCAGCTACGGGAATTAGGAGCACTGAAAATATCAGCGGAAGTTATATTTTCGCCAGTGCCTAGTTGTTGGAGATGCATATGAAAATAATCAGGCTAATGTTGTTTTTATCCATGATGATGGTTTTATTGGCAGGCTGCGCCACATTGTCAAGAGAGTCCGCCAATAAGATTGTGAGCCCTGAAAACAAAGTAGTGCCGCTTCAGGGGAGCTGGATCATTAAGAGCTGCTACGAGGAAACCGGCAATAAAAGCATGGTAGATAGCAGCCTGATCGGCAAGGTTTTTGAATTTAGCGGGGATTCCATAAGGTTTAACGGTTCAAGCTGGGAGAATGTCAATTATAAAATAAAAAGAGTGAATGCCCAGGAGTATTTTCTCCACAGAGTCCTTGATGCAAATGAGGGCATAGGTGCCGAAAATAGCGAAATCCAGGTCATTACGGCCTCGTCGGAGGATAAATACCTGTACGAATTCGTAAAGCTTGACGATGAGCAGATAATTGCCGGCATTGGCAATCAGCTGTACTGTATGGTCAGAGCCGGAGGGGGGACGGAAGACCTTTACGGAGGAGCCGTACAGGTCGGAAACGAAAAAGAGGAGGCTGCCGCTGAGGAAAATAAATCGGTTAATACAGGGCTGATGCTTGGGCTGAGAATACCCGAGCAAATGAGTGAGAAAGCCACCGGAGAGACCATTGAGGAATACAAATACAAGACGTATTGGATATCGATGACCGACAGGGAGACAAAACCCGTACTGTCGGCGGATAATATATACCTGCCAAGGAAAGACGGCTTTTGGAAGCTTGAAGTAAGGAAAATTCTAGGCAGTGAAGGAATTGAAGATACGATATCCGCAGTAATGGTTTCCGGCAGATATTTAAAAAGCATGACCGCAAATGAAACGGAATCGGAAAAATACCTGCGAATGGAAACAAAGCTTCAAAAAAACATTTTATATGTAGGTAATGATTACATCTGTACAGAAAATGTGGAGGTGATCAGAAAAACCGATTCCTCTGAGACGGAAGAGAAAAAAGTGCTCAGGACCGTACCTGTGGACAATATCGCCAGGCAGGAAGGCATCAAGCTTTCCGACCTTGCGGGGGAGAACGGCAGCCTGGCCATGCAAGGGGCGATATCCGGCTTGCTGGACAATTCAAACAATAATAGCATAAGTAAAATTATTGAAAAAGACCAGGAACAGAATTTTGCTCTTTTTAGAAAGGCAGGACACTGGTTTTTCAAGGGCAGAGTAAATCTGGAGCCGGGAAGCCCCATGGCGTTTATGGAGTTCAACATCAATCTTATTCCGCCTGCCGATATGGTGGCGTACGATATACTTCACATCCCCTGGAGCATTGTCACAGATAAAGTTCCCCAGGCGGTGGATGCCTACACTTCTCCCAACAAAGACCTGGCAGTCATATTGATGCGGAATACGATTCTGCTGTATGCCATTGAAGATGGGGAACTGGCTGTCGAACCTTTAAGCAAGCTGGATATACCTGACGGCAGTATGGTAATTATGGCAGAGTGGGCTACCGGAAATTATGTGGAGTATTGGGACCAGTCATTTGTGAAAAACAACAAGACAGAAAAGCTGGATTAATACTGCAGCAAACGGGGACAGGTACATTGACATGCGCCTCGCACAGATTGCCGCGCTCCATTGCACTGCACTCGCAATGACAGGTGTGCAGGTAATCCTGTAAGGGGCGGCTGTCAACAACCGCCTTTACTAGTTCAAAGGTATCTCTATGTGCAGTGCAGTGCCTTTTCCGGGCGCTGATTGTATAGTTAGGCCGCCTCTGATCAATTCCAAACGCTCACGGATTCCCTCAACACCGAAACCGCCTTTCAGCCTGTCGAATTTTCTGGTTTTCAATTCTTCCACGTCGAACCCCTTGCCGTCATCGGCAATATCCAGGGTGATCCGTGCATTTGTTATTGCCAGCTTAATACTGATATTGCCGGCCTCCGCATGCTTTTTAACGTTGGAAAGCGCTTCCTGGACGATCCTGTAAAGGGTGGAGGTCATATAATATTCTACGCTTGAATCCTTCCCTTTGCAGTCAAAATCGATATTTATGCCGCTGGAGGCGGAAAAAGTCTCAATATGCCTTTGAACGGCGGCGATAAGCCCATCCTCCAGAAATGAGGGTTTAAGATCATAGATGATGGTCCTGATCTCATCCATGGTAGAATGAATTGCCTCTCCGAATTTGTTCATTTCCGCCTGCAGTTCATCCATCTTTCCGTCGGCAAAATACCTTTTGCACATCTCCAGCTTGAAAGACAGATTAACTGCGGATTGGGCCGGACCGTCGTGAATTTCCCTGGCAATTCTTTTGCGTTCCTCTTCATGGGCTTTCATGATATTTTTGCTTAAATATAACAGGCGGCTGTTTTGCTCCTTGTAGACCTTGAGAAGACCTTGCAGGTCCCTGTACAGATGGCTGTTTTCCAGCGCTACGGCTGCCTGCCCCGCCAGGGAATTCATGATGAGCTCGTCGGTGTCGTTGAAGGGAAGTATTTTGTAATCGGCTTCGCCTTTGGCAAAATCAATGGAAGTATCCCAGGATTGCTTTTTGTTGATCAGCTGAATGACGCCGGTGATATGATTATCATGGTTTCTCATGGGTATGGAAAGCATGGATTTGGTCCTGTAGCCGGTCGTTTTGTCGTAACTGCGGTTGTGCCTGTACTCGACATCCTTGCCGATTTTATACGCATCGTCGATTTTTAGCGATTTGCCTGAAATCACGGTGAAACCGAAGATGCTCTTTTTCGATATGGGCGCTGTAAAGTCCTGGAGATTCACCCTCATGCTGGAGCTGCAGGCGATGGCAAATTTCAAAAGCTTGCCGCGGGTTACGCCGTTTTTTATATGGGACCATTCGTCGGTTTCCCTGTCTACGACGAGATAAATGGTACCCGCATCTGCCGAGGTAAGCTTAAGGCTGCTGTTTATGATTTTTTCAAACAGCTTTAACGTATCCTTCTCAGAGGAAAGGGACTTGCCGATATCGTAGAATTCCTTCAACACTTCATCATACATAAACCACCCATACTTCAATGCGCAATTTGAGAATTTTCATGTCCTTCTTAAGGCGCGAAGGGATGCTGACTCCCGTTCCATGATGTCATAAGACTGCCGCGTTGTCACTGGAAATGAATGACAGGAATTGCAGCACCCGCATTAATGTTTTACATTTTCATTCCGATACAATATAATGAAGATGTAACAAATACAGTATACGACAAAAGGATGTTTTTTTCAACTCAGAGGATTTGTTAACCCTTAAGGAAATGTGCGGGTGAGGATTTTGATTTGTTTTAACTGCGGCCTGAAATTGAATAGCGGTAATGACCGTGAATGCCGGTTTTGCGGTGTGAAATTTTCCGGTACGTGTGCCGCCTGCGGCTTTCCAAATCCACAGGCAGCCAGATTTTGCTTCAATTGCGGCAGCAGGACGGCCAATCCGGAGGGAGTAAGCTCTGTGGAAAATTATGGAACGCTGGCGGAGAGCAGAAAAAACGTTGCCGTAATGTTTGCCGATGTATCCGGATTCACCTCGCTTTCTGAAAAGCTGGACCCTGAAGAGGTGCGCGAGATCATCAATGAATGCTTCAATTATATTACCAGTCCCGTATATGAGCTGGAAGGAACCATCGACAAATATATCGGGGACTGTATCATGATACTTTTCGGCGCAAGATATTCCCATACCGACGATGCCAGAAGAGCAGCCCTGTGTGCCATAAAAATGATGGACCTGATCTCGGAATTTTCCAAAAGCATGCTATCTTCAAAAGGCGTCGCATTGAATCTCTCTATAGGGATCAATTATGGATTGGTGGTTACGGGCGGTGTAGGCAATTATTTCGACCGGGATTATACGGTGATGGGCGATATCGTGAATACCGCTCAAAGGCTCCAGATAAGTGCCGGTGAGGGGAGCATCCTTGTTTCGGAGTCTGTTTTTACGGAAACGCGGGATAAATTTGAATATTCCGGACCCATTGAAGTAAAGGTGAAAAACAAGGAAAAGCCTGTAAGATGCTATAAGCCCTTAAGAATCAACGCCGAGTATTTTTACGAAGAGGAACTGGATTTGATTGAGCGGCAGAAGGAAATAGGATTGCTGAATTCCATTTTCAATGAGGCCCTCAACACCGGAATAAAATGCGCAATTGTAACCGGTGAGGCCGGAGTGGGTAAAACAAGGCTTTTAAAGGAGTTTACCTCCAGGCTTGGAAACGATCTGAAAAAAGTATGGGTGGAATGCAATACCATCGCGCAGAATAAATCCTATAGTCTGATTGCCGGCATTCTGAACGGGATCATGAATATCAATACCCTGGACAGCAGCAATATGAGAAAGCACAGGCTGATATCCTTCCTGGACTATATTCTGGTGAATTGCAGCGATGACGAAATCAAGCACAACTACGATTTTCTGGGTTTGCTGATGGGGCTGGAGCGGGACAGGGATTTTCAGAGCATTTTTGAATCCATGAACTACGACAGTATCCGCCGCGAGCTGGTGAAGCAGCTGGCATTATTTTTCGAAAGCCTGTGCCGGAAGCAAAAACTCCTGGTCATCATCGACGACGCACATTGGGCCGACAGCGGCTCCATTCATCTTTTAAACGATATCGTCCCCATGATCAGGGATACGAAAGCAGTTTTCGTTTTTTCCTCCCGGTATGATCTGAAGGGATTGCTGCCGGCAGAGGCCAACTGCAAATCCCAGGTAAAATTGAATGCCCTTTCCAGATCGGGCGTCAAAAGTCTTACCTGTGCGCTGCTGAATTCCCGTAAGATTGACGACACGCTGTTTGATGCAATTTTGAAATTTACCAAGGGTAACCCGCTGTTTATAAAGGAACTGCTCTCCAACATCAAAAGAAAAGGATCCTATTCCGTTAAAAAAGGCCAGGCCTCGATGGATGTAAAGGAATTGGGGAAATTGCCCGAGAACATTCAGAAGCTGATCAGTTCCAATATATCGGCCCTGGACGGAAAGGTTCTGAAAATATTGCAGGCTGCGGCAGTTGTCGGCAAGGAATTTTCCTTTTCACTGGTAAACCATCTGCTGGATAATTCGGTTACAGTTGAAGAAATGGCGGGCATACCTGTACAGATGAACCTGATCGAGTTGAAATCCACCCATACCTCTGCAAGGATCGTGGACAAGATCTATGAATTCACCCACGAGATTGAAAGAGAAGTAATATATGATAGTATATTGAACAGAGAAAAGGCCCTCTGGCATAAAAAAATCGGAGAGTATCTGGAAATAAATCATTTCGGCGAGTTGGAGAATTACTTTGAAACCCTGTGCGTGCATTTTATTAAAGCCGGGATGCAGAAAAAAGCGGCCGACTACTGCTATAAAGCGGCATGGAAACTAAAAGACGGGTTTAATCTGGGTAGTTCCCTGGAATACTTTGAAAAATTTCTTGAACTGGCAGGCTCCAGCCCTAAAAATGCCCCTGATACGAGGATTTTTAATGCCTATAAGGAAAAAGGGCGGATCTATCTTATCAATGCAAATTATGACGATGCGCTGGAACAATTGGGCAGAGCCCTTGACCATGCCGTCCTGCAGGATGATATCAACTTCATAAAGATACAAATGGCAGAGGTTTACAAGGATGCCGGAAAGCTGGATAACGCATCCCGCATCATCGATGAACTTGAGCCGGGCTTGCGGGAAGGCAACCTCAATTATGGAAAATGGCTGCAGCTGAAATGCAATATTTTGAGGATAAAGGGCGATTCCAGCGCCCTGGGCTTTGCAAAGAAATCGGAAAAGGTAATACTGAAAACCGGGGATTACAGAAGCCTTTCCGAAACAATGAAGCATGCGGGGATGATCTACTTCAGCAGGGGAGACATCGACAACGCCCTGGCATATATGAACAAATCCTACAGATATGCGGAAAAAAACAATTTGCTTGAGATCATGGCGAGGGTATCCGGAGATCTTGGGATCATCTACCATTCCACCGGAATGATTTCAAAGGCGCTGGAGTTCTTCAACAAATCCATGGACATATCAAAAAAGCTTTCATACCAGAGAGGGGTTATTGCAGCCTGCATTAATCTCGGGGTGCTATATCTTGACAGGGGGCATTTCCTATCCGCCCGGAAGCAGTTCCTCGAATCACTGTCCATCGCCAGGGAAGTCGGCTCAAAGCTATATGAATGCGTAAGCCTGACCAATCTGGGTGACATATCCTACGAGACGGGAGACTTCGAAACGGCGAAAAGGAACTACGAAGAATCCCTTTTCCTTGCAAGGAATCTGAAGGCGACCGTGGAAGAAGGGGTCAATCTTACAGGGATTGCACGGGTTTGCATAAAGCAGGAGAGGCATGAGGAAGGTGCCGGGCTGCTGGATACCGCCTGGGGCATATTCAAGGAAGCGGATGAATTTGCAAGCTTTGGTGAATGTCATATGTATAAAGGCTTTATTGAACAGCAAAAAGGCTCCTTTGAGATTGCAAAGGAGCATTATGAAAGTGCCGTGGAGATTTTCAGCGAATGCAGGAATGACCGGAAAAAAATAAAGGCTGTCAGGTATAAAGGTGGTTTACTGCTGCAGCAAGGCTTTCTTGAAGAAGCTCTGCAGCTGTTTAACGGGGCTGTTTCAGAGGCCGACAAGCTGGAATCGGAGTACGAGGCTGCAAAATGCTGGTTTGGAAGATATAAGGTGCTGCAGGCGGCCGGTATGCACGGTGAAGCGGCTGAAAGCCTCGGAAAGGCTGAAGCTTATATAAGGAAGGTTGACGCTTGCCGATGGACCGGAATTATTCTAAGCAGCAGATCCGATTTACATATCATGGGTACTATGGAAAAATAGTAGCAAGGTCCTATGAGAATTATGGGAATTGGGTACTTTACACCATTCTATTGACAGTTGCCCGTATGATAGAATAAAAAGGTGGGGAATGACTCGCTTGATGATGAGGTATTCCTTACGGGTCCGGGAGCTGGGGACAAAAGTTTTCAATACGGCAGGATTGTCTGGCATGGGGCCGTACTCGTCCTGCGGCGAAATGCCATGATGATCGTTGTGTTTGTTGAAATTTGTCCAGGGCTCCTGGGGAATATCCCCGAAAAAGTTGAAGCGGAGGTGTAGTATGTTTAAAAAGCTTACGGCCATACTGGTGTTGCTGATGCTCGTGTTTTCAACAATGCCGGCTTACGCCGCAAACCATGACTGCGGAAGCACACGGGATTATTGCTGGAGTAGTTCACAGAATACCGACTGGAGATGCGCACAGGAACCTGTAATTTACAAAAGCGAAATAAGAGTCACAAAAAATGGCGGAGAATATAAAGTCGGGTTTGTTACCGTCGATTTTCCCAGGAATTTTATCAATGACAGGCAGCTGCCGGTTGTCATCAAGGTGCAGGTCTATGCCGAAAGAGGCAAAGCCTATATAGAATTTACTCCCGACCTGCCCGATTTCAACAAGGACGTAACCATCAGCGTACAAAAATACAGCGGGCTATTGTTTGACAAGGCATCCAGGAAGAACATACAGGTCAACATCCGGAGCCAGAAATTCAAGGTCGAACATTTTTCACGCTATGCCTTTTCGTAAGAATGGCTGTAGAAAACCGTCCCCCTTGACGATATATGTCCAGGGGGCTTTTCATATCGGGGCTCCCACAATATGACAGGGGAAGGACCGAATCACTCTATAAAAATTACCGGAGCGGCGAATGGCTTTTTATTATTTATTGCTGGGGCATCTTATAGGTGACTTTGTATTGCAAACCGATACAATTGCTGAAAAAAAGGGCAGGCATTTGAAGTGGAACATGCTGCATGTCCTTGTCGTTACCTTGTGTATTTTTATCTTTGCCTATCCTTTTGGTTTGCTGCTATCCGGTATGGTTTTGCTAAATGGCGCCTTCCATTTTGCCCTGGACCATTACAAGGCCAGGATAGCTGAAAAATTACGTCTTTCCGGCCTGGCCGGCTTTTTGCTTGATCAGTTCCTGCATATCCTGCTGCTTTACATCATTTCATGGTTTGCCGTCGGTGGAAGCGGGCATTGGCTTAATTTTACGGCTGCCAAATACCTGCTGGTTTTTACTTTTGTAACCTCCTTTTCGGCAGTTTTCACGCAATTCGTTCTTGCTGCATTGTTTCGGAGGAATGGCGGCAGTTTTTTTGAAAAAGGTGAAAAACATGTGGGGATTCTTGCCAGAACCTATATGGCCGTTGTTTTTTATCTTTCCCTTATTCTGTCTCCCTGGTATATTTTCCTCCTGCTGGGCGCTGCCGCGGTGTTTTTTTTGCAATTCAAGCAGGAATGGGACAAGTGGATGAATGCTTCTCAGCTTGCAGTCAAACTACTGCTGGACGTTGTCCTGTCGGCGGGTGCCGTTCTTCTTGCCGTATTCTTGTGAAGCTTTTTTATCACCATTCCTGAGGCTTGAACTACCCCGGGATGAAAAAGGAAATCACTGTTCCCAAGAGGTATTTGCTTTGGATCTTTATCGAAGACTTTGGTCCGTAGTAAAGTACAAGACGCTTATTGGTATTTTGCAGGCCAATGTGCTTTTTATCGAAATTTAGCTCGTTGATTTCTCTGCGCAGTTGTTCCAGCTCAGCTTTTGGAATTCCGGTTCCATTGTCTGCCACACGTACGCAAAGTCCATTATCGCATCTTTTTATCCGAACCCGGATGAGGCCTTTGCCTTGCCTGGGTTTGATCCCATGGTAGATGCTGTTCTCAATCAGCGGCTGGAATAGAAGACGCATTATCGGTACGTCGAGCATATCGTCTTCGTAATCCCAGAATGCCATGAACCTGTTTGGATATCGGAAACGTAGGATGTTCAGATAGATTTTACTGTATTGTATCTCCTCCCTCAAGGTGACAATGCTGTTGGGGCTTCCAAGGGAATATTTCAAAATGTCCGACAGGTTCTGGACCAAATCGTTTGCAGTGTTTGCAGCGCCGGTTGCTTTAAAGATCTCCATGTTTATGGTTTCCAGGGTGTTAAATAGAAAATGAGGGTTGATCTGCAGCTGCAAGGCCGTCAATTCCGCGGTCTTTTGATGCAGCCTGGACTCGTTGAGCTGAAGGTTGAGGTAGCTGTTTCTTATAAAGGTATTCAGTATGTTGTGCAAAATCGAATCGTATTCATCGTGAAAAATGGATAAATCCTGGTTGACGTACACTCCGTTTTCCGCGTCCTGAAGCTTTTGAAGGATGATGTCAATCTGACGGAAGCTTTTTTTCGTCAGGGAATAGCTGAGAAAGAAACTCATGCAAAACGCAATCAGCACTGCAATTCCCACAAATAAAACAATTTTATCCTGTAAGCCGTACACCTCGTCTTCAGAAACCAGAGAAATGAAATCCAGGCCAAATTGGCTGGAATGAACCCTGGACATAAGATAATCCCGGTCGCCGAATTCTACGATGAACATATTGCTCTGGCCGATTGTCTTCTTGCTCGTGAACTGCAGGTCAATGCCTGCCTTGCTGCTGATTCCCATGGTATCGGCATTGCTGTTGCTTAACAGCACGATCCCATCCGGATCAGTCACCAGGATGGTCTGTGACTTATACATCTGCAGATCATCCAGATTTTTTTTGAATTCCTCCGGTTTGAGATTAAAAACAACAACGCCTTGGGCGTTCCTGAGACGGTGGAAAATGGAAATCATCTGACGGGGCTCTTCAAACTGGTAGTATTTCGAGTACCTTTCGGTAACCCACAGGGTTTGATCGCCGGGAGCGGATTTGTATTCTTCGAGCCATTCCTTGTCATAGGAATCCTTTATGTTTACAATCTGTGAGCCCGACCGGAAATAATTTCCTGCCGCATTGTCCTGATACAGGTAGATTGAGCCGATAAAGCGTTTTGAGTTACTGAAGGTGTTTATGATAGAAATGATGATGTTCTGGTAGATGGACTCGGTATAATTGAGGGATTGTGCATTCAGGACCTTGGACATGGCCAGTGTGAGAGCCGGATTGTTGCTGAAAAGGACATTCAGGTCGGAAGAGGCGTTAAGCAGCAGCTCCAGCTGCCTTTCAACCAGTGTGGAGATGTTTTTTGACCGCAGGTCGATTTCTTCCCTGAGGCTGGTTGAGGCATAGAAGAAGAAAGACAAACCAAGCGCAATGATCGGCAGCATCATGAAAACAAAATAGGTGACCAGCTTCCGTATGAAATATTTTCGTCGCATCAAGATAATTTTACCTCTGTTCTCTGTATTTTGCCGGCGTTATATTATAATGCTGCTTGAAAGCCCTCGAGAAGTTGTGCGGACTGTCATAGCCCACCATGTCCGCGATTTCATACGCCTTGTAGTCTGTGCTTTTGAGCAGAATGGCGGCGTGCTTCATTTTCTCATGGCTCACAAATTCGGAAAAATTTATGCCGTTTTTTTCCTTGAACAGCCTGGACAGGTAACCGCTGCTGAGATTGGCCGCCAGGGCTGCATCCTCCAGGGTGGCTGTCCTGATATTTTCGGAGACATATTTTTTTACCGTAGCCATGATCCGGTCATAGTAGGGGCTGCTCACCCGCTCTTCACCCGGGGTGCCGGATTCCTGCCGTGTTTTATATCTTTCGTCCAGACTTTCCTTTATTCTGAGAAAAGTCAACGCCAGCTCCTTGTATTTGACAGGTTTGATGAGAAAGTCCTTTACGCCGCATTTTACCGCCTGCTGGGCGTATTCGAAATCACGGTAGCCTGTCAGGAAAACAACATTCACATTGAGCTTGCGGGACTGGATTGTTTGCGCCAGCTCAATACCGTCCATGATGGGAAGACGGATGTCGGTGAGGACGGCATCCACGCCGGAGGTTTCGATGAAGGACAATGCGTCCCGGCCATTGGAGAATTCGCCCGCGATATGGAAATTGAAGTCTTCCCAGGGGAACAAGTCAACCAAACCCTGACGGATATTATCCTCGTCTTCCACAATAATCAGATGATACATTAAGTGTTACCTCGCAATGAGACATCAAAAAATGATTATAAATGTCATATAAAGATACCCTGACATATTATTTTATACACTTTATTTACTATTATGTCAAGTTGTAGACCTTTCAATAAAGATGTGTATTTGATAACATTTATCTGTAGGGAATAAACAATATTCTAGTGACAAAAAGGAGGAGTATGTATGGCAAAGAAAGCAACGGCGTTTCTTCTGGTAATGGTTTTGTGCCTGACACTGTTTGCCGCTTGCGGATCCCAGGAAAACAATCCATCCGGGGAGACTACCGCATCCGGCGGCACAACTGCGTCTGAAGCTGCGCCGGAAGAAACTCTGTCTGACAGCGCGAACCTGAGGTTTATGTGGTGGGGTTCCGACGCAAGGCATCAGGCAACGCTTGAGGTCATCAACCAGTATCAGACTGCAAATCCGGGCATTAAGATCGACGGGGAGTACGGAGGGTACGACGGGTATTTTGAGAAGCTGACAACTCAGCTTTCCAGCGGAACCGCCCCCGACATCATCCAATTTGATGCGTCCATGACAACAGACCTGCTTCGCTTGGGGAACGTCTTTGTCGATGTCAAGACCATGAGCAAATATTTTGATATTTCGGGTTTTGACCAGGGATTTTTGAATAACTTCTGCAACTACAATAACGTCACCGTCGGTCTGCCAAGCGGCGTCACTGCCGGAGCGATCCTTGTGAATACGGCGGTTACAAGCGCTGCGGGTATCGATATTTCTACGATCAAGACCTGGGACAATTTGATTGAAGCAGGCAAGAAGCTTCATTCAAACAACCCGGCACAGTACATGCTCAATTATGAACTGATTACCATCGGCAAGGAATTCATTTTTACCAATCTTGCCCAGCTTACCGGCAAGGAAGTCATGAACTCCGACTATACGCTGAACTTTACCAGAGACGATCTATATAAGGTTTTTGACCTGATAGACCGGATGTATACCAGCGGGACACTGCAGCCTGCACAAGAAAGCGCGTTGTTTGATTCCGCTCCATGGACCAACCCAAAATGGATCAACCATGAATTCGCTGCCGGTTCCTTGATCACCTCGTATATAAACAGCAGCAACTACGACTTCCAGGATACTGCCGATATTATTTCCCAGCCGGCATGGGAAGGGGCAAAAGAGTCCGGCGTCATCCTGCGCCCTGCGCAGATCATCGGCGTTAACAGTACAAGCAAAGCGCCCGAGCATGCATTCAAGTTCCTGGACTATTTCTTCAATGACGAGAATGCTGCGCGCACCCTGAAGGATGTACGCTCCATTCCGCCGACGGAGAATGCAAGAAAAATCTGCACGGAGGAAAACCTGCTGGATCCGGTAGCAATAAAAGCCGTCGATCTGGCGCTTCCCACCGCCACCGTAAATCAAAACCTTTCGGTGCCCAATGACATTGTCCAGATTTTCAAAGACGGCGCGGCAAAGGTTGCCTATAAAAACGGATCCTTGGATGCGATTACCGATGAAACGATGAAGCTTCTGCAGGACACACTTGACAGGCTTAAGGGCTGATTCGGCCCATAGCGCGGCAGCGCATGACATGCATGCGCTGCCGGTATTGCTGCAATATTTAACGGCATTGCCCAGGCAACTGCCGGAAGCCGGCGGGGGATTTTCCCCCGGGGCTTTTATCAACCGGGGAGGTCGGCTGCTATGGCCAGGATTAAAACACTTGGAAACCAAAAACGCAAATATATCGGTCTTATCTACATTCTTCCGTGGCTCGTGGGATTTTGTCTGCTTCAGCTTTACCCGTTCATGGTTTCCTTCATTTATTCCTTTACGGATTTGAAGATAGCGGGCAATTACAAATTTATCGGGTTGGACAATTATGTCCGCCTGTTTACGAAAGATCCGGACTTCTTGAATTCCATGGTTGTGACGCTGAATTATGTTTTGTACGTCGTTCCGGGGAAAATTATCTGCGCGCTGCTTATTGCGCTGATTCTTAATATGAAGCTTAAAGCGATCAATTTATACCGTACGGTATACTACCTGCCGTCGATCCTTGGGGGAAGCGTTGCGATTTCCGCCTTGTGGCGTGTCATGTTCATGAAGGAAGGCATCGTCAACAACATTACGGCTTATTTAGGCATACCGGCGCTGAACTGGCTGGGTGACGCCAGGTATTCGCTTTTTACCATAAGCATGATAGAAATGTGGCAATTCGGCTCATCGATGGTAATATTTCTTGCTGCGCTAAAGCAGGTGCCAAATGAGCTGTACGATTCGGCTAAAGTCGATGGGGCAAAAAAAGTGCGCACGTTTTTCAATGTAACCCTTCCGATGATTAGCACCGTGATGCTGTTCAACATCCTTATGCAGACGATAAACGCCCTTCAGAATTTCACTGCGGCGTTTGTGGTCACAAAGGGAGGCCCCATCAAATCAACGCATCTCATTGGCTTGAAGCTTTATGAGGATGCATTCAGCAAATTCAGCATGGGGTATGCCAGCGCCCAATCCTGGGTGGTGTTTGCGGTCATCGTGCTGATCACCGTGATTGTATTTAAGTCATCCAGTTTATGGGTCTATTACAATGATGGGAGGAAGTGAAAATGAATAAACATGAGAAATTAAAGCACTTTATTTCCTATTTGCTGATAACTCTCTTTGGTATTGTCATGATTTATCCGTTGATCTGGCTATTTTTTGCAACCTTTAAAACAAACAAGGAGATTTTCGGCGGGATTGCGCTTCTGCCTCAAAGCTATGACCTGTCAGGCTATATCAACGGATGGCGCTCCACCGGCCAGTATACCTTTACCGACTATTTCGCAAACACCTTTTTGCTGGTGGTCCCGACGGTCTTATTCACCCTGATATCCTGTCCGATTGTCGCATATGGGTTTGCCAGGTTTGAATTCCCGGGGAAAAAAATATTTTTCAGCATAATGATTTCAACCCTGATGCTGCCCAATACCGTCATCATTATCCCCCGCTACATCATTTTCCGTGATCTGGGCTGGCTTGACAGCTATCTGCCGTTCTGGGTCCCGGCGCTGCTGGCGTGTTATCCCTTTTTTATCTTCATGATGGTGCAGTTTTTAAGGGGGATTCCGACGGAATTGGATGAGGCTGCCCATCTGGACGGCTGCAACAGCTTTGCCTTGTTCATAAGGGTGCATATACCTCTGCTTAAGCCGGCGTTGATTTCGGTGTGCATATTCCAGTTTATGTGGACATGGAATGACTTTTTTAACCCGTTGATCTACGTCAGCAGTGTTAAAAACTACCCCCTTTCCCTTGCTTTGCGAATGGGCCTTGACGTCGCCGCCGTAGCCAATTGGAACGGGATTCTCGCCATGGCGCTTGTTTCGATTATCCCTGTGGTGCTGCTGTTTTTCTTCATGCAGAAGTATTTTGTCGAGGGGATAGCGACTACCGGGCTTAAAGCATAAGCGTCCGCTGCCGGCGCCAGGCAAATCCGCATCCGGTGGAGGATATCCAAAGGCCGGATGAGCAAAACCAAACAAGCTGGTATAGAATTCAAATAAATCATAAGGAGAATAGCAATGAAAAAGTATACCATCAGAGCAATGGAGCTCCACGATTTCACACAGATATGGGATCTGGATGAAATCAGAAACAAACTGGATTTCATGGTGAGAAACAACATGAACGCGCTGGTTTTCCATGAGCCAGGGATCGAAGACAAGATCGTTTTCCCCGCAAAGTTTCTCGGCGGGTCGGGCGAGGCCGCCAGCTATTATGACGCGTTTCTTGAAATCGACCATGCCATCTACAGCCATGCCCTCCGTGAAAACCTGAACCTCAACCGCCGCGATTACATGAATCATTTGATACGCGAGGCCAAAGCCGCGGGCGTGGACGTTTATTTTGAGAACAAGGAGCTCTGGTTTTCCGACTTTATCCTGAAATACCGCAAGGAGCTGATGAAGGACGGGGTCATATGCCCCAGCGACCCCTTCTGGTATGAGGAGTTCCTGCCATACAAGTACAAGGAGCTGTTTGTCGCTCTCCCCGACCTGGCGGGCATTGTTGTTTCCATAGGGACAGGGGAGGCAAGACTGGCGATCAGCAATACCTTTGCCTGCGGCTGCGAGCTTTGCCAAAAGCTGGATCCGGTGGAATGGTACAAGAATATGATTATGGCCATGTACAAGCCTTTCAAGGAAGCCGGCAAGAATCTGGTCATCCGTGATTTCATTTATACCAAACAGGAGCAGGAGCGATTTAAAGAGGCCTTTAATTCAATGCCCGACGATATCGCCCTTTCGTTGAAAAACACGCCCCATGACTTTTATCCTACTTTCCCCAACAACCCGCTGATGGGGAAGGTCGGAGAGCATCCGCAGTGGACGGAATATGATGTGAACGGGCAGTTCTACGGTTGGGGTGCGATTCCCAGCACAATGCTCAAGGACATAAAAGAGCGGTTGCGATACGGCTCCGAAAACAACGTGACAGGCTTTATCGCCAGGACCGACTGGGAAGGCG
Source organism: Bacillota bacterium (assembly GCA_023426125.1). GTDB lineage: Bacteria > Bacillota > Clostridia > Acetivibrionales > DTU013 > MnB-11. Next base: position 27,897 of record JAFABI010000016.1, read on the forward strand.
TCCAGGACTATACCTGCTTCGACAACCTGAACAAGCTGAACCTTTACGCCATTGCGGCATATGCCGAAAATCCGGAAATCAGGGAAGAAGACATCTATTTGAAGTGGCTTACCGAAGAAAAGATGCTGGAGGAAAACATCACGCCCCAGAAGCTTAAAAAATGCCTGAAATGGATTTCCGGCATCATGGATCAAACCTGGGATGTGGTGAAAAACAACAACTATGTCAATGGCGCGCTTTTTTCCAATGACAGCTGCATATTGTTGACAACCGGGCAATTCACCTTTATCGGAGGCACGCACCACAGCCTGAAGGAATGGGAGCCTACCAAGGAAGATGCAATGACCATGACCAGGGAGAACATCGCGCAAATCGCGGCAGACAAGGATTTTGCCCAATCCTTGAGTGAAAAGCTCCATGCGGAGGTGACGAAGGGCAACTGCGGCCTTACTGATGCAGCCTATGCAAAGGTGGTCGAGCACTTTGAGTTTATGCGCATGTATGTCCGGGGCTTCCGCCTGTCGGCGCGGGGATATTGCTTCGGGCGATACGCGTCGGAGGTGAATGCGGAGGACATCCTGGTGGAAGGGAAGAGTGCAGGCCAGCTTTTAAAAGGCGTTATCGAGGATTTGAAGCAATTTGGAAACGAGCTCCCGGATTGTCCCTTCATGCAGAAGTATCCATATGACGCGATGCTGAACCCGGAACGCGTGGCTTATTTCATAAAGGATCTGGAAGGGCTGGCAAAAAAAGCGGGGATATAACCTGCACAGCACGGTGAGATAGAGGACGGAGGGATGATAGGTGATGAGCAGGGATAAGTTGATACTAAACAAAGAAGTCTTCAGGGACAAGGTTATGGGCTGCTGGCTGGGGAAAAACGCCGGAGGTACGCTTGGAGAGCCTCTGGAAGGGAAATTCGGGCGTGACGAGATGTTTGACATAGACTGGTACCCTGACCTGCCGGAAGGGGGAATACCCAACGACGATCTGGAGATGCAGCTGATATGGCTGCAGGCGCTGCTGGAAAAGGGTCCCGGCTTAACCTCTGCGGATCTGGTGGAATATTGGCTGGACTGCATTGCATACAATTTTGACGAATATGGCCTGAGCAAGACAAATATGAAAAAGGGGCTGCTGCCTCCGGTATGCGGTTGGAATAACAATGTATTTAGAGACTGCATGGGAAGCCCTATCCGCTCTGAAATCTGGGCGTGTGTGGCGCCAGGCCGTCCGCAGATAGCGGCGAGATATGCGTTTAACGATGCCGTATGCGACCATGGCGGCGGCGAGTCGGTCTTTGGAGAAATTTATAATGCCGTGGTGCAATCGGCGGCATTTGTAATGACGGATAAGCTAAAGCTCATTGAGCTGGGGCTGGCTTCAATACCTGAAAACTGCATTACCCATCAGTCTGTCTCCATGGCCGTTGAGCTTTTTCATGCCGGCGCGGATTGGAAGGAAAGCCGTAACCGCCTGAAAGACAGGTTCTACCATCCGGTTGCACAGTACTCCCCGCTGAATTTGGGGTTCCAGACGATAGGATGGCTGTACGGCGAGGATTTTGGCGATGCAATCTGCAAAGCCGTAAACTGCGGCTGGGACACCGATTGTACAGCGGCGACACTGGGGGCGACGCTGGGGATCATCATGGGCGCAAAAAACCTTCCTAAGAAATGGATCGAGCCGCTGGGAGACAGGATAACCACCAACATGTCCACCGGAGGTATCCGGAACCTGACAGCGCCAACAAATATAAACGAATTGACCGACACGGTATGCATGCAGGCGCAAAGGGTGTTGGAATACTGGGGGAGCGGGGTGGAGCTTAGTGATTCCGGAGAGCATATGGAATTGGCCGGCATGGATCCGCCGGATTTGTCATGGATGAGCCGTTACAGCGCCGATACGCTGCGCTGGGAGCTGGGGGCCGTCAATATGGAGGTCAGCTATCGCGGACATGCGGCAATTACAGGGGATAGGCCATCGCATTTCCGGATAACGCTGCATAACCCTCATCCTGTCGGAATTGATCTGGAGCTGTGCCTGGAGGCGCCTGACGGCTGGAGGGTGTCGCCGCAGGCGGATGCCAAAACCGTGCTTGGCCCCGACGAAACGCGGGAGTTTATGTTTGAGGCTTCCGCAGGAGCCGGACATATCCATGAAACCAACTGCATTTGGATTTGCCCGAAAGCAAAACACAGGCCTGCGATACCTGCAATCCCACTGGTTTTTACAGGTGGAAGCCGCTGGCTTGTATCGGGGTGCTTTGACGGAAAAACCACCGATGACGATTGTGGAGTCAATGAGGAGGACCTGTTTGAAACCCCGCCGAAGGGGTGGAGCGACGAGTGGCGCGCCGGCAATGACCTGGAGCTGGACGGCCGTTTTAAGGAAAATGGCGTCATTTATCTTTTGCACCAGATGTGGAGTGAAAAAGAGAAGCCGGTAGTCGTTGGCGTCCCCAATAATGGGAAAATGAAGGTGTGGATGAATGGTTCCCTCCTGCATCAAACCCGCGCGATCGTCCCTTTGCGCGCCAACCAGGGAAACGGCGGCGCACTGGGGGACACCTCCAACTACAAGACGGCCGTGCTGAAACAAGGCTGGAACAATTTCCTGGTCAAGCTGGAGAAAACGGACAAAATTGAACAGGCACATTTCGTAGTGGGCGGGCTGCATCCCTCATGCAGTAAGAACCACGGCGAGGCACTTCTTGGAGTTAACCGCTCAAGGTTTCAATGGGAATAAAGCATTCTCGTACAAATTGGATTCACACAGATCTAAAAATGCCGGATACAAAACCGTATTCCGGCATTTTTGCTGCCATACGGGATGACATGTGACAGTGAGGAACCGTCCCCTGTCGCACTTTTTGTTGAAATGATATGGCAAATATAGTAACATAAAAACAATATCCTTGATTTCAGGGAGGAGCCGCCATGATCAATCCAAGAAGATTGCTGGGGAAAACTCTGTTTACCAGGTTGATTGTCATTTTTCTCCTGATGATAATTCCCGTATACTTTATCGGGATGAGTATCTACAATTTAGGAATGAGTACGGTGGAGGCCGAGATCCTGAAATCCAAACAATCACAGATATCCTCCTTCATGAGGACTCTTGAGAGCGATGTTCAAAGGGTCAAGCTGCTGCAGTCCGATATCCTTTACAGCGATGATATCAACAGGCTGTCAAACAGCTACCGGTACATGGATGATTACGAAAAGGGCAGTTTTATGCTCAAAGTCCAGCAACGCTTGAGCGCATTGAAAAGCAGCAATATCTATATTAAAAATGCAGTCGCCATCATTCCTTCCATAAAGAGAACCATACCGGGAACGGGGAGTATCGGTGATTTGAAGGAAGAAGACATGACAATGCTGAAGCTTTACGATGGTTCCTCGCCTTCCCAGCTGATTCAAAGGGAGAGTGAATTATACCTGAATACGGCCTTTCCCTCGAATTACTTTTCAAAAACGAATAATCCGCTATATACAATTTATATCCGGTTTTCCACCGAAGAACTGCAAAATGCTTTGAAACAATTCAATTTCACCCAGGGAAGCGGATCGATACTGATGAGTCCCGGTCTGCGATTTATGACCGCTTTGTGTGAAGATACCGACTCCATTGCGCAGGTGGAAAGGTATGTTCAGAATCAGCTCGCCCATTCGCAGGAAGGGAAGAATTCGGTACTGATCAAAAAGAAAAATTATCTTGTAATCTATGCAACATCCAGATACCTTGGATTGACGCTATGTAATTTTATCCCGGAGGATCAGATGTTCAACTCGCTGAAAAAATTCCGGATCTGGTTCTGGGTATTTTCCCTGGCCGCCGCGGTGATTGTCGGTCTGTTCACTTTTTCCATCTACCGGCTTATCCGGCAGCCCATGAAAAAAATGATGAAGGCGTTTACACGGATGGAGGGCGGGGATTTGAGCTTTTCCATTAAACACGGGTACAATGATGAGTTTGATGTTTTATATGCCCATTTCAACGATATGCTTTCCAAGCTGAATACCGTGATCGACCAGACATACCGGCAAAAAATTATGATTCAGCATGCCGAACTCAAGCAGCTTCAGGCACAAATAAATCCCCATTTTCTTTATAACAGCTTTTTCATCCTTCATTCCATGTCACGGCGCGGGGAATACGAGACGCTGGAAAGGTTCGGGCTCCAATTGGGGGAATATTTTCAATTCATCACGCGCAGCGCTGCCGATGAAGTACCGCTTTCCAGAGAGGCGGATCATGCCCGTACATACTGCGAGATCCAGCAGACACGTTTTTCCGACAGGATCCGGGTTGTTTTCGGAGATCCCGGCGCATATGCCGGACTCATTGTTCCACGGCTTATTATTCAGCCGATTGTTGAAAATGCCTTTGAGCACGGTCTTGAAATGAAGGAGGAAAACGGGCTGCTGCAGGTGGCATTCAAGGGGAATGAGCGCGGTCTGCACATTATAGTGGAAGATAACGGAGAAACCCTGAGTGACGAAGAAATCAATAAATTGCAAGGTGAAATCAACAGTGATATGGAAGGAGCCGAAATTACCGGTATTGTAAATATTCACAGGAGAATCCGCTTAAAATTCGGACAGGACAGCGGTATTCGGGTTTCACGGGGAGATTTGGGCGGGCTTCGGGTTTTGATTGAGATAATTTTTGACAGGCAAATTTTAATAACTGGAGGAGAATCGCATGTACCGGGTATTGATCGTAGATGATGAGCCATGGATCGCTGACGGACTTTTTGATGAATTCCAGAGTATTTCCACCTTCGAATTGGACGTTTATAAGGCGTATTCCGGCAGGTTAGCTCTGGAGCTCCTTGCAAAAACCAGGATGGATGTTGTGGTTACGGATATCCGCATGCCGGGAATTGACGGCATGCAGCTCCTGGAGAAAATCCATTATAACTGGCCGGAATGTAAAGTTATTTTTTTGACTGGGTATCGGGAATTCGACTATGCCTATACTGCTCTTCAGCATAAAGGAGTCAGTTATATTTTAAAGACGGAAGGCTTCGACAGGGTGATCGGGGCAGTAGAAAACACAGTGCGGGAGATTGAGGAGAGTCTGGAAACCCGGGAGCTGATCGAGAAGGCCAACCGGCAGATCAATACGATATCTCTTCTGCTTCAGAAGGATTACCTGGCTTCGCTGCTTCATGGTGAAGAGCTTTTGTGCAGCTCCGACCAATCTGTGCTTGAACAGCTGGGTATCGGTTTAAAAGCGGATTCCCACATACTGATGCTGATGGGACGGATAGACCATCTTCCTAAAAAGCTATCCTATGCCGAAAAAACGAAGCTCTTTTATATGCTTCAAATGATTGTCGGCCAGTACCTGTCGCCAAGGGCCCGGTATGTACATTTGACGGATGAATACCAAAACCTTTTATGGCTCATACAGCCTGTGGAGCTTTTTCAGCCTGTGAAAGCAGGAGAATGTACACCAGAGGAATGCTGGGGTTCCACGGTAGTATTTGTCAAGGGTACACTGGAAATGATACAAAATGTGTGCAGGGAAACCCTGCAATTGACGGTCTCTTTTGCACTGGATACCGAAACTGCCCCGTGGAAGAGCCTCACAGAGAAGTATCATTCGCTGAAATTGCTGATGAACTACCGCATCGGATCGGGAAATGAGATGCTTATCACGGAGAAAAACATGGAAAGGGATGAAGGTGCAGCCGCAATCCGGAACAAGAATCTGTTGGAAAGCTTGAAGCCAAACAGGCTTGAAGCTCTTGAAGCTGCACTGGAAAGAGGAGAAAGGGAAGAATTCAGGAAATCTTTTGAAGAGATTACAGAGGTCATGAAGAAAATCCCAAGCATGCATTACAGCCCGGCTCTTGAAATCTATTACTCCCTATCCCTGCTATTGATGTCCTATATCAACCGCTGGAAGCTGGATGAAAAAATTGCTTTCAAAACCGGCTTGTACAAGCTTCTGAGAGCCGATGAGCATGCGTCCTGGGAGGAGGCTGTGGGATACCTGGAGCAGCTGTCCGGCATTATTTTCGATATTCAGCTGGGGGAACAGGAGAAACGTGCGGTTAATATCATTGCACAGATTAAGGAGTACATCAATAATCATTTGCAGGAGGATCTTTCATTGGTAAGATTATCCGATCTGGTCTACTTCAATCCCAATTACCTGTCGCATTTGTTCAAGCAGCAGGCTGGAATCAACCTTTCGGAATATATCCAGGAAACCAGGATCAGAAAAGCGAAGTTCTTATTGGAGAAGCCGGAAATAAAGGTCAACGATATTGCATCCGCCGTTGGATACGGCTCTGCAACGAACTTTATCCGGTTTTTTAAAAAAATTACCGGAATAACACCTCAGAAATACCGGGAATCCATCAACATCTACAAATCGGAATAGAAAATGAAGAAATGAATATTTCAAAGCAGCAGGGAGTTCCTTTATAATTATCCTCAGAGGCCTCTGAAATTTTCTATTTATGAATGGAGGAACAGATCATGAAGTTTTCCAAATGGACCAGAGCATTGACAATTATGCTGGCTTTAATCCTGTTTGCTTCTTTTGCAGCCTGCAGTGGAAAAGCATCCCCGTCTGACGGAAGCGGGTCCGTTACTACTGCCGCAGCTTCAACCCAGGCAGGTTCCGGTACGGAGGCGGCGACGGCACCGGCTCCCGAGCCTTTAGGCAAATATTCGCCGGAAATCAATGTTACATCCGTCAAGTCCCTGGACGATACAATGCAGAAATTAATCGGCACAAAATCCGATGTGGTTACAAATAACATATGGTTTAATGCATACAAAAACGATCTGGGAATTAATGTGAGTTATAACTGGACTGTGCCCGGTGCGCAATTTGAGCAGAAGATGAATGTAGCCATTTCGGCAAATGATTTACCCGATATCATCCCCGCCAATCAGAGGCAGTTGAAGCTGCTGGTGGATTCCGGAGTAGCTCTTGATTTAACGAAGATTTTTCAGGATTATGCCTCCCCCTTTACGATGGAAATGATGCAGGCCGACAACAATGTGTCTATAGAACAGGCGACCTTTGACGGCAAGCTCATGGCGATTCCCCAGGTTTCCGGAAACCGTGATCATTCCAATATGCTCTGGATACGCAATGACTGGCTGAAAAATTTAAATCTTCAGGCTCCCGGGACGATGGACGATGTATTTAAGATTGCCGAAGCGTTTACAAAGGATGATCCCGACCAAAACGGTAAAGACGATACATACGGTCTTGCGCTGCAAAAGGGCCTGATCGAACAGGGGTGGGCCGATATCAGCGGTTTCATGGAAAGCTATCACGCCTATATCGGCACCAACGCCTGGATCAAGGATTCCTCAGGCAAGCTGGTATACGGCGGAATCCAGCCGGAAGTCAAAACTGCCCTGACAAAGCTGGCTGAAATGTACAAAGCAGGGCAGATCGACAAAGAATTTTCAATCAAAGACGGCTCGAAGGTAGCCGAATCGGTTGTCGGCGGACGGGTCGGGATGATATACGGACAGCACTTTCTGGCTTTCTACCCCTTCCAGGACTGCAAGAACAAGGATCCGAAATCCGACTGGATGCCTTATCCCCTTGCATCCATTGACGAAAAGCCTGTCATGACCATGGTGAACGGAAGCGCCGGTCTGTTCTATGTTGTCAACAAAGAGATGAAGAATCCCGAAGCGGCAGTGAAGCTTTATAATTTCTACTATGCAAAGGATCCGGCATTGAGCGGGGATTTTGATCCGAAATTCCATGGAACAGGCATAGGACAGGGAAGCGAACCCGGAGAGAATTACTTCTGGGCTGTTGTACAGACCTGGTATCCCATGCAGAACCTGTTCATCCACCAGCAGGTGAAAAAATACTTTGAAACCAAGGATGAGGCTCTCCTCCAAAACTACTGGATCAAGGACAATGTCGAACAGAATAAAAAATACCTGGCTGGAGACAACAAGTTTTATTCAGCCTTCGCATGGAGCGGGACCAACGGAGCGGAGAGCATTATCGACTATTATGATCAGAATGGCCTTATGCTGCAGAATGCATATATCAAAGCCGATACGGATTCCATGACACAAAAGGGCGCTACCTTGAAACAGACGAGAGATGAAATCTTTACGAAGATCATCATGGGTATTGCGCCGGTCTCTGATTTTGACAAGTATGTGGAACAGTGGCATAAACTCGGAGGAGACGATATCACCGATGAAGTAAATGCTGTGAAATAGGCCGCGTCAAAGCAAAGGCTCACGGGTGTTCCCGGAAAGACCGGCGTCAAGGCCAGCCTTTCCGGAAACATAAAATAAGACAAAGGGTGTAGGATACCGATATGAAACCAGGACTTTATGCAGGAAAAAGAGATAGAATAAAACAACAGCTGCCGATGCATCTGATGCTGCTGCCATGCGTCATTCTTGTGCTGATGTTTAGTTATTACCCTATGGTGGGGATTGTAATCGCCTTTCAGAACTTCAATCCGATGAAAGGCTTCCTTCATTCGAAATTCATAGGGTGGAAGAATTTTGAATATGTCTTGAACATGCCGGATACTTACCAGGTCCTATGGAATACGGTGTTTATTTCCTTTATGAAAATCGCCGCCGGGCTGGCCGTGCCGATTTTATTTGCTATTTTGCTGGATCTGGTACGCAGGAATTCCGTCAAGAGAACAATACAGACCATCATCTATATACCGTACTTCCTTTCCTGGGTCATCCTTTCCGGGATATTGATCGATATTCTCTCACCCAGTGAAGGAATCGTCAACAATTTCATAAAGGCTCTGGGAGGGGAGCCCATCTTCTTTCTGGCTGATCCTGAGAGCTTTCCCCTTGCCCTGGTCATCACGGATGTGTGGAAAAATTTCGGCTATGGGACTATTATATATCTGGCTGCGATAACATCTATAGATCCAATGTTATATGAAGCGGCATTTATGGACGGAGCCAACCGCTTCAAACAAATTTTGCATGTTACGCTCCCGGGGATCACACCCATCATTATTCTCATGGCGACATTAAGTCTTGGGAATGTATTAAATGCGGGATTTGAGCAGGTATTCAACCTGTACAGCCCTGTGGTATACAGCACGGGTGATATACTTGATACGTTTGTTTACAGGATCGGACTTATCAATAACCAGTATGGAGTGGCAACAGCCGTAGGTCTTTTCAAATCCGTAATCTCCTTCGTATTTATTGCGGCAGGATACAGGCTGGCATACAAATATGCGGATTACCGGGTATTCTGAGGAGGAGGGAAATATCGTGAAAAACAGGGTTACTTTAGGTGGGTTGTTTTTTGACATACTGAATTATGCATTTTTGATTTCAGCTGCACTGATCTGCATTTTACCCATTATCAACGTACTTGCCGTATCCTTCAGTTCAAGTACGGCTGCAGCAGCCGGAGAGGTCAAACTTTGGCCTGTGGAATTCAACATCGCTTCTTACAAATATGCCCTTGCAAAACCGCAGTTTATTGCATCCTTTCTGGTTTCCGTCGAAAGGGTCGGTTTGGGGCTTGTCATAAACATGCTGTGTACAATCCTGGCGGCTTACCCTCTTTCGAAAGAGCGCAGAGATCTTTTCGGAAGGGATGCCTACGCCTGGTTCTTTTTCATTACGATGATTTTCAGCGGCGGATTGATTCCATGGTATATGACGATCAAGCAGTTTGGCCTTATAAATAACATACTGGCGCTAATCCTGCCAGGTGCGGTGCCTGTATTCCATGTGATCATCCTGTTGAATTTTTTCAGGCAGCTTCCGAAGGAGATCAGCGAATCCGCCATTGTAGACGGTGCAGGCCACTGGACCATCTTGTGGAAAATATTCATACCGCTTTCCATTCCTTCCCTTGCCACACTGGTCCTGTTCACTGCCGTGGGACATTGGAATTACTGGTTTGACGGAATGATCCTGATGAGTTCTCCAACGAAGTATCCGCTGCAGACCTACCTGCAATCCATCATTGTCATCAGGGATATGACGACGATGGCAAATGCCACACAGGAGCAGTTGAAAGAGCTGTCTCAAATCTCCGACAGGACCCTCAAATCTTCGCAGATTTTTATCGCAGCCGCACCGGTTCTGGCATTGTACCCATTCCTGCAGAAGTATTTTATGAAGGGTCTGGTTTTAGGAAGCGTAAAGGGGTAAGTGCAGGGACATAACCTTGAAATGCCGGATACATACCGTATTCCGGCATTTTTGCCGTCATCCTTTCCACTGTGGGGGTCTATAGACATTTCAACAACAAAATCGATTATTTGCCATCCGGAGAGAAAATCTCATGCAATAGAAGTCCGCAAAATTTTTTTGCAGGCAGCCCTAAAAATATCTTGATTCCTGTGCTATAATATGCTAATATTACACAAAAGAAATACATGTGTTCGCGGTGTGTGGACATGAGGGAGTGTGCATGGATAAAGATTCTACCTATCTGCTCGTAGATGCGTCGGTGCTTCCCGACGTTTTTTCAAAGGTGATCGAGGTAAAGAAGATCCTTGGCAGGGGGAGGACAAAAGCGGTCAACGAGGCGGTAAAGGAAGCGGGGATAAGCAGGAGCGCCTATTACAAATACAAGGATTTTGTCTTCCCGTTTTACGAAACTTCCAGGGGACGGGTGATTACTTTGTTTTTTGTACTTGAAAACTTCTCCGGAATTTTATCCGGCATCATCAATAGGATTGCCATCGCTAAGGCCAATGTTGTTACGATCAATCAGAATGTTCCCATCAACGGGCTAGCCGATGTCACCATATCCATAGAAACGACAGGAATGACAATGGATATAAAGGAAATGATGGAGAGCATAGCAACAATCGACGGGGTCAGAAGGCAGGAAATCCTTGCAAGAGATTGAACGAAGGAATATAATAAATAGAATTGCAGGCAGCCAGGAGGAAGTCGGATGATAAATGTAGCAATTTTGGGATATGGGGTCGTGGGCTCGGGAGTCGCCGAGGTAATAAGGAAAAACAGCCGCAGTATCGCTCAGAGGGCCGGTGAAGAAATACAGGTCAAAAAAATACTGGATATACGGGATTTTCCCGAAGGGCCGGACAGCAGCCTTATGACAAAGGATGCGGAAGCGGTTTTCGGCGACGGTTCCATCGGCATTGTGGCCGAAACCATCGGAGGAGTCGGAATCGCTCACGAATTCACCAAAAGAGCCTTTTCACTTAAAAAACATGTTGTAACCTCCAACAAGGAACTGGTTGCCACACATGGCCCGGAACTGCTGAAAATGGCTGCGGAAAATGGCGTCAGCTACCTGTTTGAAGCAAGCGTGGGCGGAGGCATACCCATCATACGTCCGCTGAACCAATGCCTTGCTGCAAATGTGATCGACGGCGTCACCGGGATCCTCAACGGGACCACAAATTATATCCTTACGCAGATGAGGAAGGAAGGAAGGGACTTCGCAGACGCCTTGAAAAGCGCCCAGGAGCAGGGGTACGCGGAGGCAAATCCTACTGCGGATATCGAAGGCCACGATGCATGCCGGAAGATCGCTATTTTGTCTTCCATTGCATATAATGAGTTTGTTGACTGCAATGCCATCCATACCGAAGGGATAACGAAAATCAGCCTGGCGGATATGCAGTATGCCGAGCAACTGGATTCGGTGATTAAACTGGTCGCCATCAGCAAAAGGGTGGGAGACAGGATCTTTGCACGGGTCAGCCCTGCCATCATCGGAAAGAATCATCCGTTGGCAAACGTAGAGGATGTTTTCAACGCAATCGTTGTAAAAGGCGACGCCATCGGGGAAGCTATGTTTTACGGCAGGGGCGCGGGAAAGCTTCCGACCGCAAGCGCGGTAGTGGCGGATATTATCGATATTGCGAGGCATATTGACAGCGGCGGGAGCAGCGCATGGCCAAGAAAGGAATACAACAATCTTCTGGATATATCGGAAAGCCACACCAGGTATTTCGTAAGGGTAAAAGCCAGAAACGTCGAAGAAGCGAAGAAGCTTATCAGAAATACCTTTAAAGCGCCCGAATATCTGGCTCTAAACAGACCGGAACTGGAAGGCGAGCTGGCCTTTACCACCGAAAAATCTACCGAAGCGGAGCTTTCAAGGAGGGTGAACGCCCTTAAGGGCATCGGCTCGATAAAGGAAGTAATCAGTGTCATAAGGATGGAAGATGAGTAAGGGTAAACGAATCAGGGTTTGAGTTCTCGAAATTACTCATTAAGTTAAGGGAGGTATAAAGCAGTGGGCTTGATTGTACAAAAATATGGCGGAAGCTCGGTCGCCAATGCGCAAAGAGTTTTCAACGTAGCGGACAGAATCATTGAAGCATACGATGCAGGCAATTCTCTGGTCGTCGCGGTCTCTGCGCAAGGAGATACAACCGACGACCTGATCGAAAAAGCCAGGGAAATTAATCCTAATCCGTCAAAAAGGGAGATGGATGTGCTGCTCTCCACCGGTGAGCAAATTTCCATTGCTTTGCTGGCAATGGCCATTGAAAGAAGGGGCTATCATGTGGTATCCCTTACAGGCCTCCAGGCAGGAATTTCCACAGACAGCAATTACGGGAATGCAAGAATTAAGAGCATTGATACCGAAAGAATCTTCATGGAGCTTGACAAGAAAAGCATCGTCATCGTTGCAGGCTTTCAGGGCTTGAACAAGTTCGGCGATATCACCACGCTGGGCCGCGGCGGCTCCGATACTACGGCGGTAGCTCTTGCAGCCGCTTTGAATGCGGACCTGTGCGAGATCTATACCGACGTGGACGGAGTGTATACGGCGGATCCCAGGATCGTAAAAAATGCCGGCAAGCTGGAGGACATTTCCTATGATGAAATGCTGGAGCTGGCCAGTCTCGGTGCCAATGTGCTGCATAACAGGTCCGTAGAGCTGGCGAAAAAGTATGACGTCAATCTTGTTGTAAGGTCCAGTTTGAATAAATCACAGGGTACTGTTATTAAGGAGGTAGGTAACGTGGAAAAGATGCTGGTCAGAGGGGTTGCCAGGGATAATGATATTGCAAGGATCGCCGTAGTGGGCATAGAGGATAAGCCGGGGATGGCATTCAAGCTGTTTTCGCTTCTTGCAAGGGAGAAGATAAGTGTTGATATCATCCTTCAATCCATCGGCAGGGGCGATACCAAGGACATATCCTTCACGGTGCGCAAATCCGACCTGAAAAAGACCCTGGATGTCATAAATTCAAACCTTGGAGTTATCAGTGCAAAAGAAGTGAAGCATTCCGACAAATATTCGAAGGTATCCATTGTCGGAGCCGGTATGGTGAATAATCCGGGAGTTGCCGCCATGATGTTCGAAGCGCTTTTTGACGCGGATATCAATATTCACATGATATCGACTTCCGAAATAAAGATATCGGTACTGGTGGATATCCAGAACGCCGACAGGGCGGTAAATGCCATCCATGAGAAGTTCAAGCTGGGCGCGGGCTGATTGGAAGTAAGCCCTTCCTCTGGTGTCATTCCGAGGAGCGAAGCGACGTGGGAATCTCGTTATTGGCTGTATGAGATTGCTTCGCTATCGCTCGCCATGACACAGGTGAGGGCACAACACCAAGTGTGAAAACTCGTTTGTAGGGGCGGCCATTGGCCATCCTCCTGCAATAGCAAGTACGCAAGCAGGGTGGGTCTTGACTTGCGTGGAAATGCGGACGCGCAATGCGCGCCCCTGCACACCGCTTTTTGAGACAGACCCCTCCTGCTTTCTATGGATTTTCAATCATGAGATCGGGATCATGCATCCGTTCCATTTTGTGTCTTGCCTTGCGGTTAGCCACCGAATCGAAAATGATGGAAAAATCATAATTTTCGGGGTATAGCTCATCGGCGGGGACATGAAGCTTCAGACGCTTATGGTTGACCATCAGCTTTTTCTTTTTCATCTGCACGCCGATTTCACCTTTCTCATTGGCTTTTTGAAAAACAATGCCGATCTGCTTTTGCGGATAAACCAGGACGCTGTCGCCAATATTGAATTTCATGCAGCGGGACGTTTCCCTGGTTTTTATGGCATCTTCCCTTTTAATTCTCAGGTTCGACTCCCATCCGACCTCCGGCACGGGTATATGGGGAGGCTGAATAGGAGTGGCATGGAGATTTGCGGTGGTTTGACGACCATATGCGGCAAAGCTTGCCCTTTCAATAAGATGCCCCGGAAGTCCCAAACGCCTTGCGATGGCCAGCGCACAGCTTTCCCCTGCCTCTCCGATTTCCAGCCGGTATAGAGGCATCAGGCTGTTGTGGTCGAAAGCCATTCTTGCATTTGTCAGACCTGCTGCCGATTTTGCATATTCCTTTATTTCGGGATAATGGGTGGTTGCCACAAACAGGCAGTTTTTTTTCGACAGTTCTTCCAGGATGGCGACAGCAAGCCCCATTCCTTCCGCAGGATCGGTACCCGAGCCCAACTCGTCCAGCAAAACCAGGGATTGTTCATCCGCACGTTGAAGGATTTCTATGATATTGGTCATGTGGGAGGAAAATGTCGACAGGTTTTCGGTAATGCTTTGGCCGTCCCCAATGTCGCACAATACGTAATTATTCATGGTGAAAATACCGTCTTCCGCCGGTACATGCAGCCCGCTCTGTGCCATAAGGGACAACAGGCCGATGGTTTTCAAGGCGACAGTCTTTCCCCCCGTATTGGGTCCGGTGATTACTACGCCCCTGAAACCGGCTCCGATATGAAAATCTAATGGGACCGTTGTTTTTGTGTTCAACAGAGGATGCCTGCCCCCTCTGATTTTTATCAGCCTTTCGGCTGACACCGGAAGCGGAACAGCCTTCATTGCTATGCTGAGCTTTGCCTTGGCAAAGATGAAATCCAGTGTCTCCATTGCTTCCATGTTCAGACGGATCAAGGACAGGTGGTCTTCAACCAGTGCGGTCAATGCGTAGAGGATGCGCCTTACTTCATTTTCCTCTTCAATAACGAGCAAAGCCAGCTCCTGCTGTAATTTCCCTGCGGCGTGGGGTTCAATGAAACAGGTGTTGCCGCTCTGCGAAATATCAATTACCGTACCGTTGATCCGGCTTTTGTATTCTCTTTTCACAGGCAGCGTATAATGTCCGTTACGGACGGAAACGAATCCCTCGGAAAACCAGGCTTGATTATTCCTCAAAAGAGAATCCAGCCGGGCTTTGATCTGCATGCCGGCATTTACAATTTTCCTCCTGATATCGGCAAGCCGGGGAGAGGCCCGATCGTCCAGCTGGCTTCCGCGCACCGCCCGGTTGATTTCATCCTCAACCTCCGGCAGCGCATGCATGGAATTACCGTACAAGGCTACGGAGGTAAACGTACTTTCGGCTTTTTTCAAATAAGCCTTCAGTCTTTTGCAGGCGGTCAGGAACTGAGCCGCGCCGGCCAGCTGCTCCGGCATCAGAAAAGAGCCTTTGCCCAGTAAAGGTATGATTTTCTCAAGCTCATTCATGTTGGACAGGGGGGGAGTCCCGGCACTTTCAATGATCAGCTTTGCTTCTGTTGTTTCCTTTAAATGCCTGGTCACATCCGTTTCCGATAAAAACGGCTCCAGTTTTCCTATTCTTTCTTTCACCTGATAGGACAGCGCATGCGCCTGCAGCATTTCCAATACTTTATCAAACTCAATTGTTTCATATGCTTTGTTTACCACTTTCGAATCCCTCCGTAATCGATTTATAATCCCATGGGCGTCGTACATTAACCGAAGAGAGGCAGGTCTCCCGGAACGCCTCAAATAAAAAACCGCACAAGGCATACCTCGCCTGTTATGGCAGAATGCTTCCGTGGTTGATTGGTCAATAAAGCGGATGCAGGCAGGTCTTCGAAGCATACATTGGACTGAAATCCCGGAGCCGTCGGACTTACTTGAGCTTACGGCGCCGCGTCAAATGAAAAATGCCCGACAACATACCTTGCCGGGCTCCGCGTATTAATCCTTATTTCGAAGATACAAACATATCAATGGTTGTGAAGCACTCTGTTAGGTAATGCCTTTTTAAGGACGAAAAAACATCCGGAACAACTTCCGGTGTGTCTTATTGGTCCTTATTCCGACAATATTCAGTTGAGAATCACCTTTACAGAGCTTACCGACATCAAAACCATCCTTTCGTTTTCTTATATAGTTATAAAGTAACACATGAATTTTTATTCGTCAACAAAGAAATTTTTCACTATAAAATAAAGTTTATCTTGCAAATTTGTGCCAATTCTGGTAACATAAAAAGAACAAAAGTTCGGGCAAGGGTGGGGTTGAAATGCGGAATTTGGCGAAAATTGTCCGGCAGCGGTTTGGCATCCTTAAAGCGGTTGCTTTCGCTACATACAAGGAATGGTCGGTTTACCGGTCCCATTCCATGGTATCGATTTTTGTCGGCCCTGTGTACTTCCTTGTGCAGTATTTCATCTGGAAGGCTGTTTACAATACCCGCGACAGCATCAGCGGTCTGTCCCTGGAGCAGATGATAACCTATTTTGCCATCGCCTCGCTGATCAGCTATATCATCATGGATTTTGCGGACTGGAACCTTCAGATGCTGATCCATACCGGTAAATTCCTTACCTTCGTAATGCGGCCGATGTCGCATGTTTATTTTGCTTTTTCACAAAAGGTGGGGCACCGGGTGCTGGGGATTGTTTTTGAATTTCTTCCGCTGTTTTTGATATTCACTTTGATTATCAGGATAAGGCTTGTCCCGGCCCAGCCCTTTTGGGCGGTATTGTCCATTGCCCTGGGCTTTGTCATGATGTTCCTGGTGAATTACTGCGTAGGCGTTACCGCCTTTTGGCTTACAAGGACATCCGGCATACGGAGGATGTTCCTGATTCTGCGTGATATCTGTTCCGGCGTGCTGGTTCCTCTTACGCTTTTTCCCGCCTTGCTGCAAAAGGTTTTTTTTGTCCTGCCGTTTCAGTTTATCACCTATGTCCCCATAAGAGTTTTTATCGGCTCCTATGAATTGGGAGGGTATTCCTGTACAATACCACAAATTGTAGGGATCCAGACGGTTGCAGTTTTGCTTATGGCAATATTTACAATCCTGTTCTATAAGCAGGGGCTAAAGCAGTTTACGGGGGTGGGGGCATGAAAAGGAACCTCCGGCTGTATTTAATGGCTCTGAAAAACAGCTTTGCTTCCAGGATTACCTACCGTGCGGACTTTTTCTTCAGCACGGCCATGATATTCCTATCCGAACTGCTGATACCGTTCATTACGGTGCTGATTTATAAAACAGGCGCATCCTTTCCGGGTTGGAAGTTTGAAGAGGTACTGCTGCTCCAGGGAATATTCCTCCTGTCCAGAGGTATGGCAAACCTTTTGTTTTTCGGGCTGGTATGGAACACCTTGAACCGTGTCAGAGAGGGCTCCTACGATATTCTGCTGATCAAACCGGCATCAACACTGTTTCTGTCGGTTGCCACCAATTTTGAACCGGACAGTATCGGCGTCGTTGCCTGCGGACTGCTGGTTTCCCTTTATGCCCTTACGATGCTGCCTGCACCCGGCATTACGGAAATTTTTCTGTTTGTGCTGTTGTTTATGCTATCCCTGGTCATGCTTTTTGCATTTGCGCTGCTCATGGCGGGAAGCGTGTTCAAATGGGTGGGCAACAGCAGAATTTATGAAATCTTCGACAGCCTCCTGTCCTTTGGCAACTATCCCAGAAGTATTTTCTCCAGAGGCTTTCAGACGATTATTTCGTATATCGTACCCATAGCGGCCGTTGGATTTTTACCGGCCTCGGTCCTGCTTGGGAAAAAGCCGGAAGGGATACTGGCCACAGGGGCGGTCTGCTTGCTGTTTTTGCTGGTCAGCGCCGGCTTCTGGAAAATGATGCTGAGGCGGTACACCAGTGCGGGAGGGTGACAGGCTTGCTGTAAAGTAGGGGCGCGCATTGCACGTCCTCGCAGTCTACGGAGTGCAGGAACAGGATGAAGGATCCGTAGGGGCGCGCATTGCGCGTCCATGCAGTCTAAGGAGTGCAGGAACAGGATGAAATATTCCGTAGGGGCGCGCATTGCGCGTCCATGCAGTCTAAGGAGTGCGAGAACAGATGAAAGATTCCGTAGGGGCGCGCATTGCGCGTCCGCCCTGTCACATTGGAGAATGGAGGCTTTGAATGGCTATCATGAAGATCAGAGAATTGAGGAAGACCTATCTGACGCATGAACGCGGCAGTTCCTTCCTCGACTCCCTTAAGAGTCTGGTAAAGAGAAAGATTATTGAGGTGGAGGCGTTAAAGGGCATCTCCTTTGAGGTTGAAGAAGGAGAAATGCTCGGACTCCTGGGACCCAACGGGGCCGGCAAGTCGACTACCTTGAAAATCCTGACGGGAGTGCTTTATCCTACTTCCGGGGAGGCCGAGATCATGGGGTATGTCCCATGGCTGAAGCGCAAACAATATGTAGCCCGGATCGGAGCCGTTTTTGGACAGAAATCCCAGCTGATATGGGATATACCGCCACTGGACTCCTTTGAAATGAACAGGGTTATTTATGACATTCCGGCCCGGCTGTACAAGGAACGGCTTTCCAGAATGGTTGAGCTGCTGGAGGTGGGAGGGCATGTAAAAAAGCCCACCAGGCAGTTGTCCCTGGGTGAACGGATGAAGTGTGAGTTTATCATGGCGATGCTTCATGATCCGAAAATCGTTTTCCTGGACGAACCTACCATTGGACTGGATGTTATAGCAAAAGAGCGCATACGCGACTTTATCCTTGAAATGAATAGAAAGGGCACCACCTTTGTGCTTACCACCCATGACCTTGACGATGTGGAAAAAATGGCAAGGCGTGTGATGGTGGTAAACAAGGGTGAAATCGTATATGACGACAGTATGGACGCGCTGTGCAGGTTTTTTGGCGGCAGGAAACTGGTAAGCATCGCCACACAAAGGCCTCTGCCGGATTTTAACAATGTGCCGGGTATTCACGTCAAGGCTGTGGTCACTCCTCACAACGCAGAATTGGAACTGGATACCGACCTGCTGGAACTGAACCGGTTTATTAAATCCATGAATGACGAATATATTTTAAGTGACCTGACCATGCGGCCGCCGCAAATAGAAAGTGTTATCAAAGAGCTCTATATCACCACAAACAAATAATAAGAGGGGGTTTTAAAATGAGTAACAGCAAGAAGGATGATCTGCTCAGACTCCAGGGTCTGGAGGATTTGATCGAAGGCGGTCTCAAGGAATGGAAGGTGCCCGGTCTGGCCTTATCCGTTGTTAAAGACGGGGAGCTTTTGTTTTCCGGCGGATACGGCTTCAGAGTTCCGGAAAGCGGTCTGAAAATGAATGCCGATACGCTGTACCGGATAGCTTCCAACACAAAAGCGTTTGTTTCCATGTCGCTGGCTATACTGGCGGACGAAGGCAAACTGGACTGGGATAAACCGGTCAGGCACTATATACCCTATTTCAGGTTTAAAGACAAATATGCCTCCGAACACGTCACCCCCAGGGATTTGCTGTGCCACAGAACCGGGCTTCCGGCCCACGACGGGGCATTGCACGATTTCAATACAAGAAAGGAAATGGTTGAGAACCTGCAGTATCTGGAATCCTCCTATCCCATCCGGACAAAGCATCAATATAACAATCTCATGTATATGACTGCCGGGCATCTGGTGGACTGCATTGCCGGGCAAAAGTGGGAGAGCTTTGTGCAGGAGAGGATTTTTGCCCCCCTTGGAATGGAAAAGAGCAATTTCTCTTTTGTCAAATCACGTTTAACTGAAAATTTTGCAGAATGCTACTACATGAAGGAGGATGAGCTAAGGCAGTACAAATTCAACTCAGGGGCGGCGGATCCCGAATACATTTATCCCAGATCCCCTTCCGGGGGCATTAACACTACGGCAAATGAGATGGCCGACTGGATGCTTCTGCAATTGAACAAGGGAGAATTCAAGGGGAAAAGGGTGGTATCCGAAAAGGCGTTTGCCGAAATGCATTCGCCGCAGATGATTGACAATTGGAATTCTCCCTATGAAGAGTATGGCGAATCAAGCTGCGGTCTCGGCTGGTTCATCTGGGCATACAGGGGAGAGAAGCTGGTTGTGCACGGCGGATTTTTTGGAAGCCAGGTATACCTGATGCCAAAAAGAAATATCGGCATTACAATCATGCCCACCCTGGGAAGTCCTCTCGCAGACATTGTACTTTGCAATATTTTTGACCGCTTGCTGGGACTGGACCAGATCGACTGGACTTCCAGAAAGCTTAAGGAAAGGGAGGATGCGAAAAGGAATCAGCAGCCGGCGGTATCGGACCAGATCAAGGGCACTTCGCCTTCACAGCCCCTGGAAGCTTTTTGCGGGGAATACTGCGACAGGGGGTATGGCAAATTATCCATAAAATCGGACGGATCCAGGCTTTTTATCGAAAACGAGGGGCATAACCATTATCTTCGGCATTATCACTATGATACCTTTGAGCTTCTTGAGTCCGACGACGAAGCTTTTTGCAAGGCTACCTTCCACACCGATGCAAAAGGCGTCATAAGCAGTGTTTCAGTACCCTTTGAACCGGCTGTTAAAGATATCGTATTTACAAGGAGTGCATAAGTTATGACGAAGCCCGTACTGATCCATCTGCCGCACAGCTCTCTTCATGTTCCGGCGGATATCAGAAAGGATATCCTTTTAAGCGACGGGGAGCTGGAACAGGAAATGCGCTTGATTACCGACCGGTATACCGACGAGCTGTTTGAGTGTCCGGGCGCATTGATCCACAAGAACACGGTCAACCGGATCGTTTTCGACCCCGAACGTTTCCGAAGTGATTCAGAGGAAGAAATGGCCAGGTTTGGCATGGGCGCCATCTACATAAGGACTGCCAATGGAAGGCCGATGCGGGAATTGGCCGAGCACCGGCGGGAAGAGCTGATGCAGCGGTTTTACGACCCTTATCATGCCGAATTGGAAAGAAAAACAGGCAGCCTGCTTGAGAAGTTTGGCAAATGCCTTATTCTTGACGGGCATTCCTTCCCGCAGGTGCCGCTGCTTTTCGAATTGGATAAAAGCCCCGACAGGCCGGACATTTGCATCGGGACCAGTGATTTCCATACACCCGGGGATTTATGCCGGAGGATGATAGAGCACGTTGAGAGAAAGGGCCTGTCTGTAAAATTGAATTCGCCCTTTGCAGGCACCATGGTGCCCATGAAATTTTACCGGAAGGACAAAAGAGTGTCTTCGGTCATGGTTGAAGTCAACCGGAAGCTGTATATGAATGAAGCAACCGGCGAAAAGAGTCCGGGGTTTGATGCGGTAAAAAGGTTTATTGACGACCTGCTTCAAGAAATTTTAAAAATGCTTTGACAATGGCGGGGGCCTCATCAACCCCCATCCAGGTCCAATGTGACGTTGTCATCCGGAGGGTATAGATCCTTCCACAGCCCCTCCGGCACATATTTTTGCGTTTTATATGCGATACGGCCCCAGAGGCCCAGTGCTTTTCCGTTAAAGACAGGCTTTTCCGCTTCATTTTCGTTTCCCTTATAATGCGCAATGAAGCCGGCTGCAACATAGGCGGCGATAGAATCCGCATCTTTGTCCGGGACCCAGAAACGCCTCAGGATATCATAGGCTTCTTTTTCTATGCTGTCATAGACAAATTGGTGCGCATTCTTTTCAAAATTGGTGCCGGGATGAAGCATTCCAGCCATATACTCCGATGTTATGCTTATTTTATTCCCTGCAAGGATGCAATAGCGGACAGCACAGGGAGCCGTAGAGAGCGATCCGGTTTCAATATCATAAAGAAAACCGTAGTCGCCAAAATCTGCGCGTGTGATATCCTGTGCATGGTAGTGCCCTGTAAAGGCGAGACGCACATTGTAGGAAGCCAGCAATTTTCCTATGTATTTATAATCTTCCACAAGATAATTCGGATGCAATTTACTCTGGCCGGTCCAATGCTCTACAATGCCATGATGCCCCATGACCATGACCGCTTTCCCACTTTCCACGGCTTTTTGCAGGATGCCTTCCAGCCACTTTTCCTGATTTTGCGAGAGCTTCCCGCCGACGATTTCCTTTCCGCCGGGTTTGTTTTCCCTATAACGGCAGGAGTCTATGGCCACAAGCCAGAGGCCGGGAACCGGTTCGGCCACATAACTCAGGGAATTGGCGTCTTTATCGATGGCATTGCCGTAACCAAACTTGCTGTAAATGTCGGCAAACCGGGAAGGGGTGACGGAGGGGACGGAAACCGTCCTGTCACCCTCATACCTAAAAGCTCCAGGATTGTTGATATCGTGATTGCCGGGAATTACATAAACCTTCAAGCCATTTTCCGTAAGTTTCGAAAGGGCGGCCGAAACCTTCTGGTGGCAGATCAGTTCACCATCCTTTGTAAGGTCGCCTGGAACCAAAACAAACTGGGCTCCGGAATTGTTTATATGATCAATGGCAAGGGTCAGCAAATCCGCGCTGTCCTTAAGCAGCTTGCGGTCCGACTGGAGGTATTCTTCAAATGCAGGGCCGGTGGTTCCCAGGGATGCAGCATAGTAATGCAGGTCGCTGATAACCGCAAAACGGGTATCCGGGTAGGAAACCATATCCTGTGCAGGCTTGCCGAAAGTGTAATGAAGCCCGGGTAAGCTTTTTATGTATCCTGAAATGGCAAAATAAAATAGAACAGCAACTGCTGCGGCGAGCAAAATCAGAATCGTTTTACGGATGAAATGCACTTTCTTCATACAGCCCTCTAGATTTCAAATCCTATTCTACATATATACCATGAATAGGATATACATATGACTGGCTTATCATGTATAATTATTACGAGGGGATGTGGGGCAATGAAGATCAACCGCTTATTGGAAATAACGATCATTTTGCTTAATAAAGGGACCATTACGGCAAAAGAACTTGCCGAAAGGTTTGAAGTCTCTACAAGAACCATTTACAGGGATGTGGATGTGCTATCCGGCGCAGGCGTGCCTGTTTTTATGAATAAGGGAAACGGCGGCGGTATTTCTCTGTTGGAGAACTATTCCCTGAATAAAGCCTTAATATCCCAGCATGAAAGTGAAAGCCTGCTGTTTGCACTAAAAACACTGCAGGCCACCAAATATCCGGAAATTGACGCCATGCTGGATAAAATCGGAGCGATTTTCAAGCATGTGGATTCGTCTGACTGGGTATATATCGATTTTTCTCCGTGGAGCAGCAACCCCAATGAATACAACAAGTTTGCAGACATTAAAAAAGCAATCCTTGAACGCAAGGTCATTTCCTTTGATTATATCAATGCCGACGGCGGCAGAAGCCTGCGCAGCATCGAACCCATGCGGCTTATTTTTAAAGGACAGGCGTGGTATCTATGGGGTTACTGCAATTTAAAACAGGATTTCCGCGTCTTTCGCATTTCCAGAATAAAAAAGGTCCTGGTGACAGGCACGTCTTTTGTCCGGAGAAAGCCTGAAGAGCATACAAAAGAAGGGCAGTATGGCGAGCCTCCGAAAGAATTGGTGCACCTCAGGCTGAAATTTTACCCCCAGGTACTCTGCAGGCTCTATGACGACTTTGAGGACGAGCTCATTGTCAGAAATGCCGACGGCACCTGTGAAGTAAACGTCGCATACCCGGAAGACGAATGGGTATACGGCTACCTGCTGTCGTTCGGCTGTTATGTGGAAGTGCTGGAGCCGGCCCACATCAGAGACATACTGTCGGACAGAATGAAAAAAGCGTTGAGATATTACCCCGACGGAAAATGAAATCCTCTCCGTCATTTTTTATATTTTTCCATACCGGTTTTATAATATTCCAACAGCCTGTCCGTACTTGATTTGCCGCCTTGTTCCTCCATCATTTCACTCAGCGTTTTTGTGAAATTGCCCGCGTTTGTCTGCGTGATGAATTCAAAATAGATATTGCTCCTTTTTTGGGAGAGTTCCCTTGTCTTCTCATACTCTTCCGCATACAGCTTTTTTTCTTCTTCAGAAAGATCTTCGTATTTGTCTATATCATATCCGAATTTCTCATATGCTTCCCTGTAGGAAAAGGTATTAATAAGGCAATTATTCAAGAACTCTTTATAATTCACCGGCTCGAAAGGATAAGGCCGGTCATAGCGATAATTTCTAAACGCCATGCTACCCCACCAATCCGCTATTGCATTGTTACCCGATTGGGAAATATCCAGAGCGTTGTCCAGCAGTTTGTAATGCTTATCTTTAATCCCATAGTGAAACAGGTCGTAATTTTCCTGGCTTGAATGGAGCCATTCGATAAACATGAGAACACGTTCGGCATTTGAAGAATTTGCATTTATTCCTATCGAGTAGGTCAACAGGGTACTTGTATACATACTGTCCTTATATAACGGATATGTTTCGTATTTATAACTTGAATTAAAATACTGTGGACTATGTATATTCATTCCATAGATAATCATGGATACCAACTGCCCGTTTTGAACAAGGGTACCGTACTCACGGCTTTCAGGATCCAGCAACAGGTTGCCTTCTCTCCACTGCCTGTATAGTTTGTATGCCGATTTAAACTCTTCGGTCGTTTCAATGGGTATTTGTGTTAATTTCTCGGAGTTCCACCTGCAATACAGGCCTGTCCCACTCCCACGGAAATATCCGTTTCCCAGCATGTATGCTTCAAAAAAGTCATTGGCGGAAGCATATCCTGGAACCATGTCCTTTTCTTTATCTTTTACCGCTTGCATGAACCTTCCGTAATCTTCAAGGCTGTCTATGCCTTCAGGCGCGTATTTTTCTACAAGATCCTGCCTCGCAATGATGAAATATTGCGGCGGGTATATACCGTTGTTAAGGATCCCATACAGCTTGTGATCCACTTCAGCATATCGGATGTCTTCTCTCCACGTTTCAGACAAAAGTGAAAAATATTGCGGCGCCGTTTGTGGAAGCAAATCGGTAATATCCTTGACCACTCCGGCTTTGTGCTGCTCTTCCGGGTTATATGTAAAAAATGCATCCGGTCCGCCTGCCGACTGAAGAAGCTTTATGAGTTCGACGTCATAGTTTTCATAAGGCAGCCATTGGAATTCGACAGTAGTATGCAGGGCTTCACTTGTTTTCTTATTCAGCTCCTCCAGCATTTCATTTATACTGCCTAGATTGCGGGGCCGGCTATCCGGGCCATACCCAATGAAACAGAAACTTATGATCACAGGGTCAAGATCTACGGTTTCCAACGGGATATCTTCCTCTTCGTTATTTTTCTCACCGGAACTGCAGCCGCCGAGGCTTATGCAAAAAATGGCCAAAACGATATAAAAACAAACAGACTTTAAATATTTACTCATAGAAACCACCTAAAGAAATATTTTACATAAAAGTATATCATATCAAGGCAAAAGTTACAAAGGTAAGTCAATATTTTTATGTGCTGGCGCAGCAAAAATGATATGATTATGAAGGGTATTTTCTAATATGACATACAGATGTCAAATCCATCGTATAAAATAGCAGTATCAAAATAAAAAGGAGATGCTGATCATGGAAAACAACAATATAAAATTTTGCCAGAGCTGCGCAATGCCTCTGGAATCGCCGGAGTTATACGGAACCAATGCGGATGGAAGCAAAAATGAGGACTATTGTTCCTATTGCTACAAGGATGGAGCGTTTACTTCCGAAAGCACAATGGACGAGATGATCGAAACATGTGTTCCGTTTGTGTCCAAGGGCGAACCGTGGCCGGACGAGGATACCGCGAGGAAGGCAATGCAGGAATTTTTCCCACAGCTCAAAAGATGGAAAGAATAAGTTGCTGCAGGGCCAATGAACGGATTTGATGCCGGGAGGAAATATACAAAGAGAGTAAAGTGGAGGGAAAAGCAATGATAGAACTGCCGGAAGCCGCTGTCGCCGCTCAGCAAATCAATGAAACCATCCGTGGGAAAAGAATAATGAATGTCACCGCGGCGCAAACTCCTCATAAATTTGCATGGTATCACGGGGATCCCCAAAAATACCATGAGCTCCTTGCAGGCAAGGCAATAAGCGGAGCTGCCGGTGTCGGAGGGCATCTGGAAATCAAGACGGAGGATGCTGTCCTCCTGCTGAGTGATGGTATCAACCTGCGATACCACGGGGAAAAGGAAGAAAGGCCGCAAAAACACCAGCTCCTGATTGAATTTGAGGATGCTTCGGCAATCAGCGCGATGGTTCAGATGTATGGGGGCCTAAGCTGCTTTAAAGAGGGTGCCTTCGACAATAAATATTATCAGCAGGCCAAGGACAAGCCCTCGCCGCTTTCAGACAGATTTGACCAGGCTTATTTCCATCGGATTGTTTCCGCACCCGGAGCCGAGGGGTTAAGCGCCAAGGCTTTGCTGGCCACCGAGCAAAGAGTGCCCGGCCTCGGCAACGGCGTTTTGCAGGACATTCTCTTTAATGCCGGAGTCCATCCCAAAAAAAAGGTGAAAACATTTTCCGAAGAAGACAGGGGCAGGATTTTTGACGCTGTGAAAGCCACGCTTGCCGAAATGACCTTCCAGGGGGGCAGGGATACCGAAAGGGATCTGTTTGGCTGCTTTGGCGGCTATAAAACCAAGCTCAGCAGAAATACCGTGGACAAGCCCTGTGCAGTGTGCGGCGGAGAAATAAAAAAAGAGGCTTATTTGGGTGGGAGCATCTATTTTTGCAGCGGATGCCAGAGACCATGAAGGGTTTTGGAAGGTAGTGCGGGTATGACGCAATATGCATATGGAAGAATAGCAAGCATCATTTGCAGA
Source organism: Bacillota bacterium (assembly GCA_023426125.1). Classification (GTDB taxonomy): domain Bacteria; phylum Bacillota; class Clostridia; order Acetivibrionales; family DTU013; genus MnB-11. The sequence goes on from JAFABI010000016.1 coordinate 54,623, forward strand.
TTGCGCTGGGCCGCAAGCTTTCATGCAAAGTGATTTCGTCCGCATTATCCAGCGGAGGGAAAAAGAACTGCAAATTTTCTATGCCATCGTGGAGTTGACAGATTTCCATCCAGGAAATATAATCAAGCCATGAACAAAGACATATTGCAGAAGGAAACCTTTCAATGGGAAAAAATGCGACAAATTCTGCTTATATGAAAATAAGCAACAGATTGTTGATCCTGAGCATGATACGGAAAAAGCCGGTATCCAGAGCTGAGATAGCCAGAAGGACAGGCCTTACACGGGCTGCGGTCACGTTGATTGTGGATGAACTGATCAAAGCCGGTATTTTGCTTGAGACCGGAACGGCAGAGTCCGACTATGGAAGGAAACCGGTGCTGCTTGACCTCAACCCTCAAAGTTTTTATGCACTGGGCGTATCTGTCAAAAGGGATGGCTGTTATATCGGGATCATGGACATGAAAGGGACATTGCTGGAAAAAAGAGGGGTAAACCTTAACGCCTCTTTTGATGCTTATGAAAATATAAAAATAATTGTTGATGAAGTCAAACGGCTCATGAGGGATTCCGCCCTGCCCAGCCGGCAGTTTCTGGGAATCGGTATCAGTATGCCGGGGCCGCTGGATATAAATACCGGTACCATTATAAATCCGCCTAACTTCGATTTGTGGCATAATGTGAATGTCGTACAGGAATTTAGAAAGGCTTTTGATTTCGGTGTTTTTCTTGAAAACAACTCCACGTCCCTTGCCCTCGCTGAAAAAAACTATGGCAGGGGAGCGGAATTCATCAGCTTTATGCTGTTGGTTGTGGACTCGGGGATCGGCGCCGGGATTGTAATCAATGAAAATATCTATCATGGCGTCGGCGGTTTCGGCAGTGAAATCGGGCATGCTTCCATCGACAGGAACGGTAAGGCCTGCAGCTGTGGAAACAGGGGGTGCCTCGAGGTTTATGCCTCCATTCCTTCCATCCTTGAAAGCGTACGGAAGTATGACAACGCGGTCTCGTCCTGGAACGATATTGTCGACAGGGCTTCAGCGGGGGATGAAGCATGCTTGAAGGCAATTGACGATGAGGCTGCGTACCTGTCGGCCGGCATTGTTAACGCAATGAACATCCTGGAACTGGAAGCCGTCATATTGACGGGGGATATAAACTACAAACCCCGGATGCTTCTGGAACTAATCCGCCAAAGAGTGGAAAAATCAGTTATCTCCAGGCATATCCATAAACTGTATATATTAAGCTCTTCCATCATTAGGGATTCCGAGGTGATATCTGCCGCGGCGATCATTTTTGAGAAATATTTCAAGGGGGAGATACATTAAGCCGGTCCGCAGCCGGAGAAACTTTGGTTATAGCAGTTTAGTAGCTTGAGATGTGCTGTCCGCCGGAGCTATAATAGAACTGTACGGAATATCTGTACATCGCGGTATCCGGAGCCGACTTTCGTAAAGAAAGGAGTGATCTGAAGTGAAGATTGCAATGGAGGTGGCCATCGTTTGATGGCCAGAGGCGCGTCAGGCCGAAAGGCTTGACCGCCTTTTTCAATATCGGGCTTTTTTGGCGCTAGAATGATTATAAAAAATCTTTCTCTTGACGGGATGTAAAATGCTGTAATACAATAAACGTGAATCTATTTTTCAGTAGGAAAGGAGTGTTTTTGTGAGAATTGAGCGTGTTGAGGTGGCTTTCCTTTAAACTGAATATCGGCAAAAGGCACAGAATGAAATGTTTATCCAGCTTGTATGGCGTATGCCTGTACCTTTTGCAGCATAACTTTGAAATAACCCTTGGACCTGAATACAAGGTTAAGGGCTGGTTGTCGGCGTAGGCCGACTGCTCGCCCGGAAAACCTGGGACACCTTATGAAAAAAGGAATGTCCCATTATCAATCAGACAGTACGGTAAAGGTTATCGTGCTTTTTTTATTTGCGGCGGACCGTATATGCGGTATCCGCCCGGAATAGAATGAGCCTGGTGCCTTGAAGACTTTGATCCGCAGGTGGTTGTTCACTGCGGATTTTTTTATACCTATTTTGGGAGTGTGGTATTTTGAAATATAAAAATGCTAAAGCGGTCCTGCCGGACCGGCTTTTAAAAGAATTACAGCAATATGTGCAGGGTGAAATGATCTATGTCCCCGGCAACAGGGAAATCAGGACAGGCTGGGGCGAATCAAACGGGACAAGGGAAAAGTACAGCAGCAGGAACAAGGAGATTATCCTGTTGTACAGGAGCGGTGTCAGCAAGGAGGCGATTGCAGACCAATACCATCTTTCCGAATGCAGTATAAAAAAGATCATTACCTGCTTTAGGCAAAAGGGGTCTGACAGGGTAATCCGCTGAGCCAAGCTCCATAAGCAGCCATGGCTTATAAGGCCGGATTGGCAAAGCGATTGCAGTTAAAGACGAGGATGCTTCAGGTGTGAAACCACATCCCAAAATGGACCTGAAAGCTCCTCATACTTTTCTTCAATTCGCAATATGAGATTTATCTTGTCCGGGGATGAGGTTTGCCGACCTCAGAGCCAGATACCCTGAATTGATGCTGTTCGGCAATGTAAGCTGTGACCTGCTGGTTACCGGGACTCCGCAGGGGGTCTCGAAGGGTAGTCATAGAGTGTATTGAAGGAGCTTTCCCAAGAGTTGTTATTGGGAGTTCAAACAGTGTGCTCCATGGATCGCCGGTTGAATTAGGTCGTTATAAAATTCCACCAATTCCATAAAAGGGGCAGTCAATCCGCCCCTCCTGCCTCACTGTAGGTCACTTGTGTGATATTCTTTCATTTTTTGTTGTTTTACCTTATTTAACAAAGGCGGCTGACGGATTATAATGAGAATATCCTTTAAACCACAGGAGAGATTAAGATGTCATATAAGTTTTCTGCCGTACATGCTCCCGGAGCTGGAAAACGTACCGGCAGGTTGGGTATGATGATGAAATATAAGAGCCTGTATTTGTTTGTGCTGCCGGCGCTTATTACGGTTTTTCTTTTTTATTACAGGCCGATGATCGGTATTATCATGGCATTTCAAGACTTCGACATAGGAAAGGGTTACCTGGGAAGTCCCTATATCGGACTTGAAAACTTTAAAAAATTCCTGACAAATCCCGACTTCTATCTGGCGCTCAAAAACACACTATGTCTTAGCGTTTTGTCTTTTGTATTCAGTTTTCCGGCACCCATTGTTTTCGCATTGATCCTGAATGAACTTAAATGGGCCCGATTCAAGAAGATAACCCAGACGGTAAGCTACCTGCCGCATTTCATTTCCTGGATCGTTGCGGCCACATTGATCCAGAAGCTGATCCTTGATCAGGATATGGGGATTGTCAATGAGATTATTGCCGCCGCCGGTGGAGAGAGGATCGGTTTCATGCGCGAACCCGGCTGGTTTTGGCCTATTGTAGTCATTGCAGGCATATGGAAGGAAACCGGATGGAATTCTATAATATACCTGGCTGCACTATCATCTATCGAATTAGAGCTATATGAAGCTGCTAAAGTGGATGGCGCCGGAAGAATGAAAAGACTGTTATATATTACTCTGCCCGGGATTGCTCCAACCGTCGGGTTGCTCCTGGTTTTAAACGTAGGCTCCCTGATTAGTGCGGGGGGGAATTTCGATGCGGTTTATAACCTTCAGAATCCGCTGGTGTCATCAACAGCGTATATACTTGAACTTTATGCATATTACGAAGGTATTGCCTTTGCCAGATTTTCGTACGCTACGGCAATTACCCTGACACAGGCGCTGGTTGCGCTTTTCATGGTACTGGGTGCGAATTGGGCTTACAAGAGACTGAATAACGGATACAGTGCCTTTTAGTACTACAGCGCAATTTATTAATTTATCCACGCAGAAATAGCGTATTGAAACGTTTACGATATTTCTACGTGGCGCATAAATGCGATCTTACAATGTAACCTGCGCTGTAGTATTAGGAGCCGTTAACTTTTGTGGCGGGCTCTATATTCCAAATGGGGGGACAGCTTTATGAACGCAGAAACGATGAAAAAGAACAAATCCGTATGGACGGATTATATACTGGCTTTCCTGATATTGGCAGCAAGCATTATGGCCATTTATCCATTCCTTTTCTGCTTGAATTATTCACTCAGCAACAGTCTGGCGGCATCCGTCAAAAATCCTTATTTCTGGCCTGTCGGAGCTACACTCGAGAATTACAGGGTGGTTTTCAGCGATTCCTATATTGTTCCGGCATTTGTTATCTCACTCCTCAGAACAGTCGGTGGGATCGTATATACGCTGATAGTTACCGGACTGGCTTCCTACGCCATTTCAAAGCGTAAGCTGCCGGGCAACAAGATCATTACTTACGTGCTTCTTATACCGATGTATATCAGCGGAGGGATGATCGCAAGCTATGTGAATATCTACCAGCTGGGTTTGATCAATAATTTTTTTGTATATATCCTGCCGGGAGGCTTTGTTACTTTCTACATGCTTGTCATGAGGACCTATTTTGATTCTCTGCCGGCAAGCATTGAGGAATCCGCCAGGATTGACGGGGCGAAGGAGACGACAATCTTTTTCAGGGTGGTTCTGCCCCTTTCCATGCCTATTGTCGCAACCATAGCGCTGTTTGCAGGCGTAGGACAGTGGAATTCCTGGTTTGACGCTATGGTATACGTTCCCAACAGGAAGCTTCAACCGATACAAATGCTGCTCCAGAACGTGCTGATGTCAAATTCTCCTACAGATTTCAAGATGAAGGCGGAAATGTCCAGAACAGGGCGGGTACAGGTATCGCTGCAGACAATTCAAATGGCTACCCTGATCGTGACGACAATACCGATTGTTCTGGTATACCCGTTTTTGCAGAAGTATTTTGTCAAAGGCATGTTTATCGGAGCAGTCAAAGGATGAGTGAGGACCGGTGATGTATGCGTGGCTGCAAAGGTACCTTGCAGTGAATGCATTTATCATAGAACCAGAATAATTTAATTTGAGAAAGGACGAAGAAGGATGGGGAACAAGAAAAACCTAAAAATCGTCAGTCTGGCACTGGCTGTTCTCATGTCTTTGCTGGTGTTGTCAGGCTGCGGAGGTGCTGCACAAAACAACGGCTCCGGTGAGAACGGGACGACAGCTGCCGGTACGGAAAAAAATGGAGAGAAGGGCGCCGAGCTTCCTCTGCTGGAGTACTCATGGTGCCCGAGGGGAGGCGATCCCAGCATCGTGCAGAAAATGCAGACATATGCGCCGAAGGATGTAGTTACGCCATATATCGAGGAGAAATTCAAGATAAGGCTTAATAAGGATATTATACAGGCGCCGAAGGATATGCCCACCGAGCAGGCGGTTGCCATGTGGATTGCGGCGGATAATCTTCCGGACGTCATTGAGGTATCCAACTCCGGGCTGGCGCTGCTTGCCAAAACCGGGAAATTTGCCGACCTGACGGAATATGCGAAGGCAATGCCGAATTATCAAAAGTATTACGAACAGAAGTACTGGAACTGGTCTGCAATTGACGGGAAACAGTATGGCATAGGAGGCATCGGAAGTATCTATCCGCCGACGCTGGCAAACGACGACCCTTATCTGGCGGGCGCCTTCGCCCATGGTCTGTGGGTCCGGGAGGACATTCTTACAAAGTGCGGCTATTCCTTTACGCCGGTAGAAGAGCTGAAAAAAAGCACAACAGCAGCAGGTGTCAAGCCGACCATGGAGCAGATGGGCATTACACCCGCCATTGCGACTCCGGATGACTTGTATGATCTTCTGAAGAAAATCAAAGCCCTGGATATCAAGGTAAACGGAAAGCCGATGATACCGATGTCCTTCATCTCATGGGAGCAATTCCATATCGGCTCGATGTTTGATTTCGGCCATTGGCGGATTGACGCCAACGGGAATGTCGACGGATATCTCGGGTTGCCCGGAGCAGAGGATTATTACAGCTTCCTTGTAAAGCTATACAGGGAGGGCCTTCTTGATCCCGATTTCATCCTGCAGAAGGATCAGGAGTACCAGGACAAGGTGGCTTCGGGGCGTGTTGCCCTGGGTTTCTGGGCCATGCCTGACTTTTACGGTGCAAAGGATACGCTGCTGAAAACCGATCCGGTAGCCAGAATCCGTTTTATTCCGTTCCCCAAAGCTGACGAGGACCTTGGTTTTTATGACCTGATTAATCCTCAGCCTTTCTATTTCGCATTGATCCGGGGAAACATGCCTGCCGAAAACATTACCAGACTCACACAGTATTGGGACTGGCTGTTTTCCGATGAAGGCCAGGATCTGATTTCCTGGGGACCCGAGAGCAGCGGACTATGGGAAATCAAGGATGGCAAGAAAGTCTTCAAAGATCCGGCGGTAGAAAAGGATATGCTGAGTCTGACCAGGAATGCCAACGGACCTGACACTTATGGACTTACATATGGCAGAGACAGCACCTTTTCCTATTCTCCCGTCGTTTTGGCTGCGCCCATCGTACCGGATTACAAGCAGTATCAGCGGGGTTATCCGCCCAATATCGATATTGATGAGATTATGAAGAACATGCTTGGCATCAACGGCATCAACCTTGACATGACTGCCTCATACGGTGATAATTCCCAGCTGCTGAGCGACCTGAGCAGCTGGTACTGGTCCGAATTTGTCGCGAAGGATGTAGCCAAGCTCCTTAAGACAAAGACCGACGCCGAATTCAGTGCGGCATGGGAGCAGATCATGAAGGCTTTCAAGGAAACGACAAAATATGATGAAGCACAAAAAGCGATGGTGGAATGGTTTAAAGCGCATCCTGCAGAACAATAGGAGCTGCGCATAACCAATCCCATGGATGCGAAGCCGGAGGCGATGGGTTTATGCCGCTTCCGGTTTCGTTGTTGCCAATTCGTACAATGTGATATAATGGTGTGGATTTAAGAAGGATGTTTCCGCTGTAGTATTCGTGGACAGGGGGGAGAACAGCTGTACAGGATTTTGATCGCAGACGATTTTGCAGCAGACCGTATGATGATGAAGGAAATGATTGAATCCTTTACGGATTTTCCCCTGGAAATCTGCGGTGAATGCACGAATGGCCTTGAGGCCCTTGAAATAGCAAAGCGGCAGAAACCGGATATTATCCTGAGTGATATAGAAATGCCGCTGATGAACGGCTTCCAACTGGCGCGTGCCGTCAGGACAGTGTGCCGGGATATACGGATTATTTTCTGCAGCATGTACAGCGAGTTCGAGTATGCAAAAGAGGCATTATATCTGGAAAGCTACGGGTATGTCCTGAAGCCTATCGACCCTTTGGAGTTGAAGGAGTGCATACGGAAAGTGACCGGCAGCATCATGGAGAAGTCCGAGGTACAAAAGGAAAATGAAAACCTGAGGAACATTCTTGAATTGAACAAGCCTGTCATTGTTGAAAGTCTTCTAAAGGACATTATATACGGTATAAATAAAAACAGCGCCGATATATGGGAAAAGATAGAGTATTACGGTATCCCTCTGAGAAGGGGGATTTTTATCCTGGGACTGGTTGAAATCGACGACTATTATGAAATTGCCGGGCGGTTATCCATTGACAGGAGGCAGCTGCTTTCGCTGCGGGTATATAATAAGGTCAAAGACCGGCAGTACGGTTCAATGGATAAATTGGCAACAAAGCTCGACGATTCTCACTTCCTTCTCATATTCAGTATTCTGCGGGATCAACCCAAGGATCAGGCGATAAAGTCGGTCAATGAATTTTGTGAATGCATTGTTGCCGATTTTGCAAACACAGATCTCAGCGTAACAATGTCGGTAAGCGCCACTTGCAATAAAGTAGAGGAAATAAGCAAGCTTCTGGAGCAGTGCAATTATCTGATGCGGCTCAAGTATTCTCTGGGCAAGGGAAAGGTAATTTACGACAGCGATGTTCCCTCAAGCACTGTGAAGCCAGCCATCGATTTCAATACCATGCTCAAGGAAATCAGGTTTTTGCTTAATTCAGGCAGCAGGGAGGAGATTGTCGGTTTTATCCACGGAGCCTTGGACAATATGCCTGTAAATGTGGAAGATCAGCATTTCAGGAATATTTGCTTCTCTGTGGTTATTTGTATCCAGGTTGTCGTGTATGAGCAGAATGAAAGCTTCAAAGATATATTTGGTGATCAAAACCTGCTATGGGAGAAGCTAATGCGGTTTGAGACCATTGTGGATACCAAAAACTGGCTTTGCAATACGCTGGTTTTCATCAACCGGTATTTTGCGGAGAAAGCTGTATCAAGAGAAGAATCCACCGTCAGGAGGATCAAGGAATATATTGAAAGAAACCTGTTGGCTGAAATAAGTCTCGAATCTTTGGCAAAGGAGCTGTATTACACGCCGAACTACCTTAACCTCATATTCAGGAAAAGTACGGGAGCGACTATTTTTGACTATATTGTAGGATGCAGGATGGAAAAGGCCAGGGAAATGCTTCACGACCCCAGGCTTAAATTGTATGAGATAGCGGAAACGCTGGGATACAGCCACACGGCATATTTTAGCAATGTGTTCAAAAAATATTCCGGTATGACACCGAAGGAGTTCAGGGAGAGGTTGATTTGAAGCTGCCGGTTGTTTTAAAAGGCTTTTACAATAAAATATTGCAGCTGTATTCCGATTCCAGGATAAAAAACAAGCTGATCGTGTCCTTTTCACTATCGGTGATGCTGCCGGTTCTGCTGCTTGGAGCCATTACTTATCTGATTACCAGGAATTATCTGGTGGGTGCTGAGCGCAATGCCATTACCAATAGCATGAACCAGCTGAATAATTCCATCGATTACCTTTATGGCATCTATATGAACAAAAGCCTGATGATGTACAGCAATCCGGAAATACAGCAAATTGCTACAAGCCGGGTTACGGATATCGAAGAGAAAGTGCAGATGCAGACAAGGATCTACAACATCATCAGCCAGATTACAAGTGATATGCAGATAGCCTATTTTAAGGATTCCTACTATTTCGGCGGAAAATTGAAGGTGGAAATCTATCTCAGAAACAACAGCGTATATGCGAATAATGAAGAAATCTTCTATTTTGAGGACGCTGTCAGACAGAACTGGTATCAGGAATTACAGGAAACGGGTGCATATTATGGCTGGCAGGCCAATGTAACGGATAAGAAAGGCGAAAAGTATATCTGCCTGAACCAGAGGCTGATCGACTTCAAGGATTCATCGGATATTGGCGTGCTGAGGACGCTTTTGCCTGCCGAACGGGTAAGGGAAATCCTCATAAGGAATATGTACAGCGCTGCCTCCAATTTTGCATATATTGATGAGAAATATGACAAGATCATGACCTATGGACAATCGCTCAACCTGGCTTCCAATTTTGAAAAGCTGACAGCATTGAATCTGGAAAAGGGCGTTACGATAGCCAGCTTTGACGGTAAGAAATACCTGGTGGGAATGATATGCTCCAATATTACCGGGTGGAGGCTGGTTTATCTGGTTCCCATGTCCATCATAACAGATAAGATCAGAAACATCGGATGGCTTACAGCGCTTATGGTATTGGTTTCCATCTTGGCTTGTATCATCATCGCCTCATATGTTTCCGCCCGTATTACGAAAAGAATCAATGTCCTGGTAGAAAAAACCGAACGCATAAAGAAGGGGGATTTCAAGGTCGCAGGCCATATTATGGGAAGGGATGAAATCGGACGGCTGGACGACAACTTCAACAGTATGGTTGATAAGGTGAGAGACCTGATTGAAAAGGATTATAAATCCAAAATACTGATCAATAAAATCCGCTTTGAGCTCCTCCAGGAGCAGATAAATCCGCATTTGCTTTACAATACCCTTACGACCATAAGCCTTTCGGCAAGGGATGCCGGGCAGCCGGAAATCATGGATATTACCAATAACCTGATCAATTTCTATAAAAGCATCTTAAACAGGGGGAGCATTATTTGCTCCATCCAATCAGAGGTTGAGATCGTAAAGCGGTATATTGAAATTATCAAATTCGTTTACAAGCTTCAAATCGATACACGGTTGGATTTGGACCATGAAATAATGCAGTATTACTCCATCAAACTCCTGCTTCAACCTGTTGTGGAGAATGCGATCGTTCACGGACTCAGGCCGAAAGGCGGAGGCAGCCTGTTCATCAACGGGTATATGGACGGCGGAGGGATTATCTTTGAGGTAACGGATGACGGTATGGGAATGGACGAAAAAACCGTTGGCTCTATAAAGTCCGCTCTGCTCCAATCCGGCCGGAATAAAGGCTACGGCCTTGAAAATGTAATGAAGCGAATACACCTTTTTTTTGGCAGTGGTTACGGTGTTGACGTCATCAGTATGCCTGACGCCGGTACAACAGTGTCGATCAAAGTGCCTGTATTGACGGAAAAAGGCATGATAAGCCTCCTCGAAGGGAAATACCTTGTATAGTACGCCGCTTTGTTGTAATACAAGAGCCGGGGCAAAGACGATCCATACCAATACCCATACCACACAGTGGTACATCTGCGAAAGAAAAGTGCAGGGGCGTGCATTGCGCGTCCGCATTATGCAATCCATGGTGACAGCTGCATCGTAAAATAATATTTGACAGCTATGTGCGGGAAGCATATAATATACAAAAACAACGAAAAAGCTGCGACTGAGAAGAAGTACGAACAGCAGATCCCGACAGAGAGTTCCCGGGTGGTGAGAGGGGCAGGGGAGCGCGTTCCGAATACATCTCAAGAGCTGCACACCGAAAGGATGAAAGGAATACCCTTTCCTGATTAGGCTGCTGCCGGGAACCTGCACCCGTTATCGTGCTAAAGAATGGCGTGCGGATCCGCACTAGTTCTTGATAAGGTTGGCGCTGTGAAGCGTTGATAAATTTGAGGTGGTATCACGGGAATAAGACTCTCGTCCTCTGAGAAATCAGAGGGCGGGAGTTTTTTATTTCAAGGGGAAAGATCCCCAAAATATGCGAAAGGAGCAAAGCAATGAAATCCATTGAAGAACAGATCAAAATCATTCGAAAGGGGTCAGAGGAGATCATCGGCATCGATGAATTGACCCAAAAGCTGAAGAGATCGCAGAAGACAGGCATACCGCTTAAAATCAAGCTGGGGCTTGATCCGTCGGCCCCGGACATTCATCTTGGCCATACCGTAGTCTTAAGAAAGATCAAGCAGTTTCAGGAGCTGGGTCACAGGGCGGTAATCATTATTGGCGATTTCACAGGCATGATAGGCGATCCCACGGGAAAATCCAAGGCAAGAAAGCAGCTGACCAGAGAGGAGGTGGCAGAAAATGCAAAGACCTATGAGAAACAGATTTTCAAAGTCCTGGACAGGGATAAGACTGAGGTGAGGTTTAACAGCGAATGGCTGTCCAGGCTGAATTTTGCAGATGTAATCAGGCTGGCGTCCAAATGCACTGTTGCCAGGATTCTTGAACGGGATGATTTCCAGAAGCGTTTCCAGGAGCAGGTAAGCATTGGTGTGCATGAGTTCTTTTACCCGCTGATGCAGGGCTATGATTCTGTGGAGTTGAAGGCGGATATTGAGCTTGGCGGCACGGAGCAGCGGTTTAATATTCTGATGGGAAGAAATCTTCAAAAGGACTATGGACAGGAAAGCCAGGCGGCAATATTCATGCCCATCCTCGAAGGCATTGACGGAGTGGAAAAGATGAGCAAGAGTCTGGGGAACTACATCGGTATTGATGAAAAACCGGAAGATATATACGGCAAAGTGATGTCAATCCCTGATCCTTTGATTATCAAGTATTTTGAACTGGCTACCGACAAGCATCCTGACGAAATTGCAGCAATAAAAGCGGATATGGATTCGGGAACTGTTAACCCACGGGATGTAAAAATGAGGCTTGCAAGAGAAATAACAGCCTTGTACCATGGCGAGGACTCTGCAGGTTCTGCGGAAGAATACTTTAAAAACGTCTTTCAAAGGCGTGAAATCCCGGAAAATGTTAATGAATACGAGGTCCCCCAGGATATAGTAAATGACGGTGGAGCAGATGCAGTAAGGCTATTGGTATCCGCGGGCCTGGCCGCCAGCAACAGCGAAGCCAGGAGGTTAATAGCCCAGGGCGGTTTGAAGGTGAATGGCACTAAAATTCAAGAGTCTACCATCCCAGGCCTGCAGGATGGCGATGTGCTTCAGGCCGGAAAGTTGAAATTTTTAAAAATCAGAATCAGGGAAAGGCTTATTGATTAGGCCGGATGTTCCCTGTTCAACGGGAGGTGGTTATTTTGGACGAGGACGGATATTATAACGACCGCTTCGGTAAGCATGACCGGATGCTGCCGAAGCGGATGTCTGCCATGGATGCACTATACGGATGTCCGCCGGGTGATTTTGTACGGCTTGTTTTCGGCTTCCGCACATTGGAAGAGCTGGCGGATGCATGGCCCGACATTGTAGTAAAGAGGGAATGCAGGTATCTTCTGGGGATTCTTTTCCCTGTAATGACGTACTATATCAATGCGCCTTTTAGTTATCAGGGAGCGTTGTGAGGAATCTAGCTTGTGATTTTAATGGAAGTATGCGGGAATCATACTGCTGTGTACGACTCGGGCTTTATCGCTGTACCCCCCGCATTCGTCTATACTCTTGAGCCGTCACACCCATAATCTTTTTGAAAGTCCTGTTGAAGAACCTATAGTCACTATAGCCTATGGATACGGCGATGGAGGCAATCTTTTCGCCGCTTTCGAGAAGCAGACGGCAGGCCTTTTCCATGCGCAGCTTCTGTAGATACTCAAAAACACTCAAGCCGGTGACCTTTTTAAACTGAGCCGAATAGTAGCTTTTGCTCAGGAAGGAATGCTGTGATATCTCATCAAGGTTCAATTTGGTCGAGCAATTTTCCTTAAGGTAGTTTATTGAATCAAATATCAGCTGCTGCTTGTAGAAGCTATCCCTCTTCATGTCGCCGGAACCGTTGTTGATTTTATAAATCCTGTAGATTTTAATTAAAAGCTCGCATAGGAGTACCCTCAAAATATCCAGGTAGCCCTCGGGCTTATGGGTATATTCCATATACATTTTTTCATAAATTGAGTTGATGTCGTCAATGGAATTATCCGACAGCTTCAGGTCGGGCGAATATTCTATTTCCTCCGTATATACGGACTTATAGAGAAAGATGTTTATTATCTCATTTAAAATATCCATCTGGATATTGGAGTGTCCAATAAACTGTGGCATAAACATGCAATTGAATACAACAAGCCTTCCCGAGTTTTTTCTGTCTACAGGGTAGAAGCTGTGAGGCGTATCGACGTTGATAATAAACAGATCGCCCTTTGAGACTTCATGCTTTTTGCCTCTCATCAGGTGTAAGCCCTTGCCGTTGCAGACATAAGCGATTTCTATGAATTCGTGGCAGTGCAGCTTGATTGCTTCATAGTCATCATAGGTATATTTGTTTATCATGAACGGCACATGATCTTTAAAAAAACTATCGGATTTAACAATTACTGTTTCCATTGTCCATCTCCGTACAGGTTATACGATCATTGTAACACATTATGTTTGCTGAAAAAAGTTAAATAGGCACACATGAACAGAAATATTATCCATGCCGGAGAAATGGCAAATAGAGTATAATCTGATTTATTAATCATTGACGAGGTGCTTTTATGGGCAGGTTTGAGGCCACATTGAACAATAAGGAAATTCCCAGTTATATCACCCCATTATTCTGGCAGCATGGGGAGAGGGAAGAAGTTCTCAGGAATGAGATCAGGCAAATGAATGAAAACGGCATCGGCAGCTTCATCGTCGAATCAAGGCCGCACCCTGATTTCCTTGGAGCGCTGTGGTGGAGCAATCTGGATGCTATTATTGACGAAGCCGGAAAGCGTAATATGAAAGTATGGATTTTTGACGACAGTACATATCCCAGCGGTTTCGGCGCAGGGAGAGTGCGTGACAAACATCCGGAGTACTTGAAAAAATATATTTGCGAGAGGCATATCGATGCCATCGGGCCTTTGGAAGGAAGCTCATTTCTGGTCAATTCATGGCTGGGGGAAGGTGAAAAGATCGTACGCGTTATTGCCGCAAGAAGGGTTGACAGGATTGACAGAATCAATGGCGATACATTGACCGATTTGACGGGTAAAATACACGGGGGAGTGCTGTATTGGGATGTTCCGGAAGGGGACTGGCGGATTTTCATGATCATCGGCACAAGGGAAGGCGGAGAGGAATGTACAAGGGATTATTTGAACCCCCTTGAAGCCGAGGCGGTAAAAGTGTTTATCGATGAAGTTTACGAAGAGCATTACCGCCATTATCCGGAAGAGTTCGGAAAAACAATCGCGGGATTTTTCACTGATGAACCCCGGTTTGGAAATGCATCGACGTATGAAGCGACAATAGGCAGGTACCCTATGGTATTGCCATACAGTGACTGCCTGCTTGAGAAATTAAGCGCGGCGTGGGAGAGCGATTTTGGCGTAATGCTGCCTTGCTTGTGGTATGAGGCCGGGTCGGCTACTGCCGGCGTAAGATTTACCTATATGGATATTGTCAGCAGATTGTACGCAAAGAATTTTACGGAACAGATCGGCGACTGGTGCCGGGAACACAAAGTCAAGCTCATTGGCCATGTTGTAGAGGACAATGGGGCACATGCACGGCTTGGCTATGGCAGCGGGCATTTTTTTCGCGCAATACACGGACAGGATTATTCCGGGCTTGATGTCGTTTACCAGGTTTGGCCGGAGTATACTTCAGGCAGGTTTACAACGCCTTTCGGTTATCTGTATGCGGATTTCTTCTACTGGGGGATCACAAAAATGGCAAGCTCTGCGGGGCATATCGATCCGAAAAAGAAGGGCATTACGGTCTGTGAGGTATTTGGCGCGTACGGATGGCAGGAAGGCTTGAAGCTTATGAAATGGCTTACCGACCATATTTGTGTGAGGGGTGTGAATTTTCTTATCCCTCATGCCTTTTCTCCAAAATATCCCGACACGGACTGCCCTCCCCATTTCTACGCACAGGGGTATAACCCTCAGTGGAAATATTTTAAGTATTGGGCCGACTATTCAAACAGAATATGTAACTTGCTTTCAGGGGGCAGCCATTCAGCGCCTGTGGCTGTTGTTTACCATGCTGAGGCCGAATGGTCCGGCGAATATCAACCCTTTCATATGGTGGTCAAAGCCCTGGCTCTCAGCCAGATTGACTGTGATGTTCTTCCCATGGATTTATTTTTGGACGGTGATGGAATATCTGTCCGGGACGGCGAGATCTGTGCAAATAAAGAAACGTATAGAGCTATTATCGTCCCTTATGCGGAGCGGATTCCGGAAGATTTTGCGCAAAAGCTGCTGGAGCTTGTGAAAAACAATTTCTATGTAATATTCATGAATGACTACCCCTCCGGGAGCTGCGGGAAAGAAAAGCTGTTTCCGGGCATCATGGATGAAATAAGGAGAAGCAGCTTCAGCATGGTCCGAACGGATGAGGGACTGGTTGGAACGATCATGGAACTGGGCTTTTTCGACATAAAAGTATTAAGCAGCGAAGAAAGCCTGAGATATTACCACTACATACACGAGGATGAGGACATATACTTCTTTACGAATGAAAGCAGGAATAAAACCGTGGACACTACGGTAACCTTCAAAAAGGATCATGCTCCTGTGGCTTACGATGCAATGGTTGACAAGGCCTATACCGTTGAATGCTCATTGGAAAACGGCCATGTTTCCGTGAATCTGGAATTAAAGCCCTATGAATCCAGGTTTATGATCTTCTCTGGTGCCAACAACCTTGATGACGGCAAGTTTGAGAAAAAAACGGAGGAAAGCATATTCGTCAATGATTTCAGGCTGGATGGTGAATGGAGGGTCTCGATCCTGGGAGCCGGTAAATCCGGTGGGTTTGAACCTGCTCCGGGAATTGACGGCCTGGGGAATATTTCGGTACCCGGAAAGCTGCCGGATTTTTCGGGAACGATCCGGTATGAAACGGAATTTGATTTTGACGGGGATATGGAGAAAGCTCTGCTGGAACTCGGGGCTGTATATGAAATAGCGGAAGTAAAGCTGAACGGCGTTGATGCCGGTGTGAGGATTTGTCCCCCCTATGTCTTTGAAATAGCGAAGGGTTTGAAGAAGGGTAAAAACATGCTTCAAATTGATGTTACAAACACCTTGGCGAAAAAGCTCGGCAATAATATTTTTGACAGGGGAATGCCCCAGGAGCCCTCAGGACTGCTTGGTCCTGTCAAACTGAAATATTGACGCCTGTTTTTACACCTAGCTAGATTTTATTCAATACTACGTACACGCCGGGCGTTATGCCTTCATGCTTTTTGAAAACTCTTCTGAAGTGTATATCGTTTGTATAGCCTGTAAGCTCGGCGATCCGGCGTATTGTAAGATCCCCGTTCAGCAGTTCCTTAGCCTTTCCGATGCGGATGCCGTTTACAAAATCCGAAAAGTTGCACCCCGTCTTTTCCTTAAAAAAGCTGCTTATATACGGTACGGATTTTTTTACCTGTGCGGCGATGAGATTCAAGGAAAGGTTGGGGTCGCTATAATGGTCGCCGATCCATTGCAGGATGTAATTGATCAGGTAGTCGTCGCTTGCCGTTTTCCTGCTGTTCACCGCCGAATAAATCCTGCTGAACAGCGGAAGGATGTAATTTTCCATGGCATTGATGTTTTCATGCCTGTTGAAGTCCAAAATGTCGATGGACACTTCCTTTGAAAGCTCGAATTCATTAATCAGCTTCAGTGCGGACCCAATCAGGTTGTAATACAGGCATTTGGCAATATCGGGGCTGTAGCTGTCGCTTTCCACATTGGTGGCGATGATCTGCCTTATGATATCGTCGATACATTCCTTTTTACATGCCTTGATGGCGTTGATAATATACTGCTCCGTGCTTATGGGATAATAGAGCATGCCTTTTCGCTTGTTTATCCTGCTGTAGTATATGGTTTCAGAGCTGTCGTAAGCCAGCCTGTAATCCATAGCCCGTACCACCTGACCGTATGAATTGTTCATACCCTCCGGGAAGCCGAAAACATCGCTTACGGTGATGATAAATTCAGGGCACACATAGGCCGATATGAGATTTTTGAGTAAATTGACATGCTTCTCAAGGCTGCCGGCATCTTCAAAATTAATCACCAGGCATTTGCGGTTGCCGTCCAATTCGGTAAAATATGCCTTGGCTCCTCCTGCTTCCAGCTCGGTGCAGATTTTTTCCTTCTTATTGTTTCCGATGCCCATTTCGGTAGAGAAGTGAAGCAAAACAGTCACAAACAGGGCAAACTTGAACAGGACACCCATCGAAGCCAGTTTGTCGGTGAGGCTTTCATCGTAGGGTATACTTCCTGTCAGAATATTGGACAGATATGCGTTTTGTATAATCGGCATGAAGCTGTTGACTCTTTTTCTAAGTAAATCCTCCTCCGAAATGAGGGAATTGACGGATTTGTGCAGCAGATTATAGTCAAACCTTTGCAGGGGGATATTTTTTTCACTGTAGCGGGAGCTGAACAGCTTGAAGATCTTTATAATGGGATAATAATTTTTCACCGCGATCAGGTAGGAAAGGACAAAACCCAGAATCGAGCAGGCAACAACGGCAATGACGGTTACATTGGTCATCTGGGTCATCTCGGCCATAGCCGTCTTCTGCGGTATGATGGTAACCAGCCGGAGGCTTGTCCTCGGGAGGTAGCTGCAATACAGAATGTACTTGTCCCCTTTGATGAGAACCTCTTCAGACTTGTCTGTTTCGGGCTTCTCCACCAATCCGCGGTCCAGCCCTGACAGCAACAAACCGTTTACGGCTTCAACGTCCATGTCCTTTCCGCCTTTACCCTTGACATTCCCCAACTGTCTTCCGCTTTCATCCAGGATATACAACAGGGCATTGTCAATATATGAAAAGCTTTCGAGGCTGTCCGCCAGCTTGTCTGTCTTTATATAGGCAACCACATAGGCTTTGATTGTGCTGTCCAGGGCAGGTATACCGCTTAAATATGCGGCGGTATCTATTTTAAGCCCGTAGTAATTGTAGTTTTTATAATCCAGCGTCCTGGGAGAAAGGAAAAGAGAGGACGGCAGCGGCTGCATCAAATCCTCCCAGTCCCTGTCGTCCAGATCTCCAAATCTGAAGTTGTTGTTGAAAAACTGCTTGAAGGTTGTCATCCCGTTGGAAGAGATGACACAGTCCTGTCTGGGGAATACCACGCCCAGGTCGAAGAAATAGTTGTTCAGCACCACATACCTGGCAATGGTGTCTATGTTCTCATCCGTTTCGTAAACATCCCAGGGAGCTTCATCCACCTCATAAGAGATCCTGCTGTTGTACATTTTTTTGACCCATTGGGAAAATGACAGCTCTATGGCTATTTTATCGATGGCTTCAAACTCTTCCTCATAGGTATCCAATAATCTGGCGATCTCTTTGCGGCAGCCCGTATCCGCACTTTTTTTTATTCCGTCGCTTATGTAAAAATAACTGACAAGTACGGTTATAACCAGAGGCAAGATAAAAACCACTATATAGGATAAAAACAGCCTGACAAAAAATTTTCTCATATAACGAGGCTCCAAAATATCCCCCGCCTCTGTACTAGGTGGCGGGTACCGAATTGGTTTTCAGGCAGTGAGCATATCTCCCGCCTAGGATGCATAGACGAGCAGCAAATGCAAGGCATTTGCGACCAGTCTCGTTGAAACTCCGCTGCGGTAAGGAAATTTGTCTACAACCGACAAATTTCCTTTGAATTAGGTCGTTATAAGCCTCCCCTGTCTACGAGGGCTCCAGACGAACCGTCCCCAATCTGCTTCAATCGCAGCGTTTCTTTACATTCTACTCCTTTACCGCTCCCAGTGTCATCCCCTTGATAAAGTATTTTTGCAGAAACGGATAGGTAAATATGACGGGAAGTATGGAGACAATGATTGCGGCGTATTTAAGCTGGGCGGCGTAAAGCTGCCGTTTAAAGCCTGTGGCTGATGCCTGCAGCTCTTCGGAGTTTTGCGTGAGTATTTTCATGAGGAACAACTGCAGCGGCTGGTATTTTGGGGAAGGAAGATACAGCAGGGCTGAAAAATAGCTGTTCCAGAAGCCTACGGCACTGTACAGGGCAATAACGGCAATAATAGGCTTCGAAAGAGGGAGCACGGTCCTGAAAAGGATCCCGATATCCGTACATCCGTCAATTTTTGCCGCATCCATCAGACTTACAGGGATTGTCTGCATGAAATAGGATCTTGTTATTATAACATTCCATGTGCTTATGGCAGCAGGAATTACAATGGCCCAACGGGTATTGTAAAGACCCAGCTTGTTCACCAGAATAAAGGACGGGATAATCCCCCCGGCAAAAAACATGGTAAAAACCATGAAGAGGGTAAAAACCTTTCTCCCGGAAAATTCCCTGACCGACAGGGGATATGCGGTGATAACGGTCATGATGAGATTGAGCAGTGTTCCTACCACCGCATACCACAGGGTATTTCCATAGGAGATCCATATGCTTTTGTTTTTAAATACCATTCCATAGGCTTCCAGCGAAAATCCCTCGGGAAACAGCCACACCCTTTGCTGTACCACGTTGATGGGGTCGCTTATGGAATTGCTTAAGACATAAATAAAAGGAAACAGCGTCACAATGTTCGATACAAGCAGAATTGCATGAACGGTCAGCATCACGGCGGTATCGTTTCCATTACCCAACCTATTTTTCAAGTCCACACCTTCTCCCTACCAGATTGTTATATCGGAAGCTTTTCTGCTGAAGTAATTCACCGCCACCAGAAGTATGAAGTTGCAAACCGAATTGAACAGATCCACCGCAGCCCCGAAGCTGTATTGCTGGCCCAGAAGTCCCGCACGGTATACATAGGTTGATATAACATCCGAAACCTCATAGTCACCCGGTGAATACATCAGGATAATTTTTGCATAGCCCACCGACATCAATGAGCCTACGTTGAGTATCAGCAATACTACCACAATGGGCATGATGCCCGGAAGGGTCACATGCAGCATCCGCCTTAGTTTCCCTGCGCCGTCCATTTTAGCGGCCTCATAGTGTATTGGTGAAATCGAAGTCATGGCCGATATGTAGATAATGGAGCTCCATCCGAATTCCTGCCATATTCCCGAACCTACGTACAGCGTCCTGAACCATACCGGCTCCCCCAGGACCCTGAGGGGACTGCCGGTTATTCTTTCCACCAATGAACTGAAGCTGCTTGTGGAATCCAGAAGAGTTATCATGATTCCCACCATGATGACAAGGGATATAAAATGGGGCAGGTAACTTACCGTCTGCGTAACCCTTTTATAAAGCCCGTCCCTGATTTCATTCAGTGCAAGTGCAAACAGGATGGGAATGGGAAAGCCCCAGAGTATTGAATATACACTCATCAAAAGGGTGTTTTTTATCAATCTCCCAAAGTATTGGGATTCAAAAAACTGAATGAAATACTTCAGTCCCACCCATTCGCTCCCCGTTATCCCCTTGCTGGGATGATAGTCCTGAAATGCAATGATGTTCCCGTAGATAGGGATATAGCAGAAAACGATATAGTAAATTGCTGCGGGAACCAAAAGCAAATACAGGTATCTATCCCTTTTTACCACCTTTATGAAACCGGACCATTTACTCTCATTGTGCATTCATCTTTACCTCCGTGCGAACAAAGAGACACAGCGAGGCCGCCATATTCCCACTGTGTCTCTTGAATTAACCGTCTATAGTGTCATTATTTTAACTGCTTGTATCTGTCGTATTGCGCCTGCTTCACTTTTACCAGTTCATCCAGGTTCATGCTCTTGAGCTTTGCCACATAGCTGTCAAAGTCACTGATTGGGACAGTTCCCCGGATAAATTTTATAAGCATTTCGCTCTGGTAGGTTTGAATGTCCAGGCTCAACTGGTCTATCTGGGCCTGTTCCTCATTCGTAGCCAGTATCCCCGGGAAAGCTACCTTGGAATACGGCTTGATGCTTTCCTGGTATCCCTTCCATTCTGCGTTGACCGACAGCATCTGATCAACCACGCCCAACTGTGCACACCAGGGAACGGTAGGCCATGAGCCAAGAGTCCTTAAAGCGTCTGTCGGCCCGAGTCCATCGGGGTTGTTGAGGACAAAATCCGTAAATACGGGTTTTCCGTCCTGCAAGGTATAGCTTTTGCCTTCAATACCCCATGTCATAAGCATGCTGCCCTCTTCGCCCAAAATATAGTCAATGAGTTTGATTGCAACAGCACTGTTTTTGCAGTTCTTTGTGATGCTGGTGAACTGGCTCCCCATCACGGGATCCTTGTCTATACGCCTTTCTCCGTTGGCACCGATAGGAGGCAACACCGGCACATACAGGGCATCCTTGTCGAGACTGTCCCGTATTGTCTTTGTCCATGCCACGACCCAGTCGGGATACATGAAAAATCCTCCGACCCTGTTTTGTGAAACAAGCGTCTGCTGGCTTTCCATGTTTTTCGTCCCGAAATTGGAGGAAATATAGCCTTTTTGGAACAATGTGCCGGCAAACTTCAGAAAATCTACCATTCTGGGGTCAGTCCACTGGTATACAACCTTTTCATTTTCAATGATGAAATCGCTGCCGGACCAGAGCTGCAGGCCGAAGGCCTCGCTGAAGGTCCTGGGATTGCTGATCCATGGGATTTCGTCCTTTTGGCCGTTCCCGTTGACATCCTGCTTGAAGGCATCCAGAACCGTCAGCCACTCGTCCAGGGTATTGGGCAGTCCCAGGCCTTTTTCGTCCAGCCAGTCCTTCCGAAGGACAAAGCTCGGAGCGGACGCCTCCGGTTCAAGGCTTACCGGAGAAATTCCATAAATCTTCCCATCACCGCTGGTCCAATTGTTTGCGCCATACTCATCAAGCAGTGCCTGTATGTTGGGTGCATTCTGTTTGATCAGATCGTTCAGAGGAATAAACATTCCGCTGATGCCATAAGGGGTAGGATCGCTGTTAGGAACCATGACGATGTCGGGAATATCCGTGCCGGCGGCCAGCCTCACTTCCATCTGCTGATCGTAAAGCGAGGAGGACATAACCTCCCATTCAATTTTAACATTGGTTTTTTCCTCGATGGTTTTCCACACTTCCAGGCCGTTATTATAGCTTGCCGGCGCATAAAAATTATCCCATGACGCCCATTTTAAGGTCAAAGGCTCTTCACTGAGAAAGAAATTAGACTGCCCTCCGGAGCTCTGGGTATCCTGGGTCAGAGTGTCATTCCGGGACTCCGAGGTACCGGCATTCCCGTCATTCCCTCCGGAGCAGCCCGCGCCGCCGACCATAAAAGCAAGACATACCAAAGTGCACAAGAGCTTTTTCATATAGTTTATCTCCCCCTTTAAATTATTTTGCCGAAAATCCATCTTCCATACCGAATTTCCGGCTTCTTTGCCAAAGGACCGCAGGACAGGATCCCACGGCCTTCCTTGGGTAATCTGGTTACATCATACATTTTACATTGGGGTAGAATAAAAACAAGGTATATAAATTTTTTCCGGCAAACATATTTTAAGATTTGCATCTGAATCTCTGGCATTGGCATTATTTTGTCCAGAATGGATGCCAGCCCCTGGGAATATCTCCGCCCC
This sequence comes from Bacillota bacterium, assembly GCA_023426125.1. Lineage (GTDB taxonomy): Bacteria > Bacillota > Clostridia > Acetivibrionales > DTU013 > MnB-11. The sequence continues at coordinate 77,229 of JAFABI010000016.1, forward strand.
CATGTTTCCGGGACATAAGTTCGGCGGATCCCACAAATATTAATAATTTGTTAATAATATCAAAGCGGTTCTATATTTTGTTGACAGCCGATTCATTTGCATGCTATAGTAATGGCATAAAAGGGAGTAGCTTTAACTATAAGGTCAACAACCGGCGGGTTATGGATCCGTCTGGCGTTATAGCCCTGAAAGGGAAGCGAGACTTTTAATATAAACCTGGACAGTTCACAGGTTATATTGAAAGTCTTTTTTGATTTATGCCGCAATATGAAGCAACCGGGAGGATAAATGGATACTATTCTATATGTTTTTGACTTTATCATGCATCTGGACAAGCACCTGGGGGAAATTATAAAGGACTATGGTACCTGGACCTACATGATCCTGTTTGCCATTATTTTTTGTGAAACGGGACTGGTAGTGACACCTTTTTTGCCGGGTGACTCCCTGCTATTTGTTATAGGCGCACTTGCTGCCGGAGGGTCGCTGGATCTGTTCCTGTCCCTGGCGCTTCTCATCATCGCTGCGATCGCCGGCGACACGGTCAACTACCACATCGGGAAGTTCCTTGGGCATAAGGTTTTTGACAGCAGTAAATTCCGCCTTATTAAGAAGGAACATTTGATAAAAACTCAAAAATTTTATGAGAAGCACGGCGGCAAGGCTATCATTCTCGCGCGGTTCATTCCTATCATCAGAACCTTTGCCCCGTTTGTTGCAGGTATTGGCAAGATGCACTACCTGAAATTTCTTGGCTACAATATGATCGGAGGTATTGTCTGGGTGACCCTGTTTATACTGGGCGGGTATTTCTTCGGTAATCTGCCGGTTGTTAAAAACAACTTCACCTTTGTTATTTTTGCAATTATATTCATCTCGCTGCTGCCCGGGGTTTTCGCCTATATGAAAGAAAAGATGCGTAAGCCGCAGCAGGATTAAAGACAAGTATTGTTCCCTGTGACATTACCCTCAGGACAAAGCTGTTTGCTATTCAGTAACCGCAACTATACGAGAACTATATGAGGGAGGACTGTAATGAGAAAAATGCGATATTACCAGAGATATACGGTTTCAGGCAGCGGTTTCATTCTTTTCAGTCCCGAACGGAAAGCAGAGTTTTCAATTAACGATATTTCCGCTTCCGGAATGAGTATCACTGCACAAGCCGAACTGGAGGAGAATGAAGCCGTCATGACGGAAGTGCGGATTTATGGAAAGCTTTTGCCTGTTTCAAAGCAGATGAAGGGAAGCGTTGTCCGAAAACGGAGGCATAATTCTATTTACCATTATGGAATACGTTTTATCGATATGACACATAAGGATATAGTGGAGCTTGACGAATATCTGAGGCTTAACCACGACAGCACCGCATTTCATGATCCCTCCCGCGATGCCGGCCATGATGAAAACCCGATACGGCAGCTGATCCGGACAAATGACACCCAGGTGGTGTAAATGGAATGATGAAATTTTTTACGATATAATGGGATAAATGAATCTGCTATTGAACATTCTTATCAATAAAAAAGGTGGTGTAAGCTTGAAAGATACAAATCGGGTATATTGGAATGAACAATTCAAGATTTTACAGGATACATGGCCGAAACCGGATAACTTTGAAAATTGCATAAACATCTTCTTGATTCTGCATGGGATGGTTCATTCTTTACAAGTTTCGGCGTTGAACTTTTCTTTTGAAGATGAATTGTGGAGTAAAATGAATGAAGTTGTTTTTCGGAGACTTTTTAAAGGTGAACAATCGATTGCCTGGAAGCTTTGGCATACTGCAAGAATTGAAGACATCGTAATGAATATTTTGGTTGCAAATCGTTCGCAGGTCATGACAAGCCAGGATTGGGCGAAAGAATTAAAGGTTGATTTTTATGATACGGGAAATGCAATGGATGAGAATGAGATTGCACAATTATCGAATTCAATCGATCTGTCGGCTTTACGGGGATATAGAAATGCTGTTGGATTAAATACGATAGAAATTGTAAAAAACTTAAAACCTGAGGATATGAAAAAGAAAGTAGAGCCGTCAGGACTCCGGAGGCTATGCTGGCAGTGGCCGTCTGGATCTTTGTATTTTGTGCCTTGTTCCGGGTCATATATGTAAAGCAGAGAGGAAGAGTGAAAAATGAAATCATTTGAAATCGACGGCAGGCTGAAGGAAGTGCTGTAAAGACTCCGGATTCATCTTGACAAAGTCACGGATTTGTGGAAATATAAGAAAAAGTGTCTTTGCCTGGTGCGCTTTTCCGGCAAAGTCAACCGCCTGATTGGAGATGACCTCGCATAGTCGCTTTTTAGCTGATTTTGCGAGGTTTTTCACATTTGTGGAGTAAGAATGCAAAACATTTTTGGTCTACATACGATTGGGGGATATATACTTGATTAAGGCTTTATTTTTTGATATTGACGGAACGTTATTGACTTCGTCGGGGCGAATGTCACAGAAAACGAAGGAAGTTCTAAAAGCTTGCAGGGAGAAGGGGATTAGGATATTTACCGCCACCGGCCGCCCGCCGCTGCTTTTGAAAATGTTGAAGCTTGACGCAGAGGAACAGGAGATCATTAAGGATGGCGGGGTCTTTTACAACGGGGCATGCATTCACCTGAACGACACCAAAATTTATACTTTTCTATCCGACGAGGTGGTGACGAGATCCGTTGAGGTGGTGACGGCATTTGAAAAAGTAAATGTGGTGGTTCAGATGGAGAATGAGAATCACAGCTTCAGGTATCATCTACCGGACGATGAGTACAGATACTGGGGTATTAAGAAAAGCGAGCTGGTCGAATTTGAAAAAAACAGCTTGAACCGGGTCGTTAAAATTGCGATTTTTGCGTCCAGTGTTTTATTGGGGGAATTAAGGGAGAAGATACAGGCGTCGGTTGGAGCGGAAGCAAACATGTATGTAACCGGTACAGGGGATTTCAGACTGATTGAGCTGGTGGACAAAAAAACCAGCAAAATGTCCGGCATTAAAAAGACAGCTGCAATCTATGGCTGGGAGGACGACGAAGTTGCCGTATTCGGGGATGACTATAATGACGTCGAGATGCTGCAAGGCTTTAAAAATTCCTTTGCCATGGGAAATGCCTGCGATGAAGTAAAATCCCATGCAAACCATGTCACACTGGGCAATAATGAAGAAGGCATCTATCATGCCTTGCACAACGTACTGAAAGTTGTTTGATTTTTGCAATTTTTCTTGCATAAATCCCGGCTTTGTTGTATAGTATTTAACAATACATAGAAGGGTGCTTAGAGCCGGGGGAATCAGCGGTTCGAGCAGCATCGTGCCGGAGGGGTCCGGCAACACCGTTTCCGGGATAAAAGACCGGCGGCAAGTTCTATCAGGAACTTAAGCTGCCGGTCTATTTTATTTGATGATATGTATCGGAGGTGGAAATATGCAGATTATTGCGGTAAGGAACCTGAATAAAGAGTTCAGGGCGAAAATCAAAAAGGAAGGCTTTTCAGGGAGCGTACGATCGGTTGTAAAGCCTGAATTCAAGCGGGTGCAAGCTGTAAAGGACATAAGCTTCAGCGTTGATAAGGGAGAGATTCTTGCATTTATCGGTCCCAACGGAGCGGGAAAGTCCACGACGATAAAGATGCTGACAGGCATTCTTTACCCTACCTCCGGCGACATTGACGTAATGGGCCTGAACCCTTCCCGAGACCGGATGAGGCTTTCCTACCGCATCGGCAGCGTATTCGGCCAGAAGTCCCAGCTCTGGTTCCACCTGCCGCCGTCCGACAGCTTCCTGCTTCTGGGGGCTATTTTTGAAATTCCCAGGGCGGAGCTTACTAAAAGAATCGATTATCTGAAGGAGATGTTTGAAATACAGGAAATCATGGACACGCCAGTGCGGAAGCTTTCGCTGGGGCAGAGGATCCGGTGCGAAATTGCCGCATCCCTGCTGCACAAGCCTGAAATCGTATTTCTGGATGAGCCCACCATAGGGCTGGATGTGGTTGTCAAGCAGAAAATCAGGGACTTGATCCTGCGGCTGAACAGGGAGGATCAGGTGACCATATTTTTGACCTCCCATGACATTGACGACATAGAACAGATGTGTAAAAGAGCGGTGATCATCAACAATGGGGAAATCGTCCTTGATGAAAGCCTGAAAAAGCTGAAATATGACTACCTGAAGAAAAAGATCATCGACGTCCGGTATCTGGAAAAAATGGATATCCGGCTTGATGTGCCGGGGATCGTTGAATTGAAGGCCAGGGAATACTCCGGCAAGTTTGAAGTGGACACCACTTTGAACAGCATCGATGAGGTGGTGCACCGTATCATGCAGGCAGGAAAGGTTGCGGACATCAATATTTCCGACCAACCGCTGGAGCAGGTCATTTCGGAAATATACCGGGAGGGCTGCATCCTGAAAAGGGAGGTGCCTCAAATTGAATAAACTGAGGAAATACGGCGTGATATTCAAAGTGAGCGTTCAAAACCAGCTGGCATACTTATCCGGTTTTGTTTCGGGATTTGTGTTTTATGCCTTTGTCATCTTCATCTTTATAAACCTCTGGAAGGTGATTTACGCGGGCCGGGGGACGATCTCGGGCTTCAGTTATCAACAGGTCATATGGTACTGCATCATTACCGAAATGATCGTTATGTCGGCGGGCGGAGGCATTTTCGCGGATGTCAGCGGCGATATCAAGAATGGAAATATCGGATACTATCTTAACAAGCCCTACAACTATCTGTTTTACAATTTTGCCAACAGCATGGGGGCGGTGGCTTTAAAGCTGGCAATTAACGCGGCTATCGGCATTTCCATGGGGCTGCTGCTGGTAGGAAGGCTGGAAAGCTTTAAGCTTATTTACCTTCCACTTATCGTCCCGGGAGTGTTTTTCGGCATCTTTCTTAATTTTCTCTTGTTTTCATCCGTAGGGCTGCTGGCCTTCTGGTTTGAGGAGAATTCGGCCTTTTTCTGGGTGGTGCAGAAAACGCTCTTTATGGGCGGGCTGTTCTTTCCGCTGGACATGATGCCGGACTGGCTTAAGAACCTGGCGCTGCTGCTGCCTTTTTCCTATGTCACCTATGCGCCGGCAAAGCTTTTTACTGCGTTCAACCTGGGGGATTTTGCATGGATGACGGGAGTGCAGGGGCTATACATCGGCGTGTTGCTTTTTGTAAATCTGCTGGTTTATCGGAAGGGAGTGAAGGCTGTCAATGTTAACGGAGGCTAAAAAATATATCAGGCTTGTCAGGGATTACTTCCTGCTGAACCTGTCGGCTGCCATGGAATACAGGGCAAGCTTCATAACACAGGTGCTGGGGATGCTTTTGAACAATACCTTTTTCATCTTTTTCTGGTGGATCGTATTTCAGAATACGGGGAGCATCGGCAGCTATTCATTTAAGGACGTCATGACCATCTGGGGCATTACCGCTTCCGCCTTTGGTTTTTCTTTTATTCTTTTCGGCAATGCCCGCAACATCACAAACCTTATCATCCAGGGAGGGATGGATGTTTACCTGCTGCAGCCGAAGAATGTCCTTGTCAATGTGATATGCTCCGGCACCAGCGTTTCAGCCTGGGGGGATCTGTTGTACGGGTTTATTCTGTTTTTTGCGGTTTATGGGCTTAATCCCCGGCAGTTGCTGCTCTTTTTGCTTTTTACAGTAACAGGAGGCATTTTCTTTACCAGTGTGCTTATTTCCGTACACTCCCTTACCTTCCATATTGGAAACGCAACCGGGATTGCCAATTCGGTTTTTGAATTCCTCCTTAACTTTACGTTGTATCCGGAGGATATCTTCAAAGGCTATGTGAAGTTTTTCGTTTATTCGACCATACCCGCCGGTTTCATTACCTTTTTACCCTTAAAGGTTATGAAATTCATGGATCTGAAAGTTTTGTCCCTTGTCCTGGCCGCCTGTGCAGTCTACTTTGCCGTTGCATGGTTCATCTTCTTCAAAGGGCTGAAAAAATATGAGTCAGGGAATCTGATTGCCAACAGGATGTAGGCGGCTCAATATACACACTCTGCGGCTGCCGCTACAAACGCCTTGATGTTTTGCGGGTCTCCGAAGAAGAAATGGTCCGAGGGGCTGCATATGTACCCACCGCCGGGGCATGCTTCAAACAGCTTGCGGACCATGGATTTCACAAGTGCGGGATTTCCGTTCTCAAACCCTTTGTTCTGGTCGAAGCCTCCGATAAAGAAAAGCCTGTCCCCAACCCGGCGGCTTGCTTCCGCAAGATTGCAGTCACCGCCCATTTCCGGCGGCGTCATTGTTTCCAGGCCGTCTGCGCCGTTTTCCGCGACGGTTTCCAGCAAAGGCATCATTCCGCCGCATAGATGGTAGACAATTTTAGTGCCGGCGGCATGCAAAGCGGCATGCTGCATCTTATCATAGGGAAGGCAAAACTCTCTGTGCAGGCTAGGGCTGATTACCGTGCTGGAACCGGCTCCTCCGCCTGTTTCCACAAGATCCAGCTCAAATTTGCCGGCTCTTTCAATGACTTTAAGCTTCTTTTCCAGCAGGCTCTTCATAACATAATGCATCCAGTCGGGGTTGTCATAGGTTTCCAGTATAGCCTCCTCAACAGGGTACAACATGCCGACAAAGCTCTGCCATGGGCTGCCCTGACCAAAATCAAAGAAACCGGCCCGGACGATGCCCCTGTCTCCGATGCGTTTTTTTGCCTCAACGACCGGTGACCAGTCTACCTTTTCCGGCAGTGGCACATACTTGCTCCAGATATCGAAATCCTTTTCATTTTTTATGGGAAACTCGGTGATCCATCCCGTATATTGGTTATATGCACCCTTTATGGTCAGGGTTCCATCCGGCGTTGTTATGGTTTTCTGCCAGAGATGGTCTCCGTCATTGGTCGTGCCCAGATCAACATGTTTTTCGGACCAGTTTGCCAGGTCTTTTTCGCTGAATATATATTGCGGGCTGACGTAGATGACAGGATCCATTCCAAAATAATCATAGGCCCGGTACTGGTCTACGCCGTTCAAATAGGTCTTAAGGTAATACTCCATCCAGCTGTGTACCTGGCAGGGCAGCCGATCGGGTTTTCCGTTGTCCAGTACCGTTAAATAACGTTCTCTACCTGTCATAATAAATTCCTCCCGCAGTTGTTTGCTGATTAAAATCAGGATGAAATCGCCGCCTATCCTGCACAGCATTTAAGGATAAGCAAAAGTGATTTCTACAGTCAATTTTATATTTTTGCCGGTAAAAAACAACCTAAAAATGTGACTTTAAGGTTGCAGGGAGTGACTTTTGGAATATTGGGAAGGAGGGCAGCCCCTGGCTTTTTTAAAGGCTCTGCTAAACGCCTTTTCATCCTGAAAGCCGGCCAGTTCCGCCACGTTTTTGACAGATACCCTTTTCCGCAGGAGGTTTTCCGCCTTAATTAACCGGTAGTTGAAAATATATTCCTGTGGTGACACACCAAAATTTTTTCTGAAGAGCCGGGCAAAATAAAACCGGTCAAAACCTGCCACATTGGCCAATTGGCTGTTGGTAAGCTTTTCGCCGATGTGGCTGTGTATATGGTCGAGCACCTTCTGCAGCCTGCTTTCATCTGAGAAACGCAGCGGCACTTCCGAATCAAAAAGGTTTATCAGGCAGTTCAGCAATTGAGGCAGCAGGCTGTCACTGTTGGGGTATTCGTTTATATTTTGCAGTATATGCTCCAGGAGTTTTATCATATGGAACACGGCAGGCGATCTCGCCGTATCGATACCTGTCGCCGGGTTCAAAAGCAAAGGCCGGGTGGTGATATGGAAAAACAGGCACTTAAATGGGTTCGCCGTATTTTGCGCGATCATGTAAGGCCTGTTTACCGGAAAAAGATAAATGTGGGCTTTTTCCAGAGGAAAACGGCTAAAATCGTCTGAATAATATGCCTCGCCTTCATATGCATAATAAAGCCTGTGAAATACGGTGCCCTTTTCGTTTACCTTCCAATCAAGGGGGCACTTGTATATGCCAAAGGCCATCGGGTCGATTCTAAGCTCAAACATAGGTATTATCCTCCTCCTGACAGGTTTGAAAGCACGAATCAATTTTATTATAGCATAAAACAGTTCCGCAGGCTCAGCCGATCTATGCCCTCAAGCAAAAGAGGCACTATTCCTGTAAAATGTCCTTGACATAGATCCATTTTTACTATGAGATAATGCCTCGCTTATTATTGTTCAGTAAGTCAACCTGTTGTGCTGGTTGGTCTGTGTCATTGCGAGCGTGACGCAGTGGAGCGCGGCAATCTCAGCCTGATTCAGAAGCATTGCTTTAAATCACTATGAGATTGCCGCGGTCGCTACGCTTCCTCGCAATGACAAACAAAGCAGGTTACATCAACTAGCACAACGCGTTAAGTTACCTTCCTGGAACATTCCCTTATGTCCTGGACTTGATTTTTTCCTTTAAAAGCTTTATGAATATCCCGCCGACGACGGACCGGTTCTGGAAGCCTATCTGCCGGCTTGTAACCGTGTTGTACCAATCGGTGAAGGGAACCCTGCTGGGCGATTCGTGCAAAGCGGTCCAGAGAGGCTCTACGAGCTTTTCGAATACTTCCTTTGAGTCAGACATTGCGGCCGCCCATACAAGCCAGTCGGACTTTGTGTAGGTGTTTCTGCTGTCGAGGGGTATTCCGTAATGGTTTTGTTTCTTGAGATAATATGCGACTTCCTTTTCCTTGATTTCAGGAGCAAAAAGCTGCAAGTCCAGAAGCTCATCCCATATCAGATTGTACTTAAGGCTCCATGTACCGGCTTTGTCGAAGGTAAGTCTGTAATGGTCCTCTTCCTTTGCCTTGAGTTCCCATTCCGCAGCCATTTCTTTTGCAACGGCATAGTATTCGTCTGCGGACTTGTCGTCACCCAGCAGCCTGCATAGCTTTGAGTAGGCTCCCAGGGCAATGATTGCCTTGATGGAAAGATTGGCGTTGTGGGCGAGATGACCTGCAAAATCATCGGTACACAATTGGTTTTCGGGATCAAGGCCGTTATCCTTCAGATAGGCAGCCCATTTGCCCAGAAGCTCCAGGTTTTCCGCCGCAAAATCCGCCTTGCCTTCCATACGGCAAACTGCTGCCGCCATGATCAGCATATTTCCGCATTCTTCGATGGGCATCTGGTATTTGAGGAGAAGCTCCCCGTCCTGCAGGCCGTATACCTGGCCGTTGGCTTTCGGATAGCAGCCCGCATCGTGGGGTGCGAAGTCATATTTCCATTCCGGAGTGTTTGCGAATTTGAACACGGGAATCATCATTCCCTTGATCAAATCAGGGTTGTAGAGAAGGAACAGGGGGATGGACGGGTAGCTGACGTCCACGGTTGCCATGCAGCCGTTGCTGAAGTTCTCCTTTGAAAAGAAAAGCGCCCTTCCATCGCCGTCTGCCGCCAGCTTGTGGGCTGCGATTGCCTGCCTGTAAGCCAGGGATACAAGGGCGGCATATTTTTCGCTGCCTGAGGCAAGCGCTTCCCGATACAATTTTTCATTAAATGCACTGCATTTTTCCATAATGCCGTTATACTCTTTGACAGAGAGAGCCAGCATCCGGTCAAAGGTGAGGCCGTTCCGCTTCCAGTATCCGTCCAGGGGCTTGCCGAAATATTCAACGGATTTTATGTCGTCGTAGGCAAGAACCAGAAAGGTTGAGACAGGACTTGTGCCTATGGTTCCCATATCAAGGGTACAGGCTGCTACCAAACAGTTCTCCGCGGCGTTGGCGACTTTTTTTTCAAAACCTGTGGATGCCAACTCACCTGTTTTTATAAAACCGTCTCTAACGCTGTAATGGTCGGCTAAAGCTTTTGCCGGGAGGTTCCCGGGAACTGCCAGGTTTACATATCCCCAATCGATACGCACGTCATCACCTGATTGCCCAAGGACAGTCTGGTTTGCGCCTCCGATATACAGGGAAAAGATACCGTCCTCCAATTCCTTCCTTCCCCATGTGACCCTGGTGTTTGTGTCATTTACGCACCATTCCGCGGTTATGTCGAAGTAAATTTTTACCGAATGGGGACGGCCATCCGATGCTTGCACGGTGAAAGTGACATAAGATGCGGGCCTGGACATCAAATCCAGATCGTCCATAAGGAGAGGGGTTGTAAAATCTGCTTGAAGCGTTACTCCGCCGCCTTCAAAGGTATAGGTACTGGAAAGCGGCTTGACCTGCAGGTCCGTCTGCAGCATTGTCGGGGGGCTGAAACCAAGGGAATCGGGATTTTGCTCGGCTTTACCTGCAAATAGGTAGGGCGTACCGTCGATGTACGCAATGGCCGTCATTGAGTTTTTCGCTCCGGTCCAATGCCTTGTGAAATCATCGTATAAATGGTCCGACATGGACCATACGTTAAAATAGGGATCGACAGTTACCAATGGTACCGCCGGCACTCTCAGCGTTGTTTTCATTTTGACCAGCCTCCAATATTAATTAACTTAAGGGTTAATAAAATAACTATTGTGTTTGCAAATAAATTATAGTATTGATTAGAGGCTTTGTCAATATGCCGGATGATTAAGAATACAAGAGAAAATAATCACATGTGCGGCGAGCTTGACTGATTAACATTCTAGTTATATAATCAAATTGTTCGTAGTCCACTCAACGAAGCTTTTCGGATTCATACTGTGGAAATAACTCATTGAACCATATAGGGTATTTCTGCAAAGCTAAAGAAATTAAAGACAGATGAATGATTGATGATGTAACCTCGTAGCAGTAGTGAGGAAAGGGAAGGAAAGTATAAATTGTGAATATAGAAGTTACGGTTGAGAATATGAAGTTTTTTGAAGCGATGTCGTCGGAGACAAGGGTTAAAATAATCGAAATGTTGAAGGATATGCCTCTAAACGTTAAAGATATTGCCGCACGGCTGGAGCTTTCCTCTGCCATTGTCACAAGGCATATCCAGCAGTTGGAGTCTGCGGGGATCGTGAAAAGCGAAAGCCTTGCGGGAGTGAGGGGGCTGCAGAAAATATGCCGCTTAAGCGTCGACCGGGTTGTACTGGGCTTTAAAGCCGGAGGCAGGGCAATTCCGGCAAATTGCTATTCCATACCTGTAGGCCAGTATCAGAGCTACAACATCAAACCAACCTGCGGCCTTGCGTCGGCTGAAAAATTAATCGGCATACTGGACGATCCCAGGTATTTTGCGGATCCGGAGCATACAAAGGCCGATATCCTGTGGTTTGGAAGCGGATGGGTGGATTACCGCATTCCCAATTACCTTTTAAAAAAGCAGAAGCTGAAAAGCATTGAAATATCCCTGGAAATCTGCTCGGAAGCGCCCGGATACAATGAGGACCGGCCATCGGACATCGTCTTTTCCCTGAACGGAACCAGGATAGGCATGTGGACCTCGCCGGGAGATTTTGGAGGCAGCCGGGGAGTATTTACACCGGAATGGTGGAACCATGGAACCCAGCACGGGCTGCTGAAAACAATCCGGATCTGTGAAGACGGCAGTTTTATTGATGGCGTCAGGTGCTCCGGTGTCAGAATAACCGATCTGAAAATCGACTACGGAAAGGAAATCCTCCTGCGGATCGAAAATCCTGAAACTGCCGCAAACGTGGGTGGAGTCAATATTTTTGGGAAGGGTTTCGGGAATTACAACCAGGATATCAATGTAGTGATGGACTAACAGGAAATGCGGCGGGATCGCTGACGAAGAGGCCAAAAAAGTGTTCCCCAGACCACCTGCTGGCTTTACGCGGATGGTGTTCCCGCCGGATACGGAAAGCTGAGGCATTACCTTAATGAAGGCCTGAGAAAAATCGGCGGGCATATCGGCTATTGCATACGTCCGACCGCCAGAGGAAAAGGTTATGGAAATGCGCTATTAAACGAACTGCTGAACAAGGCGAGAGAGAAGAACATTCCAAAGGCGCTGTTGACATGCCTTGAAACCGATGCGGCCTCAAGAGGCGTTATTGAACACAACGGCGGTATGCTGGAGCGGATTGAAGATGCCGAATGCTATTACTGGATAGATCTGGATGAAGGCGCCGGTATCAGGGAACTACATATTGATGATTACAGCGAAGTTTATATTCTCTGGAGCAGGACAGCGGGAGTAGGACTGAACGAAGCGGATTCCAGAGAGAATTTCAAAAAGTTTCTTCTCAGGAACAAAGGCTTGAGCTTTTGCTGTAAAAAAGACAACAGGATTGTGGGAACGGCTCTTTGCGGTCACGACGGGCGCAGAGGCTATCTCTACCATGTCGCAGTAGCGGAAGGATATCGGGGAAAGGGCATAGGAAGCCTGCTGGTAGAAAAAAGTCTCGGGAAGCTGGAAGAGGAAGGAATCAACAAATGCCACCTGTTCGTATTTGCCGATAATCTGTCGGGCAATGCTTTTTGGAGTTCCACAGGCTGGACGAAGCGGGATGACATTTTCACATATTCAAAGAATTTGTGATATTCCTGAAAATGACAATGCATACCAATGTCCTGCAAGCCTTCGCCCGCAATATTCGCATCAAACGACTGGGATGCTGAAGAAGCAAAATGTCAGATAACCTCTATACTGAAACAGACAAAAGGGTGTAATATAGAATTGATAATGAAGGATATCAGTACAGTCAAATACCGGCCCCAAAAACTCTGGGCCTGGGCGGGAATTGCCCGGGACGCAATTGACGAGTATTATGGCTGACGGAAGGGCGGAGAATAAAGATGGGCAAGATCTGGACAATGGGTGAAATTCTTGTGGAAATAATGCGGCCGAAGGCAGGGATGCAGCTTTATGAAGCGGGTGAGTTCTTAGGTCCCTACCCTAGCGGCGCCCCGGCGATATTTATTGATACTGCCGCAAGACTGGGGCATGAAGCAGGGATCATAGGGGGCGTAGGGGAGGATGATTTCGGCAAATGCCTTGTTGACCGCCTTGCTTCCGATGGAGTTGACTGCAGCTATATCGAAAGAGTCAACGGCAGCTCGACAGCAACAGCGTTTGTCACCTATTTCGAAGACGGCTCACGCAGGTTTATTTTCCATATCAATGGCACACCTGCGGTTATGGCCAGGTCTCCTGAGGTGCCAAACGAAAAAAACACATCGTTTTTCCATGTGATGGGATGCTCTCTGATGGCAAATGAAGACTTCTATGATGAAATTATCAAAACCATGAGGAAATTTGCAGGGAACGGAGCAAAGATCAGCTTTGACCCCAATATACGGCCGGAGCTTCTGGGAGACCGCAGGATAGGGGATATCGTCGATCCGGTGATGGAAAATTGTTCGGTGTTGCTCCCGGGGATTGAGGAGATCCGGCTGTTGTCCGGAGAAAGTGACATAGAAAAGGCCGTCGTGAAATTATTTCAGAACAATAAGCTTGAATTGATTGCCTTGAAGAAAGGAAAAAAAGGCTGCACGGTATACAGCAGGACTGAAAAGATCGACTTTGGCGTCTATGATGTAAAACCGGTTGATCCGACAGGCGCGGGCGACAGCTTTGACGCGGCATTTTTGTGCGGCCTGGACGAAAACAAGCCTCTGCTGGACTGCATTAAGCTGGCAACGGCCGCAGCCTCGATAAACACAGCCGCATTCGGCCCTATGGAAGGCAAAATAAGCCCGCAGAGCGTACAGGAAATGATTGAAGACTGTATTCCGGTTTTTATACGTACCATGGGCGCTTTGTGATAAAATATACAATGCCGGAGGAAAGGACCATTTTGATAAATTGCAGCTTCCTTGAGAAGCCATAATGGATGAATGCATAAGATATGTTTCAAGGAAAGATAATTAAAAGAAATTGAATAGTATTACAAAACATAGTTCAAGGAGAACAAAAAGATGGATGGTAATAACCGTGACAATATAAAACAAGGTATCCGTGTAATGATTGTACAAAAACAGGATCAACCTACCGGAAAGTTAACTGAAGGAGTCGTTGAGAGCATTCTGACAAATTCATTATTCCATCCGCACGGAATAAAGGTTCGCCTTGTTGGCGGCGTGGTAGGCCGTGTAAAACAAATACTGCCGGCGGAGGCTCGAAAATGATAGAATTAGGGAAAATGCAAAGCTTGGAAGTAATCAGAAAGACGCCCATTGGAGTATACCTGAATTCAAAAGAAGATAAAAGCAAGGATGATATTTTATTACCCAAAAACCAGGTGCCGCGAGGTATTGAGACAGGTGTGGAAATAGAAGTATTTGTCTATAAAGATTCTGAGGATAGAATCATATCCACACTAAAAAAACCTAAGCTGACCATTGGTGAACTGGCAGTACTTAAAGTAGTAGAAATTACTAATATAGGTGCCTTTCTGGATTGGGGACTGGAGAAAGACCTGTTTTTACCTTTCAGGGAGCAGGTGGGAAGGATAAATAAAGGTGGAGCATACCTGGTGGGATTGTACGTTGACAGCAGCAATAGATTATCTGCAACAATGAATATACATAATCTTCTTAGCCTCAATTCGCCATATAAAGAAAATGACAGAGTTCATGGGACTGTCTACGGTGTTAGTAAAGAGTCAGGTGCTTTTGTAGCAGTAGATAACAAGTATCAGGGACTGATCCCTGTAAAGGAATTATACGGCAGCTTCTCTGAAGGTGACAACATAGAAGTAAGAATTAAAAAGGTAAGACAGGACGGACGATTGGAATTAAGCCTGAGAAGAGAGGCTTACAATGAAATTGAGGGGGATGCACAGAAAATCATGGACAGGCTGAAATTCAACGGCGGCAGCCTTCCTATCAATGATAACAGTTCTCCTGACTATATTAAAGCCGAACTGAACATGAGTAAAGCTGCCTTTAAAAGAGCCGTTGGAAGACTTTTAAAAGAGGGTGCTGTCAAAATCACGGACAACGGCATTAAGATGATGTGGTGAAATGCGGTCGCTTGACATTTGCCGTCCGTGGCTCAAGTCAAGCGACTTCGGCGTCCTGCCGAAATACTCAGGATATTGAATCAGGGTATCCATTTGAGTTTCGCCAGGACAAACAGCCTGCAGCCATTTCTTCACATGACGCATTTACTGGCAGCCATGCCCATCTATCTTGCCTACTTGAAGAAATGTCCTGATTAATCCGGGTTTACAACTGGCCCGGGGACGTTTTTTGCTTTCAGCATTTTCAGCTCATCCAGCAAAATCCTGAGGTTTACAGCCACCCCTGGCCCCAAAATGTTGGTTGTGTGCGGATGAAACACTCCGGAAGGAAGCAGGTGAAGGGCAAACTTGCCGTATTTGTTTATGACGGTATGCCCTGCATTGCTTCCTCCCTGGAACCTTACGACATAGTCCGACTCCGCAGCGAGCAAGTCTGTCATTTTTCCTTTGCCTTCGTCGCCCCAATTGGCTCCTACAATAGCTCTGACCATAAGATCCTCCATATCTCCCGCAATGTCAGGCGAACTGCCAAACGGGCATATAAAAGCCTTAAGCAGTTTGGCCTGCGATTGATTGACTAATGCTTGTAGCGTACTGCGCAGCGACTTTACATTTGCATTATATAACCAACAAAGGCATAAGTAAAATCAATAATAATTAAACGATGCATAATTAATAGTTATATAGCTTTTTCGCCCGATAGATTTTCATGCTGTTGTGGCTTCTCGGGATATCCATGACGCATGCGGTACAAACATGGATGAAAGAGTACTTTCGTATCAATGCCTATGCCGCAAGACGGCACACCTAAGTGTAGAGGCGCGCATTGCGCGTCCGCAGAAAGCGATCTGTGATAACGCAATTCCCTGCACAAGGGGACGGTTCTTGGATGTCTCGCCGTTTACTATTACCCGGAATATGCTTACTGTCACAGGCGGACGGCCAATGGCCCCCTACACTGTATGCTTTATTAGTTTCAGAAGCCGGCTCGTCAGCAATTATCAAATAAAGGGCTGATGGATTCATTGTTGTGGATCCTCAAGACAGCCTCTGCAAAAAGCGGCGCAGCCGAGATAATCCTTACCTTCCGGGATGCACTTGCATCAGGATTGTATATCGAGTCTGTGCTAACCAGTGTATCGATGTCGCTTTCATCGATACGGCGTACGCCTTTTTCATTTAAAAGCATATGTGACACGCATGCAATAATTTTGTGGACGCCAAGTTCTTTCAGACTGTGTGCCAGGTTGATCAGCGTACCGCCGCTGATGGTAAAATCATCCACGATGACTGCATTCCTTCCTTTAACATCACCAATGACCTCCATAATATGAGCGTTTTCAGAATGATCCGTCCGTGTCTTGTCTCCTATGGCGGTGGGGACGCCCAGATACCTTGAAAACGCCCTCGCCTGCTTTGCGTATCCTGCGTCGGGCGAAACAATCACATAATTCTCCAGCTTTAATGATTTTATGAATTCGCACAGGAGAAGCCTCGATTGCAAATTGTCTGCGGGCTTTTTGAAAAATCCCTGGATCTGCGGGCTGTGCAGGTCCATGGTGATGATCCTGTCGGCTCCGGCCAGTTCGATGCATTCGGCACAGACCCTTGCCCTGATAGAGACCCGGGGCTCATCTTTTTTGTCTCCCTTACCATAGCCAAAGTAAGGGATGATGGCAGTGACTGACTTTGCGCTGGCCCTTTTGAAGGCATCCATCCAGAACAGGATCTCCACCAGTTCATCGTTGGGCTTCAAGCCAATAGATTGAACGAGGTATATGTCTTTGCCGCGGACCGGCTCATTGATTCTGACAAAGGTATTGCCTTCGGAAAAAGCGAATACATCCGAATCGCCCACAGGTATGCCAAGATGGCTGCAGATTTTTACAGTAAAATCGGCAGCAGAGCTTCCGGAAAAGATTTTCATATCATATTTCACGGCGCGTTCCTCCCAGAATAGAATCTTTTTCAAGACATTCGTACTGCAGCGAAAAAAACCTCGATTTATGGGCATTTATGCGCCTCCCGGAAATTTGCGAATGCTTTGACGCACTATTTCCGGAAGGTTGCATTAAAATGTTTCGCTACAGTAATCGTAACGCTGGAATGCATATGGGTAAAATTAATTTTTCTGATACCCGCCATAAGAGCTGATTATGTAAACGGGTGCCGATTTTCAGATACGGTGCCTTTTTATTTACAAGGTATGCGTGAGCATCTGCTCTTCACCGACGACTGAATGAAGGATTTCCTGCCGGGGGGCAACCCTTTCAGATAAACTGAATTTTTTATACCATTTTGCTTAATTATAAGTATTTTTTAATTCCATTTCCGGATATATAATTACACATAGTAACTTTGTACAAAATTACGATAATTGATCAGCTTTAGAAAGGAGACTACTTCAATGAAAAAGTTCATGAGTCTTTTATTGGCAATGCTTATTATCGTAACAGGCGTATTGGCAGGCTGCTCCGGTACGGGAGACAAGGGGAAGGCCAATGCGGACAAGCTGCAAAGCGGCGTGACCAATGGTAATAGCTCCGATAAAGTAGTAAATCTGCATATTATGCACTGGAGCGATATGCCGCAGGGAGTTATCCAGAAGTTTGAGAAGGATAATCAGGGTTTTAAGGTGCAATTTGAAAAATTTACAGTGGATAAATTTATGGAGGTAATCAAAACCAGAATTGCAGGACAAGAGCTGCCGGATATCCTTGGAGCGCAGGAAAATGATTTTCCCGCGTTTGTGAAGGAAGGCATCTACCTTGATATTACCAATGAAAGCTTTTTGAATAATTTTTACGACTCCGCCAAAGAGGAGTTGATTGCCTATGGAAAGGGAAAAGCCTACGCAATCCCGACAAACGCCTGGTCAATGGGGATATTCGTGAATGCGGACATGTTCAAGCAAAACGGCATTGCGATACCGCAAAGCTATGACGATATCATCACCGCGGCGGCTAAATTCGGGGAAAAGGGGATTTCGCCCTTTGTACAGGGGATTAAGGACAGCTGGTGCGTAAATCAGATGAGCATAGCACAATTCAAGCTGCAGCTTGAAAACCCGTCATTTTACGATAAGGTTAAGACCGGGGAAGCAAAATGGACAGATGAAGGTATGTTGAAAGCCTATCAGGAATGGGCGGATTTGTTTGCTGGAAAGGGAATGATGTACGAAGGCAGTATGGGGTTGACGTATGAACAGGCATATCAATTGTTTGAACAAGGGAAGGTTCCCATGTGGCCTATGGGTACATGGGCTTCGAGCCTCTTGAAGGACAAGGACGGCAATGCGAAAAAGTTTGGGTTCGATATGGAATATATCCCCCAGTATGCAAATAAAGCCGGTGAAGAGGCGGTTAATGCAGGTACGACCATCGGAGCCATGTATGCAATAAGCGCTTCCTCCAAGAATACCAACGAAGCCAAAAAATTCTTTGAATGGCTTACAAAATCCGAGAATGCGGGACTGTTTGTCAAAGAAAGCGGCAATCTGTTTCCGGTAAAGGGTATTGACTATAGCAATGCCATACCCTATGGCGACAAGCTGGTCAAGGCGACATTTGAAATGAAAATACTGGCTCCTTTTGATATAGGAGTTGATTCTGCGGTGAAAGCCCAGCTTACTGTTGCCAACCAGAATTTGCTTGCCGGAGTCAGCACCGTTGAAAAGGAAATGAAGGAAGTGCAGAAGGTTCAGGAAACTGCCAACCTGGAAAGAAAGTAAACCTTATTACCGCTGGCTTTCCCAAAAGATTACAGCGACTGGCATGAAAATGGGAAAGCCGTGTTATTGCCGAATAAAATTGCAGTTCGGATGGTATGGGAATGCATTTCCATACCGTCCGGATTGTCCAAGCATAGGAATTTATAAAAATCCAGAAAGATAATAAAATTGGAACAAATTCCTATGCTGGGGTTTGCAAAGGGGGGCCCCCTTTGCCGGTTTAAGGAGGGTGCTCAGGATGCGGAGCATCCGTCGAAGGGAACCATAGGGTTCACTAGCGAACAAGAAAATTCGCTTCATTTTTAAGATAGTGCCTATTGAAGGTTTAAGCGTGATTAAGGTTTGTGGTATTTAAGGCCATGAGCGAAGTGAATTTTTTTGGGATAACAGGAGAATGACCGTGGAAAGAACTGTATTCAATGAACGGAACATTACAAAAACGATATTCTTAGCTCCTGCGGTAGCCGTTTGCCTTGTGTTCATGGTAGTACCGGGTATTATGGAGTTTTATCTGAGCCTTACGGATTGGAATGGCATAAGCTCAGTTTACAATTATATAGGCTTCAGGAATTTCAGGCAGATATTTGACGACAGGGTATTCTATCTTGCCTTACGCAATACCCTTATTTACAGCTTTCTGGTAGTACTGCTGCAGCATACGTTTTCCCTGGCGATGGCAGTCATAATCAACAGGGGCATAAAGGGACAAAGGTTTTACAAAACGGTACTTTTCATACCCTGCCTTTTGTCAAGCATCGTTGTAGGTCTGGCCTTCAACTTCATTTATAACCCGATTAACGGGCAGCTGAATTTTATGCTGGGGAAATTAGGTCTGGTTTCATTGGCAAAGACAAATTGGCTGGGTGACCCTAAAATTGCGTTGTTTTCGATAATTTTTGTCAGCGTCTGGCAATTTGTGGGCTATTGCATGATCATATATATGGCAGGCCTTAAAGGAATCCCCAAAGAAATAATCGAAGCTGCCGGGGTTGACGGGGCAGGCCACTGGCATATGTTCCGGCATATCGAATTCCCATCGATAGCGCCTGCCTTTACCATAAATACCGTCCTTTCCATTATAGGTACGCTTAAGGCTTTTGAAGTGGTTTACGCAATGACGGGCGGCGGACCGGGAAATGCAACGGATGTCATCGCAACTTACATTTACAAGGTTGGATTCTCAAGCAGCCGGATGGGGTATGGAACTGCAGTTTCCCTGATATTGTTCCTCATGATTGTCGTTATATCGTTTATTCAAGTCAAGATTCTTAAGGCCAGGGAGAATGAATTATGAAGAAGGTTACGCTTCCGTCAGTGTTGAAATATATTATAGTCTGGTTGGCGGTGGCTGTTGCAATTTACCCGTTAATCTACATTGTGACGATTGCCATGAAATCCAGCGATGAGTTTTTAACAAATCCCAACAGCCTGCCAACGGGGATTTACTGGAAGAATTTTATCGATGCCTGGAATCTGGGGCATTTAAACAGTCTTGTATGGAATACGTTATATATTACCGCAGCGACGATCATCATTGTCGTATTGCTGAGCGCCGTAGCAGGTTTCTCGATCATAAAGCTGTGCGGCAGGGAAGGTAAAATTTTCTATAACTTTTTTCTTATAGGTATTATCATGCCGCTGCAGGTTATCATGCTGCCGCTTTTCAAGATATTGAAAAGCCTGAGTCTGATCAATAATCCTGCCGGGATTATCCTTATTTACGTCACCATGGGCCTTCCTTTTGCTATTTTTGTTTTTACGGGCTTTTTCAAGACCATTCCCAATGAATTGATGGAATCTGCAAGAATTGACGGATGCTCCTATTTTACAACCTTCTGGAAGATCATATACCCGCTGTGCAAGGTTGTTACGGCTACAGTTGCAATATTCGTGGGTATCGACGTATGGAAGGATTTTACCGTTCCGCTTGTGTTTGTAACGAATCCAAACCTGAAAACGATGTCCGTAGGACTTTTGTATTTCAATAACGAATACAATACAAACTGGCCAGCCCTGGCTGCTGCCATGCTGATCCAGACGCTGCCCATCGTAGGCTTGTATCTTGCAATGCAGGAACGCTTTGTGGAAGGCATCACAGCCGGCGCTGTGAAAGGGTGAGCAATATGAATGTAAATTATCCGCCGGAATACTGGGAAATCGGGACGATGTCCGATTTCCTCGAGGCTGTGTCCCCTTCCTGCCTGGAAGAATGCAAAAGGGCGGGTATCAAATGTCTCGAACTGTTTATGGTCGGCAGCACAATAAATACTTCGGCAGAGACAATCATTAAAAAATACAGTGAAGATTTTAAAATAATTCAAAACAGCGGACTCGGCCTCTGGTCCGTCCATTTGCCTTTTGGCACGGCGTGGGATATTTCCGCACGGAATGAAGACAAACGCAGGCACATTGTGGAAAAGCATTTTCAGCTTATAGAATATGCGGCGCGGTGGGGAGCCGGAAATGCAACCATTCATGCAAGCTGGGAGCCGGTAAAGGCAAATGAGCGTTCCCAACGTTTCGTATGTGCGGAAAAGTCCATAAGGGCCATAGCGCAAAAGGCTCTGGAATGCAATATGCGGTTGGCTGTCGAATGCCTGCCGCGTACATGTCTTGGGAACAACAGCGGAGAGCTGCTGCAGCTGACGGCGTGTGAAAATGCATTCATATGCCTGGATTGCAATCACCTGTTTTCGGAAACCCACCGGGATTTTATACGCAATGCCGGTCATAAGATTTCTACGCTGCATGTTTCCGATTATGACGGGATTGATGAAAAACATTGGATCCCCGGGAAGGGGATCATAAACTGGAAGGAAGTAGTAGAGGAACTCGTTAAGGTTCGGTATAAAGGGCCGTTTTTGTTTGAGGTGAACAGAAAATGCAAGGATGAAATTCATACGGTATACGACCTTGCGGACTTTTGGAAACATTTATGCACTTGTTTGAAAGGATATAGCAAAAATGACGGTTGATTTAAAAAAGTGGCAATGCAAGGTTTTTGTTTTATGCTGGGCGGCATATGCCAGCGCGTATCTTTGCAGGACCAACCTGTCTATTGCGTTGCCAAAGATGCTGGAGAATTTTAGCTGGAACAAGGCAAGCGCAGGGTTGATAGGCAGCGCGTTTTTTTGGGCCTATGCCATCGGACAGCTTATTAACGGATACATGGGAGACAGGATTCAGACCCGAAGGTTCATTTTCCTCGGATTAGGCATGTCATCCATTGTAAATATAAGCATAGGCTTTTCACAGAGCTTTTTAACGGTTCTCCTGCTATGGATGGTGAACGGATTTCTTCTTTCCATGCTGTGGGGGCCGATTGTAAAATGCATTTCGGTATGGTTTTCCCGGTCTCAGCGGAACCGTGTGGCAATGGGGATGTCCATGTCCATGATCGGAGGTTATTTGCTGTCATGGGGTGTAGTTGGCGCGATTGTCTCGGTCACATCCTGGTCATGGGCGTTCTGGATTCCGGGTATTGTCACAATAGGCTACTCCGTTATATGGGTATTGAATATGAAGAACCACCCCCGGGAGGTAGGGCTTGAAGTACAGGATTCCGCTGAAGCTGGGGATGCCGCTCCTGCAGCGGCTGAACGCGGCTCCGTTTCCCTTTTTCATATAATACGTGAATCAAAGCTGTACCTGGTGGCAATAGCTTGTGTTGCCCAGGGGGTTATCAAGGATGGCATAACATTGTGGACGCCTTCCTTCCTGCAGGATGTTTTTCATCTCAGTCAGGAGAAGACGGCTTTTTTTTCGGTGATTGTCCCGCTGGTCAGCATACTCGGAATCGTAATTGCCGGATGGCTGAACAAAACCTTCAAAGAGAAGGAAAAGGTGCCTGTAATGCTTCTTCTGGCCTGTACTGCAGTATTCTGTATCATCATGTTCTATTTTTCCGGCGTACACCTGTACCTTGATATTCTTCTTTTAAGCCTGTCATCCTCGTTGATGTACGGAGCGAATACACTGCTGCTTACCATCGTTCCTTTGAATTTTTCACGCTTTAATAAGGTATCGGGTATTGCAGGCTTTTTGGATTTCTGTTCTTATATGGGAGCTGCGCTGTCAGGGTTTCTTACAGGCTTTATCGTTGACAGCGCCGGATGGAAATATATGATGGTTATGTGGGCTGCACTGGCATTCCTGGGTATCATAAGCATATTGGCGGGATATTTGAAAAAGAAAAAAGTAATGCATAATATTATGTGAACTATTATAATAAAGACAGGCTTTTTTATATGTATGGTATGAATATGGTTGTAACGGGGTGTTAATGTATTGGCTGCCAGGACATTTAATGCTGTTTTTTATAGGTTACATAAGTTTTTTTCCATAAAGACTTTAAAGTTCAAGCTTATTTTAAGCTATGTTTTTATTGTTGCTTTTTCCGCCGTTGCGATTGGAGCCGGTGCGTACAACAAGGCTTCGGGGTCCCTTGAGTACGCTGCCGAGCAGCATGCGTCGCAATCCTTGATACAGATAAGCGACAGTCTGGATGGTTTTACAAGGGAAGTGAACCGGATATCGTTTGCATTGAATGGAAACCAAAGACTGGTGGATATCCTGAACAAACACGGAAGCCTGAGCGGCCTGGAAGGAATCAAGGATTATAAAGAGGTACAGGATATTATTTACAGTACCACCGAATATTATTTTGACGTGACCGGGTGTACGATTTTTGCTCTTGACGGCAGAAACTTCAGCATGAACTCCAAAAGCGTCAGCCTGGAGTATGATTTTCATAAGGAAAATTGGGTTGATATTCTTGAAAAAAGGAAGAATTATTTTCTGCCTTCCCATTATCAGACCTATCTTTTGCCTGCAAACAGCAAAAAGGTCATATCTCTGGCAAAGCCCTTGAAGGATACGGAAAAGAGAAGTACGGTCGGCTATCTGCTCATTGATTACGGCATTAAATTCTTTGAAGATATCATCCAGAATAAAATGGTGACGCAGAACAGCAACATATTTATTATGGACCAGGACGGACAGATCGTCTATTCCCAGGGAGACAAGGATTATGAAGCCGCCCGGGGAATAGCCGGCAGCTATGTCGGGCATGACAAATATGACCGGGTAATGACCATTAAAACCTTTTTCGATCAGGAAAAAATCTTTTTATCCTATTATAAATCTTCGTATAACAACTGGACCGTAGTGCAAACGGTTCCTCTTGATGAGGTCTACCGCAATATTAAGGATATCGGCTTTTTTACGCTGAAGATTATTGCCGCGGGCCTGATTTTTACCATAATCGTATCGTTGTTCCTGTCTTCAAGCATCATACAGCCCATCAATGAGCTTCAGAAAAACATGAAAATGGTTGAGCAGGGGAATTTCCGCATCCCTGTTTTGAAAGATTCCACGGATGAAATTGCACAGCTTCAGAACAGCTTTTATCGAATGGCCGGGAAAATCGATGAAATGATAGAAAAAAACTATAAGGCTGAGCTTCTGAGGAAGGAAGCCGAACTAAAGGCGATTCAGTCTCAGATCAATCCCCATTTTCTTTGCAATACGCTCTCCATAATCGATAGTATGGCAGCGATCAAAGGAAATACCGGGGTTTCAAAAATGTGCCAGGCATTGAACAAGCTGTTCAGGTACAATATTGACTTCAGGAAATACGCCACCATCAGGCAGGAAATGGAGCAGATACGGCTTTATCTGTATATTCAGGCCGTCCGTTATAAGGACCGTCTGGTGTATGCCATCAATCTGCCCGAGGAGCTGGAAGAGTGTAAAATAATGAAATTATTGATCCAGCCCATTGTAGAAAATGTCATTATTCATGTAGTGGAGAAGAAAAAAGGCGTTTACCGGCTGAATATAGACGTCTCGAAAAATGACAGGGGCGATATCGACTTAACGATAAAAAACAGCGGACAGGGGATTTCTGCCGGCAAACTGCTGGAAATAAAGAATAACCTGGATAAAGCCGGCGATTTGTTTGCAAAACCAAATGGTAAAAACGGATACCATATTGGCCTGGAAAACGTTCATTGCAGGATCAGGCAAAATTATGGAAACCAATACGGTCTGTCTGTTTTTAGTGAACCGGAAGCAGGTACATCGGTCGTAATCAGTGTTCCACTCATGAAATAGGGGGAATTTGATGGGTTACAGGGTATTGGTTGTTGATGACGAAGAACTGACAAGAAAAGGCATAATCAACAAGGTAAGCTGGAGCAGCTTTGATGTTGAAAGCGTTGACGAGGCTTCGGACGGAGAGGAAGCGCTTGACAGGATACGGAAAGGCCGTCCTGACATTGTAATAACCGATATTAAAATGCCGGAGCTTGACGGGCTGTCTCTGATAAAAAAAGTAACGGAGGACGGCTGCCGGGCCAAATTTATTATCATCAGCGCCTATTCCGAGTTTGAATATGCGAAAAGCGCAATGTCCTACGGAATAAGGAATTATGTGCTTAAGCCTATTGATGCCGAAATTCTGGAACAAATCATCTTGGATACGGTGAAGGAGATCCGGATGGAAGCTTCCAGAAATGAGCAGCTTGACTCATACCGGCAGCAAATGTTATTGAAGCAGAAGATCAAAAGAGAGCTGCTTTTGACGGAGCTCTTCCTTGATAACAACAGTGAGGCCTTGATAAATACGGTGTTAAGAGAAAATCATATTTCATTTGCATATCCCTGTTTTTTTGTTGCCACGGTTGCTTTGAATCTGCATGAACTGCTGAAGGCGAATGAAGACCAATTAATCGCCCAATGCGGGAATATAATTCAAAAGGCGACAGAGCCCTATGGCAATATCCTGTTTTTCAGAAATGTCTATTCAATGAATGAATATATACTTATTTTCAATATTTCAGAAAAGAAGGATGCGGGATACTACCGGGAGACTGTAGTTAAAAGCATTTTGAATGAATTGTCGAAACAGCTAAGGATACAGGTCTTTGCCGGAATAAGCCTGGTAGTCCGTCTTTTAATCAATATAACCAAAGCATACAATCAGAGCAAATCCGCAGCAAGCGAAGCAATATTGCGAGGCGGCAACGGCATATTCGAGTTTTCCGATTTTATAAACGAAGGGCTTGTCGTCAAGGAAATCGAGAATAGCAAGCACGTGCTGTTTGCTTTCATTTTAAACGGCAGGAAGGGCGCTGCAATAAGCTATATCCAGGATATTTTTACCGGGGGCAATCACCCTATTTTAAACCATATTCATCTCAGGATATTTTGTACGGAGGTCCTGATCGAGTTGGAAAAGCTCATGCGGAAAAATAACCTGGATATGGAGCAGATTGTCACTGAAAAATACAATTTTGTAAATCATGTAACCGTTACAGGCAATATCAGGCAGATGATGCTTTCCTTACAGGAAATCGTCGTCCAGGTCGCCGACATTCTTCCCAGGGATAAAAGGAATGTTTCCCATAATCTTGTCACGGAAGTAATTGATTATATTAATGACAACTACAATGAGGAAATCAGTTTGAGGCGGATCGCTGACATGTACTATATCAACCCCAATTATTTCTGCAAGATTTTCAAGGATGTTACAAATCTAAATTTCAACATGTACGTAACAAAAGTCCGGCTGGAAAAAGCCACACATTTTCTGAAGGTTACGAATTTGACCATAAATGAGGTGGCCGGGATGGTGGGCTTTCATCCCAAGTATTTTTGCAAGGTGTTCAAGAATGAGCTCAAGATGACTCCAAAGGAATATATGCTGCGGAAAACAGAGCAGGAAGCGGATGGTATTGATTCACAGGGATGATAGGATAGAGAACTGGAACAGGTTTAAGAACCTTTCATTCTATTTTGATGCTTATCCTGTAATAAATAATAAGTAAATAATACCTGCTATAAAAGCTGATTATGCAAACGGGTGCCGATGAGTTCGATAAACTTGACGGCGGCTGCGGAAAGAGGTGTATTGTTGAGCCTGATAATGCCGATTTGCCTTGGAGGGATCTTCTCCGCGAAATCCAGTTCAAAGAGGCTGCCGTTTTCCAGATCCTCTTCGGCAAAGTTCCTGACAACACAGGAAATGCCCAGCCCCCGGCGCGCAAACTGGACAAGCAGGTCGCTGGTAGCCAGCTCGATTTCCGGAACCAGGGATATTCCTCTGGAAGAAAGGAAATTATCCATATACCTTCGGGTGCTTGTATTCTTTTCCAGCATGATCACAGGATAGTTCAATAACTCTGCCAGGGCTGTTTTTCCGGAAGCCAGCTGGCCGAATTTGTAATTTGCGATGAAGCAATCCTGGATTTCCATGGCGTTGATGACATCCACCGCGCTGTCGTCATGGAGCGGCAGGCTCGCCACGCCAAAGTCGATACTCCCGTTTTTGAGACTGGCCACAGTTTCGGGAGAAGGTCCGTTGGTCACCTTGATGCGCACTTTCGGGTAACGCTTGTGGAATTCCTCCAGGTGGGGCAAAAGGAAGTATTTCAGGGTCATGTCGCTTGCTCCGATGCGTATCTCGCCGGCATCCAGATTTATGGCTTCGGAAAACTTGTTTTCCGCCAGAAGGATCATGTGATATCCCTGGGCAACGTATTTGTATAAGACTTCACCCTCCGGCGTAAGCTTTATGCCTTTTGGCGTCCTGAAGAACAGCTGGCCCCCCAGCTTGGTTTCCAGCTGCCGTATGGACTGACTGACCGCAGGCTGGGAGATGAACAGTTCCTGGGAAGCCCTGGATATACTGCCCGACCTGACGACGGTATAGAAAACTTTGTATAATTCGAGGTTAATATCCATATAAGCATTCCTTATCTATATCTATAATCCCAGGATATCACCGACGCCCTCAAGGATACAATTGGGCTTGTAGGGGAATTTGCCGACTTCCTCCCTGGTGGTCACTCCGCTTAGCACCAGGATGGTATCGATCTCCGATTCAATTCCGGCGATGATGTCGGTATCCATGCGGTCGCCTATGATAACGGCCTCCTCCAGCTTGCAGCCCAGCTTCTTCAAGGCGTTGCGCATAATAAGGGGATTGGGCTTGCCGATGTAATAGGCCTGCTTCCCGGTAGACAGCTCGATGGGGGAAATCAGTGCCCTGGTCGCCGGGGCGATGCCTCTTTCCGTAGGACCTGTCAGATCAGGGTTGGCTCCGATAAGCTTGGCCCCTTTCAGCACCAGCCGGACCGCATGCTCGATTTTTTCATAACTGTAGGTTCTGGTTTCACCGACCACCACATAATCAGGGTTTATATCGTTCATGGAAAACCCCACGTCATACAAAGCATTGGTCAAACCCGCATCGCCGATGACATAAGCGCTCCCTTCGGGACACTGGCTTGAAAGAAAGCTGGCGGTAGCCATGGCGCTAGTATAAAAATGGCTTTCATTCACTTCCAGCCCCATGCGCTGGAGCTTTTGCTGAAGCTCGCGCGGAGTTCGCTCACTGCTGTTGGTAAGAAAAAGGAATTGCTTGTCCTCACGCTGAAGCCAGCTTACAAATTCTCTCACACCGGGCAGTATGTTGTTGCCATGATAGATAACTCCGTCCATATCTGAAATAAAGCCGATTTTGCTTCTGATTTTCTGCAGCATCATATTCCTCCCAATCCATTTAAAGGAATTTTATAACGAGGCGACAAAATGCCCCCACCTCTATAGGTGGCAGGTACCGATTTGGTTTTCAGGCGGTGAGCATATCTCCCGCCTCGTTGAAACTCCGCTACGGTAAGGATATTTTTCTACAACCGAAAAATTTCCTTTTGAGTAAGGTCGTTATAAAACTCAAGCATAATTTATATAAATGCCTTACTAAATTATATCCGTTACAAATATTCGCGTCAATGAAATGCTGCAAAAGCTTCCTTTACGCTAAAGTTTCCTTTATCTATGTTTACGCGGCCTGTTCTTGTACGGGTTGTGTTCAAGGGGGAGTCAAGGTGTCTGTCCCTTTGACACCCATGTCGTTTACATAAAGCCGTTTCATAAAACTCTTCCATAAATTTCATTAAGCTGGTATAATATTGCTTAGTACTACCGCGAAATATTTTAATTATCCTTTCAAAGATATCGCATTATGGCGTCGAAGATATTTTTGAAAGGCGACGATGCGGATAAATCAATGTTTATTTCTCTGTAGTATTGTTGAAAAAACAAACGTAAGGGAACGTGTACGAAATGAGAATGAATAAAAGGATAACCTGGATTGCGGTTGTTTGCGTTTTGGCTGGCTGCCTTACCAATGCGGTGTCATATGCGTCCGATATTGATTCAATGCAAACCGGTAGCACTTATGCCATTGTGACATCCCAATCCACACCCGCGCCTGCGGCATCACCCTACAAAAAAGTTTCATCCTCTGCGACACCTGCAGTTGCACCATCTCCTGCACCTTCCGCGACAATTGCTGCGACATCATTAGCTACCCCTGGTGCGACACCTGGACCGGTGCCGGCACAAATGCCGTCAGAGACACCGGATGCGGCTCCGGCCGTCACCCCGTCTTTGGAATCTTCCGCCACACCGGCTTCGACGCCTGAGATACAACCTACACCCACACCCGTAGATGACGAAAGCCTCTGGTACAGAGAGAAGCTTCCGCTTAAAAAAGAGCATCAGAAGCTCCTGTGGGGCTATTGCAAAACAAGGGAACTGGATTATATCGATATGCTGGCCCTGATCGCAACGGAAAGCAACTTCAACGAAAACGCCTGCAGCGGCAAGTATAAAGGCTATTTCCAGATCAGTACCTCCAATTCCGCAAATCTTGCAAAGACCTTGAAAACGCTTAACAAACCTCTGGACGGTGCAATCAATATCAACTGGGGAACGGCGATGTACAGCTGGATATTGGCGGATAAACGACTTGAAGGGATCGACGATGAAAAGGATAGGCGCGATATCGCCCTGTCCATTTACCAGCGTGGATCGGGCGGCTATGACAAATATGGCTTAAGCTCCGGATTTCTTAAAATCTTCTATAAAAAGCGGGGCATCGTAAGCGCCTATTTTGAAGATGATAAAGCCGAAGAAACCGATAAGGCCGATAAAGCCGATAAGGCCGATAAAGCCGATAAAGAATGACAAAACCCCGGTATGCTTGAGCATTACCGGGGTCTGCCTTCCCTGAACAGCCCTTTTTCTATATTCGAATGCTTGATTAGACTGCATCCGTTCCCTTCGAGGTCATAAGCTCCGCTACCGAAGTTGCCAGCCCTGCGATTCCCTGAATTTCAGAGGGAATGATGATCTTTGTAGCCTTTCCGTCCCCCAGCTTACCCAGCGCATCCAGACTCTTGATGGCGATTACGGCCTTAGTGGGGTTTGCGGCGTTGAGCATCTTCAAGCCTTCGGCTGTCGCCTGCTGAACCTTGAAGATCGCTTCGGCCTCGCCCTCCGCTTCCTTAATCTGCACTTCCTTCTGGGCTTCCGCCTGCAATATCGCAGCCTGTTTGGCTGCTTCCGCGGCGAGGATAACGGCTTCCTTCTGCCCTTCGGCCACCAGGATTGCCGATTTCTTTTCGCCTTCGGCACGGAGAATGGATTCTCTTCTTTCCCTTTCCGCCTTCATCTGCTTTTCCATCGCGTCCTGAATCTCTCTCGGAGGAAGGATATTCTTCAATTCCACACGGTTGATTTTAATACCCCATGGGTCGGTAGCTTCATCAAGGATAGCTCTCATTTTGGTATTTACCAGATCCCTGGAGGTAAGCGTTTCATCCAGCTCCAGATCTCCCACGATATTTCTCAGGGTAGTCGCCGTAAGATTTTCTATGGCTGACATGGGACTGTTGACGCCATAGGTATAAAGCTTGGGGTCTGTAATCTGGAAATACACGACAGTATCGATCTGCATGGTTACATTATCCTTTGTAATAACGGGCTGGGGAGCAAAGTCCACCACCTGTTCCTTAAGGGACACAATTTTGGCTATCCTGTCGATGAGAGGAATTTTTACATGCAGCCCTACATTCCAGGTAGTCATATACGCGCCGAGCCTTTCCAGCACATACGCGCTTGCCTGCGGCACGATCCGGACGTTTACCGCAACCAATATCAGCAACACAAGAACCAGTACAGGAATAATCCACATTTTTTAATACCCCCATTTTTATTATTTTATTTTTTTACAATTAGTTTAACGCCTGAGATCTCTTTCACTTCAACCATTTCATCCACATCGATGCTTTCATTGTCGGACGGCCGTGCGGACCATATCTGTCCAAGCACCTTTACCTGGCCCTTGCCCATTACAGGATCAATCTTTTCGATTACTATGCCTTTTTCGCCGATCAACCGGTCCGAATTGGTCCTCTGGGTTTTCTTAACCAGATATTTTTTAACGATGGGTCGGGTAAAATACAAAAGTACGCCGGAGGTAACCAGAAAGGCAATAAACTGATAAATCAAGGGAAGTCCGGTCAACGAAACAATCAATCCGGCCAGCGCCCCAATGGCAAACCATATTGTTACGATACCCAGCGTCGCGGCCTCGACACATGCCAGGATAATAGCCAGTATCAGCCATATCATGGGTTCAGTTAGTATGCTTGGCAAAACAAGCACCCCCTTTGCAAATATTATACACTGCTGCTGAGTAAATCAGAATATCTATTTTCAAAATAGTATACGCAGGATAAGGAAAAAAAGTTTGTTAATCGCAGGAGAACAGAATTACCATATTTGTTGCCAATATTTGCGCACTGCTTTCTCAACAAATCTATGGCATAGAATGACACTAAGTGTTATAATACAAATAAGCAACGAAGGTGATGGAGTTCACCTGAAACCGCAGAAATGCTGATGACTCCTACAAATAACGATGACTTGTTATTTGTAGGAGTTTTTTGTTATTTTGTAATAAAGAAGCGGAATCCTAACATATGGGAGAAAGATTAAAATTATGCGAAAACATTTGTTTATTGCGATAGGCGGCATTTTGGGAGCTGTCTTAAGGTATCTGACCGAAAGCATCCATATATACCGGTACCATGGGAACTTACCCCTGAATACGTTGATGATCAATGTTGCCGGAAGCTTTTTACTGGCTTTGGTTTTAACCATGGCCTTTGAGATATTGCCATTTGACGCCGATGTCCGCCTGGGAATTGCAACGGGTTTTTTAGGCGCTTTCACCACATTTTCCACCCTGTGCAAGGAAACTGTCGGGCTCTTGAGAGAAGGCTTTTACTTTTCAGCGCTCTCCTATATAACGGTTTCAACGGTATTAGGACTTGCAGCGGTGTATTTCGGCATGGTTCTGGCCAGGGAGGCTGTTTCAAAGCTTGTCAAAAAGATAAAAGAAAAAGATGGCAAAATTCATGTGGAAGAAAATGGAGGGGGGTGAATAGCAATGAACCTGGTTTTGGTTGGAATAGGAGGAGCGCTGGGAAGCCTGGTAAGATATAAATTGGGTAAAGTCATTACTGAGAGATCCCATACAACGTTTCCAACAGGAACGCTGATTATAAACATTACAGGTGCAATACTTCTGGGAATCGTAACAAGCTTTGGGGCAAAGGGGAATGCGTATCTGCTTTTGGGAGATGGCTTTTTGGGTGCATATACTACTTTTTCAACCTTCATGTATGAAGGGTTCAACCTGTTCCGGGAAAATGAGAAGTTGAATGCGTTCGCCTATATCCTGGGCTCTTTACTTTTAGGCATCATAGGTTATATTGCGGGATTTGCTTTGGGGAATATTTTTTAGAAGTTATTAGTACTACAGCGAAAAAAACATTGATTCATCGGCATTCATACGCCTTGAAGAAATATCGCGAATGCTTTAACGCGCTATTTCTTCAAGGATAAAATAAAATTTTTCACTGTAGTATTAGCAAGCAGTTGATTTGCTTCTTCAGGTATAGTAAAATAGATACAAATTTACGAAAGGGCAAGGTATTTATTGATGAGAATTGGCTGATTCGGCATTGATCAAATTGATTGGGATAAGAGCGTGTAAGCTCTTGTTTGTGCTGGATTGGCTGAGATGAACTCATTGGCATACCGGGCCTTATTACGGATATTCTGTGAAGCAGAACCTGCCTGAATAATCGGGCTGGATGATTCTCCAGGATTTTGATTGCAAATGCATTTGAGCGCATTTTATCTTTCCGGCACACTTCAAAAGTGAGAGGAGAGATTTTTTATGCTGTTTTTAGAAGCTGCAAATATAAAAAAATACTATAGCGACAGGCTGATCCTGGCCTTCGACAGGCTAAAGGTCTATTCGGGGGACAGGATCGGTATCGTAGGCCAAAACGGGTCGGGCAAAACGACACTGCTGAATATATTTTCGGGAGAGATCGAACCGGATGAAGGTTTTGTCCGGCGCTACTCCGGAATTTCCTTCATTCGGCAGTTCGCGGAGGAAAATACTGAGAAAGCCGACGGTCAGCTGCTCAAGGAATTTAACCTGGCAAATAAGGTGCATCAGGAGGTATTCAGCGGAGGAGAAAGCACAAGAATCAAGCTGGCTAATTCCCTGGGCAACAAAGGCGCCCTGCTGCTGGCGGATGAGCCGACGGCCAATCTGGACTGCAAGGGTGTGGAGCTTTTGAAGCAGAAGCTTTCGACGTTTGACACCTTTCTCCTTATAAGCCATGACAGGAGCCTGTTGGATGAGCTGTGCAACAGGATTCTGGAAATAAAGGACGGCAGCGTCAAGCTTTACGATGGCAATTATACCTTTTATAAAGAGCAGAGCTCCAGGGAATTTGAACGGAAAGAACAGGATTATGAGAATTATGTCTCCCAACGGGCAAGCCTGGAGAATGCAATAAGAGACAGGCAGAGCCGATCCAAATCCATGAGGAAGGCGCCCAAAAGAATGGGGAATTCCGAAGCGCGCCTTCACCGGCGTGCGGCAAATGAAAAGCAGGAGAAGCTCCACGACGCTGCCAATAGCCTGAAAACAAGGCTGGAGAAGCTGGAAGTCAAAGAGAAGCCCAGAGAGCTTCCAAAAATAAAACTGGATTTTTCCATGACCAACCCGCCGGAAAATAAAATCGTTATTTCCGCTGAGAAGCTTTCCTTCAGTTATGGCACCAACAGGATATTTGACCATACCGGATTTAAAGTTTACAACGGTTCAAAAACCGCTTTGTGGGGAGAAAACGGGACAGGGAAGACGACGCTCCTGAATCTGATCAGCGGAAGGCAATGCGGGGATATCAATATCGTGCCGAAAGCAAGGATAGGGTATTTCCGCCAGGGCTTTGAAAACCTGGACTACAACAGGCCGGTATTGGAAAATGTGATGAAGGACAGTGTCCAATCCCAGACGGTAGCAAGGACGATCCTTGCACGGCTGCTTATCTCCGGGGATGACGTCAACAAAAATGTGGGGGTCTTAAGCGGCGGGGAGAGGATAAAGGTTTCCTTTGCAAAGCTGTTTGTTTCCAATGCCAACATCCTGCTGCTGGATGAACCCACCAACTATCTTGACATGCTGTCGCTGGAAGCCCTGGAAAATGTACTCTGCGAATATGAGGGGACGGTTTTGTTTGTCTCTCATGACAGAGCATTTGTAAATTCGGTTGCAGACAGGCTGCTGGTATGTCAAAATAAGACTATAACCGGATTTGAGGGTACGCTGCGGGAATATGAACTGAACAGGGAAAAGAAGCAGATGCCTGTAACGGATGAAATGGAACGGATTGCACTGCAAATGAAACTGACAGAGGTGGTCGCAAAGCTTTCAAAGGCGGACAAGGACCGTGATATTCTTGAGGAGGAGTATCAAAGGCTGCTTTCGCAGTTGAAAGAGCAGCCTGGGGATACCCGCCGCTAGTGTACTAGAGGCGCGCATTGCGCGTCCGCAGAAGGCAATCTGTGATGGCATAATTTCATGCACCAGGGGACGGTTCGTACCTGTCGCTCCGCTCGCAATCCATGGTTGTGCTTACAGTCACGGGCGGACGGCCAATGGCCGCCCCTGCATTGAAGGACTTACGGTCAAACGGCCCCATACATCAAGCGTTTTTCATGCTAACAGAGGATTTCGTCCCATGGTTTTTGCATTCATAGGGAAGGAGACATTTTGCAAATGAGGGCTTTTATAGGTATTGACCTGGAAAATAAAATGAAAACGGAAATATTGAGCCTGCAGAGAATACTAAGAAGTCATACCGGCCAGGGCAGGTGGAAGCACAGCGACAATTTTCATCTGACGCTGAAGTTCCTGGATGAGATAAGCCTGGAGCAAAAGCAGCAAATCGACGGGACAATGAAGAAACTGTGCGCTGCTGTCAGACCATTTACTCTTTCGCTCTCCGGACTCGGCATTTTCCCGGGAAGAGACGCCGTAAGGGTCCTATGGCTGGGACTGACCGGTGATGTGGAGGAACTGCAGGCTTTATACAAAGGCATCAATAAACAATTGATGCCGCTGGGCTTCCCAACGGAAAAAAGGGGCTACAGTCCTCATATAACCCTGGGACAGGATATTGTATTCAAAGCAGGGTTTGACGAAGTAAAGCATAGGATGGGCGAGGTGCGGTTTGAATTTCAAGGTAAAGCAGCTTTACTTGTTTAAAAGTGAGCAGGTACAAAACAAGCGGATTTATTCAAAGATATCCGAATATGTCCTGGAATGACAGAATGAAGGAGGTTATCAAAGACGAAGTTGAATTCATGGAGCAATAAGGATAAAATGATTGCAGGTGAAGAAGATTGAAAAAGAAAATAATCATAGCGGGCATCATTATAGCCTTCCTGGCGGTTTTTCTTTATTTGCAGAACAACTGGATCGGTACGACCAGGCTGGAGCTTGCTATTGAAAGACTGCCGGAAAACTTTGAGGAGTTTAAGATCATCCAGTTGTCCGACTTGCATGGCAAAGCATTTGGCGCGGGACAGCAAAGGCTTGTGCGGATACTTAAGAAAGCGGAGCCTGATATGATCGTCATAACAGGCGATTTGATAGACGGCAAGCGCCTTGGCGAGCAAGCCGCTTTGGAACTGGTAAGTGAAGCTGTAAAAATCGCTCCTGTATATTTTGTGACGGGAAACCATGAGTGGTGGTCGGGGATATTCGGCACCCTTGAGGCAAGGCTCAAGGAAGCAGGAGCCGCCGTCTTAAGGAACGAGTGGAAAGAGATTGACGTACGGGGACAGAAAATATGCATTGCAGGAGTGGATGACCCGGCCTCAGCCGGAAGCGGTCCTGGAGAAGCCGGTTTTACGGAAAGCACCTTGCAGGAGGTTACCGCTTCAATGCCCGAAGATCGCTTTAAAATACTGCTTTCCCACAGGCCGGAAAAGTTACCGCAGTACAGCGCCGGCGGTTTTGATCTTGTTTTTAGCGGCCATGCCCATGGCGGCCAGTTCAGGCTTCCCTTTACCGGAGGATTGTTTGCTCCGGACCAGGGTTTCTTCCCGGAATACACGTCGGGAGTGCATCGGGAGCAATCCACCGTGATGGTAATAAGCAGGGGATTAGGCAACAGCATTATCCCGCAGAGGCTGTTCAACAGGCCGGAAGTCGTTCAGGTTACGTTGAAAAGAATGAAGAAGATATAAAAATTCATGGGAAGTCTAGTGAACCCAATGGGATAATTCATGAGAAAGAGGGGATGCAAAGTGAAAATACTGGATGTCCCAGCAGAAGGACATCTTGAAAATATTGAAGCTATAAGGATACTCTTTAAGGAATATGCCGCTGCTCTTGGTTTTGATCTGTGCTTTCAGGATTTTGACGAGGAGCTGAAAAACTTGCCGGGGAAATATGGCCGTCCTGACGGATGCTTGTTAATGGCTGCCGCGGAGGATAAAATTGCAGGCTGTGTGGCTCTAAGAAAGCTATCCGATGCCGTATGCGAAATGAAAAGATTATATGTGCGGCCTGAATTCCGGGGGCAAGGTATCGGCAGCAGGCTGGCAAAGGCTGTCATAGAGGAAGGCAGGCGGCTTGGATACCGGAGTATGAGGCTGGACACCCTGAAAACCATGAAGGAAGCTGTGATCTTATATAAAGCGCTGGGTTTTACAGAGATAGAGCCCTATTGCTATAACCCCATTCAAGGGGCTTTATACATGGAGTTACCCCTTTACGGCATGAACGATTTGCTATAAACCCGCTCCAGCTTGCGATTTGATCCAGACCGGCGTTTAAGAAGAAAATCATTAAGGAGAAGGAATATGAAAGCAGCTCTATATAAGGAAAAGCCTTGAAAGACTTTTTTCCAGGTGAAGATTACTCCGATATGCCCATAATCATCAGTGAAAAACATTTTCACCGGTTAACGCGCCTCCTCAAGGGTGAAAAAGCCGTCATCGGCGGGAACACTGATGAAGTAGAAAAGCGGTAAGGAAATTTGTTTACAAACGGCAAATTTCCTTAAACAGTCTTCCTTTTGATTGCTTCTTAATCACTTCATGCCAAACATCTTTTCCTTTAAATCCAGATAATACAAATAATTCTCCACACTGACGTCCGGCGGGCAGCGGTGATCGCAGAAAGGAATGTAGCCGCCTCTTTCCACCAGCGGCGCCAGCGTTTCCAGGTAGGCTTTAATCGCTTCCTTGCCTGCCTTCAACTGTATTTTATCGACGCCGCCCATAATTCTGAGCTCCTTGCCATATTCATTGAGAAGCTCTGCCGGATGGGCGCAGCCATTAACTTCAAAGGGGAACAGGCAATTGATGCCGCCTTCCAGGAAGTAGGGGAGTATCGGCCGCACGTCGCCGTCGCAATCGGTATACCAGAGGTCGATCCCATGAGCGTGGAGCTTCTTGCTGATCCGCTTGTACCTGGGCATTACGACTTCCTTAAAGAAGTCTACCGATACGATCGGTCCGTTTTTGAAACAGATATCCTCCCAGCCCGAGGCATAATCAAAATTGAAATGCGGGAGTACCTGGTCCAGGAAATCCTCTACCAGGAGGCAGCTGGTCTCCACCATGTCCTCCACCATGTCGGGGTAGTCAAAGCAGGCATAGGCAAGGCCTTCGAAGGTGAGCATGTCGCGGATTTTTCCGATCATTGAGCCGCAGGAGACCCCCAGCGGATAATCCCGGTTTTCCGGATAAAGCTTTTTCAGGGCTTCCACATTGATTTTCCTTGCCGGGTCGGCTCTGTTCATCCGCTCTTCCTTACACCTTTTCCAGTCTTCCGGCGTTACAATGGTGGCCTTTATGTAATGTGGAATGGTATCGTGACCATCCTTTGGAACTTCTGCCAGCAGTCCGTCGCCATTCATCATTATTTTTGTGGTCGCGGTCTCATCGACAATCTTATGCTCAAATGCAGGGCTCAGCCAGACGTTGCCTCCAATCTGCCTGATTTCGTCAAAGTTGAAGAATCGATTGGCGTCGCCTTCATTTGTGATTTTGTTTTCTGTGAAGATGCTCCACTCGTTGTAATTCTCCTCCCAATATCCGAACTCCATGTTGAAGCTCCGGTCAATGGACTTGTAATGCATCTGGTTGTTGAATCTTTCCCTGGCGGACATGGTGCCTTTCCATTTTGGCCTGCATGGCTTAATTGACATAATCGATCTCCTTTGCGTTTAAATAAATAGAGAGGTAATTCTGCAGTCGTTCGCTGCGTATAGGCGCTGCTAATTTTATCGTTCCGCAAGGGCGCGCCATTAGCGTGTCCGCAGATGGGTGGATGCCTAATGGCCGTCCTTGCGGGAAATAATGCTCGTATAAGCTTGCATGCCAATATTTTTCGTAGCATCCTGCCATATATAAAATAATTGCCTTTATTATATTTTTATTATAGTATTATGGATAATGGCATACAATAGCATTACTTGCTTTAAAATATAAATATCTTGCTTTGTTCGTCGGAGGTGTATATGAAAGGTTATTGGGTTGATGGGAAAGGGAAGATGGTCAACAAGGTTTCGTATAATTACACGCCAAGCATGATCGCAAAAACAACGTTTTTCTACCTGCAATCCCTGGGACATTTCCTATGCGATAGTGACTACTCCACAAAAAGAGAAGGCTACAGGAGCTACCTGCTCATTTACACCATTTCAGGCAAAGGCTATGCCAGATACCGGGGCAGGAGCTATGAAATCGGAGAGGGCCAGGTGCTTCTTATGGACTGCTACGATTATCAGGAATACTGGACGGACAAAACCGACCTGTGGCAATTCAAGTGGATTCATTTCAACGGGAGTACAAGCAGCGAATATTTCAATCTCATCTATGACAGATTCGGTCCCGTCGTCGATATGCACGGAAGGCCGCAGGTGCCGGAATGCCTTGATAAAATAATAAGCCAGGTCGTGCATAATGATTTTCAGGTAGAAGTCAACATTTCAAGATTTATTGTGGAAATCCTTTCGGAGCTTCTTCTTTCGGATGCGCAAAAAAAAGAGAACGTTGACCCCAGGCTTTTAAACGAAAATATCCGGTCAGCCATGGAGTATGTAGAAGGGAATTATGGAAAGGACATATCGCTGAAGGATATGGCTCAGGCGGCCTGCTGCAGTGAATTTCACTTTTCCAGGGTATTTAAAAGGGTTACGGGCTACAGTCCCTACGAATATCTTTTAAAATACAGGATCAACAGGGCCAAGAGCCATCTTAAGGATAGCAGCTACACAGTGGAGGAAGTAGCGGGACTGGTAGGCTTCAACAGTATAAGCAACTTTATAAGGACCTTCAAGCTGCTGGAGGATATGACACCGCTTAAGTACCGCAAGTACTGGACTACATGAAGGATGCGCTTACACCGATTTGCTTTGGACGTTTGCAGACGGCTGCTTAAGTCTTTTGGGGGCTGCTCCGCCCAAAAATCCTGCTATCGTTGTCTTTGAGACAATATACGCAAAGAGGCAGGTCAAGAGAGTCGTAGCAGTATAAAGAAGCGCCAGTCCTGTTGTTTGAGGCCATAATCCGTAAGGAATCAAGCGTTTTGTGCCTACTACGATCAAATTCATTATCATTAAATGACTCAAATATAGGAGGTATGATTGTGCGGAAATCCAGTCCAATGCTTTCCATAGAATAGAATTGCTGTCCCTGAATTTTAACAATACAGAGTGGAACAAAAGGAAGGTAGTGATGCAATAGAGCATCACCGAAGGCTTGATTGAGGAATCAAAGGTCTTCGAATACCTGCTGTCTAAAATAAGGATTATAAAGCTTAAAAGCCATACGGCAGCAATGCCAAATAATTTTGAGCCGTACCTGGCATTCCAGGTTTCCTTTTTTTCTGCAAAATACATGCCGAATACAAAATAGAAAATCCAGGTGGGGAAGAACTTATAATACTGTATTACGAAGTCAGGGAACGTAATGATCCGCATTAATTTTAAGTATATTGCCGTTTGGAAAAAGAAGGTGATTGCAAAGCATACTGCTAAAACGGCATTGCCGTGCTTTTGCATCAGGTGTTTCAAAAGCGGAAACAATAGATATAACTGGATTATGATGATCACAAAATACAGGTGAAGATATCCGCCGCCCAGTAATATAGTTTTGAAGGTCTCCGGCAAAAAACGGTTCCTTTCAAGCCAAATGGACGCCAGGTCATGCCTCCTGATGTATGCAATATAGAGTAATGTCCAGATCAGATAAGGGATGAATACCTTTTTCAGTCGTTTGGACATGAACTTAAGGTATCCCTTGAGCCCGTGGCGAATCTCCGCTGAGTTGTATAAAAGCAGACCGGATATCAGGATAAAGAGGGGAACTGCGTAACGTACCGCCTGGTTTATATAATATGCTATTCTTGAGTTTAAAACAAACTGAGCTGAAATGTGAATTGCAATAATGGACAGAGCGGCTACAGCCCTTATAAAATCCATTTCACGCAAACGTTCCTTCATTTTCCCATACCTTTAAACTAAAATTTAGTTCATTATACCATAGCCTGGCTTACAGCCGCAACCAGAGGTTGGCAGTCAGCAGTCATTGAAAGACATGAATTGATGCTTAAAAAATTACAAAAATTATTATAAAATTCATTCAGCATTGCCACTGGGAAACCGGGAAGGCGCTGCCAGGGTGAGGATGCTTAAGCCAGAAGACCTGTCCGTGCTGTTACACCGGTAACTCTACGAGAGATAGGGGGTGCATTGATGTCGATGAAACATTGCGGAATGCGTATTGGAACTTCTTAATCATGAGTTAGGAGGTTTTTTATTTGGTATGATTGCTACGAAAGGATATATATAAATGAAGCAGGCATCCCAAGTAAGTGCCAGTCCTCGGCAGAATGATGCGCAGAGCTCCATGATGAGCTCCATGCAAAAAAATATGGTTTTTATCTCCCCGATTATGACAGGCTTCATTTCATTTACTGTTCCTGCGGGCTTAGGCCTTTATTGGATTATAGGAAACATCATTCAAATACTCCAGCAAATGTTCCTGAACCGTTTTGTTATCAAGAAAAAAAAGACGAACAATTTAAAGGTCAATTACAGTAATTAGTGAAATAATTACAAAAATTATCATAAAATTAATTGAAATTGGCAATATGATAGTGTAGACTAAATATTACAGGTTGGAAGCTCCGTCTATTAGTCCGGCATTTATGCGCTTTGCGAGGGAATTGGGGTTTCCGCCGGAGGAAAGAATTAAAATTGAATCGTGCACGGATTTCAGCCGAAGGCTGAATAGGGAAGTGGGTTTGAATCCCACGCGGTCCCGCCGCTGTAATAGGGGAGTCCTGCAGCATTGCCACTGGGAAACCGGGAAGGCGCTGTCAGGGTGATGATGCTTAAGCCAGAAGACCTGTCCGTGCTGCTACACCGGTAACTCTACGAGAGATAGGGGGTGCATTGATGTCGATGAAACATTGCAGGATGCATAGTGGAACCTCTTAACCCATGAGTTAGGAGGTTTTTTGTTTTGTGTGTGCCGCTCTGCGGCATGGGGATTGGTGTTATTGCTACGAAAGGAGATATATATGAAGGGTCTGATCCACATTTATACCGGCGACGGAAAAGGCAAAACCACCGCTGCTGTCGGACTGGGTATACGCGCCTATGGCAGAGGCTTTAAGGTATTGATGGTACAATTCCTCAAAGGAGCCGACACCGGAGAGATT
The DNA here is from genome assembly GCA_023426125.1 of Bacillota bacterium. Classification (GTDB taxonomy): domain Bacteria; phylum Bacillota; class Clostridia; order Acetivibrionales; family DTU013; genus MnB-11. The sequence goes on from JAFABI010000016.1 coordinate 118,780, forward strand.
TACACCCTGAAAAAGCTGGAACCGGAGTTTTTGCTATATCGGGGAAAGGAAATCAAAAAGTTTACCTGGAACATGAATGAAGCGGAGCTCAAGGAAACGGCAAGGGTACAGCAGGACATTTTTAATTATGCCGTTGACGCCGCCAGGAGCGGCGGCTGGGACATGGTCATACTGGATGAAATCCTGGGCGCTGTCGGCGCGGGGATGGTCGATAAGAAAGATGTAATCAAATTTATTGAAGAAAAGCCGGACAATTTCGAGCTGGTGCTTACGGGACGGAATGCGCCGGCCGAACTGGTAGAGCTTGCGGATTACGTTTCGGAGATTAAAGCGGTAAAACACCCGATGGAAAAGGGCATACCGGCCAGGAAAGGCATTGAGAATTAGATTTTAAATATACAATCTATATATACTATACAGAAGGACAGGGAGAAAAAACATGAAAAAAAGTATTAAATCAATCATTGTATTTGCCATAACTGTATTCATGATCACTACATTGTTTGCAGCCTGCGGAGACAAGGGAGCACAGCAAAGTGACGCGGGGCAGACAACCCTGGAAACGTCAGGGCAGGAAGCCTCAACGCAGGCACAAACATCCAAACCGGAAACGGCAGCCGCTGTTTTCCCTCTAAAAGTCACAGATGCATTGGGCGCTGAAATGACCATCGAGAAAGAGCCGGCAAACATCATTTCCCTTACGCTGGGATCCGACGAAATGCTGATGGGTCTGGTGGATAAAAGCAGGATCAAGGCTTTGACCGTATATGCCGAGGACGCCGGAATCTCCAACATAGCAGAGGAGGCAAAAGCCATTCCCGAACGTGCTTCATTGAAAAGCATTGAAAAAATCATCGAATTGCAGCCCGATCTGGTGGTTACCGATACCTGGACCGATCCCAAGGAGGTTCAGCAGTTAAGGGATGCCAGGATCACCGTATATGTATTTGCCACGCCCAATAATTATGAGACGCAGAAAAAAGTGATTATGGAATTGGCTCGTGTGGTGGGTGCAGAGGAAAAAGGCACCGAGCTGACCGCGTGGATGGACGAAAAGCTTAAAGCAGTGGAAGAGAAGCTTGCGTCTGTTGCGCCGGAGAATAAGCTGAGGGTGATGGATTACGGCGAAATGGGCAGCAGCGGCATCGGCACAAATTTTGACGATATCGTCACAAGAGCGGGGCTGATCAATGTCGTCGCCGAAGCAGGCATGAAAGACTGGCCTACCCTGACCAAGGAGCAGATGATCGAACTAAACCCCGATATTATCGTCCTTCCCTCCTGGTATTACGATAGCAAGAACTCTTTGCAGGGAATGAAGGACAGGCTGAAGAACGACACCAGCCTGGCAACCATCAACGCGATAAAAAACGACAGGCTGATCTCGGTACCCAATCCTCATGTAAGCGCTGTTTCCCAGTATGTTGTGCTTGGGATCGAGGACGTTGCTGCAGCAGCATATCCAGAGCTTTTTAAGTAGTACTACAGCGAAAACAACCGAATCAATCCTTGGAAAAATAACACGTTGAAGTGTTCGTGATTATTTTTCCAAGGCGCATGAATGCCGATAAATTAATGGAGCTATGCTGTAGTAATAGGAGAAACTATGAATACACCCATCGCCCGGACGCATCAAAAAAAACTTGATAAAAGATCGGTCGTCCTACCTGTCATGCTCCTGCTCCTGCTCCTGCTGCTGATCATGGTGCTGGCAACGGCCCTGGGCGCTGTGTATGTGCCTTTCGGCCAGGTAGTGAAGGTTGTCTTGAAAAAGGCAGGTATCCTTGCAAGCGCAAATACAACGGCCAACCAGGAATCCATTATTTTTCTCATCCGGCTGCCCCGTGTGATTGTAGCCTCTCTTGCAGGCGCAGCCCTTGCAACCTGTGGTTCCGTAATGCAGGGAATGTTCCGGAACCCCATGGCCGATCCGGGTATTCTGGGTGTTTCCAGCGGTGCGGGTCTGGGCGCTGTCACCGCGATTGCTCTTGGCATATCCGCCCAGAGCATTTACTTTTTGCCGTTATTTGCTTCCGTTGGGGCAATCACGGCGGTGGGCATCATTTATATACTGTCGGTGAGAGGCGGGAAAATACCGACGCTTACGCTGATCCTGTCCGGTATTGCCGTGAGTACCTTTATCGGGGCTATAACACAGCTGGTGCTGGTAAACAGCAACGATTACGAGGTAAACACCTTCATTTTCTGGACCATGGGCGGACTGAACGGGATGATGTGGGAGCAGGTAAAGCTTATTACCCTGCCTGTCATCCTTTTGATTCTTGTTCTTACCACCTTTGCACGTGATCTGAACATTCTGCTGCTGGGCGAAGAGGAAGCCCAGTCCCTGGGCCTGGACCCGTCAAAAACCAGGAAACTGCTTCTGCTTTTGACGTCGCTCACCACGGCCGTCGCGATTTCTGTCTGCGGGCCGGTCAGCTTCATCGGCTTGATCGTTCCCCACATATTACGCCTCATTGTCGGACCCGACCACAGGATTCTCATACCCGCAAGTGCGGTAGGCGGAGCCATTTTCCTGGTGTGTTGCGATATTGTAGCACGGATTTCACCCTCCGGGGAGATCGGAGTAGGAATAGTGACATCGCTGCTGGGTGCGCCCTATTTCCTTTACCTGCTTATAAAAGCAAGAAAGGAAGGTGCTGTCATATGACGGATGCCGGCAATCCCAAAATGCTTGTGGTCAAGGCTTTGAGGTATGCGGTCAATGGTATGGAAATCCTTAAGGGCATCGGCTTCGAAGCGCATAAAGGTGAGTTTATAGGACTTATCGGCCCTAACGGTGCAGGGAAAACCACGCTGCTGAAATGCATCAACGGCATCAATAAGGGGACGGGAGTAATCGAATTGAAGGGCTGGAGCCTGGAGGGCATGAACAGCCGGGAAACAGCCTGTGAAGTTTCCTTGATGCACCAGAACACAACGGTTTCCTTTCCTTTTACCTCAATGGACATTGTGATGTCGGGAAGGTACCCACATCTGAAACGGCTGCAGGGAGAGAGCAAAGAAGATTTCAGGATAGCGGAAGGCTACATGAAATATACCGATACCTACAAATTTAAAGACAAGCCCATCAATCAAATCTCCGGCGGTGAGAGGCAAAGAGTCCTCTTTGCAAAAGCTTTGACCCAGGAGACGGACCTGCTCCTGCTGGACGAGCCTGCCGCCAGCCTGGACATTGCCCATGAAGAGCAGATTTTCAAATACTGCTGCGAGCTGAGCGCTTCCGGCAGGACCATCGTGGCGGCCGTGCACGACTTGAAAATTGCGGTCCGCTATTGCAGCAGGCTTTTGCTCATGAAGGAGGGCGAAATCATTGCAGACGGCGGCCCGGAGGAGGTCCTGACGTCCGAGAACCTTTCCAGGGCTTACGGTGTGAATGCACTGGTATACAGGAACCGCATCACAGGCATGATGGATTACTATATTCACGGAATGGAGCATGAAGCAGCCCAAAAAAGCGTGCATATCATCGGCGGCGGCGGTTCGGCTTCGGCAGTCATCCGGCTTCTGTTTGAAAACGGCTGCAGGATCACGGCAGGTGTATTTGCCCATGGCGACAGCGATGTGAGCTGCGCTGAAATATTCGGCATCGATTGTCTGGTTTGCCAGCCCTTCAGCGAGATTTCGGAAGAGTCCTACGGGGAAAATGTGAAGAGGATTGCAGCGGCGGATATGACCATCCTGTGCGATATGCCTTTTGGTATCCAGAACCTGAGAAATCTTTCGGCTGCAGGCCATGCCAGAAAGCTTGTTATCATCGAGGACAGTGACCCGGCAAGCCGTGATTTCACCGGAGGAAAGGCACTTGAAGCCTATTGGGAGCTGAGGAAAAACGCAGTGGTGATCCCCTCTGCCCGGCTGCATGAGGTGCTATAGAACAAAGGCTGATTGTGAAAATCAGCCTAACAATGCAGGGAGCCCGGGTTTCAGAATGACAGACGGATTTTCCGGGAGCAGTCATCCGGGCATGAATAAAAATGTCATCACATTTGAAGGGATAATAATAAAATGATAAAGCTTTTCAACCTGTCAAACCACGAGATCGACCTTGCCAAATTTGACTGTGATCATGCCAGGCTTCAAGCCTTCATTGAGGATTTCGGTTTTGACGGGATCGAGCTGATCCAGAGCAGTTCGTGGAAGGAAGAAGAAATCCCTTCTCATTTCGTGAAAGGCATGCATATGCGCTTCTGGCCCATGTGGTTGGATTTCTGGAATGGAAATGAAAACGAGCTGCTAAAACAGTTCGGAAGTGCGGAAACCCTTTGCCAGTATTATGGCGGACAAAATAAAAAAGCCATGGTGGATTGGTACAGGAAGGAAATTGAAACTGCCGTCAAATTGAAGGCGGAATATGTTGTGTTTCATATTTCCCATGTTTTACCGGAGCACTGTTTCAGCTATAAGTTTTCTTATAAGGACAGAGAAGTGGTCAAAGCGGGAGTAGAGCTTCTGAATGAAGTAATGGATGGCATTACGGGCGAACTCCGGCTGCTGGTGGAAAATCTCTGGTGGCCCGGGCTTACCCTGTGTGACAGCGCTCTTGCCGAAGAGCTCCTTACTGGAGTGGAGTATCCTCACAAAGGGTTCATGCTGGATATCAGCCATATGATGAACACAAACCTTCAGCTTGCCAGTGAAGAGGAAGCTGTGGATTATATGCTGGAAAGGCTGCAGCAGCTTGGCAGGCTATCCGGGCAGATCAAGGGCATCCATCTTAACAGTTCGCTAAGCGGTGAATATGTCAAATCCCAGTTTGACAACAGAAGCATATTTGAAGAAAGGGATTTTTTCAAGCGTTACTGCGACTCTTATGCGCATGTGCTGAAAATAGACCGGCATGTGCCCTTCCGGAGCACCTCGATCCGAAGGGTGCTGGATTTTGTAAAGCCGGATTTCCTGGTATATGAGTTTCTGACCGACAATATCAAAACGCTTGAGGAATACGCAGGAATTCAGAACAAGGTATTGGAATTGTAAAGAAAAAGGTGGCGGCAATCATCAATCGCCATTTGACGATGCTAGGGAATTTTTATGGAAAAGATGTTGTGCAGGGGCGCGCATTGCGCGTACGCTTGCATGTAATCTGCGATAGGCGACATTCCCCGTCACAGGGGGCTTGTTTTGCGACAGACAGGTACAGGGGACGGTTCTGCTGTATTTTCACAGACCTTGCTGGTTTGCATGATAATTCTGGTTATCAAGACCAATGTGAATACACAAGAACCGTCCCCCTGTATATGATGCGATGTCTGAATCGACATAGGGTTTGAGTTTTTGAAATGACTGTGAGATAATAGATGAGGCTACACAGGAAGGGCTCAATGTACCAAATTTATATCGGATAGAGGTAAAAAATGGGCAAGCTGATATTGGTCACAGGCGGGGCAAGAAGCGGGAAAAGCACCTTTGCCGAGGACATGGTCCGAATGTATGGGGAAAAGGTGATTTATGTAGCTACTTCCATCGTATGTGACGATGAAATGAAAGAAAGAGTAAAAAGGCACAGGGAACAACGGCCGACCGGCTGGATTACGGTGGAGGCCTACAAGGATATGGACCTTCAGCTGAAGGGCAGGCTTGCGGGTATGGATGCCGTACTGCTGGACTGCATTACCATCATGGTATCGAACCTGATGCTGGAAAAAGCAATGGACTGGGAAGGGATATCCGCTGAAGAGATCAACAAAGTGGAAGCCGGCGTGAAAATTGAAATTGAAAAGCTGATTCATGTCGCGGAAGAAGCTTCCGTGCCCTTTGTAATCGTAACCAACGAACTGGGGATGGGCGTAGTTCCGCCCTATGAACTGGGCAGAGCGGTGCGCGATATTGCAGGCAGGGCGAACCAGATGCTTGCAAAAGCGGCGGAAGAAGTTTACCTTTGCGTGTCCGGCATTCCGGTAAAAATAAAGTGAGCTATGCTCTGCATTTTTCAAACTTATCTGGTAATGAATTTAAAAGGAACTGCACTTGGGCTGCAACAGGGGAATGCTCTACGTCCCTGAGGCTGAGACAGTGAAGAATCAACCCCTGGCACAGATGAGTATGCAGCAATTGGCTTAAAGAAAGGGTTATCTATGACATACCTTAAGCGCTTTGTCCTCATGATTCAATTCCTTACTACGCTGCCCATACGGGTACAGCTGAACGTTACGGCGGAGGACTTTGGCAAGGGGCTTATCTTCGCTCCTGTTGTGGGACTGCTGATCGGTGGGATTCTGACCGGTGGATGGTATGTTTCCGGCCTGCTGTTCCCCGGGCAGGTTACCGCCGTACTTGTAATCATCCTATACATCATTCTCACAGGCGGATTGCATCTGGACGGCTTGGGAGATACCTTCGACGGACTCTTCTCCAACCGCTCCAGGGAGAGGATGCTTGAGATCATGCGGGACAGCAGGGTAGGAACAAACGCAGTGCTTGCCGTGGCTTCCGTCCTGTTGCTAAATACCGCCCTGCTCATGTCCTTTAACAAGGCCGACATTCTCATCGTCCTCCTGCTCCTGCCTGTTGCAGGACGGATCGGCTCCCTGGTAGGATCAGGTGTCTCCAGCTATGCAAGAAGCGGCGAAGGTTTGGGAAAATCCTTCATTGACTGCTGCGGCCGGAAAGAGATATTGGCCGGTATGGTCCCATACCTGGCCATATTTTATCTGGCTGCCGGATTGCCGGGCCTGGTGCTCTCGATTCTTCCGCCTATCTCGGCATATCTGCTTATCAAGCTCTTCGGCAGAAAAATCGGAGGGGCTACCGGCGACTTGCTGGGAGCTGTTTGCGAATTGAACCAGACGATTTTTCTATTAAGTTCATTCGTTATCATCCGGTGGATGGGAGGGATCGTCTGATGCTTGAAATCATTCTGGTACGGCATGGAGAAACCGACAGCAACATAAGGGGCACGTATTGCGGCTGGACTGACCGGGAATTGAACGAAAGAGGAAAGGCTCAGGCCAAAAGGGCGGCGGAAATTCTTAAAGCAGACAAACTGGACGCCATTTATGCCAGCCCATTAAAACGGGCTTACGGTACAGCCTCCATCATTAATCAGGCACACAATATCGATATAATTGTGGATGAAAGATTAAAGGAGCAAAATTTCGGAGAGTGGGAAGACCTGACCTATGCCGAAATCGTGGGGAAATACCCTGAAGAGTGCGTAAAATGGAGGAGCGACTGGATGAATTATTGCATAAAAGGGGGGGAGAACCCTGCCCAGGTATATGGGAGGATATCGGATTTCATCGATACCGCTGCCGGGGCATACAAAAGCGGAACAATCCTGGTTGTCACGCATCTGGGGTGCATCCGGATGATCCTGGCACACATGCTGGGAATGTCCATGGAAGGCTTCTGGCGGTTCAGAGTAGATAACAGCGGTATAAGCCGGCTGGCAGTGAATGACGGCTATGCCTATCTCAAGGCACTGAATTTATAGACGCAGCATGGATTGGCAGGATAGCGGGAAAAAACAGAACATATGCTGTTTTTCGAATTGAAGTCGCCTGAAAAACACATTGATTCGATGATAACTACATGCTATGTCAGGCGCGTTTGTTGGTAATGTCGATTTTTTTTCAGCACGGAGTAGAATTCTTTTATATCTCTCATTATTATTATTATTATTTTCAATATGTTTTTACCTGAGTTTTTGTGGATATGCTCGAGTCGGATATTGATTGGCCGTCATTGGTACTCCGATGCAGCGCCATGCGCCATAAGTTTTCACAGTGTTTTTGCTGGATAAAACCGTATCTGATATGTATGTGGGATGTAAGCGAGAACGCTTGTTTATTGACACTTTTCCAGGCAAATGGTACACTTTCATTAGGTGCCGGTGCTCCTGAAGGATGGTTGTTTCCGGCAGTATTCGTTGTTGCTTTCACGAATGTACTAAAATTAGTACATTGCACGATTATGTACAAAAAAGCTGAAGATATTCCAATACCTTAATGCGTCAAAATGCTATTATAAAATTGCTTCTTTGCACGCATAGAGGAATTGCATAAATGTATTTATAGAAGTACAATTTCAATTATAGACAGGTGATAATCCTATGAATCAGCACATTCTGGTAATTGGCGGCGGACTGGCGGGGTGTACTGCAGCGCTGAAACTGGCAAAAGGCGGCCGGGAGGTCACAATTCTGGAGAAATGCGGGAAGATCGGCGGCAAGGTGAGAACTTACGGCTGTAAAGCTACCGACCGCTGCAATAACTGCGGCCTGTGCCTTGTGGGGGATCTTTGGGATCAGGTGGAGAGACATCAAAATATCCATGTTGTCACAGGGGCCAGGCTAATTGATGTTCAAGGTTCCAAAGGCAGTTTTTCAATCACGTTCAAAAATAATGGAGGCGTCCGATTTCTGGATGAAATCGGCGATATTATTGTTTCTACAGGGTTTGAGGAATTCTCCGCCGTATCGTCAGGCAATCTGGAAGCAAGCGCGAACGATAATATTATCAACGGGCGTCGGATGGAGGAGCTGTTCTCCGGGAGGACGGACCAGGCAGTTTTTGCCGAAAGCCCGGGAAGCATAGCATTTATCCAGTGCTTCGGTTCAAGGGATGTGCGGGAAAAAGCGGCTTACTGCTCCAGGGTGTGCTGCGGCTATTCCACCCGGATGGCCAGGGTTTTGCGCAAAATATATCCCCAGGCGGAAATCGTCTTCTTTTATATGGACCTGCAAAGGGTCGAGGCAGGAGAATATTTTCAATGCCTTACCGGCGAAGGAATTGAGTTTGTAAGGTGCAGGCCGGTAAAAATAAAGCCGGGAAAGCCGAGCCGCCTTCAATATGAGCAGCCCGGTACGGGCTTTGTCATTGAGAAGGAATTTGATGTCATGATCCTTTCCGAGGGAATCCATCCTGCAAAGGATTCGGAACGGCTGGCAGAGCTGTGCATGCTGAAACTGGACGGCAACGGCTTCCTGAAGTATGTAAAAGATGGAGAAAAAACGGGAATATACCTGTCGGGGTGTGCTTCAGGGCCGAAGAAAATTGAGGAAGTGCATGCTGAAGCGCTGGCTGTGGCAAGAGGAATTCTGAACGAGGCGGCCGGGGGCACTGAAAAGGTTACTTCCCATTTCCAGAAACCGATACGGGAAGGTACATTTTCACCGGCGCTTGATGGAGGGGGCTTATGAAGGTTGCAGTTTTGGGAAAAAGCAGGCTTAATGGCATGCTGAAGGAGCAGCTTTTAATGGAAGGCTTGAACCCGGTATTTCTGGATAGCCTTGATGAGATAAAAAGCATCAGCGGCGAAGCTGGAGAGTTTCTCATAAAAATGCGGGAGGAAACGGTTGAAGCTGACTGCATAATGGTATCGGGGGAGCCTTTGAGGCTGGAGGACGGCGGCGATGTTCAGGAAAATGGGAAGCCGGTTGTTATTCTGCTGGACCATCCGGAGGAATCTCCTGCCTATTTGACGGAAGCGGCACTTGTAAAGGCAATCCAGCTTGCAGGAAAGCAGAAAAAGGTTTTTTATCTCTCCCGGTTCATGAGGGTCTCCGGAAGCGGCCTGGAGGAGCTTTATAAGCAGGCGAGAAACAAGGGGGTAGTATTTGTAAGGTATAATAAAATTGATATAGACAGAGACAATGAAACTGGAATACTTCATTTAAGGATTGAGGACGAATATGATGAATTTATAATAGAGACATATGCGCTGATTAGAGCGGTAGAGCCAGAAGGCGGCATGAATGCGGGCAAGGTGGAGAAGCTGTTGAAACTAAAGCTGGATAAGGGGCGATACGCCAGTGGAAGCAGCTACTTCCTGTCTCCTTCCGTGACAAGCAGGGAAGGCGTCTATTTTCTGGAGGGAGCGCTGGCCGGAAACCTCAATGAGGAGATGCTTCAACAGATTCGTTTCTCCATATCGGAAATCAAGGCCGGGACCGCCGGGAAAACGGAATATGCGGAGGTCGATCCGGGCAAGTGTGCGTTTTGTTACACCTGTTACAGAGCCTGTCCTCATTCTGCAATGTTTCCCGACTACGAGAATTCGGCGATGAAAAATCTGAACAAAGCCTGTCAGGCATGCGGAATATGTGTCTCGGTATGTCCGGCAGACGCCATCGAAATAAAAGGCAGGAATTACGGTGCCGGGATAATGCCCAATTGCCTGATGGTATACTGCTGCGAGAATTCGGGAGAAATCGCCATGGGCGGAATCGCAGACCAATTGGCGGAAATCTGTGATAAAATCGGCATTGCCGGCGTTTCCTGCGGAGGAGAGCTCACGGCTGAAAAAATGATGAACGCTTTGAAACTCTATGAAAAAGTACTTTGCGTGACATGTATGGAGGATGCCTGCAGGCATTATGACGGAAATAAAAGGGCCCGCCTGCAGGTAGCCCGGGCGAAGGAAATGTTAAAAGCCGCGGGACTGGATGAAAACAGAGTGACGCATATGCAGGTATCTCACGCCATGCCCAATGTGTTGCGGGACAGTATCAGGAGTTTACTGAAATAGATAAGGGACGGGGGTATTGCTTTGATCGTTGCCGAACAGAAACCCATAGAGGAAATCATCCGGTCATTGGAAGGGTGTCAAGGGGCTCCATGTCAGAGGGACAGGTCCATTGACACAAAATTGAAAAGGCTTAAAAATGTTGCCATTGCGGCCTGTGGAACTTGCGTCACCGTATGTATGGCAGGCGGTGAAAAAGAGGCGCTTAAGCTTGCTGCGGTGCTGGAATTGAAGAGCAGGGAAAACGGTCATGAAACAGCCTTCAAGGTGATTACACCCAAAAGGCAATGCGATGTGGAGTTTCTGGATGATGCGTCGGAAGGGTTCGAAGATGTAGACGCCATTCTATCCATGGGCTGCGGAGCAGGCGTACAATTTATGGCGGAAAGATTCCGCGGCATACCTGTGCTTCCCGGAGTCAATACCAAGTTTATCGGCGTGGCCAGGGACATCGGCGTTTGGACGGAAATGTGCCAGGGCTGCGGAGACTGTATACTGGAGAAAACAGGAGGGGTATGTCCTGTTGCCAGGTGCTCCAAAAGTAATTTCAACGGACCCTGCGGCGGCTCCGCCAACGGTAAATGCGAGATAAGCCCCGAAACGGACTGCGGCTGGCAGCTGATCTACGACAGGCTCAAGGAACTGGGCAGGCTTGACAGGATGTACGAAATCATCGAGCCCAAGGACTGGAGAAGCAGCCGGGACGGAGGACCCAGAAGGGTTGAAAAGAAAGAGGTAAGGCTATGACCGGTAACAGGAGCAATTTGCAGAGGGTGCTGGAAGCGGGGCATTTTTCGGTAACCGCAGAGATCGGGCCGCCAATGAGCGCAGATGCTGATTTCGTAAGAAAGAGAGCCAGGGAACTGACAGGGATCATCGACGCAGCCAATGTCACAGACAACCAGACCGCTATCGTGAGGATGTCAAGCATTGCCGCCTCCTGCCTGATTCAGGGGGAAAATATCGAGCCCATCGTTCAGATGACCTGCAGGGACAGAAACAGAATTGCGATCCAGAGCGACCTCCTGGGAGCATATGCCCTTGGACTGAGGAATCTGCTTTGCCTTTCGGGGGATCACCAATCCTTTGGAAACCATCCACAGTCAAAGAATGTTTATGATATTGATTCGATACAACTATTGCAGGCGATGAGCCGTATGAAGAACGAGAAGGTGTTTATGAGCGGCAAGACGGTCAAGGCGCCTGCGGAGTTTTTCCTCGGGGCAACGGCCAATCCTTTTGCCGATCCAGAAGAAATGCAATTCATCCGGCTAGGGAAGAAGATAAGCGCGGGAGCGCGGTTCATACAAACCCAGGCCATTTATGATGTGGAAAGGTTTGCGGGCTGGATGGAAAAGGTAAGGGCTGCCGGGTTTCATAAAAAAACCTACATCCTTGCGGGGATTCTTGTGAACAAATCCCTCAAGTCCCTGGAAATGACAAAGAAGGTAGCGGGGATGGCCGTTCCGGATGCTTACCTTGACAGGATGAAAAAGGCGTCCAATCAGGAAGAGGAAGGTGTAGCAATCGCACTGGACCTCATCAGGGAGATAAGAAAAATTGACGGAGTAAGCGGCATACACATCATGGCTGTGGGGTGGGAGAGCATCGTTCCGACCATTGTAGAAAAAACCGGATTCCTTCCCAGGCCGGAGAAAAGCAGAACGGAGTGATTCAGTATGAAGGATTTGAGTTCCATGAACATGGAGTTTAAAAACCGGGTAGCATCAAAGCCCGGCGGAGAGAAGGTAATGAACTGCTTTCTATGCGGCACCTGTACTGCAGGATGTCCTGTCAGCAGCCTGAACGGCGAATATAATCCCAGACGGATTATGCGGATGGTCCTTTTGGGCATGGAGCAGGAGGTTCTCTCATCTCCCCAGCTCTGGCAGTGCAGCCAGTGCCATACCTGTGTGGCGCACTGTCCGCAGGATGTGCGGTTTGCGGATGTTATGAGAGTCTTAAGGAAATTGGCCCTGGAAGACGGTTTTGTATCCGGGGAATTTGTGGAGGAAGTCGAGAAGATTGACAGAGAAGTAAAGCTGGAGAGGATTGACAGGATCAACAGGCTTCAAGGATGATTTCGGAGGACATGTATGAAAAAACCAGTACTTGTTTTAGGCGGAGGCATTGCCGGTATACAGTCGGCACTGGATCTGGCGGAAATGGAAATTCCGGTGTTCCTGGTGGAGAGCAGCCCGAGTATTGGCGGAAGGATGGCACAGCTGGACAAAACCTTCCCGACCAACGACTGTTCAGCCTGCATCCTGGCGCCCAAAGTCACCGCATGCTATAACCATCCGTTGATAAAGACCCTGACCTGGAGCGAACTGCTTGAACTGAAAGGCGAAGCTCCGGAGTTTACTGCGGTCATAAAACAGAAAGCCCGCTTTATCGATGAAGAACTCTGCAAAGGCTGCAACGACTGCACCCTTGAATGTCCTATCGAAGTGAATAGCGAATTTGACATGGGAATGGGCACACGCCATGCTGTTTACAAACCGTTTGCCCAGGCGGTTCCCAACAAGGTAACGATTGACAAAAAAGGTACATCTCCGTGTAAATACAGATGCCCTGCCCATATAAACGCCCACGGCTATGTGGCTTTAACCGGACAGAAGAGATTCGGGGAAGCCCTCTCCCTGGTAAGGGAGGTTACACCTCTGGCGGGCGTTTTGGGAAGAGTATGCTTCCACCCCTGTGAATCAAAATGCAGCAGGCAGTATGTGGATTCGCCGCTGGCAATCGCTTCCCTCAAACGGTTTATTGCAGATGAAGAAATCAAACAGGGAAAGTCTCCCGGCATTAAGCCTGTTGGAGAACCAAAGAGCCATAAGGTCGCAGTGATAGGCTCCGGGCCTGCAGGGATCAACTGTGCCTACCAATTGGCCCTGGCAGGTTATCCTGTTACCGTATTCGAAGCTCTTCCGGTGGCCGGCGGAATGCTTAAGGTAGGAATTCCGGATTATCGCCTGGATAAAAAAATACTTGAGCGTGAAATTGGGATTCTCAACAGCCTTGGCGTGGAAATACGCTGCAGCACCCCCATTGGTACGGATATTACCCTTGATGATCTCCGCAGGGAAGGTTACAGCGCATTTTTCTTAGGGATAGGCGCTCATAAGGACGTGAAGCTGGGTATACCCGGAGAAGATGCCAATGGAGTCATACCGGGCGTCAAGTTCCTCAGAGGACTTAATCTTGGCGAGACGCCGGAGATCGGCAGAAAGGTGCTTGTCATCGGCGGAGGAAATGTGGCGATGGATGCCGCGCGCTCCGCTGTCCGTCTTGGCTGTGATGTAACTGTCGTTTACAGGAGGACGGAACAGGAAATGCCGGCAAGTGCCTGGGAGATTCAGCATGCAAAAGAGGAGGGCGTCAAATTCGAGTATTTGACGGCACCCCTTGAAGTTGTCTCCAAGGAGTCGGGCGTTACAGGCCTGAAATGTCGGAAAAACGCACTGGGACAGGCGGACGGCAGCGGCCGCAGGCGTCCTGTGGCGATACCCGGCTCCGAATTCGTTATGGAGGCCGACTGTATCATACCTGCCATCGGCCAAGCGGTTGACACCGGTATGTTCAATAAAACCGGCGGGATTTGTTTTGAGAAAAACGGCGCCATCGTGTGCCATAAGAATAAAATGCTGACGGGCGACCCGGATGTTTTTGCCGGCGGCGACGCCGTTTCCGGGCCGGCCACCGTGATCGAAGCCATAGCGGCAGGAAACAGGGCTGCAAAAAGCATCCGCAATTACCTGGAGGGCACGGATCTTCCGGTTGAGCCTTTCCTGCTCCATGAGACTCCCATAGAGGAAATTAACTTTAAAGGGCTGGTACATTCTGGCCGTGCCGGGATGCCTGTGATTGCAAAAGCGGAAAGGATAGGAAGCTTTGATGAAGTAGAACTTGGGTTTGACGAAGAACAGGCGGTCAAGGAAGCACTGAGATGCGTCGACTGCTCCATCTGCTCCGAGTGCAAGGCCTGTGAGCGCACCTGCCGGTCGGGAGCCATAAGGCATGAGCAGCAGGACGAGATCGTGGAAATTCCCGTAAGCTCGGTGATCATGGCCAACGGATATGATACGTCACGGGATATTCCGGAAGACCTGGGCTATGGAAGGTCCAGGAATGTAGTCACCAGTATGGAATATGAGAGGATCCTTTCGGCGTCGGGGCCTTATCACGGGCATGTGCAGCGGCCGTCGGACGGTAAGGCGCCTTCCAGGATTGCTTTCCTTCAGTGTGTCGGCTCCAGGGATACCAAATGCGACAGCGAATACTGCTCGGCCGTATGCTGCATGTATGCCGTCAAGGAAGCGATCATTACAAGGGAGCATCTGCCGACCGTAAAAGACATTGACATATTCTATATGGACATGAGGGCATATGGCAAGGATTTTGACAAATACGTGGATTCAGCCAAAAGCAAATATGGCATCGGCTTCATCCGAAGCAGAGTTGCCGATGTCTCCGAAAACAGGGAAAACGGGAGGCTGGTTGTTAAATTCTGTGATGACAGGGGGAATATGACGGCGGATGAATACGACATGGTGGTGCTCTCCGTCGGATTAAGCCCCAAGAAGGAAATACAAAAATTCTTTGAAAAAACCGGTGTAAAAACCGATCAATATGGTTTCTGCTGGGTAAATGAAATGGCCCCTCCTTTGACTTCAAAGGCCGGGCTGGTTGCCTGCGGCGCCGCTTCCGGCCCCAAGGATATCCCGGAAACGGTGGTAGAAGCAAGCGCGGCAGCTTCGGAGGCTTCCAAAATTGCCGGCAAGCTGGAGGTAAACCGGGAGGAGTATTCCGCCTACTTCGTGCAGGAGGAGCAGGTACCTTTCCGGGACGTATCCAAAGAGCCCATAAGAATCGGTGTGTTTGTATGTCACTGCGGCATCAACATAGGCGGCTACCTGAGTGTGAATGATGTGGTGGAATATGCCAAAACGCTGCCCTTTGTGGAATATGCAGATCAAAACCTTTACACCTGCTCCGTTGACGCCCAGAAAATTATCGCGGAGAAAATCAAGGAATATCGTTTGAACAGGGTCGTGGTGGCTTCATGCACGCCAAGGACGCATGAGCCATTATTCCAGGCCGTCCTTTCGAAAGCGGGCCTGAACCCTTACCTGTTCACCATGGCCAATATACGCGATCAATGTTCGTGGGTGCACATGGAACATTATGACGATGCAACCTTCAAGGCAAGGGAATTGGTCAAGATGGCCGTCGGCAAGGTCACCTTTGCCAGGCAGCTGGTCAAGCAGAAAATTGAAGTCAAAAAATCCGCACTGGTCGTCGGAGGCGGTATGGCAGGGATCACTGCCGCCCTTGAAATCGCGGGGATGGGCTATAAAGCGTACCTTGTTGAAAAAACCGGGGCCCTGGGCGGAAACGCAGCCCGTCTTCATGCCTCCCCCACAGGAAGGTTTTATGACGGCTATCTCAGAAAATACATTGAGGAAGTAGCGAAAAATCCTCTGATCGAGGTTTATCTCAATACCGAAATCAGGCAGATTGACGGGTATGTCGGCAAATACGCCACGATTCTCTCCACAGGGACAGAGGAAAAAGAGGTGGGGCACGGCGTTGTGATTGTGGCGACCGGTGCGGAGGAATACAAGCCGAAGGAATATTTGTATGGCTCCGGCAGTAAGGTAGTAACCCAGATGGAATTGGAAGAGTGCTTGAAGGACAACGGCATTGACCTGGATAGAACCCAGAACATTGTAATGATCCAGTGCGTCGGTTCGAGGGATCCGGAAAGGCCGTATTGCAGCAGGGTTTGCTGCAACCAGGCGATTAAAAATGCTCTGGTGCTGAAGGAAATGCAGCCGGAGGCCGACATTACAATCCTTTACAGGGATATCCGGTCATACGGCCTGAATGAAATCAGCTATCATGCCGCCAGAAAAGCCGGGATACGCTTTGTGCGGTATGAGCCGGAGCGGAAACCGGAGGTAGTAGAGGAGAACGGCGGACTGGCTGTAAAGGTTTATGAACCGATATTGGATGAAGATATAAAAATGAAAGCGGATTTATTAATCTTAAGCAGCGCCATTGTACCTTCCGCGGAAAAGAACAAGGCGCTGGCTCAAATGCTGAAGGTCCCTTTAAACCAGGAAGGCTTTTTCCTGGAGGCCCATGCGAAGCTGAGACCGGTTGATTTTGCCACCGAAGGGGTTTATCTGTGCGGCCTGGCGCATGCGCCAAAGAGCCTGCGGGAATGCATAACGCAGGGAAAGGCTGCCGCCGCAAGAGCGGCAACCGTAATCGCCAAAGATACCCTTGAAACGGAAGGCACCATCGCACAGGTGAACGAGATGCTTTGTGCCGGGTGCGGGGCCTGTGAGAAGGTCTGTGCCTACAAAGCCGTCAGCGTCCAGGAGATAAAGAAGAGGGACATTACCGTGAAAAAGGCGGTAGTCAACGCAGTGCTTTGCAAAGGCTGCGGAACATGCTCTGCCACCTGCAGATGCGGCGCGGTGGATGTAAACGGCTTTACGGACAGACAGGTGGTAAGCGAGCTGGAATATTTGCTGCGAAGCTGAGGAACAGCTTCACGTATATTCGTTACCAGATAAGTTTGGCTCAACTTGTCTGTCATTGCAAGCGTAACGTGAGAGGAGCACGGCAATCTCAATGATAATCCTGGCTAAAAGCTGAGATTGCATCGTCGCAGACTGCTCGCAATTTGTCACGTGTGCGCACACCACCCGTGTGAAAACTTGTTTGTAGGGGCGCCATTGGCCATCTGGGGGCTGTTTGACAGCGGACGCGCAATGCGCGCCTCTGCAGGATAGGAATTTCACAGCAATGACAACATGTTCTAACTGGTAACGAACTTATGTGGAGCTATACTAAGAAAATTGGAGTGTGGTATTATGATGGAACAAGCCTGCCGGAATGCAGATAATGCAGATATACGAGAGAACGAAACGGGACGGGGAACCTGTACCCCTGCTTCGGCCTGGGAGCCGAAAATCGTTGCCTTCCTGTGCAACTGGTGCAGCTATGCGGGAGCTGACCTGGCGGGTACCAGCAGAATTCAGTACCCTCCCAATATTCGAATTATCAGGCTGCCCTGCTCAGGGAGGATCAATCCCTTGTATATCATCAAAGCGCTGACGGAAGGAGCCGATGGAGTGATGGTTTCAGGGTGCCATCCCGGGGACTGTCATTATCTCTCCGGAAACATGTATGCCAGGAGGCGTTTTACAATCCTGAAAAGGCTTCTCGCCACAGCGGGAATAGAACCGGATAGAGTGCAGTTCACATGGGTTTCGGCATCCGAAGGCTCCCGTTTTGCATCGGTGGTTGAGGAGGTAACGAGCAAGGTGAGAAAGCTTGGACCCAACCGGATGATGGGCGGTTGATGGCGTTGCCGCGACGGACGGCCTGTCTGCCCCCAGTCGGCGGTTTGCAGTAGTAGGGGCGTATTTCAGGCATTCACAGGATCCGGCACTTTAATGGTCATGAAATGGATAGATGTCATGGAGGGTAAAATGGGTTTTGAAAAACAGAAAAAGGAAATAGCCGTTTTATGCAAAACCTTGCTGGAGGAAGGCAAGGCTCCGGTTATATTGGGCTTTACCCGCAGTGAACTCGGAGGAAACTTCCTTCCGTTTTTTATGAGAAATGCGGAAGATGCGGATAAAATGGAATGGGATGACGCCTGTACGCCAAACCTGGCTAAATACCTGCTGGAAAAGAAGGATGGAGCGGCGATTGTTGCGAAGCCCTGTGATGCCCGGGCAATCGTGATGTATATGGCTGAAAACCAGATAAACAGGGACAGGATTTATATCATCGGCGTTGAATGTGAAGGGATGAAGTCCGGAGACGGTTCGCCCGCACCCGGCTGCAGGGAATGCAGGATAAAGACGCCGCCGGTATATGATATCCTGGTGAAAACGGATGGAGATATAGGGCAAAATGCGGATTGCCCTCCGGTTTCCCATAGCAATGAGGTTGAATTGCAGGCGAAGCTGGAGCGGTTTCAGAAGGAAATCAAAAAGTGCATTCTTTGCTATTCCTGCAGGCAGGCCTGTTACGGGTGCTACTGCGAGACCTGCTTCATGGACCGGAGCTTGCCCAATTGGCTTCCCTCAAAGCTGGATACAGGCGCAAAGATGATGTATCACCTGGGAAGGGCAATGCACCTGGCAGGCAGATGCGTGGAATGCGGCGCTTGTGAAAGGGTATGTCCTTCAGGTGTGGACATCCGGTACCTTATCCGGGAGATAACCGGCTTCTGCGAGGAACTGTACGGCTATCAGGCAGGTTTGAGCACGGAGGAGGTTCCCGCCCTCCTATCCTTCAATCAGGGTGACAGGGAAGTCGGATTTATTGGCGGACCGGAGAAGCGGGAGAATGGGGGGTGAGGCATACATGGCTCGTATTGTGGTGCCGAAAAGCAGGCTGAAGGAGCTGGTAGAGAGCTGGATCAGGAACTACAGGGTGGCGGCTCCTGTGAGGAACAGCGGAAAGCTTGTTTTTGAAGAAATAAATGCGTTTTCAGATATTGTCCTTGACGATGGCCTGGCCTACAAATCGCCGAAGGAATACCTGTTTCCGCAGGTGGAAAAAATCATGAGCTTCGGTGAAAATGCGGTCCGGACCCATGCGCCGGACAGGAAAACCGTGGTTTTTGGAGTGAGGCCCTGTGACCTTGAAGCTCTTAAGGTGATGACCGCCGTATTCACAAAAGGGAAATTTGTCGACACGTACTTTGAAAAAAATCTGAACAATGCAATATTGGCCGGTATAGGCTGCCTGACTGAAAAAGCCGGATGCTTCTGCGGGGACAGAGGCCTGGACAGAAGCTGTTCGTCTGCTTGCGATATCTTCTTTTCCGATGTCGGAGAAGCTTATACGGTAGAAACCTTTACTAAAAAAGGAGCGGCGCTTTTAAACGGTTTTCAGTTTGAAGAAGCTCCGTCGCCGGCTTCTGCAGCAGAAAAGGCTGGAAGCGGCGAAGTGCTGGAAATTAATGCGGATGAGAATGACCTATTCAATAAAATCGATTGGGCAAACATATCCGAGAAATGTCTGGGCTGCGGCATTTGTACCTTTATCTGTCCTACCTGCCACTGCTTCGAATTCAAGGATACCATCGACGGAGGAGAACCGGCCAGGTATAGATGCTGGGACAGCTGCATGTATCCTAAATTTACGCTGCATGCCTCAGGACACAATCCCAGAGCTTCGAAAAAGGAGAGATACCGCCAGCGCATCATGCACAAGTACCTTTATGTGAAGCAGAATTTCGGGTACACTGCATGTACCGGGTGCGGCCGCTGTATACGAAGCTGTCCGGCCGGGATGAACATAAAGGCGGTTGTAACGGAAATCGTTGAAAGTCTAAAAGGGTGACATTATTACTACGGCCTAGACTAACGAATTATCCCTGCAGAATAACGCGATAGACACTCACGATTATTTCTGCAAGCCGCATGAATGCCAATGAAAAATGAAGTTTGCGCTGCAGTATTTGAAGGAGGAGAGCATTTTGAACAACCCCTATTTGCCCCTGAAGGCTGAAATCCTGGAGGTTATCCAGGAAACCACTTCGGAGCTTGATATTAAAACCTATAAAGTAAAATTGCTGGACGGCGGAAGCATGGATTTCATGCCGGGCCAGTTTATCGAGCTTTCCATCCCCGGCGTCGGAGAGGCGCCTTTTGGATTCGCTTCGTCGCCTTTGAACAGGGAATATATCGAGCTGAGCATTAAGCGGGTGGGAGTGGTGACCGAGGTATTGCACAGCTTGAAAGAAGGTGCCGGGATCTGGCTGAGAGGACCCTTTGGAAATACTTTCCCCGTCAAAGAGATGGAAAACAACAAAATACTGGTTATCGCCGGAGGCCTGGGCCTTGCGCCTCTTCGTCCGCTGCTGCTGTATATGATGGACGGCCGCAACCGCGAAAGGTATGGAGAAATTCAGATGCTGCTGGCTGCAAGAAGCACGGGTGACTTTATTTACAGGCGGGAATTCGATGAATGGGGCAGGGTGGAAGCCACAAGCATAGTGAAGACCATCGACAGGCCCGAAGAGGGATGGGATGGAAAAGTCGGGTTCCCCCACGTACTGGTAGGGGAAATGGAAATCGACGTGCCCAATACCTATGCCGTCTTGTGCGGCCCGCCCATTATGATAAAGTTTGTATCGGCAAAGCTGGTAGAGCTTGGGATACCGAAGGAAAAAATACTTACGACGCTTGAAATGAGAATGACCTGCGGCGTAGGGAAGTGCGGCAAGTGCAACATAGGACATCAGTATGTCTGCATCGACGGTCCGGTATTCAACATGGCGCAGCTGGCGGAAATGCCTTCGGAATATTAAAATAGGAGGATTGAGCCATGGAAAAGCTTCATTTAAATCCGCCGGAAATAACCCAACGGTTTGTTGAAATAGGCTGCAAGAAATCCAATTTGCCTGTTTACAAGCTGCTTCTGCTGGGGATCCTTGGCGGCGCTTTCATCGCCTTTGCCGCAGAAGGCTCCAATAGTGCAATCCATACAATTACCTCGGTTGGCCTCGGAAAAGCTCTTGCCGGAGCTCTTTTCGCCACCGGACTGATGATGGTGGTCATTACCGGCGCCGAATTGTTCACGGGAAACACGCTCATCGTTGTTTCCTGCATGCAGGGCGAATCAAGATGGAAAAAGCTGATGAAAAACTGGTTTTTTGTGTACCTTGGAAACTTTATCGGATCCATGCTCATTGTTTTGTTTATTTTCTGGTCGGGGCAGTTCAATTTCTCCGACGGGCTGTTGGGCGGCTTTACAATAAAGCTGGCTGTTTACAAGACCGGCCTGACCTTTGGGAACGCCTTCTTTATGGGGATTCTCTGCAACTGGCTGGTATGCATGGCCGTATGGATGGCTTTTGCCACACAGGATATCGCGGGCAAGCTCCTGGCTATCTTTTTTCCAATCTGGCTCTTTATAGCATCAGGCTTTGAACACAGCGTAGCTAATATGTACTACATACCTGCAGGAATCCTTGCAAAAACCAATCCCCTATGGGTCCAGGCCGCCGCTTCCCTGGGAATCACCGCTGAGAAGCTGGAGCACCTCAACTGGGGAACCTTTATTTTGAACAACCTTATTCCCGTCACCCTGGGCAACATTGTTGGAGGCAGCCTGTTTGTGGGTGCAATCTACTGGCTGAGCTTTCTGTACAAGACCAGGCCCAAAGCCGATTGCGGCTGTGAAGAGGGAAAGGGTATTGAAATTAAAGAAGAATAAAGATAACATAGGAAGGAATGGAAATGAATTATACTACAGCGATATTTTGCCGTAGTACCGGCTGAATGTTATTGTTATAAATTTCTATAATTCAAAAGGAGGCGCCTGCATGGAAATCAAAAGTGATATAGAAATTGCCCAGAGTACCGGACTCAAGCCAGTAAAGGAAATCGCCAAAGCCGTGGGTATCGCCGAAGAAGATTTTGAGCTTTATGGCAACTACAAGGCAAAGATCAACTACAACATTTTGAAGGACATGAAAGACAGGAAGGACGGAAAGCTGATTCTTGTGACCGCAATCAACCCGACGCCTGCCGGAGAAGGAAAAACCACTACCACGGTAGGACTGGGGGATGCGCTGAACAAACTGGGCAGAAAGGTTATAATCGCTTTGAGGGAGCCGTCCCTGGGACCCGTTTTCGGGGTCAAGGGCGGAGCGGCAGGAGGCGGATATGCCCAGGTAGTACCCATGGAAGACATTAATCTGCACTTTACAGGCGACATGCATGCAATCGGTGCGGCCAACAATCTTCTGGCGGCATTGCTGGACAATCACATTTACCAGGGAAACGGGCTGGGGATCGATCCCAGGAGGATTACCTGGAAAAGATGCATGGACATGAACGACAGGCAGCTCCGCTTTCTGGTAGACGGCCTGAATGGCAAAACCAACGGCGTACCCCGCGAGGACGGCTTTGACATAACCGTTGCTTCGGAAATCATGGCGATCTTATGTTTGTCCAGGGATCTTGACCACCTTAAGGAGAAGCTGAGGAATATCGTCGTGGGCTACACCTATGACGGCAAGCCGGTCACTGCCGGTCAATTAAAGGCTGAAGGAGCTATGGCGGCTTTGCTGAAGGATGCTCTGAAGCCCAACCTCGTCCAGACGCTGGAGCATACTCCGGCTTTTGTGCATGGGGGGCCTTTTGCCAATATCGCCCATGGCTGCAATAGCATCATGGCGACAAGGATGGCTTTGAAGCTAGCCGATTATGTGGTCACTGAAGCAGGCTTCGGCGCGGACCTTGGCGCAGAGAAGTTTCTGGATATCAAATGCAGGATAGCCGGGCTAAAGCCTTCGGCAGTGGTAATCGTAGCCACGGTTAGGGCGTTGAAGCACCATGGCGGCGCGGCAAAGGCGGAACTGGGGGTCGAAAACCTCGAAGCTCTTGAAAAGGGCCTTCCCAATATGCTGCACCATATCGAAAATATTACTGTCAGGTTTGGGCTGCCGGCGGTCGTGGCTATTAACAGATTCCCCACCGATACGGAAAATGAGCTTAAGCTGATTGAGAAAAAATGCAGGGAGTACGGAGCCAATGTGGCATTGTCCGAAGTATGGGCAAAGGGCGGAGAAGGCGGAATCCAGCTGGCAAATGAAGTTGTGCGCCTTATAGAGACAGGGGAAAATAATTTTAAGTTTATTTATCCGGACGAGGCTCCGCTAAAGGAGAAAATAGAGGCAATCGCGAAAGAGGTCTACGGCGGCGACGGCGTGGATTTTGCGCCTGCCGCGGTTAAGGAGATAGAGAGGCTGGAAGCTCTGGGCTTCGGGAAACTGCCGGTATGTATGGCAAAAACCCAATATTCCTTCTCGGACGATCCTAAAAAACTTGGATGGCCCAAAGGCTTCCGGGTTGCCGTAAGAAATGTCAAGGTCTCTGCCGGCGCCGGATTTGTGGTTGCATTGACAGGCGAGATCATGACCATGCCGGGCCTTCCCGGGGTGCCGGCGGCCGAAAAAATCGATGTGGACTCCAATGGAAGGATTTCCGGACTGTTTTAAAGCTATAAGGGGCTGGTCGGCGGCATAGACCGACTACCTGCCCATGCAGTCGGGGATACAATGCTCATACTGCAGGTGGCACATTGGATGTAGGGGCGCGCATTGCGCGTCCGCAAATGCAATCCATGGTAACAGATAATGGAGGAAAGATAATATGATGACGGATAAAAGCTGTAAGGAATTTTTGGGCATGCTTGCATCCGGCGCCCCTGTCCCGGGAGGGGGAGGGGCTTCCGCAATGGCAGGCGCCCTGGGCACTGCCCTGGGAAGCATGGTAGGTAATCTTACCCTGGGCAAAAAGAAATATGAGAGCGTGCAGGAGGATATCAAAAGTATTCTCGAAAAAGCGGATAGCTTGCAGCAGAGCCTTGTTTCACTGGTAGAAGAGGATGCCGAGGTTTTCGAGCCGCTGTCCAGAGCCTATGGGCTGCCGAAAAACACGGAGGAAGAAAAGCAGA
Source organism: Bacillota bacterium (assembly GCA_023426125.1). Taxonomy (GTDB): domain Bacteria; phylum Bacillota; class Clostridia; order Acetivibrionales; family DTU013; genus MnB-11. Next base: position 142,768 of record JAFABI010000016.1, read on the forward strand.
AGCGGGATGAAATCATGGAGGAAGCACTTAAGCTGGCATGCAGCGTACCGCTGAAGATCATGGAGAAATCCCTGGAAGCCATAGCGCTGCATGAGGAACTGGCGATAAAAGGAACCAGGCTTGCAATCAGCGATGTGGGAGTGGGCGTCCTGTTTTGCAAATCCGCTCTGATGGGAGCCAGTCTCAATGTCTACATTAATACAAAATTGATGAAGAACAGGGACTATGCGGCAGACATAAACGCGAAGACGGAAAAAATGCTTGCCGATGGAATTGCAAGGGCCGATAAGGTATACGGGGACGTTGAAAGCGGCATAAAGGGGTAACTTGTAAAATCACAGAGCGAAACACCTGAATATGAAAAGTGTAGGGGCGCGCATTGCGCGTCCGCAAATGTAATCTCTCATAACAGATACCTGGATGGCTAATGGCCGCCCCTGCAAAATACCGATGCCCGTGCCGCAAGACGGTACACCTGAGTATGAAAGTATGCTTTTTAATATGCGACAGAGAACCGTCCCCTGTCGCACTGTTGCACGGACATCGTAGCAATAGCAGGGAATTTAGGTTTTTAAAATAATTGAAAGATATAAGGGAGGCACTAGATGGCGGTTCTGATGAAGGGCTCCGAGGTTGTAAATGCAATGAAGGAGCGGATGATGAAAGATGTGGAAGAACTCGGCAAAAACGGTATTATACCAGGTCTGGCCATCGTCAGGGTAGGTGCCAGACCGGACGATCTCTCCTATGAGCGTGGTGCAATTAAACGGTGTGAAGGGTTGGGGATAAAGTGCAAAGTCTTTGAATATCCCGAGACCATTACCCAGCAAGCTCTGATCGATGAAATCAGGAAGGTGAACGACGATGCCTCCGTGCATGGGATACTGCTTTTCAGGCCGCTTCCGAAGCATATTGATGAAAGTGCAATAAAACATGTCATATGCCATGAAAAGGATGCGGACTGCTTGAACCCCGTCAATGTAGCTAAGGTTTTTGAAGGCGATGCAACAGGCTTTGCCCCATGTACGCCGGAAGCCGTTGTTGAAATGCTGGACCACTTTGGCATCGACGTTACAGGTAAAAAAGTAACCATCATCGGAAGAAGCCTTGTCGTAGGCAAACCGCTGTCCATGCTGCTTCTGAAAAAGCATGCCACCATCACCATCTGCCATACCAGGACGAAAAATCTGGAAGAGACCTGCAGGGATGCCGAAATATTGATTGCCGCTGCAGGAAAAGCCAAAATGGTAACGGATGCCTTTGTTTCCGGGGGACAGGTTGTAATTGACGTTGGAATAAACGTAGACGGGAACGGAAATCTTTGCGGAGATGTTGATTTTGAAAAGGTTAAACCCCTGGCGGGAGCCATAACCCCTGTTCCGGGCGGCGTAGGCACGGTAACCACCTCGGTGTTGGCAAAGCATGTCATCCGCTCTGCAAAGCGAAGCTTGCAATAGGCCTGAATATTGATCCGGGGAAGTGAAACCAATGCACAGTTGATTTTATTGCCTTATACCGCTATAATAAAAGCAATAGCAATAGCAATAATTACAAAAAGATTTATGGTGTGTGCCAGATCCTTGTGGTAGTAAAAGAATGATACTAGGAGCGCAGGCATGTATAGTGTTTTAATTGTAGATGATGAAGAGATTATCCGAAAAGGCCTTTGCCACATAATCGATTGGGAAGGTGCGGGCTTTACCGTAGCCGGAGCTGTCTGCGGAGGTGCCGAGGCGCTTGAGTTCATTAAGAAAAGGGCGGTGGATGTGGTTCTGACGGATATACGTATGCCGCATATGTCCGGTATTGATCTCATCAGGAATATATACAAAATAGACAATGAGACAAAAGCCGTAATCGTCAGTGGGTATAATGATTTCGACTATGCACAAAAAGCAATTCAATATGGCGCGTTCCGGTACATTTTAAAACCGACCCAGGAGGATGAGGTCCTGGAGGTTTTTAGTGAATTGAAGACCGTGCTTGACCAGGAGACGGATAAAAAAAAAATCTTTGCCAAAGGGATGGATTATAAGCTAAATGAGGCTTTGCTGCGAGTGGTTTCCGGAGAATATGACTCAACGGATATAGATCTGCTTTCAAATAAGGCTGTTTTCAGGTACGTTAAGGAGATAGCCATTCTAAAACTGGGTGTTTATAAATGTTTTACAAAAAAGCGTGCGCAAAACATGCAGGAGCATATCCGTCAGGTATTAAGCCGCATATGTGATGTTGTCTGCGATTTTAATACGATGGATATCCTGCAGATTAAGGAAGCCGGCGGCAATGTTGCAAGCTTTGTAGTTCTAAAGTCTGACAAAGAAGGGCTTGTTGAGCTTTGTCACAAGCTGTTTGATGCGGCAATGGGAGTGGTTGACCATATCGATGGGATATGCTTGTCGGCGGCAATGGGTGAAGCTGTACATAAGATTGAGGACTTGAACCGATCCCGGATGTCTTCGGAAAGCCGGTTGAGCCTTAGGTTTAACATGGGAACCGGAAAGCTGATAACATCAGGCAATGCGGATATGGGAAAAGCAGGAGATCATTTGTCCGGCTTTGATATTGACGGCATGTCAAAAGATCTATGCGCTTGCCTGGCGGAGAACAGGATGAATCACATGAAATACCTTGTTGACAGGCACATAGGCTCTTTAGGTGACGGCAGGAATGTAAATTATGAGGATGTCAGCGCCAATATTTTCTTGCTTCTGAAAAAAGTGGAGAATGACTGCCTGCGAAGAGGGCTGATTATGGAAGCGGCATTGACAGGCAATTCCGGGCGTATTAATGAGATTTCCGAATACACTACTTCCCAAGACCTCTGCCTGTATATTGTATCAATGCTGGAAGAAATCAGAGGAATTATTGACAGAACAGAGGTTGAAAAGGGCAAATGGTTGGTTAAAGCCGCAATACAGACAATAGAGCGTGAATACTCCAAAGAGCTTACGCTTGCGGCAATCGCGGATAGTATGCAGGTGACTTCCGAACACCTGTCAAGGACATTCAAAAAGGAGACAGGAAGGAATTTCAAGGATTTCCTTCTGGAGGTCAGAATGGAGGAAGCGAAGAAGCTTCTCAACCGGACCTATATAAAGGTCTACGAAATAGCGCAATGTACCGGCTATCGTGACAACCACCATTTTAGCGTAGCATTTAAGAACTACACGGGAATCACCCCTTCGGAATATAGAAAAAGGATCTAGCACTGCAGCGCGGATAACCGGATCATCCTTGCGTAAATACCGTGCCGGGGCATCCGCGGTTGCTTCTGCAACGCACATGGATGCCGGTTTAAAATGAAGCTTGCGATGCAGTATGGAAAAAATGATGAAAAACAGGCTGCAAAAAAAAATTTTCAAATACTATGATATTCTTCTTTTATTGGTTGTATTTTTGACGGCATTTTTTTCGTATACATTTCAAAGGGACAGGATATGGAAAGAGGCGGAAGGCTTTTATTTGCCATATATAAACGAGTCTGCCGAGAGAACGCAGGTGATTTTTTCCGAATTGGTCAATATGATAAGTATGGTTGGCGAAAATGAACTGATACTGGAAAACCGGTTGAATTCAAATGATGTAAAAGCAATGGATGCAAGAGAAATTGCTTTAATCGCCCAAAAACAAAAATACCTTTCCGGAATCATTAAGGAATACTCGGTGGTAGATTCGATTTTGCTGTTCCAGGATAGCTTTGTGTTTCAGGGAGCGAATTTCAACAGGGCGGAAATGACAAAGCCGGAAAAGGAGCAAATATTGGAGGCCGTCAGAGTCGGAAGGGAGACGGGTATTTCTTTTGGAGAATTCTGTTTGTGCAGAACAAATATTTACTTTGAAGACCAGATTGTCCTTTTTAAAAGATTTGAGGAAGATTCCTTTATTTTTCTCATTTTTAACAGCAAGCTGTTGACCAGGATAAAATTTCCTGAGGGAAGCGCCTATATTACCAATGGGATAAGAACCGTCAAGCTCTCAGGGGAGAAGGATTTTGACGGGGAATATGTGATAAAGGCAGCCGCCGGTGAGAATGGGCAGTTGTATGGAGGCATCACGATAAAGGATGAAAGTGTCTCATTTACAAACAGGATAGGACTGCAGGGGTGGAGCGTTGTCAACATCATCGACATGTCCGGTATTATGCAGGCTCTTGAACACAGAAATGTGCAGCTGCTCCCTGTTTTGGCCGTTGCTGCCGCATGTTCACTCTTGATTATTTTAATGTTTTCGAGGCGGTTACTGGGAAGGATAAACAGCCTTAAGGAGATTGTTGAATATGAAATCCCCGACCGATTGGAGGGATTGAAGATACCTGCAGGCAGCAAGCTTGGAGGGACGAATAAAATTTCTCTGCGGGCCAAGGTTTTTTTTGTATTTTTTTTATCCATACTCCTGCCCGTTTTTTCCATCACAGCCGTATCTTATTTCAGCTTTATTTATGTTATCGAAGAGAAATTTGTAAATTCCATTGATACAAATCTGAACAGAATCACATACAATGTGAACTTCCTGATGGAAAGCTATGTTAAGACGATATCCGGGATTGCCACCGATTCATATGTAATTGACAGCCTATCCGATTATTACAGGCAAAAAAATGTTAAAACCTATGAGAGCAGGCAGAAGGAAATCACAAAATATGTGTTCGATCGTCTTTTTTTCAGGGAAGGGATCATCAATATAAGTATTTATGACAACAGCCACAAGCTTTTTTATTCCTATTTGCAGGAGAACAGCGCTTCAAGTGAAGCCGCCTCAAAAAGTGATATAGAAAAGGTCTTGGATACCGATCCTTTCAAATTCTGGCAGGGCCCCTGCCTAGATTATTTCAACAACAGCTATTTCAGGATAGGCATGAAGCTGAGGAGACCCGCCGATTCACAGCCTATGGGGTTCCTTTTACTTGATGTAAGCCTGGACAGCCTTCAAAGGGCCATAAGCAATACGATAACAGAGAGAGACATATTTGTTGCCGTATGTACCGGGGATAACAGGGAGATTAGTAGTATCAATTCCCATATTGTCGGGAATGCAAAAAAGCAGGAGCTGATAGAGGGCATATATCCGAAAAAAGGCGCCGTTTTAAGCCGGACGGTTGACAACTTCCATATTGTGGCGGACAATCTGGACAGTAATGATTGGCGCATAATTACCGCTGTAAGCGTGAGCGATTATGCAGGCAGATATCTAAAAATATTATATGGGAACATGATGCTGCTTCTGGTGTATTTGTTTGTGTCTTTTTTCGCTTCACTGGGGTTTTCCATGTCTCTGACCAAAAATCTGAAGCTCCTTGAAAAGGAGCTTTTAAAGCTGCAGCCGGACAAAGTAAAGCAGATGGAATTTCCAAAGAGCGGTGATGAAATAGAGGAGCTTGGGCAGGCTTTCAATATGCTTATAGAGAGGATCAGCCTGCTTATCAAGGAAGTATATGAGGAAAGACTGGAGCGAAGCAAGACGGAGATCAAGCTGAAGGAGACACAATATTATGCTTTGCAGGCACAGATCAATCCTCATTTTTTATATAATACGCTTGAAACGATACATTTCATGATCAAGGGTGAAGATAAAAGAGCTGTAAAAATGGTACAGATGCTTGGAAAGCTGTTTCGTCTCGGCGTCGGGAACGGAGAAAAATATATATGTTTAAGGGAAGAGATCGAGTATGTCAAGCTGTATGTACAGATTCAGCAGATAAGGTATTCCGGTGCGTTTTCTGTGGAATATATAATAAGTGAAAACATTATGAAGCTCCGCATACTAAGGTTTATATTGCAGCCAATTATTGAAAACGCCATACATCATGGCCTTGAAGCTGTAAAAAGCGGAGGTGTGATAGAAATATCCGCCGAAGCCGCCGAAGCCATGTTAATCGTAAAAATAGCGGACAACGGGGTTGGTATCGAAGATACGGTCCTTGAACGTCTTAACATGCAGCTGGACGGTTCGATAAATAAGAAGAGCATCGGCATGATGAATGTTCATGAGAGAATAAGACTGGAATATGGCGCGGAATACGGACTTACCTTGGAGACTGTAAAGAATATCGGTACGACGATCTATATCAAACTACCGCTGATAGAAGATAAGCAATAAGGAAAAGAAAACCTCCCGTATAAGCTTCTGAAAACGTAGTCCATAAGGCCGTGGCTGGTCACAAATGCATTGCATTTGCTGCTTGCCTGTGCAACCTGAATTTTTTAGAAAAACGCAAAAATGTATTTCAATATACCTGATATCAAAAATATAAAACAAATATCAAGTTTACCCCGTTTTTTTTCTTCCCGGCCAACGGTATAATAGTAAGGTAGTCAGATAAACTGACATACAGGAGGAAGATTCATGTCAACGACGAAACCTGCAGGCATTTCTATAAAAAGAGCGGAGACAGTCAGGAAAGCAAGCTGGTGGAAGGAACTGGCCAAAAACAAGTATCTTTATATGATGCTGGTTCCGATTATGATATGGTACCTTATATTTCGATATGCTCCCATGTATGGAGTGATTCTGTCTTTTCAGAAATTTTCTTTTGCCAAGGGGATATTCGGGAGCCCGTTTGTCGGATTTGAGAATTTTGTGAAGCTTTTTTCGGATAGCGGATTCATAACGTCCATCTCAAATACCTTCATTATAAATATATTGAAGCTTCTGATAGGATTCCCCATGCCCATTATTTTTGCCATACTGCTTAGTGAAATCAGAAATATCGGGTATAAAAGGCTGGTTCAAACTGTAACGTACCTTCCCCATTTTGTATCATGGGTAGTATTGGCAGGGATCCTTAACCTTATTCTTGCGCAGGATGTAGGGGTATTGAACCACCTTCTTGGCAGTGTGGGCATTGAACGCGCAAATTTTTTAACCAGTAATGAGCATTTTCGCGGGGTACTTATATTGTCGGATATATGGAAAGAAATGGGATGGAATTCGATAATATATCTTGCGGGTATCGCCGGAATAAATCCATTGCTGTATGAAGCTGCATTTATGGATGGCGCCGGCAGATGGGCAAGAATAAAGTATATTACAGTACCATGCCTGGGAAATGTCATTGCAATCATGTTTATCCTCAACGTAGGCAGCTTGATACAGATGGGCTTTGATCAGATCTATAATTTATATAACCCCGCGGTATATGAAACAGCAGACATTATTGACACGTATATTGTCAGAAATCTTCAAAGGAATCCAAGGTTTGGGGTGCTTTCGGCGGCAAGTACTGTAAAGGCGTTTATATCACTGGCCTTCTTATTGGCAGCCAACAGGCTTGTCAAATTTTACGGGCAAGAAGGAATATACTAAAGAGAGGAGGAAAAGTGCCATGCAAGGTTTGAAGAAGCTGAGTGTTTTTGATTATGTAAATTATGCCATCATGCTTTTATTAATGCTGATTACCTTTTATCCTTTCTGGATACAGCTGGTGATCTCCATTTCCACAAAGGAAGCGTATTTCTCAAGCGTGTTTCACCTCATCCCGGTATCCTTTTCGCTGGATACTTACAAATATGCCTTTTCAGAGCCTATGATTACCAGGGCGACCGCGATCAGTGTGCTTGTAACGGTTTTGGGCACCTCCTTGAGCCTCTTGCTGACTTCAATGGGGGCGTATCCTTTATCAAAGAAGAGCCTTAAGGGTAGAAACGTAATCTTCTTCCTGATCGTAATAACCATGTTTTTTGACGGCGGACTGATCGCCTGGTATATACTCATTAACTCCCTGGGGCTCAGCAATACGATACTGGCCTTTTTCATACCCGGTGCGGTCAGTACATACAATCTTATCCTTATGAAGAACTATTATACAAAAATCCCCGAAAGTCTTGAAGAATCAGCCAAGGTGGATGGATATAATGACATAAGGATATTCTTTCTGATCATCCTTCCAAGCTCGAAGCCTATATTTGCTACAATTACTTTGTTTTATTCCGTCAGCTTCTGGAATGATTTTTTTACACCCATGCTTTTTACTACAAACAACAAGCTGTACCCGCTTTCGCTTGTCCTGAGGAACCTGATCGTAAGTTCCCAGAACATGCATGCCAAAAGCCTGGAATTCCAGATTTCCGACATGGTGCGGGGCGCCGTCATTGTAATCAGTATCGTTCCCATTATGCTTGTCTATCCCTTCATACAAAAGCATTTTGTGCAGGGAATCATGCTTGGCGCCGTCAAAGAATGAGCAGGGTGAAAATAATGGCTCGCTGCCTTTATTATACAAAACGAATTATGAGGAGGAAGTCGCTATGAAAAAGAAACTGTCCATAATCGCCGTATTCCTTGTTGCTGTCATGCTTGGCGGTTTATTTGCAGGCTGCGGCGGCAGTGAAGGCGCAAACACCCCGGTGACGGACAAAGGGACGGTCGCCGAAAGTACAGAGCCGGAAAAGCCCGTACCGCTGAAAATATTCAGAATGGCAAACAAGCTTGACCCCGAAAAGGATCCCATACTTTTGGAGCTGCAAAAGAGAACGAACACAAAAATTGAAATTGTGACCGCGCCCTGGGATCAATGGGTAAACAAGCTGAACCTGGTTATGAGTTCCGCCGAGGAGATGGACATCATCCATGTCGACGATTCGTCGCATCCCTGGACACAATGGGCGGAAGAAGGCCTGATGGTTAATCTGGATGATCATGTGAAGAGCAAGGAAGATTATCCGTACATGTATTCGGCAATGAATTCGGAAACCTTCAATGCGTTTGCAATCGATGGCAAGCATTACTATCTTCCGGGCGTAAATGACGGATACGACTATTCCATTTACCTGAGGAAGGACTGGCTGGATAACGTCGGACTGCAGGTGCCGACGACACCGGATGAATTCTATAACGTAATGAAGGCTTTTACAAAGAATGACCCCGACAAGAACAGTAAAGACGATACGGTAGGCTATGTAAGCCAGGTCGTCGACGGCACAATGGAAGACCTGATAGGTTTGTTCGGCATGTTCGGGGGAGCGACGTACAGCTGGCATAACAAGCTGGACGTTGATTCGAACGGAAAGGTTTTTGATCCCAATACATCCAAGGAATCAAAAAACGCCCTTGTATTTTTGAACAGGCTATACAGAGAAGGGCTTATCAATACCGACCTGGCAAGTATCACAGATTCAAGTGAAAAATACATTTATACAAATAAGGGCGGAGGGACTTTTTTCACAGGTACCGGCGTGTCAAAGGCCTTGGGTATTCTAAGGGAATCTGCTCCTGAAGCCGATTTTGTAAATATTCCGCCTATGCAAGCGCCCGGCGCTGAGTTCAGGGCGCTGTCAGGCCCCGTATACTGGCTGCTGGTGGGTGTCCCTGCTTCCAGCAAGAATCAGGAAAAGGCCATCGAGTTTATTGAGTATATGAACAGCCAGGAAGGAAGAGAGCTTTTCCTTTGCGGTGTGAAGGGCAGGCATTATACGGAGCTTGACGCAAAGACCGGCCTGTTTGACCGTAATACGGAAAACTGGGTCGCGGACTATGGTGAAGACGATTCCGTCAATCCCTTGTGGTGGGGTTTTACGTCAACCGTTTATGGGTATATCCCATGCAAGGAATATTCTACCTGGGAAGAGGCTTATAACAATAAGGTCATCTATACGAGCGATGCAGACCAGAAGGACAGCTTCAACCGGTCCGTAATGATTAACAACGGAAGCAAATACATGGAAAATAAACCTTTCACACTTGTCAAGCTTCCTGAAGTAGACGACATAAAGGTCAAGCTCAACAATGATGTACTGGCGGTATATTATTTGAAGATGATTATTGAAAAAGACCAATCAAAGCTCGACGCTCTCTGGGACGAATTTGTCAGCGCATATGACAAGGCCGGTGGGAAGACCTATATCGAAGCGTTTCAGAAATACTATGACGAAAAACTCAAATAGCGGCGAAGGTACGGATGGATGATTCCTTAACGAGTTTTACACTGTAATTAGTACGGATGCAAGAAATAAAGCCGGCAGGTTTTTACCTGACGGCTTTATTTAAAATATTTCATATTTTACGATAAGGTAAAAAGGAGCCGATGCTGTTATGAGTAAGCCAATCTCAAACCCATACCCGCCGTCCTTAAAAGGAGAGGGAGCTGTTGGCGAGCCGGCCGGGTATAGCCTGCAGAACATGATGCAGGAGATATATGACGCAGACCTGCAAACCGGAGAAGGCACCTCTTTCTGGATGGACAGAATGCTGGGAAGGCCGTTCCGCGACCCTTCTGTCGGAACCTGCGGCGGCATGATGTCAAGAGGGCGCACGCTATTTATAAATTATCATGATGCCCGGCATATCGGATTTGCGGGTGAAGTATCCTACATTGAGGAGTCTGTTGATGACTTCGGATGCAATACATCCTTTGGGAAATCAGCGTACAACATTATGTTTTCCTGTGGCTCGCCGGTGGAGGAAAAAGCCGCCGGAATCGACTATCCGAGCCATTGGGCAGGAAGATATCATTGCGGCAGGCTCTCAATAGCGGTAAAAAAATTCATCACAGAAAACAACTCCGCCGTGACGCTGCTGGACATTAAGAACGAGTCGTGCGAAGCGGAAGCATTTGATATGTATGTTGACTCCCCTCTGGCTGTTACAGGAGTTGAAGGAGAACTGACAGGCACCTATCAGGATCCGTTTAAAAATACCCGGGTATATTTACGCATTTCCGCGGACAATATGGCGGCAAAAGACGGTATGCTGACCGGCCGGTTCACCATAGGGCCAAAGGCGGAAATAAGCGTAAAGGTTGTCATGGGGTTTATCAGCAAGGATATTCCGGAGTCGGCAAGCGAGTATCTTGACTACAAAGAATGTGACAGCGGCAGGGCGTTTGCCTCTCATGTAAGGACGTACAATCAATGGTGGGTAGATAATATACCTTATATTGATATTGAAGACCCCCATTTGAAAAAAACGGTATATTATGAATGGTGGAAGCTGCGGTTCAACCTCCTTGACGCAAATGCCGGGAGCAATTATATTTATCCGACCTTTGTAGAGGGGTGCCTGGGCTACAATAACGCCATTACTTTATCGGTACCGTGGCACATTGACGATGCAAAGTATTTTAAGAATCCGGTCTATGCATACGGCACATGGCAATCGGTTGCAGAAACCTCGGAAAATGGGATCTTTATAAGCAATCCGGGCGATCCGAAGCATTGGCCCAGGTGGAATATCGCACAATATATTTCCAAAGCGGGCTGGGAAGCATACAAGATTCACGGAGGACCTCGCGATTTCCTGGAAAGGCTTGCCGTTTACGGTGAAAATGATGTGAAAACGGATATGGGGATAAGCGATACAAATAACAACTACATACTGGAAAGACAGTATGACGGCTGGGATGCGGATACCCTTTCGAACACCTATGCGGGTGCTCAGGACAGGCTTGACTCTTCAGCATATACCTGGGCAAATGCCAAAGCCGTATCGGAAATGTATAAAATGCTTGGCGACAATCGCGGTACGGAGAGGATTTCCGGTACGGCGGACAAAATCAAAGACGCGGTTCTTAAGGAGCTGTGGGACGACGGTACGCGGCAATTCCTCCATCGGTCTATGGACGGCGGCTTTATACCCTGGAGAGACATTAACAATTATTATCCGTGGATGATGGAAATGATACCGGTTGACAAAAGGGAGTATCAGCAGGCGTTGAAGCCGTGGTCCGATCATGAAGAGTTTTCCCCCTGGCCGATGTATATCAGCAATTCCGCCGATTACAGGCGGGCTCTGGCTGCAGGCAAAAATCTGTCGCGCAATTATTGCTTTGGAAACATAGGCATTACGCTGGCTTTGTTTGCGAAAGCAATAAAAAGGTATCAGGCCGACTATATCACCAAGGAGGATTACAAAAGGCTTTTGTATTGGACGGTATGGGCGCATTATGCCGGCGGCGATTCTGCTTATCCGGATACAAACGAGTTTTTCAGTGGATGGGATGAAGAAACCGATTCCATTAAGTACCGGTCGTGGATCCATCATAATGCGCTTGGAAAATTCAATTCTACAGTGATTGAAGACGTCTTCGGACTGACCCCGAGGACAGACGCGGTAATAGAACTGGATCCGATCGATATAGGGCTGTCCCGCTTTGCAATGAACGATACAATGTATCATGGGCAAAGCCTGAGCGTTGTCTGGGATGGTACAGAGGAGGGAAAGGAATATTACAGGGGGGTTCCGAAAGGCTTTTCACTTTTTGTCAATGGCGTGAGAGTGGCCACAGTAGATAAGCTGGCTCATTTCACATGGGATTCCGGAAGCGGTGACGTATGTGTGATTCAGGACAATGCAGAAATTAAGTTTAAACAAGCATGTAAAATCCCGGCAACAGAGGAAGTGAAATACTGCCGCGGCAGTGCCCTCGATTTCTTCATCAAGGTATATAACAGGGCGACAGAGCTTAATCCTCCTCCTGTTCCGGACGGATTAAAAGCATCCGCTTCCAGCAGCACACAGATGAATATAGCATGGAAGCCGGCGATTGGGGCGCTGGAATATGATCTTGAAATCAACGGCGAAGTGATTCGTGCGGTAGAAAGCCCTTATCCCCATGTACACATCCAACCCGGTTCAACACATAAGTATAGGATCAGGGCGGCCAATAAGGCGGGTTCAAGTGAATGGAGCAAGGAGGAGACAGTTTGCGCATTACCCGACAGAGGTATAAATCTGGCCTTGTCCGCGTCTGCAGCGGCATCTGTGGAAAATTCTTCTTCATGGTTTTCGGTTACGGCACTAAATGACGGGTATGATCCTGCAAGCTCTATGGATTACAGGCATAAAGCATACAGCAATTGGGGCGGGAAGGGGACGCAGTGGGTTCAGTATGAATGGCACGCACCGGTCAGGATATACAGGACGGATATTTACTGGTTTGACGATGAACTAAGCTGCACCATACCGGAATCCTATGCCATCCGCTACTGGGACGGCGCACAATGGGCCGGTGTCTTGAACCCACAGGGACTGGGGGTGTTGAAGGATGCATATAACACGACTGCATTTGATGAGGTTGTCACCTCTAAAATGCGGGTTGAAATCATAGCACGGCCTGATTATTCAACAGGCATTCAAGAGTGGAAAGTGTTCGGGGAGGCGTACGCAGAATGAGCATTAGTACTACAGCGTAAAATTCATTAATTTATCGGCATTTATGCAAGGATAATTTGGTTGTTTACGCTGTAGTATCTGGAATAGCGGTTTAAACATATAAATTTCATAATTTTTCTTGACATTTACCCCAAGCCTCATTAAAATATCTCTAACCTATCGATACACGTTAGATGTGTATCGATACAATTGATTGTATCGGAGGCTATGGATATGGAAAAGGCTAAGACAAAATGGATCGTAATGAACGGACTAATGATTGCTCTGGTATTTCTGGTCACTTTTTTCACGAAAATACCGGGTCCTGTAGGACCATTCAACATAGGGGATGCCGCCATCATGGTAGCGGCAATCATCCTTGGCAGAAACAGCGGAATGCTGGCCGGCGCCCTTGGTTCTGCCGCTGCTGATCTTGCCATGGGATATGCTTTGTTTGCTCCCTTTACACTTGTGGTGAAAGGCCTTGAAGGCTATATCGTGGGCACCATCGCTTATCAGGACAAGGCGGAAAAAGCGGGAGCGGCAAGAATGATAACCGGGGTGGTAGTTGGCGCATTTGTAATGATTGCAGGTTATTTCATCTCCGAATCCCTGATTCTGCCCGTATTCGATAAGAGCTTCGGACTGGCGGTGGCAATTAACGAACTGGTTTCCGTCAATCTGCTTCAAGGCGGCGTGAGCGCTGTGGCAGGGTATTTGTTAAGTGCGCTTTTAATTAAGGCAAATGTAGGCAAGGTTATTTCCTTATAAATAATAGAGGATCATAGAGGATCCGTAAGGGACGCGAGTGGGGACGGTTCTGCTTTTTAGTGGAGAACCGTCCCCACTCGCGCTTGTGTTTCTGAAGTGCAATGCGCGCCTTTACTCATTTGATTCTCACAGGTGATATTCCTGAATCCAAACTTCTTCTGTAAGCGGTTTGCAATTGCCGGAAGCGTATTCTCAAAGCATTCCGGATTCTGGCTCCCGAATGCTTTGGTTGCGGCTGAAAGCCGCCGTATGATATAATCTTCCTGTATTAATCGCGGGACAAATCGAATTGAGCTGGCATTGTACTTAAAAGTGGAGGATAGAAGTCATGAAGCTGACCATACTTGGTAACAACGGTCCATACCCTGCAGCCGGGGGCGCTTGCTCCGGCTACCTTTTGAGAGAAGGGGATACGAGCATTCTCATCGACTGCGGCAACGGCGTTTTGAGCAACCTGCAGAAATACATAAGCTTTGAAAGCCTTGATGCAATCATACTGACACATCTTCACAGCGATCATGTTTCGGATATGATGGTTTTGAAATATGCTGTGCAAATAAAGAAAAAACGGGGGCAGTTTGACAGGAACCTGCCGGTATACGCTCCGGCTGAACCGGAAGAGGAGTACCGAAGGCTGGATGTAAAAGACGCTTTTGACCTAATGCCTGTAAATGAAGGCCTGGTTCTGGAGATTGGCGGCATAACAGTAAACTTTGCGAAAATGAAGCATCCTTCACCGGATTTTGCGGTTTCATTCCAGTGCCGGGGGAAGCGGTTTGTGTTTTCCGGAGACACCTCCTGGACTGAAAACATTATCTCTTTTGCCAGGGATGCGGATGTGCTGATGCTGGATGCGGGGCTTTTTGCAAGAGAAAAGACAAGCGGCGACGTACCTCACCTTACTGCGGAGGAGTGCGGAATAGTAGCCCGGGAAGCGATTGCCGGAAAGCTTATTCTTACCCATTTCTGGCCTGAAAACAATATCGATGAGCTGGTGGATGAAGCCCGGCGGAATTTTAAGGATACTGAAGCGGCAAAATTACTGCAGGAATATGAAATTTAAGCACCGGTCCTAACCTTTACGATGTCATTACGCTTTTAAGAATGTTTTCTGCAGTCCCGGCGGCTGCAGTTAGGGATAATGGTTCCCAAACAGAAAAGGGCTTCCGTTGGGAAGCCCTTTTAACTATATATCCGTTATTTATCCGTCCAATTATCTCAATTTGTATTTCTTCAGCTTGGCGTCCAGTTCCTGGACGAGCCCATCCAAAGTTACCGAAGCGCTCTGCATGTCTTCTATCGCTTTTAGCTGATGCTCTGTGGTGGCAGCGACCTCTTCGCTGGATGCCGCCGTCTGCTGTGAGACGGAAGATATGTTTTCGATGGCAACCATCACCACGTCCCGATCCTTTTGCATGGTTCCCACGGCTTCGCTTACTTTATTGATTTTGGAAACGATGGAATCAATTCCGTTGGCGATGTCGGTAAAGGCCTTGTTTGTTTCGACAACCGCCGCATTCTGCTCCTGGGAGACTTTTTTCATAACCTCCATGGCTTTGATTGCCAGCAGGGATTCTTCCTGAATACTCTGCATCAGGTTGGTGATTTCTTCGGTAGACTGCCTGCTCTGATCGGCCAGCTTTCTTACTTCTTCCGCGACGACTGCGAAGCCTTTCCCCGCATCTCCGGCCCTGGCGGCTTCTATCGCTGCATTTAAAGCGAGGAGGTTGGTCTGCTCGGCAATATTTTCGATGGATTCAACAAAAATGCCGATGTCTTTTGTTGTGGTGGTCAGCTTTTCCACAACGGAGAATATTTTTTCGGAAGTATTGAAATTTTCTTCCGATTTTTTATACAGAACACTGACGGAATTTACGCCGACGCTATTCAGTGTATTGATTTTATTCGTTTCATCCATTACGTTGTTATAACTTTGGTAAACGAAGTTGATCTGTTCGGAAAGCTTTTCCATGATCTGGACGCCTTCCTGGGCTTCCTGCGCCTGGCTTGAAGCTCCTTTTGCGATTTCATCCACGGTTTTGGATATCTCGTCCATGGCGGTGGAGGCTTCCTGTGCAGTAGTACCTACCTTGCGGGAGGCCTGTACGATGGAAAAGGATAAAGAGAAGAAGCCGTCGATCAGAACCCTGATATCGCTCAATACCGCGTTAACATTGGAAGCTACATTCCCAAGCAAACCGTAGCTTTTTGAATCAACCAGCCTGGAGAAGTCACCCTGTTTAATCACTTCTACTTCGGCGGAAAAACGCTTTGCCAGACCCTTTATGGAAATGTTAAGAAGAAGCTGTGTAATAAGTGCGGTTATAAAGCCTGCTATAGCCAGTATCGGCAAGGATTCCCATCTGTCTGTAAGCATACTGGCCACAACACCAAATAGCAGGCCCAGTAATACTGCTATCACCAACGAGTACTTTGCTGCATCAAATGCTTTTTTTCCTGATTTACTCATAAGTTACCCTCCAAAGCAATACAAGTAATATAGTGTAATAATATTGTAATGAATACTTAATATAAGTAATTTCGATATTTAATTATCAAATTCCTTCTTTATTTTTAAAATTTTTACCAAATAAAGAACGAATGTCGAAAATAGTCTGAATCATTCTATTTTTTATGGGGAGAGAGTATATTGACAAGGAGTGTATCATTGTATACAATGATACAATATATAAAAATATCGGGGAAAATACACTTTTTGCGCTGTACTTTAGCAAACCGAAAGCATAGTAGAATTGTACTTTCCAAACAGATACATAATTTTTTTTGACAGAGGGAGGGAATACCAATGCTTGAATTTAATAAAAAGACCAATACTCTGGAGCAGACACAGTACAAATATGCGCTTCAGGATATTCCTGAGCCTAATCTTTACAGAGAAATCTACAGCTATGACGAAATTCCCAAGTGTGCCTTCAACCATCGAAGGGTGCCCATGTTTCCGGCGGATGAGATATGGATCACCGATACCACCTTCAGGGATGGACAGCAATCCAGAGCGCCGTATACCGTCCAGCAGATAGTAACATTGTATGATATGCTGCATAAGCTGGGTGGGCCCAAGGGGATTATCCGGCAGTGCGAATTTTTCCTTTACAGCGACAGGGATAAGGAAGCAGTGAACAAATGCCTGGAAAGAGGGTATAAATACCCTGAGGTGACAAGCTGGATAAGAGCGACAAAGAACGATTTCCAGCTAGCCAAGGATATGGGCATGAAGGAGAGCGGGATTCTTGTCAGCTGCTCTGATTACCATATTTTCAAAAAGTTGAACATGTCCAGAAAGCAAGCCTTAGATCATTATATGGGTGTCATTAAAAGTGCGATTGACGTCGGCATCAAACCAAGGTGCCACTTTGAGGATATTACCAGGGCTGATTTCTATGGCTTTGTCGTGCCGTTTGCCCTGGAACTCCGAAAGCTAAGCGAAGAAACCGGGGTACCCATTAAGATCCGTGCCTGCGATACTCTCGGGTATGGTGTCCAATACCCGGGTGTAGCCCTGCCAAGGAGTGTTCCCGGAATTATCTATGGTTTCAGGCATCATGCCGGATTTCCCAGCGAATTGATCGAATGGCACGGGCATAACGATTTCTACAAGGCTGTTGTAAATTCCGCTGCAGCATGGATGTACGGAGCGTCCGGCGTAAACTGCTCACTGCTGGGAATAGGGGAGAGAACCGGTAATACGCCTCTTGAGGCGATGGTTATCGAATACGCACAGCTAAGGGGTACAACCGACGGAATGGACACTACGGTCATCACCGAGATAGCGGAATACTATGAAAAGGAACTGGATTACTCCATACCTGCCAGGACACCTTTTGTCGGAAAGCATTTTAATGTGACACAGGCAGGTATCCATGCAGACGGCCTTCTCAAGGACGAAGAAATCTACAACATTTTTGATACCGGGAAGCTTCTCAACAGGCCTGTGGGAGTGGCAATAAACCAGACTTCGGGGCTGGCAGGGATAGCTCACTGGATCAACGGCTATTTCGGCTTCAATGGAAACAAAAGGCTGGATAAGCGGGACGAAAGGGTGCAGAAAATAAAGGAATGGGTAGATAATCAGTATATAAACGGAAGGGTTACCGCCTTGAGTGACTCCGAACTGGAAGAAGCTATAAGGAACCTGGTGCCGGAGATATACGACCTGGTGCTGTGAGAGGTAAGGGGACACACCCTACAATTATAATTTGAGGAGCTTAAATCATATGGGAATGAATCTGGCACAGAAAATAATCAAGGAACATCTGGTAAGCGGTGAAATGAGCGCAGGCACCGAAATATCAATCAGGATCGATCAGACGCTGACACAGGATTCTACGGGAACCATGGCATACCTGCAGTTTGAGGCAATCGGCATGCCAAGGGTGAAAACGAAAAAATCAGTGGCATACATTGACCATAATACCCTGCAGGCCGGTTTTGAAAATGCTGACGATCACAAATACATACAGACGGTGGCCTCTAAACATGGAGTCTATTTCTCCAGGCCCGGCAACGGAATATGCCATCAGGTGCACCTGGAAAGATTCGGCGTGCCCGGTATGACACTGCTGGGCTCGGACAGCCATACGCCTACCGGCGGAGGCATCGGAATGCTTGCCATTGGCGCCGGAGGCCTGGATGTGGCTGTTGCCATGGGCGGCGGGCCTTACTATTTGGCAATGCCCAAAGTATGTAAGGTGAATTTGAAGGGCAGGCTGAAGCCATGGGTTTCGGCCAAGGATATCATTCTTGAAGTACTCAGGCTCCTTACGGTAAAGGGAGGAGTGGGAAAGGTTATTGAGTATGCAGGAGACGGCATTGCATACCTGACGGTGCCCGAAAGAGCTACGATTACCAATATGGGCGCGGAGCTCGGTGCGACCACGTCCATTTTCCCCAGCGACGATGTAACCCTTGCTTTCCTCAAAGCACAGGGAAGAGAGAAGGACTGGGTGGAACTCTGTCCGGATGCAGACGCCGCTTATGACGAGATTGTGGAAATCGACCTCAATGAGCTGGTGCCATTGGCTGCAAGGCCTCATAGCCCGGATAATGTAGCCAGGGTCAGAGACATTGGCAGGATTAAAATAGACCAGGTGGCAATCGGAAGCTGCACAAATTCTTCCTACATGGACATGATGAAGGTGGCATCGGTACTTAAAGGCAAAACTGTCAATCCGGAGGTCAGTCTGGTTATTGCTCCCGGATCCAAACAGGTGCTGAACATGCTGGCGCAGAACGGAGCATTGGCAGACATGGTTGCCGCCGGCGCAAGGATTCTTGAGTCAGCCTGCGGACCGTGTATCGGAATGGGCCAGGCGCCGGCCACCAACGCCATATCCTTGAGGACCTTCAACAGAAACTTCGAAGGCAGAAGCGGAACTCCTTCCGCTAAAGTTTACCTGGTAAGTCCGGAGGTAGCAGCGGCAAGCGCGATAGCAGGTGTCCTCACCGATCCTGCGGAATTGGGAAGCGCACCTCAGGTTACGATGCCGGAGAAATTCATCATTAATGACAACATGGTGGTGCCGCCGGTTTCCGAGGGCGTGGAGGCGGAAGTGGTGAGAGGCCCCAATATAAAGCCGTTTCCCGTTAACAAGGAGCTGCCGGTCCAGCTTTCGGGAGTTGTTTTGATCAAAGTTGGAGACAACATAACAACGGATCATATCATGCCTTCCAATGCAAAGCTGCTGCCTTACAGGTCCAATGTTCCGTATCTTGCGGAGTATTGCCTTACGCCCTGCGATCCCGAATTCCCCAGGAGGGCGAAGGAAAACGGCGGAGGCTTTATCGTCGGCGGCTCCAATTACGGCCAGGGCTCCAGCCGTGAGCATGCCGCCCTGGCTCCGCTGCAGTTGGGTGTCAAGGGCGTCCTTGCAAAATCCTTTGCAAGAATTCATATGGCAAACCTGGTAAATTCAGGCATACTTCCCATGACTTTTGCCGACGAAGGCGATTATGAAAAAATGAATAACGGCGACGAGTTGGTAATGGAGGATATCAGGAGGCAGATCACGGCGGGGAGTGAACTGTTGATACACAATAAAACGGGCAACTATGCTATAAAAGCCCGGATTTCATTATCGGAAAGACAGGTTAAAATGATGCTGGCAGGCGGATTGCTGAACCTTACCAGGACAGGAGCCGCAGGATAAGGCAGATGGAAATAGTATTGATTAATGGCCGCATGATGGGAGGTTAATAATGTCGAAGGTTGAATACGACGATGTAGATACCCAGACAGGATCATTGAGGGGCAAGGTTTTCATCCAGCTGCAGAATGATATTTTAAACGGACTGTATCAGCCCGGGGACAACCTTATCGAAACGAAGCTTTCAGAAGAACTGGGGGTAAGCAGAACCCCCATACGGGAAGCGATCCGGCAGTTGGAGCTGGAAGGTCTGGTACATTCTATCCCAAACAAAGGCGCGATCGTTAAAGGAATATCGTCCCAGGACGTAGAGGACATTTACACGATAAGAATGCTTATTGAAGGACTTGCCGCCAGGTGGGCGGCTGAAAAAATCACCTGCGAGGAACTGAAAGAGCTGAAGGAGGTGGTGGAGCTTGAGGAGTTTTATACATTGAAGAATGACGTAGACCATTTGCTTCAATTTGATTCGAGGTTTCACGATATCATATTCAAAGCAAGCAAGAGCAAAACGCTTATGCATACCTTAAGCACCTTTCACCATTATGTGCAGCGGGCCAGGAACGCCTCGCTCAACAATCCGGAAAGGGCAAGGATGGTGCTGGAAGAGCATAAAGCCATCCTTCAGGCGATTATGGAGCATGATGCGGAAAAAGCCGAAAGGCTCACCACACTTCATGTACGGAATGCAAGCTTGAACCTGCTGAAGAATAAGAAACCTGAAGAATAGGAAAACCAATGAGGGTGATTCGTCACCCTCAGATTTTATACATAATGCTTACAGACACGAATCCATATGATTGCGAGGAGGTATATTGATGAGTACGGCAATTTCACAGAAGGAGATTAATGAAATTCTGGAAAAGCTCGGAACGATCGTTGAAAAAAATGATAGAATCGATCCGGAGCTATACAAACGATACAATGTGAAAAGGGGCCTCAGGGACGTCGACGGCACGGGTGTTCTGGTGGGACTTACGGAAATTGGTGATGTCCGCGCGTACATCTTTGACGAGGAGGAAAAGGTTCCCACCGAGGGTAGATTGCTCTACCGGGGAATTGAGATCAATGATCTGGTTTTAGGCTTTCAGGACGAAAAACGGTTCGGATTCGAGGAATGCTGTTATCTTCTTTTGTTTGGAGAACTCCCGGATAAAAAGCTGCTGAAGGAATTCGGAGAACTGCTGGGCGAACTCAGGACTCTTCCCGCCGGATTTACAGAAGATATGATTTTGAAGGCTCCCAGCAGGGACATTATGAACAAGCTGGCCAGAAGCGTGCTGGTATCCTATTCCTTTGACGGCAACCCCGACGATAACAGCCTGAAAAATACATTAAGGCAGTGCATTGAACTGATCGCAAGGTTTCCTACCATGGCGGCATACGGTTATCAGGCAAAATCCCATTATCATGACGGAAAGAGCCTTTACATCCATACGCCGAAAAAAGAACTCGGCACGGCCGAAAATCTTCTTTACATGTTAAGGCCCGACGGCAAATTTACGGCTTCGGAAGCTGAAATGCTCGACCTTGCCCTGGTATTGCATGCGGAACATGGCGGCGGAAACAATTCTACCTTTGTCACCCATGTAGTCACGTCCACCGGTACCGATACATATTCGTCCATCGCCGCCGCAATCGGCTCATTAAAGGGACCGCAGCACGGCGGAGCCAATCTTAAGGTAATGGGAATGATGGAAGAGATCAAAAACAACGTAAAAAACTGGGAGGATGAAGCGGAGGTTGCAGGGTATCTTTCAAAGATCATGCGGAAGGAAGCCTTTGACAAATCCGGGCTGATTTATGGCGTCGGCCACGCGGTATATACAAAATCCGATCCAAGGACCATCCTGCTAAAGCAAAAGGCACAGGAACTGGCGGCCGAAAAAGGCATGGAAAAGGAATACAAATTATATACCCTGATTGAGAAGCTTTCGCCGGAAGTATTCTTCAAGGAAAAGAAAAGCGACAAGGTTATCTGCGCCAACGTAGATTTTTATTCCGGTTTTGTCTATAAATCACTGGGTATACCGGTTGAACTCTATACACCCATATTTGCAGTCGGAAGAATTGCGGGATGGTGCGCACACATCATGGAGGAGCTTGTCAACGGAGGCAAGATTTTCAGGCCCGCATACAAATGTGTGGAAGCTAAAAAAGGATATATCCCTCTGGACGAGAGGTAGATGTAAAATCCATTGCGGAATGAAAGCGCTGGGAGGCCAAATCGGCACACATTCTGATTTATTCAAGAAATAACATAGTAAGGCATATAGCTTTTTGTGACGCTATGGGGACCTTTTTTCTCATAAGGAGAATCATAAAGAAAGAACTATCTTACCGATAGTTCTTTTTTGGAGTAATAGTGGAAAAAGATTTTTAGCTTGAATAGCAGTCGTCTCAACTTGATGATGAAGCGCTGGCCGCCGCTGCAGAACTTGCCGCCACTGCAGCACACATAGCAGCCTCCTGGGCAACTATCAGTGAAATCGTACCGTTTACTGCTGCGGTCTGCAGGGCCTCTTCATTCAGGTAATCCCTCTGCGCAACAATTCCAGCGTACATCAGCCGTTGCTTACGGGTAATGCTACTGAAAAATCCGAACCCTTTCTGCTGTGACAGCCAATCATCAATCTCAGAGATTTCCTGAACGATTTCATCCAAATTGCCGCCGGACAATGCTAAAACGCCCAGTGTGGGCAACTCATAATTTGTTCCGTACTTGTGTCCCGCCACTTTCAGTTTTTCAAAAAGTTCCATCGTTTTTCCGCACTTCGTATCAGCCCTGCCGTCACAGAGCGCCAACACATGACTGAGTGACTGAAGGGCATTGGAGGAAAAGAAATTCGGCTTCAAGCTGTGATAGCATTGCTCCGCATCTTCAATCATCATATCATCTGTCTTCTCTGAAAGAGCCATGAGCGCACAGAATGCGCTGTCTTCACCGGATGTCAGAAAGGGATGCTCTTTCTTCATCAGGTCGTAGATTATCCGTGTTCTTGATGCAATTCCCTCGTATCGGGACGGTTGAGCCATCTGTGCAATGATCATTGCAGCAAGTGGCAGATAGGCAGATGTCCAGAAATCTTTCTTCAGCAGCTGATACACCAGCAGACCATTTTCCAGCGTCTGCTTCGGATTGCTGCTGGTTGCCAGCATCGCAATAATCGGCGATCGGGCGGTGCTGCGAAAGTTGGAGAAAAGACCGACCTTCTCTTTGAGCATGTTCTTACAATCCGCCAACAACAACTCATCTACGGTCTTGCCCTTGGCTGTAAAGATGCTTGCACAGGCAAGATTAAGCAACCCGCCATCCCAAGAGAAAACGGATTTAATCCGATTCCGGTTTTCTATCAATTGTTCGCAGTTTCTGCGGGTTTGCTTTTTCATAATACGCTCCCTCATTTCACATGCGCTCGGAAAGGTCTTGATACCGTTCTTTTTTCGGTGCCAACATTACCTTACTAATGCTTCACTTATCATCTCACCGATAAATTCCTGCTGATAAGTCTTCAACACATAAATATAACTAAGTTTAACATAAAAGTATAAACAACAAAAGGACTTGAATTTGCATGCATTCAAGTCCTTTTGAGTGCCAGTTGGTGACCCATAGGGGAATCGAACCCCTGTTTCCGCCGTGAGAGGGCGGTGTCTTGACCGCTTGACCAATGGGCCATGTTTCCGCGGGCAAGTGTTATTATAACATGCACGGGATAATAATTCAATAGCAGAATTTATGAAAGACATTATAACAAAATTACAAAAGAACAATGGCATATAAATAAAACTGCCTCAGGGATTTTATATTTGCCCCATCTTTGTGTTATAATAGCTGTGCCGATAAGTATAGTATTCGCAATGTTTAAGGAGAATGGGATGAAGCTGCCTGCAGAATTTCTGGATAAAATGAAGAGGCTCCTGGGCGACAAGGAGTACAATGAACTGCTGAAGTCATACAGCGAGCCAAGACATTATGGTTTAAGAGTCAATACGCTAAAGATTCCGGTGGAAGAGTTTCTTAAGCTTTCTCCCTTCAGGCTTGAACCGGTACCCTGGGCTTCCGACGGCTTTTATTATCCCGAGGGTGAGAATCCGGGAAAGCATCCGTATTACCATGCAGGGCTTTATTATATCCAGGAGCCCAGCGCCATGCTACCGGCCGCAGTTCTTGGGGCGAAGCCGGGGGAAAAGGTGCTGGACCTTTGCGCCGCGCCGGGGGGGAAAACTGTTCAGATTGCTGCCGCCATGCGGAATTCGGGAATATTGATTGCCAACGATATAAACGCCGACAGGGTAAAGGCGCTTGTGAAAAATATAGAGTTGTGCGGTGTGAAAAATGCCGTTGTTCTTAATGAAACACCGGGAAAGATTGCGGAAAGCTTCGAAGGATACTTCGACAGAATCCTGGTGGACGCTCCATGCTCGGGAGAAGGCATGTTCCGGAAAGACGAAGATGCCGCAAGAAGCTGGGAAAGCTTTAAATGCGAAACCTGCTCCGGTATGCAGAAAGCTATCCTGGAGAGTGTCGACAAAATGTTGAAGCCGGGCGGCTCACTGGTTTATTCCACCTGCACCTTCTCGCCGGAGGAGGATGAGAGGATGATATCATATTTCCTGAGCCTGCATGACCATTACGAAATTGCAAATATACCGAGGACAGCAGGGATACAGCCGGGGAGGCCGGAATGGTCGGATGGGAATCCGGAGCTTGCCGGCACCGTCAGGCTCTGGCCTCACAGGGTAAACGGTGAAGGACACTTTGTTGCATTATTGCGGAAGAAGGAAGGAAAAACTTCGGTTGATGGCACAGGGCTGCTCCATAGCCGGGCAGCCGGAGAAGGAGAACTGCAGCTTCAACATGGAGGGAGCAATACCTCCGGCAGACAGGCGGATATTACGAAATTCCAGAGGACAGGGTTTGCAAATCCGAAAGAAATGGGGGCAGCCCTACCGGAATCGTTCCTGAAATTTGTGAAGGAAAACCTGAATATTTCTCTTCACGGGATTTTTATTGTAAAGGGCAGGAATATTTATCTTCTGCCGGAGCACATTCCCAGCCTTGACGGCCTGAAGGTGGCGAAATTCGGATGGTTCCTGGGAGAAGCCGAAGGCGGCAGATTTGAGCCGTCACACTCATTGGCCACCGCTTTGAAGGCGGAGGAGGTCAAACGGATAATAAGCTTTGATTCCACGTCCTATGAGGTGAAAAGCTACCTTAAAGGCGAGACTCTTATGATTGAAGGAGAAAAAGGTCTCACCGCCATTTGCGTGGATGGATATACCCTGGGCTGGGCAAAACAAACGGGAGACATGCTGAAGAACATGTATCCCAAAGGATGGAGGAAAATGAGCTGATGCGGGAGACACAGCGGCTGGACAGGGTGCTGTCCAATTTTGGATTTGGCACCCGCAGTGAAATCCGACAGATGGTGAAAAACGGAATCGTAAAAGTCGACGGCGCGGTTGTAAAGGCCAATGGCATGCAAGTCAGTCCGGACAGCTGTATAATTGATGTGGATGGTGAAATACTCAACTACAGAGAGTTTATCTATGTTATGATGAACAAGCCTGCAGGCGTTATTTCAGCCACGGAAGACAGCAAGCAAAAAACGGTTCTGGACATTTTGCCCGATGAATTCAAATGCTTTGATCTGTTTCCTGCAGGAAGGCTGGATATTGACACCGAAGGGCTTCTTCTCCTCACCAATGACGGGAAGCTTAGCCATGAGCTGCTTTCACCCAAAAAGCACGTTCCCAAACGATATTATGCTTTAATCGACGGAGTGGTAGGCGAGGATGTGGCAGAAGGCTTCAAGGAGGGCGTTATATTGGATGACGGCTATAAAACCATGCCTGCGGAGCTTTTCATCCTCAAGGCCGGACAGCGTTCAGAGATAGAGCTGGTGCTGCATGAGGGGAAGTTCCATCAGGTGAAGCGGATGTTCGAGGCTGTCGGCAGGAAAGTGCTGTTTTTAAAAAGAATCCGTATGGGCGGACTTGACCTCGATCCCATGCTGGCGTCCGGAGAATGCCGTGAATTGACGGCAGAAGAGGTGGGCATGCTGAAAGCAGACACATGATGAAAATGACAGGCAAGTAGGGAAGCCATTGGCCGTCCGATAGCTGTTAACGAATGTTACATTCTGCGGACGCGCAATCGTGCCCCACACGACATAGAAGGAGGGCTCCAATGAACAGCCAAAACATACGGAAGCTGGCTCTGTTCCTCACAGGAATAGAGCAGAGAATCATTGAAAACCAGGACTATTTCAAAAAAATCACGGCAGACTATAAATCGGGCGCCAAAACATATCCTGCCGCTGTCACAGCGGAAAACGGAAAGCTTCAGCTGAAGTTTAGCGGCGTGACCGAAGTGCTTGAAATCACCTGGCTTGCGGCGAGACTTTCAAAACTGGCCGGAAATTATGACAGTGTAGCCGTCACCTATGAAGAAAGAGGGACGACCATTTTTATTGAAGCGGATCACAGGAATGTGAAGATGAGTACCCGGCAGAATGTGAAAGAAAATGCCGGCACAGCCCACAGTGAGATATCCCAGGTGGGAAACCGGGACTATTATATAAAGCTGGGGCAAGCGGATGAATTACTCAAAGAGATCGGAATACTCAGCAGCGACGGAAAAGTAAAAAACGATATGATCAGAAAATACAATCAGATTGACCACTTTGTGGAATTGATCCATGATCTTCTGACAGACCTTTCCCAAAAGAATGAAAGCATTACGGTGCTTGATTGCGCGTGTGGCAAGTCCTACCTTTCCTTTGTCCTGAACTACTATATCCGCGAGGTTATGAAAAAGCCCTGTTATTTCATAGGACTTGATTATTCCGATACGGTAATCGAGGCTTCCAGAAGAATGGCACAGAACCTCCATTATCTCAATATGGAATTTAAAGTTACCGACATCAGGGATTATCACGCCAGACGGGATATTAACCTTGTAATAAGCCTGCACGCTTGCGATACGGCAACGGATGAGGCTATCGCCCTGGCGGTCAACAATCATGTGGGGGCGATGGTCATGGTTCCCTGCTGTCACAGGGAACTGCTCAGTCAGGTGGATTACAAACCCTTCGAGCATATTTTCCGGTACGGTATCCTGAAGGCAAGGATTTCCGACGCCATTACCGACGGACTAAGGGGAATGCTGCTGGAAGCCCTGGGATACAAGGTTTCTGTCGTTGAATACATATCCCCCCTTGAAACCCCGAAAAACCTGATGATCCGGGCGGAAAAAGCAGGGAAGCCGGACAGCGCCGCCATGGAGGAATACCAAAAACTCAGGGACCTATTGCATGTAAAGCCAACACTTGAAAAGCTCATTTTACGAAGCTTATAACGAGGCGACAAAAATATCCCCCACCTCTATAGGTGGCGGCTACTAAATTGGTTTTCAGGCGGTGAGCATATCTCCCGCCTCGTTATAGTGGAAAAAGCTAAAAACGGTCGTAAAATGGATTATGGACGATTTGCAATTTACATAATGCCATTATTTTATTCAAATGTACTAAAATTGGATTTGAGATTTTGTGCAAATGTGCTATAATGAGAATAATGATTGAAAGGGGGCCTTGTCCATGATGACGGAGAAAGTAAAAAAGACAGCCAAGTTGAATGAATTCGACCGACATGTCCTGATGGTTTACTCGGATGTTTCACTGGAAACAGGCGCCAAAATAACAGCAGAGACTGCCGAAATCAAAGCAATACATAAAAATACCCTAATAAAAGTATAAAGGGGAGTGTAGGGGCGCGCATTGCGCGTCCGCAAATGCAGCCTAAGACAAATAGATGCCGGACCGCCAATGGCCCCCTACATTGTATTCCATGAGAAGTTATATTTTCACCGGTATATTTACCCTTTGTTGATGATATCCAGTGCAGTTTGCAGCGTATCGCCTTCTGTCTGAAGGATATCAGGCTCGATGCCATTGCCTTGAATATTTATGCCTTTTGGTGTAAACCACTGCAAAATAGTTGCCTTGACGGCAAAACCCCTTTTTAGCGGCAAAGTGAACTGACCGATGCCCTTTCCGAAGGTTTTTTCCCCCAGCAGGGTGACGTTGGCCAGATTGTCCTTCAAAGCGGCAATCATATTCTCCGAGGCGCTGGCAGAGTTTTTATTCTGCAGGATGATGATTTTATCATAAGTCAGGGAGTAGCGGCTTTTCGCCTTGTATACGATATCCATGATACGCATTTTATCCGTAGCTACGATGCTTTTCTTCGGCAGAAGCATGCCGGACATGGCCACCATCATATCGATATCCCCGCCGGGGTTGTTCCTTAAGTCAATGATCAGGTTCGGGCGGCTTTTCAACTTATCGTAATTATCCTCCATGAATTTACGAGTATAGGTGGAGAAGTTTGTAAGCTTAAGCAAAACGGTTTTATCGTTGGGGAAGGTGATCTCCGACCTTTCGGCCTCCTGCTTTTCCGATGCCAGATAGTTCTGGAAGCTTTCAGGCGTATAAAGGTATGTGTACCTGTCGTTATTCTCCTCCCTGATCCTCTTTGTAACGACCGATATGACCATGTCGTCGAAATACGAGTAATACTTGCCTTTTACATCCGTTTTCAGCTCTTCTTGAAAGACCTTGTCCATGGAGCCCGTATAGATGTAAAAGCTTGTGATAAAATGCTTGAAAGCAAGGTAATCGTAATTAAGGAAAATGTAAATTCCCGTCGTTCCCACAAACAGGACGAAGACTGTCAGCAAGATAAAAAATTTTCTTTTAAATCGCTTTAGCTGTTCTTCCAGGGTCAGATTTTTTTTCATAGGCAAGCTCCTGTTAATCCTCTGCGTATCTCTTTATTTTCTTCGAGGTGGTTTTTGCAAATTCCTGTTCCCTCAGGCTGAAGTCTTTTATATATTTATATGTAACGAGGCTTTTGTTTACTTCTTTCACTTCCTTGTGAATAAGCTCGCGGATTTCCTCCGGAGTAAGGGGCTTGTCTGCAAATTCCTCTTCGATTTTTTCCATATCCGGGACAATCGTTGCAGATACGACTACATCGCCATATACTTCGTCATCCTTGCCATAGACGATGGATTCCTTTATGTGCGGACACCTGCCAAGAAGCGTTTCGATTTCCTCCGGATAGATGTTTTTACCGTTTTTGGTGACAATAACATTTTTCTTTCTGCCTGTGATATACACGAAATTATTTTTATCCATATAGCCGAGGTCGCCGGTATGGAACCATCTATCTTTGAGCACTTTTCCGGTGGCTTCTTCATCCTCGTAATAGCCTAGCATTACGTTGGGGCCTTTTACGGTGATCTCGCCGATGCCGTCGGCCCCGGTATCCGCAATCCTGATCTCAAGGCCGGGCAAAGGCATGCCTGCGGCGCTGTCCCTAAAATCCACGTCCCTGTTCAGTGCGACAATGGGACTGCATTCTGTAAGGCCGTATCCTTGCAGGAAAAGTATGCCCAATTCCCCGAAGCTCTTGGACACCAACGGATCGATAGCGGCTGCGCCGCTGATAAACATTCTTACCCTGCCGCCAAAATTGTCATGGATGGGAGCAAAAAGCTTTTTTCTTAAATCAATGCCGAATTTAGCCGCTAGCCTGCTTAGCTTCAAAGCCAGCCGCAATTTTTTCGCCTTATCGGGCTGTTTCGCGATGGCTTCCCACAGACGCCGGTGCATTGCTTCAAAAATCAGGGGGACGCCCAGCATGATGGTGGCTTTTGTCTCCTGGAGATTTTTCTGGATATGCCTCAAGCCTTCGCAGAAAGCCACGGATGAGCCCCTGTAAAGCGGGCATAAAAATCCGCAGGTGTTTTCATAGGTATGGTGCAAAGGGAGTACAGACAGGAACGTATCGCTTGGGTCCAGATATATCATTGAGCACATTGCCATCAGGTTTGCGCAAATGTTTTTATGCGAGAGCATTACCGCTTTTGATCTGGCAGTAGTAGCAGATGTGAAAAGAAGGATGTTCATTGCTTCAGGGTCGATGCTTAAAGCGTCATAACGGCTGTCACCGTTTTTTAGCATTTCGCGGCCTTTTTCCAGCAGTTTTTGGAAGGACTTTACCTTACCTTCTCCATCTTCATTGGCATCCATATCGATATAATGCTCAATAATGCCGTTGCGGCCGGCCAGGTTTGCAACATGCGCCTTGGAATTGCCCGAGTATACAATGGCATTTGCTTTTGACCTGTTGACAAGGTTTTCGATTTCATTGGCAGGAAGTTCCTTGTCCAGAGGAACTACGACGCCTATACCGTTGACGGCGGCCAGATAGGCAACAGCCCACTCATACCGGTTTTCGCTGATGATGGCAATTCTTTTACCCAGGAGGCCAAGACTTAGAAGCGCGGTTCCCAATGCACAAACGTCGTTTTTATATTGCCTGTAAGTCACAGGCTCATATTGGTCTTTTCCTTTGTTTTTTACCAAAAAAGCCGGTCTGTCGCCGTAGGTCGCCGCACTGTTGTCGATCATCTCTTTGAGTGTGTCTATCTGCCGCACTTCATACAACGGGATATTTTTCATAAACTACCCACCTCACTTGAAATAATAGAAGATAAAAGGACATAGAATTATTATATACCAATATCGAGGCATGTCAAAGATTAAAAAATTCAATAAAAAAGAGAGCCTTCCGGCTCGCTTAGAAGTACTGAAAATAATACTCCCCATTTTTCTGAAAGTGCCGGCCGCAATGGCCTGCATTTTCAAAAACATATACGGGAAGTTATATTTTCGCTTAACTCAACTTATACATACATTATAAAAACGTTCCGCCAGGAACTGGATATCCGTTCAAGGGGAAGCGGTCTCTATAACGAAAAGATACTACCATCGGCTGCTTCCGAAATTTCTGTTGGAAGACCTGTTTCCTGAATTGAAGCCTGTGTTGCTCCTTCTCTGATTTTTCCTGGCCTTTCTGCATTCCGGGCACCGCTGGGGCTCGTTTTCGAATCCCTTTTCCTTGTAGAAAGCCTGTTCACCCTCTGAAAAGATGAACTCCATTCCACAATCCTTGCACGTCAACGTCTTGTCCGCCATAAAATTAACCTCCTTAGTCTAATTCGGATTTAACTGGTCTGGACTAAGCTCTCCAAATCAGGTTAGGAGGGTTAGGTCTAAACAAATTAAATCGTGTATTGTATAAGAATCAATACATAACTTATTATAGCACGAGAGAAGACGGCAGTACAAGCGGTAAAAGAAAAAAATGCCGTGAAATCTCTGTTATGGGGGTTATTCCCATGGAATATTTCCCATGGGAATATACTTTAAGCTTATGTAAACATCCGTTAGCATAGTGAATATACTGAAATAGTAAAATTAATTAGTGGGTGTGGTTTTTTGACTATCTATGTTATCAGGCCTGGAGATACACTCTGGGATATATCAAGAAGATTCGGCGTCAGTGTCGACCGAATCACAACGGCCAACGGACTGCAGGAAATACCTTATCTGGTAGTCGGACAGGCGCTGGTAATTCCGTCTACGGAAAGTGCGTACAGGGTGCAGCCGGGTGATTCACTATGGAGTATAGCTAGAAAATACAGGGTAACCGTGGAAAGAATAGCGGCTTTGAATGGGATTACGGATCCTTCCAGGATAATGTCCGGAATGATCCTGAGGATCCCACAGCTTTCAAAACAATACGGATATATCGAGACAAATGCCTATATCGAGCCAAGTACGGCAGAGGTGGAAACCAGACTGACCAACGAGGTAGGCAGGTATCTTACTTATATCAGTCCTTTCAGTTATCAGGTCAACGAGGACGGAAGTATCAACCAGATCAATGACGCAGCTATATTACGGGCTGCAAGAGGGCATAGGACCGCGCCTTTGATGGTAATAACCAATTTCCGGAACGGAAATTTCGATACGGCGATGGTTGATACAATACTTAAAAGCGAAAGCATACAGAATACATTAATAAACAATATCATTACCATCATGAGAAATAAGGGATTTTATGGCCTGAACATCGACTTCGAAAGAATATCTCCGGAAAACAGGCAGTTGTACAATAGCTTTCTGAGAAGGGTGGTTGCAGCCTTAAAGCCTTTGAATTATCCCGTATCCACTGCGCTTGCCCCTACGCCGGAAGACGTGCTGACGGGTACCTGGCATGGGGCGCATGACTACAGGGCTCATGGGGAAATCGTGGATTTTGTAATAATAATGACCTATGAGTGGGGATGGTCAGGAGGGCCTCCTTATGCAGTTGCGCCCATTGATCTTGTGGAAGATGTCATCAAATATGCTGTTTCAGTCATGCCGGCCAAAAAGATAATGATGGGTATGCCTCTCTATGGATATGACTGGACACTGCCTTATGTAGAGGGCGGAAGATGGGCAAGGCGCGTTAGCCCGCAGGACGCAATCAAGCTTGCAGCAAGGTACGGCGTCGCCATACAATATGATTACAGAGTACAGGCGCCGCATTTCAACTATACCGATGCCAACGGCGCCAGGCACGAGGTCTGGTTCGAGGATGCAAGAAGCGTTCAAGCCAAGCTGGTGCTGGCAGCCAATTATGGGTTGCGGGGCGTAAGCTATTGGGTTCTGGGCTCCGATTTTCCGCAAAACTGGGTGGTGCTGGACGACATGTTCAACATCGTCAAGGTCGTGCCTTAAGCGGACAAAGGCAGACAAATGGGGACATACCCAATTTGTCTGCCAGGACGGCATAATATAAAGAATGCAAATTAAGGTGGAAAGCGCCCCGGTTGTCATTGCGAGGAGCTTTGCGACGCGGCAATCTCTGCTTCTAACCAGTATCACTCATTGGATTGCCGCGCTCCATTGCATTGCGATCGCAAT
>JAFABI010000106.1 GCA_023426125.1 Bacillota bacterium
CCACCGGCACGCCCGACGGCCTGTCCGTGGGCCAGCGCATTGCCCTGGCGATCGACAACACGGTGCGCACCTCCGTGGCCAACGCGCGTGCCTACAACACCCCCGACGCCAGTCCGTCCAACCCGAACCCCAGCAACCTGCCGCGCAACGTCGAGAATGACTTGCCGGCCGGGCCTGTCCGCGGCAACGTCGAGAATGACTTGCCGGCCGGGCCTGTCCGCGGCAAGGTCGAGAATGACTTGCCGGCCGGGCCTGTCCGCGGCAAGGTCGATGCGCAGTCGCTGATGAACCGGATGATTACGCAGTACGGCCTGAACGCCCAGCAGGCCGCCGGCGTGGTGGCCAACCTGCAGCGCGAGTCGGGTCTGAATACCGCGGCGTACAACGGGGCCGGCGGTGGCACCGGCGCCCGCGGCTTGGCGCAGTGGCGCGGGGCGCGCAGCGCGGCGTTCAAGGCCCGCTACGGCGTCATGCCGAACCAGGCCACCGTCGAGCAGCAAATCGAGTTCATGTTCTCCGATCCCTACGAACGCCAGCTCATGCAGAAGGCGATGGCCAACGGCAGCACGGCCTCCGAGTACGGAGTGGCGTTCTCGCGCATTTTCGAGGCACACGGCAATCCCGCCGAGGACGCGCGCCGCGGTCGCTTGGCCGCGTCCCTAGTAGCGGGCAGCCAGGGGCCAGCCACGGGTGCCAACACCGGCACTACGATCAACGTGGCGCGCGTTGAGGTCAACGCCAACAACCCGGCCGAGTTCGCCAACGGCATGCAGCGCCTGGACGGCTCGCAGTCCTACAACACGGTGGTCCGGTGAACCCGCTGGTCGAGCGGCGATGCCGCGTCACGGTGTCGGTGCAGCGCCCCGGCGAGACGGCCTCCGACAGCCCCCGTTGGCTGGAGTACGCCTTCGAGGACCACCGCATGCACATCTCGATCAGCCAGGGCGGCGGCCAGTTCGGGAACGCGCGCATCGCCATTTTCGGCATGCGCCTGGACGCGATGAACAAGATCGCCCGGCTGTGGCTGGAGTCGATGACGCCGATCACCACCGATACCGTCGGCGTCGACGTGTGGGACGGCGGCAACTTCGTTCCGCTGTTCCGCGGGGTCATTGCCTGGGCCGCCGTGAACGCCGGCAGCGCGCCGGACGTGTCGCTGGAGATCGACGCCAATTCGTTCATGGCCGCGATGAACGAACCGGCCCCGCCGTACGTGCAGGACACCCCGCTGGCGCTGCAGGACGCGCTGACGGCGATCCTGGCACCCACCGACATCACGGTGGCCTTCGCCGAGACCGTGCCGGCGCTGCAGGTACAGAAGGTGCACGTGATCGGCACGCCGATGCAGCAGGCGCAGCGGGTCATGAACGCCTACCCCGAACTGACCTGGTACATCGATCTCCAGCGCATGATCGTGCGCCCTGTCGGCGCGCCGGCGGAGGCGGATGCCGTCACGATCAGCCGCGAAACGGGATTGATCGGCTATCCGACCTACTCGACCAGCGGGGTCACGTTGTCTACGCTGTTCGACCCGCGCATCCGGCTTGGCCTGGCGCTCGACATCCGCACCGAGTTTGATTTCGTCAACCGGACGAAGTGGATCACCTCTGTGCTACAGCACAACCTGCAGCCCAACACGCCCGGCGGCCAGTGGTCCACGCAGATTGCCGCACAGGCATGGGGCAAGAAGGGAAATACCAATGGCTGACGCGCCCCAACTCGCAACGCCCTTCGAGGCACAGTTCCACGCCGGTCGCATGCAGGAGTGGGTGATCTGCCGCCTGATTCGGCAGATCCACACGGCTACGCTGGTCAAGGTGGTGGCCGTCTACCCCACGGCCGGCACGGTGGGCTTTGTGGACGTGCGCCCGCTGGTGCAGCAGCAGACCACCGCCGGCGTGCTCATCGACACCGCGCCCATGTACCGGTTGCCCTACCTGCGCATGCAGGGCGGCCCGTCGGCCATCATCCTGGACCCCGCGGTCGACGACCTGGGCCTGGCGGTATTCGCCGAGCGCGACATAACGACCGTGGCCAGCACGCGTCAGGAAGGCCCGCCGGCGACAGACCGGGCCTATGACGCCGGCGATGGCCTGTACCTGGGCGGCTTCCTCAACGCCGATCCGACGCAGTACGTCCAGTTTCTGCCCGATGGCGGCATCGACGTAGTGTCCACGGGCCAGGTGAACGTCACGGCCGCGCAGTCGCTGACGATCACCGCGCCGGATCTGACCGTGCACGGCCCCACGAATTTCTCCGACCCGATCACTGCGCCCGAGGCTACGATCGGCGGCATCGCCTTCACGACGCACAAACACACTTCGGCCAATTCCGGCTCGCCTACCAGCTCGCCCATTCCTTGATACCATGCCGCCATGACGACCAACGTCCCGCTCCCGAGCTTCACCGACGCCGGCCTGGCGATCCCGACCGAACCGCAGGTCCTGTCGGGCGTGTTCGCCGACATGGTCGCCGCGTTCGCCGCGTCCGGGAAGGCGCTCAACACCGAGCTGACCACCCCACAGGGGCAGCTGGCGCAGTCGCAGGCGTACATGGTGACCCAGCTGTATGCCGCGATGTTGCAGATCATCAACGCGGTGGACCCGGCCACCTCGTCGGGGGCATTTCAGGACGCACTCGGCCGCATCTACTACCTGACCCGCAAGCCGGCCACCTATGCGACCGTGGCTGCAACCTTGGGCGGCGTGCCGGGTGCCACGATTCCGGCTGGCGCGCTGGCGCGCGCCACCGATGGCAGCCTGTGGGGCACCACGGCCGCCGCGATCATCGCGCCCAACGGCAGGGCCACGGTCACGCTGCAGGCGCAGGAATCGGGATCTGGCCCCGTCGCGGGCATCAACGGGCTGACGATCTATCAGCAGCAGTCCGGGTGGGAGACGATCACTAATGCCGCGCCGAGTACGCCCGGCCGCGATGCCGAATCGCGCCAGGACTTCGAGCTGCGTCGGTCCGCGTCGGTCAACATCGGCGGTCGCGGCACCGCGCCGGCGGTGCGTGCCGCGGTGGCGAACGTCGAGGACGTTACGGATGTGTACGTATACAACAACAGCTCCAGCTCGGCGTTGTCCTACGGCGCGACCAACTACCCTGTCCCGGCCAACAGCCTGGTCGCCGTAGTCGCCGGAGGCGCGGACGCGGACATCGCGCAGGCCATCCACTCCAAGCTGGACGCCGGGTGCGGTATGGCCACATCAGGCGGCGTGGGCACGCTGGTCACCGAGACGGTCGTGGACTCGGAAGGCTACGCCGAACCGTACCCGCAGTACGCCGTGCGCTTCGTGCGCCCATTGCCCGTCACTGTCTACATGCGCGTGGAGGTGGCTGACCTGGACACGCTGCCGGGCAGCTACGTCACCCTGGTGCAGACCGCGGTGGCCGACGCGCTGACAAACGGGTTCTACACCGCCGACGGCACCATTGCCGTGTCGCGGGCGCGTATCGGCGCGCAGGTGGTGGCGGCCGAATATTTCGCACCCATCTTGGCGCTGGGCAACATCACGCCCGTGTCGATCTATGTTGGCTTCTCGCCCAATCCGACCTCCGGGGCTGGCGTGGTGATGGGCATCGACCAGCTACCGGTCACCATCGCCACCGACATCACCGTGGTCACCGTGACGGTGTGACGCGATGACCGACTTTCAACGCACGGTCATGCGGCAGTACGCCAACAGTACCACGCTGATGGCGCTGCTGGAATCGTTCGACGAGTGGGTCGATCCTGCCCAGTTCACGGCCGACTTTCTGGCCAAGGTGTGGGACATCTCCTCGGCCGTCTCGTTCGGGCTGGACATTTGGGGGCGCATCCTCGGGCAGGATCGGTACCTGCAGGTGCAGCAGACACCGGGCAATAATTTCGGCTTCGACATCGGGGACCAAACCGGCACGCAGTGGAAGCCCTGGAACCAGGCGCCGTTCTACGACGGCTCCGAGCGTGCGACTGCACCGGTGCGCCTGCCCGATAGCACGTACCGCAACCTGTTGCTGGTCAAGGCCGCGGCCAACATCGCCGACGCGACCGCGCCCTCGCTTAACGCGCTGCTGCGGGCCATGTTCTCCGATCGCGGCCGCGCCTACGTCACGTACGACCTTGACGCGCCAATGCGCATCGCCTTTCATTTCGAGTTCGTCCCGACGAACGTGGAACGCGCTATCATCGCAACGGGTCTGTTTCCGGCCCCGGCCGGTGTTGCCGCATCCTACATTTTCGCCGATTAACCGAGGCCACCATGCAGTCCAGCAACCAGCCCGCCAAGTTCCTCGTCCCGTTCGCCGCTACCGACACGGCGCGCGTGGAGATCCCGGTCACCACGACGGACGACGCGCGCGCCTCGCAGGCCCTGGGATTTCCACCGCGCACCGGCATGCCGCTGGAGGTGGGCGGCGTGCCCCCGCAGCGCGAGGACTTCAACGGTGCGGTCAATCAGATTGCCCGCGGCGTGTGGTGGGCGCTCGGTGGTGGCCGGTTTGGCTTCGATGCGGACTGGGCAACGGATGCCAACATCGGCGGCTACGCGCGTGGCGCAGTCCTCCCCGCTGCCTTGGGCGCCGGCGTGGTCGGCATGGGTGAGTGGTACAACAACGTGGAGGCCAACACGGCCAACCCCGACACGGTCGGAACGGGCTGGGTTCCGGGCTACCACTACGGCGAGACGATCCTGACGGGCCTGACGGGCGGCACGCTTACGCTCACGCCGGCGCAGGCCGCCAAGCGTGTGTTGCGCCTGTCTGGCACGCTTACGTCCAACCTGACGATCATCGTCCCGGCCTGGATGTATCAGTGGGACGTGTTCAACTCGACCGGTGGGGCCTTCACCGTGACGGTCAAGACGGCCGGTGCGGCCGGTGCGACGATCGTTGCTGGTGGCGTGCCGGTGTCGATCAGGTGCGATGGCACGTCCGTGTCCACCTATTCGGCCCTGGTACCGGTGTCCAACATCGTGGGC
>JAFABI010000017.1 GCA_023426125.1 Bacillota bacterium
TGTATATATACTTCTTTAGTTTCAGTTGTTTGCAAAGGTAAAATCCATCTTATCAGTTTTCTTGAATTTGTAAAGGTAAATTCCACTAGAGATGAAATTGGGGTGGATTTTAGTTTTTCAATTAAAGGATTCATGATTTTGCCGTGAAGCACGAAAAAAGGGTTTGTAATTTCAAAAAGTATGTGTTATAATTATGTGCTATAATGAATAAGTTGTGCGTGGGATAGGTAAGCTGTAAGCATTCACGGGAAATTTTTAGTTCGCCGTTGAAATAACGCTTGGAATTCTCTACTGAATGTATATAGTGATAATGTTCAATTGAACGAAAGCGGGTTACGCCGCCGACCCCCTGCCAGAACGGTTATCGCAGATGGCTATCTTTTACGACAATTTCATGTGATGATTGCTTGGTCGTGTATAGTTTGGTCGTAAACAGCGTCTGCATGTTTCGATATTCTGCACCAAAGACTAATGAGATAAGGAGAGACTACGATTATTTCATATATTACAAATAGAATAAAAGTTGTATACGGCAATGCAAAGTTTACGTATTCAACATCGCTGTTCTTTGCGGCTGTGCTTAGCTTAGCTTTCAATCCGTTTGCATTTTCATACATCATCGGTTACTTGAAGTTTGACCGCACTATGGGAAACGCCACAATGCAAGGCATTGATGCCTCGTTAAGAATACAGCTGTTTCAAATATTCAATTTTGCGTTCATTCCGATTTGCCTTGTTATCGGAGTGCTGTTTTGCTATTTCTTTACATCGAAAATGAAAAACAAGGAGAATGACGAAAACATCAGCAGTGCATTGTCTTTTCTGAATTCGGTGTCAATCTGTGCTTTTTCACTAACAGTTATATTCATTCTCAATAAATACAATATCTTGATTGACTTGGGCGTGAAAGAGGCGATTAATAGCCTTTTACAGCAATATTCGATTTTGGCTTTGCCGTTCATTATTTCCGTTGCAACGCTTATTTACATTAAGCACCCGTTTGTCAAATTTGAAGTTTATCGACTTGGCATATTTGTCATTATCGGTTTAACGCTATTTGTCAATTTCTTGTTTCAAAGCAACACCGAAACAAGCGCGGTGCGCTCGCTGTTCCGTTTTTACGTAATATTCGCGATTTTGACAGTCATTGTCTTACTGTTGCTGAAGAATCAAAAATTCGCGGACTTTGTTCGACTCAGTTTTGCTTTTGTACCATTGTCATACGGAATGCTGTTTGCTGGATTATCACTTGAGGTGTTCAACATACTCAATCAGCACGGAGCGTTTATCGTGAATCGTGCGGGAAGCGCGAAATGGGTATTCACGTTATTTGCAGTTCTTTCGGCGTTACTGTTTGCACTTGGTAATAAAAAGTTTCTCGCAAAATTGAAAGCCTTTCCACATTGGGAAACGATTTCGATTATCGGGCTTGTTCTATCGTTATATTACTTCACGGCAATTCCGCCGTTATACGGCACGGCAGAAACAGAACTTTTCGAGCAAGCAAACCACGGGCTACTCGTTAATGACTTTCTCGCTTGGGGAAAGCTCCCGATGATAAATTCGTTCGATGCCCATACGTTGTCGTATAGCTTGGGTATGCTCGTATACGGTGTTTTGAACGGCGATGTGCTTGGAGCATCTTACTACGGTTACAGTTTTGTGTGGCTAATCCCTACTGCGCTCTGCACATTCCTTTTATATAAGAACATATTTGATAAGTATTTCGCCTTTTTCTTTATGCTCATTGCACCGAACATTGGCACACTTAATGTAAGTATGTGTGTTGTTTCTATTATTGCACTTCTTTACGTGATAAAGAAGCGTTCTTTTGGTGCTTATCTTTGGCTGTTTTTTTCAGTCGTTATCGGTTTGGTTTATTCAATACCGACAGGGTTTGCTTACGGCGGTGCGGCTGTCATAGTTGCGATTGCCGCTCTTGGTGTCGGAATAGTGAAAGAGCGAAAGTTCACATCAGAATCAAAGTCATTTCTCAAAGCACTCGGCATTTTTACGGCAATAATGGTAGTCTTTTATGTTGGCGTGTGCCTACAGCAAGGCATTAATCCGATTAAGAGAGGCTTAGAGTTTCTCGGCATTGCTAAGAGTACCAATACTTGGTCTTATGCAAGCCTCGGAGACCAAACATCTTTTAATTTTGGTTTATTGTACAGCGTTCTCCCGGTCATCGTCGTTGCTTGTTTAATTTGGCTTATTACTCATTTTCAAAATAAGCCTGTTTGCTATGCCTCGTGTGCTTTTCTGCTCAGCTATATTATAAATTGCACTCGTTCATTACAACGGCACACTTTGGCAGAAAATAATGTCGCATACGTTATATTCACTGCTGTTCTTGGGATAGCGCTCTTTCTTGCAACGGTTATCCCGAAGCACAAACGTGGAATATTTGTTGCAAGCGGTCTGTTTGTTGTTACGGCAATATTCACTGTTGGCACCACAATACAAGGTTCGGGTTCTGTAGCAAGGTCAGCAATAGCAACTGCTAACAGTCCGGACATTTTTTATGACGGCGCTACCTCAAAGACAACGAGAGTAAATTTATCCGCACCGTTTGAAACACACAAAAATGTTATCGGAATGATTAATTCTATAATTCCCGAAGGAGAAACCTATCTCGATTTATCAGGGCAGACTATGCTTTATGCATTGTCAGGCAGAGAAAAGCCGGTATACGCCGCCCAGTCCGTCACAGAAATAAGCGGTGATTACGCACAGAAACGACTGATAGAAGAAGTCGAGGAAGATTACGATGGCGTATGTGATTTTGCGCTTGTGAATACAGTCGTTTGGACAATGAATATAGACGGCGTACCCGGATTTTACAGATATTATTATGTAATGGAATATCTGTACGATAATTATCGCCCGTTATGTAAAACAATTGGCGACTACACTTTGTGGGTTAGAAAAAGCCGTTATAACGAATTCGTTTTTGATTCGGAAAAGTCCGAATATGCAGTATTTCCTCTCACTATCGGCGAAGCAAACTGGACAAATGGTTTGACAATAGAATCAGAATCTCCGTTAGTGCTGAATTGTAGCGATAAAGACCCGTTCATAAATATCCCCCTTGAATCTCCGGTTACAATTGCACCCGCAAACGACGTAAGTTATGAAATAGAGTTGACATACAAATCTTCCGTTGGCGGGACGGCACAGGTTTTCTTTGACTATGCCGGATATAACGAGGCAGATAGTTCAAAGGCATCTCTGTCGGCGGCAACTGAGTACACAGTCGCATTTATCCCAGTTGCTTTACGCCAAGACATCACTGAATTGAAAGCAATACGACTTGACCCACCGAGCGGTTCTGAATTTGAAATTAAGTCCATTCGGGTTGTTGGCGTACAGTCTGATAAAACAGAAAGTATCACATTTGCCTCTCCTATTCGCCACTCTGACCTAACCGATGATAACTGGACTAATGGAGTTTTGAACGTTAATCCAAATCATATGCTGTTCCCGCGAAACGAAGCTGAGGCTCTTTCAAACGCTACAGTTCTTTATTCGTCAGCAGGCTCTGCAAACGTTACAAATATTATCGTTAATACTGATTGGGTGCGAGTTGAAACGGATAAAGATGCGAGTCTGTTTGCCGATGGTGTTACCGCTGCGGATATTAATACACGAAATGTGACACCGATTGGCTACGAATATCTCGGCACAACTCACTTAATGAACCTTGCCCAAATTCCCTATCTTTGGGGTCAATATGACACCAAGAAGGCTTGGAAAAGCGAGGTCATAGCTTCATCGGATAGCCCTGCGGCAATGATAGGCAATGACATTCAGCAAAATGCAAAATACGCACTGATTAATATTAACTCGCCTGTTGACGGCAACGGCGTTCTCTCGTTTCAAAACTCGGCCGGAGAAAACGTGTCCATGTTCGACTTCTCGTTGGTCAAAGGCGAAAACCGCTACATCGTCCGTTGCTCAACAGACTGGTGGTGGAACAGAGATGTGATAGCATCATACAGCGTTGGTGCTGATGTAGAGGCTACATTCCATAACATTAGTTTCTTGGTCGGAGATTGAGGTGTATATGAAAAGCAAAAAGTTACTTATTGGAATCGCTTTTGTATTAATGTCCGCTCTGTGTTCGAGCATAGGGCAGCTCGTATGGAAGCTGATGACACAAAATAATCTGCCGCCGTACTATTACATTTTCGGGCTTTGCTTGTACGGATTAGGAGCAGTGCTGCTAATCGTAGCGTTCAAATTCGGAGAGATGTCTGTACTCCACCCTATGCTAAGTTTTGGTTTTGTATTGGCGGTATTGTGGAGCGTAAAGTTTCTCGGTGAGGAAATAACAACGCAAAAACTGCTCGGTACAGTTTTAATTATAGCCGGAGTCATTTTCTTGGCCCTCGGTAACAGTAAATCAGAAAAAAGGACGGGCAACGATGGCATTACCTCTTAAAATGTTTATGATGTTTATGATGACTGCTCTCGGCAGTTTCGGCGCGTTGTGCTTTAAGTCCCTAACTAACGGCACATCGCGATTAACCGTAAAAAAATTGTTGTTCAGTAAGATGCTGTACATAGGCGGTTTCCTCTATGTCCTTGCCTCTGTGTTCAATGTTGTGCTGTTGAAGTATGTCGAGTATTCGATTGTATATCCGTTGTCAGCGTTGACTTATGTTTGGACTTTGTTTATCTCCCGATTCATTCTGCACGAAAAAGTCAATTCGTTCAAAATAATGGCTGTCGTGCTGATAATCTGCGGAGTGACGGTTATTAATTTGTAGGAGGGAATAGTGATGTTGCTTGATATCAGAAAACTTGCCGTACCGGAATACGATGCAACCGTATTTCGTGTTAAACGGAATAAATACTGCTTAATTATCCCTACCTTCAATGAGGGCAAGCGGTTTGTTTCTCAAACTGAAAAAATGAAACAGAACGGCATCTTTGACTTGGTTGATGTAATTATTGCCGACGCGGGGTCAAAAGACGGTTCTACTTCGCACGAATTGCTCGGCAACTCCGGTTTTCGTTCCTTGCTTGTACGCAAGGGCAAAGGCCGATACAGCACCGATATGCGTATGGGATGGCATTGGGCGTTAAGTGAGGGCTATGAAGGCTTTTTAATGGTGGACGGCAATGACAAGGACGATGTAAGCGCAGTTGCTGTCAAGAGTTTCATTGAAAAACTTGATGATGACTACGACTATATTCAGGGTTCTCGCTTTATAAAAGGCGGAAAAGGTATACGGACTCCGTTATCACGCCTTATAGCCATTAAGTGCATTTGCACTCCTGTTATGGCTATTGCCGGCGGTCGTATCGTCACAGACGGCACAAACGGATTTCGCGCGTATTCTAAGCGGTTTCTGCTTGATGAACGTGTCAACCCTTTCCGCGAAGATTTCATTAAATATGAAGTCACATATTACCTTCCGCCGCGAGCAGGGGCATTGAAGTTTAAATGTGCCGAGGTGCCGGTTACGAGAGTATACCCGGAAAGCGGTGAAGTGCCGACCAAAGCCGACGCCCGCGCAAATTGGGAAGTAATCGTATTACTGTTAAAAATTCTATTCGGCAGACTCAATCCGCCCAAAGGAGGCATAAGGTGAATAAAGATGCAAAGATATATGTATCGGGTCATTGCGGACTTGTCGGGAGTGCGTTAATCAGACGGCTTCACGAGGGTGGTTTCAGTAACATAATAACACGCTCCCATAGTGAACTTGACTTAACACGGCAATCAGATGTTGAAGCATTTTTCGCTGAAGAAAAGCCGGAATATGTTTTCCATGCGGCGGCTCGTGCAGGAGGCATTCTCGCAAACTCTACTTTCCCCGCCGACTTTATGTATGAGAACCTTGCAATAGAAACAAATGTTATTCATTCCGCCGCCAAAAACGGCACAAAAAAGTTACTATTTATAGCTACGACAAGCGTCTATCCCAAAGACGCGCCGCAGCCGCTTAAAGAAGATACTTTGTTAACCGGTACGCTTGAACCCACAAATGCTGCTTATGGTCTTGCAAAAATAATCGGTATTAAGCTCTGCGAGTATTGCAACAAGCAGTACGGTACGGATTTTATTTCTGTGACACCGACCAATCTGTATGGTTTGAATGACCACTACGACCCGCAATATTCGCACGTTTTGCCCTCGCTCATACGGAAGTTTGCCGAAGCAGTGCTTGACAATAGTCCATCTATAGAAATTTGGGGGACAGGAAAACCACAGCGCGAGTTTTTATTCGCTGATGATATGGCTGATGCCT
Source organism: Bacillota bacterium (assembly GCA_023426125.1). GTDB lineage: Bacteria > Bacillota > Clostridia > Acetivibrionales > DTU013 > MnB-11. The sequence continues at coordinate 6,261 of JAFABI010000017.1, forward strand.
GCGTATTCCTAATGGAATATTATTCGGGCAGTACGCCAATCAACATTGGAACGGAAAGCGACATTCATATTAGTGGACTCGCCGAATTGTTGAAAAAAGTTACAGGATACAGAGGCGAATTGGTTTGGAATACATCTAAGCCGGATGGATTCCAAAGGAAGCTGACTGATTGCTCTAAGTTATTTGGCTTAGGTTGGAAACCCAAAATATCGCTCGAAGATGGGATTCGGGCTACTTATGAAGATTACCTGAAAAATAGGGAGTTGTACAGAAAATGATATTCACGCAAACACCATTCCGCCTGTCGTTTTTCGGCGGAGGCACAGATTATAAACCATTCTTTGACGAGTACGGCGGCAGCGTTTTATCTACCACGTTCAATAAGTATTGCTATGTTGAGATGCGCCGGCTGCCGCCGTTCTTTGAACATCACACGAGCGTGAAGTATTCAAAGACAGAACACGTTCGTAAAACAGAGGAAATCGAACACCCGCTTGTCCGTAACTGTATGCATTATATGGGCGTTCACAATCTAAACATCGCGTATGACGCAGATTTGCCGGCACGGTCGGGGCTTGGCAGTTCATCATCGTTTGCTGTCGGACTGCTGCAGTCGATGTATGCGCTGAAAGGCAAATACTCTGATAAGCGTAAACTAGCGGAAGATGCAATACACGTCGAGCGTGAGTTGTGCAATGAGAGCGGCGGTTGGCAAGACCAAATAGCGGCGGCGTATGGCGGTTTGAACAGGATTAACTTTGACTCTGCCGGATTTCACATCAGTCCTGTTGTTATTCCGAAGTCAAAGAAAGAAGCGTTGCAGAGCCGACTAATGATGTTCTTTACGGGCGTATCCCGTATCAGCGCAGTCGTTGCCTCTGCCCAAACAGCAGCTATTCGCGACAAGACGGCAGAACTACTCGAAATGAAAAAACTCGTTGACGATGCTGAGCAGATTCTCGCAAACGGCAACGACATAAATGAGTTCGGTCGGTTGCTTGACTATACTTGGCAGCTAAAGCGCAGATTGACATGCAAGATTTCAACCGACTTCATTGATGATATTTATAAAACAGCAAGAGATGCCGGAGCATTGGGCGGCAAGCTGATGGGCGCGGGCGGCGGCGGTTTTATGGTGCTGTTTGCCGAGCCGGACAAGCAACCGACGATACGAAAGGCACTTCATAATCTTGTCTATATACCGTTTGAGTTTGAAAATGACGGCAGCAAGATTATCTACTATCACTCGGATGAATATGACTATGAGGAGAACGATTAATATGGTAAAGAAAGCTTTGATTACAGGTATGACAGGTATGGTCGGCTCACACCTCGCTGACTTCCTGCTTGCGAATACCGACTGGGACATCTACGGCGTACAGCGGTGGCGCAGTCCGTTTGACAACATTGCTCATTTGTCAGAGCGAATCAACAAGGGAGATAGAGTGTTTATGCGCTACGGCGATTTGAACGACCAGACTTCGCTGATTACGGTGTTAGACGAGGTCAAGCCGTACTATATATTCCACCTTGCCGCGCAGAGCTATCCGCAGACGAGTTTCACCGCTCCAATTGACACGCTGAACACGAATGTTCTCGGCACGGCACGGTTGCTTGAAAGTGTGCGGTTACTGAAACAAGACCCGATTATACACGTTTGTGCTTCAAGCGAGGTATTCGGGCGCGTTCCAAAAGAAAAAGTACCGATAGACGAGGAGTGCAGTTTTCACCCTGCTTCTCCGTATGCAATTAGCAAAACCGGAACGGACTTGCTTGGCCGCTACTACGCCGAAGCCTACGGAATGACAGTAATGACTACTCGTATGTTTACGCACACGGGACCGCGTCGCGGTGATGTATTCCACGAGAGTACATTTGCGAAGCAAATCGCGATGATTGAAGCAGGATTAACCGCGCCAATCGTCAAGGTCGGCAATCTTGACTCGCTCCGCACCTACGCCGATGTGCGTGATGCGGTAAGGGCGTACTTTATGCTTGTTACCGTCAATCCGATAAAAGGCGAATATTACAACATTGGCGGAACTTACACATGCAAGGTCGGTGATACGCTGAACACGCTCATATCCCTGTCTACTCGCAAAAACATTGAGGTCGTAACTGACCCGGAACGTCTGCGCCCGATTGATGCGGACTTGCAGGTGCCGAATACGGCAAAGTTCACCGCTCACACAGGTTGGAAACCGGAAATTCCGTATGAAACCACGATACTTGACCTATTGAATTACTGGCGGGAGAAGATTAAAATAAGCGGCGTGGTATTGGACAGATAAGGAGGGAATCGACTTGCTAATAACAATACTTGAGCCGAATTTCAAACACTTGGACGAGCGCGGAACTCTCGTTCAACTTGTGCGCGAGGGGTATAAGCAGTTTAATGTCGTGGAATCAAAAGCTATGTCAGTACGGGGCGGTCACTATCACAAAGAAAACAACGAAGTGTTCTATGTAATAAGCGGCGGATTTGAGTTCACTGCCGTGAAAGGTGAAGTCAAAGAAATATACACCTTCAAAGCCGGAGATATGTTCCTTGTGCCGCCGTTTGTAGTACATGGATTTGACTACACACAGGATACGCTTCTTGTGGGTATGTATGATAAAGGAGTAGAACATACCGATGGGACAAAAGACATATATACAGCCGAATAAAATCGCATCTTTGAACTTGACGTTATGCGTATCATTCTGATGATATTTGTAATTGTCGGACACGCTCGTTATCTCAACTTTGTCCCATTTGACCTCGTCGGGGGGGAGACATCTCCTGCAAATATACGCTTTGAGGACGGTCGGCATCGCATTTACATCGTTTGGACTATCTCTACTGGTAGAGAAAACCAAAGTCATTTTTATTCAATAATGCAAGGAGGATAAGCAATAAGTGAAAGAACTCGCAAGCATAAGAAAATTGTCATCGAATAAATGCGTATGTATCTATATATGTATGTATATATGTATCGTGCTTGGACTCTCTGTCGCAATCGCTTACAACTCCGCTGTGTACTCTGATTTTGGCGTGGTAAACGGTACATTTCAAAACTACAATAGTTGGCGGCGTATTCTCGGCGGGCAGACAGCATTTAAGGATTTCATACCGTACCTTGGCGTGGGTCACGCCTTTTATGGTGCGATTGCAACCGGGATATTTGGTGGGACTTTCCATGACTCTATTTTTGCGGGAACATTATTAACTTGCATAATGAGTTTTGTCAGCATTTTCGTGATTTCAAAATGCGTTGTCCGTTCGGGCTATGTAGCCTCGTTTGTCAGCTTGCTGATATTCGGTGGTTACAGGTTTGTGCAAAAAGTATTTGACTTGTTTTTATCCGATTTGGGTTGGAGTTTGCCACTTTATGGCGTTGGCAATTCCGCGCGAATAATCAGAGGGTTCGGATTAACACAATCAATTATCCTTTTTGCTATCGTTTGTTTTGTTATTAAAAAATGCAAAAATAGTGAGAAACGCGAATTCCTATATTTTGTTGGGGCGGCTGTAATATCAGGAATGACAATCGTCTTTTCAAATGATATGGGTGTTGCCGCATATATAACTTCTTGCATCTGCGTGTTAATTTACACGCTCACACAAAAACAGAACATAAAATACATTCTGATTCGAGCCGGAATATGGTTATCAGTATCTATCGGTACGTTTTTGCTCCTAACTTGTTTAATAACAGGCTTTCACCCGCAAAGCTATTTTGAAGTAACACTCGGAATATCGGGCTATCAGAGTTGGTTCAATTACGAAGAACAAATGTACTATCTGCACGATATTTTGAAGCGACTTACCTTTGCGGATTTGCTATCGGCCGGACTTTCAGTTTTCAACATTGTCATCTATTGCAAGGCAAAAGACAAGCGAATAGAGAATTTGCTTTTAGCATATCTCTTGCTGGCAAACTTTGTCCGCCAAGAGATGTATGACATAATCACAGGCGGTAGTGTGCGCGAAACCGAATATATTACGCTTATTGCCTGCATTTGCTCGCTTATTGCGCTTGTTTGTACAAAGCGGCAGCAAAACAGCACTCATTTTAAGATTGGTATTGCAATCGGGTCAGTCATACTTTTGTTCCTCATTCCAACATTTGTTTCCGGTTATGTCAGCTATGCCGAAGTGAATACAAAAGGTGGCTCGCATTATGAGCAAAACAGATGTGAGGAACTCGGCGGCGTGACCGGATATGCAAACAGTCTCTACGAATTATCAGAGCAAATCGGCGATGATAATTTTTGGACAACATATGCGACTGCTTTTGAGGTCGTAAAACGCAAATATCAGCCAAGCGGAATTGACTATATTATTCACAGTTTAGGCGATAAAACAAGAGAAAAATATGTCGACAAATTTGTTTCCGGTAATTATCCGTATGTACTGAATCCCGCTCTTATGACTACTTGGGAGCCATGGATTATGCATTCAAATTGGTTTTTCTTTCAAGAAGTGCTGAAAAACTATGATTATGTTGAAACAGTTGGTTATCTCGAAAAATGGGAACGCTCTGCAACTGGCAATGTTTCGAGTAATGCGGTAACGCTGCAAAGTGACATTCAGCCTGACGGCAGCGTCCTGCTGAAAGCGTTTAGCGATAACTATGTCAATGGCTTTGCTAATGTTACGATTTCGTACTCTGTTGAAAAGAATGAAAACTCACCCATAATAATCTATGACGAATTGGTAGTCATATATAAAACTTTCGCTGATTTGTATCCGAGTTACCGTGACCACTTTGGTTTGCCTAATCAGGGCACAAACATCTCGATACCCGTATATATATCGGACGGTTATGGTGAGGTAATTTTGAAGTCATATCCCGAAGGTGACACAACCGTAGATTTGCTCTCTGCGAACGTAATTGAACTTCTGCACGATCCGTTTGACCTAAATCAAGCCGAAAATGTTAACGATACCAACTGGACAAACGGTGTTCTTAACGGAGGTTCTCAAATGGTCATTCAAGGTAATGAACGCAATCGGAGAATGTACATTGATAGCAAACCGACATATCTGGAACTTAACGGGAGCAAGTATAGAGTTACAGAGGTGCTTGACGATAATAACGGACATTTTCGGATAGGTTTTGAATCACGTGAAATTGCGTTGCTGTTCGCCTATCCTGCAAAATTTGATATTCTTTATGAGGAGTAGAGTTATGATACAGAACTTTTGCGAGCGTTATCCACAACTCTCAGATTGCGCCGCTGAAATCGAAAATGCGACAAAACTATTGTTGACTGCGTTTGAGAGCGGTCATCGCCTCTACGTTTGCGGCAACGGCGGTAGCGCAGCTGATGCGTTGCATATCGTAGGCGAACTGGCGAAGTCGTTCAAACTGAAACGACCGCTTGACATAGCCTTCGCCGAACGTGTTGCTGATCAAGAATTGCTTGCCAATCTGCAAGGGGCGTTACCCGCGTTTGCACTCGTAGAGAACGCTGCATTTTCAACGGCATTCGTTAATGATTGCGACTCCGCTTATGTCTATGCACAACAAGTTTACACATACGCTCGCGAGGGTGACTGTGTTCTTGGCATATCTACGTCCGGCAATTCAAAAAATGTTATTCACGCTCTGAATGCCGCAAAAGGTCGCGGTGCTTCAAAAATCGGACTGACCGGAGCAAGCGGCGGGAAGATGAAAGATATTTGTGACTGCTGTATCTGCGTACCGGAAACGGAAACATATAAAATACAGGAACTCCATTTACCCGTCTACCACGCCATTTGTCTTGCTCTTGAGGAGCATTTCTGGGGGGATTCAAAATGACAGCTGTAATAATGGCAGGCGGCAAGGGAACTCGCGTCGCAAGTGTTCATTCGGAGATTCCCAAGCCGATGATTCCGATTGCGGGCAAGCCTGTTTTAGAACATCAGATTGAGTGTTTGCGGCGGCAATGTGTTGACGATATTATTCTGATTATCGGACATCTCGGGCAAACTATCCGTGACTACTTCGGTGACTCAGTAAAGTATATCGAGGAAACCGTGCCACTCGGCACAGGCGGCGCGCTTTGGTATCTGAAAGATGATCTTCGCGATGACTTTCTGCTTTTGAATGGGGATGTTATTTTTGACGTTGATGTCGAGCGGTTTTATAACGCGCATAAGACAAACGGCGGAGTCGTGACATTATTCACTCACCCGAATAATCATCCTTACGACAGCGGTATTGTAGTCGCTGATGGAAGCGGTTGTGTTACGGGGTGGCTAGCAAAAGAGGATGAGCGTAGTTGGTATAAGAATCGTGTCAATGCCGGATTGCACTTTATGTCGCCTCGTATTTTTCAGAAGTTCGCTATACCTTCTCCGCTAAAAATTGACCTCGACCGAGATATACTCAAACCGATGATTGGCGAACACACGCTTTTTGTCTACGATTCGCCTGAGTATGTAAAGGATATGGGAACTCCAGAGCGCATAGCGGAAACAGAGGCAGATATTATCAGCGGAAAGGTTACCGCAAAAAATCTCCATAATAAGCAAAGAGCCTTGTTTATCGACCGCGATGGTACGATTAACAAATATGTCGGTTTCCTCCGTGACATAAATGACTTTGAACTAATTCCTGAAACTGCGGATATTATCAGGCAAGCCAACATTGACGGACGGCTCGTGATAGTCATTACCAATCAGCCTGTAATCGCACGTGGCGAAGTTACTTGGGAGCAGCTTAATGAGATACACAATAAAATGGAAACGTTGCTCGGTCAGCAAGGCGCATATGTGGATGATATTTTTATCTGCCCACACCACCCAGATAAAGGCTTTGAGGGTGAACGGTCGGAATATAAAATAGACTGCGACTGCCGCAAGCCCAAGCCGGGATTGATACTGCAAGCGGCAGAAAAATACAACGTCGACCTTTCCAAAAGTACTATGCTCGGTGACAGCGAGAACGACATTGAAGCAGGCAAAGCGGCTGGCTGCGGAGAAACAATTCTGTTCTAAGTATCGAATTGAAATCACCAAAGCCTGTTTTTACGCTTACAGAGTTAAAATATACTTTAATATGGATTTTTTGTGGGATTTCTTATATAATTATTTTTAATAGCAATATTCTGTTATTAAACATTATTTTAAGTTTAACTGTGGCACTTTACAAGACAGTCGAACCGCATTAGAAAGCTTGCTCAAGAAATCGTATTATTAAGAAATAAATTACTGAACAGGTAAATGATTTTAATGATAAGTGATATTAACAATAAAAATATATCTATTATAATACTTAACTATAATGGTAAGCATCACTTGATAGAATGTATGGAGTCAATTAAGAAGTATCAAAATTTGTTTGTTCAAATTATTCTGGTTGATAATAACTCTATTGACGGATCTCAGGAATATTTGATGAACTATTACCCAAACATACAACTCATTTTTCTAAACCATAACACAGGTTTTTCATATGGTAATAATATCGGTATCCATGCTGCTAAAGGCGATTACATCGTCCTGCTAAACAATGACACTGTTGTAGAGCCTGACTGGTTGGAGAACTTATATAAATGCATGACTTCCGACCCATCAGTTGGATCTTGTGCTTCAAAGATGGTATCATACTATGACCGTAATTTGCTTGACACGGCAGGGGATGGCTTCTCCATCAGCGGCGCTGCATTCAAATGCGGCCATATGGAGAATGAAGACCAATATTGCAAGGATGAGTACGTATTCGGGGCTTGTGCTGGCGCAGCCATGTACAAGCGCGAGATGCTGGAGACAATAGGACTGCTGGACGAAGACTTCTTTTTATTATACGAAGATGCCGATCTAAGCTTCAGAGCGCAGCTTGCCGGGTATAAGTGCAAGTATGCTGCGGATGCGGTTGTATACCACAAAGTTCGCTCATCTATAGGCATGCTGAGTGATACACATGTCTTCTACGGACAGAGAAATGTCGAGTATGCCTACTTTAAAAATATGCCTGCAGGGCTTATACCTCGCACATTATGGCGGCATCTGCTTTACAATATCCTTGCTTTTGGCTACTTTACGCTAAAAGGCAAAGGCCTGATTTTCTTAAAAGCTAAGTGGGACTTTCTCAAGAACTTCCGGAAAGTCCTTGCTAAAAGAAAACAGGTACAGTCTCTTAAGGTAGTTGACGATAAGTATATTTGGAGCATACTGGAGAAAAAATGGTTGTCTACCAGACTAAAGGGGAAGTGAACATGGAGCTTTCTGTTATCATAGTAAGTTATAATACCAAAGATTTGCTTCAAAACTGCTTAAAATCCATTTTCGAGCAAACGAAAGAAATAGGCTTTGATGTCTGGGTAGTTGATAACGACTCATCAGATGGAAGTGCAGACATGGTAGAAGTAAAATTTCCATTGGTAAACCTGATCCGAAATCCTGTCAACGGAGGCTTCGCACAGGCCAATAATCTGGCGCTGAAACAGTGTATAGGTGACTATGTGCTTATCCTTAATCCTGATACAATCATTCCTGAAAATTCATTTAAAAAAGTGATTGATTTTCTCCAGCAACACTTGGATGCTGGCGCTGTCGGCTGCAAACTTATAAAAGCGGATGGGCGTCTGGACATTGCCTGCAAGAGGGGCTTTCCCACTCCATGGAATTCTTTTTGCAAAGCAACAGGACTGGACAGATTATTTCCTAAAAGCAAATTCTTTGGCGGGTATAACCTTACCTATCTGGATGAAAATGAGACTCATGCAGTCGACTGTCTAGTGGGCGCATTTATGATGCTTCCCCGGACAGTGATGGAGCAAGTAGGCTATCTTGATGAAGCTTTTTTTATGTACGGCGAAGATATAGATTGGTGCTACAGGATAAAAAAAGCCGGTTATAGCATTTACTACTACCCTGGTACCTACATTTGGCACTACAAAAGGGAAAGCAGCAAAAAGGAGAGCACGAAAACAATTAGATATTTTCATAAAGCAATGTACATATACTACAATAAGCATTTCAGGAGAAAATACCCGGTTTTATTAAGTTGGCTGGTGTATATTGGGATCTATGCTAAATGGGGACTTGCCATTGTTATAAATGCGATTAAAAGGAAATAGACTCTTCTATAAAATATTTCTGCTGGAAAACAAGTTCATATTTGATAAAAATAGTACATGAAATATCCCATGATATGATGTATAATTATCTCGACTTATTTTGTATTATCTTTGGGGGATAGTTGTGAGGAAGCGAAGCCAAAAAGGCCTTACGGGCTTGAATATGCTGATGGATGGCGTTGCCGTAGTTATGGCAGGGCTTCTTGCGCTTATCATCCGATTCGGCTTTGACTGGTCTACTATAGATTACAAGTGGTATCTGTCAGCTTTTGTTTTTGTGGCGGCCATCGATTTATTCACACTATACTTCAACAATTACTACGACAAGGGGTACAAATCGCTCACAGTCCAGATACCTGTGATGGTAAGGGCTTTCATCTACAGCTTCATGCTGTTCTTTATCGTCTCTTTCTTTGCGAGATTTGTGTCATTCTCCAGATTGTTCATCGTATATTTCATTGTCTTTACCCTGGTTTTTCAAATCATCTGCAAACTAGCTTTTCACTATGGTATGAAGTACTTGTACAAAAACGGTTACGGTGTAAGGCGTGTCCTGCTTGTAGGCTGCAATACCAGAGGGCAGGAGATCGCCACTTATCTTGCGGATCATCCGGAATATGGCTACAGGGTAATGGGCTGCCTGCTTCCGAACACCTACAACAATACCACCACAATAAGGCAGTTGGGCTATATTGGTAAATTTGAGAGAGTAATAAAGGAAAACAACATATCCACCGTGATCATTTCATTGGACGATCGAGTGGATGTTGAGAAAATTGTAAACTATTGTGAAGCGAATTATCTGCAGGTCTTTATCGTTCCGGACATTCTCGACCTTACCGCTGCGACCCTGGAGGCGGGCCAGATAAATGATGTGCCGCTGCTGACCATAAGCGAGTCCATGCTGTCGCCGCTGCAGTTGAAACTGAAAAGGCTTTTTGATATTGTCTTCTCCCTGGTTGTCCTGATTGTGGCCTTACCGCTTTTTGCTGTCATTGCCATAATGATAAAGACTACGTCCGAGGGGCCTGTATTTTATAAGCAGAAAAGGCTGGCCCATGGCAAGGAAATCATGCACATCTACAAATTCAGGAGCATGATAAGCAATGCCGAGGAAGTGTTGCAGGACTTGCTCAAAAGCGATCCTAAATTAAAAGAGGAATATGAAAAGGATTACAAGTTAAAAAACGATCCAAGGATCACGAAGGTGGGCAAATTCCTGAGGAAGACCAGCCTGGACGAGCTGCCACAGGTTTTCAATATTCTAAAAGGGGATATGAGCTGGGTTGGACCCAGGGCGATTGTACCGGATGAAATTGATAAATATGGGGAGTATTCCAGCATGATCCTCAGAGTGCCTCCGGGACTAACGGGCTATTGGCAGACCAATGGCAGGAATGACCTTGATTATGAAGAAAGAATCAAGCTGGACATCTATTATATTAACAATTGGTCGTTCCTGCTGGACATTATCATTATTTTACGGACAATACCCTGTATGTTTTCCCGCAAGGGCGCATATTGATAATGTTATTCTATCTCAGACTTAGTAATGACAGGCAAAGGAATTTATGATATCATATTCCTGGAACAATTTATTCAGTTTTCCAGTCGAATTATGTTATAATGTTTTACTAAGTTTGGGGGTTATACGAATGATAAAACCAAGAACGGGACGCAAATCAAGGCTGCTGAAATGCCTGATCCTCTGTCTGTTTACCATTTCAAGTATCTTTCCGGCTTTCGCCGTAAATGCCGCTATGGACGCGTCGGCTTCGCCTCTCAGTGATACCCAGATCCAGCTTCAATGGAGCTGGCCCATGGGAGCGGTTACTTGCAGCATTTACCGGAATGAATCAACCGCACCGATAAAAATCGTTAATATCAATACGGACAGTAATTACACCAGCTTCACCGACAGCGGCCTGACGCCGGAAACACAATATTCCTACAGGCTGGAGATGAAAAACAGCGCGAATGCCATATTGGATAAGGCCGAAGTCACGGCAAAGACACTTACAGTCTCCAAACCAGTGATTAGTTCCGCCGTATTCAATGTAAATGCAGAGACTGAGAATGAGCATACCATCACGCTTAAATGGAAAAACGGTTCGGCATCGGCGGTAGGAGCGGTAATAAAGCGTTCGGACGGAACAGAGCTTGCGGTATTGGATAATGTAAGCCAGTATACGTCGGGCGATATGGTGACTTATTCATTTAAAGATAAGGTGACCTCGTATGGACAGGAATTACAATATACGATAACATCAAAAGACAGCCAGGGACGCAGATCACAGCCATCATCACCTGTAAGTGTCATACCCATAAAGCCGCCTGAAATATCTGCCGTTATGGCAAGTGGTGTTGTTACAATCAGCTGGCCTGACAAGACCGGTATAGAGAATTTTCAGCTGGAAAGGTCAAAATATGACGGCACCACCTGGGGGAACTGGATAAGCGTCAATGCCACAATACCTGCGGGGACTGCAACCGTCACGGATAACCTCACGGCTGCCGGAACTTACAGATACAGGATGTCGGCAATTCCTACCGGTAAATATGGCGGAACCGGAAACATATCAAACCCAATAGAGAGGCTTACAGCTCCGGCAAATCTCGTATGCACTTACACGAACACTGGAAAAGTAAGCCTGACATGGACGAATGACGCAAATAATAAGGGGCTTATTAAAGTTGAGAAGGGGACGGACTCCGGAAGCTTTACGGAAATTGCAACACTGGCCAGAAATGTTACCTCCTATACGGACATGGAAACTTTAGCCCCCGGCCGGACATATTACTACAGGATAGCAGCTTATGACAGCGACAACAACAAAGCGGTAAGCAATATTGCTTCTTTCTCCCTTTCAGAGCCCGCGGCGCCCGCCGGATTAAAGGTGATCGTTGTCTCAAACAGGAATCTCAGGCTCTCCTGGGAGGATAAGTCCAGTAATGAGACTTCCTTTAAGATTGAGAGAAAAATAGGTTCGGGCAGCTACAGTGAAATTGCTACAACCGGGGCGAATGTTACCCAGTATAGCGATACCGGGGTTTTTCCCGATACTGTTTATACCTATAGGGTATTTGCGAATAATTCTTTTGGAAACTCTGCTACGTATAGCAATGAAGTGACTGTCACGGCTTCTTCGGTATCCGCTCCGGAATCACTGACAGTAAAAGCGGTATCTCCGACGCAGATTGACCTTGCATGGACATCTTCCGGCGCGGGTTCGCAAAAAATGTTTATCGAAAGAAAGCTCGCGGCGGAGGAAACCTGGAGTGTGATCGCTGAGGTGGCTTCGGATATCAGAAGTTACAGTGATACCGGTCTTAAGGAAAATACGCTTTATGCCTATAGAATCAGAGCGATTGTCAGTGCAAACGTATATTCGGAATATTTCCCTAGCAGCTTTCAGAGCTATGGCGCATATACGAAGCTGGCCGCGCCTGATGGATTGACGGCGGTTGTTACAGAATATTCCGCCATTGCTCTGGCATGGAATGATCATTCCTCTGAAACGAATTTTATTATTGAAAAGAAGGCTGGCAGCAGTAGCTCTTACTATGTAGTCGTTTCGCTACCGGCCGATACAAAAAGCTGGACAGATAACGATACGGAGCCCGGGAAGACTTATCGGTACAGGATCCAGGCCAGAACCAGCGAAAATGAATCCGATTATTCCACTGAGCTTACCATAACCGCAACCCGTATCGGCGTGCCAACCGCGCTCGCCGTAAATGAGGGTGACGACGGGAGCGTAAAGCTGACATGGCATGACAATTCGGACAATGAATCGGGATTTGAAATATGGCGAATGGCAGGAAGCGCCGGTACCTGGGAAAAGCATGGCACCGTTGCATCAAATATAAATAGTTATACGGATACAAAGATCGAATCGGATGTACCGTATTACTACAAGGTCAGGGCTTACATAAGCACTAACTCCGCGGTTTCAGGATTTTCCAATGAGGTCAGCATCGTAGTGCAGCTGCTTCAAGCCCCGTCCGACGTTAAAGCGGAGGCAGTATCCGATACACAGATAAGGCTTACCTGGGTGGACAACCTGACGGGAGAAACAGGGTTCAGTATTGAAAGGAAAAAGCAGGGAGGAACGTATGCCGAGGTAGGCCGGGTAGGTGCCAATCTGACGAATTATCTGGACAAGGAGCTTGAGCCGAATACGCGCTACTATTATAGGGTCAAAGCCTATGACGAAAATAAATCTTCCGAATATACCCAGGAAGTGTATGCAAACACAAAAGCCAAGGTGGTGTTCAGTGATCTGGCAAGTGTGTCATGGGCAAGGGATGCTATTGAGAATATGGCGGCCCGCGGCATGATCAACGGTATCGGCGGCGGCAAATATGCACCGCTGGAAGAGATTACGAGGGCGCAATTTGTGAGCATCCTGATCAGGGCCTTCAATCTGGGGGATTACACTGCTTCAAGCGAGTTCTCCGACGTCAAGGAAGGCAAATGGTATTACAAGGAGCTGATGGCAGCAAAAGCATTGGGGATTATAGCGTCGGCGGACGACACGGGTAATTTTTATCCCGAGAAGCCTATCATACGGGAAGATATTGCGGTAATTATCGGCAATACGCTCAGTGTGGTCAATAAACAACTGGAAAATGCAGATATCGGGATACTTGACGACTTTACGGATTGGGAATCTGTCTCTGAGGATGCCCTGCAGAGCATGGCCAATGTATATAAAGCGGAAATAATGGTAGGCAACGGAAATGGAACCTTGACGCCAAAAAGTACGGCTTCCAGGGCTCAGGCAGCGGTGATCATATACAGGATCATAGATAGATGATTCGACAAGGGGCGCGCAGTGTGCATCCGCATAATGCAATCTTATGGTGGCAAAAACCGGACGGCCAATGGACGCCCCTACAGGAAAACTTTGATCATAGCAATGCATAGGCTGCAGAGTGGTGTGGACAAAAGGAACTTCATACCAACGTAAAAATATAATGGTAAAACTCTATATAGCCCTTGAGGTTCAAAACAATTTCACCTGCAAAAAACACAAGGAGCAGGGCAAAGATAACCCGCCTTGCTCTGGTTTCCTGCAGTACCTCTTCCACCGGCAAACGCTCCGCAAGCCTGTTGGCCGTGTTATGCCCGGCCGGCGAAAAAACGGCGGCCACCATCAGTATCTGCGCAAAGAAATGGTGAAGAGAGTACAAAAAGGCTTCTTTCAGGCCATATTGCCTGATTCCGTGAAGCAATAGATTAAAGACCAGGATGGCAAGAGGTGCGAGGAGCAGCCTGCTGCGAAAATTCTTAATTGCGGAATAGGCCAGCAGACCGATCCAGAGCAGTATCATCAGGAAAATGGGAATGTTTGAACTGGGAACAAAGGAAACTGCTTTACCGATATACTCTCCGAAGGGCGATTGGTTCACCGTATCCACATAAAAAACCGTAGTGCCGAAAATTGAATATATGGTTCTTATTGCCATACCGTATAGATCAAAGTTGTCGCTGTAATTCCTTGGGCTGCTGCCGAAGACATGGAAGAAATTTTTAAAAAAGATCCGCCCAACAGGAAATACAGAGACAAGGACTGTTAAAATTGCAGCAGATGCGGCCAGCATCGTCACTTTACGTTTCACGCCTCCAACCAGCAGCATGACCATGATGGCCCAGATCACAAAATTTGTTATTGTGATACCTGTCACGATAACGCCAAGAAGAATGGAAACGGGAACGTTTTTTTTCAGAATAAAATAATAGGACATAATCAGGGCTGCGCCGCTGAAGATATAGCTTTCTGCAAAGAAGGTAAAGATGAAGGCAGACACGGAAAAAGCATAGATGGCGAGCAAAAGGAATACATACTTCATGTCCAGCCTGTAAAACTCCCTCAGGATCTTGAAAAGATATATCAGCGCAAGGATCTGTACCATGATTTGTAAAACAATAATCAACAGATAATGGGAATTTATGCCTATATTTCCGAGTAAGGCTTTCTCGCAATACGTAAAAATATTTCCAAATACCATAAAAAGTGGGTGCTTTACTACTCTCAGAGAGCTTTCCATGTGGATGGAGTAAATGTTGACGGAATAGTAAACATCATCCAGGGAAAAAAACCTGTCATTATTGGAATTTTTATTTATATTGTATATTCCTATACTGTTCAGTAAACATAGTACTGTAATGTAGAAAACCAGGCATACGGCAACGAAACAGGCCAGATAGCGGCTTTCTCTCCGGTATTGCATAACTCACCTCATGCAGCAGTTGCTATCAGGAATAATATAACCAATTACAGAATAATTACAAATTCATTACAGGTTTGTGTAAAATTTGTACTTCTTTTTAAGCCGTTTAATGATATAATGTAAGTTGTACAAGATAGGGATGAAGGAGTGTGTCACGTGAGCAAAAAAATATTGATTGTCGATGATGAGAAAAATATTGTTGAGATATTGAGATTCAATCTTAAGAAAGAGGGCTTCGACACGGTTGAGGCTTATGACGGCGAGCAGGCGATAGAGCTGGCTTTGAATGAGAAGCCCGACCTGATCCTGTTGGATGTCATGCTTCCGAAAATGGATGGCTTCACCGTATGCCGCAAGCTGAGACAGCAAATATCGACGCCCATTTTGATGCTCACGGCCAGGGAGGAAGAGGTTGATAAGGTGCTCGGCCTTGAGCTGGGAGCCGATGATTATATCACCAAGCCCTTCAGCCAGCGTGAACTGATGGCCAGAGTCAAAGCCAATATCCGCAGGACGGCCATTGAAGAAACGGAGGCCAGCAAGGGCAGCTTCATAAGATGTGGAAGCCTTGTGATTGATGTTGACCGGTATGAGGTGAAGAGGGACAACAACATCATTGACTTGACCCTGAGGGAGTTTGAACTGGTTAAATTCCTGGCCATGCATCCCGGACAGATATTTTCCAGGGAGAACCTGCTGGAAAAAGTGTGGGGCTATGAATATTATGGCGATGTACGCACGGTGGATGTCACCATTCGAAGGGTCAGGGAAAAGCTTGAAAAGGATCCCTCCGCTTGTGAGTATATTTTGACAAAAAGAGGCGTAGGATACTATTTTAATAAACAATAAATGAGGTTTGTATGTTCCTGAAAAGTTTGCAGTGGAGGCTGGTGAGCTTTTTTTGCCTGGTTACGTTTTGCCTGATCCTCCCCATAGGCCTGTACCTTAACAAGCAGGTTGAGGATAGCTATTATGACAAATTTGTAAAAGGCATAGAGAACGGGTTCGAGTATTGGAATATTGAAGGTGACGATCCTGGCAGGGAGGAGCTTGTGGACGAATTAGACGCCAGCAGCAACCTGTTTTCGGCGAAGGATATGTACAAGAGCTACACAATTACGGATAAAACGGGCAAATTCATCTCTTCCAATGACGATTATTTTA
This sequence comes from Bacillota bacterium, assembly GCA_023426125.1. Lineage (GTDB taxonomy): Bacteria > Bacillota > Clostridia > Acetivibrionales > DTU013 > MnB-11. The sequence continues at coordinate 22,716 of JAFABI010000017.1, forward strand.
TCAAAAACTACGGTTCGATTGAAGGCATTTTACTAAAGTCCGATAATTTCTTAAGGGCTATGGCAAATAAGAGAGGCGACAGGCAGATACTGGAGAGCTATGGCGAAATAGAATTTTTCGACTATGCCTACCCAATCGGTGATTACATCCTTTATTTCAAGTATTATAAAGATGATTGGGTTGGCATTATTGATAATTTTAACGACATTATTTTTACCGGCTTGCTGCTGGCGATGGGGGCTGCATTCTTCCTGGGCTATTTTTTGTCAAGGACAATCACGTCTCCCCTGAAAAAGCTTATGAACAGGGCCAGGAACATTGCGGCGGGGAACTTTGACCAGTTGCTGGAGGTTAAGTCCTCCGACGATGAAATCAGCAAGCTCACCGAGTCTTTCAACTCCATGGCCGTCAGCTTGAAAAAGACCTTAACACAAATATCCAGCGAAAAAAACAAAATGGAAACCATTTTTAACTATATGACCGAGGGAATCATCGCTTTTGATATCGACGGCGGGGTTATCCACACAAACCCCGCGTCCATGCGGATCCTTGGCGAAGAGGAGCTTACGGAAAACTTTGACGATTATGCCAGGAGGTTCGGAATCGACTATTCCATAAAGGATGTATTGTATTTAAGTTCAAACAGGTCCGGAGAAGTTACGATAAAAATCGACAGCAGGGCGGTAAGGGTTTATTTTGCAGTATTTACCGATGAGGACAAAAAACCCGGAGGGATCATTGCGGTGCTGCAGGATATTACCGAACAGGAGCGGCTTGAAAATATGCGGAAGGATTTTGTGGCAAATGTCTCCCATGAACTGAAGACGCCCCTCACATCCATCAAGAGCTATGCCGAAACGCTTCTGGACGGGACGCTTGACGACAGGGAAACGACAGAACATTTTCTTGAGGTCATAAACTCCGAAGCAGACAGGATGACCCGGCTTGTCAGGGATTTGCTCGAGCTATCCAGGCTTGACAATCAGCAATTGAAGTGGAATATAGAGGAAATGTCTTTTGTGAGCCTTGTAAAAAGCTCTGTTGAAAAAATGGAGATGGAGGCCAATAATAAGAAACAGATGCTGGAGTGCCATGTAATCGGCGATTTGCCCAATATTGAAGCGGATTACGGCAGAATTGAGCAGGTGGTTATCAACCTGCTGAGCAATGCCATAAAATATACGCCTGAGAACGGAAAGATATCCGTATATATGGGAAGGACGAAAAACGAAGTTTATATGAAGGTGGCGGATACCGGCATTGGCATACCCGAGAGCGATCTTCCGAGAATTTTTGAGCGGTTTTACCGGGTGGACAAGGCGCGGTCAAGGGAGATGGGCGGTACCGGCCTTGGCCTGGCCATTGCCAAAGAGATTGTGGAGGCCCATTCGGGGTTTATTGCAATCACCAGTGAAAAGGAAAGGGGGACGGAAGTGCTTGTCAGACTGCCCATAAAGCAGGCAGACAGGCCTGACGGCCAACGTGTAATTGAATCTTAAATGCCATGTAATTGTTTTGTAATAAATGTTTTGTATAATCATAATAGTAGTATCATACATATGTTGGCGAAATAATGGTCGCTGTTCTAATTGAACTACATAAAGGGGTATCGTTCGGTATGTTAAAGAAATTGATTTGCACTATGCTCGTATTGTCGATATTTTTGGTTTTCGGATTGACCGCTTTTGCGGATCCTACAGCCACTCCCACGGCTACGCCCGCTGCGACGCCGAAAAATTCGCCTGCTTTATCGGAGGATGTTGCAAAGGTACTCGGCGAAATCGGCAAGGATGCGGAAACAGACAAGGCCGGCAAGATTCTGGTCACCATTACCATGCCCGACCAGTCTACGGTCAGCATAACCAAGAAGTCCTACATAGTATCAGGACTTTCCGATTATTCGGGTGTTACGGTGGTTTTACAGGTCTATGATGAAGAGCAGGGTAAGTATGTGGCGATGAAAAATACCGATGGTGAAAGCTCATGGGATATTGGAGACATCGGCGCCTTCAAAAAGGAAATCGTATTGAACGAAGGGGTGAACAAGATCAGGATATTAGCTTTCAAGGCATCAGCGAAAAGCGTGCTTAAAACGGAGGATGTCCAGGTCAATAAATACTCTCTTATTTTACAGAAAGCAGGCATAAAGGATGTAATCGTCAATGCGGTGGTTGATTTTACGGCGGATTTGAACGAATTTTTGTTTAACAATAATAAACCGTCCAAATAAGGTAAACGGTGGACCGGGGCTTTAGATGAAACATGTGAATAGAGAGCGGATAAAATCCATAGTATTAATTGCATTGTTCATAATAAGCTTAATACAGGTAGGAATCCTATGGTCAAAGCAAAGCCACAGGCTTCCTATCAGTTTTTTATCGGGAATTTTCAGCAGACCCCGGATTCCGGTGACTGACGAAATAACCCGTGATGAGCTTTTTTTACCCTACAGGCTGGTTTTGTCCAACGGTGAACAATCCCATTGGATTCTTGACAGAAAAGACCCTGAATATAAACTGCTGTGGGAGGAAACGAAAGAATATCTCACTGCCATTTTAAACGGCAATCTGACTCTGTCTGCAGCCAGCCAGGAAAGCTGGGGGGATATTACCTCGAAAAAAGGTTTTGTATTTGAGTTCAAGACGGCCATAAGGCCTGATTTGCTCAAATGGTTCCTGGGGGACCCCAACTCTTCCGTTGAGCTTCCTTCCGTCTATAAAATCATGATCCTGCCGGACAGCAATAATAACAGCCTTAATACCATTTATTTCTATGACATGAACAATACCAATCGAAAGATCTACAAATACCAGTCAAGGGAGCTTGTTCGAAAGAAAAGCTTTACGGAAATATTGGCTCCCTTTCAAGAAGAAGGCCAGACCGCTTACCGTGAATATAACACCATGCACGACAGTAAATTTGATGAACGCTGGGATACCGAGCCGGATGTCCTTTTAAGCACTTCGCCTGCCTTCTGGCCTTACCGTATCCTTTCATGCTCGGTCCCCGACAGAGCAGCCAACGAGGATGGACTGGCGGAAGCGCTGCTGGGCAGTCAGAAAGAAAGGTATGTGAATAAAAAATACAATGATGGCGTTATACAATTCAACACTACGGAGAACTTGTACAAGATTTACCCTGACGGGACACTGGAATTCCAGAATTTTTCCGAAGCGGATTCCGGTGTCCGGGGAAACATTGGCGCGGCTTTATTGAACGCCTACGACTTTATAAAAAAGGCGGAATCCGTGACCAACAGGAAAGCCGATATTTACCTCTCCGAAATGGAGCTGCTGCCGAACGGAGCATACAGATTTTATTTCGATTATATGGTTGAAGGATATCCTGTCCACATCGATGTGCTGTTAGCGGACTCCGGCGATAAGACCACCCATGCCGTTACCATTGAAGCCAATAGCAGGAGGGTGCTTAGCTGCAGGTACATTTTAAGGGATTTTGCCGAAGCAGGTAAAAATAGTTATTACGACAGGTTTCTGGAGGTTATGAACGACGGCAATATCAGCTACCAGCAGCTGCAAATCAAGGATATTGGCGTCGGATATGTCATGGATTCCATTGATGACGGGCAGTTGGAGCCTTATATAGTGCTGGAGAATAAAGGCACAGGGCTGATTACAAAAAAACTGGATGCGCAAAAAGGAGATTGACCATGGAATGGGCAAGGGCGAAAAGTATAATCATTGCTTTATTCATTGTGCTTAATGTTTTTCTGCTGTCCAGAATTCTTATGGAATTTGGAAGCCAGGGGATTTCCAGGGAAGCCATTGCCAATATGGAGACGATTCTGAAAAGCCGTGGAATTGTAGTAGAATGTGAAATCCCTCTGTATGATAGCGATACACCGAGGATGGAATATGGCAACGGGATATTGGATACTGCGGCGCTGCTTGAAAGATTACTGGGACTCAGGCCCGATATAAGCATAGGCAGTGAGGCCGGCGGCGAAGGGAATGCATATGAAAATGGGCCGAAGAAGCTGACGGTTACAGGCCCAAACAGTTTTACATATACCGATGAAAAACCCGAAGAACATGCAAATATAACCGATTTGGAGGAATGCGAAAAATACCTGAAAAAATTCCTTAAGGAAAAAAAGCTTGACAAAACGTCCTATGTGCCGGATGGGATGCCTGAAAGGCAGGAAGACGGCGTAGTGTTTACATATCTGGAAAAGTACAGAGGGTTTCTGGTCTATGACAACGCTTTGAAAGCGGTAGTTTCCGAAAAAGGCGTCACTTACCTTGAAGTAAGCAGCAGAGAGATCACGAGGCTTTCAGCGGAGGCCATAAGGGACATATCGACAGCATATCAGGTATTGCTGCAAAACTTCGACGGCTCCGAAAAAACGGTCATAACGTCGATCGATCTTGGATATAAGGATTTTGCTTCCCTGGAGGAGAACCGTTTGGAATTTTCCGAGCAATTACCGGTCTGGCGGATAAAGGTCAATGGCGTAGACCGATTCTTCGGGGCCTCCGACGGAAAGGAAATCCAATAAAAACGTCATTGTCCAATTGCTGCAGATAATATGCAGTATTGATATCCTTGCCATGTAGGGGCGCGCATTGCGCGTCCGCCTATCTATAGACTGTCCCGCCACGGATTGAAATTTAATAAAGATGTCATCACCCAATTGCCGCAGATAATGTATAGTATTGATACCCTTGCCATGTATGGGTGCGCATTACGCGTCCGCCTATCTATAGACTGTCCCAGCACGGATAAAAGTCCAATAAAGATGCCATTGTTAAATTGCGGCAGATAATGTTATAATAAGTGGGAACACAAATGATAAAGGGAGTGCGGTCTAGTTGGAGAAAATAGTTATTAACGGAGGGAAACCTCTAGAGGGTGACGTGTACATAAGCGGTGCAAAGAATGCGGCTGTGGCGGTTTTACCCGCGGTACTGCTTGTAGATGGTACCAGCAGGATAGAAAACATTCCCAGCATCAAGGATGCAAGGATCCTGGAGGAAACCCTCAAACAGCTGGGCGCTAAGATTACCGTAGAAGATAAGAATACCATTTTTGTAGACTCCCACGAAATAAATTCCTATAAAGCTTCTTACAAAATGATAAACAGCATGAGAGCCTCCTATTATTTATTGGGAGCTTTGCTGGGCCGCTTCAAACGGGCCGAGGTGGCGCTGCCGGGAGGCTGTGACTTTGGTTTCAGGCCAATGGATCAGCATATCAAGGGCTTTGAGGCGATGGGGGCCTCCGTCACGATTGAACATGGAATGGTCAAGCTATATGCGGATAAGCTTGTGGGAAACCAGATCTATCTGGATGTAGTCAGCGTGGGGGCAACAATAAACCTTATGCTGGCGGCGGTAAAGGCAGAAGGTACGACCATCATAGAGAATGCAGCAAAGGAACCTCACGTAGTAGATACAGCCAATTTTTTGAATGCAATGGGAGCCAATGTAAAGGGCGCCGGTACTGATGTAATAAAAATCAGGGGCGTCAGTACCCTGAAGGGCGGCAAAACCCACTCCATCATACCCGATATGGTTGAAGCCGGAACCTTTATGATTGCCGCGGCGGCAACCAAAGGCGAGGTCACTGTAAGAAACGTCATACCCAAGCACATGGAATCATTGACAGCCAAGCTGATAGAAATGAATGTTAAAGTCATTGAAGGCGAAGACTGGATAAAGGTCAACGGCAAAGAAGGATTCCACAAAGCCAACATCAAAACGCTCCCATATCCGGGATTCCCTACGGATTTACACCCTCCGGCCACTGTATTGCTGTGTCTGGCGGAAGGCACCAGTACGATCACGGAAGGTATTTGGCCCCACAGGTTTCAATATGTGGATGAGTTGAAACGCATGGGTGCTCACATAAAGGTGGAGGGAAATATTGCCGTCATCGAGGGACCGGTGGGATTGACCGGGGCGCCGGTAAACGCCATCGATCTCAGAGCGGGAGCGGCGGCTGTTTTAGCCGGGCTTGCAGCAGAAGGACGGACAGAAGTCCACTGCATTAAGTACATAGACAGGGGCTATGAGGATTTTACAGGCAAACTGAGCGCCCTGGGTGCGGATATCGTCAGAGTGGAAGGGTAGCTATATAAGTGTTGTGTTGGTTATTCCAGCAGGTGTCATTGCGGGCGTAACTTAAGTGAATCATGGCAATCTCAGCCGGGATAGAAGATACACTCAGTGATTAGGAGATTGCCACGGTCGCTGTGCTCACAGCAATGACAAAAGCAAAAACCGATGCCATTAAAAATAGAACGGCCATTAAATGTAGGTCGGCTCATCGGCCGCCTGGAAGGCATGGAATAGAATGATAAGATTTTGCAGCTTATACAGCGGCAGCAGCGGAAACTCCATATTTTTAAGCGTAGGCAGGACAAAGCTTCTGATTGATGCCGGCTTAAGCGCAAAGAGGATTGTGGAAGCTCTGGTTTCCATCGGAGAGAATCCGTCGGAATTGAGCGCTGTTCTAATCTCTCATGAACACAGCGACCACATCAGAGGCGCAGGAATTCTTTCCAGAAAATTCAATATCCCGGTATATGCAAATGAGAACACCTGGGAAGCGATGAGCCCCATGCTGGGACCTGTAAATCTGGCCAACAGGCTTTGTTTCGATACGGGAAGAGAATTTCAGATTGGTGATATTGCCATCAATTCATTTCCAATACCCCATGACGCCAGCGAGCCCGTAGGGTATAATTTTTTTGCAGAAAACAAAAAAGTCACCATCGCCACCGATATCGGGCACGTCAGCCTTGGACTGCTGAACTGCCTGGAAGCCAGCGATTTGCTGCTCCTGGAATCCAACCATGATGTGGAAATGCTGAAGGTGGGGCCTTATCCCTGGCATCTGAAGAAAAGGATCGCAGGAGAACACGGACATCTTTCCAATGAAACAGCCGGCAAGGTAGTCGCCTACATGGCGGAAAAGGGCACGAAGAGGTTCTTGCTGGGGCACCTCAGCAGGGAAAACAATTTTCCGGAACTGGCATACCAGACGGTCTGCAATGCATTATTTGAAAAGCAGATATGCGTTGGCGCAGATATTATGCTGGATGTGGCATTGAGAGACAAAGTCGGCGAGGTAATTGAGTTATAACGTATGCCGGTTGTTATGATACGGCTGTAGGTTGAGCGGCCATTATTTGCCGTCTATAGTCAGATGCAGCCGCTTGAGGCTGACAGTTGCGTAGGAATGACTGTTATGATGCAGTGTAACGCAGGGACAGTCATTGGTCGCTTTTTGCCAATGGATATTACCGTGATGGGAAGATCCCTCTTAAAGAATAGGATAGGCAGGGAAGTATGAAGATAACGATTCTAGCTGTAGGTAAAATTAAAGAGAAATATCTGAGGGAGGGCATACAGGAATATGCCAAACGCCTTTCGCGGTTTTGCGAGCTGCAGCTGCTGGAAGTGGAGGATGAGCAGGCTTCCGATGCATTAAGCCCGGCACAGGAAGAGCAGGTCAAAAAAAAGGAAGCGGATAAAATTCTGAAAAAGTTGAAGGAAGGCTCTTTTGCAGTAATTCTGGATATCAAGGGGATAAAGCTTGATTCGGAAGGCCTGGCCGCCAGGCTGGAAGGATACTTTGTTTCAGGCATATCCCACATCACATTCATCATCGGCGGCTCTCTCGGGCTCCATGAATCTGTAACGGCAAAAGCCGGTCTAAGATTGTCAATTTCGGATATGACCTTTCCCCACCAGTTGGTCAGGCTTATTTTGCTTGAGCAGGTTTACAGGGCATTCAAGATTAACAATGGTGAGACGTATCATAAATGAGTTCACATGTGAACATTATAGGAAATAGATATGTGCAGACATTTATTTTATAATACTTTTAAAGGGGTACATATTTGTAGGAAACTACAAATTAACGGTTTTTTAGTTATCCTTAGAAAAAAAGTCGGGTAATGATGAAAGTATGTAAGCTATAATAGATTTATCTTAAGATATTAATGGAGAACTCCAAAATGGATTACTACAAACTTATACAAAAATCAATTGATTATATTGAGAGAAATCTTGAAAATGAAATCAATCTCAATGAGATAGCTAAAGAATCATATATGTCTTTATCTAATTTCTATAAACTATTCTTTATGTATGTGGGGTATTCTGCTAATGAATATATCAGGCTTCGCAGGATTAGCCTTGCAGCAAACGACCTTTTAAATAGTAACTTACGTATCATAGATATTTCCTTAAAATATCAATTTGATAGTGTAGATTCTTTTTCAAGAGCTTTCAAACGCGTCACTAGATTTTTACCAAGTGAGTTCAGAAAATACAATTATAATTTTCAGTTTGAAAGGATAGATATTATGGCTCAATTTTTAGAGGCTGAGATAATCTACTTCAAGATAGTCCAAATCCAAGCGTATATCAGCTTTTATGTACGACAAATCATCAAATAATAAAAGGAAAGACATTTACTGATAACGAGAAGAAAAACATGACGGGTATCTTCTTGGATAATATAAGTGATAAAAACTCACTTGAACGTTTTAATAAAGGAGTTAAGGCACCGACTGACGGTAGAATAATGTATCCGTTATTTTACATACCGCCATATAACGGTAAAAAACTTATTACAATTACTGGGGTTATGCCTAAAACACATATTTTTTCTGCAAATCATTACGAGTTGGAAATACTTCGGTTATTGGCTCTGTGGCGACCAAACGAAGACATTGTAAAAAATATGCTTAGCAAAACTAAAGAACGGCTTAGGACGACATGTTATGGGAACTTTTGTAGTACAGGGGAATGTTTTGAAGCTTCCATCGTGACCTTACGATTTTTAGCAACTGTTTTCCCAAATGAAAAAGATTGGATAACTTTATTAACCAAAGGAATCCGTGATGAAATTGACAACAAACCTAATGGAGTGAAAAGACGTTCTGGCATTTACTTTTATTATTGGCTTACCTTGACCGATATAGATTTACCAATTGCAGATATTGAAATTAAGCGTTATCAACCTGATTTAGTTCATACCATTAGCAGAAGCTCAAGCTATAATTTAGAGTACGATAAATTATTTAATCCAATAGCAGTATATATAGCTCGTAATTGTTTGTCCCGTCTTCCTGAATATAATCATATAAAAGAAATAGAAGGATATGCTGGGAGTGACGGAAGATTCCATTTTGACTATGGTCAATTCGTAATATAAGCAGAATTCGAAGTAAGGTTAATTCGTTATTTTTGTAATATGTGGAAATTACCTGATGAGACACCTTCCATTGGTGTCTCTTAGGTTAATAAGCAATTTTTATTTCAAATACCCTATTATTTAGTTGTAAAGTGATACGGTAAAATCTACCACAAGTAACTAATGGTGTTCACTTGTGGACATAATAGGTAGTAGCCTTATACAGGCATTTATATTGTAATTTTTATAAGAGCTACATATATGTACTATATTGTTAACTGATTTTGGAGAGTGATTAAATGAAAAAGAAAGAATGGACGATTTATTTAGATAACGAAAAGTATAAAATTGAATTTTTACCAAATTTAATTTTTAAATTTAAATATAAAATATTTATTAATAATGGAGTTATAGATAACGTTGAATGCATACTCAATAAAGAAGGGGCAAATTATAATTTTAAAATTAAAGGTCATAACGTTACAGTAGCATCAACAGTCAAGAATTTAAGTTCCAATTATGATTTGATTATAGATGGTAAATCGACAACCACGAATAAGATTATTACTTTTTATTATAGGGCATGAAATTTATATTATGTGAAAAATAGCTAAGATACACCAATAGATGGTGTATCTTAGCTTAACAAGCTATACGGATTTCAAAAACCTGAGAGTTTAGTTGTAGGTTGATACGCCGAAACATATCATAAATGACAATAATGTTGCCTGGTGAACATTATTGAGCTTGACGAAATCATATTTTTGAAATACAATATGAATGAACGTTCATTCATAAGGAGATTGTATGTCTATACAAAGTGAAGAATTAGAAAAGAAATTCATACAAGGCTTTGAAGAAATGGTTGAAGATACAAGAATTAGACAAATACTATTAAATGCAATTGAAGTATTTTCAAAGAAAGGACTTGCTGGGACAAAAATAAAAGATATAGCTATGAAAGCAGGTTTTAGTCAAGGGTTTGTCTATAACTACTTCAAATCAAAAGATGATATTTTTACAAAAATTGTTGATTTAGCAACTGAGGGTGCGGAAAATTCAGTGAAATATGCAACAGAATTGAATGGAAGTCCATACGAAAGAATATTTTGGCTTACTGAAGCGTTTTTATCTCCTGACAGCATAGCAATGCAACATTGGAGATTAATTATGCTACAGGTAGCAACTTCGGAAGCGATACCCGAAGAGGCTAAAAATATTGCAAAAGAGAGGATAAAAAGGCCTTTTGAACATCTGATACCAATAATAGTTGAAGGACAAAATTCAGGTGAGATCGTTAAAGAAGACCCTTTAGTACTTGCTATAACTTATTTTTCAATTATTCAAGGATTAGCAATATCACGAATTCAGAGTGGTAAAAATGTTCCGTTTCCGTCCACAGAAATGGTGTTAAGCTTTTTGAGAGTGGATAATAAAAGGGGGTAATGTAATAATGATAAAAAGATTTAAGAAAGAAGAAGGGAAAAAATTAATATATCAATCTTATGATAAGCTTTTAGAATCATGGGGAGTAGAAAAAGAAGAAATTGACGTTGAGACAACGTTTGGGAAAACACACATCATAGTTGCAGGAAAACGGGGAAATCCTCCATTATTACTATTTCATGGCGTCGGTGATAATTCTGCTATAATGTGGATATATAATATTCAAGAGTTGGTACGGTATTTTTTTGTACTTGCTGTTGATACTATGGGGGGACCTGGAAAAAGTGAGCCTAATCAGATTTACTTTGAAAAATTTGAACTATCTTTGTGGATAGATGAATTATTGAATTACTTTAATATCAGCACAACCAATATCGCAGGAGTTTCGAATGGTGCTTACATAACTCAATATTATGCAATTAAAAAGCCAGAAAGAGTGAATAAGATTCTTTGTATGGCAGGGGCGATATCAGCAAAAGGAGGTCCGAATCCCTTATTCAGGATGATGAAGATTTTTCTGCCAGAAGCTCTTTTCCCAACTAAAAAGAGTACGACTAGATTACTAAAAAAATTGTGCGGACCAAATAATAAGGTTTTTATTGAAGAAGAAAATATAATGGAGCATTGGTATTATCTTCTAAAGTATTTCAACAATAGAACAATGATGTATCATAAGTATGTACAATTTGAGGATAGGCAAATTGAGTCAATTAAGGATAAATCGTTATTTTTAATTGGAGATTGCGACAAATTGACGTACTTTTCTGATTCCATAAAGGCATTAGAAAAAAACAGCTTGAAATATAAAATCATAAAAAATGCTGGACATGGGATAAACCATGAACAATCTACAATTGTAAATAATGAAGTTATAAGCTTCCTGTGTTCTTGAGTTTTACAGTGTTTACGATAAATTTATATATAGTAATTAAGAGGCAGTTCTTATTTCAAGAACTTTGTGGTTTAGTTGGTAAGTGATACGGTGAGACGTATCACAAATGAGTTCATATGTGATCATTATAGGTAGTAGCGTTATGCAGGTATTTATATTATAATTTCTATTAGATTTACATATATGTTTAAGTTGTGTATAAGGAGGATTGAAAATGAAAGATTACAGAGTGATGTTGTTTGGGATTGCTCTTATTTTATTGGGAATAGCCTGTAAAGTAATGTTGATTGGGTTTGTAGAAGAAGGTTTTCTTTTATTTATGGGAAGGGTGTCACCATTCATAGGTATTGTTGTTACAGCAGTCGGCGTATTTACAACAGATAATAAATCACGATAATAACAGATGGTATAGGCACAATACGAAGCTACATACTTCACCATCTTTATTAATACAACGATAAATAACTTTGTATTATCAAGAGTAAAGTGTAACGGTCTCATCGCAAGCTTCTCGCAATTTGTCACATGTGCGCACACCACCAGTGTGGAAACCTGTTTGTAGGGGCGGCCTGGCTGTCCGGTAGCTGTTTGACATAGATTCCATTTGCGACGCGCAATGCGCGCCCCTACAGGATAGGAGTTTCACAAGCAATGACGCACGTGCCGGCACACTACCAGGAAAAATGAAACCACGGAAATAATTTCAGGATGCCGTAATCCATTTTTCATATTTCTTATCTTCAAAATTGATATGATGGATCCACCAATTCTTTAAAAAATCAATCACGGCATCGGTATCTTTATTTAAAAAAGATTGCGCCTTGATGGCTTTGATATTTTCACGCAATTTTGCATGCAGTAAATAATGATTGTCATAATCCGGATAACCGTATTTCTTTAGTAACGACTGTTCCGCTTCAAAATGGATGATTGAGTATTGCTCCATGATGATGATGGTCGGCAGCAGGGCCTGAAAGCCCAGGCCTTGCTTGATAAAGTAATGCAGCGAATTGATGATTGATACGATGCCCCTGTGCTGCTCATCGATAATTGGTATATTCAGGCTGTTCTTATCCGTCCATATGATATATAAAGGGTCATTAAGCATAAAATTTCTCCTTATAGAGATTTTTTACGTTTGTATCTCTTTAACGCATTTTTTATTATAGATTATACCATCGGAAGATACATTTGGATAGACACTTCTTTTTCGTATACCGATTTAACAAAATAAGCCTGCGCGGCCGCAAGAGGATTTTTTGAAAACGTTCTAAAACTTTTGGCTTGTCTTTCCGATATTTATTGCAGAGTATACATTTTAAGGAAATTAACGAGGAGTGCGTGATATGATAGCAAAAGACATTGGCATAGTGCAAAACAAAGCTCTGGCCTTTGAAGAAAGCAACCCGGCAAACAATAAGGGTTTCAATCCGGGAGCAGGTAAAGCATTTCAGGAGATTATAACGGAGTTGCTTGGAAGTGAAGGGATAAACGCGAAAAATAATAACGGTTCAGATCAAAAAAAGAGTTATACGAGTTTACGGTCAAAGCTGGCTGAGGTTAGTAAAAGTGATGCCATCGATGCCGCCAAAATGCAAAAGAAAATCGAAGCTGCCATTCAATGGCTTGCCGGCTATCTGGGAATAAAACCTTCGTTTCTGCTTGCCGTTTTTTCCGAATTGGGCATTGACCCCATGGAGATGGCAGATCCAATGAAATTTCAGGAGATCCTTCATAAACTGGCCGAGCGCCTCAACCTGAATGGAGACCAGATGAAGGAAATAAGCGAAAAAATGGGAGCGATTCTCGGCTTTACCTGCTAATCCATACAAAAGATTACCGCCTTTTACCGCGAGAAAGAATTGATTTTTTTACACCAACCGGGAATTTTGTAGTAGAATAGAGAAGTGAGTCTATTTTCTTTATGAGGGGGTACACAGTTGGCATATAGACTAATGGCAGTGGATATAGACGGAACGCTTCTGAACAGTGAGGGGAATTTAACCGATGAAACCAGGAAAGCAATAGCCGCCGGCGTAGAAAAGGGCCTTATTTTTACGATTTCCACCGGAAGGCCCTTACAGGGGGTGGAACACCTTAACCGGTCATTGAATCTGGACTTGCCCTATATAACCTATAACGGCGCCATGGTGATCATGGGCAAATCAAAAGAGATATTGTATGAGCAGAAGCTGTCTTCAGAAGACGCGAACCGTATCGTTGAGCTGGCCAAAAAATACAATACCACCTTTGTCATATGGGCGGAGAACAAATTATTTGTTTCCGAAGTCAATGAAAGGGTGCTGAAGTATAAAGAGATTTCAAAGGTAGAGCCTATCGTAGTCAACGACCTGCAAGAATTGTTAAAAAACGGGGCGACGAAAATATTATGGTATGATGAAATCGATAAAATTGAGCAATACCAATCCCGGGTGGGAGAATACTTAAACGACAGCGTCAATTTTCACACCTCCAGGCCCATGTTTCTTGAATTCGTGGACAAAAAGGCTTCCAAGGCAATCGCTATGAAGAAGCTGGGTGAGCATTTTGGAATCAAGAGAAGCGAAATGATTGCCGTAGGGGATGGATACAATGATCTGTCCATGATTGAATATGCAGGACTGGGTGTTGCAATGGCAAATTCAAAGGACCCCATAAAGGAAAAGGCGGACTTTGTCACTTTATCCAACGATGAAGACGGCGTTGCCCATGTGATTCATAAGTTTGTTTTGAATCCGGCCGGGGAATGAACAGTCATAAGGATTGAAGTGAAGCTGGGTTATTTCGGCAGAAATCCTTTTCTATAGCTCATTTCTGATGCTACAACAAAACATTAATTTTATCCCTTGCAGAAATAATGCGCTGATGCGTTCGCGATATTTCTGTAAGGTGTATAAAATAATGATAGATCAAGGGTCGTTTTGCGGTAGTACTAATAAATATTCGTGAAAATACAAATGAATACTTCAATGCGAAAATAATTCTTGACATTAAAATGCGGTATGCTTATAATTGTTTCTTATACGAAATATTTGCATACGAAATTTATGCATTCATTTTAGGAATTTAATGTCATCCTTAAGGAGAGAATCCGCATGGAAATCCCTTTTTGTGAGGGAATAGGATTGCTGCGCCATCGCTCCGGATGATACAGGCGAAGGGAGGAAGGAGATGGAAGCTGAGAACAAAAAGATCAGGATCGCCAGGCTTTTTTTTGAGACGGAAAAGACCTTAAAGCGGAGTATGCGCAAATGTTTTGAAGAAAAAGGGATAACAATGCCGCAAGCTTTCGTTATGGGGATATTGATAAAATCAGGGGAGATGAAGCTGACCGAATTGAGCAGGGAAATGCACCTGTCCAACAGCACGGTTTCCGGCATCATCGACAGACTTGAAAAGCAGGAACTGGTCACAAGGACCAGGAGTGATAAAGACAAAAGGATCGTCTACGTGAAGGCTACGGAAAGATTCATGGAGATGCACAATAAATTTCTCGAAAGGTCCGAAAAGAACTTTGAAAGCCTGCTTGAAACAGGTACTTCTGAGGAAATGGATACAATTATCGAAGGCCTGAATGTTTTAAAAAGGATTTTAACCTCCGGCCCGCAGGAATAATCAATACGACAACGAAGGGTGTATTAATGTACCGGCATTTATGCGTCCTACGGAAATATTCGCCAATATTTTGATGCGTTATTTCTGCAGGATAATTAAAGGCCTTCGTTATAGTACCTGAATTTGCAGGAGGATCCGTACCTCAGACAAAAGGATTTTATTGGAGTATATTATTCTTCGAAAACTTATTTTACAGGAAAGGATTTTTTATGCTGAAGCTGTATAGATTTTTAAAACCATATAGTGTAATGGTTATAGGCGTACTGGTGTTTATTTTTCTACAAACGCTGGGAGACCTGTATCTTCCTACATTGATGTCGGATATCATCAATGACGGAGTTATGCAGGGCGATACAAACAAGATTTTGCATATCGGGGGCTTGATGCTGCTGGTTGCCGCGGGAGGAGCCGTATGTGCCGTGATTTCCAGCTACCTTTCTTCAAAAACTGCGGTGGGACTGGGAACCATTCTGCGCAGCAAAATTTTCAGAAGGGTTGAGAGCTTTTCCCTGCATGAATTTGACAAGTTAGGAACGGCCACGCTGATTACAAGGACGACCAACGACATAAACCAGGTCCAAATGGTCACCGTCATGATCATGCGGATGATGATATCCGCACCCATGATGGCAATCGGCGGGGTGATCATGGCATTGCAGGAGGACAGGGAGCTGACGCTGGTGCTGGCTGTTGCAATGCCTGTCCTCGGGGGCGTCATCGCTTTGATTGCGTCTCGGATGATCCCGCTGTTCCGGCTTGTTCAGAAGAAAATTGACAAAATCAATCTGGTGCTTCGCGAGAAGCTCACCGGAATCCGCGTAATCCGCGCTTTTAATACCGTAGAGCGTGAAATGAAGCGCTTTGACGAGGCCAATGTGGATCTTACAGACAATTATATAAAAGTCAACAGGATCATGGCGTTCATGATGCCTGCCATTATGGTAGTGATGAACCTGACCTCGATTTCGATCCTCTGGTTCGGCGGTATCCGCATAAGCAATAACAGCATGGATCTGGGCGCACTTGCGGCATTCACCCAATATGCGATGCAGATCATGTTTTCCTTGCTGATGCTGGCCATGATGTTCATCATGGTCCCCCGGGCCCAGGCTGCTGCCGTAAGAATCAATGAGGTAATTGATACGGTGCCGGAAATAACCGACAGCGAGGAAACAAAAAACACGTTTACCGGAAGAGGCTTTGTGGAATTCAAGGATGTGACCTTCAGCTACCATGGAGCAGAAGAACCTGCGCTGAGGAACATATCTTTTTCCGCTCACCCCGGAGAGGTTACGGCAATCATTGGAAGCACCGGTTCGGGCAAATCGACGCTGATCAATTTAATTCCCAGGTTTTATGATGTGGTCGGCGGAAGCGTACTCATCGACGGCGTTGATGTCCGAAGCATTACACAGGAAGCTCTCCGCGCCAAAATCGGCTATGTACCCCAGAAGGCTGTCCTGTTTTCAGGCTCCATTACCGAGAATATAAAGGTCGGTAATGATACTGCAGCGGAAGAAGAAATCAGGCATGCAGCTGAAATCGCCCAGGCAGCAGGCTTCATTTCGGAAATGGACGGAGGCTATGACCATATAATCGCCCAGGGCGGTACCAACATATCGGGCGGCCAGAAGCAGCGGCTTTCTATTGCCCGGGCGCTGGTGAGAAAGCCCGAGGTATACATCTTCGATGACAGCTTCTCTGCGCTTGACTATAAAACGGACGCCAAACTGCGTGGGGCTCTCCGGAAGGAAATTGCCGATGCAACAGTGATTATCGTTGCTCAAAGAGTCGGTACGGTCATGGACGCCGACCGGATTATTGTTCTTGACGAGGGACGGATTGCCGGAATGGGGACTCACAAGGAGCTGCTGGATACCTGTGAGGTATACCGTGAAATTGTGACGTCGCAGCTGTCGGAGGAGGAAATTGCATGAGTGAGAATAATAAAAATATGCCGAAAAGACCAATGAGAGGACCTGGGGGCGGAGGCCCCATGGGTGGATTCGGGATGCCGGCCCAAAAGGCGAAGAACTTCAAAGGCACTTTAAAAAGACTGATTCATTACCTGAAGCCGCACAGGCTCAATTTGATCATTGTGTTGATATTTGCCATTGCCAGTACCGCATTTACAATTGCAGCTCCCAAAATAAGCGGAGAAGCTATGAACAAGCTGCAGGACGGCTATATGGCAAAGATGATGCTTGGAAAGATGTCCGAGGCACAGGAGAAAGCCGTTGAACAAATCAACCAGTTGATGAAGCAAATGCAGGCCGGCCCGGCCGGAGGCCGGGAGCAGCAGCCACAGCAGGCAACCGTCGATCCGGAAGCTGTTAAAGCCATTCAGGAGTTCATTAAGCTGCCCATGCTGAGCACGGTAACGGATGCCGGAGAGAAGGCCCGTATTTGCGAAAAAATAATCGAACTGGGAAGCAAAATGCCGTCCGATCAGCAGGATGGGATGGCAAACGGGGATGAAAATTTAAAACTGACGGATGACCAGATTGAAGGAGCCATCCGGGCAATCCGGGAAACCAATGGCGAATATGATTTCAAGTATATTGGAAGGATCGTATTGATCCTGATAGGGATGTATTTGGTCAGCGCGGCTTTCAGTCTGATTATGGGGCTTGTAATGTCAGGCGTTGCGCAAAAGACCGTGCGCGATTTGAGGAGAGAAGTGGATAAAAAGCTTGCGAAGCTGCCGCTGAAGTATTTTGACATGCACCCCCATGGAGATATTTTAAGCCGTGTGACAAATGACATTGATACGATATCCGGCACCCTGCAGCAGAGCCTGACGCAGATCATAACGTCAGTGATTACCATTATCGGCTATATTATCATGATGCTGACCATCAGCCCCATACTCACGCTGATTGTCATTGCAACACTGCCGTTGTATATTGCCGCGACGACCTTTATCGCCAAAAAGTCGCAGAAATATTTTGCAGCCCAGCAGAAAGAGCTTGGCCAACTCAGCGGTCATGTTGAGGAAATGTATACAGGCCATAAAATTGTGAAAGCTTTCGGGCGTGAAAAGGATTCCATTGAGAAATTTGAGGAGACGAACGTCCGGCTGAACGATGCCGGCTGGAAGGCCCAATTCGTATCGGGTATAATGTTTCCCTTGATGAACCTTATAAGCAACATTGGTTATGTGGGCATCAGCATCGTCGGCGGAATCTGGATAACCAGGAGCTTGCTGGGACTGGGGGATATACTGGCCTTCATCCAGTATTCAAGGCAATTTACCATGCCCATCGTACAGACGGCAAACATTGCAAATATCATACAGTCTACGGTGGCATGCGCCGAAAGGGTATTTGAGGTACTCGATGAGACGGAGGAGATTCCCGACAGCCCCGAAGCACGAGTCATTGATTTCCCGAAGGGTGAAGTCGCCATTGAAAATGTGGATTTCCGCTACAAAGAGGATGAACCGCTGATAGAGAACATGAACCTCAATGTAAGACAGGGCCATACCATTGCCATTGTCGGACCGACAGGTGCCGGCAAGACCACCCTTGTAAACCTTTTGATGCGCTTCTATGAAATAAATGCAGGAAAGATCAGCATCGACGGAGTTGACATTAAGGATCTAAGGCGCAGCAGTCTCAGAAAAATGTTCGGCATGGTGCTCCAGGATACCTGGCTCTTTAACGGCACCATCAAGGATAATATCGCCTATGGCAAGGAAGGCGCAACCATGGATGAGATCGTCCGCGCAGCCAAGGCGGCGTATGCGGATCACTTTATACGTACCTTGCCCGACGGGTATAACACGGTGCTCAATGAAGAAGCGACAAACATTTCCCAGGGACAAAAGCAGCTTCTTACCATTGCCCGCGCCATACTTGCCGATCCTGTAATTCTTATACTGGATGAGGCTACCAGCAGCGTGGATACAAGGACGGAAGTGCTGATTCAAAGGGCGATGGCCAATCTGATGCAGAACAGGACCAGCTTTGTCATTGCTCACAGGCTTTCCACAATCCGTGATGCGGAGCTTATCCTGGTCATGAACAAGGGAAGCATCATCGAGCAGGGAAATCACAAGGAACTGCTCGAGGCAGGCGGCTTCTATGCCGATCTGTACAACAGCCAGTTTGCAGGGGCACCGCAGGATCAAGCGGTATAGGGAGAAACACGGGGACGGTTTATATTTCAAATTTAATACAGGGGAACAATTTTTGTGCGTTAAATCACAGGAGTTGTTCCCCTGTTTTTTATGACAATATCCGGCGGCTTTTGACCAGATTTATAGAATGCAAAAAAAAGGGGAACCTAAGGGGAGATCATTGAAATTGGAGAAAAGCCGATGTTGAAAAAACTTATACTTATCGCCCTGATCGCAGCAATGTTTGCCGGATGCAGGAATGAAAGCTCCGACCCGGTTCCCCAACAGGAACGGTACCAGCGGTTAGCCATGGAGAATGCCGCAATAAACGATAGAATAACCCTTGTAAATATAAAAACCTCAATCCGGCAGGGTGAAACCGGCACGATGACAATACAAGGCAAGCCCGGCAATGCCTATACAATCGCAGCCACCTTCCGGCGGGACGGCAAGACATTTGTGACTACCAAAAGCTCAACAGCCGGCAGTGACGGCCTTGTGACGTGGACCTGGGATGTAGCGCCCGGTACGGAGCCCGGTTCCTATCCTGTTACTGTCAGCTGCGGCAGTGACAAGCTGACTGCTGCGTATACCGTTTTGGAATAAAGCAGTCTATGATGACAGATATCACATAGCCCGGCATTTGATGGGCGGACGGCCAATGGCCGCCCCTATAGTGAACGCCTTTCTCATAATAATGCCCATCAACATCTACATATGGAAACGTGTAGGGGCGCGCATTGCGCGTCCGCAAGGATGTAATCTATAGTGATAGATATCGCGTAGCCCAGCATTTGATGGGCGGACGCCTTACTCATAATAATACCCATACAACATCTGCATATGGAAAATGTAGGGGCGCGCATTGCGCGTCCTCAAATGCAATCTGTCATAACAAATCTGTTGCCAAACATAAGCAGCCATTGGCTGAATGGGAGGAGAGACAGCGCAATGCCGTTCCAATAAATACCAGGAACTTATGGAAGGCTTAGTTAGTCAAAGGTATAAACTAATACATTAGGAGCTATGACATGATTTTCAAACACAGTAAATTTATTAAAACGGTTATCCCTTTGGCTTTAGCTGCAGCGCTGATGGCGGCAGGCTGCAGCTTCCGGCAGAATGAATTGCCGGACGATACTGACGCCACCCAACAAACGAAAGGCTCGGAGGCAGTAAACACCACACTGCCGGCAGACACTCAGCCAAATGCGGAAGAGGCCCAAAAGAAAGCCATGGATGGATTTAACAGCCTTGTAGCAGGCAACCCGACGCCCCAGCAGCTTATGAAGTATCTGTCGGAAAACTTGCAGGCCGTCAAGCCTGAGGATGCATCCGCGATGGTTCTGAAGCTTGAAGAAGTCCAGATTATAAGCATGACGCCGCTGGAAACCAAATATTCCAGTGAAAGTATTCAAAAAAAGCTATGGGATGGATGGAAAACGGATTTTGATTTGAATGCCGCAATCAATACGGAGGATGCGGAATTGAAAGCACTGCTTGAAGAGACCAGAGACGGCGGATACAAGGTAGAAACGGCAGAGGGGTCATTTTTCCCTATAATGGACTATGGCGCCTATAAAGGATTCAGCCCGTTTGTCACTGCTGATATAAAGGCTTATATTGACCTTATGGCGGTTGAGTCGGACAAGGTTCCTGCAAAAGACGCCGCCCTGGTAATAAGCTGGGAGGACGTTCTGAAGAGAGCGGTGAACCAGGAAAAATTCCTTGCCGATTATCCCGATTCCCTAAAATTGGAGCGTGTAAGAGATCTATATTCCCAATACCTGACATTTGCTTTTATGGGGTTAAACAATACTCCGGCTTTTGATTACGATAGCAAGGCAATGGTGCCGGATCTGAAGGCGGCTTATAAGAATTTCCTTTCTTCCTCCACCGATCAGCGGCTGGGGCAAAGGTTCAGAAATTTTGTGGATATCCTTGAAAAAAGCGGCTATAAATTAAGCAAGGAAGTGGAAGATTACAGGAAAACAGCGGTAGAGGTACCGTTAGGAGGCTAGAACAGGTAAACAACAAGTGGATGGTTCTAATTCAGTTGAGCCCGGTTAATATACCGGGCTTTTTTTTTGAGCCTCCGCTTGCCGCAAATCTAAAATTCAGAAACCATATATAAAATTTATAATATTTATTCGGATGTACGAAATGGTTTATCATTATGAGGTAAGGAAATTTTTTTACAACCGGAAGTTTCCTTCTGAACTAATGTGTTTTAAGATATACCGGATAACTCCTATAGGATAGGAATCTCTGCAAAAAAGGCAAAATACGGGTTCAAGATATTTGGGATAGGAGATGAATTTTATGGATGGAAATATTTCTATCGGATGGTCACAGAAAGATATTACGCCGTTAAAAACTTCTGCATTGGTCGGACAATTTCGCGAGAGGATCTCTGAATATGTACGCGATCCTATTTCGGTGACTGCCCTTGCGCTGGAATCGGTTAATGAAAAGGGGATGGCGGTTGAACATGCCATCATGATTTCCTGCGACCTGCTGGCCATCGACAAGCATATTCAGGACGGATTAAGAGTCCTTCTTGCAAAGAGGCTTCCGGACATTGATTGTAAAAAGGTATTTCTCTTTGCGACCCATACCCATACCGCTCCTTTTACATCCGTTGACGAACTGGCGAAGTTCGGGGGGACGGTACTGGAATATAGGGTAAAAAAGAAAGGCGTCATTACACCCGCAAAATATTCGGAATTTCTTATAGGACAACTTTGCGAGGCGGCAGTCGAAGCATGGTCGCGGCGTCGTCCGGGAGGTATAAGCTGTGAGCTTGGATTTGCCGTTGTAGGGTATAACAGGATGGTTGTGTACGACGACGGCTCTTCAAAAATGTATGGTGCGACGGATACATACGATTACAACTCATTGATGGGCTCCTCGGATCATGGAATCGAACTGCTGTATACATGGGACAATACCGGAGAATTAACCGGTATTGCCGTAAATGTCGCTTGCCCGTCCCAGATCGTTGAAAACATGAACTATATATCAGCCGATTTTTGGGGCGAGGTTAGAAAGGAGATATCAAAAAGGTATTCGAAAGAGATTTATGTGCTTGCCATGACAGGTGCTGCCGGCGACCAGTCCCCAAGGGATCAGGTCCGTATGGCTCTGTCAAGTAAGCTGATGCGCAGTGAAGAGGGGCTTGGGATCATCGCCGGAAGGATTGCCGATGCGGTGGAGAAGGCATTAGAACCGGCAAGGTCCAAAATAATGAATAAGGCCGTATTCAGGCATCTTGTGACGGATATCCAGCTTCCGGTCAGAAAAGTCACAAGGACCGAAGCTGAACAGGCACAGATTGAATTTGACCGTGCTGTAAAGGAATACGGCATTGACATGGATTCCGGCAAGACAATCAAGAATCTGGACGCCAGCGTCCTGTTTTATCTCAGCACACGCGAAGGCATACTTAAAAGGTATCAAAGACAGCAGAAAGATCCGTTCTATGAAATGGAACTGCATGTGGTAAGGCTGGGGGATGTTGTCATTGCGACCAACCCTTTCGAATTGTATCTGGACTACGGTTTACAAATAAAAGGAAGGAGTAAGGCCCGTCAGACCTTTATTATTGAACTGGCATGCGACTGCGGACTATACCTTCCAACGGAGAGAGCAGTTTCAGGAGGCGGCTATAGTACCCAGGTATCCAACGGTTATGTCGGACCCGAAGGAGGAAGACTTCTGGTTGACCATACTGTCAAGCTCATCAACGAATTGATGAAAGCAGATTAAAATTGAGGTTATTCACACTGCAGAGAAACAAGCGTTGGTTTTCTGCCATTTATGCTTTTTGTATGAATATCGCGAAGGCTCAGCGCGTTAATTCCGCAAGACTGTATAAATTTCTGCCAGGGTGTCGTGGAGACATCATGTATTTGAAAAAACAAAGGGAGGTTTTATAAGTGACATACAAATCTAATTTTATTCCGTTTCCATTCTACTGGGACGATGTGCCGGTCGATCTGTCCTTTATCTATGAGAAGGAGAAGCCGGCCGGAAAACACGGCTTCCTCAAGGTGGAAGGAGAGCGGTTCGTATTCGAAGACGGCGCCGAGGGGAGATTCTGGGGTACGAATTTTAACAGCGGGCTGAATTTTCCTCCCTTTGAGTTCAGTGAAAAGGTGGCAAAACGGCTTTCAAAAATCGGCGTGAATATTGTGAGACTCCACCAGATGGATGCCGAGTGGGCTACGCCGAACATATTCCAATTTACAAAAGGATGCAGGAAGGGAAATACTCTGGATTTCGACCCTGAAAGCATGAAGAGGCTGGACTACCTGATATACTGCCTGAAGAAGGAAGGAATTTATGTATACCTGGACCTCTTAACCTATCGCAAATTCAAATCGGGCGACGGCGTTGAGAACGCTTTACAGCTTACCGATGCAGCAAGGCCGTACAGCAATTACAACAGGAAGCTCATAGAGTTACAGAAGAAGTATAATTATGACCTGTGGACACATATAAACCTTTATACAGGGCTGGCATATAAGGACGATCCTGCGATTGTGCTCACTGAGATTGTCAACGAAAGCGATATGTATAACAGCGCGTTTCCTATTTCAGTAGAGCCTTACAAATCAGAGCTTGCAAAAATGTTCCGTTTATGGCTGGCTGAAAAAAACATTGAAGTTCCCGGGGGTGATATAGACTTTTCAAAGCACGACGCGGTAATGCTGGATTTTCTTAGAAATGTCCAGGAGGATTACTACAGGGAAATGATCGGGCATCTCAGGGAAATCGGAGTCAGGATACCCATTACAGGCACCAACTGGATAATGAATGCCGCCAACAGGCGCGCGCAGCTTGTTACCGATTTTACCGACGGTCATAGCTACTGGCACGGGCGGATGTGGGAAGAAAAGCGTAAGAAATTCGACAATAGGCCAATGACGGGAGAGCTTGATACGATTTTTCCCAACCTTTCCTTTTGCAGAATTCCGGACCGGCCTCTCTTTGTTTCGGAATGGGATATTCCCTGGCCCAACGAATGGCGTGCCGAGAGTACTCTGCTGATGGCAGCGGTCGGACTGTTCCAGGGGTGGACGGGGTACGCCGTCCACACATACAGCTATACGGCCATGACAGATATCCATATAACCGGCAAGGAGGTTACCTCACAGGCGATAGGCGGGACAGCATATAGAGAAGGCTTATTCAATACATGGAATGACCCGGCAAAATTCGGCCTCTTCTATCATGCCGCTCTGATGTACCGCAGGGGCGATGTAAGGCCTGCAGAAAAAAGCATAGCGGTAGAAGTGGAAGATATGGGTCTTGGGTCGGGGATGCCGGCATTAAGTCTGATCACTGAAAAGCACAAAGTCGGTCTGGAGTTTGACGGACGGACAAATATTGCCGATGAGACGGCGCCTTCAGGTGAAACGCTGGTTGATAAAAGCAAAGGCGAGATCCTCTCGGATACGGGAGAGTTTTATCGAAGCTGGGAAAAGAAGATCGGCTGGATTGACACCGAGAAGACAAAAGCAGCTTACGGTTTCCTTGGAGAAGCCGGCAAAGTAAAGCTGAACGGCATGGAAGTTGATGTGAAAACTCCTTTTGCCACAGTGGCTTTAAGCTCTTTAACAGACAATGCGATCCTCCGGTCGGACAACCTGCTGCTTACGACCGTCGGAAGATCGGAAAATACCGGCATGAAATTTAATGAAGAGCATACGGAACTGCTGGATGTAGGGCAGCCGCCCATTCTGGTTGAAGTGATCGAAGCGGAAATCGGTATAAAGACCGAAGTATCCGGTTTGAGGGTATGGTCGGTAAACGCCGAAGGCTTTTTTACGGGCGTCATACCGTCAGAATACAGGGACGGTATGCTTCGATTCAAAGTCGGCGGATGTTTTCCGTCGATGTATTATTTGATACAGGAGGAATAAAAGGCGGATAATAAAGGAAGCTTTGAGGGATAGTATACTCTGTTGATATTCTCATATTTTACGGAGTGTGCCAATGCGACTGAAATTTGTGAGGCCGGAGATTGTTTCGGCCTTTGTGGTCCTTTTTATATTGGGGTATGTATTAATGCTGCGGCCTGTCATCGGCGTGGCAGACAATGGGGATTTCGGAAGAATAATGGGCTCTACGGGGCTTTATTACATACCTTCCGGCTTCGACGAAAGATATTTCGGCTATGTAAACAGGGAATACGGGGTAGGCATACCCATCCCCTTTGGCGGAGGATATTTTTCAACGGAGATATTCATTGTGGCACTGGCGGTTTTACTCAGCCAGTCTGTATTCCCTTCGGGAATTTTTGATATAAGGTACCTGGGCTTTCTCTATTTAGTTGTTTTTGTAGCGGCCATATTTCTTATCGTGCTGGGGATCCGGAAAAAATGGGGCTGGGCTGGCTGGCTGGCAGCAATTGTCTCGGTTCTGCTGTTTTCCGATCTAGCCTATATTTCTTACTTCAATTCTTTTTACGGTGAAGCGGTAACACTGGTTTTCCTGCTTTTAATGACAGGAGCGGGGATATGCCTCACGGCTGCCCAAAAGCCCTGGCTGTGGGTGCTTGTCCTGTTTTTCCTGGGTGCGGTATTTTTTGCAGGCGCCAAAGTGCAAAACAGCCCGGCAGGGCTGTTGGTGGTGCTGCTGGCCTTCAGGCTCATAAGACTCCGAAAGGACGCCCTATGGAAGTATGCGGTTGTTTTTTCGGCCGCCTGTGTCGCTGTTGTATCGATTCTTTCCTATGCCACCATATCCAGGGACATTAAGACCTGCAACAAATACCAGACGGTCTTTTACGGCATCCTCAAAGATTCCCCCGATCCGGCAGGCGATTTGCGGGAACTGGGGCTGAACCCTGAATACAAGGTGTTGGCAGGCACCAATTATTTTATGACGGACTACCCCATTGATATCAGGACTCCCGGATTTAAAAAGGAAATCGACGACAACATCAATCATTTGAAAATTGCCGGCTTTTACCTCCAGCACCCGGGAAGATTGCTGGACAAGCTTCAGATAGCGGCGTCCAAAGGGTTTACGCTTAAGCAGGGCTTTGGCAACTATGAAAAGTATCCCGGGGTGTCCTATAAAACAACTGCAGATATTTTAAGCTACTGGAGCGATTTCAAACTCAGGATGCTGCCGCACACACTGCTGTTCATCATCATTTTCTTTATCGGCTTCATACTTGTACTGGCGGTGGAATACCGGAGGAACAAAGAGTCCCAGGCGCGGCTGCTCATGGAAATCATGGCTTTTTTATGCCTGACGGGGGCAATGCAATTTGTAATGCCCATTATAGGGGATGGCGAGGCCGACCTCAGCAAGCATTTATTTCTTTTCAACGTCTGCTTTGATTTGATGTTTGGAGCGGCTGCCATCTATTGTCTGTACAAGCTGCTGAACCTCATCAGGACGTTTATTGCCGGGGCTGCCGGCATCAAATTCGCCGGAAAACAGGATAACCGGTGAGATAAATTTTTCATTTTTTTATAAAAAAATCTATTGATATTTCGGGCGAAGAGCATTATAATACAAATGTAATCCGTTACATTTTATATTGTATAATCTATAGAATACCCTGTATTTAGCACGTGTAAACCGTTACAGGATTGAGGAACGGAGGTCAAAATGCCAGCATCAACCATCCAGGATGTGGCCAAAGCAGCGGGAGTGTCGGTAGCCACCGTTTCAAGGGTGATCAACAACAGCCAGGCGGTTACGGAAAACACCAGGGAAGCAGTCATGTCTGCAATAAAAATGTTGAATTATCAACCAAATCTGCTGGGAAGAAACCTTAGAAGGGCGGAAACACAACGTTTGCTGGTTCTATTGCCCAATATCGGGAATCCTTTTTATGCACGTATTGTCAAGGGAATTGAGGATGTGGCGCATAAAAACGGCTTCAATGTCATGCTTTGCAACACCGATTCGGATGCTGAAAGGGAAAAGGTATACCTGGAGCTTTTGAAAAGCAGGCTTGCCGACGGAGTGATCTTCATGGCCCCGGTATTGGATAAGGAAGGACTGACAGAGATCGGAAAGAGCTTTCCGGTGGTGCAGTGCTGCGAATATACCGAAGGCGCGCAGGTTTCCCATGTTTCCATAGACAATCATGCGGCGGCGTACAAAGTGACGAGACACCTGATTTCGGCGGGACACAAAAGGATAGGGATGATAAGCAGCAGAGGCTCCCTGGTCTCCATCAGCCAGAGGGAGAGCGGCTTTAAAAAAGCCCTTGCGGATTCAGGGATCGACTTTCGGCAGGAGCTTGTGAAGTACGGTGATTACAGCTTCAATAGCGGCTTAAGGGCCGCAAACCAGTTTGTGTCAATGAGTGACAGGCCTACCGCCATTTTTGCCATATCGGATATCATGGCCATCGGCGCATTAAGGGCCATTAGGGAAAACAACCTGAAGGTACCTGACGATATAGCGGTCGTCGGTTTTGACAACATTAACTTTGCTTCAATGTGCAACCCTACCCTTACCACCATCTCCCAGCCGAAATACGATATGGGCTGCATCGCTATGGAATTGCTGCTCCAGCAAATCCGCGGAGAATTGAAAGAGCCCAGGAATATATTGCTGGAATATGAAATAATCATCAGGGAGTCAACTATAAAATAAAAAACAAAGCTTGTGGAGGTAAAACCATTATGAAAATCAGAGTAACCGTCTGGAACGAGTACAGACACGAAAAGGAACTGAGCAATGTCGCAGAAATCTATCCAGAGGGTATTCACAATGCCATCGCGGTTTATTTGAACAGGGATACGGAAATAAGCGCGGGAACCGCAACTCTGGACGAGCCGGAGCACGGGCTGACGGAAGAAGTCCTCGAAAACACCGACGTTCTTATCTGGTGGGGGCACTGTGCCCATAGCGAAGTAAGGGATGATATTGTCGAAAGGATACAGAACCGTGTGCTGCGGGGAATGGGCCTGATCGTACTGCATTCGGGGCATCATTCCAAAATATTTAAAAAATTGATGGGGACGACCTGCAACCTTAAATGGCGTGAAGCAGGAGAAAAGGAAAGAGTATGGGTCGTTGAGCCCGGCCATCCTATTGCGGAAGGACTGGGGGAATACTTTGAGATTCCCCATGAAGAGATGTACGGAGAACGGTTTGATATTCCCGAACCCGATACGCTGGTCCTGCTCGGGTGGTTCCAGGGCGGAGAAGTGTTCCGAAGCGGCTGCTGCTATCATCGCGGGTATGGGAAGGTGTTTTATTTCCAGCCGGGACATGAGACCTATCCTATATATCATCAGAAGGAAATCCTTACAGTCATTGCAAATGCAGTGAAATGGGCTAAGCCTGCCAATACGGCATTGAAGCTTGAATGTCCCAATTTCAAAGCACTGGAAAAAATACCGGGGATTGAAGGCTAGTACACTGTCAGCGTACAGCGTACCGCCTTAATTATAAAATTATAAGTTTTTAGGAGGTTTACTATGCCGGCAAAAAAGAAAAGTTCAGTTCTCAAGGTAGCTATTATCGGATGCGGAGGTATCGCAAACGGCAAACATATGCCTAGCCTTGCCAAGCTGTCCAGTGCACAGATGACGGCTTTCTGCGATATCATTCCGGAAAAGGCCGAGGAAGCCGCTAAAAAGTACGGTACCGGCGACGCCAAGGTTTATACCGATTATAAGGAACTGCTGCAGGACAAGACAATTGATGTGGTCCATGTCTGCACTCCCAACAAATCCCACTCGGAGATCACCGTTGCTTCCCTTGAAGCAGGGAAGCATGTCATGTGCGAAAAGCCGATGGCAAAAACGGCTGCCGACGCGAGAAAAATGCTGGAAGCGGCGAAGAAAACCGGGAAAAAGCTTACCATAGGCTATCAGAACCGCTACAGGCCGGATTCCCTTTACCTTAACAAGCTGTGCAGAGCCGATGAGCTTGGAGAGATCTACTATGCAAAGGCGCATGCCATCCGCAGACGCGCCGTTCCCACCTGGGGAGTCTTCCTGAATGAAGAGGAGCAGGGCGGAGGACCGTTGATCGACATAGGCACGCATGCTCTTGACCTTACGCTGTGGATGGTAAACAATTATAAGCCGAAGAGTGTTATGGGAAGTGTATATTACAAGCTGGGTAAAAAGAAAGATTCAGCCAATGCCTGGGGATCATGGGATCCGGACAAATATACGGTGGAGGATTCGGCTTTCGGCTTTATAACCATGGAAAACGGAGCCACCATCGTCCTTGAGTCCAGCTGGGCCTTAAACAGCCTGAATGTGGGCGAAGCAAAAACAACCCTTTGCGGAACCGAAGGCGGAGCGGATATGTGGGAAGGCTTAAGGATCAACGGTGAAAAATACGGAAAGCTTTATGTCACCAAACCGGGCCTGGATGCGGCGGGCGTCGATTTCTACGATGGCGCCAACGATGATCCGTCGGCTCTGGAAGCCAAACTGTGGATAGACAGCATCCTCAATGATACCGAGCCCCTGGTAAAACCCGAAGAAGCGCTGGTTGTGACAGAGATCCTGGAAGCCATCTACAAATCGGCGAAAACCGGAAAGGCTGTATATTTTAAGTAAGGACATGGAGGAAAAAATGAAAAAACTCAACATAGGTATCGTCGGGTGCGGGAATATTTTCCCCATGCATGCCGTATCGGTCAGAATGCTGGGAAATGCAGAGCTGGCGGCAGTATGCGACGTCAAGGAAGACAGGGCGAAAGCAAAAGCTAAGGAATTCAACTGCAGATACTATCTGGATTATAAGGAAATGATACAAAAAGAGGAATTGGACGTCGTACATATATGTACGCCCCATTATATGCACGCGCCTATTTCCATTTACGCTTCAAAGGCCGGGAAGCATGTCATGACGGAGAAGCCCATGTCCATAGCCCTGGAGGACGCGGAGGCAATGATTAAAGCCGCCGAGGACTCCGGGACCACACTGGGAGTTATCTTTCAGAACAGGTATAACAACGGCGCCAAACTGATTAAGGAAACCTTGCAGTCCGGCGCCCTGGGTAAAATACTTTCCGGAAAGGCGATCGTTACCTGGAACCGTTCCGATGAGTATTACAGCAAAAGCGATTGGAAGGGCACCTGGGACAAAGAGGGCGGCGGAGTTATCATCGACCAGGCCATTCATACCCTGGACCTTATGCGATGGTTTGTAGATAGTGAAATCGATTATGTGGACGCGAACATCGGAAACAGGGCGCACGATATCATCCAGGTCGAAGATGTGGCCGAAGGGGTAATAAAGTACAAAAACGGCGTTGTTACAGGCTTCTTTACCATTAATTATTTTACCTATGACGCTCCCGTTGAAATTGAACTTCACTGCGAAAAGGGCATTGCAAAAATGGTGGGAGACAGAGGGTCCATACGCTTTAACGACGGCAGGGAATACATTGCCGACGTAAACCCCCAGGAGACCTTTGATTACGGCAATGGCGCAAAAGGATACTGGGGCACCAGCCATGCGAAGCAGATCGCTAATTATTACGAATGCCTCGCCCGGGGTGTAAAGCCCCAGATCACAGGGGATGAGGCCATAAAAACGCAAAGGATGGTTTGCGCCATCTATGAATCGGGAAAAACAAGAAAAAGGATCCAATTTTAAACCGGGAGGTATGGGCACTATGACGTTACCAATTGCTCTACAGCTGTATACTGTCAGGGATGAGACGGAAAAGGACTTTATAGGCACCCTGGAAAAAGTTGCGGCCATGGGCTATAAGGGAGTGGAATTTGCAGGCTTCGGAAGCGTACCGGCAAAACAAATGAAGGAGGCCCTGGACAGGCTCGGCCTTAAGGCTGCAGGCAGCCATACGGGGATCGATCTGCTTAAAACAAAGCTTGATGATGTAATGGAATACAATCTGGAAATCGGCAACAAGTATGTAATATGTCCGTGGGCTCCTTTTAAAACAAAGGAGGACTATGCGGAAGCCGTCGGCTTATTCAACGAAACAGGTGTAAAATGCAGGGCCCGTGGGCTCCAACTGGGCTATCACAACCATGATTTCGAATTTGTATCCTTTGACGGGGAATACGGTCTGGACATTTTATACAAGGGAACTTCACCGGAAAACCTTGTTGCTGAATTCGATACCTGCTGGGTGTTTTATGCCGGCGTCGATCCGGTGCAGTATATAGGCAAGTATTCGGGAAGGTGTCCGATCATTCATCTGAAGGATCTCAAATCCAAAGACAGCAAGGAATTCATTGAGCTTGGCGATGGTGTTATCGACATTCCCGCCATCGTAAAGGCTGCTGAAGCTGCAGGCTCCCGGTGGCTGGTGGTGGAAATGGATTCATGCCCGCGGCCGACGCTGGAAAGTGCAAAGATATGCATTGATAATCTGAAAAAAATGAATTTGATTTAAGGAGGTAGCATTATGTATCTGGGATTTTTGACGGTATGCCTTGGAAATATTCCGTTAAGGGAAAAAGCGGAATGGGCGGCCAAAAACGGGTTTAAATCCCTGGAGATCGCCTGCTGGCCAAAGTCAAACGACAGGGACTATTCATCAAGCGATATTGACGTGGCGGCGCTTACGCAAAAGGAAGCCGATGAGATCAAGGGCTACTTGAAGGATCTGGGGCTGACCATTTCATCCCTTGCCTATTACGACAACAACCTGCATAACAACCCCGCCAAAAGAGCCTTTGTCAACGAGCACGTGAAAAAATGCGTCGACGCGGCGGTAATGCTGGGCGCACCTGCCGTAGGGACCTTTGTTGGCAGGAATATCGACAAAACCATCGCCGACAACTTCGACGAGTTTGAAGAGGTCTTTAAAAAGCTGGTAGGCTATGCCGAGGAAAAAGGGATCCAGATCATTATTGAGAATTGCCCCATGGAGGGATGGCAGGTACAGGGCCAGCCGGGGACAATTTCCTTTACTCCCGAGCTCTGGGAGGAAATGTTCCGGAGGGTTCCCAACAAGAATTTCGGGCTCAATTATGATCCGTCCCACCTGCGGTTCCAGCTGATTGACTATATTACTCCCATCGCGGCTTTTAAAGACAGGATCTTCCACGTTCACGCAAAGGATTCGGAAGTGTTTGACGACAAGCTGGCATACTATGGAGTATTCAACAGGCACCTGGGAGAAGGGGAGGGCTACTGGCGCTTCCGCATGCCCGGCCTGGGACAGGTTAAATTTGCCGAAATGGTTAAGGCCTTGAAGGACATCGGATACGACGGAGTTATCAGCATAGAGCATGAGGATCCGCTGTATGAAGGCAGCGAGGCAAAAGTGAAGGAAGGACTCGAGCTGGGAAGAAAGTATCTGGAGAAATTATTATAAAAGCAGATCCGTCTGTCATTGCGAGCGGAACGCAAGTGAAGCGCGGCAATCTCAATGACGCAATCCTGGTTAGAAGCAGAGATTGCTTCGTCGCAGGCTCCTCGCAATGACACACGGGGGACACACCACCAGTGTGGAAGCCCGTGTGTCGGGGCGGTTATTGGCCATCCGGCAGCTGTTTGACGTAGATTGCATTTGTGGACGCGCAATGCGCGCCCCTTACATGTCTGCCGTTTCCGCCTTTTTGCTTTCCAGGGGCGGCTTGTTGTAGTATTTCTTATACAATTTGCTGAAATGGTAGGCATCTTCATAGCCTACGGACCTTGCGACGGCTTTGACAGGCAGGCCGCCCGCCACGAGAAGCTCATGGGCCTTTGCCAGCCGCACCTTGATAAGATAGTTTATGGGCGATTCTCCCATTTCCTCCTTAAATACCTTGGATATATAGGCCCGGCTCAGATACATGTTCTTCGAGATGGTGTCCAGCGTGATTTCCTTCATGTAATTTTCGTTGATAAAGGATACCAGCGTATTGACGACAATGGCTTTATCGTAGGATTCAAAAGCGAAGTCCGGCACTTTGCGGGTGGAGCTGTCCGAGTCGATTGCCTTTAAAAAGGTGACCACCAGCTTCATTACATGGATTTTCAACAATGCCTCCCTGCCGGGCTCATAGGTTTCCTGTTCCAGGAAAATGTCACTGCAGCACTTGAAAATCTCCTGTTCCAGACGTGAAATGCCCACTACCGGACAGGCGCCGCCCGGAATGAGGAAATTCCTCGGCAAACCTTCCAATGCTAAGTTGGCAAGTCCTACATGGAACTCCAGGATCTCTTCACCGGAATTCAAGATTTTCCCATGACATACACCCGGATTGCATATGACCATATCGCCTTTTTTCACATGGTATAAGGTATTGTCGATGGTATAGGTACAGGCGCCGGACAATACATAGATCATTGAAATGAAATCATGACTGTGATAAGGTGTGCTGCTATTCTCAGAGTACTTCTTTTTCATGGTGTAAAGCACTCTGGGGTTAAAGCTATCGGTATTGATGCCAAGATTGCACATAAATATCTTCCTGCCATTATTATCATAGGCTTTATTTATTTTATAAGCTATTCGCTATCTATTGAAAAAAATCCTTCAAATGCCGGTAAAAATCTAAATCGCTTTTCAGGATTCTATATAAGATTATACATCAATTGTTGAACATAGTACATTTAATTGCCGCTTTTTATGGTTCATAATGGTAGAAACCAATCAAAAGGGCAGGTATGCTTATGACTGAATTCAAGTGGATATGGCAATATCTAAAAAAGCGCAAGATTGCTTTTCTGGCGACTTTTATTTTTATTACCTGTGTTATCCTTCTCAATCTTGTAAACCCCTTTGTGCAGGGAATGATCGTCGACCGCGTCATCAAGGGCGGGGAAACCGCTATCCTTCTGACCCTGGCGATGATAATGATCGGGGCGACAGTGCTCAAGGCCGTTGTGAGATATTTCCAGCAGTATATGGCGGAAAAAGTCTCTCAAGGCGCGGTGTTTGACATAAGGAAGGATATCTACAGCAAGGTGCAGGTGCTGGATTTTGATTTTTTCGACAAGACCAAGACCGGAGATATCATGTCGCGGTTGACCGGTGACCTGGAAGCGGTGAGGCATTTTACGGCCGGGGTCATTTTTTCCATGTTTACCAATGTGGTGACGTTCATTACCGTGATCATCATCCTCTTTTCGATTAACGCGGTATTTACGCTTGCTCTCCTGGCTGTCGCCCCCTTTATCGGCATTTTGACCTTCAAGCTGGCGACGGTGGTAAAACCGGTATTTTCCGAGATAAGGGAACAGTTTTCAAAGCTAAATTCGGTAGTACAGGAGAATATCAGCGGCAACAGGGTCATTAAAGCCTTCGCCAGGGAGGAATATGAAATCTACAAATTCTCCCGTGAAAATGAGGGCTTTAAGGAGAAGAACCTGGATGCGGCAAATATCTGGGAAAAATACCTGCCTGTCCTTGACTCCCTGGCAGGCGTCCTGTCGGTAGTGATTATCGTCGTAGGCGGCATACTGGTCATCAACGACCGGATAACCCTGGGGCAGCTGGTTACTTTCAACGGCTTTGTATGGGCGCTTAATGGGCCGATGCGAATGGCCGGCTGGCTGATAAACGATACACAGAGGTTTGCGGCGTCGTCAGAGAAAATAATGCTTCTATTGGCCAGGGATCCGAAGGTGGCGAATAACGGAAAGCCCCTGGAAAAGGAAAGGCTGGCCGGGCTGGTGGAGTTTAGGAATGTGGGTTTTGCATATGGAGAGGAAAAAGTGCTGAAAGGAATAAGCTTCAAGGCAAAGCCCGGACAGACGGTGGCGGTCGTAGGTCCGACAGGCGCGGGGAAATCCAGCCTTGTCAACCTGATTACCAGATTTTATGACTGTACCGAGGGAGAGGTCCTCATTGACGGCGCAGATATAAAGAAATACGATCTGAGAAAATTAAGGGAGAATATTGCAGTGGCAATGCAGGACATCTTCCTTTTTTCGGACACCATCGAGGGCAACATTGCCTACGGGGTGCCCGACATATCCGTGGAAAAGGTGGAAGAGGCCGCGGGGATGGCAGACGCGCATGGATTCATCACCGGCTTCAACGAGGGGTATGACACCATTATCGGTGAGCGGGGTGTGGGCCTCTCCGGGGGACAGAAGCAGAGGATCGCACTGGCAAGGGCAATTATCAAGGACCCGGCGGTCCTGATCCTTGACGACACCACCTCCAGCGTGGATATTGAGACGGAGCATGAGATTCACAAAACACTGAAGGATTTTTACAGGGATAAAACCACTTTTGTCATCGCGCACCGAATATCCTCGGTGAAAAACGCCGATTTGATCCTGGTGCTGGACAACGGCAGGATTGCCGAACGGGGCACCCATGATGAATTGCTTGCGCAAAAGGGATATTATCACAGCGTGTTTGTAAACCAATACGGTGATTTCGATGATGCTTCGCCGGAGCTGGTGGGGTAGGAGGGACATATGGCGCGGAACAAGTTTGACATAGATGAAGAACTGGACACGAAATTTGACTTCAAGCAGCTGAAACGGATGTTTGGCTACTTGAAGCCCTTTAAATTCAAAGTTGCCTTTACGGTGCTGCTGATGCTTGCCGCCAGCGCTCTGGCACTTCTTGGCCCCTATCTTGTCAAGGTGGCCATTGACAGCAAGATACCCGAAAAAGACATCCCGGGGCTTCTGCTTCTGGCGGGAATATTCCTGTTAACGCTTGTGATCAATACAATCTGTATGAAATTCAGGATCCGGACCATGTCGTACATTGGTCAGAGCGTAGTCCAGAATATAAGGAAGGACCTGTTTGTCCACCTGCAGAAGCTGCCTTTCACCTTTTACGACAGCAGGCCTCACGGAAAGATCCTGGTGAGGGTGGTGAACTATGTGAACTCCCTCAGCGACCTGCTTTCCAACGGTATCATCAATTTGATCACCGATATGTTCACGGTGGTTGCGATTGTCATATTCATGCTGGTCCTTAATGTGAAGCTTACATTGATATGCATGGTGGGCCTGCCTTTCATGATCGCCGCGGTCATGCTTATAAAGAACGCCCAGAGAAAAGCGTGGCAGAAGGTCAGCAGAAAACAGTCCAACCTGAACGCCTATATCCATGAAAGCATCTGCGGCATAAAAGTAACACAGTCCTTTGCCAGGGAAGAGGAGAATCTGAAAATTTTCATGACGCAGAACCATGCGTACCGGGATTCCTGGATGAACGCTGTGAAGCTGCAATTTCTTTTATGGCCGGTATTCGATATCGTTGCGGTTGTCGGGGTGGTTGCCGTATTTATTGTCGGGGTGAACGGCCTTGGCAGGGACGGGATAACCGTAGGGATCATTATTGCCTTTATGAGCTATATCGGGAGGTTCTGGGAGCCGCTGGTCAATCTGGGCAACTTCTACAATTCCATCATCAATGCCATTGCATACCTGGAGAGGATATTTGAAACCATGGACGAAAAGCCGCTGGTGGCAAATCTCCCCGGAGCTTTTGAAATGCCTGCCATTACAGGGAAAGTGGAATTCAAGGATGTGGATTTCTGCTATGAAAAAGGGGAGAGAATTTTAAACCAGGTCAGCTTTTCGGTAAGCCCGGGAGAAACCATCGCCCTCGTAGGCTCTACAGGCGCCGGGAAAACAACGGTTGTCAACCTCATCAGCAGGTTTTACGACATTGAAAACGGGAGCGTCCTCATCGACGATATCGATATCAGGAAAGCCACCCTGGAGTCCTTAAGAAAACAGATGGGCATCATGCTGCAGGATACTTTCATTTTCTCCGGGACCATCATGGACAATATAAAATACAGCAGGCTGGATGCAACGGATGAACAGGCGATTGCTGCGGCGAAGGCGGTAAAAGCCCACGATTTCATTGCCGGCCTTAAGGACGGCTACCGGACGGAGGTAAACGAAAGGGGCTCCAGGCTTTCCACCGGGCAAAGGCAGCTGATTTCCTTTGCCAGGGCACTTCTCGCCGATCCCAGGATACTCATCCTGGACGAAGCCACCTCCAGCATCGACACCAAAACCGAGCTTGCGCTGCAGGCAGGCCTGGAAAAGCTGCTGAAGGGGAGAACCTCCTTTATCATCGCCCATAGGCTTTCCACCATAAAAAATGCCAGCCGGATCATGTATATCGACGAAGGCCGGATCGTGGAGCAGGGAACCCATGACGAGCTGATGAAATTGAAGGGCGCTTACTGGAAGCTGTACACTGCCCAGTACCGGCTGCTGGAGGCGATATAAGGCATTGCGGCGACGGTGTTTAAAGGGATCAACAGAAGATCAATGAAAAAATTTTAGGTATGACAAAGGCTCAACAAGCAGTGATTATCCGCTTGCTGAGCCTTTGTCATACCTGGCCCAATAACACAGGCAGAACCGTCCTCCACTTTCTTGCATGTGAATAGTAACTTTTGCCTGATGCTAAAGAAAGAAAAAAATATATGCAATTGCATATTCTTAATATATAATTAACATATACACTTCTGAATTACTGCGATGCTATTGCATGAAGTGAAGCAACGGAGCTTTTCATTCCTTAGCCCCGGCATGCTGCATTGGTCTGCCATCCGGGCGGCAGCGGAATATACCTGCATTAAAAGATAGGAATTTTGATACTTCCGGTTATACAGGTAGGAGAACAAGATGGCAAACAGGATAAAGGCAATTTTTAGCAGTCTAAAAAAAATATTTGAAAAACTGGGCATAGAAAAAAAACTGATTCTGTCCTATATTTTGCTGCTTGCTGTGCCTTCCGTGGTATTGGGCGTTATTCTTATTCAAAATGTTAAATCCAGCGAAGAGGCCTACTCCTTAAGAAGCGCCCAGGAAGACGTACGCAGGGCGGAGACCAATATCAGAAAAAATGTCGAGGTTTGCTCCCGGGCCGCACAAATGATTGTGAACAACAAATACTTCCTTTCCTTTGCAGGCATTGAACAGGAATACGCCGCCGAAGAGCTGATCAGCTTCAAATCAAGCGCTCTTTCCAATATCCAGGGAATTTCAAGCGTGAACCCGGATATCTACTCCATAAGGATTTTCCTCAGTAACCCGCTGATTATGGAAATGTGGGGGATCATCTATGATGAAAAACGTATCGAAGGCGAAAAATGGAGAGAAGAAGTCTTAAAAGCGAACGGGACCTATGATTGGCGGTTCAACCATCCTTATAAATCCATGGATTCAACCTTGACGGCCGGGGATACCGAAGACGTCGTATCTTTGTCCCTTGAACTCAGCTATCCGGAAAAAAGGCACCAGGGAACACTTGAGATCAACATGCTGTCAAAGGTGTTTTTTAGTGAAATGTATAATAATAGTCATGAAGACTCCATTTATTGTATAACAACTCAGGACGGGGAGTTTTTATATGACCCGGAAAATACGTTTTTGACCAAATTCAATATGAATGTCAAAGACCTGCAAAGCCAGCTGCAAAGCAATACGGAAGGACAAGAAGGCGATTACAGGTTTAAGCATGAGGGGAAGGATATGACCGTCGTATATGCTGCCATAGATAGCATCCATTCCTACATTTACAGGATTTCCTCCGCCAATATCCTGGTCAATAAGCTGGACAGGGCGAGAAATTATATATTGCTTGGAATTACCCTTGGAATCGTCATACTTTCCATCATGGTTTATTTTATCATCTCCATTCTTATGAAGAAATTAAAGAAAATCATCGGCTTTATGCGGAAGGTGCAGGACGGGGACCTGGACGTAGATATTCCGGTCTATGGAAACGATGAAATGGGAGAGCTTTCCTACCACTTCCGTAAAATGATGGTAAAGGTGAAGAAGCTGATCGGGGTAATCGTGCAAAAACAGGTGGCGGTAAAGGAAGCGGAGCTGAAGGCGCTGCAGTCGCAAATCAACAAGCACTTCGTTTATAATGTCCTTGAAGCCGTAAACATGCTGGCGGAATCCCATCACGAGTATGAAATAGCGGAAATCGTCACTTCTCTCGGCAAGCTGATGCGGTATAATATGAATTGGGATAAGCAATATGTGATGCTGGAGGAAGAAATTGAAAATACAAGGAACTATGTAAACCTGATGAATGCGCGCTACGGAAATCTATTCATACTGGAACTGGACATTAACCCGGCGTTTTTAAAGCATGAGGTATTGCGAATGCTTATCCAGCCGATTGTCGAAAATGCTGTTGTCCACGGATTCGAGAAAAAGGGCCAGGGGGGCTTGATCAAGATATCCGCCTGCTGCAAGGATAACGCCATGTTTGTCATCATTGCCGACAATGGTACGGGGATGGATAAGGAAGCGCTTGAGAAATTGCAAAGGGATATTGAACCGGGCTATGCCGGAGAGCATTATCAGGGAGGCAGGACGGGGATCGGTTTGAAAAATGTCAATACAAGAATAAAGCTATTCTATGGAAAAGAATACGGACTGAAAATAGAAAGCGAGGAAAATTCCTTTTCCAGTGTTACCATGAAATTGCCGTACAACGTAAACCTGGCATGGGACGAGGTTATTGCATGAAAATATTGATCATAGACGATGAAAAGCTGATAAGAAGCGGGCTCAGAACAATCATTGAAGAGAGGGATCCGGCTTCGGCGGAAGTATTTGAAGCCTGCTGCGGCAGTGACGCCATTCATATTCTGTCGAACCAGAAAATCGACCTTGCCATTACCGACATCCGTATGCCCAGCATGGATGGTATAACCTTCATGAAAGAAGCCCACAAGCTGAATTTTAAGCCGGAGTTCGTCATTTTGACCGGATACGACGATTTCCAGTACGCCAGGGAGTCCATAAAATACGGCGCCAGAGCCTATCTTTTAAAACCCGTCAGAAAGGCTGAACTCTATGAAGTGTTGAATAAACTCCAGGAGGAAATTCAGCAGAAGAAAACGGAAGATTTAAAAATTGAGAAAATGAATGACTTTATCAACGACGTATGGGAGCACGAGCTGAACTACGTAATAATGAATGATAACCTGTCTGCCGCAGAGCTGGAAAACATCACCGATATTATTAAAATAAACGTTGTGAAAGGCAGCTATTATGTCGGAATCATGGAGAGAAAGCGGAAAAAGCCCGGGAGTGAGACCTGGAACAATGATTTGCAGCTAAAAAAACAGGTGACCGATTTTTATGCTGCCAATAAAATTACCGCCGTTGCCTTTTACAGTATTGAGGGCAGTCTTGTGTCAATTGCTGAAACGAAAGAAGCTTTTTACGCATTGGCCAAATACCTGAGAGAGGATGCCGCCGCCGGAGGCAGGTTTGTCACGGGGATAAGCGGGGAGGCTTCCGGCGTCGCTGATCTGAGAAAAGCTTACCTGCAGGCCTGTGAAGCCTTAAAATACGGGATCCTCAGGATATCCGAGGAGTTGATATGCTTTGACGATATGGAAAAGCTCGAAAAGAATTTCAACGTACCCGCTGAGTCCCTTAAAAGGATCATGCAGCTGATCGGCACCAAAAGGATTAACGAGATAAACGAGCTCATCAATAAGGCCTTCGATCAAAAGGAGATCCTGACATACAACATCCGGTATCTTGAAAAGCTTGCAGAAGCGGCATACAGGCATGTCATCGAGCCTTTTACCGAACAGAACCCGCTTTATGGCTTCAATACGCAGGAGATGCAGTATGAGTATTTAAAAAGCATCTATAATTTTGACCACATCAATGACTATATTTATGCCTTTAAAAAATATGTCTTTGACATCAATACCTGCTTCCTCGATTTGTCGGAGGTATACAAGGAGAGGAATGAAATAGACGCGGCCCTGGACTTCATCAGCAACAATTACCAGAAGGATTTGAACCTGGCCGTGGTGGCCAACCACGTTTCCTTGAACTACTCGTATTTTTCCAATCTTTTCAGTGAGAAAACAGGGGACAGTTTTCACAATTATTTAAAAAAGATAAGGATAGAAAAAGCCAAGGAGCTTTTAAAAAATTCCGATTATAAAATCAATGAGATTGCCGAGAAGGTAGGCTATAAGAATCCCAAGCACTTTGCCACCAATTTCCGCGCACTGACCGGAATATCGCCCATAGAATACAGATACAAAACGATGGTCTGATGAAAGAAAAAACCTGCCTTGTGACGGCAGGTTTTTCTTTTCTTCCGGAAGTACTTTCTGTTTATCGGGCAAATTGTCTTCTTTAGTATTGCCGGATATCGTTCATTTGTTCAGGTGGGAATCAATTTATACCCAGTTTCACCTTGTTTTCCTCATATCTCTTCTGCCAGTAAGCCATCACCTTGTCATATCCTGCGGCAGACCGATCCGCAACGAATTGATTGAACAACGTATCAAATTCTTCGGAGGACTTTGCCAGGATAAGCTTGGGCAGCACCGCCCCCCATTTGTTTGATATCTTGGTGTCGATGATGCCTTCTTCGCTGGACGGGAGGGGGATAAGGTCGTCAAATTGCGGCTCGCAGACTGTCTTGTCCAGGGTCCAATCCCACGGCTGCTTGGCCGGTTCTACCTGCGGAGCTTCCCAGGTTTTGCTCTTTATGAAGTTCAAAAGCTGATACGCGCCGCCGTTTTGACCGCCGATGGTGTTGTCAAAGGTTGTCTTGTCTTTTACCAAGAGCTCGCTGATTTCCGGCAGGAACTGCTCTTTGCCGTCGATCACATCCCAGGTTTCGCCCTGCTTACCCAGGTAAGCATCCCTCTGCCCTTCGTCCGAGATACGGTAGGTCATGTACTTGATAGCTCTTTCAGGATCCTTGCAGTTCTTGGATATCAAGGTGGTACACCATCCCTGCAGGCCACCGACTGCGATCCTTGGCTTGTCCATATTTGCATTGGCCGGCGGGTCGATTGCAATATATGCCATATTGGGGTCCTTTTGGTACAGTGACACATTTTGGGCAATAATATCGCTTCTCTGGTACATCATGGCAAAATATCTGCCCTGGGCGGCCTTTTCCCTGATCTGCGCATCTTTGTCGATGAAGACCTCTTTGGAAATCAACCCCATCTCATTGGCGTCCCGCAAGGTTTTGATCCATTTTACCATTTCGGGGTCTGTGAGTCTGTCGGTTATTTTCCCGTCCTTGGCCTTTGGCTGTGCCAGATACTCCGAAAGCAGGCTTTTAAAAAAGGTTCCTATCCAGATGGACGAGCAGCCGGCGTCGCCGAATTGGGTGAAGCCCACGGGGATAATAGGCTGTCCGTCAATTTTCGGGTACTTTTCCTTGGCAGCCTTCAAAGCGTTCAGGAAGCCTTCCGGAGTCCTCATGTCGGGGCTCCCTATGGCCTCGTAAATATCCTTTCTTACAAGAAAAGTGGTTGTACCTTCAATGGTATTGGGATATTTCGCCAGGGCTTCCGGACCGTATGCCCAGTTGACATAGCCGTACGTATTGCCGTCAGACAGCTGATGCCATGCAAAGGCGTCCTTGTCGATCACCTTATAGAAATATGGGTCGTATTTGTCGGCCAGCTCATTTAATGAGTAAGCCAGTCCGGAATCCATAATTTTTCTGAAAAGGGGATCGGTGCTGTCGCCCGTCAATAAATCCGGCAGGCTGTTGGAGACGATCATGGTGTTGAGCTTTTCTGTTTCATTTCCTGCGGGAGCAATAAAATTGAGGGATACTCCGGTCTTTTCCGTCACATATTGTCCGACTTTGGTTTTCTGCCAGGCATCTCCCGACAGTTGCCAGGAATAATTGCAATACCAGTCGAAGGTAATTGGCGACGTGTCCTTTTTCCAACCCGGCTCGTCTGCCTGGCTGGAACCCTCCGTTGCAGATGTGTTGCTGGGGGCCACTGTGGTGTTGCTTGCCGCGTCATTGCCTTTCTGGGCTCCGGTACAGCCTGAAAACGACACAAACAGGAATACGGAAACCATCAGCATGGCCAGCACTTTCATAATACTTCTTCCTTTCATAAAAACACTCCTTCCTTTAAATATGATTGATTTATTTGTTTATATAAATCACCCTTTGATAGAGCCTATCAGCATTCCCTTTACAAAGTACTTCTGCAGGAAGGGATATACCGCAATGATGGGCAAGGTTGTCAATATCATCGTGGAATATTTTATGGACTGAGAGGTAACCTGCTTGCTGCCGACAAAATCAGGAGTTGTAAC
The DNA here is from genome assembly GCA_023426125.1 of Bacillota bacterium. GTDB lineage: Bacteria > Bacillota > Clostridia > Acetivibrionales > DTU013 > MnB-11. Next base: position 65,933 of record JAFABI010000017.1, read on the forward strand.
TTTGATCTCGTCAAAGCCTGTCAGGGCGATGATCTTATACAGGTATGTCTGGATTGGCAGCAGTTTCGCATCTAGTATATACACAACGCCCATAAAGTAATCATTCCAATGGCTGACTCCGACAAAAAGGGCAATGGTTGCAAGGACCGGCTTGGAAAGTGGGATGATCACTTTCATGAAGATATAAAAGTCGTTGGCGCCATCCATTTTTGCGGATTCTTCAAGGCTGACGGGAATTTCCCTGAAAAATCCCTGGAAGATCAGCAGCTCATAAAAACTGAACATGGTAGGGATGATATAGACCAGAAAGTTGTTATAAAGCCCCAGAGCTTTGATGAGAAGAAAGGTGGGGATAAGCCCGCCGCCAAAGAAAAGCGTAATCGTTCCGATGATCAGGTAGGCTTTGCGTCCCATAAGATCCTTCTTCGAAAGCGCATAGGATACCATGGCGGTCAAAAAAACGTGTGTGACGGTTCCCAGCACTGTTCTGGCTACACTGACAAAAAAGGAATTAATGATATTATTTGTGCCAAAAACAGCCTTGAAATTATTTATGGTAAAAACCCTGGGCCACCAGTATATACCCCCCCTCAAGGCGTCTGTCCCATCGTTGAAGGCATTGACAAGAGCGAACCAGATCGGATAAAGGGTTATAAAGCAAATAAATATTGCAAACAATACGTTGATGGTATCAAATAATTTTTCAGACTTTGGTTTTAATAAAGATGCATTCCTCACTTTGCTTTTACCCCCTAAAATAGTGATGAATCGGTCAATTTCTTGGTTACGGTATTGGCCAGCAGCAGGAAGAACAAAGATACCACCGACCTTATCAATCCAATTGCCGTTGCATAGGAAAACCTTCCCGACTGAATTCCCATCTGGTAAACGAAAATATCCAGTACCGTACTTGCGCTGCGATTTAAGGAATTCTTCAACACGAGAATCTGGTCGAAGTTGGTATTCAAAATGCTTCCGACGGCAAGGACAAAAAGGATTGCGATCGTGCCTTTTATGCATGGAAGCGTGATGCTCCATATTTTTCTGAATCTTCCGGCGCCATCCACCGTAGAAGCCTCATAAAGCGAAGGATCGATTCCGGAAATAGCGGCGATGTATATTATTGCCGACCATCCCAATTCCTTCCATATATCCGATATTACGGCGATTTGCCAGAAATATTTCGGCTCTCCCAATAACAAGGTCTGTTCCGGTATGATATTCAGGTGGTAAAGCACGGTGGTGATAAAACCCGTCTCGGAAAGCCATGGTGCCACAATCCCTCCAAGGATTACCCAGGAAAGGAAGTGGGGAAGGTAAGATATGGTTTGTACGACTTTCTTAAACTGGACCAGCCGGATTTCATTCAGCAGCAGCGCAAAGATGATTGGAGCGGGAAAGCCTATCAGCAGTCGAAGTAGACTGATTCCAAAGGTGTTTTTCATTACGGTGAGAAATTGTTCGTCCTTGAAAAAGTCGATAAAATGCATGAATCCGACCCATGGAGCAGACCAGACCGGCCTGACGATATCATATTCCTTAAAGGCGATGACAATCCACACAAGAGGGATGTAGCAGAAGATAATCATCCACACAATCCCCGGAAGAGCCATGGCCTGAAGGTATCTTTGGGAATAAAATCTTTTTAATTGATACCCAAAACCTGTATTCTTTTGTGCTTTGGCAGAATTAGCTGCAATTTGACTTTGCATATTCTTCCCCCTGGTAAAATAGAATATAGTAAATCTTAAGGCTAGTTTTATTTATATATGATGCCTACTGCGCTTGTATCAGGTAATACATCGAAGCGTATCCGCTCCCGGTTTCAAACCTGAAAATCTCATCTTCATACGTTGACGGGATTGTGCCGATGAGAGCTCCTCTGTCACTGATTGACCAGACTTTTAGGTTTTTGCGGCAGGTTCGGATTTTTATTTCCGCCTCAACAACTTCTATCATTATAGGCGCATGTCCCCGCTCAAGCTGTACGGTGTGGGTCTCATTGTACAGGCTTCCTGAGTTGTCAGCCCTGCCTACCGCTGTTAAGAGAATATTGGGCGAATCAGACAGCGGATCGTCGGTCAGAGAGCTGAGGGCGATGGTTGCAAAATCAGTTTTGGCCTTGATCTGCATATCCTTCAATGAGATTTCCCCGCAGTCTCCAATAAAACCATAGACCGCTTTTGTCCTGGGTGTATCAATCCATCCTGTTTTTTCAGCCCAGTTCCGACGCAATTCTCCTGTGTCCGACAGAATCTCATTTTTATCCGGTTCAATCACTGTATCGCCCGGAAGAAGCGTCATGTCTGCCTTTACTTTTTGATCTGGCAGCAGCATCCCTGTTTTGTGTTTTTCAGTCAAGCCAGAGAGGCATCCCGTGCCGGCAATATCCAGGCCAAGCTCGTCAACCTTTACATTCACCGACTGTACGGCTTCTTTCACATCGCCCCTCCGGAAAAGAAGGGCCGCATGATAAAAGAGGCCGTACTTTGCAGGATCATTGAAGGTGTCGAAGATCCCTCCGCGGTAATAGATTCCTCCGATGGCTCCGGAAGTGATCTCTTTTCCCAGCATGTCCGTTTTTTCATCCGTATCGTACCGGTAGGTATGGATGGCAAAACCGGCCCAGCCCTGCAAGGCTCCGACAGCGGCCATAAGGAGCGTGCTTTCGGCCCTCCACTCATTGGGCCAGGGATCATCCCATTCCGAAACGAAAAAGGGCTTATCCAGCACCCGTAAAAACGGCAGCGCGGTTGTAATATTCCACGGCCCTCCAACCATCGCCCTGTTGTTGAAACGCCTGTCATTTTCGCTCCAGGTCCAATCATACCAATAGGTATGGTTGTCTGTAAAGTCGGTAACCAGCTGGCATGAGAGCAAAGCTGCATTGAATGCCCAGTTGGTGCCTGTGATAGGTATTTTGACTCCAATGCTCCTTAAGTGCCTGATCATTTCAATGTAATAGGATTTCTGCACATCACACAAAAAGCGCAGCATTGTCTCATCCTGGGAGCTAAAATCTATATTGCCTTCTTCAGGACATAGATTATTATGGCGGGCCCATTCTCTGTAGCTTGCTTCCAATTCCGACTTATACGGCTCCAGGACAATGGGATTCGCTTTCTGGTTAAAAAGCTCATTTTCATTGGCTATCTCTGTTAGGACAACCGCCGGTTCATCCTTATATGCCAGCCCTGTATATGGATTGACATGATTCCATATCTGCTCGTTAAACAGCTTCTGGAGCTCAATCAGGCGCCTGTTGTAATTGGTGTAAGGCTTGGCGGCATCTTTAAGGCCCGGGGTATTCTCGAGACCGTCGCCGGGTTTGAACTTCCTGTAGGTCAGAAGGTCCATATAAATATAGACGCCATGGTTTTTCAAGCAGTAAATCAGGTAATCCATCCGGTCCATGCTTTTGGAGTCAAGACGCAGGGTGTCGTCCTGCAGCCTGCCCTTTGTGAACTGGAAAATGTTCGGCGTGGACCATTCGGCATCCAGCTGGTGCAGCCGGACGATGTTAAGGCCGGTTTTCTCCAGCCTCTCCGCCAGCTTTTCACTATGCCCGTGGGAAGGAAAGTTGCCGGCGCTGTTGAAATTGGTACCCCAGAACCTGGCTTCGCTTCCGTCTTCAAAGATGAATTTATCCTCTTTGACTTGCAGAAAGCCATGCCTGCCTGCCGGCTTCTCATTTTCGTAAATATGCGAGAGGTCGATTGGAGCATCGTCCCAATAGAAATTAAACGGAATATATCTTTTTGTTTTATCCTCCACCATGATCTCCTCCTTTCCAGCCATTTTCTTCACATCATTTTGTTGATCAGCTAAACGACCTCTTCCTATCAAATAACCTCTATTTTGAGGATCTTGCAAAAATCCCTGATGATCTCCCGGTTGTCTCCATAGGACAGGATATAATGCTGTGACGCCACCTTTTCTGCAAACTCCTCTACGGTAGTATCCGGAATGAATTCCAGACTGGGCAATTGGGGCGCGGGCTGAGCCCAGCCGGCTTCCTCCCATGCTCCCGGCGTCACCGCCTCACCGGTTGCCACATGCATTTTATACCGGTCGCCCTGTCCGATGAGCCGGCATAGGGTGATTTTGCCTGTCTTGACCTTTGAAACGTTGAGAATCCCTTCGCTGAAGCTGCCGAAACCCGCGGGGCAAACCTTTACCTTTCCCTCCACCACCTGGGAGGGAACAAAGTCCGGAACACCAACCAGCAGCCTGTCTTCCATGAATTCATAAAATTCAAAATAGGCCGCGATCTGTCCCGTCAGATATTTTACAATCAATTGCGTCACTGCTCCCAGCGTATCATTCTCCGGGATGGTACAGACACTGAGGTTATCCGCAAGCAGCATAAAAACCATTGCCGGCGGGAATCCCGCAAGTTTTTTCATCCCGTCCACATCGATAAGGGAAATGCCTGCATAATTCCTTTCAAGGATTTTTTCCTTTATCGCCAGATAATACGAGGCGCCTGTTTCAAGCGTCACAGCTTTTGCTTCTTTTTCAAAATCCCAGGCCTTTTTTGTGCTGTCCACGACCTGGCTTATCTCCTGCTCCGTCAACTTTTCAATCTTTTGGACAATCTCCAGCATCTCGAAAATTTCCACTTCGACCCCGATTTTACTTCTCAGGGAAATACCCTCAAACATTGTGCCGTACAGGTTCATATCCCTGTAGCCCATCATACCGATTTTGGAACTCCTGAGGAGGCTGACCGCCTGTGCGGCCTTTATAAATCGGAGGATCCTGCCGATCCTGGACGGCCCGTTGATTGTGTTGTATACATAAATAAAATTATACCCCATATCTTCCATGACTTTTCTTAAGGCCGTTGTCCCTGCCTGGTCCGCCGTTGTTACCAGCCTCCCGTTTTCTATGTATCCGGCCAGCCCCCAGAGAATCATGGGTTTATGCGAGAACTCGCTGATCACGCCGATGACCGCATGACTGGGTATCCAGCCTGCAAGGCATACCACAAGCACATCAAAATCCTCCCGGGACAAATCGGTAATGGCTCTTGCCACGTCCTTTCCCGCTTCATCGTCGCTCACATACCCGGTGGACACAAGCTCAAGCCCTTCAGCTTCAAGCAGCTTCCTGGTTTCAAGGCATTTCCTGCTGATAATTTCTTTCGGGGAATTCACTTCTCCAAAGCTCACAAATCCTACTTTACCAGTAAACAAATCGCCATTCCTCCGTAAATCTTTTTGATTTTTGGAATACTCTCTTTACCTGCGCTTCGTCCTTCGGCTGTCTGCCTGTTATCCTGAGGCTTTGCTGGCTCAGAATGATATCGTATAAGTTTATGCTTTCTTACACAGATGCTTGCGTCTTACTGACGAACATATTCTCGAGGCTCTTATACAGCTTAAGGTATGAATCATATCCTTTGAGATAAACCTCCAGATGATTGGGATCGGGTTCAAATTTTGTATGGATTTCCACCAGCCGGGAGCACGCGCTCTCAATGGAGCTGAAAATCCCCGAACCGGCGCCTGCCAATATGGCAGCGCCAAGGCAGGTGTTTTCTTCACTTTTTACCGTTGCAAAGGTTTTGCCTGTAACATCGGCTTTTATGGAATTCCACAGCTTACTCCTGGATCCGCCGCCGAAGGAATGGATCTCGTCAACAAATATCCCCAGCTCCTCCAGGATCTTTATATACCGGTTGATCATATATGCCACAGATTCCATGGCAGCTCTTACAAAATGAGGCCGCGTATGCATTAATGTAAAACCGGAAAACACTCCCCTGGCATAGGGGTTGTACTCCGGACAGGCAGCCCCGCTCAGGTGGGGAAGCATCAGCAGCCCCTCCGATCCGGCCGGCACGTTCATTGCTTCCTGGTCCATGATTTGGAAAATACTTTTGCCGGCTGCCGCCGCCTGCTCTTCTTCCAGCTTATAAAAATTCTCCTTGAACCATTTCAGGACAATCCCGGCTGTCTGAGCCCAGAAAAGAAGATAGTACCTTCCCGGTATTGCATGGGCCTGGCATGTCAGCTTTAGTGCCGGATGATACGGTATAGGCTTTCTGATATTTGCGCAGACGGCCAGACACGAGCCTGTAGTCTCCAGAACGGCGCCAGGTTTCAAATTGCCTGCCCCAATCAAGCCTGCGGTCTGATCCAGAGCGCCTGTCACCACAAGAGTTCCTTTCGCAAGCCCGGTCTCTTTACCGGCTTCCTCGGTAAGGCTGCCGACCACCGTCCCTGATTCGTTTATTTGCGGCAACTGCTCCGGTCGAATGTGCAGGTAATCCAGTATTTCCTCCCACCAGCAGCCTCTATGGATGTCAAACAGCAGGGAGGAGCACAGGAGCGACTTTTCGGCGGCATACCTTCCTGTAAGCCTGTATATCAGGTAATCTTCCAGCAGTAAAAATTTATAGGTTTTGTTAAATACTTCAGGTTCATTTTTCCTCAACCATAATATTTTGGTTGCAGGCCATGTAGCGACTACCTCGGACTGTCCCGTAACCTCATATACCTTTTGCACGCCAAATTTTTCCCTGAGGATGTCAGCTTCCGCGTCCGACCTGTTATCAAGCCAGACAATGGCATTTCTCAAGGGCTTTCCATCTCTGTCCAGGCATATAAGGGTTTCGCCCTGGCTGCTGATAGCCATGGCTTTTATGTCAACAGCGGCTGAATTTATATTTTTAACAATCCTGGTTAAAACATTTTTGCAGATGTTCCAATAAGCTTCGGGGCAGAATTCTACAATGGAGGGAGCAGGCACGGTCAGGGAATAATCCTCGCTATAGCTGGTAATGATCTTTCCTTCCTCATCAAACAAAGCCGCCTTGAAGGAAGAAGTACCCGCATCCAAACCCAATAAATATTTCATGTCCGATACCTCTATCCGCCTAATTTAGGAGCACTGAAAATTTAGCAGAAGTAATATTTTCACCAGTGCTTGAAGGAATTCCTCCACCTTAGTTAAATGATAAACCAGTTTGGAGTTTTTATATAGTACCCATATTTTATTTAGGGTTTCTGAATTTTGGTCATTAAGGCAAATGTTCCATAATGTCTGGATAATATGGGAAAATATGCATCATTGCACATTGGTTAAAAAAGGGAATCGTTGGTTGCAAAAGAATTTCCTGACATGCCAGGCATTTCAATGAGGCGGGGGACGTTTTGAGCCTCGTTATATTCTAATTGTTTGTTTGCGGGATTGCTGCAAAAAGGAAAGCGGATATGGCGATCAGAGGCCGCCGCTGTACTCTCATACCCGGCTTCAATTCACAATTAGAAGCTTATCATTCCAGCGATTTTTCCAGCACTCCGGACCTTTACTGCGATGGTTTTGGAAAAATGAAAGAAAGGGCGCCGGGCAGTATCTCGAATACTGCTTCCTTCACTATGGAGATTTCTCCATCGGAATTCATAACCATGGGAGAGCCGCTTTTTATTTCCACCCTTTTTCCTTTATAGAAGTGAACAGCGCTTAGTCTCCCATGCTGTCCCTTAATATACAATGGGAACAGACGGAAAATCTCCAGTCTGGAAAGGTTGTCCACTTGGCATATATCAAACAGGCCGTCGGCGATGTTTGCTTCCGGTACGGCCAGCATCCCTCCTCCGTAATATCTGCCGTTGCCTACGGCGATCAGCAGGGTGTCGGCTTTTAGCAGGGTGTCGTCGATTTTTATTTCCAGCATATTGGTCCGGCATTTTAGTATTGTAGAGAGTATTCCCAGAATATATGCCATTTTGCCGTTGATTAGCGGCAACTTTTTGAAATGCTGTGTACTATGCACCACCTGGGCGTCAAAACCAAGGGAAGCAATATTGATAAAGTAATTGTCATTAATCCTTGCCATGTCGATGGGGGCGGCATGTCCCTCCACGGTTCTTGCGATGATGCTTTTCAAATCGATGTCCGCTTCCATGCTTTTGATAAAGTCATTGCCGGAGCCGGCCGGGATGGCGCCAAGACTGCTGCTGCTCCCGGCCATTCCGTTTAAGACTTCGTTCAGGGTTCCGTCACCTCCGACGGAATAGATCCTGCAAGGCTGCTTTGCCGAATACCCGGCTGCAATTTCCGTCGCATGGCCGGGATAGTTTGTAATTTCAATGGCATATTCCTGCTTTGAATCGTCAAAATAACCCTTGATTGCAGGTATCAGCTTCAGGGTCCTGCCCTTTCCGGCAGCCGGATTGAGAATAAAAAGGTGCGTCATCCATTACCTCGGTTACTTACTACAGCGAAAAATCTTATTTTATCCTTGAAGAAATAACGCGTTAATGCGTTATTTCTTCAAGGCGCATAAATGCCGATGAATTAATGTTTTTTTCGCTGCAGTATTAATGCTGTTTTTAATAGATATCATTAATAAAGCCTGTTCTGCTTAGAAAGCAGTACAGGCTTTATTATAGCAAGAATTTCCCCGGTAGACAAACAAGAAACTGGTAAATCGGCAAATTTTAGACCCGGTAATGGCCTTTTGTGCTGATACCTCCAATGCCTTTCAGGCCGGATTCGGTCAGCTGCGCAATCTTTTCCGGCGTCACCATCCTCCTGGAATCGGTCAGCGCTACCCGGTCTCCCACTTTCCCGGGGTCAAGGGCGTGAATCAGTATTCTGCCGGGCGAGCTGGCGAAATTTGCGCCGGCATTCATTAAGCCTTCGAAATAGGACTGGCAGGCGCCGGCAAAGATACATAAATTATCCTTGTTTGGTTCAAAGCTCCGGGCCTCCTTCACCGACTGGATATAGTATCTTGAATTCCTGTAGCTGTCCAGTGAATTCATATTGGTGGAGTTCTTTTTTATACCGTCGTGGCCCGTTACGATCAAAATATCCGCCCTGGAGCTACTGAGCAAGGATTTTATCCTGGAAGGCTGCTCGGCTTCAGACACCACTTTGCCCGTCACCCTTAATCCGGATTTTCTGTAGAATTTCATGCACATGTCCAGGTATTCTGAACTGGAGTCGATATGAAGAATCCTGCCCGCAGTACCTCTGAAGCGTGTGATGTAACGGACATGTCCTTCACTGCTTCTGGATGTTCTATTTAAGCTTTGAGAGTCCAGGCTTCTCTGCATATCCCTGTGAACCTGCTCCGTATCCTGCAATAGCAGGTCGTCTTCACCTGCATCCGCTTCGATCCGGTACAATAGACCTTTAAGTACATATACCTTTTTACCGCCGCTTTTGTCGGTTATGTCCGTTATCCTGAAGTAAACATCACCTCCGTAGGATTTTCTTGCTACAAGGTCTCCTATTTTTAGAGTGTTCATTTATTACCATCCCTCTAATTTACATAATCTACTACATACTATGAAGCGGTAAAATTTTTGGGAACGGTATTGGAGGGCAAAATAAAAAGGCGACCGGTGATCGCCCCTGCAAAGTTATGTTTTCACTGGTGCTTAATGCTTATGCCTGTGCCGACCTGACGGCCGCCATGATTATATCGGTGGTCTCCTGCGGCGTACGGCAGGTGGTGTCGATGACAAGGTCATAATTCCTCATATCGGAGCAGTCCACCTTGTATTTGGACAGATAGCGGTAATTTTCACTGGATTTCCGCTGGAGGATTTTTGCTTTTGCATCTTCCAGGCCGGTATAGGATTCCACCGCGCCTCTGTCGGCCGCGGCGCAAATCCTTTCGGCGGCAGTATCGATATCCACCTCCAGGTATACTTTGAAGGATTGGGGGACAAAGTGCCAGGCCATGCGGGAGTCGAGAATCATGTCTTCGTCCCTCTGCCCTATTTTCTTCAGCTCATTATCAATTTCTTCATCGATTTCGGTATGGGTTTCCATATATTTGTTGAAATCAAGGATGGACATATTGTATTTTTGCGCCAGGGATCTCTGGATACTGCCGATGGAATAGATCTTAAGGCCGCACTGCTCCATGATCAGCCTGCATACGGTGGTTTTGCCGCTTCCCAGATCCCCGGTGATGGATATCTTTACTTTTTTGTCATTTTTCATTTTTACCTACTCCCAGCAGTTTTGATGGACATTCCTATTTTTATAAAGCGGAACATTCTATCTGCCGCATCCCGCATCAGTTTCTCGGAATTGGACAAAGCTTCCTCCAGCGTCATGTCCCTGTTGAAAAGAGGCATGATGCTGTCGATTCCGCAGTCATATACCTTTTGCGCTTCATGCCCCATGCCTCCGGTAATCACTGCAACAGGTACATTCTTAAGCTTGCTGCGCTTTGCTACGCCCACAGGAACCTTCCCGTAGACCGACTGGCCGTCTATCCTGCCTTCGCCGGTAACAACCAGGTCTACTCCTTCCAGGAGCTTTTCATAATTTACATAATCCAGAATTGTATCGATACCGGGCTTCAACGCTGCTCCCAGAAATGCCACCAATGCGGCTCCCAGACCGCCGGCCGCCCCTGTGCCCGGAATCATGGACATATCAAGCCCGGTGGCTTCTTTGATAAGTTTCTCATAATTTTTCATGCCTTCTTCCAGGGAGGGGAACAATGCCTCCGTTACTCCCTTTTGCGGACCATAAACGGCCGTGGCGCCTTTGGGACCGGTTAGCGGATTGCTGACATCGCAGATGACGGTGATCCTGCTTTCACCAATGCGTGGATCAAGCTGTTTCAAATCTATTTTTCTGATCCTCGCCAGTTCTTTCCCGCCGACACCGATTTCCAGACCCTTTTCGTCGGTAAAGCTGACGCCCAAAGCCTGTGCGGCGCCCACACCTCCGTCGTTTGTCGCACTCCCGCCGATTCCTATGAGAAAATCACGTATTCCTTCCTCCAGGGCGGCTTTAATTAATTCTCCCGTACCAAAGGTAGTGGCGGTTAGCGGATCCCGCTGCTCCGGCGCTATCAAAATGATGCCGGAGGCCTGCGCCATCTCTATCACGGCGGTTTTTCCGCCGATAATTCCGTATCTGGCCTGAATGCGACTGCCTTCCACCGGTCCGGTCACCTCTACCTGCCGGTATTCTCCGCCGGTTGCCGTTGCAAGGGAATCCACCGTACCCTCGCCGCCATCGGCAATAGGGACTTTGACCACTTCCAGCGGTGAAAAATGTTCCTTTGCAGCCTCCGCAAGAAGCTCTATCACTTCCATGGATGTCAGGGTTCCCTTGAATGAATCGGGCGCCAGAAGAATTTTCATATGAGCCAATATTCCTTTCTTTCGCTGTATGTTAATAACAACAATAATAATAATACAATATCCGCTTTGAAGCAACAGTACAAAATTTTTATGGCAAAGTGCTCTGCAGGGGCGCGCATTGCGCCTCCGTATAAAATAGTATATGATAGAATATATAGTATTGAATTGGAAGAGAAAATATATGTCTATCAAAAAGAAAATGAATCCGGAGGGGTTAAAGATGTTTAAGGAATTCAAGGAATTTGCAATGAAAGGGAATGTGATCGACCTTGCCACCGGCGTCATTATCGGTGCTGCCTTTGGAAAGATTGTGAGTTCGCTGGTCAATGATATAATTATGCCTTTATTGAGCTTGTTAACAGGAGGAGTTACAAAGGGTCTTAATTTTGCAAGTCTTTTTATCGCTCTGGACGGGAAGGAATATGCAACGATCGAAGCTGCAAAGGCAAATGGCGTCGCTACCTTTAATTACGGCCTTTTTATTACCAGTGTCATTGACTTTTTGATCATTGCCTTTGCCATCTTCATTATCATAAAGCAGATTAACCGGTTCAAGCCCAAAACAGTGGCGGAGCCAACCACCAAGACCTGTCCCTTCTGCCAGAGCACCATTCACTTAAAAGCGGTAAAATGCCCGAATTGTACCTCGGACGTGAAATAGAGGAACCAGGGTAAATTTGGTAGTTTCGCCATAGTATTATGTAAAGCAATTTATAGCGGATAACACATTCCTAATTTAGCGCATAGTGCTAGTTGATGTAAGCTGCTTTGTTTGTCATTGCGAGGAAGCGTAGCGACCGTGGCAATCTCATATTGATTTTAAGCAATGCTTTTGAATCAGGCTGAGATTGCCGCGCCCCACTGTGTTGCGTTTGCAATGACACGGACGAACCAGCACAACGTGTTAATTTAATAATTTTATAGAATAAATCACAATTCTCTGTAACATTCTTCACTTTCAAACGTTTAATCAGCAAAGGCAGGTGATGCTTGGGTGGATGCCTTGATATTACTGTACAGTGAGCTAGCCAAACCGTTGACCAGATATGCGATGAACTATACAAGACAAATCCATCTGGCGGAAGATATAGTATCCGAGACATTCTTACGGGCAACCAGGCATTGCATAGCAAATAGCGAGCTGCCGGCCAGGGCATGGTTTTATAAGGTGACACGAAATATTGCGCTTGATTTTGTCAGAAGGAAGGAAAAGCTCCAATACGGTGATATACCTGAGACGGTTGATTTCTCGAGGGAGGCCAATCCTGAGGCCTTGGCGGAGCATACCGAGCAGGTGGAAACCCTCGCAGCCAGCCTTTCCAGGGTACCGGAGCCATATAAGTCCGTACTGGTACTAAAAGAGTATGATCACCTAACGTATGCTGAAATAGCAAACATCATGGGGGTCAGCATTGACAATGTCAAGGTGATGCTGTTCAGAGGAAGGCAGAAGTTGAAAGAGCTTTACAGGAGGGAGTATAAAGATGAAGTGTGAAGAAGTAAGGGGAAAGCTTCCGGAGTATCTTGCCAGGGTACTTGATGAGAATACCGATGTGCAGCTAAGGGACCATTTAAAAACCTGTGAGGAGTGCGGCAGGGAAATGAAGGAGTTGAATAACGGAGTAGCACTGGAGCCGGGAGAATCAGGAAATGCCGATGTGGAAAAGATCATGAAAAAAACAAAAAGGAAGTTTAACCTGGCCATTTTCCGGATTGTTGCCATTATTGCCGGTGTTGCGCTTTTAATTTCTGTGATACCGCGTTTGATTTCACTGCCGGAACCGCCGAATGCATCAAGGGCGCTGATGGATTCGGTGCAATTCTCACAGCCCGATAAAGTAAATATGTGGGGAGATTCCATGGAGTTCGGTCTTTCAATACCATTGAAAATCGGAGCAAGGCCGGTTGTCGGCCGGAATTTTGGGGAGCAGATGGAGTTTACAGGCCGGATGTCGCTTCTGACCGGCAAGGTGACGGTCCCTGTGTTTGTGGGAGCCAGCTTTGTCCATCCGGGGCAATTTGCCGGAGCTGATTTCGGAAGACAGCGCAGCCCGGAGGTGCAGGCAGCGATCCTCTCAAAAAATGCGGATACTACGGTTGCTACGGTTGATTATTCCCTGAAGCAATTAACCGGTCTGGAAGAGGTGGAAATACTGCTGGGAAAATATGATGTGGAGATATGCTGGATGGCGGTCGAGGCCGGTATCGAGGGTGTAAAGCCGGAGAATATGTCCTTTGAAAGTCAGCAGGTCCTTCAATGGGGGATTCCCGGCAAATTGTCAAAACCGGGCAAATTCGATTATGCGGTATTTGAAAAGGGTACGGGTAAGGAATATGAAAAAGCGGTTCTTGAAGAATTGAAATGGCTGGATGAAAATAAAAATCTCCTGAGGGCCGACCCGGAACTTCTAAAAAACAACGGCATCGACAATTCCGTCAATGGAAAGGCCGCCTATATCCTGGAAAATGGAATCAAAATATACGGGCTTCGGGTCACAGGTCCGTCCAGCGCAATATTAAAGCTCACCCAGGAGCTGGATGTCAGAATCATGAAGGTGGTTGACATGGACTTTTGGAATTGGTGATCGTACCGGCGAAGCAGGTGAATTTTTTCGAATTTTAACAAATTATTCATATTAACTTAAAAAATTCAGGGTAATATTAATCTATCAGGGTTCCTCCCTTATATATAGCGAGCCGGTGAAGTCCAAAAGACTGACCGGCTCGTATTGATTTCCGAGGTGTTTTCCATAGGTTGTTATTTACCGCCGGGCGGAATGCAGGATTAGTTTTCCAGGCTTGCCGTAACGACCAATTGCCGCAACTCATTGTTGCTGATTTTGATATCGACATATCTGGTTGCGACATTACCCTGTCTGTCGGTAAGCTTTACGGTAATCCTATCTTTTAGCAATTCTTCCGGATAGCCGTCCAACTGTATATGGCCTAAACCGGTTGTGCCAAGTCCGTCGTCTCCGGCAGCGAGCTTTAATTTATCTTCCTCCGGGAGGCCATCGGGAGATGTCATATTCTCCATGACCCCGCCGATACCTAAAAAATGGGAGTAATCATCTTCGCTTGCCCAGGTATACAGGTTGTACCCCGTCCACCGGTACCAGATCTTGTCATAGTCTGTAAAACCTTCGTCAAAAGTAAGGACAGCCGTCTTATCGATGGTTCTTCCGCCCTGGGTAATGGAAGTCGCTCCGTCTTTGCTGTAGGGATCTGCCTGGGTTTCTGTCCAATCGACGATGTACAGGTATTCGGTTTCACTGGACAATTCAATTTTAGCAATGTCTTTGCATGTTATATAGAACTCAAACTCCGGTCTGGACGTAATGTGGTTTATGGAAGCTATCTGGTACTGCGCCAGGTCTGTGTCAAGATCCGCCAGCTTAATGATTGCCGATGTATCTGCCAGGCCGGACGGGGCACCGGACGTTTCCTTATCGTTTGCATTCATGCCGCTCAAGGCAAATGCCGTTGTTGTTCCTATGACCAATAAGGCCGCCAGCACAATGGCTATTGCGGAGGGTTTTTTATATTTCATAATTGCTGTTATCCTTTCTTCGGCTGCATTTTTACTAAAGCCGGTATAAAGTGGGGAAAATTTGCTTCGCTGTTCAGCCATGGCGATCAGCGAACAGGCATAGGCTGTTTTTGTGTCTGCTCCGAAACGGCGTACCACCATTTCATCACAGGTAAGCTCCAAATCGCGGTTTACCAATATGAACATGACCCATACCAGGGGATTGAACCAATGAATGCACAGGACAAGGGCAAGAAGAAACTTCCACAGCAGGTCGAACCGCTTGATATGGTAATATTCATGGGTAAGGACATACCCCATAAGCTGTTGGTCGTCCATACGCATAGACTTTGGCAGAAGGATGCGGGGGTTTGCCAGGCCGACGGCAAGGGGGGTGGTAATCCTGTCCGATTGCAATACGGCAATGGAGCGTATCAGCCTGTATTCCGCAAGCCATTCTTCTATAAATACATTATCGCCGACAGGCAGCGCAAAACGCAGCTCCCTGTAATTTTTGAAATATACGACGGCAAAAAAGAAGAATACTGCAAGCATTCCAGCAAGCCAGACCATTGTCACCGGGTCTGAGAGAAAGACCTGTCCTTGTGCGGCCGGCTGTACCGCAGGTGCCATCCGGACAGTTGTCCCTGCCGCCAGGTCGTGGGCTGGCGATAGGATTCCAGCTGTTGCAGGGATGGAAGCATTGAGGCCTTTCCGGCGGACAGCCTCGTCCAGGATGCTATAAATGCTAAACCGCGATGGGACGGAAACAGGCATAAGCAATCTGCAAAGCGCGACACCCCATAATACAAGGAACATCGTCTTTGGCAGCTTGTTCAGGGCGACAGCCCGTAGGATCACAATGGCGGCTACAAGGAAACCGGCGGATATGCTCATTTGCAGGATACTCATCATTGCCGCCTCACTTCAGGTTTTTTACTATCTGCTTGAGCCGTTCGATCTCTTCTCCGGACAACTTTTTGCCGCTCAAAAACGCCGACAAAAAGACTTCCGCAGAACCGTCAAACAGCTTTCCGATCAGCTCCGCAGCTTCATACTGCCGCACCTGCTCTTTTGTAATGAGCGCCCTGCAGCTGAAGCCCGGTTC
Organism: Bacillota bacterium; assembly: GCA_023426125.1. Lineage (GTDB taxonomy): Bacteria > Bacillota > Clostridia > Acetivibrionales > DTU013 > MnB-11. The sequence goes on from JAFABI010000017.1 coordinate 81,699, forward strand.
GTAGCGTTCAACCGCTTTTTTATCAATGAGCTTCTTAATGACGGTATAGGTGGTGTTACGGTTCCAGCCGGTCTGTTCCTTTAAAATTCCGGCAAGCCGCCCCGCAGGCAGATCACCTTCTTTCCATAAGACCTCCATGATTTTTAACTCCGAATCGAATAACTTAATTTCCATAACGGCACGCTCCAACTATTGCAATAGTCACAAATTAATACTACTACAATAGTCACCTGCTGTCAATGACTATTGCGATAGTTATTGTAAAAATTTTTTGCTGCATGAAAAGTATTGTGTAACGGCATGCATTGCGCGTCTGCATAAAAAAGAATCTATGGTAACCTATACCGGACGCCAATGGCCGCTCCTACAGATTTATGAGCGAATGATTTATAGTGTCTATACATTTTCTTGCACCATAGCATTTATAATGCTATTATGCACTTATAGACTGCGATTTGGTTGTAAGGAGCGTATGTATGGAATTGGCAAACATGAACCAATATATCCGGAGCGTAGATTTGCGGCGGGACAGGATATCCTCTTTTTCCCGGTATCCTTTCTGTCTCCCTGCAATCCGCAGCTTGAACGAGCTGAAGCTACATCCTGCGGTTACATACATAGTGGGTGAAAACGGGACAGGGAAGTCGACGATTCTGGAAGCGATTGCCGTGGCCTATGGTTTTAATCCCGAAGGCGGGACCAGGAATTTTAATTTTTCCTCCAACGACACCCATTCCGACCTATTTGATTACATTAAGCTGTCCAAAGGGGTTCGGAGGCCGAAGGACGGGTTTTTCCTGCGAGCGGAAAGCCTATACAATGTTGCCACCAACATTGACGAGCTTGACAAGGAGGGAGTCCGCTGGCCTAAAATTATCGATTCCTATGGGGGACGCTCCCTGCATCAGCAGTCTCACGGCGAATCCTTCATGGCCATCCTGATGAACAGGCTCAATGGGAAAGGAGTTTATCTTCTGGATGAGCCTGAGGCTGCCCTGTCGCCTTCAAGACAGCTGGTCATGATCTCCAGGATCCATGAATTGGTCCGGAAGGACTCCCAGTTCATCATTGCAACCCATTCACCGATTCTGATGGCATATCCCGATTCGATTATTTATGAAATCAAGGATGGCATCCAGGCGGTAAAATATGAAGAAACCGAGCATTATCAAGTAACCAAGGCTTTTATCAACAATCCTAAAAAAATGCTGGATATCCTGACGAGGCCGTGAAACCCTGTAGGAGCGGCCATTAGCCGTCTGCCCATGGGAATAAGGTTTTACGAAATGCAAATGGAGCTTGCTGCTATAGATGGCATTTATGCGGACGCGCAATGCGCGCCCCTACAGGATTACATGCCCGGAGGGTCACTCTGCGGCATTGGTAAGTTTGTTGCAGGGGCGGACATGAGATAAAAATCAAGTCACCACTATTGTGTATGGACGAAACCGGGATTGTTGGGTACAATGGATATTGGCATGTATTTACATATGTCGGTTTATTCCCATAGAAAAACAATCCGGTATTTCAAGGCCTTTTACGAGTACAGTGGAGTCCGCCTGGCACGGCGGGGATATGGAGGATAGGATGAAAACAGGAATAGCGTTGTACGGAGCCAATGGGCACCAGATCATGCATTTGCTGGAGCAGAACCCCCGGGCTGAGCTGGTGGCGGTTGCGGCGGTTCATGAAAATTTGCTGGAGACACTTCAAAAGAAGCATCCGGGATTAAGATATTACGCCACGCTGGAGGAAATGCTGCAGGACAGCAAGGTCGAACTGGTATCCCTTTGCTCGCCGGTGCGGGCGAATCAGGCAACGGAAGCAATCCTGTGTCTTAAGGCAGGAAGGCATGTTTATGCCGAGAAGCCCTGTGCCATGACGGAGACAGAGTTGGACGAGATCATGGAAACTACCCGGCAAACGGGAATGCAGTTTCATGAAATGGCGGGAACCGCTTTCCTGCAGCCGTATCTGGCTATGCGCGGCATGATACGCGAAGGAGTCATCGGAGAGGTAATACAGGTGCTGGCCCAGAAATCCTATCCGTATTTTAATGAGCGTCCGCAGGATGAGCGCACCGACGGCGGATTGATCTGCCAGAATGCCATCCACGCCTTCAGGTTTATCGAGCATGTAGCCGGGCAGAGGATCAGCAGCGTTTATGCCTTTGAAACCAACCTGGGCAATCCTTATAAGGACGGTGGCCTGATGATGGCGGCCTCAATGGCCATGACCCTGGAAAATGGCGGAGTGGCTAACGTTACCGCCAACTATCTCAATCCCAAAGGCTTTGGACTATGGGGGAATGAGCATCTAAGGATTTTTGGCACAAAAGGCTTTATCGAGTCGACGGACGGGGGTGCCAGAACCCGGTTGATAGTGGAAGACAGGGACTTTGGTGAAATTGATTTGTCCGGCGAAGGCAGGGATTATTTTGAAATGTATCTGGACTGCCTGTCCGGCGCAAAACCTATGCCCTTATCCCTGGAAGAGGAATTGCACCCTACCAGGATGGTGATACGGGCGAAAAGGTCTGCAAGAGGCAATACGCACATTGAAAAGCCGGAATAGGGTTTTATGCTATTTACAGGCAGAAGACAGCATAAAGCGGGATTGATTTTTTACCGCCAACCATGCCGAAATTTTTTTCAGAAATTTTAATCGCGTACGGCGGTTTATATGTTTTCATATAAATCTGCAGGCTCTTTGCCTGTGTATTGGTTGCGCTCTTGACTTCTACCGGAATAATGCAGTCGCCACGCTGGATGATAAAATCTATCTCCGCCACACCCGAGGATTCCCAGAAATAACGGGAGTAACCAAGCGCCTGCAGCTGCGTGGAGACATAATTTTCGACCATGCCGCCTTTGAAGTCATTGAGCGCCGGGACCATAAAAAGAACGTCTTCTGCTTTCAGCTCCTTTTTAGCACACAACAACCCGATGTCCGACATATAGACCTTGAAGGCATCTGCGTCGATATAATTTTTCAGAGGCTTCTTGACCTGTTCCACTTTATAGCAAATGCTGATGATGCCGGTCAACTCAAGCCACTCAATGGCATTCTCGAATTCAGCGGCGCGGCCGCCGGACTTGACCAGTTTGTACTGGAACCTGGTATTCATCTTTGAAAGCTGGACGGTAATGCTGTTGTAGGTAAGGCGTGTTTTCTTGATTTCATTGTTCTTGTTGTACTTACTCATATCATCGAGATAGCCGTTCAGAATCTGATTCTGCACCAATCTCACAAGCAAGTAATCCTGTGTAGCTATAAACTTGGATACAGCTTCCGGCATTCCGCCAACCACCAGATACTTATGGTAATACTCAAGCAGAATAGGATGATACGCATCATCCATGGGCGTATCGTTGTTAAAACAGAACCGGATTTTATCAATCAGCTCCTCCTCATTAAAGGCCAACAGGAACTCTTCAAAGTTCATCGGATACATCGTCAGAAAGTCAACTTTGCCAACCGGGAAAGAAAACTGTGTTCGATTTACCGCAATGCCAAGTAAGCTGCCGGCTGCCACAATGTGATATTCCGGAGCCAGCTCGGCAAAATACTTCAGAGAGGTAAGAGCACGTTCGCAGAGCTGAACCTCATCAAAAATCATCAGGGTTCTTTCTTTGGTTACCGTCTCACCAGTCATTCTGGACAGCAGCGGAATCAAGCGCTCAGGTGAAATATCACCGTCAAACAGCTTCCGATACGATTCATTCATTTCAAAGTTTATATAAGCAACGTTATCATAATTATTCTTACCGAACTCAAGCAGTGTATACGTCTTGCCAACCTGACGCGCACCTTGCAGGATCAAGGGCTTACGGAACCGGCTGTTCTTCCACTCGACCAGCTTTATCGCAATTTTTCTTTTCATGTAAAAATACTCCTTGGATATCTTGATGACATTATAGCAATTTTATGCACTATAGTCAACCACCTTAAGGTATTATTTCCCACTCGCAATTAAAATATGCCTGTGCAATATACGGGAAGTTCAATTTGCACCAGTACTTAGGAGCACCGGAAGTTATATTTCCGCCAGTGCTTAAAAATAGTGCATCGGCGTTTTGGAGTAGGCTTTTGGGGCTACTCCCTTATATTTTCTGAACACCTTGCTGAAATAGAAGGGATCGCCGAAACCGACCCTGGAAGCCGTTTCGTGTACGGAATACCCCAGGGCCAGGAACTCTTCGGCTTTTTTTATCCTCACCGAATTAATATAGTCCACAGGGGAGATTCCCGTATAATCCTTAAAAACTCCGCAGAAATAATTGCGGTTCAAACCGGCAAGGTCTGCCAGGGTCTGCAGCGATACCTGGCGGTTGAAGTGCAGATGGATATACTGAATCACTTCATCCATTTCATTCACCGGTCTTTTGTTCCTTTTTTGGATTTCAGCCTGATTGCAGGCTTCGTGGAAGATGTTGAGGAAGATGCTGCACAGCTTTATATGCTTGTCTGGCCTTACGCTGTCCCATACGCAGGTCAGGTCGGAAAAATAACGGATCATCAGTTCCATATCCGTAATTCGAGTGATGTTCTCCAGCGGGAGCTTATCGATATTCTTTATCTCCCATTGGCCATCTTCCGCTTTTACCGAGGCGACGTCAAAATTCACCCCATATACGTGCATGAGCTTTTCCAGCGAGGTTTCAAAGCCGAAGGACTGCTTCTTTCCATGGTAGACCAGCATTCCCGGCATCATCTCCAATCTTGCGCCGTCTGTGACGGAAACGCCTTCGCCGGAGATCACCAGCATGAAATTGTGTATGCCCCATGCTTTCGGCGGGACAAACCAGCTAGGGTCGCAATAACGGTCAACGATATGAAACATGGCTGGTACAAGCGTATCAAAGGTGTTTCCGGGATCGCCCATTTCAGTTACCACCTCAACTTAAGCACGGGTGAAAATATGGCTTATGCTATGGTTCAACGATGATTCACCCTGCACGGCAAGGTGAGTTAATATAATACAGGTTTATAACGGTATTATACAGCCTATAGAGCAGAATTGCAATAAAACGATCTGAAAATATTCCATATTTTTTGTATATTCTCCATGTACAAAAAGAGGTGCCGGGAGTAGAGTGAAATCAGTATAAATTGTGAGAGGTATCCGCTATGGAAAAAAAGGACTTTTTTGCGAATATAGCCCTGGGGAACATTTCAAAGGCAAAGGGGCAGTTGGAGGAAAGCCTGCCCGTCAAGATTACGGCCGGGTTCCTTGAAGAGACGGCTTCGGAGTGCCCGCGTTTTGAAAGTATTTCTTATGAAGAGAGGCTGAAAGGATTCAAAGCTGCCCTGGGAGAACTCAGAAGCCGCTATGAGCCTTTTCTCTCGGATCATGCGCCGGAATATGCAGCCGGCAATAAAAGATGTGAAATTGATAAATTCCAGTTCCGTTATGAGAGTAGTACCGACCGGGCGAATATTTTAAATGTATTTGATGGAAAAGGCGAATGGGAAACCGCTGCGATTCCTGACTACAGAGGTCCGGTAGGCAAATGGACCGGGTATTACAGAGCTGCTTTCGGCTATGGGAAGCCGGAGGAAGGAAAGAGGATTTTCCTGAAGTTCCTGGGTGTGGACTACATCGCCCGGGTCTATCTAAACAGCCGGTTTGTAGGTTCCCATGAAGGTTTTTTTGCTCCTTTTGAATTTGATGTTACTGATTTCCTTTCCTATGAGGAGAATATCCTGGTGGTGGAGGTCAAAAACGACATACCCACCATCGGCCTTGATAATGAGAAAATCAACGGCGACAAGATCTATGCGGCGACAGGTCCGGGATGGGATGACCCGAAGGAGGGCTGGCACCATTGCCCGCCCGGCGCCGGGATTTACAACAGGGTTACCCTTGAGGAACGGCCGGAAATCTTTATCGAATCGGTTTTTGTCCGTCCGAATATCGACCATGAATGTGCGGAAGCCCGGATACAGGTCTGCAGCACCAAAAGCGGAAACCATCCCGTCAAGCTCCGGCTGGCCGTATACCCCCGGAATTTCCTGCCGGGGTGCGCAGAGCCATCCTTTTCAGAAATCACCGATCCGGGGGAAATCGAGCCTGCAGGAAACGGCTTGAACTACTACAGATTTACACTGCCCATGGAGGGCTGCCGGCTATGGACCTGCGACGAACCCTGGCTCTATACTTTACGGGTCTTTCTTGAAAATGAAAATAACACGACCTATGACTGCAGCGACTCCATCTTCGGTATGCGAAAATTCCATATGGATGAGGCGTCGGAACCGAAAGGGACGCTCTACCTGAACAACCGGGAGGTATTCCTCCGGGGAGCCAACGATATGGGGCATATGCAGCAGTGTGTCATGAAAGGCGACTTCCGTCAGCTGATTGACGACATTCTTATAGCAAAGCTGGCCAATATGAACTATTACCGTTTTACCCAGAGGCCTGTGCAGGAGGAAATCTATTTTTACTGCGATATGCTGGGCATGATGAACCAGACCGACCTGCCGCTGTTCGGGTATCTAAGGAAGAATCAGACGTGCGAGGCAGTAAGGCAGGCTGCCGAAATGGAAAGGCTGATCCGCTCCCACCCGTCGGCGGTAATGGTCAGCTACATCAACGAGCCGTTCTCCGCTGCCGGGCACGGGATGGGGCACAGGCATCTTCTCAGAGATGAGCTGGAAGCGTTTTTCGAAGCCTGCAACAAAATGGTGAAGGTGGAGAATCCCGACAGAGTAATCAAGCATGTGGAAGGGGACTATGACCCGCCGACCGGGGAGGGGCTTTCGGACTTTCACTGCTATAACCTGTGGTATACCAATCATGCGCTGCCCATAGGAAAGCTTTACAAAGGGTTCCTGCCTCCTTTAAAGAAGGGCTGGAAAACCGGGTGCGGCGAGTATGGTACCGAAGGGTTGGATAATCTTGACGTGATGCAATCCCGCTATCCGGCGGAATGGCTCCCCGCCGTGGCTGACGAGGCATGGAACCCCGGAGGGATCGTCCTTTCACAGACCAACAGCATGCACGGGGACTGGTTTGAAGAACAGGAGAGCATAGAGGATTGGATCAGTGAAAGCCAGAAGCATCAAGCCTTTGCCACGGGGTTGATGACAGATGCGCTGAGAAGAAGGGTGGATAAGGTGGTGTCCTCGGCTGTACATTTGCTAATTGACGCCTGGCCTTCGGGCTGGATGAAAACCCTCGTAGGCATGGACCGGATACCAAAGCCTGCGTTTTTCGCCTATGAGGCTTCCCTTGAGCCTATACGGGTCAATCTGCGCTGCGACAGGTGGAAGGCATACGCCGGTGAAACGCTTGACGTGGAAGTCTGGGCATTGAACGATACGCCGGAGGAAATAAGGCAATGCAGGATCAAAGCCGCCCTCCGGGATGCTGAAGAGGATCATTGCCGCTTTGAGGCGGTATATGACGTAAAGGCCTCTGCCGCGGAGTGTGCAGGTGTTTTAAGACTGGCGCTGCCGGAGGTCCGGGAAAGAAAGCGGCTGTATGTGGACGCCTTTCTGCTGGATGGCAAAGGTCAAAAGCTTAATGGCGAAAGGTTCGAAATAGAGGTGTTCCCGTCGAACCGGCCAGTGCTGGACGGCAGGTTTTATTCCATTGGCCGGAGGGCAGACAGTGTGCTTGATAAGCTGGGGATAACCTGTGATGCCTTCAGCATGGACAATATACGGAGCGCTGACGTAAGCCCCGAAAAGCTCCGCTTATGCATTTCGGATAGAGAAGGCTATAACGAAGTGGAGGAGCATATATCGGAGCTGGTTTCAAAAGGTGCAACCGTACTATTTATAGAAGCGGAAGGGGCCGGGGGGGCCCGGGGGAATTGGGCCTTTGCCGGTAAAAGCATGGCTTACCGGAATTTCTTTGAAAGGAAAGACATCGAGGGCGTGAGCGAAGAAAACGACCAGGGGATCTTTTTCGTTGCAAGGGACAGGCGCGACCCCGCCACCAGGGAATTTGCGCCCGGCGATTTTTCCTTCTGGTACAATTCCGAAAGCGACAGGATCGACTATACTGCGGTCCGGTACATTGAAGGCGACGGGCTGGCGCCGCTGCTTTTCTCATACCGGAAACCCGCCTTTAGTGACAGGGTGAAGGGCAAAAAGGCAAAGCTTCCCGTTGCGGCCTGCATGGAATACGGCAGAGGAAGGGCTTATTTTGTCAGCCTGTGCACCGACGGCAGGGTTGGACTTAATCCGGTGCTGGATAGCTTTTTACGTAAACTGCTTGAGTAACCTGCAACATGGGGGCGGTTCTTCAGTTTTCGTTTTTCTTGGTACAGCTCCACGCAAGTTAGTTACCAGACAGAAATGAAAATGGAATCCTCTGTAGGGGCGGCCATTGGCCGTCCGGGAGCTGTTTGGCATAGAATGCATTTGCGGACGCGCAATGCGCGCCCCTACACGATCTCTATGCTCTACTTTTACCGAACTTATCCGATAGTTGCCCTGTTTCTATATTCAGGCCATAAGCATGAAAAATCTCCGGCCACCTTTATCACTGCTCCGCCAACAAGGTTACTGAGAGGCTGCCATTGAAACCGGAAAAATTAAGCGAAAAATAAATCTTTCCTATTGCAAAATCATTAGAGATATGCAATAATATAAATATAGCTTGCAAACGTTATCAGAAATATAAAGCGAACAATCGCAAATTCTTATGTGGCGGACTTACAAAGTACTGGTGCAAATATAACTTCCCGTATAGGTTTCGGAAAATGCAGTCCATTGCGGCCGGCACTTTCCGAAAAACGGAAGTAATATTTGCAGTACTCCTAAACTGAAAAAGATATTCGTGTAAATGAATGTTATAATTTGTTATAATAGGATAAGTTTAAAATCCGGCATCAAACTTAAATTGTGAGGTTTATCTGTGACAAGTAATTTGAAGGATGTAGCCCAAAAATTAAATATTTCCGTTTCAACAGTATCCAGAGTAGTGAATGGCAAGGTATATGTAAAGCCTGAAACAAGGGAGATGGTAATGAAGGCTTTGGATGAGCTGAACTATACGCCCAATCAGGTGGCAAGAAGCTTAAAGAATAAAGCTACCAAGACGATAGGAATCGTGGTGCCTGATATCAGCGAGGATTTTTTTGCTTATGTAATAAAAGGAATCGATAATGTATTAAGCCGAAACGGCTATACAATCATTTTATGTGATACGGGAGAGAGCGCTCAAAAAGAGGAATTGTACATAAACCTGCTTTCTGAAAAACAGATAGACGGGGTTATTTTAGCGACTGTCTGCAAGGAGCATCAAACCTTATACAAGCTGATTGCAAAAGAATTACCCATTATATTCATTGATAATCTGCCGCATTTAAAAACGAATTATGATTCTGTAATTATTGATAATAGCAGGGCAAGCTATATGGCGGCGGAGCATCTGATCAACCTGGGGCATAAAACGATCGGAGCCATCATTGGAAAGATGGATGAAACGACCGGTTACGAAAGGTTATCAGGATACAAAAAGGCTTTGGAGGACAATCATCTGCCGGTAAATGAGAATTTGATCAAGATCGGTGACTTTAAGGAAAAATCCGGTTATGAAGGTATGAAGTCGCTGTTGGAAATGAATAAGGATATTTCCGCCGTGTATGTAGCCAGTAGTAAAATGACATATGGTGCAATTAAGGCCATAAAGGAAAAGGGTCTGCAAATTCCAAAAGATATTTCTCTTGTAGGTTTTGATATACATGATGTTTCAGGACTTATAACACCGAGCATAACAACGGTACTCCAGCCGGAAGAGCGCATAGGCAAGGTGGCAGGAGAGCTTATGCTAAAAAGGCTGCAGGATTCCGACGAAAGGTACAGCCAAAAGATTGTTCTGGAGCCTGAAATACTAATCAGAGATTCTTGCGGCTACATGTCCAGAAAGAATAATAATTTGCAAAAAGTAAAAAGGTGATATTTTTTTGCAGTATTTTGCAAACGTTATCATAAATTCTGCAAGACACATGAATACCGATCCAAAAATGAAGTTTACGCGGCAGTATTAGCAAGGAAAATAGACTACCCTAAATTAAGATTGAGGAGAAAAGACATGTCTTATTACAATCAAGAGGAAACAAACAAAAGAATTGCCGATGTAAGAAAAATCCTATCCGAAAAAAAACTGGATGCAGCCCTTGTATACTATGATGAGCTGAATATCGCCAATGGCTGGTATCTGACAGGATGGTGCCCTCAGTTTGAAAAAGGCGCGATTCTTATCCCAAAGACCGGTGAACCGCTGTTGCTTGGCGGCCCGGAAAGCGAGCCCTTTGCAAAGATGTCGTCTGCCATAGGGAATACAAGATGCTTCCCCGTTTTCATGGTTCCGGAGGAAGAATATCCGAATGCAAGCATCATAGACTTTGAGATGCTTTATAAAGAGCTTGCCGCAGGGGGGACAGAGATTAAGCGAATAGGTTTTGTAGGTACATCGTCAATTCCATATCAGGTTTACAGCGAGTTTGAAAAGGGCTTTAAAGGAATTGAAATTTGTGATATTACTGATCGCTACGAGATCATGCGGTCACATAAAACCCTATGGGAGATTGAGAATATTTTAAAGGCTACCGGCTTAACGGATTTAGCCTATGATGCCATGCGGAAAAAGATTGCGCCCGGTGTATTCGAATATGAGGTTGCGGCAGCAGGTGAAGTGATTTGCAGAGCTAACGGGGCAAACTCATTTGCATATTCAACAATTGTTGGCTCCGGTGAAAGAGCAAAGGCCGTAGTTCCAACAGCAACAAACAAAAAAATGGAAGCCGGCGAGCTTGTCATGATTGGGATAGCGCCAAGGTTTAACGGCTATACAGGTACATTTGGGGATACTTTACCGGTATCGGGAGCCTTTACCCAAACACAAAAGGATTGCATGAATCACTTGAGAGAGGCCATGAGGTTAACAAAATCCATGCTGAAGCCTGGCATATCGGGCAAGGAAATTGACGTACCGGGCAGGGATTACTATAAGAAGCATGGCTTGTTTGATTATCTTGTATGCCCATTTGCACATACAATCGGGCTTATGGAAGCGGAAGCGCCATTCTATGGACCTAACAGCAAAGATGTTTTGGAGCCCGGCATGGCTGTTATGGTTGATGTCAGCTTCTTCGGCCACCCTGATTTGCACGGCGCAAGGATTGAGACCGGTTATATAATTACCGAAAGTGGTTGTAAACCAATGTCACCAAAGATGGATGAGTATTTCTCGAAGGATCTATAAAAAATAGGATTGGAAGGTTGTTTGTGATGGAATTGGGAAGAAAAATATGGGTGTTTGCCGATGGGGACCTGCCACCCCAGGGCGAGGTTGAACCATTGGGACATGAGGCATTGATGGTAGTAAACAGCGGTTCTGTGGATGCAGAAATAGCGATCGACATCCTTTTTGAAGATAAGGAGCCCAAAGAGGGTATTAAACTAACCGTCCCTGCGAAAAGAGTAAATTGCTTCAGGATGGATTTCCCTATCGGTGAGGAGAAATACTCAATTCCAAAGGGGCAGTTCGCAGTGATAGTAAAGAGCAGTGTTCCGGTTGTCGCCGTTTATGGGCGTTTGGACAGGCGTAAGGATATGGCTTACTATCCCGTTGCAGGCTTTAGTGTATAAATGTGGTATTTGTTAGCTTAATTTCGAATGGATGGAGGTATTGGATGAAAGGTAAATGGTTTGAAAACAGCTACAGACGGAACCTTGTAGATATGCACATACCGGACTGGGATCATGGATTCATGAAGGAGTTTGATGCTGAAAACTATGTTAATATGCTTTCTTTAGCGAAGGTTGACACGGCCTATATCTATTCTTCCTCCTGTCTCGGTATCAGCTACTGGCCGGCAAAAACCGGCCATATGCACGGCGGATTGAACGGCAGAGATGCGCTGGGTGAAATGATCAGCGGCTGCCATAACAGGGGAATGAAGGTTGTCGTTTACTACAATTTCTGGTCAAAATGGGCATACGACAATCATCCCGACTGGAGGACAATATCGGCAAAAGGGGAAGGTACGGCAGAATATCTGTGGACGGTAGGACGGTATGGAGTATGTTGTCCCAATTCCCCCTACCGTGATTATGTACTTGCACAAATTGAAGATTTATGTAAAAGCTATGAGTTTGAAGGCGTATGGATCGATATGATCCTTTGGCCTTATACCGTATGCTACTGCTCTCACTGCAGGAAAAGGTATGCTGCGGAAATTGGCGGTGAGATTCCAAGGATTGTAAACTGGGAGGATCCAAAGTGGATTGCCCTCCAAAGAAAAAGGGAGGAATGGCTGGCTGAGTTTGCCGGTAGGATAACCTCCACCGCAAAAAGAGTAAAGCCGGAGATTACGGTCGGGCACCAATGCGCAGGCTGGTCCACCGGATGGCAGGGCGGGTTTTCTCTCCCGTTTTTTCAGAAGAGCGATTATTTAAGCGGTGATTTTTATGGAGGAGCCCTTGAGCAATCTTTTGTCTGCAAATTGTTCCATAGCATTGCCGATCACGGAGCATTTGAGTTCATGACCTCCAGATGTCCCGATTTGAATGACCATACCACAATGAAACAAAAAGAGCTGCTGGAGGCACAGGTTTATTTAACGCTGGCACATAAAGGCGGATTTCTCTTCATTGACGCCATTGATCCTGCAGGGACGTTAAATGAAAGCGTCTACAGGCGAATGGGAGAAATCTTCGGCGGAGTAAAAAAATATGAAAAATACCTGGAAGGTCAAATGGAATTGTGCTGTGATGCAGGTATTTACATGAACTTTGAGTCATTGCGCACCGCGGAGGATAATGGCAAAAACATTATGGAGGCAGCTGCGGAAATACCTTTTGTAAAAAGAGCCGTCCGTATTGCAAAATCCCTGTTGAATGAGCATATCCCCTTTGGCATCGTGACAGATAAAAATCTGGAGGAGCTATTCAAGTATCAAGTGATCATTCTTCCCGATTCACTGGCGATGGATGAAGAAGAAGCCTTGAAGCTGAAGGAGTATGTCAACGCGGGAGGAAGTGTTTATGCCAGCAGGAATGCTTCGCTGTATACGAAAGACGGACAAAAATCCGATGACTTCCTTCTGTCTGACCTTTTCGGCATCTCCTACGCCGGTGAAACTGAAGAAAATATAACTTATATGGCTCCCGGCGAAGAGGACGGGAATATTTTTTTAAACTACTCTGACAAATATCCTTTGACGATTTACGGCAGCCAGGCAAAAGTTACGATGAACAAGGAAAATGCAGAGGCAACAGTCCTGGCTACAATTACGCTTCCATACACAAATCCCGGGGATCCGGAAAAATTTGCTTCCGCCATAAGCAACCCGCCCGGCAAGGCAACAAATTTACCTGCAATCGTCCTGAACAAGTATGGCAAGGGGAAGGTCCTGTATACTTCAGGAAACCTGGAATGCATGGAGAGTGAGGATCACCGGAAGGTTTTTACAAATATGGTCGGAATGCTTGCCAATAAGCCGCTCTGCTTCCTCCTGAATGCGCCGAAACCGGTTGAAATGACTCTCCTTCATCAAAGAGAGGAGAAACGGTACATTCTGTCTTTGGTTAATTTTCAAAGTGAGCTTCCAAACATTCCAATCGACGGAATCAAAGCAGGAATACTCTTGAAGGATAAAAAACCTTTCGAGCTTAAGCTGCTTCCTGATGAAACCCATGTGCACCATGAAATGAAGGATGGATACCTGGAGTTTACTTCTCCAAAATTGGATACATTTCTTATGTTTGAATTAAAATACATTTGAGTTTTTGTCTGTGGAAAAAACACAACGCTTTAAACTCGTAGAGTTTAAATAATAAAGAAATCATAGTGAAAGGTGGAAACAAAATGAGAGCGAGAAGAATTCTTGGGGTCGTATTGGCAATGACACTGATAATCTCATCCTTTGCTGCGTGCGGTCAAGGCGCGGCAAAGGAAACCACGTCCACAACAGCAGGAGGAACAGCAGGCACGACGCAGCAAACAACAGCGGCGGCGGAAAAACCCGATCCTTTTGGAAAATATGAGCCGGCAATTGAAATTACAGCTGTAAGGTCATCTGCACCGGCAACCGTAAAGTATGCCGACGGAGAATCCTTAAGCAACAATGTATGGACCCAGGCTTATGAAAACGAACTGGGAATCAAAGTAAAATATTTATGGGATGCCGATGCTTCCCAGTGGGAGTCTAAAACAAATATCATGATCGCATCCAGCGATTTGCCGGACGTTTTCCAGGCGACTCCCGTGCAATTCAAGCAATTATACAATTCAGGCATGCTGCAGGAAATGACGAAAGCTTATGAAGATTATGCATCTCCTTATACAAAGCAAATCATCCTTGAATCAGGACCCGACCAATTCGAATCCGCCAAAATAGACGGCAAGCTTATGGCTGTTCCATTTACCGGACTTCCCAAGGAAGGTCTTCCCATCCTTTATGTCCGTTCAGACTGGCTTAAAAATCTGAATCTGCCTGAGCCCGGGACGATGGACGATTTGTTGAAGATTTCCCAGGCATTTGCAAAACAGGATCCGGACGGCAATAAAAAGAATGACACCTTTGGATTAATGATTGATAATCAATTTTATGTGCAGGATTTCCTGAAAGGTTTTGCCTATGGCTATCATGCGTACCCCAAGGCATGGATCAAAGACAGCTCCGGGAAAATAATCTATGGCAGCATCATGCCTGAGATGAAAACCGTATTGCTGAAATTGCAGGAAATGTATAAAAACGGTGAAATCGACAAGGAATTTGGCAGCAAGGATTCGACCAAGGTTTTTGAGGATATTATGGCCTCAAAAGGCGGAATGTATTTCGGACAATTCTGGAATCCGGTGTATCCGCAGGATACGAATGTGAAGAATGACCCTAAAACGGATTGGAAGGCATTCCCCATCGTTTCTGCAGATGACAGGCAGGTAAAAGTAGTTGCGAATATGGGTATATTGGGGTACTGGGTTGTTAAGAAAGATGCGAAGAACCCTGAGGCTGTTGTAAAAATGTTGAATATGTTTACAAAGATATTCTATGAAAACACCGACTTCGATACTTACAGGAAATATGTAAATGCGGAAGACGGCAGTGAAATCTGGCAAAACGCACTTGTCCAAGCCTATAGAGGCTTCAAGAACCTTGCAGGCTATGAAAACATAAATGCGGTCTTAAAAGGCTCGAAGCAGGCTTCCGAATTGACACCGGAAGAAAAAGGCAATTACGATAATATTCAAAAGTACCTGAAGGATAAGGATATTGTTGGTTTCCCATGGAACAAGATTTATGGGGAAAACGGATCGATGGGAGTTATCGGAGTATACAAAGCCAATGACGCATATGTCCTGAATGAATTCTACGGCGCCCCTACGCCTGGAATGACGAAGAATCAGGTAACGCTGGATAAACTTGAGATAGAAACCTTTACCAAGATCATCCTCGGTAAATCCATCGATGAATTCGACAAGTTTGTGGATCAGTGGAATAAACTGGGCGGAGAAGAAATAACCAAAGAAGTAAATGATCTATTCTTGAAATAATACTGAAGGCCGTTATAATGTAAGTATACGGGCGAAGAGAATAAGATGGTATCGGCACCTTATTCTCTTCGCATCAATAAGAGGGGATTATATGAAAAATAAAGCAAAGTATGGTGAAAAAGCTTCATTTAATGCTTCCAGTCTTATTTCAGCAATGCCATATGAAAAAAAGCCTAAAAAGGCATGGCGCCGCCAGCTGCCTCTGCACTTTATGATTTTGCCCGGTCTGGTGCTTATTCTTGTTTACAATTACATTCCAATGGCAGGTATCACCATTGCGTTTCAGAATTTCATACCGGCGAAGGGGATATTTGGAAGCCAGGATTGGTGCGGGTTGGATAACTTTAAATATGTTTTCCTCCTGCCGGGCACAATGACGGTATTATGGAATACGGTCTATATTTCTTTTATGAAAATCATTGCAGGCTTGCTGACACCGATCCTCATCGCTCTTCTTCTCAATGAGATCAGAAAGAATTCCTTTAAACGAGGGGTTCAAACCTTGATCTATTTGCCGAATTTTCTGTCCTGGGTTATATTTGCCGGCATTATCATTGACATATTGTCTCCGTCGGACGGGATCGTTAATAAAGCAATAAATTTATTCGGGATCGAACCTATCTATTTCCTCGGGGATGAAAAATGGTTTCCTTTCACCATGGTAATAACGGATGTCTGGAAAAATTTTGGTTTTAATACCATTGTTTTCCTGGCTGCCCTGACTGCGATTGATCCAACCTTATATGAGGCATGTTACATGGATGGAGCAGGTAAGTGGAAGCAGACATTTTATGTCACATTGCCGGGAATGGCAAGCATTATCGTGCTTATTGCAGCTTTAAACATCGGACAGATCCTCAACGCCGGTTTTGATCAGATATTTAATCTTTACAGCCCTCAGGTATATTCGACAGGGGATATAATTGATACGCTTGTATACCGCCTTGGTATGATAAATGCACAATATGGAGTTGCGACAGCGGTCGGGTTGTTTAAATCGACTGTTTCCTTTGGACTTATTTCCTTATCCTACTACTTTGCGTACCGGTTTGCCAACTATAGAATTTTTTAACAGCCTGTTGTACTAAACCAGCGAACAAGTAAACTTTATATAGGAGTTCATGTTACTATTATTGCAAAGGGGGAGTGAAGCATTTGAAACATAAAATATCCAATGGTGAGAAGGTTTTTAGCATATTTAATTATACGTTTCTCAGCGTTCTTGGACTTACGTGTATTTTGCCGCTGATTCATGTTCTGGCTGTTTCTTTCAGCTCCAAGGCTCCGGTGGCTGCAGGCATGGTAGGATTATGGCCTGTGGATTTTTCATTGGAATCCTACAGGTTTATCGTAAACAAGCCTGAATTTCTGAGGGCTTTGAGTGTCACGGCATGGCGTATTCTTTTAGGCGTCCCGCTGAGCATGCTGCTTACCATCCTGGTGGCATATCCGCTATCAAAGGAAGACAAGCAATTTCGCGGCCGCACGGTGTATGTCTGGGCTTTTATGATCACCATCCTGTTTTCCGGCGGCCTGATACCGTTTTATATGACGGTAAAAATGACGGGGATGCTTGATACCATCGGTGCATTGGTACTCCCCTCCGCTGTCCAGGTATTTAACATTGTTTTAATGCTTAATTTTTTCCGTGGGATACCCAAAGAGATTGAAGAATCTGCCTTTGTGGATGGTGCGGCCCATTGGAAAACACTCTGGAAAATAATTATCCCCGTATCCATGCCTTCAATCGCTACAGTATTGTTGTTTACAACGGTCACACAATGGAATTCCTGGTTTGACGGCATTCTTCTCATGAACTCGTCAGCCAATTATCCCTTGCAGACATATCTTCAGGTGATGGTAATTCAGGCAACCATGAAAATAGGTAGTACTTTCAATGCCGAAGATTATAAAATACTTCAGATTGTATCGGACAAAACCGCAAAGTCCGCTCAGATCTTTCTGGGTGCTTTACCAATTTTGCTGGTTTATCCGTTTTTGCAAAGATACTTTGTCAAGGGAATCGTTCTCGGGAGCGTCAAAGGCTGAGGGTCAAGCCGGAGCCGGCTTAAATATGCCTTTTAAGCATTTTTTACTGCAGTGAAACATTTTAATATACCCTTTCGGAAATACCGCGCTGAAGCGTTTGCCGCTTTTTTTTCGGAAGGCACATAAATGCCGATAGATCAACGTTTGTTTCGCCGTAGTATCCTTCAATAGAATACAGCAGGAAAGGGTGTTTACTATGCAATTGGAATTACCGGTGGGTGATTCACCCAAGGCGTTAAGCTTCCCTCATTTTCCTACAGGACATCAGGCGGTAGTATGGAGAAACTGGGAGCTTGTTCCTGTAAAACAGATTGCCCGGGTGCTTGCTGCAACAGAAGACGATATTCTAAAACTGGCGGAGGGGATGGGATTAAGAATACCACCCCAGGTCCCGGGGCAATGGCTGGAGAGAGGCTACATTACCATTATACGCGCCAATTGGCATCTGCTGACCTATGAGCAGCTTCTGGCGCTTTTGGGCTGGAGCTCCGAGAAGCTTGCTTATACCCTGAAAGAGGATGATTTCCTGTTTGTAAAGCTTGGCAACCACAAACCGTTTGTAGAGCCGGTAACTTATTATCCGCTTACAGAGCATGAGAAAATACAAACGGATGAGCTGCGAAAGCTTATTACGGCTCATTTTCCACCGAAAGCACAGGAGAGGCACAGCAGTCCTTTTGATTTTCTACAGAAATTTACTGAGAAAAGCCGGGTTGAATTCAGGGAGTATGATAAAGGTGAAGCAGACGGTACAGTTATTAATAATTCCTGGAGGATAGAGTATCCCGCCTTAAAAAATGTTGATTTGTTCGTAGAAAGATTTGCTTCCCATATCAAGGACAGGTGGGGGATTGAGCTTGATACGTCCATGAAGCGGGATCACGGGAAAAAGATTCTTCTTGAATCAGGCAGCGTTTCCGGCATGGTATCTGAAAGTCATGAAATTGCAGTAAGCGATGAAAATATAAAAATAACTGCCGTAGACGGTACCGGTCTGCTGCGTGGCTTGCAATGGCTGGAGAAGGAAATGGAAAAGGCGGGAGGTCCTTGCATCAAAAAGGGCCGGATTATGCGCCATACCAGATTTACTCTGCGGCTCATATACTCCTATTTTGCTGTTTATGGAGATCCGCTCATTGACCGGGATATTGACCCTTACCCTGATGAACTGTTGAATTCACTTTCGAAACTGGGCATAAACGGCATATGGCTCCAGGGGGTATTGTATAATCTGGTCCATTGGGAAAAGGCTCCGGGGATATCCAGGGACTGCGAAAAGAGAATAGAAGGCTTGAAACAATTGGTTGCACGTGCTGCAGCCTATGGGATCGGTGTATACCTTTATCTTAATGAACCGCGCGCCATGCCGCTGGATTTCTTTGAACTGCACCCTGAGCTGAAAGGGCATACGGAGGATGAGTTTGGTGCTCTCTGTACTTCGCAGGAAGCTGTGAGAAGCTACCTGTGGAATGGCGTTCACTGTCTTTTTAAAGATGTACCCGACTTAGCGGGGATTATTACAATTACCATGTCGGAGAATTTAACCAATTGTTACTCCCGCGCTTCAAAAGCCGGGACAAATTGCCCCAGGTGCAGGGATAGGAGCCCTCAGGAGGTAATCGCCGAGGTGAATGGCATTATTGCGGATGCTGCACGGAGTGCAAAGCCGGACGCCAGGGTTATCTGCTGGAATTGGGGCTGGAACAAAGCCATGGGCTGGGACCGCGGCATGGTAGCTGAAGCGATCGGTAGGCTTCCTGACGGAGTCAGCCTGATGTGCACCAGTGAAGATGAAATGCAAACCTGTACCGGAGGAATTAAAGGGTATGTAGAAGACTATTCCATGTCCAATGCGGGTCCGGGTGAAAAATCCATCCACTGTTGGCAGCTTGCGGCAGCCAGGAATTTAAAGCCTGTGGCAAAGGTACAGCTGAACAATACCTGGGAATGTTCCGCCGTACCGTATTTACCGGTTATGGACCTGGTTGTGCAGCATCTGGAAAGCCTTGTTGAATGCGGAGTGTCGGGCTTGATGCTTGGGTGGACGCTTGGCGGTTATCCGTCCCTCAATCTGGAACTGGCTTCACAGTATTACTGGAAACAGACAGGAGCGGAAAAGGTTGATGCAGTAGAACTTGCAGCCAGTGAATACGGACGGGATGTGAGCGTGAGGATTGGAAATGCCTGGAGTTGTTTCAGCAGGGCATTCAGGGAGTTTCCCTTTAATTTGATGGTGCTTTATACCGCACCGCAGAACTTTGGCCCGTCTAATTTGCTTTACCTCAATTCTACAGGATATAAGGCAACCATGATCGGTTTCCCTTATGATGATATGGATTCGTGGCGGGGGATATATCCTGAAGAGGTTTTGGAAGAACAGTTTAAAAACCTTAGTATTGAGTGGAAAAACGGCCTGGAAATAGTAAAGCAGATGCAAGAAGAAGTCCATCAAAAGAAAACGGATAATTTCGCCGACTTGCAAAATGTTTCGGAAGCCGCTTATTGCCATTTCCGGAGTACATATCTGCAAATAGCCTATACCAGGCTTCGTAATCGTCTATCCGGAATGGAGGCTCCGGAAAACCGCGGCAGTATTATCAACAGGATTCTTGATATCCTTGCGGAAGAAATCGAGATTGCAAAAATGCTTCACGGAATTGTTGAAAAAGATTCAAGGATAGGGTTTGAGGCAAGCAACCACTATTACTATACACTTCAGGATTTGAAGGAAAAAGTTCTAAACTGTGAATACCTGCGCGGGAAGTACATTGAAATGGCTGATACTATAGCGTAGCGGTCTCACCGCAAGCAGCATTTCGTGAAATTGCTTCGTCGCAAGCTCCTCGCAATGACACATGTGCCGGCAAGCTTGATGCATGGGGCCATTTGGCTGTAAAGCATACAATGTAGGGGCGGCCATTGGCCGTCCGCCCGTGATAGCAGGCAAACCGGGAAATAGCGAACGGTCGGAGTACAGAATAGTCCCTTGTGAAAAAGATATTGTTATCACAGATAGCATTTGTGGACGCGCAATGCGCGCATACCCTTTATGGTTGAAAGAGGCGGATATATTCCTACCTGTGACCACACTGTACCTTCCAATGTACCGTATGAAAACTATTTATATTATCGGAAGCTTATTACAGCACTGGACGGTTTTAAATAAAAATATATATTCTGTGGGCGTGTTTATGGAGTATTCTATATTTGTAGGATTTATCACCTTTTTGCAGGAGGAATATAACGATGGTAAATTATAAGCAAGACAGAATAACCCTTTGTATGATGGATAAGGATCCGACAATCGATTATGCGGGAAATGAGTTGAAAGCTTATATTGAGCGGATGACGGCAGGAAGAACGGCAGTCGATCTGGTTTATGAAGAGATGCCTGCTTGCTTGAAACCTGGTTTCTTATGGGTGGGTTTATGGTCGTCCTTTAAGAGCGCTGAAAATAGAACGCTTGATTGCTCATCCGTTGTTTTGCCGCAAGTAGAGGACCCTCTGATGGATGACGCCTTTTGTATGGATGTCCGGGAGGGGAAAGGATTTATTTGCGGTATGAATCCCCGAAGCGTTTTACTCGCCGTTTACCGGTTTCTTACCGAGGCCGGCTGCAGGTGGGTACGGCCGGGAAAGGATGGAGAATCAATACCGTTAAAAGAAAAAGCCGATCTAACGGTGACACTTGTCGAGGAAGCATCCTACAGGCATAGAGGAATATGCATCGAGGGGGCTGTAAGCCATGAGAATGTTGCGGAGCTCATCGATTGGATGCCAAAGGTCGGCTTTAATTCTTATATGATCCAGTTCAGGGAAGCTTATAATTTTTTTAACAAATGGTATACGCATGCAAATAATCCCATGTTAAAACCTGAGGTTTTCACTGTTGAAACAGCGAGAGAATACTGCAGCAAATTAAAAGGCGAAATAAAAAAAAGAGGATTGATCTATCATGCGGTAGGACATGGATGGACCTGTGAACCCTTTGGCATACCAGGGTTGGACTGGGAGCGGAAGGAGTATGATATTCCAAATGAAATTTTAGCAAATTTTGCCGAGGTAAACGGAAAACGTAGTATCTGGGATGGCATTCCGCTAAATACGAATCTGTGCTATTCCAATGCCGGGGTCAGGAAACGCGTAGTTATGAGCGCTCTGGAATATCTTAAGGAACACAGGGAAGTAGATGTCTTGCATTTTTGGCTTGCCGACAGCTATAATAATCACTGTGAATGTGAAGAATGCGTTAAAATGATCCCAACAGATTATTATGTCAAGCTGTTGAACGAATTGGATGCTGTATTGACGTTAAACGGAATAAACACAAAAGTGGTATTCCTGATCTATTTTGAGCTGCTCTGGCCTCCGGAGACTGAAGAGATTAAAAACCCTGACCGGTTCATCTTGATGTTTGCTCCCATCACTAGAACTTATAGTAAGGAATTTAGCAGCGAGAATGGGATGATGGAGCTTCCTGCCTATGACCGGAATAAAATCAGCCCTCCGAAAAATGTTGAGGACAATTTGTCCTTTCTGAAAGCCTGGCAGCAAATATTCAAAGGCGACAGCTTTGATTTCGACTACCACCTGATGTGGGACCATTATAAGGACCCTGGATATTATAAGATTTCGGAAATACTCGGCAAGGATGTAAAAAATCTGAAAAAAATCGGTCTTAACGGTTTTATGAGCTGTCAGGTACAAAGAGCTTTCTTCCCTACCGGATTGCCTATGTATGTTTTGGGAAAAACGTTATGGAACAGCAGCCTGGAATTTGAAGACATCGCCAGGGAGTATTTCCTTGGAGCCTTTGGTGATGAAGGTGATCAGTGCATGAAATACCTGGCCGCACTTTCCGGGCTTTTTGATCCTGCATACTTAAGGGGCGAGAAGCCTGAAGTGAATCATGAACGGTATGAAAGCTTCTGCAAAATAAAGCAAGTGATCAATGACTTTCGTCCGGTTATTGAAAAAAACATAAAAAACACGGAAGGCTGTAAGGCCCTATCGTGGAAATATATTGAATTCCACGCAAAGGTATGCAGTCAATTGAGCTGTGCTTTACAGGCAAGATCCGTGGAGGATCGGAAAACTGCAAAGGAATATTGGGAAAAGCTCTTGAAAGTACTTCGTGAGAGTGAGGAAGAAAATCAGGCCGTATTTGATTTATACTATTTTATCGTAACTCTTGCAAATATGTTCGCTCCTTAATGCTTTTTCCTGCCTGCATATGAAATACCCGGGTATCAACAGGATTTGACAGAATGTCAAGATATGAACGGAGGGGGATAATGGAACCGAAAGAAAGAGTAATAACTGCCTTGAATTTTGAAAAGGCGGATAGAGTACCAAGATATGAGATATTTCTGCCGGATTTTGTTTCCGGATTTTACGAGAAGATGAGTCACGCAAAGAAAACGTCAATTTATGATTATTATGATAAGATCGATATTGGAACTGTACTAGCGGATCAAAACGGACCTTTTTTCCTTGAAAAAAGAATAGTAAAAAATGATGGCGATGCTTTTTATGAAAGAGATAGCTGGGGAAGGCTGCTTCTTAAAAAAAACGACGCCTTTTTCGAAAAGGAGCTGGAAGTAGTCATTGATGAAAAGAAAAAGGTTGATGCTGCCGCTTTTGAATCTCCATGGCTTGAGGAAAGATACGCAGAGCTAAAGGATAATTCGGAAAAAGTCAAAGCACGGTTTGCTCCTGTTTCGGGTGTATTGGGGCTATATATGGGATGTTCCCGGTTAAGGGGACAGGAACAGTTCCTGATTGATATGGCGGAAGATCCATTGTTCTGTAGATATTTGGTAGAGAAATTGATGCATTTTTCAAAGGAAGTCGGCCTGAAAGCAGTTGAAGTAACCGATACCCGGGACACGGCACTATGGGTGTATGATGAGTTTTCAAGCCGGCTTGGACCGCTGTTTTCCCCAAAAACCTTTGAAGAACTGTTCCTGCCGGTTTACAAGGAAATGATAGGGTATTGGAAAACAAATGGAATAAAAAACATTATTTTGCACTGCGACGGAAATTCTTTGCCGCTACTGGATATGGTCATCGAGGCAGGCTTTACCGGGATCCAGAGCCTGGCGCCGACGGCAGGGATGTGGCTGCCGGACGTAAAGAAAAAATATGGCAGGAAATTGGTTCTGATTGGCGGAATGTGCAATATGGAAACACTTGCAAACGGTACGTTTGAAGATATCAGGAAAGAGGCGGAGGCCGTAGTGGAGGTGGCAAGGGATGGAGGAATCATTGTCGGAACACATTCCATCGATGTCGATATTCCTGTGGAAAATTACGATTATTACTATTCGGTTATGAATATGCTTGATGAAACCTGGTAGTTAAGGAGCACCGGAAATATTACTTCCGCCAGTGCTAAGACCTGTGAAGAATGGTTGAAGAGAAATCCGGGAGTGCCTGCCGGATTGTGAAGGAGGAGAAAGATCCATGAAAGAGGATATCAAGGTTGTGATAGGGATTGATATGGAGACGGATGTAGGCAGTTTCACGCCTTTTTATGAAGGTGTAAAGTATGGCACTCCACTGCTTATTGAACTATTTAAAAAGAAAGATATCAAAGCAACCTTTTACTTTACCGGGGAGGCTGCGAAAGAAAACCCGGATATCGTAAAAATGGTTGTGAAGAGCGGGAATGAGGTCGGTTGTCATTCGCTTTATCATGAAACGCTGGGAGATGAGCTTTTTCCCATACCGGGGCTAAAACCTGTCCTGCCGGAAGAGGTACCCATCAGAATCAGGACTGCAACACGCTGGGTAGAAGAAGCCGGCGGCATCAGGCCCGTATCCTTCCGGTGTCCCCGGCTCTGGGGCTCTACAAATGTGGTGAATACACTGGAAGAGCTTGGCTATAAAACGGATGCCACCTATCCCATGTATTTTTACAGGAAACAGGCTGCACCTTATCATCCATCCAGGGAAAACTGGCTGGAAAAGGGTGATATGAGCATTCTGGAGATACCCAACTTTGCAGATATGCTGATGGAAAGCAAGGACCGGCCCCTTGAACGCGACCGCGATCAATGGCCGCTTTTCAGGACAAAAGGAACCCCGGAGCTGATGCTGCATATTGATAATTTCCTGACTTTTGTAAGGCAAAGAGATATTCCTCCGGTTCTGTGCTTTTATTTTCACCCGTGGGAGTTTGTTCCTATGGAGAAAAGCTTCAATTTCGGCGAATGTACGGTTATCCCCGATGCATTTATAACTGAAGGCTGCGGAGATAAGGCGCTTGGTGAGCTGAGCAGCATGATTGATTATTTAAAAGCGATAGGCGGAAATTTCTATAGGGCTGACGAACTGGGCAGGTTTTATTGATTAGTGCTTTTTCACTATAGTCTTAGAGAGGAATCGGTGGAGAATCGTAATGGAAAGAATAGGGGTTTATTTTAAAATAAAACCGGGTGCACAAGAGGAATATAAAAGGCGGCATGATCTCATCCGGCCTGAGATGACGGAAGCATTGAACCGGGCAGGAATACATAATTACTCTATCTGGAATCATCAAGAAATGCTGTTTGCCTACTATGAGGTGCATGATTTCGAAAATGCCCAAAAAATCCTTCAACAAAATCAAATATACAATCAGTGGCGAAAGTATATGGAAGACATTATTGATACCGATTGTGTTACTGGCGAAAAGGAATATATCCTGCGGCAAATGTTTTTTCATGCGGGAAGATAGCATCATACAGGTGAAGCAAATGGCCAATAAAAAGCTGCATATAGCATGTTACATCTCAATAGGCTTACTTGGAATATATATATCCATATACCAAAGCGTAATAAACTCTATTTCCACCCAGTTTGCATTAAGCAAAGCATCGGTTGGGATCATAATAGCACTGCACTTTATAGGTTCGATCACTGCGCCGCTGATTTTTGGGGAAATAAGCGACAGGATAGGGAAGAAGCCTGTTGTAGTTATGTCATTTGGCATTCTGATCGCAGGACTTATGGCTGTATATTTATTTAGCAGTCTGTTTCTGACAGCTGCAGGAATTTTTTTAATAGGCTGCGGCTTTGCTGTTATTGAAGGGACTTTATCCGGTGTGCTTTCAGATACGAATACCGGACAGTCAAGCAGGGCTATCAGCATGTCGCAAATGTTTTTCAGCATAGGAGCCGTGGTTGGACCTATGGCATCCTTGCTACTGTTGAGGATAAGCGGTAATTGGAAGGCTGTTTTTGTTCCAATGATTTTATTATTTGCCGTAACACTCTTGTATTTTATCAGGCTGAAATCTGGCGAAGGCCTGACTGTTACAGGCAATCGCCGAAAAGCGGGCGGCAAAATGGAACTAATCTCAATAAAATTGTTAAAAGAAAAGGCCTTTCTTTTATTAATTGTATCAATATTTATCTATGTGGGAATCGAAGAAAGCGTCGCCTTCTGGATCAATACATATTTTATTGATCTTTTTAATGAAAGTAAGCTTGGAACATATGCTTTATCAGGTTATTGGGCAAGTATGATTTTAGGAAGGTATCTTGCCGGCAGGTTTTATACGAAACGGAATCTATTTCTGAAAGGCGGACTTTTGTTATCGCTGTTTTTTATAATTACTGCCTTGCTATTCAAGAGCAGCATGCTCAGCCTTATTTGCTTTGTTGGAGCAGGCCTTGGATTCTCGGCTGTATGGCCGGCAATAATGTCCCGCACAGCCGATAGTTATCCTGAATACACAGGAACGGCAATGGGCATAATGATGACTGCAGGTGCCGGAGGGGGAATGGCTATACCGTTTTTGACAGGTGCTGTAGCTAGTCTTACAACGATTGGTATTGCCTTTTGGATTTTACCGGTATTCATTATTTTAATACTCATTATTCAAAAAGGTGAAAAAAACAAAGCCGCCGATCCTTTTTGCAAGCCAAGGTCCGCCTGTTGACTTTTTTTCAATTTAAATGTTATAATAAACCGAACTCAAGGAGCATGCTGCTTGAGAGCAGTCATCGGAGGGCTTGTAATCGTAATTACAATGCTGGATAAGATGTCGGGTGCGCCCGGTATTTTATTCGGCATTTTTTGTTTAAAAGAGAGGATACTCCAATGGATTTAAAAAGAACGAATTTAGTTATATCCCTCATGTTGGTCATGTTTTTAGCAGCCGTTGAGGGAACGATTGTTACTATGGCTACGCCTACCATTGCAAAGCAGCTGCAGGGCTTTGAACTGATCAGCCTGGTTTTTTCGGTATATCTGCTGACTTCAGCGATATCTACGCCTGTTTACGGCAAGCTTGCAGATTTATATGGCAGGAAACACGTGCTTTCCTTCGGCATACTTCTGTTCTTAGCCGGAAGCTTTTTATGCGGCTTATCGCAGAGTATGGTAATGCTGATTGCCTTCCGCGCAATCCAAGGGCTTGGCGCCGGAGGTATATTTACGGTTTCCTTCACCATCATCGGAGATGAATTTCCGCTGGAGGAAAGATCGAAGATCCAGGGCGGCTTGAGCACGGTTTGGGGAATCGCGACGCTGGTGGGCCCGTTCCTGGGAGGGTTTTTAATTGATATGCTTTCCTGGCACTGGATATTTTTTATTAATATCCCTTTCGGACTGCTGTCGGTCGTCTTGCTGCAAAGATCGCTGAAGGAAACCTTCAAAAAGAAAAAACAAAGCATCGATTATGCCGGGACCATTACGCTATCCCTTGCTGTGATTGCGCTGTTAAGCATTTTTATCTTCGACCGGGGCGCGGATTCCAACCGCTATGCTCTCTTTGTCGGAACAGCGGCTGTGATAACGGTTGTGCTGCTGTTTCTGTTTTATAGGATCGAAAGAAAGGCAAAAGAGCCGATTATTCCTTTTGACATTTTTACAAAGACAAGCGCAATCGTGAATCTATTATCTTTTTTGATCTACGCCGTATTGATGGGCATTGATGTTTATATACCGCTATATTTACAGAATATTCTGGGATACCGCCCTACCGTATCAGGATTGTCGATGCTGCCGATGTCGCTGGCATGGCTTATCGTTTCGTTCATCCTTGGAAAATTGTTAATTAAGTATGGTGGAAAAGCTGTGACGGTGACAGCGAATGTCGTTATACTCACAGGTACATTATTGCTGACCAGCCTGGGTATAGCTTCTCCGATCCTATTGGTGTTAATATACGGCTTCGTCCTTGGCATAGGCTTTGGCGGAGCCTCTACAGCTTTAACCATCATCATTCAGGATTCCGTAGATTACAGCAAAAGAGGGGTTGCCGTCGCAACCAATTCGCTGCTCCGGACACTGGGACAAACCATCGGCATCAGTATTTTCGGAAACATTTTCAACCTGCATATAACCAAATATTTTATGAAACAAGGGATAGAAGGCGTCGATCCGGGTAACTTATATCAGACCCCGGCGTCTGCTAATGCTCTTTCTGCGGAGCAGATAGCGTTGTCACTGAATAGTTCCATGCATGTCCTGTTTATTGCCTTCATCATCATCTCCTGTGTGTCTTTGATTTTGTCGATCGCGATGCCCGGTAGAAAAGGAACTCCGTGATACATAAAATGCTGTAAGGATCAGATCAATATCAATCGAAATCAAAGAACATTCCTGGTTGAAATAAATCTCATGGTTCCACAAAGCGGCGCGCAATATGCGTAAAGCCGCTATGCTGCCATGGGTTAATGTTGTTAATAACAAAAAAATCAACATATTGTTTATAGTTTAAACAATATGTTGATTTTTGCTTTTCTTTGGATTATAATGGATATCATGAAGCAGGTAAGGGGGAGTTCGGGGTGAAGGACATCATCGGGGAAAACCATCGAGAATTTCCTGCCGGCTTTTTCCGCGTTGGCTGACGAGTTCCGTTAAAGGAGGACATGATGTATTTCTCAGAGAAAACCATTGATGCCATGAATAAAATTATGGAAACCGCTTCTTCGGAAGGCAGGGATATGCTTTATGAATATGAAGTGTACGGTATCCTTGAATTGATAGGGCTTTGCGTCCCGGAGCATGCATTTGTAGAGAATTCCCTGCAGCTGGATGAAGCGCTGCTGGACAAATTCCGGCAGTCTGCCGTGTTAAAGGTGGTTTCGCCGCAGATCGCCCATAAGCAAAAGCTGGGCGGAGTGAAAATCCTGCATAATCTGCAGACGGTGCAAGACCTGCAGCGTGCGGTTGATGAAATGACCGAAGAGGTATTATCCCACTTCGGAGAAGGCGAGAAGCCCTCCATCAAGGGATTTATGGTAGTCGAATTTGTACCCTTCATCCAGGCGCTGGGATATGAAACTCTGTTTGGAATAAAGGAGGATCCGGCCTTCGGACCTGTCCTTACGCTGAGTAAGGGCGGCGACGACGCGGAGTTTTTTGCCAGATTCTACGACCCTGCAAATCTGATGATGCCGCCTTTTGACATGGAGCAGGCCATGGAGGTGGTTAATCAGCTGAACATCCGGCACAAGTTTGAAGCCATAGGCCGCAGGGAGTACCTGGACCATATGGCTAAAGCGGCTTCGCTGCTAAGCAGGCTGGCATATACTTTTTCGTATATTGCGGAGGAGAAGCCCGGGTATATCTTAAAAGAAATGGATATCAATCCCTTTGTCATTACAAAGGATCACAGGTTTGTAGCGGTGGACGGTTTTGCCAGGTTTGCTCCATTCACGGGGGATTCCGGCGCTTTGCCGGAAATACGCCTGGAAAACCTGGCGAAATTTTTCAATCCAAAAGGCATCGCTGTCATCGGAGTATCGGCCGACATGAGCAAACACAGCATGGGAAGGGAAATCGCCCACATGCTGCATGACCTGGGCAGGGAGGATTTGTACCTTGTGAATGCCAGGGGGGGCAAAATCATCCTTGAGGGCAGGGAATACGCCTTGTACAAGGATATAAGCGAGATTAAAGACGACATTGATCTTGCCGTGTATGCGGCGCCGGCGCAATTCACCCTGGATTTCGTCAGAAATTTGCCGCCCAGGGGGCCCAGGGCTGTGATCATTATTTCCGGAATTCCTTCGGATATGAAGTATTCCGATTTCACAGCCCGGATGGATGAGGCTCTCCCGAAGGGGACCAGGATCATCGGGCCCAACTGCATCGGGGTATTTCATGCGCCTGACGCCGGAAGCTGCGGAATCAACACCTTTTTCCTGGACCAGAACAGGCTTGAGGTCAAGAGTTCGGCCGCAAGCAATACGGCGCTGCTGACACAAAGCGGAGCCCTTGCCATCACCGTGATCGATAAAATGAAGGCCAACTGTTTATTTAAATCCGTGGTCAGCTTCGGAAACAAATACGACGTTAAGATTACCGACCTCATTGCCTACTTTGCAAAGGAGGAGGGGATCGAGCTGATCTCCCTTTACGTAGAGGGCATGGACCCCGGCGAGGGCAGAAGATTTTTTGAGCTGGCGAAAACCATCCGCAAGCCCATGCTGGTATACAAATCGGGAAAGACGGAGGCCGGAGCGCGGGCGGCAGCTTCCCATACGGCTTCCATGACGGGCAGCTACGATGTTTTCAAGGCCGCCTGCCAGCAGGCGGGAGTGATCCTTGCCGAAAAAATTGAGGATTATGAGGACTATATGAAGGTGTTTTCCCTCCTTTCGGGGAAGATCCCCGCAGGAAACAGGGTCGCCGGCGTATTGAATGCAGGCTTTGAATCTACGGTGGGCGCCGATGAGCTTCTCAATCTCAAGCAGGCGCAATTATCGGAAGAAACCGTTGAAAAGCTCAGGAAAATCGACAAGCTCGGCCTGGTGGACGTCTCCTCGTCCTTTCTTGATGTAACGCCCTCCGCGGATGACAGGATGTTTGCGGACTTTATTGAGGCGGTCCTGCAGGATGAAAATGTGGACTGCATGTTCGTAGCCAATGTTCCCCATTCCCATGCGCTGAAATCCGACCCGGTGACCTGCCACGACGACGACAGCCTGGCCAATCTCCTGACCGGGATCTCGAAAAAATACGCAAAACCCATCGTCGTATCCGTCAATGCCGGAAGCTACTACCGCGAACTGGTCAGCATATTTGAAAAAAGCGGGCTGCCGGTATACAGCGATATACGTTCCTCCATCAAATCACTGGACAGGTTTGTTTCCTACCATATGGAAAAAAAGAAAACCGCAATTGCTGCTGAACGAAGACAGGAGAGGATAAAATGAAAAGGCTGATGCTGGGAAACGAGGCTGTGGCAAGGGGGGCCTACGAAGCCGGGTGCAAGGTTGCCACGGCGTACCCGGGGACCCCGAGCACGGAAATAACCGAATATATTGCAAAATATGATGAAATCTTTACGGAATGGTCGCCAAATGAAAAGGTTGCGCTGGAGGTTGCTATCGGCGCTTCCATCTCCGGCGCCAGGGCAATCTGCTCCCAGAAGCATGTCGGGCTCAACGTGGCCGCAGATCCTTTGTTTACCGCGTCCTATACCGGCGTTAACGTAGGACTTGTGATTGTTGTGGCCGACGATCCGGGCATGCACAGCTCCCAGAATGAGCAGGACAGCAGGCACTATGCCCGGGCTTCCAAAATACCGGTGCTGGAGCCTGCCGACAGCCAGGAGTGCCTGGACTTCGTCCGGGAGGCATTCGAAATCAGTGAAAAATTCGATACCCCGGTGCTTATCCGCCTGACGACAAGAATCGCCCATTCCCAGAGTATTGTGGAGACAGGGGAAAGAATGGCCGATACCGGAAAGGATTATGTGAAAAACACCGGCAAGTATGTAATGATGCCTGCCATGGCAAGAAAAAGGCATGTCGTGGTGGAAAACAGAATGGCCATCCTCCGGGAATTTTCCGAAAACACCGGACTGAACCGGATTGAATGGGGCAGCAGGGATATCGGGGTTATAGCGGGCGGCATTTCCTATCAATTTGCAAAAGAGGCGCTGGGAGACGTTTCCTACCTGAAAACAGGCATGGTATATCCGCTTCCGAACCGTTTAATCGAGGAATTTGCGCGGAAGGTTGACAAGCTTTACGTCATTGAGGAACTGGACCCCTTTGTGGAAGGCCAGGTAAAGGAACTGGGCTTAAAAGTTACCGGCAAGGACTGCTTCCCGGTTGTGGGAGAGCTCAGCGCCCAATTGATCAGGGAAAAGGTGCTTGGGAAGGTAAAAGACGGCGGAACGCCCTACGATGGGAAGATACCCGAAAGGCCGCCCGTATTGTGCCCGGGATGTCCCCACAGGGGCGTATACCATCTGTTGAAGAAATTGAAGCTTACGGTCAGCGGAGACATCGGCTGCTATACGCTGGGCGCCCTGCCGCCGTCGGAATGTCTGGATACGACGGTTTGCATGGGCTACAGTATTGGCGGAGCCCACGGCATGGAAAAAGGCAAAGGGAGGGAGTTCGCCCAAAAAACCGTCGCGGTCATCGGCGACTCAACCTTCATCCATTCCGGGATTACCGGCCTTATCGACGTGGTCTACAATAAAGGGAATTCCACCGTCCTCCTCCTTGACAATTCCATTACTGGGATGACCGGACATCAGCACAATCCCACCACAGGGCATACTGTCAAAGGAGAGACAACAAAAAAGGTGGACCTGGTAAAGCTCTGCGAGGCTATCGGCATAGAGCGGGTTCATGTGATGGACCCCTTTGATTTGAAAGGGCTTGAACAAACCATCAAAGAGGAGCTGCAATCAGAGGGGCCTTCCGTTATTATTTCCAGACGTCCCTGTGCTTTGCTCAAAGGCGTGCGTTATGAAGGACCGCAGCGGATCGACGGGGAAAAATGCAGGAAGTGCGGTGCGTGCCTTTCCATCGGCTGTCCGGCGATTGTCAACCGGGGAGACCGTATTGAAGTGAACGAAACCCTCTGCATCGGCTGCAAATTATGCACAAAGCTTTGCAAATTCGATGCGATTGAAAAGGCTGGTGAGGTCAATGGATAGAGAGAAGGCAGAGAAAATTGCCACCGGAAGTCTTAACATTATGATCGTCGGCGTAGGCGGACAGGGAACGCTGCTGGCAAGCAGGATACTTGGCGCTGCCGCATTGAAGCGGAATTATGACGTTAAGGTTTCAGAGGTTCACGGCATGTCTCAAAGAGGCGGAAGTGTGGTAACTTACGTAAAAATGGGGACAAAGGTCCATTCACCGCTAATTGAAAAGGGAGAAGCGGACATC
Organism: Bacillota bacterium; assembly: GCA_023426125.1. Classification (GTDB taxonomy): domain Bacteria; phylum Bacillota; class Clostridia; order Acetivibrionales; family DTU013; genus MnB-11. The sequence goes on from JAFABI010000017.1 coordinate 114,403, forward strand.
ATTATCGCCTTTGAACAGTTGGAAGCTCTACGCTGGGCCGAATATCTGGCGGATGGCGGCAGGATCATCGTCAATACCCAGCGGATAGACCCCATGCCGGTGATCACCGGGAAAGCAAAATACCCGGAAGATATCAGGGCATGGATGGAGGTGCATTATGGAAACTGCATTTTCATCGACGCACTGGAGCTGGCAAAGGCCTGCGGGAATGCAAAGACGGCAAATACGGTGATCGTAGGGCAGATGGCCAGATTTACCGGGATTCCCCAAGGCATATGGCTGGAGGCCATTGGCGAGACGGTGCCTGAAAAGTTGCTGGCAGTGAATATCAAGGCTTTTGAGCGCGGCTATGATTTTATCGCGGAGGATAAAGCATGAAAAAGGGGGACCTCCTCTGGATTGTCGTACTATGTGCTTTTACCGCCTTACTGGCAATACCGGCGACCCATGGGGCGTTTATTGCGGCTACCGACGCCCATCCATACCTCATGGGTTTTATCAAGTTTGCCCTTCTGGCGACCATGGGCGAGCTGCTTGCTGCCAGACTTGCCGCGGGCAAGTGGAGCAAGCTGCCCGGAATGCCCCTTAAGGTTGTAATCTGGGGTATTATAGGGATATTGATCGTATTGATGTTCACGCTCTATTCAGCCGGCGTAGCCGGAGCCGCCGGAAAAAATCTGCTGTTTGTGGGAAACGGCTTTTATTCACCGTTCCTGAAGGCATTTTATACAAGCGTCTTTATGAACCTGACGTTTGCGCCCGCCTTTATGGCTGCCCACCGGATGACCGACACCTGGATCGAAATGAGGGCGGCGGGTGGGCGGCCAGGCTGGCCGGCGATAGTTGACAGCATTGACTGGAAGGGTTTTTATAAATTTGTGGCGGCAAAGACCATACCGTTTTTCTGGATTCCCGCCCATACGGTTACCTTCATGCTTCCGCCGGAATACAGGGTGCTGGCGTCCGCTTACCTGTCCATCGCCCTGGGAGTGATCCTGGCCTATGCCAGAAATCGCAAAGCCTGAAACATTTACCTTTCCAGGTCAAATTTCCTGTTGATATATCCGGACAACAATGCAATGGAGGCTTCAACGTCCTTCCTACTCACCATGCTGTTGGGGCTGTGGGGGAATCTGGTTACAACCGATATGCCCGCCGCCCTGACTCCGTTGTTGGATCTGTTGATGGAGCTTGCATCCGTACCTCCCACATAAATGACGTCATATTGGTACGGGATGTTGCTTTCCTCACAGCATTTCGCCATCTCCTCCACCAGGTATTCGTCACAAATGACAGAGGTATCCGAAACCTTGATAGCCGTGCCGGCGCCCAGGGTATTGCTGCCCTCGAGATCGCAGGGATAATCGTGGGCTGGTGTAATATCAACAGCGATCCCTATGTCGGGATTGATCCTTTCAGCGGCAACCCGGGCGCCCCTGCATCCGACCTCCTCCTGGACGGTAAAAACAAAATAAAGGTCATTCTCCGGCGACTCCAGCTTCTTTAAAACTTCGACCATAATATAGCAGCCCAGCCGGTCATCCATGGCTTTGGCAATTAGGCAGCCGTCCTGCAGTTCGGTATATTCTCCCACATTGCAGGCCACATCCCCGATCCTGACATATTTCAGCGTCTCGGCCCTGGACTTTGTCCCTATATCTACGTAAAGCTTTGTAATGTCGGTTTTGGCGTCTTCGATTTTCACCGTGCTGTTTACAACTCCCACGGTTCCGTTCCTGAATCTGACCCTGTTCATGTATAGAGTAGGAATAAAGTGGTGCCCGAGGTTTTTCACCTTGATCTGTCCGTTGTCCTCTATTTTCGTTACCTGAAGCCCGATCTCATCCATATGCGCCGCCAGCATAATTCTTTTTTTCTCTTTTCCGGCGCCTTTTTTAAACACAATCAGGTTGCCCAGGGCGTCGACGGAAACATCATCTGCAAGGTCCTTCACAACCCCTTTGATCAGTTCCCTTACTTCCTTTTCATAACCGCTGACGCCAAATGCCTGTGTCAGTTCTTTTAAAAGCATGCTCCTGTTCTCCTTTCCTAACGGTGATGAATTACATTATGATTTCCAGCTCGTCGGGCCCGATATTTCTGACGCGGCCCAGCATGGCGTCAAGACCGGCCCGGTCATACAGCTTTCCTGCCTGCATGACAGCTTCAATCTTACGGGTATTGCGGATATCCGCCAGGGGATTATCCGCGAGAATTACGATATCTGCATCCTTACCGGCGACGAGAGTACCCTTTTTTCCCTCAATGCCGATATGCAGCGAGGGATTGACGGTAGCCGCCCGCAGCGCCTGGTAATTGGTGCGGCCGTATAGATCAACCAGACGTCCCAGCTCATCATGCAGCGAGAAGCCGGCGATCATCCCGGGATAGCAGGTGTCCGAACCGGCCATGTAGCGGTCGGAGAACTCCATGAACTTTTTGCCCCGGGCGATGATGACATTGATGTCGGGCTTTAAACCCCGGTCCTTGTAACTCCGGATAATTCCTTTATTGCGCTCCGTCCACATATCGCGGCGGCTTTTTGGGACGTATTGGTAATGCTCAAGCTCTTCAAGCTGTTTACCATTCCAGACATAGTCCGGCAGCGTCTCACATACCACCTGGGTGGGGCAGAACCACATCCCGGCCTTTGCGATATACTCGATATCGGACGGATGACGGGGCAGGCTGCTGGAATGCTCGCAGCAGAAATATCCCCAATCCGCCAGTACCTTTGCGTCCACATGATAGCTCATATGGCCGCACACCTTGATCCCGGAGCGGTTTGCAGTCTTCATCAAATGCTCCAGGACTTCCGGCTTTACGGCGGGATAGGTTTTCATCCAGCGGTAGCCGCCGTTGATCGTATCACGCACCGCCTGCTCCGCTTCTTCTTCCGTTGCAATGCACTTATTGGTCTTGTGTGTGTCAAGCACTACACCGTCGTAAATTGCGCCGGAGGAATAGATATAGGGGCCGGTTCGCAGGCCTGCCTCAATCTCCTCCGCCCATTCAAGCTGGCGCGGATTTCCGTTGAGGCTCCGGACGCTTGTGATGCCGTTTGCAATAAAAAGCTCGCCCATTTCGCTGGAGTCAATATGGCAGTGGGCGTCAAACAAGCCGGGGATCAGGAATTTGCCTGTGCAAGGGATTACGCTGGCATCCTCTGCGGGAAGGCGCCTGCCAATGGCGGCAATTTTGCCGCCATCGGTAAGCAAGTCGACCCCGTATTGTATTTCGTCCCTTTCCATGGTCAGGATGTTTGCATTTTTCAGCAGAATCTTCAATTGAAAATACCTCCGATTGCCAGAGTCCGCACTTGTCCCGGCTTACCAGGAAAAGTCGTAGACGAAATAGTCGCCTTCCAGCGGAAATTCGGGAACCTTCAGGCTGCTGCTATAGGCGTAAAGGTCGATGGGGTTGTACATACTGGCATAGACAGCGTCCTCCTGGGCCCTGGTGAATATCTTGTTATAAATTTCAAGGCGTTTGGCGTCATCAATGGCGGAGACTGCCTCGCCAAACCACCGGTCGATCTCCGGATTCTTGTATCTGGCGTTGTTGGCCGCGCCGATATATTTGCTGGCAAGAACCATTTCAAGCATGCTGGTGTCCCCTTCAAGGGTAATCTGCAGAGGAGAAATGACATATTTGCCGTTTCTCAATTCCGTTATGTACGCATTGAACTCCATGATTTCGATTTCCGCGTTCAAACCGATGGCAGCCAGATCGTTTTGCAGGACCTGCGCCTGCTTGGAGTATTTTTCGGCGGCCAGTATCTTGCCCAGGTTATAGGGGACTGCAATGCCGGCTTCCGCAAGGAGCGCCTTTGCTTTCTCCACGTTATAGTCATACTGCGGCTGATCTTTGGAATATCCGAATTTATACGGGCTTAAGATATTGGAATTTACTGTGCCGAAGCCTTCGAGAGCAATATCGATCATATTCTGGCGGTCGATGCAGTAAGCGACGGCCTGGCGGACCTTCACATTGTCAAAGGGCTTTGCTTCATGGTTCATGGTTACAAAGCCGAAGGTGGAAACCGGTGCCTTGGCGAGGGTGATGTTTTTATCCTTTTCAAGGGTGGCATAATCTGCCTGCTGGATCTTCAGGTAATCGGCTTCACCCGTTTGCAGCGCTATGGCGGCTGTAGTGGAATCGGGAATGATCTTTATGGTCACGTCCTTGATTTTGGCCGCGCCGCGATAGTAGCCTTCATAAGCTTTCAGGACCAGCTTGTTGCCCAATTCATGGCTGGCAAACTGATACGGGCCGCTACCTACGGGATCTGTGCCGAATTTCTCCTTGCCTGCTTCCTCATAGTAATCCTTTGATGCTATATTCAGAGTGCAGATATTGGACAGGAAGGGTGAAAAAGGAGTTTGGGTCTTGAAGACAACCGTATAGTCGCCCACAGCTTCAACGCTTTCCATGCCGTTCACCTTGGAAGCCTGATAGGGAGAGGCCTTATAAAGCTCCGCGGAAAACTGGACGTCTTTTGCGGTCAGCGGTTTCCCATTGTGGAAGGTGACATCGTCGCGAAGCTCGAAGGTATAGGTAAGTCCGTCGTCACTGACTTTATAGCTTTTGGCTATACGGGGCTGGGGATCCGTGGCGGAGCCCTGGGGATAATACATCAGGGTATCATAGATCTGACGGGTGGCATCAATCTCAACAGTAGTAGAAAAATCACTGGGATGCAGGGTTGCGATATCCGTCTCGATAACCATGTTGAGATCGGTCCGCTGTACCTGGGATTCGGTGCCGGCGGTTGTTGCGGCGCCAGTGGTTGTGCCGGCGGCGTTGTCTCCGGAGGTACCGCAAGCCGTGGCTAATGTCACAAGCATGGCTGCGGTAACGAGGAGAGCGGTTAATTTTTTCATGTTCGACTCCTTTCGCGAATCTACGGATAGATTCTCTGTTTATTATTTGTGTATTGAAATAAATTTTATTACCTGTAGTATTTAGTACTACAGCGCAACTAATTAATTTATCCACGTAGAAATAACGCATTGGAGCGTTTGCGATATTTCTACGTGGCACATAAATGCCGATATTTTAATGTAACTTGCGCTGTAGTATCAGGAGCCGTTCTTTTTCTGTGCGCCAAGACTTGACTTCTCCACCCACCTTGCCTGGTTCATCAGCGGGTGACGGAGCCGGATGGCGCCGCGGGGGCATTCCATTACACAGCAGCCGCAGTACCAGCATTCACCGGGGAAGGCGACGATGGGCGTTTTGCCGCCTTCTGTATCGGGCAGGAGCAAATCAACCTGGCAGATATCGACACAGCGGTTGCAGCCTATGCATTTTTCTTCATCAAAAAGCAAGGGTGAGGCGGCAGGCATTTCTCCCTGGCAAAATTGTTTTTTCATTATGCTTTAACCTCCTGGACGTACTCTTCGTTGAATTTTTCGTAGTTTTCACGAACGTCGCCCGCATAGTCAAGCGGTATATTCCGGGATATAACCTTCTCCCCGTCATACCGGATGGCGATAAAGGGTTCCGGCGCCGTACCGGCATCGTCCGAACGCCGGAAATCCAGCTTCTCGCAATTCCCCTTCCTTGCAAGGCAGGCTTCAAGTATAATTTGCGCTACCGTCAGGATGTCGAATACTTCAAGGAGCCTGGCCAGCTCATGGGGATTTCCCGCACAGGCGGTGGGCACAACATCCCTTTGGTATTGGGCAAGTAGCTCACGGCCAGTCAGCAACAGCCCGTCACATTTTGTTTCAGCGCAGTAAAGCCGCATGATTTTTGAAATACCCTCGTTTAGTTCCTTCCAGCCGATACTTGTGGAAGAGGCATTGTCAAGGGGTGCGTAAATCCTCAGCATTTCAGCGTCGGCCTGTGGCAGGTGTACCGGTGTATGCCCTCCCTGCGCCGCAGCATAGGAAGCCGCGTGCCTTCCTGCATAATAGCCGGTGGAGGCGGCATGACTGAAGCAGTTGGAAGAAAACAACGCATCGCCGGCGATATAAAGGCCTTCAATATTGGAGGCAAGATGCCAGTCGTTCATAAAGCCGCCTACAAGTCCGAAAAGCTGGCGTTCCTGGGGTTGAAAATCAGCGCTCATCCAGCCTGTGCCGTAGCACTGCAGGACATGCCTGCCGGGGTCAAAGCCGGCGGCGGTATAATTCCGGTATATGGGGACGTAGGTCTTGCCCTCCTCGCCAACCATCATCCCCCAGATTACCTTGCGCTCCATTTCGGGCATCTGTGACAAATCGGCGTAGAAAGGCAGCTTGTAGCCCATCGCATGGAGCTTTTCAAAGGGCATGGTTTCCGGTCCGTCATAGTCATAGATTGCCTGTTCGATATTTCCGCCTTTCATAAAAAAACGCTGGCCTTTCGCCGGATAGAAGCGCGATTTTACGTCGGGCAGAATATTGCCGTCCCGGTCCACATATGGAATTTCCCGGCCGGAAGCATCGATCAGGGTGGCAGGGTACCAGGTATTATGGTTGTTTCCGGCGCCGTAGGGCGGAAAAGAACGTCCGGCGGCGCTAAACTGCCCGCCTACCGATTTCTCCATCATCGTAAATTCCGCCCCGATCCTCCATCCCATGGCATGTCCGTCGCCGATGCACTGCAAAGGCCTGAACTCACAAAGGCCGGGATACGCGGAGGAGAACAGCCAGACCCGCGCAGGACGCGACATTGCAAGAATATTGGCCTTGCCGCTCAGCACGTAAAACCTGCCGGTGCGGGTGTTAAAACCCGTTGCGCCGATACACCGGGCACCGATCTTGCCTCCCTCCGTCAAAAGGGACGTGACCATGACCCGGTCCAGGATTTTCACGCCCAGACGCCTCAGCTCTTTTTCCATCGCGGGTTTAAAGGTCGTACCCCAGACGCGGAGGGTAAAACGGTTCTTATAATCATATGCAAACATCAATTTGGTTTTTTCGTCACGAAAATCGGCCCCTGTGAATTCGCCTTCCGTATCCCGTATCCTGCCGCCCATTTTTTCCAGATCAAGCAGGCGGTCCCAGCCTTCGCGGCATTCGATGTAATGAGAGATCGCGTTGTTGTAGCCGCTATTGTCGTCCATCATGGCTTGAAGCAGCTCCTCCGGAGTGACGGCGGAACAGGGATTGGTGGCGGCGGATTCCCAGTGGTCACAGCCTGATCCGCCGGCGCCGGAACGTTTTGTGGCGCCTTTTTCAACCAGAATAACGCTTTGCCCCTTCCGCGCCGCGGCAATAGCTGCCATACAGCCGGCGACGCCGCCTCCAAGCACAAGTACGTCGGCTTCGAGATGTTCCACCCGGTTTACTTCGGACGGATACGGCCATTTTGAATTGTCCATGAAAGGCTTCTCCCTTCGCTATGTAAAAAAATTAAGCTCCCCCGGGGAAGTTATCCGGGAGGAGAAGATAAAACGCTTTCAGAAAATTATATGTATAATATAACAGAATGCACCAGACGTTGCAATATGTAATTTGCAAAATCGCAAAAGTCAAGCGCAATAAAAAGATCATTTGCTTTTTTTTACAGAATACGGTATGATATTGGCATCACATGCAAAATATATTTTGTTTTAATGAAATTCAATCGTGCCGATTTGCAGATTATTCGTAGGGAAATAACGTGTAGAAGCCTTTCCTGTCATTACGGCAAGGCGGATAAATGCCGGTATGAAAATCAAAATCGGCACTGAGTGCAATGGAGGACTCAAAAATGGCCACTTACCAGGAGAATGTGCAAAATCAACTCAAGAAAAGTCTGGCAGAGCAGATATACCAGATACTGCGCACCGATATCATCAATCAGGCCCTTAAGGGTGGGGAAAAGCTGACTTTAAAAACCCTGCAGGAAAGGTTCGGCGTCAGTTCGACGCCCATCCGGGAGGCCATGGGACGCCTCAACCAGGAAGGTCTGATCACCCACGTCACCAATATCGGTGCCAGCGTTGTTGAGCTGGGATATAAGGATATCAACGAAATTTATGATATGTGTGCTTTCCTGGACAACGCTGCAATGCGCCTTGCCATGCAAAATGAGCGGAGCGGGGAATTCCACAGGAAGCTTGACGCCTGCATCGAGTATCAGCGGCAGGCTCTGGCGGATGGGAACGTCCAGGCTTTTCTAATCCACTCGGATGATTTTCACGATATCTTTTATCAATTTGCCGGCAATTCACGCCTTTATACTGTCTGCCAGACCATCAGAAGCCAGATCAGCATTTTGACGACACGATACCAGAATGTCAATATGGCCCGCGAAGTGGTGTTTGCCGGGCACATCGGCATCTGCAACGCCATCAAGCAGGGAAACGTGGCAGAAGCCGAGCTTCAACTGGGCAAGCACTTCACCCATGCAAAGCAATATCTGTTAAGCCACCTGGAGGAGATTGACGGGCAGTTGTCCCAAAGCGTATGATATTCCGGGCTCGAGCTTGATCCTGCGGCCCGAAAACAAATTATAGTGACTATTCAATTATCCCGGTTGTCATTGCTGTGAAACTCCTCTCCTGTAGGGGCGCGCATTGCGCGTCCGCAAATGCAATCTACGTCAACCAGCTGCCGGACGGCCAATGGCCGCCCCTACAAATGGGTTCCCACACGGGTGGTGTGCCCACATGTGGCAATCTCTGCTTCTGACTGAAATAGCCTTTATTAGATTGCCGCGCTCCACTTCGTTTCGCTCACAATGACAGTAACTAAATAGTCACAAATTATACATTTTGCATAATCGAATTTGCACAATTTGCTTGCTTTTCTCAAAACTGCATGGTATATTAACATAAAATAGTTATTTTGCATGCAATGGGAGGAGTATATGTATAGGTACGTGATCAAGCGCCTGTTGCTCACAATCCCCGTATTGCTGGGAGTGGTCTTTGTTGTTTTTGCCATTATGTCCTTTACGCCGGGGGATCCGGGTACATTAATCCTGGGGATTACAGCGGAAAAGGCTGATATTGCCGCATTAAACCATGAACTGGGTTATGACCGCCCCTTTTTGACACGTTTTATCAATTATCTGTGGAACGCAGTGACCAGGCTGGACTTTGGAGTCTCCTACAGAACAAGGACGCCGGTCTTTGACGAGATCCTGACCCGGTTCCCCCATACGCTGAAATTATCGCTGCTGTCCATCGTCATAAGCTCCATCGTCGGAGTATCCCTGGGCATTTTGTCTGCAGTAAAGCAATATTCCTTCATTGACAATTTTTCTATTGTGCTGGCGATGTTTTTTGCAGCCATTCCGGGCTTCTGGTTCGGCATGATGCTGATTCTGTTTTTTGCGCTCCAGCTGGGATGGTTTCCATCAAACGGTATTGAGACCTGGAAAAGCTTTATTTTGCCCAGCATTACCATTTCCGTGGGCGGCGCCGCCGGACTCCTGCGGCTGACGCGCTCCACCATGCTGGAAACCATACGGCAGGACTATGTCAGGACGGCGCGGGCCAAAGGAGCAAGCGAAAGCGCGGTGATCTGGAAGCATTCTTTAAAGAATGCATTACTGCCCGTAATCACGACCATGGGGACGATCTTCGGGTATTCGCTGGGCGGCGCCATTATCGCCGAGACGGTTTTCGCAATGCCGGGACTTGGGACACATATCGTCACGGCCATCCGCCAGAAGGATGTTCCGGTGGTTTTATCCAGTACGTTGTTCCTGGCAGTCATGTTTTGCCTGATCATTCTTTTGGTGGACCTGCTCTATGCTTTCATAGATCCCCGGATTAAAGCCAAATATTCCAGATAAGGGGTAGCCGATATGACAAATACCGGAAGCGGAAAAATACAATACAAAAAATCCAGCCAGGTCAGGGAAATATGGAGACGCTTCAAAAAAAACAAAACGGCCATGCTTGGGTTGTACATACTGATTATCACAGTACTTGTCGCTATATTTGCAGATCTTATCGTACCCTACCAGAAAGCGGTCTTGCAGGTGGGCAGGGAACGTTTGCAGCTGCCCTCCGCAGCCCATTGGTTCGGCACCGACGGATTCGGCCGCGATGTTTTCGCCCGGGTGGTTCACGGCTCGCGTTATTCCTTGCTCATAGGCGTTTCCACCAGTCTCATCGCCCTGGTGCTGGGCGGGTTGCTGGGAGCGGCGGCGGGTTATTACGGTGGCAGGGCGGACAATTTCATTATGAGGATCATGGACGTTTTCATGTGCATTCCGCCGATACTATTGGCCCTTGCCATTGTGGCGGCCCTTGGTCCGAGCCTTCAGAACCTTCTGATAGCCATCACCATCTCCGCCATGCCGGACAAGACGCGCCTGATCCGTTCCACCATCCTTACGGTGGCGGAGCAGGATTTTGTTGAAGCTGCACATTCCTATGGCGCAAAAGACCTCAGGATCATTATAAAGTACATTTTGCCCAATGCCATCGGCCCTGTGATCGTCAGTACCACAATGGGTATTGCCAGCATGATCCTGTCGGCGGCAGGCTTAAGCTACCTGGGTATGGGTGTCCAGCCTCCTGCGCCGGAATGGGGAGCAATGCTCTCCGAAGCACGCCAGTATATGAGACAGGCGGCATACCTTCTGTATTTTCCGGGTATAGCCATCTTGTTGTCCGCTCTATCCTTCAACCTGGTTGGAGACGGATTGAGGGATGCGCTTGACCCGAAGCTCAGAGACTAAGCCGTAGACGGAAAGGATGGCAGATATGGATGAAAAGCTCCTTGAAGTAAAAGACCTTGAGGTCATCTATAAGACGGATCTGGAAACGGTCCATGCAGTTAATAAAATTTCCTTTGGCCTGAGCCGGGGAAAAACCCTGGGTATCGTAGGTGAGACCGGCGCAGGCAAAACCACAACCTCCCTTGCCATCCTGCGGCTTTTACCCGAGCGGACGGCTAAAATCACAGGGGGTTCGGTCAGCTTTAAGGGAAAAGAGCTTCTTTCTCTTTCCAGGCATGAAATGAGGGATATACGGGGTGAAAAGATATCGATGATATTTCAGGACCCCATGACTGCCTTAAATCCCATCCTGACTGTAGGGAACCAGATTGCGGAAGCCCTTATCCTGCATAATACGGATAACAAGTCCCGTGCCGAAATCGAGAAAAAGGTGGAAGGGGTTCTGGAGATGGTGGGCATACCGGCCTCCCGTAAAACGGACTATCCACATCAGTTCAGCGGAGGTATGAAACAGCGCGTCGTCATTGCCATCGCACTGGCCTGCGAGCCGGAGCTTTTAATCGCCGATGAACCGACGACAGCTCTGGACGTTACCATCCAGGCCCAGGTGCTCGCCATGATGTGCGAGCTCAAAGACCGTCTGGGAACCTCCATGATCATGATCACCCATGACCTTGGCATTGTGGTCCAGGCCTGTGATGACGTAGCCGTTATGTATGCAGGTGAGATCATTGAGTTTGGCACAGTGGAGGACATTTTTACCGGCGACAGCCATCACCCTTATACCGTGGGGTTGTTCGGGTCCATTCCGGATCTTGAGGTGGAGAGCGAATACTTAAATCCCATCGACGGTCTGATGCCGGACCCCACAAATTTGCCCGCCGGGTGCAAATTCTCGCCCAGATGCCCCCGCTGCGCCGATTTGTGCCGCAGGAAGCAGCCGGCGGAATACTCCCGGGGCAGCCACAAAATCGTATGCCATCTTTTTCATGAGAATGCCCCGGGAAAGGAGGCGGAGTAATGGCCAGAACCATACTGGAAACGCAGGAGCTGATAAAATATTTCAAGGTTCCCGGCGGCTACCTGCACGCTGTGGACGGAGTCAGTCTCAAAATTGACGAGGGGAAGACCCTGGGCGTCGTGGGCGAATCGGGCTGCGGCAAAAGTACGCTGGGGCGGGCCATTTTGCGCCTGCATGAACCCAATGGCGGAAAGGTCTTTTTCCAGGGACAGGACATTCTGCGGCTCAATAAGCGGCAGATACGCAGTATCCGGCGGGAAATGCAAATCATCTACCAGGACCCCTATTCCAGCCTCAATCCCCGCATGTCGGTTCAAGAGCTGATTTCAGAGCCTATGCTCATCAATGGGGTCTGCAGTTCCCGCCGCGAGGTCTACGAGAAGGTTGCAAAACTGATGGACACGGTGGGCCTTGCCCAGCGACTGACTGCGGCATACCCCCATGAACTGGATGGCGGCCGCCGGCAGCGTATAGGTGTTGCAAGAGCGCTGTCCCTAGATCCGAAATTCATCGTTTGCGACGAGCCGGTGTCGGCGCTGGATGTTTCCATTCAGGCACAGATTTTAAACCTGCTGCTGGATCTGCAAAAGGAACGCGGACTGACCTATATGTTTATCACCCATGACCTGTCGGTGGTTAAGCATATTTCCAAGGAAATTGCCGTCATGTACCTTGGCAAATGCGTTGAGATGGCGCCGCCAAAAGAGCTCTTTGCAAACCCGGTACACCCTTATACCAGGGCGCTGCTTTCAGCCATTCCCATCCCTAAAATTGAGATGCGGCACAAGAAAATCGAGCTGATCTGCGGTGAAGTAACAAGCCCTGTAAACCCAAGGCCCGGCTGCCGTTTTGCTCCACGCTGTCCGCTGTGCTGCGAAGAGTGCACAAGGGGAGATATACCGCTGCGGGAGATCGCCAAAGGCCACCTTGCGGCCTGCATCAAAGCCTGACAATCAACGGCCGCGGCATTGCTGCGTTTCTCCGAAGTTTTGCTTTCAAAGCAGGAAATGAAAGGGGATGCGCCACCGATGCTGCACAAGCACCTTTATCTCAGCAGAAGCAGGAGGAGGACTCCGGCCAATATGCCGATAAAAACCATCAGGAGAAAAAAATAGACAAGCTTTCGCAGATTCGCCTTTTCTTCCGGAGAATACTTCCGCTTTTTCCGGTCCCTTCTTCGATAAAATTGATTGTAGTCCATAAAATCAACTCCACATAACCGGCCGGGCAGAAGACCCCCTTGCGGGATACAAAGCATGCCGGCTCCATGATCGCGGATGAAGGCAAACTTCACCCTATGAAAGCATTTTATCATAAAATTGCGGGGAACTGTACCTCCAGAGGTAGATAGGACTATTCTCCCGCTGCCTTTTATGATATATTTATTTTCATGCGGGAATTACAGCCTGGAACGATGGGGCATGATGGTAAATTTACCCGTCGGACAGGTATTGGATAGAGGTGGCAGGGATATGGACAAAAATGAGGCCCTTGATTTTTTAAACAGGCTGGCAGAGGGGATAGCAAAGACCTTCGGGAATTCCTGTGAGACAGTCATTCACGACATAAGGAACAAAAAGAAATCCATTATCGCGATATACAATGGCCATGTTACGAATAGAAAAACAGGCGCCGGACTTGATCTGTTAGGTACAAAAAAGCAGCTTAATGATTTTTTAACGGATGAAATCGATCTGATCAACTGCAGCGGCAGAACCGTCGACGGCAAATATATCAAGAGCTCGACATTCCATCTGAAGGGCAGGGATTATCACTATGCGCTGGGCATAAATTTTGATTATACCTTCCTTTCCGTTGCGGAAGCCGCCCTGAAGGAAATAACCAGGGTGGGCGAAAACGTCGAAGTGGCAATGGACGAGTCGGGCGAAAGCAGGCTCAGGAATATCTTTGACGAATGTGTAAATATCATTGGAAAACCGGTGCCTTTAATGAATAGGGAGGACAGGCTTCGCATCGTTGAATTGCTTCAGGTGAAAAGAGCCTTCTCCTTTCAAAAAAGCATCCCCTTCGTTTCCGATTGGCTCAATATCTCAAGATATACGCTGTATAATTATCTCAAGGAGATAAAAAATACAGGTGAGTAAATTTTTATCGATTTGGAGCCGGTACCTGCGGCAGCCATATGGTGCGTAATGGAAAAGCCGGAAGCAGGCACGCCGCCCTTAAGGCTAAAATCGACGGCAGCGCCTGTATTCCGGCTGAAAACAGCAAATTTAACTTAAAATCCTATTCACGTTTTTACCCTGGTCCTGGTTCTTATAACCACCTTTTCCTTGTGCTTTTTCCACATGACCCAAAGTGGTCCCGCAATGCAGACGGTTGAATAACAGCCGCTGATGGTACCGACAGCCATGGGCAGAGCAAAGCTCTGAATGGATTCGATGCTGTTGGCAAAGGCCAGCAAATAGATCAGGCTGACGCTTATGAAGACGGCGATATTTGTATTGATGGAGCGCATCATCGACTGATTGATGGAAAGGTCCGTCAGGGTTTCAACCGGAAGCTTTGGATTTGCTCTGCGGTTTTCCCTGATACGGTCGTATATTACGATGGTATCGTTGATGGAATAGCCGATGATGGTCAGTGTCACGGCGATGAACGAATCCCCGATGGGGATTTTAAAGATCACACAGGTGGTGAACACGATGAGAACATCATGCAGAAGGGCGATCAGGGCCATGATGCCGGCCGAAAGACCTCCGATCCTGCGAAAGCGTATCCAGACATAAATGATTACAAAGCAAGCGGCAAGAAAGATCGCCGTGATTCCATTCTGCAGGAATCTTTGCCCGAAAAACGGCTCTACCATCGAGGATTCGGAGAGATTAAGCCCCGCCTCCGGGAAGTTCTCTTTGAGGGTATTGTCAAGCTCCAGCTGGTCCTTTGCATCAAGTCCGTAATTACCTGCAATGTTGATCACAAGACGCTTTGCACCTGTCTTAAGATCCGTGGTGACCTGTGTGGTTACAGGCCGGCTTACCATGCCGGATATGAGATCGGCAGCCGCGCCGTCGTCAATCTCGCCTGCATAGGTGTATTTCAGCAAAGCGCCTCCTTTGAACTGGATATCCAGCCTCACGCCATTGATAAAAACTGCAAGGATACCCACTACGAGGATAAACAGAGAAATGGAAAAGAAGATCCAGCGTTTTTTATAAAATCCGATGATTCTCATAATACAACCCTCCTGGACAGACATGTGTAAAGCCGGGGCCTGCGTAAATTCTCATATTCGCTCAGAGAGCTGATCATCAGGCGGGATGCGGTCACGCCGGCGACAAAGTTGAAGATGATCCCGGTGAGCAGTGAATAGGCAAAGGATAAAAGCGAGCCTGAACCAAAGATCATCAGAATAACCGCCACAATAAGGACCGTTATGTTGCCGTCGAATACCGAGGAAAACGCATTTGTAAAGCCGGTGGAGATGGCAGCGCGAAGGGTTTTGCCGGCCTTTACCTCTTCGCTTATGCGCTCGGAGATAATCACGTTTGCGTCAACGCCCATACCGATGGAAAGGATGACGCCTGCAATACCCGTAAGGGTAAGTGTAATCTGCGGGATGGAAAGCGCAAGAATCTGCCCGGATATCTGTATCAAAAGCGCAATGCAGGCAACAAAGCCGGGCAGGCGGTAATACAGGATGAGCAGTAGGCAGATCACCCCAAAGGCGATCATACCGGCAAGAAGCATCACGTCAAGGGCGCCGCTGCCCAGGGTGGGACTGATGGTTGAGTGATTCCGCGTCACCATGGAAAAGGGCAGCGCACCGGAATTGATTTTGTCGGAGAGTGCCTTTGCCTCATCAAAACCGCTCATTCCGTTGATAACGGCACTGCCCTGCGATATGTGCTCATCCACCCGGGCAGACTGTATCAGTGTTTCATCCATATAAATGATAATGGGTTTGCCAATCAGCCGTTTGGTAGCGTCGCTAAACAGCTTCGTCCCTTCGCCGTCGAAGGTAAGGCTTACAACGTAGCCTCCATACCGGGGATCGGTGACGACCGTGCTTTTTTTGACGTGCGAACCCTCCACCAGAATGTTTCCTTCCTCATCGCGGAAGGTCAGCTTGGCCGTTTCACCCAGCTCAGTCATCGCTTTCTCGGGATCAAAATCGGTCTCGCCGGATTTCCAGGGAAACCGCACCAGGATATATCCGTTTTGTTTGTCAATGGTTACATCACGGTCAAGAATGTTTTGCTGGTCAAGCCGTGTTTCAATAATTGTACGCGCAGCGTCAAGCTCCTCGGCGGTGGGCTTTCTGTCCATATCCGCAGGTTCGAACACCGCATCCACTCCGCCGCGTATGTCGATACCGTACCGCATATCCGGCGCGCCGGGCACCTTAAGATTAGATCCGCCGATCGGGATTGACAGCCCGAAAAGGGCGACATAAACCATTATGCACGCCACAATGAGTATTATAAAAAAAACAGGTTTTTTGTTTTTCATAGTTACCTCCACCTCTATTGAATGAACGAATATTACAAGGATACAGAACTTTTTGTCATCACGGGCAAAGCGTGGCAGCCTCATCACAGGCAGCATTTTGTGAGATTGCTTCGTCGCCGGCTCCTCGCAACGATACACGTGGGAACCACCACTAGTGTGGAAACTCGTTTGTAAGGGCGGCCATTGGCCGTCCGGCAGCTGTTTGACAAAGATTGCATTTGCGGACGCGCAATGCGCGCCTCCTACAGGATAGAAGTTTCACAGCAATACCAGGTATAGATAGACTAAGTATCGTTGTAATACTAATATGCTGCGCTTTTATGCAACCGCGAGGGCTTTCACCATGGAAAATAAATGGCTGTTCAGCAAGCCTCGGGAAAGTAAGAAACCTCATGGAAGATCCGGTATTATCAGGCCTGAGAAGACGGAGGCGCATGCCCTCCGATCAGGAAAGCGATGACCGATCGATGTTTATACTTTTTTCCGGCGATATCCGAAAAATAATGGACGAAAAATAACATGCCCGACAGAGACAATGTCAGTGCACCGGCTATAATTTGTGCAGCGATTTGCCGGTTCTGGATGCGACCGGCGATTCCCTGTGCCGGCTTGAGTTCCTGGAGAACCAGCTGAGCTGAAAGTACCGCTAAAAAGAACCGGTTTTCCGTTGGCTGCACGGACTCGTGCCTGCCTGTAAAAAATCCGGCCGGAGTAGAAACAGCGGAGGAATTGCTGTTTGAGCCATATAATAGAGAAATAAAGGCAGAGCAAAGTACGAGAACCATCATGACTAAAGTCATAAAGCACAATAAATGCCGTATGTGCCGTCTGCACATACTATCCATAGATCTCACACCTCTATTCATAAGAATACAATCCAAATGCAGTCCAATAGATCATATCATAGCCCTAATTTGCTGTCAACGGACGGTAAAAAGACAAAGAGACGGTGAGGTCCGGAAAAATATAGTAAACACACTTTAACAACAGCCGGGGATAATGATAAGATATAGTTGGTGGTCGCACTAAAAAAATACGATGGGGGATAAAAAATATGTGGGAACTATCTGCAATACTTTCGGCGTTGTTCGCTGCATTGACTTCGATCCTTGCCAAAATCGGCATTAAGGGTGTAGATTCAAATCTTGCTACAGCGATCCGTACAGGCGTAATTATATTCCTGTCATGGGGCATTGTTTTTATGACCGGCGGACAGCACGGACTGAAAAGCCTGACAAGACAGAACTGGACCTTTTTAGTCCTATCCGGATTGACAACAGGCCTGTCGTGGTTATTTTATTATAGGGCAATCTCCCTTGCCGACGTATCCAAAGTGGCGCCTATTGATAAATCCAGCATTGCCTTAACGCTGATTTTATCCTTTTTCATTTTGGGAGAACAATTTACTGCAAAGACCCTGGTTGCCGGTATACTTATTACTGGGTTCCTGTCAGCCAGGCAGATAATCTTCCCTTACCGGAGAAAAGACTTCAATGGCTACCGAATCCTCAATAACTTCGGCACTTGCTCTACATTGCCGGGAATGCTCCAGCTGTCCCCCGGAAGCATATCATACTTTTCTCCGTCAATAGAGAGGCGGATATGTATAAGAAGCAAGAAGGACTTCTTCCACAGGGTTCAAAATTTCTTGCAATATGGTATAATATTGTAAAATGCTGTAGAAATTGAGGTCTTGCGGTTGAATGGAATACCTGTCCGGCATCGTTGAGAGAATCACATACAACAACGAGGAGAACGGCTTTAGCGTGATAAAGATCAAATCCAGGGGCTTTTCCGATCTGGTTACCGTTGTGGGAAACCTTGCCGCCGTCAATGTAGGGGCTGTTGTGAAATTGAAGGGCGACTGGAAGCATGACAGCAAATTCGGCAAACAGTTCAGCGTTGTGGAATACAGTGAGACGGTCCCGGCTACCGTTGCAGGGATCGAAAAGTATCTGGGCAGCGGCCTTATCAAGGGCGTTGGACCGGTCAACGCCCGTAGGATTGTGGGCTGCTTCAGAGAGGATACCCTAAGGGTCATCGAGGAAGAACCGGACAAGCTGGTCAATGTAGAAGGCATTGGTCCCAAAAGGGTAGCGATGATCAAGAAGGCATGGCAGGAGCAGAAGGAAATCAAAAATGTCATGCTGTTTCTGCAGAGCAACGGAGTATCCACCGCCTATGCCGTGAAAATATTCAAAACCTATGGCAACGACAGCATCCATGTTGTAAAAACCAATCCGTACAGGCTGGCGGACGACATCTGGGGCATAGGCTTCAAGACCGCAGATAAGATCGCCCGGCAGCTGGGGTATGACAGGAATTCATACGAAAGGTGCAGGTCGGGGATCCTGTTTGTGCTGAACGAGCTTTCCAATGATGGCCATTGTTACGCGGAAAGAGAGCAGCTTATCACCGAAGCACAGAAAATCCTTGAATTGGAAGCCGACCTCTTAAACTCCACCCTTGACAAAATGATGGAAGAAAAATCCGTAATCCCTGATACCGGCAATGCCATTTTCCTGCCGCCCTTTTACTACAGTGAAATAGGGACTGCCAGGAGGATACGGAAGATCCTGGCGGAACAGTGCATGTTCAATTCTACTTTTTCCGACGACATCATCCGAAAGCTGGAAAAAGAGTATGGCATCCAATATGACGATGTGCAGGCGGATGCGATAAAAACTGCGGCCAGGTCAAAATTCATGGTGCTGACGGGTGGACCGGGAACAGGAAAAACTACAACCACCCTTGCGGTAATCAAGGTGTTTGAAAAACTGGGAGCCAGGGTACTCCTTGCCGCCCCGACAGGCCGCGCAGCCAAAAGGATGTCCGAGACCACCGGGATGGAAGCAAAAACCATTCACAGGCTGCTGGAATTCAAGCCGCCGGAGGGCTACAAAAAGAATGAGGACAGCCCCCTGGAATGCGATGTGCTTATTATTGACGAGACTTCCATGGTTGACATTATTCTCATGTATAACCTTCTTAAAGCTGTTGCGGACAATACCATCGTTATCCTTGTGGGCGATGTGGACCAGCTGCCCTCCGTTGGCGCAGGCAATGTGCTGAAGGACATTATCGACTCCGGGACTGTGAACATCGTCAAGCTCACAAGGATTTTCCGGCAGGCCCAGGGCAGCGCCATTATCACCAATGCCCATAAGATAAACAAAGGGGAATTTCCCAGGCTTAACGGGGGACGGAACAGCGATTTCTTTTTTATTGAAGAAGAGGAACCTGCAAAGGTAGTGAACACGATAAAGGACCTGTGCGCCAAAAGATTGCCGAAACATTACAAGGCCAGTCCGATAAACGATATACAGGTTCTGTGCCCGATGCAGAGAGGAGATGCCGGGGCATATAATTTGAACACCGTTTTGCAGGAAACCCTCAACCCTTCCGGCGTATTTGTCAAGTATGGCGGCACTCAGTACCGGCTGAATGATAAGGTCATGCAGATAAAAAACAATTATGACAAAAGTGTTTTCAATGGGGATATCGGCAGCATTGTGAACATCGATACGGAGGACAAAACACTGGTCATCAGCTTTGACGGCAATGCCGTCGAATATGATGTTACCGAGCTGGATGAAGTGGTCCTTGCCTATGCCACTACGGTTCACAAGAGCCAGGGAAGTGAATACAAAATCGTCGTTGCGCCTTTCACGATGCAGCATTATATGATGCTGCAGCGAAATCTGCTCTATACCTGCGTCACCAGGGCGAAAAAGGTTTTTGTCCTGGTAGGCTCCAGAAAGGCCGTTGGTGTCGCCGTCGGCAACAACAAAACCCAGAAGAGGAACACCATGCTGGACAGGCGGTTAAAACCGGAGTAAACCCTCGATTATTTTTCTCCTTTGCTTTTATGAATTTTATTGTCTCGCCAATTCTTTTGCAAAATTTATTTTTTGTTAACAAAATTTTCACAAAACCTTCGCATTTTCCTAACATTTTGCTGCTATGATGTATTCATAAACCTTTTTGATCGTTCCTCCTTTTTTCATATAAATCCTTTATAAGAGCTCCCGTAAAACGGAGCCTTTTTTGTTGTGCATAAAATTAAAAATCCTGTATAATGTAATCATAGAATTAAGCGATAAGGCGGGTGTTTCTTTGCATTACCGGCAGGCGGAGCAAGACGACAGGGAAAAAATAAAGGAGGTCCTGGTCAGGTCCTTTTCACCAACCTATGCCTATTATGCACAGAAGAGTTTTGCAGACCTTCAAAATGTGCTGGTGGCGGAGGAGGAGGGCAAAGTGACCGCAGTGATCAATTGGAGGATCCTTGAAGCCGGAGAAAAAAAGATCGGCTATCTCTTCTGGCTTGCGGTCCAGCCTGAGTATCGCAGGAGGGGGATTGCAAAAGAACTCATCCGGGCTGCCATCAGTAAAATGCTGCAGGAAAGCACCCTTACGGAAATCTATGCCGCCGTGGAGAAAAGCAATGCGCCCTCACG
Organism: Bacillota bacterium; assembly: GCA_023426125.1. Classification (GTDB taxonomy): domain Bacteria; phylum Bacillota; class Clostridia; order Acetivibrionales; family DTU013; genus MnB-11. Next base: position 134,968 of record JAFABI010000017.1, read on the forward strand.
GGAGCTTATCGGATCCCTGGGATTTGCCTTGATCAGCAGAGCCGAAATGAAGAAAAAATACGGGCTGAAATGTGTGCAGCTCTATTTTCAGATGATGCTGCTTCCCAAAGAGGATCTTTTTATGCTTCATCGCGACAATAAGTATGGCTCGGTGCGAGCCTTCGGGGACGGGTGAGGTTGTCCCCGGATCCTGGGCTTTCGGTGAGCAGGACATATCCCTCATGCTTCCTGCACGGGTTTTTGATGTCCGAATAGTCGAACCAGTCGGCAGACGGGAAGGCCACATTTTCAAGGTCTCTTGCATCCTCGATTTGTGCAAAGGGCAAATAGCAGGTTTCGGCATAGGAACCGCTTTCAAAGGAAACCAACTTTCACCGTTCCCCCCACATCCCATCCCAGAAGCCATCCCTGGCAAAATAACGCATAAAGGCATTCGCGGTTATTTTTGCAAGGCTCCAAAAAGCCGGTTAAACCGGCTTTAAGCAGAATTATTCAAGCGCCGTTGCATTACTAATAAAACATGCTTGTTGCATAGCAGGCCGGGAAGGGCAATACATCCTGGATTTCATCAAAGAAATAGTGCTTTGTTGCAAACTGGGTGTGGTACAAATATTCCAACAGATAAATCTGACCGTTGGCAACACTGCACAATATTCCTGAAACACCCTGCCCATTTGCCAGGGAAACGCCGACGGGCTTATTCATCAGGTAAGGTAATCTTGATTGCCAGGGCATACCGGTTCACATCCTTTTGTTGTATCATACTATGCATAAAGGCGCAGTAGTGTGTACAGGAGAAATACGGAGGAAATGTCCTCTTTCAAAAATGAGTGGAGGTAAGCCTATGGAAAAGATGACGACGAAAGAACGTATGACGAGGATGTTTCAGCATCAAGAAGCAGACAGGGTGCCTATCTGGGACAGTCCGTGGCAAGGAACGATAAGCCGCTGGCATCGGGAGGGCCTGCCTGCGGGCATGAACTATGTTGATTATTTCGATCTGGATAAACTCGCAGGCATTTATGTGGACAATTCACCTCAACGCAGTGCTGCTGAATGACCTGGAGGCGATCCTGGAAGAGATCAAGGTCAGCCTGCCCGTGTTGAAAGAATCCGGCGGATATGTTTTTTCCTCCGACCATTCCATTCCCAACAGCGTAAGCCTGGAAAACTTCAGGCAGATCATCGGGCTGGTCAAAGAACTGGGCAGGTTTTAGGAACACACTGAAGGTGCATAGGAGACGTTTCCGATATATCCATAATATGTTTTAATTTCCTTGAAATTGGATATCATATCTTATAAAATAAACTTATCAACGATGAAAGGTGTGATTAAAGCATGTATGAGAATGTAACCTACGCAGATCTTAAAAGTCTCCCTAAAGAGCAGAAATCTGAAGCGTGGAAGGAATTGAAGTCTCTTTATAAAACCCAGAAGGAATTGGCGGATAAGCTGGGTGTCAGCCCGAATCTTGTTTACAACATGATATCCAGGTATGTAAAAGAAGAATCTGCCGAAAATGAGAAGGAAACGGTGCTGGAAGTTTTGAAAAAACCGAAAAAGGCCGGGAGCATGGCGAAGAAACGCAATAGGAAGATACAGGACGCTGTTCCGGAAAGTATACCTGCGGTTTCGGAAGCCAGGGAAGAATCATTTGCAATATCAATCAAAAAGACCGTTCCCGGCGAAGATGCCCAGTGCTTCTTAAACGGAGTGGGCAGTACTCTTCTGAAAGGCCAGAAATACGCTATTGAAGTTAAAATAACGGAAGAATAGGCAGCAGGGCTGTCTCAGAATACACGGATTTTTGAGACAGCTCCTTCTTTTCCATTCAATTTGCCGGCGCGAATTGAGTATACAGCGGAATAAAACAAAATCACCCCTGTTGACAGTTGCGTTAATGATTTCATTTAATGAAACATGCTCGTTTCTGAACCTGGCTGCGCTTTTTTCATTTTTCAGGTGAATCGCATTTTGCGGACACAGACGGACACATCCAAGGCAGGCCTCGCAGCGTTCAAGGAAAGTCACTAAAGGCAAAAAAAGTTTAAATGTTATTGACGGGAAAAGAGGGATATGCTAAAATCAGTTTAGGTCATACGTCCGAATTAATCTGGGAGTGCGATGGGTATGGAAAAGAGAACCGAGAAGACAAGCCAATCCAAAAAAATACTTGAAACAGCCTTTCAATGCCTGTCCACAAGAGGCTATGCCAATGTGTCCATGCGGGATATCGCCGATGAAGCCGGGGTTGCGCTGAGCCAATTGAATTATTATTACAGGAATAAGGAGGGACTATTTACCGAAGTTATAAAAATGATGATGCGCCAATATTTGCACGAAATAGAGGATAAATTGAAATCTACTGCAAATACTAAAGAAAAAATTGCTTCGCTTGTAAGGTATTTTAGCGAACTGATAAGGAAAAACCCGGAGCTTTTGAGGCTTTTTATTGATTTCACGGCACAGTCCTTATGGCTGCCATCTTTCAGGAAGCAATTGAAAAACCTGTTTGCCGATTTATCGGAAATGATAGAGAAAAGCCTGGCTGGAACGGTAATGAATAAAAATTTGCGCGAATACTCTTCGAAGTCGGTGGCAAAGCTGGTTCTTGGGGCATTGTACGGTACTTCGATACAGATCATGCTGGATTCGGACGAGGACAAAGCGTTTGATTCCTTGAATCTGGTAGGAATGATATTAAATTAATGAGGAGGATTGTAAATGACAAACTTATTTGAAAAATCGGTGAATTTGGGGCTGGGACTTTTTATGTATTCCAGGGAGAAAGTGGAAGAATTCGTGGAAGAACTAGTGAGCAAAGGCGAGATTGCGAAAAAGGATGCCCGGCAGTTTGCGGGAGAACTGGTGAAAAGGGGAGAAGAACAGAGAGACGAACTAAAAAAGCTGATTAAGGAGGAAGTGGCGGAAGCCTTGAATTACACCAGGGTGGCAAAGAAGGAAGACATCGTCACAAAGGAGGAAATCAGCCGGATTGTCAGAGAGCAAATGTTGCAGGTGCTCCAGGAACAGGGAATTGCCAAAGGCGGAAATGAAAAATAAACCTGAATGAGCCTTTTTATTTAACTGGATTAGTACGGACGTACGAATTATATTTACGAGGGGGATTTTAAAGTGAAATCTGCAAAACAAATCGTCAGCAGGTATGTAATGAAACAGGGCTTGAACTACATCGAAAAAAGTCCTTTGGAAAACTTGAATAATATCCTGAACTGGGTGAGAAAAATAGATACGAAGGATTCCTTTAGAAAAACCTATGACGCGTTGGAAAAAATACTGCCGGATCAGGACAACAACTGGAACGTTTTCATCCGCAGCTTGTTTGAGGATATACATCCGCAGGTGCTGAAGAAGTTTTTGAGCAATTTTGTTGTAAACACCCTTATTTTTTCTCCCCAGAGGGCGAAGATGTACTCGGAAAGATACAATTGCAATATTCCCAATGTAATCCTGATGGACCCGACGACAAAATGCAATCTGAAATGCATCGGCTGTTGGGCGGCCGAATATGACAAAAGCGCTTCTTTGAGCTTTGATGACCTGGATGGTATTATTAAGCAGGGCAAGGAACTGGGGATCTACATGTATATCTATTCAGGAGGGGAGCCGCTGATGAGAAAGGACGACCTTATAAAGCTGGCGGAAAAGCATGGCGATTGCACCTTCCTTGCGTTTACAAACGGCACCCTGGTAGATGAGGCTTTTGCAAAAGAATTGTTAAGGGTCGCCAACTTCCTGCTTGCCATAAGTATTGAGGGCTACGAGAAAGAAACGGATATGCGGCGTGGTGAAGGTACCTATGCCAGGGCGATTAAAGCGATGGACATCTTGAAAGCACATAAGCTTCCTTTCGGGTATTCGACCTGCTACCACAGCCAGAATGCCGACATTATAGGCTCCGAAGCCTATACGGACATGATGATAGAAAAAGGGTGCAAGTTTGGATGGTATTTTACCTATATACCCATTGGGAAAGATGCAAAAGTAGATTTGATGGTCACGCCCCGGCAGCGTGAATTTATGTATCGGAAGATTAACGAATACAGGGGAACGAAACCAGTTTTCACGATGGATTTCTGGAACGACGGAGACCATGCGGGAGGCTGTATTGCCGGCGGAAAAGTATACCTGCACATTAATGCCAACGGGGATGTGGAGCCCTGCGGCTTTATCCACTACTCCAACGCAAATATCAAGGAAGTAAGTCTGCTTGAAGCACTGCAATCGCCGATTTTCATGCAATACAGGCAAAATCAGCCTTTTAACGGGAATCATCTGCGCCCGTGCCCGCTCCTGGACAATCCGGAGAAACTGAGGGAGATGGTCCATAAGGCGGACGCAAAATCCACGCAATTCCTGGATGAAGAATCCGTCGATGCGTTGACGGACAAATGCCGGGACGTTTCCCGGAAGTGGGCTGAAACCGCCGACAGAATCAATGGGGAAGCAGCCGGAGGAGAACGGCAGGCGGCGGGAATGTAACCCTTTGGAGAACAGGGGAGACGGGATAGGAAATGGTATGGTGATCAACAGACTGAACAGCATCGGAAGATACAGGCAAATCATAACGGTTTTCACAAAACATGGCTTTGGGCTGCTCATAGATCAGCTGGGTATTTTCCGCTATCTAAAGATCAAAAAAAGAATTTCGGCTGCCGGTGTGAAAGCTGACAGCTCCAAGCTTTCAACAGGCCAAAGGCTGCGGCTGTCCCTGGAAGAGCTGGGACCTGCCTTTGTCAAGCTGGGTCAGATTTTAAGCACAAGGCCGGATATCCTCCCGCCGGAGATCGTGGAGGAGCTTAAAAAGCTCCAGGATTCGGTGCCGCCCTTTTCTTTTACCGAAGTGAGGACAGTCATTGAAGAGGAATTCGGGGAGCAGCTGGAAAACGTTTATAAGGAATTTCAGGAGAAACCGGTGGCTGCGGCCTCCATATCCCAGGTACACCATGCCAGGCTCAGCTCAGGGAAACCGGTGGCGGTTAAGGTTCAGAGACCTGGAATTGAAAAAACCATTAACCTTGATCTCCATATACTAAAGGACCTGGCAGGTTTTATCGACCATCACACCCAATATGGAAAATTGTACGACTGCAGCGGCATGGTGCTTGAGTTTGAAAACACGATAAAAAACGAACTGGACTTTACCCGGGAAGCGGAAAATGCCGAGACCTTCCAGCAGAATTTTACCAGGGATGAAGGCATTACGGTTCCGAAGGTAAAATGGATTTATACCACAAAGCGCATACTTACCATGGAGTACATTGACGGAATCCGTGTGGACGACGAAGCTGTACTGGAACTGGCCGGCATCGACAAAAAGCTGCTGGCAAAGAAGCTTGCCGCGTCCATATGCAACCAGATACTGCGGGACGGGTTTTTTCACGCAGACCCTCATCCCGGAAACATTCAGGTTCTGCCGGATGGTACCATCGTGTTTCTCGATCTGGGAATGGTAGGATACCTCAATGAAGCGCGCAAAAGAATGATATCGGATTTTTTCATCGGGGTCGCCTCCAGAGACAGCCGGTTGGTTGTCAAGTCCATCATCGACCTGGAAACAATGCCGAGCCGAAGCAATATTAAAAGGTTCGAAAAGGATGTGGACAGGATCATTGAGAAATATCTGACCATGCCCTGGCATGAGATAAAGCTTGAGGCTTTGCTTTACGAGACCTTCACCATTGCATTTTTGAACAATATAAAGATACCCCGGGAATTTGCTTTGCTGGCCAAGACCCTTGGCACCCTTCAAAGCCTGCTGGAAAAGCTGGCCCCCGATCTCAACGCTCTGGTCGTGGCAAAGCCCATTGCAAAAAAGCTGCTGTACCAGTCCTTCTCGGTAGAGAAAATAGGCAATGACATTAAAAAAAGCTTATGGAGTTACAGGGACCTGCTGAAGGAACTGCCCTCTGTGGTGCTGAACCTTTTGACCAAAATGGAAGACGAGGACTTTGCCGTTCAACTGCATATCAAAGAGATTGACAGCATTCAAAAGCGATTTGATGGGGCTTTTAACAGAATGTCTTTCAGTATGGTACTCCTTGCCGTAAGCATTATTATAGCAGGAATTATTATAGGCTCCAGCTTAAGCGCGGGCGCAGGGAATGAAATGTACCTGCTGAATGCTGCGATATTGAAAGCAGGACTGGCTATCGCCCTGTTTATTATTTTAGGACTGGCGATTTCCATGTTCAAATCAAGACGGTGAGATAGCAATGCTTGAAGGGAGCAGAAATATGGTAATAGCCGCAAGGATTATTCCAGGGCTGATTATTTCCATGTTCAAATCAAGGCGCCGGGAATAGCAGCGCTTGAAAGGGGTATAAGTATATGGCGGGCTTTAACGATTTGCTGCTGTTTTTTACAATCTATTCTTTCCTGGGATGGGGGATGGAAACTGTTTTTGCCAGCTTCAACGAAAGAAAGATCATCAACAGGGGTTTTTTAACCGGCTTTGTCTGCCCCATTTACGGTTTTGGCGCTATTCTGATCCTTCAGACCTCAACATGGGTTTCTGATGTTTTGGAAAATCCCTTTACCGCAATGATCGTCAACATCGTGTTTGCCGTGATTCTAGTCACTGTGCTGGAATATATCACAGGATTTCTTCTGGAAAAGATTTTTGATTGCAAATGGTGGGACTATAGCGGTAATTTACTGAACCTTCATGGGTATATTTGCTTGCAATATTCCCTCCTCTGGGGGGTACTGACGTTTGTGATGCTGCGGATTGTACATCCTGCTGTTTCGGAAATTGTTCTTTCGGTCCCCGCATCCATCAAAGGCTATTTAGCGGCATTTCTGCTGGTCTACTTTCTGGCGGATACGGCCGGAGAGGTATTTGGCGCTCTGGATTTGCGAGCGGTCATTCTAAATTACCCAGATTTTTCGGCAACGAAATATTATGAAAAAATTCTTCAATATAAAAGGTTTTTTCTCGCATTTCCCCGGCTGCTGATTTTGAATGCCGGCATTCTAAACCGCGATATAAGGAGCATCCTCAATGACAGAATGGATAAAATCAAAGTTGAACTTAAAAGCAGATTCCTCCAGTGAGGAAGACTATGAAAAATGTATTCGTGATCTGATCCGTCATGAAAGGGTAGGATCCATGAGAAATTTTATACAGCATGGCGATATAAACTGCCTTGAACACAGCCTCTATGTTTCCTACAGCAGCTACCGGATATGCAGGCGGCTGGGACTTGACTACCGTTCGGCAGCCAGAGGAGGACTGCTTCATGACTTTTTCCTGTATGACTGGCATACCGGAAAACCGCATAAGGGGCTGCATGGGTTTATTCACCCCTATATTGCCTTGCAAAATGCAAACAAGTATTTTAATTTGAACGACCGAGAAAAGGACATCATCCGGAAGCATATGTGGCCTTTGACCCTAAGCCTGCCAAGTTACCGGGAATCTTTCGTGGTGCTGTTGGCGGATAAATACTGCGCATCTATGGAGATTGTCAAATTTGGCGGCAGTAAAAATTTTCATAGGCTAAAAGAGATATTTGAAATATGAATTTTACTGGGTTTGCAGCAGCTAAAACTATATGGGAAAAAAGTAATCCCTCGTAGTATCCAGCTTAAGTCATTTTGGAAAGTTATGTAATGTATGCGAAAGAAGGTGTAGGATGCTTGATTTTATTGCAATTCCCATGGGACACGTGTTGAAATTCATATACGATATGCTTGCGTTTAAAAATTACGGTATTGCAATCATACTGTTGACGGTGATGGTAAAAACACTTTTGCTGCCGCTCTATATAAAACAGTATCATTCAACGTCAAAGCTCAGTGAAATTCAGCCTCAAATGCTGGAAATCCAGAAGAGATATAAAAACGACAAAGAAAAGCTGAATGGAGAAATGATGAAGCTGTATCAGGAAAATAAAGTGAACCCTGCCGGCGGCTGTTTGCCGCTGCTGGTCCAGATGCCTATTTTATTTTCACTGTACTACGTGATCTCACAGCCGTTAAAATATATGGTCGGAAAATCACCCGAGGTGATCGGGCAATTATTTGAAAAGATACCGGTAGGCCCGGATAGAATAGCAAACATGCATGATTTGAGCATTATCACTTACTTTGAGAAGCATACGGAAGCATTAGCCAATGTCAGCCAGATACTAAAGAGAGACGAATTGCTCAATATGAATTTTATTGGGATTAATCTGGGTGCAATCCCTACCTGGGATTATCATAAGCTTTTTGATCCCGCTGCAGGCATACAAAATCTGATTTTGCTTTTAATTCCGTTGTTGTCGGCGGTTACGACCTATATCTCCGTGAAATATTCCATGCAGCAAACGCCTCAGACCAGCGACAATCAAATGCAGGCATCCATGCAAAAAAATATGGCTTTGATATCTCCCGTCATGACCGGATTCATTTCTTTTACCGTACCTGCCGGGCTTGGTCTTTACTGGATCATAGGAAACATTTATCAGATAGCCCAGCAAATGTTCATGAACAGGTTTGTTATAAAAAAGAATGTGAAGGCTGAAGTGAATAAGGAGAAGGAAAGGGAAAGCTCCGGTGGACAACCTTTTAGAACACATCAACGCGCCAGGCGATATCAAAAAATTGGACAAAAGGCAATTGAAGCAATTGGCGGAGGAAGTCAGGAAGCTCCTGATAGCAACGGTATCAAGGACGGGAGGCCATCTGGCTTCTAATCTGGGCACGGTAGAACTGACTATCGCACTCCATTTTATTTTTGATTCTCCGAAAGACAAGATCATTTGGGATGTGGGGCATCAGTCCTATACGCATAAAATCCTCACAGGCAGGAAAGAAAGCTTTAGGACGCTCAGGACGCTGAACGGCGTTTCAGGCTTCCCCAAAACAAAGGAAAGCGCGCATGACGCCTTCAACACCGGGCACAGCAGCACTTCCATATCTGCCGCACTGGGGCTTGCAAAGGCAAGGGATATCAAAAATGAAAATTACTCGGTTATTTCAGTCATCGGAGACGGGGCACTTACGGGAGGAATGGCCTTCGAAGCATTAAATGATGCCGGAAGGTCGCTGAACAGTTTGATTGTGGTCCTGAATGACAATGCTTTTTCCATAAGAAAAATGTGGGAGGACTTTCAAAGCATTTGGCGCAAATAAGGACAGAGCCCGCTTATTTCAAGGCAAAAGAGATATTGGAACAGGCTTTTAACAGGATCCCCGGCATTGGCGAACCCATCGTCGGAGGCTTGAACCGGATTAAAGGCTCGGTGAAATACATGCTCATGCGCAGAACCTTGTTTGAGGAACTTGGATTTAGGTATTTTGGTCCTATCGACGGACTCCAAATATGGGAGTATGAAGGACCGGATATATAAAACCTTATCGCAATCATCCATAATCGGAATGCTTTTGCAGCATCAGGAAAGCTATTCTGTTGTAAAAAGCAATCGCATCTGGATCATGCAGCACGATCCCTTTTCATGGCTGATTGACGGCGGTGATTTCAGCTATGTCCGGACAGTAAAAAGCAGTGCGCTGTTCATGAATGCAACGCTGAATAAATGGATGAGCTCTCTGGACGACAGCAAGCGCGAATTGTTTGTTGATACTCTTTATAAGGTTATTAAAGCAACAGGGGCAACGACATTTTATGATTTGACCGGCGATTGGCATAAGAAAGCTGTTGACGTGCTTGGAGCGATTAGGGGTGTTGATGAGGAGACAAGAAATTTTGTCTTAAAAACCATAGGCTCTCTTTTTGTTTTTGCAGTAAAAAATTTACGCGATATCCGCCCGAGAATTTCCAGGAACTGAAGGAGCGCTGCGCTAAAGATTTGACAGCCAGCGTTCATTTACTCTATAATAAATTGGACGGTTGTCTGAATGATGCAGGAGGAATATACGATGCCCAATGAGTCAGAAAACATGAACCAGGCAAAAAAAATACTTCATGCCGCCTTTAAATGCATATCCGAGAGAGGCTATGCAAATGTTTCCTTACGGGATATTGCGGATGAAGCCGGCGTCGTCTTAAGCCAGTTGAACTATTATTATAAAAACAAGGAAGGACTGTTTACTGAAATCGTAAAAACACTGGCTCAGCAGTATTTGAATGAAATCGAAGACAACTTGAAAAAGGGCAAAACGGAAAAGGAAAAAATCGCTTGCCTGATCGAATACTTTCAAGGGATGTTGAGAAAGACCCCGGAATTATTCAAGCTTCTATTCGATTTGACCAGTATGGCTCTCTGGTCGACAGCCTTGAAAGAGCTTCTCAATGATCTTTTCAATAGATTGGCCGGATTAATTGAAAAATATATTCTTCATGATTTTTCCGACACGGATAAATTTAAATACAAATCGCCGGTCACATTATCCAGAATGATGCTGGGCACTCTTTTCGGAACTTCCATCCAGGTAATGCTGGCGAATGGCAAAGAAGATATGATTGATTCGCTATCCACATTGAAAGCCCTGTTTGAATGAAATAGGGCTTTGGACGATCCATCGGGATATATTCCATATCTCAATTAGGACGGACGTGCGAATTAGAGGAGGGGCCAGCCGTTATGGCTACTCTTGTAAAATTTGAACACCTGCTGCAGCAGCAAAAAATAAATTCCTCCGGGTTAGCGGCAAAGATCAACCTGACAAAAGCTAATTTATCCATCTTACGAACAAATAAAGCAAAAGTGATGCGATTCTCAACACTTGACTCCATCTGCAGAACATTAAATTGCCAGCCTGGCGACATACTTAAGTATGCGGCGGACGAGAAACAGTTTGAAGTGGATTCCTGTTAATGGTAAAATAATAAAGTAAACAGGAGGATTTCTATGCCGGGATCGATGATACATTTACTAATGGCACATAAGGTCAAACCGGAGGGCAGCACGCTGTTTTATGCAGGAAATCTTGCTCCCGATGCGGTGACAAACCGGGAGGATAAGGATATTACGCATTTCCGGGATCTTCAGGACAGAAGCGGAGCGCTGGCTGCTCTTGCCCTTCAAACACCGCCGTCCGATGATTTCGCGGAAGGTGTCCTGCTGCATTTGTATACCGACTGGCGATGGGATATTCTCGCAAGGGATGAATTTATTAAAACAGCCGGCGGTGACTGGTTTCCGGAGTACCGTAAAGAAATAAGCCTGGCCAGCTGGTATGCCTTTCACCATACCGACTGGGCGAATGGCTTATGGGAGCGGATGGACCGGTGTGAGGCTTCCGAATATGGAAAAATCCCGGGAGCAACGGCGGAGGAGTTTGAGGATTTCATTTGCAGGAACAAAAAGTGGCACATGGAAAACGATTCAGGACCGTCAACGGTTTTTACACCGGAGTTTATTGAGGAGTTTATCCATAAAATCGCCGAGGAATATACCCAATGGAAAATCTTGCAGGAGATTTCTTACTATAATGCTCTGCCGGTTGTAAACACTGAAGAAAGGGCAATGTATTAATTAATTAATATAAACAGGTATCGAATGAAAAAACAAGATATATTGAAGGATATTTTCGGATATACCACTTTCAGAACCGGACAGGAAGAACTGATTGACTGTATTTTAGGCGGAAGGGACACTCTTGGAATAATGCCCACCGGCGCAGGCAAATCCATATGCTTTCAATTACCTGCACTTATTTTTGAAGGAATAACGCTGGCGATTTCACCGTTGATTTCTCTTATGAAGGACCAGGTCCACTCCCTTACCCAGTCAGGAATAAGCGCCGCATATATCAATAGCTCCCTGAACTCCAATCAGTATGCAAAGGCCTTGCAGAATGCTTCGGAAAATATGTACAAGATTATTTATGTCGCACCTGAAAGGCTGTTGACGGAGGAGTTTGTTTCTTTTGCGCAAAGGGTTCGGATATCCATGGTTACAGTCGATGAAGCTCATTGTGTTTCACAATGGGGACAGGATTTCAGGCCCAGCTACACGAAGATAGCGCAGTTTATAGACAAATTAAAGGACAGGCCGGTAGTAACGGCATTTACTGCAACTGCAACGCCCCAGGTCAGGGATGACATATTGGATAAGCTTGGATTAATTGATCCCTATGTATTGACAACGGGATTTGACAGAAAAAATCTTTATTTCTCCGTGCGCAAGCCGGAAGACAAGCTTGCTTCATTAAAGGAATATATTGTTGAAAAGGCTGCTGCCAGCGGAATTGTATACTGCTCCACAAGAAAAACCGTTGACGAGGTGTGCGCTCATCTGGTTAAAGCAGGCGTCAACGCAACACGATACCATGCCGGGCTTTCAGAAAAGGAGCGAAGAGAAAATCAGGACAGATTCATCTTCGATAAATCCGGTATAATGGTTGCTACAAATGCATTTGGCATGGGTATTGATAAATCCAATGTCTCTTATGTCATACACTATAATATGCCCAAGAATATTGAAAGCTATTATCAGGAAGCAGGGAGAGCGGGACGGGACGGTGAAGCCGCGGAGTGTATTTTATTCTACAGCGGGCAGGATGTTGTCATAAATCAATTCCTTATCGATAATACCGGTAACAATGAAGAGCTCGATGAGGCAACCAATGCCGCACTCAGAGAAAAGGACCGCGAACTGTTAAAGATAATGACATTTTACTGTCATACCAACGACTGCCTTAGAGAGTACATCCTAAACTATTTTGGAGAAAAAACCGCCAATTATTGCGGCAATTGTTCCAGCTGTGAAGCTAATTTTGAAGAAGCCGACGTTACGGAAGAAGCCCGGAAAATAATGTCCTGCATTAAAAGGGCGGGTGAGCGCTATGGCATTAAAATGATTGTTGACATATTGCGTGGAAGCAGGAATCAAAGGGTGATCGCAGGCAATCTGGATCGGATTTCAACCTATGGTTTGATGTCTGGAATTCCTGAGAGTAAAATCAGAGATATCATAAATACTCTGGTGCTGCGGGGCTACCTGCAAATAACCAATGGCGAGTATCCTGTTGTCAAGCTTGAGGCCAGCGCGTCAGAAGTACTCTTTAATGACTCCAGAGTTATTATGAAGGTGTTGACTAATTATAAGGAAAGCAGCAAGTTTGAAGGAAATTTGCAGAAAGAGCTGGTCGGAAATACAGTGCTGTTTGAAAAGTTGCGGGCCTTGAGGAATAGAATTGCTTTAGACCAGAGAGTGCCTGCCTATATAGTTTTCACCGACGCGGCAATTAAAGACATGTGCAGGCTGATGCCAACCAATAATATACAGTTTCTAAAGGTATCCGGTGTTGGAAAAGCCAAAATGGAAAGGTATGGAGAAGCATTTTTGTCGGAAATAGCTTCATTCAGAAATCAGATGCCGGATATTGGAATTGAGACCAGGCACGCCGGAGCAATTGAAGACGAAGAGACTTTTATCAATGCTTTCAGCCGGTATAAGGGAAAAGTCATATCCACTGGACATGTAAGTGCATATGAAAACTGGAGCTCGGAGGAGGATAAAAAGCTGAAAACAGAGTATTCAAATGGCTTGAAAATACCTGAAATCAGCTTGATTCATCACAGGACGCCGGGTGCAATCAGAAGCAGGTTAAAGAAATTGGGGATCCTGGAGGCTTGAATAATAAAGATAAATAAATTTTCTAATTTGACATACTGTTGTCAGATTTGATGTGGTAGGATAGAAGAAGCGGTGTCGCATATGAAATTGAAAGCCGGATACGGACAGGCTGCCGGATTATATGGCACTGCCTAAGGATTTAACCGGTAAGGAAAGGCGGTAAGAGATAATGGAATGGAAGGATATGTATCCGCAAATCAATCAGCCCAGCTTTGAGGCCATGGCAGATCACATCGGCGGCGAGGGAAGGAGATTATGGGATTCCCTTTTTGACTATATGGATACCGCATATAGCGCCAAACCGAAAATGAGCTACAGCGGATGCTCCGGCAAGCCCGGCTGGAATGTAAAATTTCAAAAAAGCGGACAGGCCTTTGGTACGCTCTATCCCGAAGAAGGCTTCTTTTCGGTTTTCATGGTCATCGCCTATAAGCACAATGCGGATATGGAGACACTGCGGGATGAATTATCCCCTGAAATGCGTGCTCAATATGACAACGCACAGGACTATATGAAAATGGGCAGGTGGATGATGTTCTGTATCTGTAGTGAAAAGGACCTGCAGGATTATAAACTGCTGATGTCGGTAAAATTGAAGCCGAAGAAGTGAGGCGGTACAAAGTGAGGATACGCCTGGAGAACTTTCTGAAAAAATTGAAATTTGCGGGATGAAATGGTTTTACGAAAGTTTGCCAAGAAATCTGAGAGCATTATTTGACAATGCGTAAAGGCGACGGAGGAGAATCAAAATGCAAAGTAGGATAAATAAGGGTTTTGAGAACCTTGCACATCGCAGTATATATTATTTTTTGGCTACTTATCCGTCTTTTTATCCTTTGAATTCTGATTATGCAGATGTAGAAGAACAAAAGGCAGCTTATGAATTTATAAAGGGCATTTATGAAAGGCTGTATGAGAATCCCGCCATGCTCGGTTTTAAGTTTACTCCGGATGACGGCTTCGGTGATTGGGAACCGCAAAAAGCAAAGCCCGAGTTAGCTCCGAGAATCCGCGGTATCATTAAAAAGCTGGAAGAGTTTATTGCTGTGCTATGGAGTGCATCCATATACGGGCAGGCCGAGGGGAATATGCTGGTGGTAAACAGGCAGGATGTAGAACTGAAACCGTCATTCGTAAAGCAACTTGCAGCTTTCGGAGTGGAAGCAGGCAAGAATGAAAACGGATATGTGTTGCATTTCCCGTTTATTGCCAAGGGGCTAAAACTGCTTGCGAAGGTATCCGCACAAAACGTAAAGCCGCCGAAAGATGACAGGCAGAAACCATTTCTGCTTTTTTCAAGAGGCGTATTTGATGCAACGGCACCGTGGAACAAGGAGGTTTTCGGCAATATGTTTGCCGACCGGAATCCATTTGATACGCTCATCGACTTCCTGGAGCAAAACGGGTATAGTCGGATTGACAATAAAGAGTACAACAACCAGATTTCACTTGATTATATAAAAAGCTACGGAAAGCCTGGGGACGAACTTAAATGTGCATGGGCCGAACGTACTCACGGCGGTATCGAGGTGATTTATGAGGAAATTAAGAAAAATCAACCGTTAATTTCACTGCGTATTCCTTATTTTGGAGAGATTCTAAATCATCATGAAACGATGAACCCGCAGACCAAAAGCTTTGTGATTTCCACAACGAAGAAGTGTGATGGATGCCGTTATTGCGTGCAGACAGACAAGACCGGGAAAAGGCCGTTGGCTTATATTTCCGTTGACGGATACAAGCTTTGCCCTTTGTTTGCCGGTTTTCAGTACCGGTGGAAAACACTGGAGGATAAAACAGTGGAAGGTATGATTGAAATGCTGAGGTTTATTGATAAGAATTTTGCTGACAGGAAATGCATTTAATAATTTATTCTTCCTTCTCAAAGTTTAACTATTTTCCTGTTTCTTTTTCATACTTTCCATCGGATTCAGGTTCAGGTTCAGACGTTCAATAATTGTGTCGAATCTTTTTTGTTTGCCCGCTTCGGTTTTTGCACCGAAAAAATAGGAGGCAGCGTATGCACCGCGGGCCGAACGCGGCATTTTCATAAAATTCCCATAGGCGGTTTCATAGGATTTCAGCATATCCTCAAACTGTTGCCGGTGCTCATCGGTAAGAGGTTCGGTTTTTGGGGGATCCCAGTACCCGTTTTGTTTTGCAAATTCAATTTTTGCTTTGCCGAAGTCGGTCATAAGTCCTTGTGATTCAAGCTTTTCAGCCAGGCTTCTGTTTTTTTCCGACCAGTTGCTTGTCTTGCTGCGCTGCTTGAAGTATTTGACATAGGAGTTTTCATCGACGCTCTGTATTTGACCGTCAATCCAGCCAAAACATAACGCTTCCTCAAGTGCTTCACTTGCTTTTAATGTTTCCGGCTTGTCCTTTTTACCAAATACAAGCCAGATTCCCTCCTGGGAAAGTGCATTTTTTGTGAGCCATTCCCTGAACTCCCAACGGTTCTTAAATAATAGCCGGTTCACGATCCTTGCTCCCTTCCGGTTAAGTACTGGTGCAAATATAACTTCCGCTAAAATTTTCTGCAAATTTGGAGAAACCATTAATGCCGTGCTGCCTTAGTACATACTCAAAGGCCCTGCCCTGATTTGTTTGATTTTTGCTCAAGCAACCTCCGTTTATTTTATAGGATGTCTCCGCTTTCCTTTCACGATCATGCTACAATATATCATAGATCTGAATGGTACTAATTGTCAATGGGACTATTCCAACTCTTCAATTCGTAATTTAAGGACTTTAATGTCATTGGTATGAAAAAGCTTGATGAATGGGGTCATTTGGCCGTAAGGCATACAATATAGGGGCGGCCATTGGCCGTCCGGATACCTGTTTATCACATATTGCATTTGCGGACGCGCAATGCGCGCCCCTACACTTTTCATAATTAGGTGTTGTTCCGCCGTAATTGGTAATTTCAATAAGTCAATACTATAAATCTTCGTTTTATTCTGGAGTGTCGTAAAGACTCAGCCCCTCCTTTGATCAAAAAGGTCGCAATCCATTCTCCATCATAGCTTTCAAGCTGATATTTCAGTTTATGCTCCAAAACTATATTTTCTTTTCCAGTTACCAGTATCAGATTAAGTTTCTCTGGCACATCACCAAGGTAAACTCTTAAAGGTGTCCACCCGGATCCTCCCTCCAACTCAAATTCACCTTCGCCATTTTTCAGGCGTAAAGATGGGAAAATGCTGCCATTTACAGCTTCCCCCACGATAACATCCAATTCGGATTCGCCATGTTTTGCCTCGTAGCAGATCATTTCATAGCTATCCGGGTGATACAGGAGGATTTGTTTATATATTTCAGAGTAGTTGCCCTCCAGCCCGTAGTCAGTAACATATTTTAGTACAGGGACATATTCCCAACAAATTTTAAACCTATCACCTTTTTTTAGCTGTATCCTGCGCTCTTCAGAATATATACCAAGCCAAAACTGTGTCGTTAATCCGTTGAATACATCTACCCTCAATCGCTTAGCCTTTATTACAGCTTCAGGGTGGGCCTGCAGCTCGATACTCCCTCCACGGTAAATCATACCCTTATTCGCATTCGGTTCTCTATACTGCTCATCGATAATACCGCCTCTGAAAGCTGCAAACCACTCACCTCCTGCTAAAGGCTTTTCGAGTAATTCCTCACCCGGACCATCCTGGATCTCCACAAGGCAATCTTTTTCTACAGTTTCACCCATCCCCCATGCATACCTTGTATATCTTGATTTATCATATCCAGGACATCCAAGCCATGCCAACACAAGCTCTTCTACTTCCAGTTCCTTTAGCACTAAATAATCAGCTTCAAAGAACACCCTTGCTATATCGTCTGCTGCAACAATATTGGATTTGACATGTCCTGCAATGGCATCATTCTCACTGGTCAGATAATACTCCACTGTACCTACAAAAGGGCCATAATTGGAGAAGCTGCATCTTGCTGCACACATTTTATTCATGTAATTGCTTCCCGGCAGCCTGTACCGCAGAAAATCACCGCCTCCATTGTTAGGCCCCCACGTATTCCTATGATCGATAGGCCGTATATCTGTTATTGTACAATCGGTCATATGAGATTCCGGGCAAATGCACAGTATTTCCTGATGGTTTATCAGTCCCTGAATCCACAGTTGTACGGCTGTTTTATCCAATGGATTGCCATAATGCGGGTTATCATCCCAACCCAGCAGAGACAACTGGCAAAAAGCCGCTGATATGCCACCAGTAAGACTGGGGCTTCCAACACACAGAATTTCATCAACAGGCTCCAATCTAGAGACTGTTTTATAGTTGTATAGGTGAATCCACTTGTGTGTATAAGGTCTGGGATAGTTTTCAAATTCATGTCCGTCTATCGAAACCTGCCACAAACTTCCCGAGGGCATGCCATTGGGGTAGAATGCCATTGGAAATACACCCATAGGCGTAAAACCGCCTGTCTCTTCCATTGGCAGTATCGTTCCGTCTTCCATGATTCTACCTCGACCCTCGCGTAAAACAAGTATCCTCAATGGAATATCCAGATCCAACTCTGTGTTAACTGTAATCCTTATTTTTTCCTCTGTATTTCTAACAATATCAGGCAACTTGACAACCATTCCTCCTGATACAGGGTCATACCCAGAAGCTAGAATTTGGCCTTTCACCGAGTCAACAGCACTAATCTCCATATTGCCGTTCACAGCAGCATGATAGGCATCAACGTCCTGAGTTGATTCTAAAGGTAAAATATGAAGGCAGAGTATGGAACTATCACTGTATGCACTTACACAGCCATGCTTGAAGGACAACTGTGTTTCCAGCACAGCTGCTAGGTAAAAAGCTCCGGTTTTCTCCTGTAAATATGCTCCATCTTTATAGGGTAATACCTCACAACCATCAAGGTGAAACCTTACCTGTATCTTTGCTGTTTTTCCCTTTATGGGCAGCCTTGTGTCTGCATCGACTAGATGAATAGAAAAGGAAACCAGATTGTTCCATAAATAAAAAGCAAGCTCCAGCTCTGTTCCTACAAGGATTTCTCCATTTTCATCATAAAGGGATACTCCCTTCAGCCTCAACTGGTGGCAGACTGTCCCCGAATCATAAACCATTAAACTTTTGCCCAATTGGCAGCTCTGATGCAGCAAATACTCTTTTCCATCAAGAATCACCTGAATATCCGTTGTAATTCCAATGGCAGGAGGTGGCAGAACCAACCCGTATCTGTACTCCTCCGCCTTATCCCTGCTGTTTTCCAGCCCTATGGGTGAAGCAAGCAGACGCGATATGTCAAATCTGTAATAAGGGGTCAGTACATGGGCGGTTTCCTTCGGATTAATCTCAGGCCTTGGCCTGTTATGTACACTCTCAAAGCCACCATCCCACCAAAAGTAGTTGAATTGCCTTTTCATTTAAGTTTTCTCCTCACAGTATAGTATTTTAAACTATTTTTAATAAAAGAAGAGCCAGATGGCTCTCCTTTTATATCCCTGGTATTATCAAGGTGCAAATTGCGCAAGATGGTTTGTCCTTGTACCACTTGCATTCAAATTGCTTCTGAGTTTGCTTGCTATTGTTGCCAGTTCTCCGGAAAAGGTATAATTGGGGCCATATATTTGAGGCGCTGGTACCGATGACGCCAAACTATCCAACTTGGTCTTGAAACTTGCATCGGAGTACTGCCTCGGAACGATGTAGTATGTATAGTCAATAATGCTGTTGGGCTCAGCAGCATACAGGTACATGGAGGGAAATACACCTATTCCGTTATTCCAGTCCATTGAGTTGAATTTATGCTGTGCACTGGTCGCGGCAGTGGCATTCAGTACTGCCGGGCTCTTGCCAAATACAATGCCCACAACAGGGCTTGTGGCGTAGGCGCCGTACTTGTACACTGCAGCATAACCGTTTGTTGAAGCCACATCGGTATTTGGATAGCTGGGAATATTATTGCCCGCCTGATACCACCAGTTGGGAACACCGTTTGTATCCAGGCTGAGGGCCATACAATCAAAGGTGCTTGTATTTCTCAGGAAAGGATTCCACTGTTCAAAATAAAGGTCATAGCTTCCAACGTTTGTTCCATTATGATATACCGCTGGTACACGTACAACCTTGCGAACCTTTAGTACTCCATCAGCAAGCATTTCATACCTGGAAAGCGATGATACTATTCCTGTAAACTTGCTATCCAGTACTGAATACCACTGATTTTGCGGAACAGAATAGACATCCACCTTGCTGCTGTCCCTTGCAACTGAAATGGTAGGAGCAAAAGTATTGTTCATTGTGCCGGCAAGATCCACATTAAAGCGTCCATCTGCCGCGCTTGTTGTGGTATCTGTAACATTGCTTCCTGTTCCCCAGAAAGTATACTGTACCACTCTGTCTGTCTCTTCTCCTGCATATGTAGGAGAAAGCAGCGCCTTGTAACTACTTGGACAATACCTCATCTCTGCAAGGCAACCGCCTGCTCCCAAACGATAATCAAACATATCTGTTCCGTTATAAGCAGTCCTCATCCAAATGTCATTGTTATAGGTGAACTGCGTCCATGTCCATCCTGTTGCTGCACTTGCACTTCCAGAAAATGTAATACCACTAATGATGAGAAAAACTGCCAGGACCAAGCTTACTTTCCTTTTCATGGCTACCATTCCTTTCTTTTAATTGATAATATTATATACACCCATTTCATGGAGGTATATTCCGCCGCCTGCCTGATTGATTTTCAGTCTGAGCTTATCCGCTGTCAAAGGATTAAAGCTGAATACCTTTATCAATGGAGCAGAATGCGATGCACCGTCAGTTACACTTGTACCGGGGATGTCAATCCAATTTGTACCGTCATGGTATTGGAGTACATAGTTGATCAGGTATCTTGGCCCTTCGTCCCCTTCATTAAGTAGGATGGTATTGAAAGTTGTCAGTGCACCAAAATCCATTGAAATCCATTGGTCAGCTAAACCTTGCGGTGCCCACTTTGAGTTCGTATCTCCGTCAAAAGCCTTATCCGGTCCATACCATTGGTCCCCCCAGGTAGGTGTTGAGCCGTCATAAGTCTTTCCTGACGCAAGGTTTGTGCCATACTGCTTTGAAACATTAATTGTCCATTGCTGAGTGCTTCCGTCTTCTGCTATTACTATATAAGCAGCTGGTAGTGTAAAATCATGTGCAGCACCGGACAATGGTGTAACGCTCGCTTTGTCCGATACTGTTATCGTCGGAACCAATGCTGTAATATCGGCTGCCGGATATACCTGTACACTTATCGTATGATATACAACGTCAATCACCGCAAGTGCAGCTTGATGCTCTATGACAAATGATGTTATATCCTTTGCACTACTTGCAACTGCTACTTTTTCAACGGTTACCACCCAATCCCGGGTACTTCCGTCAGCCGCCATGACAGTGTAAGTTACAGGAATCGTATAATCCTGTGCTGCACCAGATAATGGTGAAATACTTGCTTCAGGTGATATTGTTATTGTTGGAATCAGCGACGTTACATCAGTCCCTGCAGGAACCTGTATAGTAACAATATGATTTGCTTCATCTATCACTGCAGGCGCCATCTGTTCAGTCATTGTAAATTCTTTTATTTTCCTTGCATTGCTCACTGTGTTGCCTTTTGTAACAGTTACTACCCAATCCTGAGTGCTTCTGTCTGCAGCTGTAACCGTATAAGTCACAGGATTTGTAAAATCCCGTTCCGTGCCGGATGCAGGTGAAACACTTGCACCATTTGATATTGTGATATCGGGGTGTAATTTTGCCAGGTCAGCACCCTTGAATACTTCCAAAGCCACCGTATGGTTTGCATTGTCTATTACTGCCTGTTCAGCTTGCTGCTCTTCTTTGAATCCTGTAATGTTTTTAGCATCATTATTGTAATATATCGCGAATTCGTGAAGGTATATGCCGCCATCCGCTTGAACTACCAGCAGTCTGACCCTATTTGCAGATATTTCACTAAAATTAAATCTCAGGTGTGCAGGCCCGTCTGAATGCGGAGCTCCATCGGTTATATGGGTACTGGGAATATCCGTCCAGGCAGCACCGTCATCTGAATATTGAAGCACATATTCCCTGAAGCTTCTTAATCCTTCACTTAATCCCGAACCCTCTGTAATTACAATATTATCGAAGGTGGTCTTCTTCCCGAAATCAACCGAAATCCATTGATTGGCTAAGCCTGTAGGCGCCCACTTTGATTTCAGGTTATTATCAAATGCTTTGCCTGGAACATAAGCCGGCCCATAATTCGGTATGGTTCCATCATATGTACCGTTAACAGCAAGATTCGGTGCCATTTTTTCTACTGTAACAGTCCAGCTTCCGGATTCTCCCTCTTTTGACATAACTGTATACGTGAAAGGATTTGTAAAATCCTGTTTTACACCGGACGCCGGCAAAACGGTAGCATCCTCAGAAAGTGCCAGGGCAGGCGTCAAATTGGTCAAGTCGGCATCATGGCTTACCTTCACCAGGACGGTATGTTTAAAAGGGTCTATTACCGCCAGTTCTACCTGATGATCCATGCTGAATCCTGTAATCGCATTTTTTTCCACAGGGAATTGCCTTTTTACTGTTACCGTATAAATTCTTTTTGTTATACCATCTTCTGCAGTAACAGTGTAATCCACAGGCAGCGTAAAGTCTTGTGCTATACCGGATGCTGGACTTACCGCAGCATTTTCTGAAACGGTGATATCAGGAACAATATTGGTAATATCAGTTGAAGCCCCTACATCTATTGTTATCGCACAATGGCTGACTCCGTTTTTCACTGTACCGATCTCGTCTATTACAGGTTCGGAAACCCTCTCGGCAACATCAAAGGCAGTGATAAAGGCATGTTCACTCTGCAATCTTGGAGAAGCAGCAGGAATATCCGGTGCTGCTGCTTTCGCCAGGCTCACCTTGTATTTATGTTCATTTGAATCTGCAGGTAAAATATACGTGAAATCATACTTTCCGGTCTCTTCGTCTATATCGGTCTGCCAATAGTCTTTTATGCCCACGGACTGATCAACTTTCACCCATTCTCCATTTGTATATTCCTTCAATTCAGGTTCGGAATATGAATCAAAGCCTTTTACCGTTACGGGGACATAATCAACTCCACCTTTAATAGTGAATTCTGCAGCATTATCTGCAGCATCCACCTTCGCAGGAAATTGTGAAATCAACTTTCCTTTCGTGACGCTGACAGCAGTCGGCCACATGGCAGCTTCGTTCTGTATAAAACTATAATCGTCGCTGTTTTTCCAGGTATAGGCTTCTACCATTAGATCAATAGAATCACCTGCCTTGATTTGATTGCTGTCTGTATTTGGAACCAGATAAGCAGTTGGCTTTATTCCGGCATACATACTCACAGCAGCCTGGTCTATCTCCGTACCATTGATTTTACCTTTGAAGCTGTCTACAACAAAGCCGACATTATTGGTCTCACTCTGGTAAAAAGCTACCCATGGCTTGTCTTTATAGAGCGCTTGCCCATTGACATTCCAGGTGTTATTTGAATTAATGTCAAGTGTCGAAACCGTTCCGTCGGAATTCTTATATGCCATTTTGTGAACTACAGAAGTTGCATAGCGTGTATCACCCATTGAAAATAGGCTTAATTCCTTCTTGATATCTGTAAAGCGGATATCACTCAAAAAGTCATAATGCAATTGATAGAATATCCTCGTACCATTTATCGATGGAAGCAAGGTTGAAGTAACGCTGACTTTTACATCCGGTTTTCCATCGGGTGTCCGGAGCTCCATACTGAATTCTGAAACATTTGGTCCCAAACTGTCAAACCTTATACCCGTCCCTCTCCTTTTAGCATCAATCCAGCTATCACCGTCTTTCAACTGCAGGAATTCAAGTCCGCCCGCATTTGCAAACCAGGGTGAATTATCTCCTTCAAGTCTCATGCCGTCCTGTGCTCTGAAATCGCACATCGTTGCATTATTATCATTATCAGGCAGATAGGTCATGGATTCACTCATGCCTACATTGGTTTCAAGCCATAAATATCCCCAATTGTAGTAATTCGTGAGTTCAAGGCTTGGCAAACCAACATTGACTTTATTTCCCCAGTTCTGGAAGGAAGTCCTGTGCCACATTGTCTTGATTCCATTGGGCTTAATGCTGAATGCCGCGTAACTGTTGTTATAGCTTTCCATTCTTGTTGTATCAAGGTTATCCCACTTTTTACTGACTTGAACCGGTATCCCGTTGGGAACAAGATTTTTGTCAGTAAGCATGGCAACGCTTCCGGTAACACCGGGCGCATACTGATTAGCGCCTGTTATTGCCATTTGAGTCTGCAATCTGAAGGTCCTCCGTATATTATCGTTAACAATCTGGAATTCTACAGACGGATAATCATTGGGGTAGTCTTTATAGTAATTGATTTTACTGTCATCCGGCGTATATACTTCTACTACATATGCTCCGGTTGTGTTGTCATAGCCAAGGCTTTTTGAACCTTCATATGGAAACGATTTTTTTATACTGAATGCGCCTGCATTTAAAGGATGTGTTTCGGCGGCTATATCGTTCAGGGCTGCAGACGAACCATTTTCCCCATCTGCAAAGAATTGTGTGTAGGTATAGATTGCATGTCCGCTTTTCCAAACAGTACCGTTTCCATTGTGCATATTTTTATCATATGCACTTTGAGTTATTTCAATATAAGGATTATTTCCTTGATTGCTAAAACTGGCTATGTTTAGAGATTCAGTACCGGTTTTATTTATTATTTCGTAAGCAAAGGCGCCATGAGACTGCGTTTTTGAATCAAATACAGCAACCCCGTCAAGTATCGTCCCGTTTGACCACACTCCATCCTGAGGGATTGTCCTATCTGCATCTCCAACATTATACTTGTCAAATAAAGCACCATTGAGTCTTGTATTTAGTGTTGCAGATTCCAAATTTGTAATATTCTCTGTGGGAAGCCATTTCGTTGTAACATAAAATTTATCATCCCAGAAATTATATGTCTGCTGAACAGTTAATGGAAGCTTATCGCCACTTCCGCTCTTTAAAATTATGTCATTGATTTGTATTTCCCACAGGACCTTACCGGCTTTTCTGATCCAGGCTTTTGCCGTACGTGTATTATTATCTGCACTGTAGGTTATTCCATTGACTACAGCCTTGGGTAAAAGTCCTCCGATTGTTGAGAAAATATTCTGATCAGGAAAATCACTATTTTTTATTTTAAGCGACTGTATATTACTGCTATTCAACTCATATTGGGCTGCATATTTGCTTGTGTCTGTATTTAGCGTATTTGCCGCAGTACCAAATGTTTTTGAATAATATGAATCTACATAAGCATTATTTAATGCACTATCTGATATTCCTGATCTATCCTGTTCCGGTGATGTTGCCGGCCGTGATTTATCCGTTTCCGCAGAGTTCTTACCGGTCATATTAACACCGCCAATGATTGCTGTTACATTTTCTGAGAATTGCACATTTTTCGGTTTCTGCTGAATTGTTACACCCTGAGCATTAATTACAGCATTAGAAATTTCGCCGCTTCCTGTAACAGCTATTGGAGCATTTACAGTCAAAGTACCTACCTTGGTACCACTCGCTAAATTAATCCTCATGCCGGAAGCTCCCTTTTGAACATCAAGCTTTTCAATATTACCGCCGATTATATCTACGGATACATCACTTGTTTCCAGGGAAACGTTGGAAAAATCCCCATTCAGTATTACATTCTTGCCCTTTCCTACCTCGAAAATAGAAACAGAAGTAAAGCCTGCTCCTGTTAGATCCTTCTCTTCAAGTTTGCCGCCTGAGAGCATTTCAACATGACTGATATTTGTCGATCCCAGGGTAAGGATTCTTATCTTTCCATCTTCTTTTTTTACAACCAGTACTCCTTTTAAAGAAGAGTTCTTGATTACAATGCTGTTCTGTCCTCCTCCGCATACGATTGTTCTACCGTTTACAACAACATTATCAAGGCTTACTTCTCCATCTCCTATACCCTGTATCAAATAAAGATCCCCGGTGATTGTCATATCCTTCAGATTTACGTCGCTTGTATTGACAACAACATTCCCGCTTTTATATCCAGTATATATGCCTTTTTTGTTATATAACGTGCCGAATGCCCTGTTCAGCATGATTACAGCCTGTACCCTTGTCACCGTATCCAAAGGGCCGAGATTTTTGTTGGAATAGCCTTTAATGATTCCATTTTCAACCAAAGCAGCAAAAGCATCCTTGTATGCCTCATCAATCAGTCCGGAATCCTTGAATTGGGTCAAACATTTGGAATCGGATAATTTTAGCGAGAAGGCATTGTAAATCATTTGGGCGGCCTCCTGTCTGTCAATGGTTTCAAGCGGCCGGATCAAATCATTTGCTTCGGGTCTTATTATACCTGCAGCAACTGCCTTTTCAATGTCATTGTAATACCAGGATGCTTTTTCTACGTCCTTGAATTCAGCCTCTGCTTTTTCGGAATACCCGAAAATTCTATTCAAAAATGCAACAAATTCGGCTTTTGTAATCTGTCCATCGAGATTGAATTTCTCTACAGTTTTGGCATAAGTCAACCCCGAGCTGATCCACTCTTCTATTATTTTTCTTTCGTTCGCACCTATTTTTCCCTTCATATTACCTGGCTGGGATTCGGCAAAGATATTCATGGAAATTTGTGTAATAAAAAATATCAAACATACGATAGCGACGGTTTTTTTGTTTTTCACAATAATCCCCCCATAGAAAAAATCTTAGAACGATATGCCGGATAAAAAGGAGAGCTTTATTGGACTCTCCTTTTATCTTTTGCAGCAGATTAAATTAAACGATATGCTTATTTACTGACGGAAATATAGTTGTTTACAACTTCGTTGAAGGAAGGAAGGGCCTTATAATACTCCTCTACCTTTTCCTGCCCTATTTTCTTGAGCTCTTCGATGGTTTTGTCCTGACCGGCCTTAAAATCTTCTTCCGTCTTGGACAGGATCAGTTTGTAAATCTGCGGATAGAGGTAGGTATCCCTCTTTGTACTTATTGCCTTAATGTCATCTGTGTCCGGCGGTAAAGCATTGGGTGCACTTGCATTGTACGCAGTCAATTTCTTTTGGCTGTATAGCTCTTTGAAGTTATTAACCTTGAAGAACTCAAGAGCAGTTTTTTGCCTTTGTGTAAACGTTTTTTCAGCTACTTCCGGCAAATATTGATAATACAGCGGCACATTATAACGCTTGTCTATCTGAGCCATGCCAAGACCCGCCATGTTGTTATATTTGCCTGCGCCCGTCTTTATTGAATAATCAGGATCATTCTTCATCTGGTCAAGTATTTCCTGCGAGATGGCCGGTTTACCGTCCGCCTCTATCCAGCTTGTATCCATTGCTCCATTATAAATAAGCGACGAACCTTCAAAGCTGAAGAGATAATTCAACAGTTGAACCGCTTTTTCAGGATTTTTACAGTTGCTTGATATCATCATTTTAAAGGACCCGTCCATTTGAGGATAGGAGAATATCTGCGCATCATTATCTTTATTGGGAGAAGGCATCGTCACAAATCCCTTTTCCGGAGTTCCGGCTTTGGCAAAAGCATCATTACCTGCACTGATATTCCAATCAGCCCATGCAAGGAAGGTTTTCAAAGCACCCTTCTGCTGGTAGTCTGCCCATTTCATTACAAACGCGTCTGAATCAAGTACCCCAGCACGATATGCCTTATTGAACCATTCAATGGACTTCCATTCTGCCGAGGTTTTATCCAGCCACATAGACTTTGAACTTCCATCCTTAATGGATATATCAAAGGGCCCAATGCCGCCTACACCTTCCATCATGGGCCATACTGCCTGCATAGGCCATGCACCCCAACTTCCGCCTTCAGCAAACCATCCGGACACACCCCAATTCTTCTGTCCTTGAGAATTTTTAGGCTCAAGCTCCATCATTTGCTTTAATACAGGGATATAGTCGTCCATTGTTTCCAGTTTCGGCGCACCAAGCTTCTGGTAAAGGTCGAATCTGAGCCTGGGAGCTATATCAATATCAACCGGATTTTCAGTATACTGAGGATTCAAGGCAAGGAAATAAAGCTTATTGTTGGAATTTCCATTAACATCTCTGCTGAAATACTTTTTATTTGACTCAATTACCTGAGGAGCATTCTGTACTATGTCCTGCCCATATTTGTCGATATAATCATCCATAGGCAGAGCTGCCTTTGCAGAAATGATCTGTGGACATATTTTGTTTATATAGTCCAATTCATAAGGGATATAGACAATATCATTGAAATCATTTGATGCTAGCTGTGCCGTAAATTTTGAAACAGCATCACCCACTGCATTATAGGGTGTTACATTCAGGTGGACATTAAGCTTCTGTTCAATCTGTTTGATTACCGGGTCTTCCTGATAACCTGCGGGAAAGTTCTTTGCACATGGCGGCGTAGTGATGCCAAGCTCAACAGGCGGCCCTTCGGTGGTCCCTTCAGTTTCCGTAGCGCTCTCTGTCTGTTTTGTACTTTGTTCCGGTGCAGCATTCTGTCCGCCGCACCCTGTGAGCATCACAACGGATATCAGTAGTGCCATAACCGCCAGCAGTGATACGACTCTTTTAAAGCCTTTTTTCATTTTAAAACCTCCTCGTATACTCTTGTATTTATCTTAAGCCCCTATGGGACATAAGTCAAAAGATAACATGGAAATTCACCCTTTCACGGCGCCAATCATTATACCTTTTATGAAGTACTTCTGAAACATGGGATATACGATCAGGACCGGAAACGTTACAATCATTGTCACTGTCATCTGTACCGATACAGGGGTCATTTTCACTTCAGACAAGGCTGTCCAGTTTGTAGCTTGTGACGCCATATTTGCAGATTGTGCGGATATATATTTGAGCAATAGATATTGCAGTGTTTCAAGGTGCGGCTTATCGGCTAAAAGAAAATTATCGAACCAGGTATTCCATTGCCCGACAGCTGTAAAAATTGCAATTGTTGCAAGAATAGGCTTGCACAGAGGAAAGATAATTCGGACAAATATCCTGAAAGGTCCCGCCCCGTCTATCGATGCTGATTCTTCCAGTGAAGCAGGTATCTGTTCAATATATGTCTTCACCAGCACCAAATTAAAGGCACTTATTGCACCCGGTAAAATGTAGAGCAAAAGACTATCTTTCAAACCATAAGCTTTCATTGTGACGTAATATGGAATGATGCCTGCATTTACATACATTGTCATGATCAGCAGTCTATAAATAGCTTTTCTGAATTTTAGCAATTTATGTGTCAATACATATGAAAACATAGCGGTGCAAAAAACTGCAATAACCGTCCCCAACACTGTCCTGGTCACAGACACCATTGCTCCGTGCCAAATATTATTTTGAGAAAGGATTTGCTGGTATCCCAGCAAGGTGAAGCCTTTCGGCAAAAAATACAA
Source organism: Bacillota bacterium (assembly GCA_023426125.1). Taxonomy (GTDB): domain Bacteria; phylum Bacillota; class Clostridia; order Acetivibrionales; family DTU013; genus MnB-11. The sequence goes on from JAFABI010000017.1 coordinate 163,966, forward strand.
ACCGCCCTGTGACGCCTGCTGGGGTATACTTATGGAATATATGAATATGTAGTAGAATGGATAAATACACATAAATGTGAACAATATCAGAAAAATATAATTGCAAATTTCAAATATGGTCCTGCTTGAACTTTTTGCCGCTTTCATCATAATCACCTCTGATAGATTTATATTACTGCCTTTCCAGTCAATTTTTTTGCTATAAAATTGACCGAATATAAAAGTGTCAAGCTTATAACAGATTTAAACATACCTACTGCAGTTGAGTAAGAAAAGTCATACATCTTCATACCGATTCTGTATGTATAATAGTCCAGGGTTTCAATTTTATCATGTACCATTGGATTATAGAAAACATATATCTGTTCAAAGGAATGCCCATTTAGCGCATTACCAATGTATAGCACAAGTAAAACAACATAGGTTGGTATCACACCAGGAATAGTAATGTGCAGTATTTGCCTGAATCTTCCTGCCCCATCAACTCTTGCGGCATCATATAGCTCTTGGTCTATGCCGGATATTGACGCCATATATACTATAGCAGACCACCCCGTCGTTTTCCACATAAGTACCATCGTCTGAAATATCCAGGTTATCTCTGAATTCCCCATCACATTGGTAGGTTCTTTTACAATATTCAGATTCAATAAAAGCTGATTGGCAAGGCCATCCGTTGAAAAAATGGATAAAAACAGGGAATAAACAATAACATAAGATATAAAATTGGGCAAGGAGGTTGCTGTTTGAAATATTTTCTTGATCCTTGTGTTTGTTACCTCTGTAAGTAAAAGTGCAAATAGGATGGGTAGAGGAGAAACTATAATTCCTAAAAAACTCATGGCTAAAGTATTTGTAATTACTCTGGGAAGCTCGCTTCCATATTCAAATACCATGCGGAAATAGTGAAGGCCTGTAAAATCGCATTGGAATATGGATAATCCCGGTACATATTTGACAAAGGCTATGGCCCAGCCAAGCAAAGGTACATAATTGAACATAAGGATGAATATGACAAAAGGAATTGTCATTAGATAGAGAGAAGCTTTTGTTGATATAGTAAAACTTTTCTTTTTGTTAATGTATGAATAACCGCCAGCCGATATGTTAACCACTTTATTGCCTCCTGCACCGAATTTTATAGTATAATATTACGGCAAAGCAAGCCTTCGGAACAACAGGCAAAATTCTAAAACAACCGTCACTTTTCTAACTATAATAAAACATCGGTTTAATCTTAAAAAGTCTTATGTTAATATATAAATGTACTTTCACTTTTTTAAAGGAAAGGTGTGTGGGCTTTGTATATAAGGAAGCTGATACTTACATATTCTTTAATTTCTTTAGTGCTATTGGTTTCTCTTACTTTTCTTATAACAGGTAAGTTTGAAAAACTGTTACTGTCAAAAGAAATCAAGAACGAGAAACAGTTTGTGGAAGACTTTGCCGGATATATGGATAATACAATTGCATTAGCGAAAAACGTCATAGAGGAAATATATCTTTCCGATCAGAGTTTCAAGGAGGATTTTTTCAACTGGTTATCGACCAACAATGATGGTCAATTATCCTATGAGGACCTGAACAAGAAAAAAAAATTCGATTCCCTTTTTTCAAAAGCCATGGACAATTCCCCCGAAATTCTTGATATCATTATTAGTAATAATGATATTGTATCGTATGCATATTCCAGATTTCTAAGAGATGTCAATCATCTTTATGATTTTTCCCAGTTCCCATGGTACAGGGATATAAAGGGTATTAATGGTATGGTGCGTATTATACCTTCGTATCAGCCCAAATATATAGTCAATCAAAAAAAGTATGTATATACACTTGCTGCAACAATTTTTAACACTGATTACGAACCTCAAGGAGTTATCCTTTTTAACATGGGAGTAGAATTCCCTGATAATTTTTTCAAAAAATACAACAAGGATACAAAAGGTCTGATGCTGGTACTCAATAAGCAAGGAGACGTTATCTATGATTCCTCAGGTAGTTTTTTTGGCGGGGAATATCCCTACTTTACTGAACTGGAAAGCAGTAAGAGTTATACCCTTTTAAATGGGCAGGAATGTCTGATAACGATGGATAAAAGTAGTAAAAATGGTTTAATTGTTGCAGGTATCATTACAAAGAAAGAACTATTCGGAGGCATTTTGAAAATCCTTAATCCCATCTATTTATTTCTCATTATTTTTGTTATAATAGGAGTCCTTCTTATTTTTTTCAACAGTGTTTTCCTATCCACCAAAATAAAACATATTATAAAGGCCATCAAGGAGGTAAAAACCGGCAACCTGAAAGCCAGGATACCTGTAAGAAATGGAAAGGATGAGCTTGAGCAAATATCGATTCAGTTTAATGCCATGTGCGAAAAGCTTGATGAGTATATAAATAAGGTATATTTCTCGGAGTTGCGCCAAAAGGATGCAGCATTGGCTGCATTGCAAGCCCAGATCAATCCTCATTTTCTGTATAACACGATTGAAGCGATACGAATGAAGGCAATCCTCAGTAACGAACGGGATTTGGCAAATATGCTCTATATTCTGGGCGATCTCTTTAGAATGTCTATAAAGGGAGATGGTATGTTTGTGACTATTGAGGATGAAATAGCATATTGTAAATCTTATCTGGATTTGCATGGAATAAGGCATGGTGAAAAGCTCAAAACCGAATTTGATATATCAAAAGAGATTAAAAACTCCAGAATTCCAAAGCTGCTCCTGCAGCCAATTATCGAAAATGCTATAATCCATGGCATGGAAACGGCCAGTGAAGGGCAGATACGTATAAATATTGAAGGTTACCCTAAAGACGGTAGCATCTTTATTTCTGTGACGGATAACGGTACGGGAATAGAACCCAAGAGACTCGAGGAACTAAAAAATGAAATTAAATCAGAAACCCAATTTTCAAAGGATAGAAGTATAGGCCTGCGAAATGTAAACGACCGTATAAAATTAATATATGGAGAAAGTTACGAACTCAATTTGGATAGCACGCCTCAAAAGGGTACAAAAATAACAATCGTAATACCCGGAGAAAATATGAAGGAGGCACCACTGTATGTATAATCTGCTTATTGTAGATGATGAATATCTAATCCGTGAAGGCCTTAGAAAAATAATTGACTGGAATAAGTATGATATAGACGTCGTTGCTGTTGCCACAAATGGTGCGGAGGCTTTAGGGCAGATACCAATTGTACGTCCTGAAATCATTATTACTGACATTAAAATGCCTATGATGGGTGGGTTGGAATTAATCGATAACATAAACCGTGCTTACCCATGGATTAAAGTCATAGTCATCAGCGGTTATGATGACTTTGAGTTTGTAAAGAAGTCCATGCTTTATGGTGTTGAAAATTATATATTAAAGCCTGTGAATGAAAATGAATTGATTACAACTCTTATAGGTACCACCCAAAAAATTGAGAGTGAATTTAATGAAAAGGTAGTTACGCTTCAGGATCTTGACATAATAAAGGATAATATGTTCTGTAGCCTGATTTATAATAATTTCGAGTTGAATCGGATAAAATCCAAATTCGCCATGATGGGTTATCATTTTGAGTCCGGTCACTATTATGTTGCAGTCATCAAGCTTTTGGAACATGCAAAGCATTCTGAAGCGGAAATTGTATCAATTAAGCAGGATTTCTTAAGAAATATTACAAAATCAGTCGTATCTCTGCATCCAATCTATGCTTTTTTTGATTATAGCGGAAATCTAGTATTGATACTATTCCAAAATGATGCGTCAAACAATATGGAACTGCTTTATCCTTCCCTCACTAGCTTTATCGAGTATTCCAGGCATGTGAAGAATGTAGATGTATTTTTAACTATAGGCAATTCTACAGACAGTATCTACACAATAAGCAGCTCATATAACAATGCCGTAGCACTTCAGGATTATTTATATATCACTCCTCCAAACACGGTTTTGTCTTTTGATAACATAAAAATGAATAAGGAGACTCCAAGCTGTGAATTAAGTGTGAATTTCAAGGAATTGTCCAAATTGATTCTGAACTGCAGGTTGGACGATATAGACTTTTTCTTTGCAGGCCTATCTAAAAAAGTATTGCACCTTGAAAATATATCTCTTGATTATTTGCGCAGTGTTTCTATGGATATAATTGTTGAACTGTCAAGGATAATAAAGTCACAAGGCATAAACACTGACAAAATAGTACAGAATTACAGCAGTTACTATAGTGATTTCACGAGTATTAAAACATTCCAGGACTCACTCCGTTGGGCCTGGGATACATCTATTGCCGCTGCCAAAGCAATACTTGTCCAGAAGGAACAACCTCAGAACCTGATACAAAGAATTATCAGGCATGTGGATGAAAACTTTACCAAAGATCTTTCCATAAAAAGTCTTGGTATTGAATTCAATGTAACCCCAAACTATATAGGTTTGCTGTTCAAACAAGAAAAGGGTAGACATTTTGTTGATTATATACGATATCTACGAATCGAAAAGGCCAAGGAGCTGCTTCGCAATACAAACCTGAAAGCAAATGAAATAGCCTTGAAAGTTGGTTATGTTGATGCCGACTATTTCTATAAAACTTTCAAAAAATATGAAGGTATAAGTCCGACTGAATATAAGCAACTTTGACTGGACGGAGATTTTATTATATTTCGATGATACGGCTGAGGTAGCCGCTCAAATTCATTTGTTCTTCTTCACTCAGGCATTCAAAAAGCTTGCTGTATATGCGCTGACAGTTATGAGGATTGGCAATGCTAAATCTACTTTCACGATCCTGGATAATAGAGTTGAGGCTGTTGCCGGCAGGCTATCTTTTGATAATCCCCCTATACATTTCCCGGATGGTTTCCAGGTACTTCATTTTTTCCAGTGAATTCTCTTTGACCTGCGCGATTTTCAAAATCAGAAGGTCGATCAAAGCCAGCGGCGGTATCATAGAGTGATACTCGTTCGGCTCTCCGCGGTAGCTGTATAGAATCGTCCCCGCCAGCTCCAGATGCCTGGAAGTCATCAGGTCCGTGAACAAAACCGTGTCGTATGACGCAATCCGGCTGTGCTTCAGCAATATCTCTATTTCCGATAAAAGGCGGGAATAGCTGAACATAAGGACAAGGTCGTTCCGGGACAGGTTGATCATCGATTCATAGATCGCCGATCCGCCTTTGAGCATGATAAATTCGACGCCTAAACGGGTCAGTCTGTATATCAGTATTTCTGCCAGGCCCAGCGAGCCGTCGGGTGCAAACATATATACCTTCGGCGCCGCAATGATTTTTTCCGCCACCTTTTCCAGTACTTCCGGCTTCACCTGCTTTAAGGTTTTTTCAAGATGAAGATAATATTTATGGGCCAGATCCTGAAGATTCAGTCCGTCGTTATTCCACTGCTCCAGGGTGACGGAGATTTTCGAAGCCGGTGTCAGTTTGGCACTTTCCCGTAAATAATTCTTAAAATCCTTTATGTTATTAAAACCGATTTTTTTCCAGAACCGTGAAATGGTAGAAAGGCTGACGCCTAATTTTGTCGCCAGCTCTTCGGTTGAAAGGTACTGCAGCTCATTTTCGTTGCGAAGCAGGCAGTCCATGATGGTGTGATCGGATTTGGAAAACTGGTTGCTATACTCTTGATTCAATTTCTCCAGCATAAAAACCTCCCGGCTGAAAATATTTCGTGCTCAAGCGCTGAGACTACTTATGCACCGGCATTTTCATGCATTTCTTAACGCATAAAGCTTCTGTAAGGGTCATTGGAAAATCAGCGCCGAGCAATATCTGTCTGTTTCTTATTATACACAAAATACTCAAAAATGAAAATAATATTTCATAATTAATTTTATGAAATGTTTTACTCATCATTAACAGATTTATAATTGGACCTTAACATTTCAATAGTATAATCCCCTCTAGCATTACATCAGAGAAGGAAGGAGGAAACAGGGTGGCGGAGTTCTACTTTTCGTCGACGCTGATGTGGCGTGCCCGTCTGGACGAAATTTTCAGATTGGCCTACGAAAATGCTTTTGCAGGAGTTGAATTCTGGGCGCAGCATTTTATGTCCCGGGGCTACTCCGCAGAGGAGTACCGAAAGCTCAACGCATTATATCCTTTAAAAACCGTCCTGCATAATTTCAGCTGGGATTTGAATCTGGCGTCCATAAACGACGGAATGAGGAAAGCATCCATACTGGAAACAAAAAAGGCCGTCGATTTGCTGGACAGCCTGGGGGGATATGAAATTACCGTACATCCCGGGCAAAAATCCCTGGACATGGCAACGGACGTTTTTTATGAAAGGCTTAAAAGCTCGTTGGATGAGATTTATCGCTATGCACAGGAGCGAAGCATAGAGGTTTCGCTGGAGATCATGGAAAAAAACGACAGGGAATTTATTGTTTCCGGGGAAGCAATAGAAAAGCTGACGGGTGATTTGCCCGGCAGGTTTTATTATACGCTAGACGTCGCACATTGCAGCGGGGGCGAGGAAGAAATATTCGATACCCTGGAGCGCCTCAAGGGAATCTCGAAAATACACATAAGCAACCGGACCGGGACAAAACTGCATACTCCCTTAAGCATGGGAGATTATGATTTCCGCAGGCTTTTGCCCAGGCTGGAGAAATACAGATTGCCCATGGTCATTGAAGGATATGACGGAAGCAGCGAGTTTCAGATACTAAAGGAGAATATCAACTATTTAAAAGAAATCGGAGGGTTATGAAAATGAGATTAAAAAGAATTGCAGCGGGTATTTCAGGTCTTATGATGATGGCCGCGCTGGCAGGGTGCGGCAATACGGCTCCGGCGACATCCGGGTCCGATGCAGCCACAAGCGCAGTTACCGGAAGCGTTAACCGGACAGAGGCAACGCAAAGCGCCCCACAAACGCTTAAGGGCGAAACCACGATTTACACATCCCAGCCGGAAGCGGATATACAGGCGCTGATCGAGGCTTTCAACAAAAAGCAGCCGGACATCAAAATGAACGTATTCCGAAGCGGAACGGAAGAAGTGGTAAGCAAGATCCTGGCAGAGAAGCAGGCAAATTCGGTTCAGGCTGACCTTCTTCTTGTCGCCGACGCTGCGACCTTTGAGTCCCTGAAGGCGCAGGACCTGCTCATGAGCTACAAATCGTCCGAGCTGGAAGGAATCAGCAGCGACTACTATGACGCCGACAATACATACACAGGTACGAAAATTATTTCAACCGGTATCATCATCAATACAGAGCTGGTAAAAAAGGAGATCACATCTCTTGTGGACCTTACGAGCCCGGATTTAAAGGATGAGATCATTATGCCCAGTCCGCTGTATTCCGGCGCGGCGGCATACAACCTGGGGGTCATTACCCGGACAGAAGGACTTGGATGGGAATTCTTCGAAAGCCTGAAAGCAAACGGCGTCAAAGTCGATAAGGGCAACGGCGCAATCCAGAAAGCAGTCGTTGCAGGGCAAAAAGGCTGCGGCCTTATCGTCGATTATATGGCGTTGAGGTCAAAGGCCGACGGTGCGCCGGTGGAATTCATTTATCCGAAGGAAGGGTCCTTGAGCGTAACCGAGCCGATAGGCATCGTAAAGGGTACGAAAAAAGAAGATCTGGCAAAAGCCTTTGTCGATTTTATCCTGTCTGCGGACGGGCAAAAGGCAACGGCCGAAATCGGATATACGCCGATCAAATCCGGTGTGGAGCCGCCGGAAGGGTTCAAGAGCATCGATGAAATCAAAAATCTGACCTATGATCTCAGCGTATTGGTCGAAACCAGGAATGACGATAAGGAAAAATTCAGCAAGCTGTTTGAGTAAGCGGTATTGATTTTGATATTAGAGGAGCAATATGCGGAGTAAAAAGATAAAACAGAAATTCCTGCAATATATTTTCTATTTAGCGGTGTTCTTCATATTCATCATGCCGATGATCAGCCTGCTGCGCATGAGTGTGACGCTGGAGAGCGGATACGGACTTGATAACTATGTCGGACTGCTGCAAGAAGCAAGGACCCTTAAGGCCATTAAGAACACATTGTTGGTTTCCATAGGCTCAACGGTCATTTCCATGGTGCTGGGAGGTTTTTTTGCCTTTTTGGTTGCCTACACCGGCATCAAGAGGAAAAAAATCATGGAGCTGCTGGTATTGACGCCCTTTGTCATTCCTTCCTATATCGTAACCCTGTCATGGAGCAATTTTTTGGCAAAAAAAAGCATGGTAAATACCCTGCTGGGGGCTGTAGGAATTCCGGCCATCGATCTATACACTTTGCCGGGTATTATCTTTGTCTTGGGCATATGCAACACCCCCATCGTATACCTGATTACGGTAAATATGCTGAGGAAGGTTCCAAGGGACCTGGAATGGGCGTCAAGGGCTTCCGGATACGGTTTATGGCATACCATGCTGAAGATCAACCTGCCGCAGGTTATGCCCGCTTTGGCTGGCGGTGGAATGCTGGCGTTCCTGTCGTCCATCGACAATTTTGCCATTCCCGCTTTTCTTGGCATTTCCTCCGGGATTCCGGTATTAAGCACGTATATCTACGAAAAGGCCATCAGCTTCGGTCCGGATTCTTTCCATCTGGCGGCGGCCTTATCCGTAATTTTATCCGTGATTGCCATTGCAGGGAATGTCCTTCAAAGCAAATGCATAAAGAAGAGCTCCAATCTGGAGAGCATCAAGGAAGATTATTCCACAAGGGTCAAAATGAAAGACAGGACAAGGCGTTTTACCGAATGGGGCTGCCTCCTGTTTTTAACGGTGATCAATATCATCCCGATGATTTCCATGATGGCCTCCTCTTTCTTAAAAACCTACGGCGCGAAATTTAAAATAGAAAATATATCGTTGAAAAATTTCGAATTTGTCTTTACAAACCGGGGGGTGATGCAGGCAATCAGAAACAGCATCACCTTTGCCCTCATCGCCTGTGCCGTATGCATTCTGGCGGGTACGGCCATTGCCTATATGAAGGTGCGGAAAAAGTCGAAAGCGATGGCGATGCTGGAATCTGGCGCTTCTCTTACCTATGCTGTTCCGGGGATTGTCTTATCCCTTTCCATGATTTTTCACTGGACCATGATCCCAAATATCTACGGCACGGTTAAAATCTTGATTATCGCATACATCACACGGTATTTGATTTTGCAGATAAAGGGCAGTATTACCGCGATGCTGTCGGTGGACCCGGCCCTGGAGGAAGCTGCCCTGGCGTCAGGAAGCGGCAGGATCCGCACATGGCGGAAGGTATTGATCCCCCTATTGACGAAACAGGTATTATCCGGCGCATTTGTGATTTTTGTATCCGCCATGACCGAAGTGACGCTTTCCTCCATGCTGGCAGCCGCCGGGACCAAAACCATCGGGCTGACCGTCTTTAATTTGCAGCAGTCGGGAGACTACAATCTATCTTCGGCCATGTCGTCGGTAATCGTAGCCATCGTGCTTGCAGGCTACGCGCTATCCTTCCTGTTCAAGCGGAAGAAGGCGGGAAAAAGATGTCCGAAGGGCCGGGAAAGCCCTCTGAATTTTAAGGAGGAAGCGGTTTATGATAACGGATAGAGGTGATAAAAGTGAGCTTGTCAATCCAGAATATAAGCATGAAATTTGATGATGTAACGGCATTGGAGGATGTTTCGGTAGAAATCCGGGACGGAGAGTTTATTGCGATTCTCGGACCTTCAGGCTGCGGAAAAACTACGCTGCTGCGCGTAATCGGAGGTTTTATCCAGCCAACGGCAGGAAATATTAAATTGGGAGACGAGCTTTATTCATCCGAAAATTTCTGCGTCCCTGTGGAGAAAAGAAATTTGGGAATGGTTTTCCAGTCCTTTGCATTATGGCCGCATATGACGGTGAGAGAGCATATCGAGTTTCCGTTGAACAGCAAAAGGAACCGGGGAATGAGCCCGGAACGCAAGAGGGCCGCAGTGGAGGAGGTTATTTCCTGCACCGGACTTGCAGATCTGGCAGAACGCCTTCCCGGGGAGCTTTCCGGCGGCCAGCGCCAGAGAGTCGCCCTGGCCAGGGCCATCGTTTCCAGACCTGCCATTCTTCTGATGGACGAGCCGCTCAGCGCATTGGACGCGGAGCTGAGGGTCAGCATGAGAAAAGAGATCCAGGACATCCACCGGCTTACGGGCGCAACCATTATCTATGTGACCCATGACCAGAGCGAGGCTTTGGCCATGGCGAACAGAATGATCATTATGAAAGATGGCAGGATCGAGCAAACAGGCACGCCTGAAGAAATCTATCTTTATCCCCGGACGGAATTCGTAGCCGCCTTTGTCAGCAAATGCAATTTTGTAAAGGGAGTATGGCATGGGGACACATTCAAGGTGCAGAACAGCGATGTTATCTATACCGGAAAAAATATGGGAAAGTGCTTCATTGAAAAGAACATTTACCCGGTACGCCCTGAGGAATTTGCCATTTCACCTTCCGGTGCCGGCATCCGGGGGATTGTCACAAACAGGCAATACAGCGGAAGAGAAAGCCATTATACCGTAAAAAGCGGAGAAGAAGTCTTTACGGTATACGAACGGGACAATGTCGGGTACGGGCCGGAGGACGAAGTAGTCTTGATAAAAAAGGAGCGCATAAGTTGAGAGCAGTCATTGATTTGCACACGCATACCCTATCCAGCGGGCATGCCTTCAGCACGTTTAAGGAAAATCTTGAAGAGGGCTCCAAAAGAGGGCTTTTAGCCTTCGGCACCAGCGACCATGCGCCAAAGATGCCGGGTTCGTCCCACCCGATTTTTTTCGACAATTACAAGGTAATCCCCGGAGAAATCAACGAGGTCAAAATTTTTACGGGGATCGAGGCAAATATTTACGATTACGAAGGTACCATCGATGTGGAAATGCCGACGTTGAGGGAGCTGGATTATGTTATCGCAAGCCTGCATTGGCCCTGCATCAAAAGCGGGACGGCAGAGGAAAATACCAATGCGTTGATTGGAGCAATGAAAAATCCCTATGTAAAAATCATCGGCCATCCGGATGACGACCGTTATCCCCTGGACTACGATAGGCTTGTCCGCGCGGCAAAGGAATATAAGGTGGCGCTGGAGCTGAACAATTCCTCCCTGCGTCCCCGCGCCACAAGACAAAACGGCAGAATAAACGCCGGAAGACTCCTGGAAAAATGCATGCAATATGAAGCGATGATCATCATGGGGAGTGATAGCCATATTTGCTATGATGTGGGGAGGTTCACCGAGGCCTGCGAGCTTCTGGACGCAGTAGGGTTTCCTGAGGAACTGGTTATTAACACCGGGGTTGAAAAACTGCCTTTTGTAATCAACAGGCCTGGCAGGGCTTAGTACAGCTCCACGCAAGTTTGTTGCCAGATTGGAACGAAATGTACTAGGGGCGCGCATTGCGCGTCCGCAAATACAATCTACGTCAAACAGCTACCGGACAGCCAATGGCTGCCCTTGCATGGAATGCCTCACGGTCAATGGCTGTCCATACATTAAACTTTTTTCGTATCAATATTAACTCTCCAGAGAAAGGGACGTTGTGACGGTCCGCATTCCCCTGGACAACTAAATGGTACCCTATTACTATAGAGTGGATTGCATGCTAGGTGTCTTTACCCTTTCTTTCATACCCATCTCCGTGTGATTCAATACCCTGGACCGGCTGCGTTGCCTTTGCGAGCGACATTCCATGCTAAAAGCAAGGAAGCAAAGACTTGCCGGCATTTTGCGTTAAAAACTGTCTAATTCTCGACAGGTATCATAATTTCCACTTTGCACGTATCGGTCTTTTCATCCCATTCAAGATATCTTTCTATTGTAGGTAAATCACGCTGCCGGTATTCGCTTTGCGGAAGAAACTCTCTATAGATGCGGTTCCATGTACTTCCCAAAACACCTTCCGAAATGGCTCCCTTTGCTTCGAACACCAGCCAGACGGATTGGGAGTACGCATATTTGTCAAAGCCCGATATTTCATTTCCACCGTACTCAAAGCCGCACAGGTAGTCGTTGTTGCCATTGTCATCAAAACCAAAGCACAGGCCCAGAGAAATAAAACCTTCACCCGCGATCTTCTGCATTTTTTCGATGCTGCCGTCGGACTTGACGATGGCCCATGTACCACCGCCATAAGGGGTCGTGCGCCGCACTCCCGCCACATTGAAGGTATCCTTTTCAATCACTCTGTAATCCATCTCTTCAACCCCTTTAATTGCAAGAGTAAAGTGGAGGCGTGAGTAAAATTTCAGTTGTGTACTTGTCCTTCGCACCATGTTCGGGGCAATGCCATGCAGACGTTTAAACGCTACCCCAAAGGCATCCGCTGATTCGTAACCATATTGCAAGGCAATATCCAGTATCCGTTTATCCGTATTTTGAATCTCATACGCCGCATTTGTCAATCTCCGCCTGCGAATATACTCCGACAGGGGTATCCCGGTAATTTGCGCAAAGGACCGCTGGAATACCGTATAAGGACTTGCAATAATTCTGCTGACCTCATCGGATGATATTTCATCACACAAATGATTTTCAACATAATCAATGACGGCATTCATCCTGTCGACCCACTCCACTGCACCATCTCTCCTTAGTATTTAATATACAAATATTATACAGTGCCGCATCGACATTTTCACGTCAATTTGTAAACAGATTTTGACGGAAGGACCGTAAAAATAATATAAGAAATCATAAAACGGCCTGCTTTAAATTTCTGTTTTCAAGACAATTCTTGAGATAGGTGGTTAGTCCGTCTATCTTGGACTTGAATAGCTGTCTGTCTAGTAATATAATCAAACAGTAGAAATATTTTCTAAGGCGTAATTGTTTTCTTAAGGTCAATGATATAATTTAAATAATGCGATATGGAGGGATATAAGTGACCATCAAACCAAGAACAGCTTTTGATATAATCTCACAACGCATTATATATGGATTAAATTTCATGTATTCCGAATTTGTGCCGATTGAATCAGAAAAAGCAGATGAGCAAGGTCAAAAAAAACTTCATAGGTTAATGGGGCAAATGGTTTGCTACTTGAAATTCAAAACAACTGCTTGGAAAACGGTTATGAGCAAAACATAAAATGCAGCTTTGGCGCATCGGGATTTGGCTTTAGCATAACATTCCGTAATAGAGTCGGTGGTTTTGTAATTGGGTATAATCCGCGTAAGTACTGGCAATTTTTTTTCGGCTCATTGAACAGTATAGGCGTAAAAGCTATGCTTGAGGAGTTTGAAAACCTTGATAATGACTTGCAGAAACACTTTGTAGGCGTATGCAAAACCTGCAACGGTTGCCTTGGCTGCACCAAGGGCGGTAGGAATAAAATTTTCGCTGTCAGAATAAAGTATGACGGAAAAGAATATAACCTTTGCCCCGATAATTATTCCCGTCATAACTGGGAAACATTAAACCATGATTTGGCAGCAGTATTATTCAAGTATCATGCTGCGCAGGAAATTTACGGTTCTGATTGGAAAAAGAAATGATTCAAGGGAAAAGGGGTACATGAAAGTCGAGTACCACAGTATATGCTTTTAGAAATTAACTGAGATGCTATACTGGATATAAGCTCATCACATGATTATACGTCTTATCTTCGTTATACTAATTCTATTGTAGGTAACAGTTGGAATAAGTGTAGAAGTATTTTTTGTTGTTATAAATAGGTGATGCGTTGAGACAAGATAATATAACGCTATTTATTATTTATAACGAACAATATCCATAATACATGAAATGACCACCATCAATTAAACTGGTAGTCATTTCATGATATCGTTGTTTATATATATACAACGTTAAAACTCCATATTATCAATGCTCTTAACTTGATAGTAAAGATAATCCGACAATGTTGGCTATACCCCTTTTAGGGCTATAAAACGAATAATGCTGTTTTGCTTGATTGCTATCATTTGTTATAAATATTCTATCTTATGTTATTGTTCGTTATCGTATGATATGATATAATAACACATAAATAGAATACTGCAGGTTTCAAGAGGTAGTAAGGGAGGTATACGGATGAAGTTTGATTGCAATTCAACCATAGGGGATATCCTCGCTTCCGAAAAGGGAAAGGCTATACTAGAGAAGTATGTGCCGTTGGCCAGGAATTATCCCAATTTTGACCAGTATAAAGGGATAGCCTTGAAGAATTGGGCCGGGCACGGCCTTTTCGGAATCAGCCGGCAGGAGGCGGATACGATCCTTGAAGAGTTGAACCGCCCGCTTTTTGATGTCATACCGGAGGCAGCGCTTCGCAAATCTGCCGACGAAATGGACTACATAAGTTTTCAGGCAGGAGCTGCTCCAATGGATGGAGAGCCGCAATGGCTGGTATTGCATACAGGGGAGGCAGTTCACGCAAAAGCGCCTCGGGAGCTGCTGCTGGACGGCCAATGGCAGCTGGCAGAAGCAGGAGAGGAAGCGGCAAGGCTTACGGGGGAATGGACGGATGCCATCCCTGCCAGGGTGCCGGGCAGTATCCATACGGCGCTTGTAGAGGCAGGACGGATTCCTGACCCTACCATTGGTGTCAATCAAAGGGTTGCCCGGCAGGAAAGCTATAAAACATGGTGGATGAAGAAGAATTTTGACCGTCCTGAAGGGGTGCAGGGCACAAGACTCATCTTCGGAGGCATCTGCAACCGGTGCTCCATATGGCTCAACGGACAGCTGCTGGGCAGCCATGAAGGCATGTTCGGCGGTCCTGAATTTGATATCACTCCATTTTTAAAAGAAAGCAACACGCTGATCGTCAAGCTGGAGCCAATCCCTTTCGAACCTTCGGACCCTGCCGGCACGCACCCGGACATAGACAATGTGAGCTGGAAGCATACGGTGGTGTTCAACAACAATTACGGCTGGCATTACTCCAACCTGCCTTCCCTGGGTATATGGCGTCCGGTGAAGGTGTGCGGCATGCCGGAGGTCGCTCTTCCGGATCCGTTTGCGGCAGCAAAGGATGCAAAGAAGGGGCAGGTGGAGATGAGTATAAAGCTTCAGGCGAAGGCAGCGGGGTGGTCGGGTACGCTGGTATGCAGCATCCTTCCTGAAAACTTCTCCGGTGCGGTTTACAGCTTTGAGCAGCAGGTTTCCTGCGATAAAACAGAGACAACGCTTCACCTGGGATTTGTCCTCCCCGAACCACACCTCTGGTGGCCCAACGATCTGGGGAATCCCGACCTGTACAGGATCAGGCTGTCCTTCAAGCCGGACAGCGGGACAGGTGATTGCAGGGAACTGGTTTTCGGCCTTCGTACCATCGAAATGGCCCCTCTGCCGTGTGGGGCAAGGCCCGACCGGTTTGACTGGACCTTCCGCATCAACGGGGAGGAACACTTTGTAAAAGGCACCGGCTGGTGCACGATGGATCCGCTGATGGACTTTTCCTATGCACGGTACGAGCGGTTCATCACACTGGCCAGGCAGCAGCATGTGCAGATGCTGCGCGGCTGGGGCAGCGGAATGCCGGAGACGGATGAATTCTACGACCTGTGCGACCGCAACGGGATCATGGTCCTGCAGGAATGGCCCACCGCATGGAACAGCCATAATGACCAGCCGTATGATATGCTGGAGGAGACGGTCCGCCTCAATACCCTCCGGCTCCGCAACCACCCGTCCCTCGTCATGTGGGGCACCAACAACGAGAGCTCGCACCCCTTCGGACCGGCCATCGACATGATGGGGCGGCTCAGCGTGGAATTGGATGGGACGAGGCCGTTCCACCGGGGAGAACCCTGGGGAGGGAGTCTGCATGATTATACCTGCTACTGGGACAGGCAGCATTTCGATTACAATGTGAACCTGAAGGCGGATTTTTTCGGTGAGTTCGGGCTTGCCTGCATGCCGGTCTATGAATCGGTTGTGCGGTATATGCCCGAGGAGGAATTAAACGAATGGCCGCCCAGGCCGGAGGGCTCCTTTGTATATCATACGCCGGTCTTCGGCCGGCTGGATGACCTTTCGCGGCTGACGCAGTATGCCCGGTACTTTATTCCCCGGGAGCATACCATGAAGGAGTTTATTACGGGCTCCCAGCTTTCACAGGCAACCGGCGTACGGCATACGCTGGAAAGGGCCAGAACCCGGTGGCCTGACTGCTCGGGGGCACTCTATTACAAGATGAACGACAATTTCCCGGCCGCATCCTGGTCGTGCGCCGACTGGTATGGCGCTCCCAAGATCGGACATTACATATTCCAGGACGCGTTTGCGCCGCTGCATGTGTGCGTCCTGTTCTCCACCCTCAATTTCGCCAATACGCCGGTGGAACTTCCTGTATTTCTGCTGGATGATGCAGGCACTCTCCGGGGGGCGGAGTGGAAGGTGAGGGTCAGGGCGTACAACGGAAGCCTGAAAGAGATCAAATGCGTCGAGTACTCCGGAACCGCCCCTATCGAAACTCCGGTAAGGGTTGGAAGCCTCAGCCTGAGCTTTGAAGAAACGGATACGTATCCCCTCCTGGTTGTCGCGGAGGTGAGTAAGGACGGGAAACTGGCGGACCGGACATTCTACTGGGCTAATTTTGAAGCAGAGCGAGGATGCCTGTTCAAGCTGCCGGAGACACAATTGTCTTATCGGATAGAGGGAGCTTCGGTTACGGTGATAAATACGGGAGCCCGCCCTGCAGTAGCGGTGAGCATTGCATGCCCGGGACATTCGGATACATTCACGGTTTCCGACAGTTATTTCTGGCTGAATGCCGGAGAGGAGAAGACGATAGAGGTGAACCGGTCCAGCCCGCTGGAGGTTTCCGCCTGGAACGCAGGAATAGAAGGCGGCAAACCGGCAGGGCGTTAAAACAAGGCTCAAAAATATCCTCCACCTCTATAGGTGGCGGGTACCGAAGTGGTTTTCAGACGGTGAGTATATCTCCCGCCTGGGATGCATAGGCGAGCAGCAAAGCCAAGTCATTTGCGACCAGCCCGGGATGCATGGGTGAGCAGCAAGCTTTAGCTTGCGACCAGCCCCGTTGAAACTCCGCTGATGTAAGGGGATTTGTCTACAAACGACAAATTTCCTTTGAATTAGGTCGTTATAAGCGATAGTATATTTGCGGCAGAGAACGATAATAAATGCCGGGATTGAAAGCAACCATGCAATCGGATATAATAATATACAACAATTGCAGGATCATTTTCCAGAATAGAGGATATGGATGGAAGTAAAAAAAGAAACATTGTTTGCAGAGGAAAGGCACAGCCGGATTCTTGACCTGCTGAAAAGCAGCTCCAAGCTCCTGGTCCCGGATTTGTGCGAGTATTTCGGCGTATCCCCTGCAACCATACGGAACGACCTGAGGGAGCTTGAAAACGCCGGACTGCTGAAAAGAACCCACGGGGGCGCCATCAGCAACAACCACATCAAGACGGGGTATGAGTTGAACTCATACCAGAAGGAAGTGGTATTTCACCCCGAGAAGGCGGCGATTGGCAGGCATGCCATCGGATTGATCGAAGATGGCGACACCATAGCGCTGGATACCGGCACGACCATGCTGGAGCTTGCCAGGCTGCTGCATCTGAAGAACGGGATCACAGCGGTGGTGAATGATCTGGAAATAGCCCGGCTCCTGGAAGAGCATACCGATGCCAACGTCATTTTTATCGGCGGGACGCTGCGGAAAAATTTTCACTGCACCGTAGGGCCTATTGCGTTAAAGGCGCTGGAGAGCCTGTCGGTGGACAAGGCTTTTATGGGTACCAACGGGATTACCACCAAGCGTGGTCTAACCACCCCCGACTTGAACCAGGCAGAGGTCAAAAAGGCCATGATTGCCTGTGCAACGGAAACCATCGTCTTGTGCGACAGCAGCAAGATCGGATATAACGCCCTGGTCCAGTTCGCTCCCTTGAGCTCCGTCAACCGGCTGATTACCGATGATAAGGCCGATGAGAGGGATGTTGCGGAAATCCGGTCGGCCGAGGTTCTGGTGGATTGCGTCAAGGGGTAGGTATTGTTATTTTTCATTTACAGGCAAAAGGGGTTGTCTCAAGGACAGCTTCTTTTTTTACACATTTATTATCATTTGTTATTGTTTGATATCGATTTGTGTGATATAATAGTGCTTACAATAAAACACAAACGGAAATGGACTTTGACGATACCGGATCGTTTAAAGGGGGCAACGAGGTGAAAAACGAAAAAATAGGAGTTTGTATCATTGGGGCCGGTAGAGCGGGCATGATCCATGCCGTGAACTTCAGAAGCCGGGTGGCGGATGCGGAGCTGACAGCTGTGGTGGATCCCTTTGAGGAAGCGGCAGTCAGGGCCTGCCGCCAGTTGGAGATCGACCGGTACTACCTGGATTACCGGAAGGCGCTGGAGGATGATAGAATCGATGCCGTAGTCATCGTCACTCCTACCCTATACCACAGGGAGATTTCCATTGCAGCGGCACAAGCGCAAAAGCACATCCTGTGTGAGAAACCCATGGCAATGGATGAGAAAGAATGCGACGATATGGTCCGCAGCGCCGGGGAAAACGGGATCAAGTTCCAGATGGCCTTCATGAGAAGATTCGATGAGAGCTTCCTGCAGGCGCGCGAGGTTGTAGACAGCGGAGAGATCGGGGATGTCGTCATGGTCCGGTCCAATACCCGGGGGCCTAGCGTCCCGCAGAAGTGGATGTATGACATCCGTACAAGCAACGGGCCTCTGGCGGAGGTGAACAGCCACGACATCGATACGCTCCGGTGGTTTACCGGGAGCGAGTTCAAAACGGTCTATGCCCTCGGCGGCAATTTTCGCTGCCCTGATGCACGGGCGGAATATCCCGATTTTTATGACAATGTGGTAATGAATGCGTCCTTTGTGAACGGGATGCAGGGAATCATCGACGGGGCGCAGGGAGTAAGCTACGGTTATGACGCCAGGGTGGAGATCCTCGGGACGCGCGGCTGTATTTTCCTTGGCCAGGTCCACGAAAAGACAATAAAGGTATGCAGCAGCGACAAGAAAATGACGCTGCCTGTCATGAACAGCTGGAAATATCTTTTCAGGGATGCTTACCTTGAGGAGGATATGCACTTCATACAATGCATTTTAAAGGATGAAAGCCCCAGGGTGACGGGGATTGACGGGAAGATGGCGGTGAAGGTCGTGAAGGCGGGGAATTTATCCATACGGGAAAAAAGAATCGTGGAGGTATGATATGAAGGCAGCTCTCTTCTATGGACCGGGCGATGTCCGTATTACAGAAGTCGACATTGCCGATATTACGGAAAACGAAGTCCTGGTGAAAGTGAAAAGCGCCGCGGTCTGCGGGACTGACCTGCGCATGTTCAAAAACGGATTGGCCGGGGTCGGACCGGAGCATCCCAGGATTTTGGGGCATGAAATCAGCGGAGTGGTGGCGAAGACAGGCAAAAATGTGACGAAGTACCGGGAAGGCATACGTGTGGCCGTCGCCCCCAATATGGGTTGCGGGCTGTGTGAACAGTGCGTGCGGGGCAATACGCACCTGTGTCCGGAATACAGGGCGCTGGGGATCAATACCGACGGGGGCTTTGCGGAATACGTAAGGATCCCTGAAGCGGCGGTCCGGCAGGGGAACATCATCGAACTGGAGGAACAGGTATCCTTTGATGAAGCGGCGGTCAACGAACCCTTCTCCTGTGTATACAACGGGTTTGAACAGTGCCGTGTGCAGCCGGGGGATGCAGTTCTGGTCATCGGGGCGGGGCCTATCGGGATTCTGCACGCCAAGCTTGCTAAAATGGCAGGCGCTTCCCGGGTGATCATCAACGACCTGTCTGCGGAGCGGTTGGAAACCTGCAAGAAGATCGACCCCTCCTTCATCACCCTTTCCAGTGACGGCCTGGAGGCCCGGATAGCCGAACTGACCGGAAACCGGGGGCTGGATGTGTGCATTACCGCATGTCCTTCGCCGCAGGCACAGGCAAAGGCGATAGAGCTGATGGGCTTTGGAGGCCGGGTGAATTTCTTCGGCGGATTGCCCAAGGACAGGGAGCTGGTTCCCATCAACACCAACCTGGTCCATTACAAGCAGTTGATCCTTACAGGCAGTACCAGGGCCAGCATTGCGCAGTTCAGGAAAACCCTCCGTTTGATTTCCGGCGGAACGGTGAGCGTTAAGGAGCTGGTGTCCCGGCGTTTCAGCCTTGATGAGCTGCCTAAGGCCTTCGAACTGGCGGGGAACGCCGACGGCTTGAAAAATGTGATTTGTTTCGACTGAAATGTGATATGCTTTAAGTACTAGTGCAAATATAACTTCCCGTATAGGTTTCGGAAAATGCAGTCCATAGCGGCCGGCATTTTCCGAAAAACGGGAAGTAATATTTGCAATACTCCTAAATGGCAGGGTAAAGGCTGAGAAGAGGAAAATGGGAGGAAACAGTATGACGGAAGGGTACCTCATCGGGGTGGATATCGGAACCCAGGGAACGAAAACAACCTTGTTTTCCATCGAAGGAAATGCGGTCGCCGAGAGCTTTGAGCCGTCCCGGCTGATCAGCCCCTCTCCCGGCGTGGTGGAGCAGGAGCCGGATGAGATCCTGGGCTCGGTATACCGCACCATCCGCAAGGTCATGGAACAATCCGGCGTGAACGCCGGGAAGGTGGAAGCCGTCGGAATGGACGGACAAATGGCCGGAATCCTCGGCATCGACCGGGACTGGAATGCAGTTACTTGCTATGACTCCTGGTTGGATACCCGGTGCGGCCGGTATATCCGGCAGATCAAGGAGCAGGCGGAGGAAGAGGTCATAAAAACCACAGGGTGCCCGGTCACCTATGCCCACGGGCCCAAGGTGCTGTGGTGGAAGCATGAAAGGCCCGATTCCTACCGGAAAATCAGCAGGTTTGTGCTGCCCACCACCTATGTGGCAGGGAAGATGACCGGCCTGAAGGCGGAAGAGGCGTACATAGACTACACCCACCTGCACTTCTCGGGGTTTGGGGATGTACAAAAAAACCGGTGGGCGGAGGACCTGCTCAACCATTTTGGTGTGGAACGGGAGAAAATGCCAGAAATCGTAGAGCCCTGGAAAATTGTCGGGTGCCTGACGGAAGAAGCGGCAGGGCAATGCGGGCTCACCTCCGGGATACCTGTGGCAGCCGGCTGCGGAGATCAGGCAGCGACGTCGCTGGGAGCGGGTGTGACCCGCGCAGGCCTGGCCTTTGATGTGGCCGGAACCGCCTCGGTGTTTTCCTGCTGTGTTTCCTCGTACACTCCGGATGTCAAGTATAAAACTCTTTTGTACCCACGCTCCGTCCTCCCGGGACTCTGGATCCCTCTGGCCTATACCAACGGCGGAGGGCTCTGCCTCAAATGGTTCCGCGATAACCTGACGGGCAAGGGGACGCCGCCTTCCTATAGGGAACTGGATGCCGAGGCGGAAGCAGTGCCTGCCGGCAGTGAGAACCTTCTGTTCCTCCCCCACTTTGCAGGGCGGGTCTGCCCCAACGATCCCGATGTCCGGGGGACCTGGGTCGGGCTGAACTGGTCCCATACCCGGGGACATCTGTACCGGGCCGTAATGGAGGGGATCGCGTATGAATATAAATACTACCTCAGGGTATTGTCGGAATCGATGGGCAAGGTGGACTTTACAGGTGTCATTGCAGCCGGCGGCGGTGCAAAAAGCCGCGTTTTCAATGCCATCAAGTCCGATGTGCTGGGGATTCCTTACGTAACAATGAAGCGGAACGATACAGCCACCTTTGGAAGCGCGGTGGTAGCGGGTTATGGCGCTGGAATTTATACCGACATGGTATCGGTCATAGAAAAGGTAAATGAGAAAACCGGCACGGTTATGCCGAATGAGGCAAATGCAGCGGTATACGGGCGTTTGGCCGATGCTTATGAAGGAGTGTTCCAGGCACTGGGGCCAACCTTTCGGCGCCTGGCCGAAGAACGGTGAGGGGGGAATGGATGTGCAGGCAAGTCGCGCGTATACCGGAGAGGCATGGATACAAACGGTCACCGGGAGGATCAGCCCCCGGGAGCTCGGCTGGTGCCAATGCCATGAGCATCTCCTGATTGCCCGGGGGAAACCCTTTGAAGTGCATGCGTCGCTGTACATGGAGGACCTGGAGAAGGCGGTGGAGGAGCTTCAATTGTATAAGGCGGCCGGAGGCTGCAGCCTGGTTGACGCACAACCCGCCGGATGCGGCCGTATGGCCCGCGGGCTCATCTCGTTATCCAACCGGAGCGGGGTTCATATTGTTGCATCCACCGGGTTTCATAAATTGATTTTTTACCCGGAGGACCACTGGATTCATACGCTTTCCGGGGAGCAGCTGACAGCACTTTTTACCGGAGAGCTGGAACAGGGGTTGTTTGCAGACGGCGACCGGGAGCTGCCCCGGACAAGGCTTTCAGCCAGAGCCGGGCTGATTAAGGCAGCACTGGACGCCCAGGGGCTCAGCGGGAGATATCTGACCCTTTTTAAGGCTGCCGCCGAAGCCGCAGTTGAAACTGGTGCGCCGCTGATGTGCCATATCGAAAAAGGTGCGGACGCATCTGGCCTGATCCGGTTTCTGACCGCTGCCGGCGTACACCCCGGATCCGTCATCCTGTGCCATTTGGACCGGGCGGAGGGAGATCTCGAGGTTCACCGCCAGGTAGCCCGGGCCGGTGTATTTCTGGAGTATGACACCATCAGCAGGCCGAAATACCATGACGACCGGCAGGAGATTGCCATCCTCCGGCAAATGCTGCAGTGGGGCTTTGGCGGACAAATGCTGCTCAGCCTCGATACGACCCGGGAGCGTCTGAAAAGCTATGGCGGGAAACCGGGGCTGGATTACATTGCCACCGGGTTCAGGCAGCAGCTTCGGGAGGATGGCGTGCAGGAGAAGGAGATCCGTGCCATGATGGTGGGAAATCCGCAAAAAGCCCTCGCGTTCAGGCGGGGGAAATAATGTTTTGAAAGGGGAATTCTATGGTATTACCGGAAAAAGCAGTACAACCCTCGATGTATTTTATCGGGGTCACGACAACCAAATCGTCCATCATGAAGGTGTTCCCCCTTTGGGCGCAGGAGCTGGGACTAAAGGATGCAGTGCTGAAGGGGATCGATATTGAAATCCACGCGGCGCCGGAGGAATACCGGCAGGCGGTGGAATTCATCAAAAATGACCCGCTCTCCCTGGGGGCGCTTGTAACCACACACAAGATCGACCTGTATGAGGCGGCAAAAGACCTTTTCGATTACCTGGACCCGCACGCGCAAGGGTTTGGAGAGCTGTCCTCCATCTCGAAGCAGGACGGATGCCTGCAGGGCCATGCGAAGGATCCCATCTCCAGCGGTTTGTCCCTGGAGGCATTTGTTCCTGAAAACTACTGGAAGGACCATGGGGGCGATGTCCTGATCATGGGTGCGGGCGGCAGCGCGCTTGCCATGAGCTCTTACCTGATGAAGGCGCAGCAAGGGGACAACATTCCTTCCAAAATCATCATCACCAACCGCAGCCAGGGCAGGCTGGATGGAGCCAGAGAAAAGCTCCGGGGGATCGGCGGCCGGGTAAGCCTGGAATACTGTCTATGCGAAACGCCGGAAGAGAACGACCGGATCCTGTCGACGCTCAAGCCCTACTCCCTGGTAGTTAATGCCACCGGATTGGGAAAAGACAGGCCCGGCTCCCCGCTGACCGACGACTGCGTCTTCCCGGAAAACAGCCTGGTCTGGGAAATCAACTACAGGGGCGACCTGAAGTTCATGCACCAGGCCAATGCCCAGAAAGAGGCGCGCAGGCTGCATGTGGAGGACGGGTGGATCTACTTCATACACGGCTGGACGCAGGTGATTGCAGAGGTTTTCCACATCGGGATCAAAGGGGAAGTATTGAAAACTTGCGCCAAACTGGCGGAAAGAATAAAGTAACCGGAGGAGGGATGGAGCATGCAGCTTGACATGCATGGAAAGATGGATTTTACCAGGCCTTTTGCCCTGGAGTTTTCTTTGGTGACCGGACTTTCCGGCGAGAGGAAGCCGACCCGGAGAAAGCTCTCCGGAATGAAAGGTATGTACGCCGACCTGGAGGCTTTTGATGCCATCCTGGCGGACGGAGATCCTCTCGTCTACGAATTTTATGAACTGGGTGCACCGGAGGATGCCGGCGATATTGCCTTCGGCACCAGTATCGTATACCCCGGCAAGGTGGGGGACGAGTATTACATGACCAAAGGACATTTCCATGAGATCATCGAAACCGGCGAGGTATACATATGCCTGCAGGGGAACGGCATCATGCTGCAGGAAAATCCCGAGGGGGAATGGAGCGCCCTGGAACTGTCTCCCGGCAAGGCCGTATACTGCCCCAAGCGCTTCGCGCACAGAAGCATCAATACCGGTAACGTACCCCTCGTCACCTTCTTTGCCTTCCGCGGAGATGCCGGCCATGATTACGGGACCATTGAGACCAAGGGGTACCGGAAGCTGGTTGTGGAGAAGGATGGAAAGCCTGCAGTGATTGACAATCCGAAGTGGAAGAGAGGATAGGTGCGTGTGATGAAGATACTGGTGACACCGACCTCCTTCGGAAAAGACAAAAGGTCCCGCGCTCGGGATCAGCTTGATGCCTTTCTGGCACCTCTAAACGGAGAATTGGTCTTTAATCCGTATGGACGCCCTCTTAATCCGGAAGAACTGATCCCCCTGCTGGATGAAGTGGATGGGTACATCGCAGGACTGGACCATATTACGGCAGAAGTGATGAAAAAGGCGCCTTCTTCCCTCAAGGTCATATCGCGGTACGGGGCCGGCTATGACCGGGTGGATGTTGCGGCCGCCGCCGAAAAGCGCATTGTGGTGACCAATACCCCGGGTGTCAACGCCCAGGCGGTGGCCGACCTGGCTTTCGGGCTTATGCTTTCGGTTGCACGGAGGATCCCTTCTCTCGACGGGAAGGTGCGTAGGGGCGAATGGCCCAGGACATCCGGTGTGGAGCTGTACGGTAAAACCCTCGGGATTGTCGGGCTGGGTGCTGTCGGCAAGGGAGTTGCAGCCCGCGCAAAGGGCTTTTCCATGAAGGCGCTGGCATATGATCCATATCTGGATAAAGCCTATGCAAAAGAGAACGGGATCCGTGCCTGTACCTTTGAACAAATCCTGCAGCACTCCGACTTCATATCTCTTCATATTCCGCTCAATGAACAAACCCGGGGGATTTTAAACCGTGAGTCCATGCAGCGCATGAAGTTTGGTGCTATCGTGATCAATACCTCCCGCGGCGGCCTGATCGATGAGGCGGCTGCGTATGAGGCGCTGAAAACCGGCAGGCTGGGCGGCCTGGGGTTGGATGCCTTTGAGGCGGAGCCTCCCGGATATTCTCCTTTGTTCGAACTGGAAAACGTGGTGGTTACGCCGCATGCCGGTGCACATACGGCGGAAGCGGCAGAGAATATGGGGATGTTGTCGGTTCAAAACCTCATCGATGTCCTGTCGGGAAAAGAATGCAGGTATAGTGTGAATTATATAGGGTAGGAGGGGATTGCCATGAACAAAATCGGGATTTATTTCGCGTACTGGACAAGGGACTGGAGTGCAGACTACCTTTATTACCTCAACAAGGTGGCCGGCCTGGGCTTCGATGTGCTGGAAGTGGGCTCGGGCTGGCTGGTGGAGATGCCGGCGGAAAAACGGCGGGAACTGAGGAAGGCGGCGGCCGACCGGAGCGTGGAACTGACCTTTTGCATCGGTTTTCCGGGAAAGTACGATATGGCCTCGGAGGATGCATCTGTCCGCCGGGCGGGTATCGAATACGCGAAAAGGACCCTGGAGGTCCTGCATGAAATGGGAGGCCGCATTTTCGGCGGGATCAATTATACCTCCTGGCCGTCGGGCCTCAACGAGGGCCTTACGGATAAGAGGCCCTATCTGGAACGGAGCGCCGCGAGCCTGAAGCAGGTGATGAAAACGGCTGAAGCTTACGGCATTTATTACTGCGTGGAAATCGTCAACCGCTTCGAGCAGTTCCTGCTCAACATCGCGGCGGAAGGCATGGCCTTCTGTGAAGAGGTGGGCAGCCCCAACATCAAGCTCCTGCTGGACACGTACCATATGAATATCGAGGAAGACAGCTTTGCGGAGGCAATCCGTACGGCAGGCAGCCGGCTGGGGCATTTCCATATCGGGGAAACCAACCGCAAGTGTCCCGGAAAGGGCAAGATGCCCTGGAACGAGATCACAGGCGCCCTGAAGGAGACCGGGTACCGGGGGGCTATCGTGATGGAGCCCTTTGAAAAAATGGGCGGTGAGGTAGGCAGGGACATCAAGGTCTGGAGGGATCTCAATCCACAGGCGGACGAGGCCATGATGGATGCAGATGCAGAGGCGGCGCTGAAATTCATACGCAGAAAAATGAGGTGAACACGATGAAAAAAATCAAAGTCGGCATTCTGACTTTTTCGGATGGCAGGGAATACATCCACCGGGATCTTTTGCCGGTAAACCAAACCTATCAGAAGGAATTGACCCATGCGCTCCAACAGACCGGCCGGGTGGAGGTTGTGGCCGGCAGGGAAATCATCGGGAGCAATGCCGCAGCCAGGGAGGAAGCGCAATACCTGAAAGCGTCGGGCGTGGAACTGACCATCTTTAACTACGCCATCTGGTGCTATCCCCAGTATACGGCGGTTGCCACCAATTTCGCCCCGGGACCGTACCTGCTTTTCTGCAACCTGCATCCTTCGGAGTGCGGCATGGTCGGCATGCTGGCTGCAGCCGGCACCCTCGACCAGCTTGGAATCCATTACGAGAGGATTTGGGGCTCCATCCGTGATGCACAGGTGCTTTCGAAGGTCATGGCCTTTTTGAAGGCAGCATCCGCGGTCAAACAGCTGCGGGGGCAGACCTTCGGCAATTTTGGCGGAAGACCCCTCGGGATGTACACGGCAGTTGCCAACCTGGACCAATGGCAGTCCCTGTTCGGGATCGATGTAGAAAATATCGAGCAGGAGGATATCGTACGGTATGGCAGCCTGGCGGATGCCTCCAGGGTGGAAAACGCACTGAAATGGCTGGAGAAGCATGTCGGCAGCATCAAATATGATGGGAAGGGACTGACGCCGGAGCTGCTCAAGCTCCAGATCCGTTCCTATTACGGCTTGAGACGGATCATTGAGGAGCGCAACCTGGACTTTGTCGGGATCAAGGCCCATGGAGACCTTACCGAGACCTATGCTACCATGGATGTTGCGGAAGCCTTCCTGAACGACCCCTATGACTGGGATGGCCCCCACGAGCCCATTGTGGCCGCTACCGAGGCCGATATGGACGGAGCCCTGACCATGCAGATCTTCAAGCACCTGTCCGGCTTGCCCGTTTTATTCGCCGATGTCCGGCACTATGACCGGGAGGACGGAGTCTGGTATTTCTCCAACTCGGGGACGCATGCCACCTTCTTTGCAGGCGGCTCCTGCGATCCGGCCGTTAATTTGAAGCAGGTCACCTTCTATCCTGAAAAGAACTACTATCCTGCCGGAGGCGCCAGCGTCCATCATTTTGCGGCCCCTGGAAAGGTTACGCTGGGGAGGCTTGCCCGTAAAAACGGTAAATACTGGCTTGCCCTGGTTCCGGCCGAATTTGTGGAATTCCCGCGCGAGGTGGCGCTTCGCAAGGGATCTGCGACGACGCCCGAGTGGCCGGTCGCCTTTGCAAGGCTTTCCACAAGCGCCGACGAGTTCCTGCGTTCCTTCCCCTGCAACCACATCCACGGGGTGTACGGCGATTATGTGCAGGAGTGGCTGACCGCTGCAAGGATCCTCGGGATCGAGGTCAAGCTGTTTGATGGGGAGAAGCTCTGATATAACGAGGCTCAAAAATGTCCCCCGCCTCTAAGGGACACACCTCTGCAAGCAGCGAGGCTCCGGGGATGAGGAATGTCCCCTTTTTGAACAGGCGGGTACCGGATTGGTTTTCAGGCGGTGAGCATATCTCCCGCCTTGTTATATTGCTTTTAGCGTTGCGACGGACAATCTTTCTATCAATTTGGTGTTTACTATGTCTCTGTGGGCTACTTCGCCACTGTTGTCACTTCTCCATGTGGTATGCTCAGTAAAAAATCTTGACTTAATCAATTTTTATGACATAAGAAGTGCGATGTCCTATTGGCGAATTTGCCATAACCACAGCTTCCAAGAGTGAATATTTATGTGATTGATTTTACTCAAAACTAAGCAGGTTAACCTGTTGAATTGTTTTCTTATTTATGAGAGATTCAAACTCCGCATTGTGCGAAAGATCTTAACACTACCCGATTACTATTATATTGTTAAAGCCGGAGCATATTATATAAAAATATGAAACGTTCACATTTATATGAAGCGATACTACTATAGTAAAATTTTTTCATCCTTCACGCCATCCCAGATATCGTATTTCTTTACCATTGATAATCGCAATGTAAATATCACCCTTTTCAATCGGTTTGTATATTTTTGTGCCTATCGGCAATGTTGATGCTGTGCCTTCGATAAAATCCTCTCCCTTATTTGATTGGCTTGAGATTTCCATAACTTCCTTACCTATTGTTAACTCCAAATCTTTCACCCAATCAATTTCTTCTGCATTAACATATACAATTCCATTCATAAGAAATATATCTGTTTGTTTATATTTTGTTAAGACTTCATCAGCGGTAGGATTACCGATGGCAGTATGCATGATATTAACTTCATTTTCTTGCGGTATCTTCTTTTGTATTTCTGAAGAACATCCAGTTATAAACATTAGTAAAGCAACCCCAATAATTATATATCGCATAAAAAATCACATCCTTTCCTTCTATATCAGATCCGTCAGCCACTCGCGATTGTGCCATAGCGCACAGCCGCCGTCGCCCTCCTTGAGTAAATGGTGATTTTTGCGTACTTTGGAGAGGAAGCCGGAGGCCAACGCGTCTTTGAGTGAAACATCCTTTAAATTTGTATCGGAAAAAGGCGCAAACGGACAGGGCTCCACATCGCCGCCGGCACTCACATGCACGAATCCGCGGCCGGCGGCAAGACATCCGCCGTACTGCTCTTCATCACCGGGGAATGGGATAAACAACGCGGGGTATTTCCTGGCGCTTGTAACTGCGAATTCATTGAGCCGCTTTTTGTCGGCTGTGGAAAGCACCATCGGCTCGGTGCCCGGTTCTACCGGAACGTATTCGACGAAGACAAACAACCGGCAGCCCTTCTGTACGAACTCCTCAGTAAATTCCTTGTGCAGGATGCTGTCGATATTTTGGCTGGTGACAGTCACGGATATGCCAAACGGAATTTTATCGGAACGCAGGATACGCA
Source organism: Bacillota bacterium (assembly GCA_023426125.1). Taxonomy (GTDB): domain Bacteria; phylum Bacillota; class Clostridia; order Acetivibrionales; family DTU013; genus MnB-11. The sequence continues at coordinate 193,231 of JAFABI010000017.1, forward strand.
TGGCTTCGCTGACCTTTGCGTACACACCGCTGCCGCGTCTGGCGTCCGTTTGAATCTTGCTGCCCTCAATGCTGAAAGCGGGAAGCATGTGCCGGTGCTCCGCGAACCATTCGCGGCGGAGCTCGTCAAACAACGTCCCATTGGTGAACACGATGCCGGCCATTTCGTCATGCCTGCCCAGTGCGTCCAGCCAACCATGGGAGAGCAGCGGTTCGCCGCCCGCCAGCATCACGATGCTCACGCCCAACCCGGACGCCTCGTCTAGTATTTCCGCGATACGTTCGTCCGGCAGCTCGTTGTTAGTCTTTCTGTTATGTGCGCAGGAATAGCAGCCCACGCAGGCCAAATTGCAGGCTTCGGTCGTGCTGACAATCATCAGCGGGGGAACCTCAATGCCCTCGTTTGCAAGGCGTGCACGGCTGCTCTCCGCTTTCTTCAGCCCTTTTCCAAGCCGCGCGAAAGCGGACGCGGAAGCCGGATAAGCGGCTAAGACGCTGGCCGCTGTTTTGAGAGAAATGTCTATGTTCCCGGCAAATGCATCTTTGTAGGAAATAGCACTCATGTTTCGCCTCCGCAGTTCAGCTGCCCAAGCAGCTTGTATAAAAGCGTATACAGCGTTCCAGCTTCCTCCGGGGAAAGCGGTATACACTTTGCCATTTTCAAAGGAATCTCGATTGCTTTTTCTTTAAGCTTTTCCCCGGCTTCGGTGATGGTAATATTAACCGCGCGCTCATCCCCCCTGGAACGCTCGCGCTGAACAAAGCCCTTGCTCTCAAGCCGTTTTAGAAGCGGTGTCAGCGTGCCGGAATCGAGATACAGGTACTTGCCAAGCTGCTTCACGCCGACACTTTTGTATTCCCACAGCACCATCATGGCGATGTACTGCGTATAGGTCAGGTCGATTTCGTCGAGAAAGGGTTTGTAACGGTTCACGACTTCTTTGGCCGCAGCGTAAAGCGGAAAACAGAGCTGGTTTTCGAGCTTTAGAATCCGGTCGTCATTCATAAGCGCCCTCCGCAGATCCTTCCGGCAAACGCTTCGGCTTGTTTCAAATCCTCCTCATTTGGCCGCCCGCGATTGGCAAACAGGAATGAACCCTTGCAATGAAACGCATCCTCTAAGACGGAAACGCCTTTTGGCTCGAGAATGGATTTGACTTCCGCCAAAGCCGTCTTTTTGCCTGCCGATGTGCCAAACACAGCAACGCTTTTTACCTGTGACGGCTGTAAGCCCGCCAGAAACTCACGCAGTTTGCCGTCGATGGTTCCCGCATAGATGGACGTGCCGACAAAAAGGATATCCGCAGCCTCGGATACATTGAAATGTTCCATAGAAACAGCCGATACACCGGCGCCTTTGGCAATGGAATCGGCAAGTTTTTTCGTGTTACCGCCCCTGGAGGCGTATACAACTCTGTTCATGTTAATGCCCTCCGTTATAGTAATTTCTCAATATCGCCGGCAATGTCTTTCGGCTCAACCGTCGGCTCGTAACGTGAAACGACATTTCCGTCACGAGCAATGAGGAATTTGGTAAAGTTCCATTTGATTTGCTCATCCGCGAAATCACCCTTATATTTAGCCTTGAGCGTGAGCTCCATCGCCTTGGCCTTCAAGCCCTTGCCAAGCCCCTGAAAGCCTTTCTGAGAGGTCAGATATCGATAGAGCGGTATGGCGTTTTCATCACGGACATCTACCTTTTGGGACAACGGGAAAGTAACGCCGTAGCGCAATGAGCAGAACTCCGAGATTTCCTGCTCATTTCCCGGCTCCTGGTCCATAAACTGATTGCAGGGAAAGCCGATCACCGCAAAGCCCCGGTCTTTATATTTCCGGTAAAGTTCCTCAAGCCCTTTGTACTGGTGTGTGAATCCGCATTTGCTGGCCGTGTTGACAATGAGCAGCACTTTCCCTTTGTATCCGGACATTTGCACCGGCTTGTTCTCAATGGATGTATATTCGTAATCATAGACAGTCATAATATTACCTCCAAATAAGTTTATAGCGATTAAATTGTGCAAAACCATTATATAATTTGTTTCTTGAACTGTCAAGTGAAACTAAAAAGATAAGTTTACTGTTTTTCAAGAAAAAATTTAGTATCAGGAAGCTTTCGGCAATAGTTTGGGCAGTCATAGCAGATGCATTCCAGTTTGACAATAAAGTATAACCTATGTCAACAAACTACTCTTGTTGGCGTTTTAGGATTTTAATAAAATTAGGATATCAGCAAAACAATAGAAGATTCATGGAAAACTTCACGCTATTTGGGACAGGATCCACGTTCTCCGCGCATGGCTTGCCAGCAGGCGTTTGCGGAGCGTATTGATGCAGGGATGCGGAGTTTTGATCAGGAGATTGAACTTTCAAGCGCGGGCATGATGAAACCTTCAAGTACTCCGGGGAATCCATTTGAGCCAAATATGGAGGGATTGAAGCAACGGACCATTTTATCGGAGTTGATTAGTAAGTAATGGTGTGAAGAGAATATCTTTTTTGATTGTAGTTGCATATTTTTCCCGCCTATTCAAATTTAATTTGAGCCAATATGGCTGCGTAATCATCGGAGAGGGCATCATAGCTATCTGAATAGTCATTGAAGGCGATGACGTATGTATCACGCCCATAGAAAAAATAAACAAACATGCTTTTCATCGCCAGTCCACCTCACCCTGGATACACCTATAGATCTGAAAGCGGAGTTAAAAGAGGATCACAACGGACTGCCCTACTTTGAACTTAAACTCGCCGTACCGCAAAGTATTAAGGATTTAGACGCAAAAATTACAGACAATTCCGAATACTTCGAAGGGAAGCAATGTGATCCAATCGAAATTGCCTTTGATTACAAGTACGGCAATTATGACTGGAACGAAGGGCCCTCGCACTTTTGGAAAACCACCGACTACCTTTCGGAATTTCTTGACCGGGGCTATTTTGAGTATCGTCCCTTTGATAGCTCGGTCAAATACGAAGATGTAGACATCAAAAGCGAAACCTATTACTTCAAGGCGCGCTTTCACTCCATGTGGGGCTATTCCGGCGACTATATCGATAAGCACATCTACTCCGATTATTCCAACACCGTGAAGATCGGTAATCCCGCCTACTGGAGCAACGTCAGCACATGGGCGGCGCCCGAATTGCAAAAAGCCGCCGATGCCGGGATTATTCCTGAAATTCTCAAAGGCGCGGATATGACAAAGGCGATAACAAGAGAAGAGTTCTGCGAGCTTTCCGTTCAGCTTTACGAAAAAACTACGGGAAAAACCGCCGAAGCTTCCGCTGCCAACCCATTTACAGATACCGTGAATCCACAAATTTTGAAAGCATATAAACTCGGTATTACGTCCGGGACATCGGCCACCACATTTTCTCCAAAGGTGCTCATCAATCGGGAACAATGCGCCACCATGCTTTTCCGCGCAATCAAGGTTATCAAGCCGGACGGAGATTACAGCACGGCGGGCGTGAAGGAATTTACGGATCAGAAATACATCTCAAGCTGGGCGGTCGAAGCGACAAAATATATGTCTAAAATCGGCATCATCTCCGGCAATAAAGAGGGCGAATTTATGCCTAAGGCTGCCACAACGGCGCAGGAAGCAGCGGGCTATGGCATGGCAACAAGGGAACAGGCAATTGCCATGTCCATGAGGACTTATGAAAAGATCGGGAGGTAGTTGTCATGGCGCGAAAGATCTTAAGCTGGAGCTTAGCTGTATTGCTGATTTTTACACTGCCCCCCTTCCATGCCGCGGCGGCGGAAGACTATTCAGCTGAGGATTATTTTGTTGAGGACTATTTAGCCCCTTCTGACGACTTCGTAGTTGAGAAATTTTTGATTGAAGACGGCGTACTAAGCCGTTATACGGGTACAGATAGTGCCGTTACCATCCCAAATGGCGTTAAGACGATTGGATACTATGCGTTTGAGGGAAACAGGGATCTGAATTCAATCGTGATTCCGGATGGCGTCACAACCATCGAAACCGGCGCGTTTTCCCACTGCACAGCCCTAAAAAACGTGACCCTGCCAAACAGTCTGACGTCAATAGGCTCAAGCGCATTCCAAGGCTGTACGAGCCTTACCGCCGCAATCATCCTTGAAAACGTTGAAATCATTTATAATGGTGCATTTCAAGGGTGCAGCGGGATGAAACAGTTTACCGTTGATGTAAAAAATAAGGCTTACTCAAGTAAGAATGGCGTTCTGTATTATCATGATAGTTATGATAATATTCTCCTTTACTATCCGGCTCAAAAAACGGACAGCTCATTTGTCATTCCAAACAGCGTTTTATCCATTGGGGAGTTGCCTTTGCGGAAAATAAATACCTGAAAAGTGTCACACTCGGAACAGGAGTGAGGGAAATAAGAAGCTATGCGTTTGCCGACTGCGGACTGACTTCCATTTCTATTGGAAAAGGCGTCAACCGGATTGTATTTGCATCTTTTTACAACTGTAAAAGACTGGAAAAGACTGGAAAAGATTGCCGTTGACCCCAATAACCGATTATACAGCAGCGAAAAATGAAGCAAGAAAAACCACCCTGTTTGCATATCCGGCTGGTAAAAAAGACGCAGCGTTCACAGTGCCGAACAGTGTGAGAAATATTGAACCATTCGCCTTTTATGGAAATGGCTATCTTATGGCCCTTACAATAGGGAAAAATGTGACGGCACCGATGGCCATTGACGCTTGTCCCGCATTGGTCATATATGGCGAGGCAGGGTCAGAAGTTGAAACCGGTGCCAAAGCGAGAAATATTCCTTTTGTCGCAGGCAAGGCACCGCCGTCCGACTCTCTTGTTCTCAAGGCCGTTCCTACATCCTCGACGGTACTTGTCAACGGCAAGCCGATCAGCTTTGACGCATATACCATCAATCAGAGCAGCTATTTCAAGCTCCGGGATTTGGCCTGCGTTTTAAGTGGTACATCCGACCAGTTTGATGTGGCATGGGACGCTGAAAACAACGCAATTAGGCTAACCAGCAACATGGCGTACAGCGTGACAGGTGGTGAGATGGCAGGCAAGGGCGCAGGTATCAAAATACGTCAAAGATCGTTCTTGATGGTCTTGAAGGCCTTCCCATTAGCCTGTCCAGCTACATCATTGATGGGAACGGCTACTTCAAGCTCCACGACGTTGCCGGTTTATTCCACTTTGACGTAGAATGGGACGGTACCAACAACACAATCGTCATCAACACAGGTGATGTGGAGTGAAAAAAACATACCGGTGAACCCGTTCAATCACACCTTTACAAGAAAAGTTGTCCTCAGAATAAAGAAAGATATCCACCTTTTCTCTCAAGAAAAATGCAAAAAAGGCACCGGATTATAAAGCTTCCCTTCAAATTCAGTGCCTTTTAATCTCTCATTCTATGGTTTTCTTTTTCTCGTGCCCATAGAAATTAAATGTTTTTGTAATCAGTCGGTGAAAAGCCTGTCACTTTCTTAAATACCTTATAAAAATATTTTACATCATTGAATCCAACCATTCCGGAAATGTCATTTACCTTATAATGTCCTTCCTTTAAAAGACTGCGGGCTTTTTTAATTCTGAAGCCTATAACATAGCCAATAAAGGTATCCCCTTCGATCTGCTTGAAAATTTTGCTTAAATAGCTTGGACTAAGATGCACATAATCTGCCGCACCTTCCAAGGTTATATCCTTGCTTATATTACCCTGGATATATTCCTTTACTTTCTGAATAAGTTTTAAATTGTTTTTCTTATAACTTGACTCAACCGCATTAAAACATATTTTCAGTTTTTCCTGGGACCAGTCTAAAATTGAGTTTATGTCTGTACATAAATTGAGTTCATTATATAACAGGAATTCATCACCTAGTAATTCATCAGGATTTATGCTTAAATGATTCAGGAATTTGTAAATCAGCAAAACCAATTGGAAATTCATTTTAGTTAAGGCTTCAACATCCGTGCTGCTTTTAAAAGTAAATGGGCAGTATAATTCATTTATAATATTCATTGCGGTACTCAAGTCAAGTTTTTCAAAACACTTGTAAAACACTTGTTCAGTTTTTAGGCTGATAAATTCAATTTCTCCATTGTAAGGGCTGTCATCGGCTGCTACAAAAACCTGTTTATCGGTTTTGGTTATTCTTTGTATAATGGCTCTCCTGGCTGCACTGTATGAAATATGAACATCCCTGATTTCTTCTGCAATATTGCCTATTCCTATTGAAACAGGTAGATTTAAATACTTATTGATGTTTTTTATTACTTTCTCGCATGAGGAGGCAATAAAACTTATGCTTGGATTATTTTTATCTCTTTGAAAATTCAACAAAAATCCCTGTCCGTCTCCGAAATTAAACGGATATGCAGGAATATTGCTGCAGGCTAAAGTTTCCGAAGCGATATTTTCAAGGCTGAACTTCAATAGATCACTGTCCCTTATTGTGTTGTTCTTCACGGAACTTATATAGTTGTCAATACTGACTAGAATTATACAAAAACAGTTATAAGGAAAATTGACATCAAGGTCACTTAATTGCTTGTATATGTAATTTTGTGATAAACCTTCTTCCGTTATAAGCTTTAAGAAAAAATTTTTTCGAAGCAACGTAAGTCCCTGGTTCATCTTTATTTTCATTTGAAAGTTCACCTGCCGATGTTCTTTTTCTAGATCCAGCTTTTTACACGCTTTCGCTAAAACATCCTTTAGTTCGGCTTTTTTGACAGGCTTAAGCAGATAAGAAAAAGCGCCTAGAGCAATAGCTTTTTGAGCGTGCTCAAAAAGATCGTACCCGCTTAAAAATACGAAAATGATATCATCGGCATTCATAGAATTTAGTCTTGACAAAAGCTCAATACCATCCAATTTAGGCATCCTGATATCTGCGATAACTATCTCCGGCTTATATATGTTTATTAAATCATACGCTTCAATACCATCCTTTGCCTCGTGTATTTCATTGTAGCCTAAGGCATTTAATGTGGAAATTATAGATTGTCTTGCAAGCAATTCATCGTCAACTACTAATATTCTCATATTTGCTCCTCCACAATGTTGCTATAATCCCTCGGCAAAGTTATTCTGACGGTCGTCCCCAATCCTGGCTTACCAGATAATTTCAAGCCATACTCTTTTCCAAAGTGAAATTTTATACGCGCATTTACATTTAAAATTCCCAGGTTTTTTAATGCTAGACTGTTACTCGCTTCAGGATCAGAATCAAGGAGAGAGTTAATTTGGTATAAATGATCCCCAGGTATTCCCACACCTGTATCGGATATATATAAATATACTCTATCACCACTGGCTTTAGCGGCAATTCTTAATTCACCTTTTTCAGCTTTTGGATCGAGGCCGTGATGTAACGCGTTTTCCACCAGGGGCTGCAAAGTTAACCTAAGAATGTTACAGTTTAAAATTTCTCTGTCTATATCAAAATGTACATCGTATCTGTCTGAAAATCGAAATTTTTGGATAAACAGATACCTCCGTACGTGTTCGATTTCATCCGTAAGTTTTACTAAATACTCGCCGTGATTTAAACCGTAACGGAAAATATCTGACAAACTCTCAACCATCAAAGATGAATTAACATAATCTCTTTTGTCAATCACTGCTCTTATTGAGTTTAGCGTATTATAAAGAAAGTGCGGATTGATCTGGCTTTGAAGAGCTTCAAGCTCGGCTTGCTTACGCAGAATCTGATTCTGGTATTTTTCCTGGATTAAGGTTTTTATGCTGGAGACCATGTTATTAAACGTCGCACTGATTTGTGCAAGTTCGTCAGACCCCTTTACTTCCACCCTTACATCCAAGTTTCCGCTTTGCATCTTAATGAATGATTTAGTCAATCTTTCCAAGGGATGTGTTACGAAACCGGAAAAAGCAATTGAAATAAATAGAGAGAAAATTGTTAGTACTACCAGGAGCATATTGTTTATGCTCTTAATAAAACCGCTCTTTTCTTTAAGCTTTGCTTCAGGAAATAGGGAGATTACCTTCCAACCATATTCCTTTGATTCAGTAAAGCTGACAACCATATTTTCTTTACCTGCCATGAAACGTACAGGAGGAGTCGGTGATAGGGACGATTGAAGCAAAAGCTTCTTATAAGCAGAATCATTGAGTGAATTGCTTGAATAAATTTTTTCTCCCGATTTACTGAAAACAGCAAATATTTCCCCGGATTCAACATTATTGCTTGAGAATAAACTTGAAAAGTTGGAAAGACTCTCATCAAGAACGAGGACGCCGCATGTCACAAGGTTTTCAAGATTAACGACTGCACGGGAGATAGAGATTACGGTATTATTTTTCAGACGATAATTAACATATTTGTTGAGATGTGGTTCAAGTAATATCGGATGGCCGTTTTCTAATAGGGTTTCCTTGAACCACTGCTCTTTTTCTACTGTATTAAGATTTAAATTACCGACTTGCTTGTCTACATATAATACAATATCACCGCTTAAAGATATAAGTGTAATTGCATTTAACTTAATGTTGCCTTCCAAAATACTTCTAAAATAATTGTATGTCCTTTTTTTCGCAAGGAGATAAGTTTCGTTTTGGTCTTCACTGGGCGTACCCAATATGTAAAGTATATCGTCAAGATTCGAATTTATGGCGGATGATTGCCAGGAAAGATTCTTTATTTCCGCGTCAATATTTGTAATGATCTGATAATTCACCTGATTTCTATATTTAATGAAATCATTTTCAATTACAGAAGAAGATATTTTATAGGATATAAGCCCGAAAATAACAATTGGGAGGGACATTACTATAAGAATAAGTAAAAATAGTTTGTATTTTATGCTTTGCCGAAAGGGATTAAGCAGTATAGACAAGAAGTAACGCAAAAAATTTTTCATAGCTGTCTCCATTTATTAATTTATGTTGTTTAGAAGTATCTTCTTCGAAAGTGCTATAAATAATATCAATATTATATCATAATCTGTAATCGACAAAAAAGTATGAAATACGAGAAGGATAAAAAAATACGTTGTTTGATAAAAATTTACGCCTATACGTTTTTTTATCGAGGATGTATCATTGAAAGCGTGATGATCGTCATAGGTGTGTTTTCAATTTATTATGATACTTTAGGGGGGACAAATTTCATGCTTAAAAGGGTTTTATGTATTGCCGTTTCGCTAGGAATTATTGCCGGACTTATATCAGGGTGCGGAGGAAACGCGCAAAGCACTTCGAATGGGAATCCGAGCGATACCAGCGCTTCTGCGGCTACCACAGGGAGCAGACAAGACCCGGTTACCATCAGGTATTCGAATTGGTGGAGCAAGGGTGAGCAAACGCCTACTTTAGAGAAATTCATGGATGAAAATCCCGGGATTATTGTTCAAGAGGAGGTACTTGACGGAGCTAATTATGATAAAATTCTGAAGGCCAGGTTCATGTCAGGTGATGCTAATGATGTAGTATATTTAAGCGGGGTATCTCTTAACGAATACATAAAGCAAAATTGGCTGATGGATGTAATAAATGAAACCGGTACTCAGCAGATGAAATCAAATGATGTGCTATGGAAACACTTCACAAGGGACGGCAAGATATATGGCGCCATTGTTGACGGTACTATTGAATGCCATCCGTTTTATTACAATAAGATTTGTTTTGACAAATTGGGACTTAAAGAACCCACTACTCTAGATGAGTTCAACGTCCTATGTGAAAAAATCAAAGCGGATGGAATTGATCCTATTGTCTTCGGGGGAGCAGATACATGGACTATTACCGGAGTGTTTATAAGTCCTTTCAGATTTTGTGACAGCCTTGCAAAATTTGATAATATGGATAACGCAATAGCAGAAGGAAAACTTGGATGGGCCGATTCATTTAAGGTGGGATATGAATTCCTGGAGAGTGCGGTGAAAAAAGGATTTGTAAGTAAGGCTGCATTAACGCTTAAGTATGATCAGTCTGTACAATTTTTTGCAGATGGAAAAGCTGCTATGCTGCCGCAAGGACCATGGCTTCCCGCTCAAGACGCCATTATCAAAGCAGATCCTGCTAAATTCAACCTGGGGGTATTTCTATTTCCTTATCCTAAGGGGACTGACGGCAAACTCAATGTGTTGGCACAAGTAACAGGTACATTAGCAATAAATGCAAAAACAAAAAATGTTGATGCGGCAAAGAAATTATACAATTTCATTCTTAAACCCGAGAATTTGAAAAGCCTTGTAGAAGCGGAAGGTACCGGAAGTTTCATGCCGGGTGTAACCGCAAAAAGGGATCCCATACTTCAATCATTCTTTGATACTTTATACGATACATCCAAAACTACTCAGCATTTCGGTAGAGGTGATTATTCTTTCCCGACATCACTGGACGCCGTTGTAGAGTCGACAACACAGGCACTCTTAACCGGTAAAACCGCAAAAGAAGAATTAGCTGTTATGGACAAAGAATTTGAAAAGGCTAAAGACGGGATTAAACATAATTAACTCAATTTAGTGTATTTGAATGTTGGAGACTGATGTAAATTCCTTTGTGCGTATCAATTTACTATACCGGCAATACTGCTTTATTTGCCGGTATAGTAGGATTAATTTAAAATAGCACAATTATGTTAGGGGACAAATAGTAATGTATAGCATTAAGCCACATCCAAAAAGAGAAGTTATAAATTCTATATTGGCTGTTTTGCCGGCGTTGACCGTATATTTTGTTTTTAGCTGTTATCCTCTGTTTCTAAGCCTGGTTTATTCATTTACCGATTGGGATGGAATAAGCAAATCCTACAACTTTGTCGGATTAAGAAATTTTATTGCCTTATTTAAAGATGATATGGTGTTTTTATCATTTAAAAACACCATACACTTTGCAGTTATTGCCGCTATAGTGGGAACAATTTTACAAATGATAATTGCAATTATATTGCATGGAAAATTTACAGGAAGAAATGTATTCCGTGCTATTTTTTATATACCGGCTGTAATCAGCACGGTCGTTATGGCCCTTTCATGGAGGAATATCTTACAATATGTGGGTTTTGTAAACACATTTTTAAAGAATATCGGGCTTGAACATCTTTCTAAAGACTGGCTGGGGAGTACGGGTACTGCCATGAATTCCCTGATACTGATAAATACGCTGCAATACCTGGGAATAGGAATGATAATCTTTTTGGCAGGATTAAACAGCATACCGCATGATGTGTATGAAGCTTCGGAATTGGATGGAGCAGTAGGCTTTAAAAACTTTCTTTATATAACATTACCTCTCATTATGCCTTCTGTAACAATCGTCAGTTTTACGGCTATAACAGGTGCCTTAAAATTCTTTGACCTTCCTTACCTGATGACAAACGGTGGCCCGGCAAATGCGACAATATCACTGTCTATGGAGGTTTACAACCTGTTGTTCAGCAATAATACCTTTGGATTAGGAAGCGCTGTCGGGTTTGTATTCTTCATATTTATTGCAGCGGTGTCGCTTCTTCAACTCAGGGTTACCAGGAGCAGGGAGGTGGAATATTAAGCTCATGAAACGGAAATCCAAACTTTTGATCCTGCTGGAATACTTATTTATCTATTCTTTAGCCTTGTGTGTTTTATTTCCGATTATAAACGTATTTCTTAACAGCTTTAAAACAAATGAAGACATTAACCGGGTTGTTTTTTGGGTTAACAAGTTGCAGCTTGATAATTATGTTAATGTGTTAAAAAAGGGAACCGTATTTTCGGGATTTGCAAATTCTCTTATCTATACAGGTTTATCCATGTGCTTTTCGATTCTTGTGTGCTCCATTGCAGGTTATGCGCTTGGCAGGAGAAAAGAGAAAATATTCAAATGGATTTACATAATCTTTCTTGCTTCCATGATGATTCCATCAGTAGCTAATTTAGCCTCATTATATTCCATGCTAAACAAATTTCACCTCATTGACAACAGGCTTGGAATAATCCTGATATTTACTTCCGGCACCATTCCCATGGGGATATTGTTGTTCACAGGATTTGTAAAAACAATACCAGCGCAGTTGGATGAAGCTGCTACAATTGATGGCTGTGGGTATTCCTACCGCTTCATGTATGTTATACTACCGCTTATGAAGCAGGTTATGGTTACTCAATCTATTGTCTCTTCACTTGGAATTTGGAATGATTTCTACAACAGTTTGGTATTCTTAAGATCCAAATCAAAAATGCCTCTGCCGATGGCCGTATATTCATTTATGAGCGAGCATTCCAACGACTGGGGAGCTGTATTTGCTTTGATGTCGCTTGCTTGCATTCCGCCGATACTATTCTTCCTGTTTGGACAGAAATATTTTTACGGCGGTGTTGCTGCAGGAGCTATTAAAGGGTAAGTCAAAATGAGGCCGGGAAATGAATCCTTGACTCATTTGTACTATAAATCATATCATCGGACCACTTAGGATTATAGGGAGGGAAATGAAAATGTTTAAAAGAGGTATAGCAGCTTGGCTCATACTGGTAATGATCTTTTCTATGTGCTTCTCAATGGCAATAACCGCCTCAGCGCAATCATCGGAATTGCTTTCTAACCCGGGTTTCGAAAGCGGAACTACTGGATGGTATGGCCAAATGGCAACAATAAGCACAGACACTGTAAATGTAAATTCTGGCTCAAGTTCATTAAAAATTTCCGACAGGAGTGTAGACTACAGTACAGCTGTGCAGGATGTAACTTCTCTATTAAGGAGCTATGGGAATGGAAATTACAATATCAGCGGATATGCAAAATTAGCAGAGGATGTCTCTTGCAGTCCGCTTATCATTATTAAATATAATGATGATAACGGTGATCACTATGCTGCAACAGACCGTACGGCGATTAATAATACCGACTTTACAAAATTGGAAAAACAGGTAGCAATCAGCTGGACCGGAACTTTGAACTATGCGCACATGTATATACAAACCGGACTGGGTGGAAACGAGTGTCCTACTACCGATTTGTATATAGACGACTTTAGCCTGATAAATCCTGATTATGTGGCTCCTCCACAAGTACAATCACCTGAACTTCTCAACAATCCGGGGTTTGAGGGTGGAACATCCGGATGGTCTCCTGAAAACGGTTCAACCATAACTCTTGATACGGGTAATGTAAACTCAGGTGTTAACTCCCTAAAGATTTCAGATAGATCAGCCGACTGGAGCTCGGCTTCTCAGAATGTTATGAATGCTTTAAAAAGTTATGGGCCCGGAAATTACAGGTTCACAGGCTATGTAAAGCTTTCATCAGGGACAGCAAGCCCTGCGATTGTTTTGAAGCTCAATGGTAATTCATATTTTAGTACCGACTGGATACCTGTTGATGCTAATGGCTTTACTAAAATAGAAAAAAATATAAATATAACTTGGAGTGGGAAATTAACCTCTGCAGTGCTATATATACAAACAGGAACATCCGGAGGCGACTATACTGACGATTTATATATAGATGATTTCAGTTTGGTAAATTTGGACAGAGCTGAACCAATCCAATTAAATCAGCCGGGGCCCGCGAATCTTGCTCTTGGAAAAACAGTGACAGCTTCAAGTACTCAGACCCATTATTCTCCTTCATACATAGTAAATGGAGAAAATGATACCAGTAGCTGGACTCACTGGGCGGCAGACGTATCACAAGGACCGCAGTGGGTAGAAATTGATTTTGCTGAAGATATAATCCTTAACAGGATAGAAATGTATCTGATGAATCCTTATACGCAGAAGGGATATGAAGTCCAGTACTTAGACGGTGAAGAGTGGAAGAATTGCTTCGGTAAGGTGACGAACAACACAGAAGTACATAATTCATATACATTCAGTTGTATAACAACTTCAAAACTCAGGGTATATATGACAGAGGGCAATGTCCTCCAGGATGGAGTTGGTGGTAGTGAAAATATTGCACGCATAGTTGAAGTGGAGGTGTATTACGATCGGAACTATGCCTTTAATCGCCCTGTAACGGCTTCAAGCACCCAGCCTGGTTATTCGCCGTCAAACATAGTAAATGGAAATGAAGATACTAATACATGGACACACTGGGCGACGGATGTTTCCCAGGGTCCGCAGTGGGTAATTATTGATTTTGGAAGTCCTACTACATTTAAAAGAGTTGAATTTTATACAATGTCCGGATATGAACAAAAGGGATACGAAATTCAATATTGGGACGGTATGGATTGGGTGAATTGCTTTCCAAAGGTTTCCAATAATACTCTGGATCATATATCGCATAACTTTAGTGAAGTAACCAGTGATAAGTTGAGAGTGTATTTAACAGAGGGAAATGTCCAGCAGCATGGACAAGGTGGCGCAGAAAATGTTGCAAGAATTGTCCAGGTAGAAGTTTATAACACGAGTGGCGTTAGTGTAGATAATACAAACTATCCTGACCCCATTCCACAGAGTATAGACGATCGGCAGGAAAAAACGGTGGTAGGGGCAATTAGGTGGGATGCATGGGGTGGAACATCTTCGGTGACTGACCCTGGAACCCAGACACAAAGGGCACTTTCACCTGAAAAATATCATTTTAGGCTCCCATGGTATGCAACAGTTACAGGTGAAAATACTGCAAGTATTCCTGAATACACCCAGGATATAGTCGACAAGGAAATTCATTATGCAAAAAACGCAGGAATTGATTACTGGGCTTTCGTAATGTATCAGGATGAAGGGAACAGTGCGCAGCAGTTAAATAGGGCAAGAGATCTGTACTTATCCAGTGAGCATAAAAATGATGTTAAATGGTGTGCTCTATTAGGTGCCTCAAATTACCAATCCGGTAATTACCCATGGTTGGTATCCCAATTCAGCAACCAAAATTATCAGAAGGTATTGAACGGAAGGCCATTGCTATACCTTTGGTCCACTGATAAATCAATTGTGGATGCGTTGAGGTTGGAATGTAACTCTCAAGGGGTGAATGAACCATATATTGTTATTATGGGGACAAATGGAAAAACCATGAAACAGATGCAGGGAGATGCGCTAAGTGCTTATACCGGATTTGGTGGGAATGGATCTCCATATTCAAGTATTGCAATCAAAGATCAAAGTAACTGGGATTTGTGGGAAAGCTATGGAGTACAAGTTGTTCCTATGGTTACTGCCGGGTGGGATCCACGTCCACGTATAGACAATCCTGTTTCATGGACTAGTTATGGAGAGGACCAGTGGGCTCAGACAGGAACTCCACGGGAAATAGCGGATAATCTCAAAGCAGCCTTAAGCTGGAACAAAAGCCACAGGTCTTCAAACTATCCCAATGCAGTATTAATGTATGCATGGAATGAAAATGATGAAGGCGGGTGGATAATTCCGACATATGATCCAAGTAATGCAGATACTCCGAATACGGCAAGGCTTGACGCAATACAAGAAGTAATAAGCGATTATCATGATTCAACCCTTTCAGGAATTATCGCTGGAGGACTTAATATAGGTGGTTTTACGCCGGATGTCAGGAGTTACAATGTTAAGCTTCCGGCTGGAACAACAGCTGCGCCTTTTGTAGCGGCTACACCAAGTAATGCTAATGCCGAAGTTACGGTAACACAGGCATCCGTACTTCCCGGAGAAGCAATAATTACGGTATCAGCGGAAGACGGAATTACAGAGAGCACTTATAAAATCATTTTCGAAGTTGATACAAATGATAACAACAATAATGACAATGATAACAATAACAACGATAAAAACAGTAACACTGAAAATACAAACAAGGGTAGAGAGACAACAAAAGTTGTTACATTTGGAGATAGCACAAAGATTATAGCAAAACCGGTGAGCAATATAGACACAGGTATTGCTGCCTTAACAATATTACAGGACACAATTAATGAAGCATTGACAGCAGCAAAACAGAATACTTATGGTGTTAAGGAAATTACCATTGAGGTTTCAGCAGCAGAAGGAGCCAAAACGTATTCCCTAGGGTTGCCTGCAAGTGTTCTTGCTTCTGAAACGCCGGATAAGGTGATTGAAATAAAAACTCCTGTTGCGGAGATTACTGTTCCTGGTAATATGTTTGGAAAAACAAAGCCAGACATTGGAAAAAGCATTGAAATAGTGGTAAAGAACTATGATATATCTGCTTTAGATAGTGAATCCCAAAAACAAATAGGAGGCAGGCCGGTAATTGATTTAAGTGTCAAAATTGATGGCAGGGAAATAATTTACAACAACCCTGGTGCGGCTGTTAAAGTATCTATTGACTATAAGCCATCTGAAAATGAATTATTGGATCCTGAGCATATTGTAGTGTACTATATAGATGAAAAAGGCAGCTTGATCCCTATATCTGATGGAAAATATGAAAAGGACAGCGGAAAAGTTGCATTTACTATAACTCATTTTAGCAAGTATGCTGTTGCCTATGTGAAAAAAACTTTCAGTGATATTGATAAATATCCCTGGATAGTAAAACCTGTTGAAGTACTTGCATCAAAAGGTGTCCTGGAAGGTGCCCCGGGAAATCTCTTCAGCCCTGAAAAGTCTATAGCAAGAGGAGAATATGTTATGTGGCTTGTAAAAGCTATGGGGCTTACAACAGAGCTTGGTGAAAGCTTCAGTGATGTGAATGGTACAGACAACTATTACGAAGCCCTGGTCATAGCGAAGAAGCTGGGAATAGCTAAGGGTACAGGGAGAAACATGTTCAAACCTGAAACGGCAATTTCAAGACAGGATATGATGGTACTCACAATCAGAGCCTTGAAGGTGAAGAATAAAAAGCTGACACTGGGAACAGTGACTGACATTAATAACTTTGTCGATTCAGATCAAGTTTCAACGTATGCTGTGGATGATGTGGCTACGCTGATAAAATCCGGCATTATAAAGGGAAATGACAATAAACTGAATCCTACAATAAGTACATCAAGAGCAGAGGCTGCACAGGTAATTTATAGAATTTACTGCTATTAATTGGATATGTGCTATATAAATAAAGATAAATCATAGCTTGTAAGAGCGTTTCAGAAATAGCTATTGCCGGTTGAGGGAAAAGAGGAATAGGATGAAAACAGTATGGACAAAGGGCAACCGCCATGATATGAATTATCATGTTGCGTTTGTAACAGAATTGGATATCGGTAACGAGCCTGCGTGTATTACATTAATCGCCGGAAATATATACCGGTTGTTTGTGGATGGACAATTGATTGGGTACGGGCCTGCCAGGGCGGCGCATGGATATACGCGGCAGGACCATTATGTGTTAAAACAGTATACCAACACCCATATTCATCTTACGGTTGAGGTATATGCGGCCAACGCGAATAATTTTTACTATGCCGATCAACTTCCTTTTTTCGGCGCCGAAGTCAGGTGTGCCGGCCATATAGCGGCGTCGACAGAGAACCAAAGCTTTCAGGCTTACCGTATGACCGATAGGGTACAGGCTGTGCAACGGTACAGTTATCAGAGACTTTTTGTTGAGGCATATGTGATGGAGAAAGATCGAACTGCATTTTACAAAGGGGATTACCGCGCCTTTCCGCAGCTTGAGCTGGAGGAGGTGGCACCTCTCAAAATCCTTAGCAGGAATGTACCTTATCCGGTTTTGGAACAGGTTAAATGTGAACGGCTGGTTGAGACGGGCAGAGTGGAAATTAATTCGGAAAAACCAAAATGGATGGACCATTCGATTACTGAAATAGGGCGCAACCTGGCGGGATTCTCCCGTGAAGACTGGCAGGCGGCCTTGAGTGATAAAGCCAGCAGCTTTGTTTTTTATAAAATGGAAGATGTATTGCCGTCGCTGACTGAAATGACCTATCAGGTATATGATATGAAGCGAAACTTATCAGGCTTTATTCAAATGGACATCGAGGTGAAAAAACAGGCGGAAATATATGTTTTGTGGAAGGAGACAGCTGTTGCCCCGTCTGAACGGGAGGCGCTAAATGTAAGCTTAGAGGGCGGATCGACCTGTAATGTAATTCAGTACCGCCTGAAGGCGGGCAGGTATTCTTTGCTGAGCTTTGAGCCGGTCAGCGGACGCTTTTTCAAGGTAGTAACGCTGGCTGGAGAAGTGGACGTAAAAGCTTTTGGAATGACGCTATATGAGCACCCGGATGCATATCTCCGGAAAGAAATTCTGCCGGATACACAATTGCAGTTAATCTATGAAGCGTGCCGGAATACTTTTGCGCAGAATGCGGTTGATATTTTTACCGATTGTCCGTCACGGGAGCGTGCCGGATGGCTTTGTGACAGTTTTTTTACAGGCCGGGCGGAAGCCTTTTTCACCGGGAACAATGTGATAGAATATAATTTTCTTGAAAATTATGCACTTTCCCCACAGCTTGAAGACCTGCCGGACGGAATGATCCCCTGCTGTTACCCGGGTGACCACAACGGCGGTACCTATATTCCGACTTGGGCGATGTGGTATGTATTGGAGTTGGACGCTTACTATCGCAGAACCAAAGATGACCGGATGGTATCCCTATCTAAAGATAAGGTCTACGGGTTAATCCGCTTTTTTGAAAGATATCTCAATGAGGACGGGTTGCTGGAAGATTTAGAAAGCTGGGTATTTATTGACGGTGGAAAGGCAAATGATACAGCGTATGTCAGCGGCGTCAACTATCCGGCAAATATACTTTATGCCCAGATGCTTCTTTCCGCTGACAACCTCTATCGGGACGATAAATTGATCAAGCAATACAAAGCGCTCCTCCCGGTGATTCGGAATCAATCCTTTAACGGTACTTTTTTTGAAGATAACCGCATCCGTAAAAACGGCGTTTTGTCTGCAACAGGAAATTGTTCGGAGGTCTGCCAATATTACGCTTTTTTGTTCGGAGTTGCGGATAAGAAAAACCACGCCGCACTGATGAACAAGCTGGTAACCGAATTCGTTCCTCAACGGGATAGCGCCCGGTGTTACCCCGGTATCGATAAACCGTACATGTTTATCGGATGCTTTTTACGTCTTTGGTTTCTTTTCCAAAATGAGTTTTACCGGCAGTTGATAGACGAATGCAGATTTTTGTTTTTACCTATGGCTGAAACCACGGCGACTCTATGGGAACATGATGATACCTGCAGCCTTAATCACGGTTTTGCATCTGTAGCGGCCTATTATATGGTACACAGTCTTAACAGAATCAATTTTGATAAGACTGAGATATATTGTTAGACGTAAGCATATTTAGAACATCAGCGTGAATTATACCTTAAACGGCGCGCATTCCAAAAGACATGTGAAAAAACCTTAGTGCGGCCGGATAAGTCTTTTAGCAAACATACATCCATATTTTAATCTTAAACACAGGGAGAATATCGAACAATGGAATACATAGACTTTCTGAATGACAAGCTTTTTTCTTTTACCTATGGCGGTACGGACAGCGAAGAGCTGCTGGCTAAATGTGCGCCGGAGGTCAAGAAAACAACAGAAAATGATGTTCATACCACCCATCTCTTGTTCCGTCTGCCGGACGGACTGGAAATCACACAAACCATACGGGAGTTTACGAAATTCGGCGCCACGGAATGGCATATGGAATTTTGTAATACCGCCGTTAAAGATAGCAGGCTGCTGGAACACATTCGCGATTGCGATGTGAAATTTCCCTTTGGTTTTGATCGGTCGCCGGAGGCGGGGTATATACCGGATGAAAGCGTGCTGAAAATTTATAATCCTGCCGGTTCTAATTGGCAGCGGGATGAATTTGTCTGCCGAATAACATCCTTGCTTCCGGGTGAAGAAAGATATTACGCGCCTGAAGCGGGACGATCCTCTCAGGCCGTGGCTCCGTTTTTCGATGTGAATAAGGACGGCGGCGGTTTTCTGGCGGCGGTTGGCTGGAGCGGTCAGTGGTGCGCGGCTTTCACACGGGATGATAATTGTGTACGGGTATGCACCGGGTTGGAGGACTGCGCGTTTTATTTATATCCGCAGGAAAAGGTACGTACCACATCGGTGCTGCTGATGCCTTACACCGGCGGGCAGGACGCTGCGCATAACCGTTTCCGGAGGTTAATAAAACAGCACTTCTCTGTCATCGGACAGCCCGGGCGCCCGGAGGAAGCACCGCTCTCATATATGACATGGGGAGGACTAACCAGTGATATTCTGTTGGAGCGCATTAAAACCCTAAAAGAGAATAATTTAGATTACGAATATTTTTGGATTGACGCCGCGTGGTATGGGCAGACGGAGGAGTATTGTCCGGATGAATTTCATTTGGAATGGTCGGAGCATACGGGCGACTGGTCGGTAAATAAACATATTCACCCACAGGAATTGGCGGACGTGGCCAAAGCGGTCAAAAATAGCGGGATGCGTTTTTTGTTATGGATGGAACCGGAGCGGGTGGTCGCTGCCGCGCCCATCGTCAGAGAGCATCCTGAATGGTTTTTATCTTTGCCGGATGGAACTTATAACAAAAAGCCGGACGGGCTATTACTTAATCTGGGCAGAGATGATGTTCTGCAATATGTCACTGAATTGGTATCCGGATTGATTCGCAGGCTGGACTTAAAATGCTATCGGCAGGATTTTAATATCGACCCGCTTCCTTTCTGGCGGCTTCATGAATTATCCGGGCGGAAAGGCATCAACGAGATTAAATATGTCACCAACCTTTACCGCTTTTGGGACACGTTATTGGATAGGTTTCCGGATCTGATTATTGACAATTGTGCCAGCGGCGGCAAGCGTATAGATATTGAAACCCTTAAACGTTCAATTCCCCTATGGCGCAGCGATTATCAATGCACCTCCAATCATGACAGGGAAGCTACACAAATACATAACAGCGGTATTTCATGGTGGCTGCCCTATTCGGGAACAGGCTCCGGATACCGCACATGGAATAACAATGAGGATACATATAATGTTCGCAGTGCTTATTCCGCCTCATTGGCTATGCGGGTTAAAGAGGAAACCGAAGATCCGCTTCATACAAAAGAGCCGGACAAAATCGAATGGCTGAAAGTACGGATTAAAGAATATAAGGAAATTCGGCCATTTTTCTCCTGTGATTATTATCCACTGATCCCGATTTCGCTCGATCATAGCTGCTGGACAGCATGGCAATATGACCGGCCGGAAAACGGTGATGGAATTTTTATGTTTTTTCGCAGGAGTAAGTCGCCCTTTGACCGCTTAACTGTTTTTCCCGATGCGATGCAGAGCGGCAAGACCTATCGATTTGTATGTAAAGACACCGGCGAAGAACGCGTGTTTTCCGCTGAAGATCTAAGAATGTTTGGCTTTACGGTTACATTAAGCCAACAGCAGACAAGCGAAGTGTGGACTTACTTTGCATTACACGGTAATTCCGTTTGATTACTAATCCATATATCCAGGGTGGTTTGATCGTAACTCTAGGCAGCTTAGGCATTGACCATTACCTCAGCTATCTCGATATCACTTCCGGGAACAGGCATATTGGCTGCTTTCAACGCTTCAATGAAACCCACGATTGCTTCCTGGGCCCTTTTGACCGCTTCCTCTCTAGTCTTTCCGAAAGTTACACAACCTGAAAGTGCAGGTACAGACACGTTGAAAGCCTGTTCCTCCTGATCCCACTGAAGTACTATTTTAAACTTGTATTGTGACATTATATCAACTCCATATTAACGTGATAATATATATTCTACCATATGTCGTGATTTACTACAAAGTAATTTCAACCATACCCACCATAATATATCCACACCAAAACACATGAAGAAAAGAGGTGATAATACCTGGACACCAACACTTTTGAGATATACGGATTGTGGAGATGCCGTTCCACGTTTTCGAGGCAGAAAAGTCTAACCTGCTGGGTGCATTGACACTGTTTCTGACCATGATATTCTGAAGAAATTGATTTTCTGTAACGACATAATCAGGTTACCTCGAAAATGACCTTGTATGCTGCAAACCCGATGGGAGGCCATATAATCCCGGTAGCTTCTCACATAAGTTCGACAAGTTCCTGAAGGCCAACGGAATGCGCCATATCAGGCTCCATGGCCTTCGGCACCCGTATGTCAAGTACACACCGAAAAATATTTTTATCTTCCAATTACTTTTTATTTTTTCCTTTGCATTCTCTTCTTGAGAAAGTATAATTACAATAGAGACATTAATTGTGAAACTATGGTGCTTTCCATGCGCTATCGTCCGCCCATGAAATTGGTTCATTTGTATCACACGAAAAAAGTAGGGATGAAACAAAATCGCTGCGCCATAGCCTAGACAAGGCCATCGTGTGGCGATTTTTTATTCCGGTATAGCAAACAGGCAACACGAAGGAGGAGTTGAAAATGGAAAACTGGTTTACGCTTGATCAAATTGATACATATACTCACATAATCAGTGAATACCGCCATTGGGAGGAAACACATTGCTACCTGCTTGAAGGTAACGAGCGGTGTTTGCTCATCGATACAGGGTTAGGCATCTGCAATATTTCCGAAGAAGTGAAAAAACTGACGGACAAGCCGGTAATTGCCGCGGCAACACATATCCATTGGGATCACATCGGCGGGCATGAATACTATCCAGATTTCTATGCTCATGAAGCAGAATTAAACTGGCTGTGCGGTGAGTTCCCACTGACGATGGATACCATCCGGGGTATGGTGATCGACCGTTGCGATTTACCGGAGGGCTATGATGTCAAGACTTATAAGTTTTTTCAGGGAGTGCCGACACGGGTGCTGAAAGACGGTGACACCATTGATCTGGGTGGGCGCGTAATCACGGCGCTGCATACGCCGGGGCACTCTCCTGGGCATCTATGCTTTTGGGAACCGCAACATGGATACTTATTTACCGGCGATCTTGTCTACAAAGACACGTTGTTTGCATATTACCCTTCCACCGATCCACAAGAATATCTTACGTCACTTGAAAAGGTTTCTGCTCTACCCGTAAAAAATGTGTACCCCGCACATCACAGCTTAGACATTCAACCCGAAATTTTGATCCGTATGCGGAACGCTTTTCGCCAACTGAAAGTTGATGGAAAACTACATCATGGTAGCGGCACCTTTGATTACGGTGATTGGGCCGTTTGGTTGTAATGATATAGAGCGTAACATGAGTTTAAGATGAAATATAGATAACACAGCGGAGGGATGGCAATGCTTGAAGAGATACCAACGAATAAAGAAATAATTTTTTTAATCGGACAGCCCTTATTTGATGTATGGACAAAGCTGACCGATTTGATTGAATCCAAATACGATATGGATCGTCTTTGGAACAGCGGCGGGAAGAAATGGACCTATGAGTATAAATACCGCAGAGGCGGGAAATCCTTATGCGCTTTGTACGCAAAGGAAAATGTATTCGGCTTTATGATTATTTTCGGCAAGGCAGAGCGGGAAAAAGTTGAATCAATCCGTAGTGATTTGTCGCCCGAAACACAACGTATTTACGACGAGGCGACCACCTACCATGACGGAAAATGGGTCATGTTTGAATTAACTGATACATCATTGTTTCCAGACATGGAGAAGCTGTTAATGATTAAACGAAAGCCTAATAAAAAATAACGTTTTGGTGATATTACGTCATAACAGGCTGTCAAATAATCCATACTTGAGAAGGAGAAAACACAAATGGTTCATTTAGTTTACTGCGATAGCACCGGCAAAAAGGGTGAGCATGTTTTAGATAAAATCTTATCCGGCACAAAAACAATGGTTGTCAGAGGTGCGGCAGGACGCAAAATTCCGCATAGCCGTGTTTTTGAGGGCGAATGCTGTACTTTATGGAAAAAGGCACGGCACTTATTGCCGCGAAAGCTGTTGTGAAATCCGCACAAAATTACGTTAAGCTGGCGGAAGATGAAATTGTGAAAGCCTTTGACGATCATCAGGACAAGCTGAACTTAACCGACAAACAGCGTACACGCTGGCATAAAAAATGCCTGTGTCTGGTGGAGTTTGAACAGATAGAAGTGATTGAACCTGCTCTGGCATTTGACCATCAGGGCAACATGGATGACTGGCTGATTATTGAAAAAATTGAAGATGTGGTTGTTGGAACCAGCATTCCATATAATTATGAAAAATCGAAGTTTTGATAAAAAAGAGCGGGTAATTGAATAAGAGCAAGTGAAATCAAGCCGTACTCTCTCTGCTCCTATATAATAAATGCAGGGCAGTTGAAACGGGGTGAACAGACAAATGTACGAGTGGCACAAGCAGATTCAAATTATCGTGGATGAAATTGACGAGTGTATCAGGCATTATCACAATGAAGCTCTGACCCTGCGGTTTCTTTCCCGTAAGCTGGGCTATTCAGAATTTCATACCACCAGAAAGTTCAAGGAAATATCGGGTATGCCGTTTCGGGATTATCTGCGGCTTAGAAAGCTGGCCTTTGCGCTCAAAGAGGTTCGGGATTATGAAAGAAGCCTCTTGGATATTGCTTTTGACTATGGCTTTTCCTCTCACGAGGCTTTCACAAGGGCTTTTAAAGGAACTTATGGCGTTACGCCGAGTGAATACAGGAAAAAGCCTGCGCCTGTGGTTCTTCGTACAAAAATCAACCCTTTCGACCGCTACTTTTTCGGATTAGGAGAGATTGGCATGATAAAATCTACAGAGGATGTTAAAATTTATTTCGTAACCATTCCCGCACACAAGTTTCTGCATATTAAAAACTACGAAAGCAACGGGTATTGGGATTTTTGGCAAAAGCAAAGCCTGATTCCGGGACAGGACTGCGAAACCATCTGCGGCTTGCTGGACAGCATCAAGGGCAAATTGGACGATGACGGCGGGCGTGATGCAAACAGCGGCAGCGGCCAGCTTATGGCGTATATCAGCGATCCGGATGGCAGGCTTTGTGATTGGGGCTTTCCGCGCACAGAATGTTATGGGGTTCGGCTTCCTGTTGATTATCAGGGCGAAGTACCGCCGCAAATGCTTATGATTGATATTCCCGAAGCCGAGTATATTGTTTTTGAACACGGGCCGTTTGATTATGAGCAGGAGAACCGCAGTGTGGAGGAAAAAATAGAAGCTGCCATGAAAGACTTTGATTCTTCAGGCGCCGAATATTGCTTTGACACAACACCCGGCAGAATCATCTACATGTATCACGATCCGGAACGGTTTTTCAAGTATATCCGGCCGGTACGGAAGTAAGTTGATACGGTTGCTTATCCACTATCGCTTCTGACGGGAAACAAAATTGGCATATCCCTTAAAAATCCCAAACGAGCAGGCTATATTTCACGATTTATTATATCGGAGAAATATATCCTGCTCCATGTCTTGATATATTCAATTTTTACGTAATATTATGAAATATGGTATTTCTGCGTAGGGGTAGCGTAGGCGCACCCATATGTCAAGTACACACCGAAAAATAATTTATGGATTTTTGTTTCCGACAAATCATTATCGATCTTATTCCTTTAAATAGACTGAAATATATGGTATAATTATAATAATCTGTATATTGTAACAGTCCGGGATTTTAAGTTAACCAATAAAGTTAGATGGTGTTTGAAGAGCGAGGTGTATTCAATGGATTTTTCACAATTGGATTTAGGTGGTAAATCTTTCGTTGAATAGTGGTAATGTTGAAAGTAAATCAGAATATACAGAAATGATTTACCGTTTATACTATTAAAAGGTATATTATCACATATTAATAAATTTAGATTTCACAATTTATCATCGTATCAACGGAGTCTTTAGTTGCTCATATGTGGCAGCTAAAAACCAACGAGAGTTTGGATTAATTTCCCAACATCCTCCATTTTATCCGCAATTTTGTCTGTTGTTGTTTTACTAAAATCCAGCAAATATTTGCAGCAACCTGATATGCAATAAATTAAGATACATTAAATCGGCTTATATTTAATACGCAAAACATGATTATTGGACCTATGTCCAAGGTGTTGACATAGGTCCAATAAGATTTGTGGGTATCCCGTGTTGTTACGCAAAAGTCAGAAAATGATTGCGTTAATCGGGAGAAAGCCCGCGGAATATGTAGTTTTCATATTCATTATTTGAAAATAAGGCTAAATATTTGGCTAAGCTCTTAACAATAATCTCTTTAGGAACAGGCAATCCTTTCAATTTTCTTTTGGAATATCTTATTGAGGCTCGCCCTCCCCGGGAAGAGGCTGTAATTTGTAAAGGCTTTGATTGACGGCGTTCAACCAATGTTGCTTGTCTCTCACCTGGCCTGGCGCAGCGGTCGTATAAGAAATAAGCTCGCCAAAAACAATCCTTTCATAGGGCTGCATATTCAGCGTATTTTTCATAAAATTTAGACGGTCTATAAATGGCTTCGCTTCCTTTTTATTACGTAAATGGTAAATAACCAGTCCAGGTCAATAAGTTCGCCGCCCGATTGGGGCGGCGGTATATTTACCGTATTTTTAGTTTTCTACAACGATCTGGCAATTCCTCTGACCACGGCATTAATTCTGCCAGTTTATTTTCTGGAACATTATTTCTTGGATACTGCATTAACTGCTCAAGCAGATATGAGAAATACTCATACGGCTTAAGGCTATTCACTTTTGCTGTTTCAGCAATACTATATAAGGCAGCACTAGCCGCTGCGCCGTTCTTCGAATCGATGATGTGCCAACTGTGTTTACCAACGCAGAATGAACGGACACTTCTTTCCGCGGATTATCTTTATATGAGGATAATGCGGTGAGAACAGCATACGGCCATATGCTCTCGGTCGCAAGAACTGGCTATTTTCAGATTCACCTAAGGGTGCATCTGTCAGTGCTGCTGTATACAGCTTAGTCGAAACAGCCAAGGCTAATAGCCTTAACATATATGCCTATCTTAGACACTTGCTCCTGCACATACCCGTTACTGATTTTCATAACCATCCGGAAGATCTTGAGTATTATATGCCTTGGTCAGAGGATGTTCAGGGGGCGTGTAAGAAGTAAAACCTCGAGACTGGTATTATAACTGGCCTCGTTTTTACAAGGCACCCAGTTGTTAATCGCTTACTTTTTCAGTACTATTTTAACTAAATGATGATAATTTTTTAAGCAAATTGGCTATTGTATAAAGCCTCATATTTCCCTTTTAGATTCATCAGTGTTGTATGATCCCCCATTTCAACTACATCCCCTTTTTCCATATAAAGAATAATGTCAGCATTTTTAATGGTTGATAGTCGGTGTGCAATAACAAAACTTGTTCGTCCTTCAACAAGAAGGTCCATAGCCTTTTGAATTTTTCGTTCAGTCCGTGTATCTACCGAAGATGTTGCTTCATCCAAAATAAGCATCGGTGCATTTTCTACCATCGCTCTTGCAATAGTAAGCAGTTGTTTTTGTCCAGCAGATACTGATGAATTCTCATTAAGTACGGTATCAAGACCATAAGGAAGTGTCTTTATAAAATACTCCAACCCACATTGATTACAGATATCCAACAGTGCTTGATCAGAACAGTTTTGCTTACCATAAGTAAGATTATCCCGAACAGTTCCTTCAAAAAGCCAAGTATCTTGTAATACCATCCCAAAGATATCATGGACATTCGCACGTGTTAGTTGATTAAGTGGAATGTCATCAACAGAAATATGACCACAGCTTACATCATAAAAGCGCATCAGTAGATTAACAAGCGTTGTTTTACCCGCGCCTGTCGGACCAACAATCGCTACCTTTTGCCCTGCTTTGATGTCCACGAAAAAATTGTTGATGATGGGCTTACCTGGCAGATATTCAAAGTGGACATTATTGAAAGACACATTACCAACAACCTTTTCAAGTGTTTTAGTGTTTGACTCTAAAGACAATTCAGCTTCATCAAGAAACTCTGCAACACGATTTCCAGCGGCTAAAGCAGAGAGAATTCCTGAGAAACCTTGACCAATTTGACTCAAAGGTGAGGTAAAGATTCTGACATATAACATAAACGCAATCACAACCGAGAAATGAATTAAACCATTAAAAGTTAGCATAGCACCAACAACACAGACAGCAACATAACCAAGACTTCCGATAAATCCCATAAGAGGCATCATCAATCCTCCATAAAACTCTGCACTGAATGTATGTTTGCGCAGCTTCTCATTCATGGCTGAAAAGTTTTTTAAGTTTCTCTCTTCAGCATTATAAGCACGGACAATGGGTTGACCCACAAGATATTCTTCAACGTGCACATTTACTTCAGCAAGACTTTCTTGTCGTGCATCAAAGTGTCTCTGTGATTTCCCCATAACAAAAGCCATTAAGGCAAAACCCAAGAGTGATGCTATAATTGCGGTCAAGGCCATATGCCATTCTGTCATAAACATCATAAGGGCACATCCTATTAGCGTTGTGAGCGCAGATATAATTGTAAGGATGCTTGTGTTCATGGATTGTGAGAGTGAATCCACATCATTTGTTACACGAGACAGGGTATCCCCAAAGTTATGGGTGTCAAAATAGCTAAGTGGAATACGGTTAATTTTATTACTAATGTCATGTCTTATTCGTTTTCCAATATTAAAGGAAACATGATTCATAATAAATCCTTGAAGATAAGCAAGTAGCACACTCCCACTATAAATACCAACAAGTGTTAGACCAATCTGTGTTATAAAATTCATATCAACTGATACAGCCGTTAGACCAATACCATCTTGGATTGCTCTAACCATCTTAGATATAAAATCTGGTCCGATAACAGATAAAATAGACGCACCTGCGGCACAGATAACAGCAATGAGAATAATTACGAAATAGGGTTTAGAATAATCTACAACAATTCCCATTGCCGTTTGTTTCTTTGATTCTTCTCTAGGCATTAGCGAGTTCCTCCTTGCTAAGTTCACTATAAGCAATTTCTTGATAGGTTGGGCATGATTTAATAAGATCAGAATGTTGTCCCTTTCCAACAATACGTCCATTATCAATAACTAAGATTAAATCAGCATCAATAATCGTTCCAATGCGTTGAGAAACAATAATACGCGTTGCATCTCCCATTTCCTGATCCAAATGACTACGTAGGAGCTTGTCAGTTCGATAATCAAGCGCAGAGAAGGTATCATCAAATAAATAAATTTCAGCCTTACGAGCAAGGGCACGAGCAATTGAGAGACGCTGTTTTTGTCCTCCTGAGAAGTTGCTTCCATTTTGTGCAACCCGGATAGGTTCATCCCCTTTCTTTTCATCTATAAACTCTCTGCTTTGCGATATTTCTATCGCATGATCAATTTGCTTCGGGCTTGCATTATTATCTCCGAAATTAATATTGGCATCAATTTCTCCGCTAAACAAAAGTGCTTTTTGCGATACATATGCAAGTTTGCGGTTTAAATCTTTCTTTTGATAATCACGGATATCATGATTATTGATTAAAATGGAACCTTGTGTAGCATCATAAAAGCGAGCAATTAAATCAATAAGGGTTGTTTTCCCGCATCCTGTACTGCCAATAATCGCTACTGTCTCTCCCTTTTCGACTTTAAAGGAAATATCAAATAAAGCATTATCATCCGCATGCGGATATTTAAAACTAACATTTTTAAATTCAATGGTCCCTGTCGTACCTGTAACAACCCCTGGACCATCCATCATACTTTCGCTTGTTTCGATCACTTCAAAGATTCTTCGTGCTGAAATAAGAGCTCGCGGTGCAATCATAAACATAATGGCAAGAATCGCAAATGATCCCATGATTTGCATTCCATAAGACATAAAGACAACCATGTCCCCAAAGACGCTCCATGCTGCTGTCATTGCTGTTTCTTGTATAATAAGGGCACCTACCCAATAAATGATAAGTGATATTGCACTTGTTGTTCCACTAATAATTGGACTCAGAAGTGCTGTTATCTGTCCTGTAAACAAACTAATTTTAGTAAACTCTTGATTAACATCAGAAAATCTCTTGATTTGATAATCTTCAGCGTTAAACGCACGAATAATTCGTAACCCGCTTAGGTTTTCACGTGTGACACGGTTCATGTCATCCGTTAAGACTTGGATTCTCTCAAATTTCTTTGCGGCAATAAGAATAACAACAACAAGCGAGATAAGCATTATGACAACCGCAATGCCAAGAGCAGCAGACCACTTCCACTGACTTCCAGAGATCTTTGTAATAGCCCAGACTGCTGTAATAGGCGCTTTAATCATCATCTGAAGTCCCATAGAAATAAGGAGTTGAACGTGTTGAATGTCATTGGTTGAGCGAGTAATAAGTGAATCGGTGCTGAATTCATGAATCTCTGCTGCAGAGAAGCGTTGGGTCTTTTTATAGAGAAGTTCGCGAAGTCGTGCGGAAAAGTTTGCAGCAACATTCATTACAAAATAACTGGTGATAATTGAGCTAATCATACTTGCAATTGAACAAAGTAACATAAAGCCACCATTGGCCCAAATGTCTGAGAAGACATAGAGCCGTCCAGTTTCTGGGTTGACTGCGCCTTGTGCAATTTGCGTAATCACATTCATGTAAGAAGGCATTTTTAAGTCTAACCATGTTTGTATAATGACAAAGAAGAAGACAGCAAGCGTAAAAAGCCAATCACGCTTATTAAAGTGCTTTAATATTTTAATCATAGTCGATTCCTTTCGAATGGTACTGATAGATAGCATTTCTTAATGAAACAATATGTGTCATTGATTTAAATTATATCGACTCTAACGAATTGCACAATACATTTTGCGAATATGAAACACAAACAGCAAAAGTTGTTTCATCCACTAAACATACCCTTTCGATTCTTGACAATGTCTGCTTACTTGTTACAATTAATTTATAAAAATTGATCAAAAGGAGTCCTAATATGATGGAAGAAAAGGAAAGTTACTCGGTTAAAAGCGCCATAAAAAAAGCTTTGATAAATCTTATGGCAACCAAGTCAGTCGTAGATATAACGGTTACTGAACTCGTCAAAGAAGCAAAAGTTGCTCGTGTATCTTTTTATCGTAATTTCTCATCAATCTCAAATGTGGTAGATAGCATTGCACAAGATACCGCAAATTTGTTCTCCAGCGAAACAATACCGCCAATTACGTCTAAGGATGAACAAAAATGGCGTGGATTTTTATTCTATTATTTATATCAAATCGCAAATACACCTAAGGACTTATTATATGGAAGTATGTCGCACAATCCATTGGTCACACACAGCATCAATAACAAAGTCGCAATGTCTTTGGAAAACCAACCTCTTCCTACAATGGATGAAGTATTTGTTTGGACAGGAAAACTGTGGCTAATCCAAGGTGTTGCTAAGACTTGGGTATCTAGTGGAATGAATGAAAGTATAGAAACAATGGTTGAAATGATGATAGAAATGATTAAGAATCTCTAGAAACAATAGCAAAATTTGTATAAAGAAGAAGAATACTAATTAAAAGTACAGTTTCGTCAATAAATTAGAGATACTTTAAAGTGATATTGATAGTAGTTATCAGTAATTAAATAGTTTCTTTGTTCCCGAATCTTGTGAATAACGATCCTTTTATATCATTAATTGACCCAACTGTTTGAAATGATAGTACCTCGTGAAGCAAACAAATCGATAAAGAGATCTAGTTCAAACTTTTAGATCAAAAGTAAGCGATGAATAACCCACCGGATTTTCAAGTGTCCAAATCCGTGAGATATTCCTTGTACAAGAGTAATAAATTCTCCTGTTCTGGGATTTAGGACTTAGGACTTGTTTAGTTCATATCTGTTTTGGTCACTGTCCTCATTCACTCTAATAAACTTATAGGAGTGAAATGAAAGTGAAAGAGGTAATAAACGCGGATGATTTCGCAGCATTACTTCTAGCACCACCAGCTAATACAAAAATAGGAATCAAAGACAGAACTATTATGATTCTCCTATATGATTCGGCCATCCGAGTTACTGAATTAAGGGAACTGACAGTGTTATCTCTGTACCTTGCGGCAGAAATACCGTATATCCGTGTACATGGTAAAGGTGATAAGGAAAGAATTGTCTCTATAACAGACAAAACTGTTGAGCATCTCAAAAAATATATGAGTATCTTCCATGAGGATAAAATCGGTGATAGGCCACTATTTTATACGGTCATAAAAGGAAATCTATCAGCCATTTCTACAGGTAATATAGAAAGAATCCTTAATAAGTATGCTGAAATGATACGTCCAGACCACCCGACACTACCTCAAAAGATTCACCCTCATATGTTCAGAAGAACCCGGGCATGCGGCTTATATCAGAGTGGAGTTGGAATTGGTTTCAAGAATACTTGGTCACTCCTCAACGCAGGTAACCCGTATATATGCATCGCCATCAATAGAAATGCTAAAAGCTGCAATGGAAAGTAACAGCGTTGACATGCCAGAACCAGAGGAATGGCTTAAAGACGAAGAAGAATTGGCTAGACTTTGTGGAATAAGATAAATTTTATCCTCAGCTTTTATGGATAAAAACAGACTAAATGGAATGATTGCAAAAAGCTGAGGATAATAAAAAGCTGAGGATAAACCACAAATCACAAAGATTTTTGATACAGCGGACAGATCTCCTAACACAGACTTTGCAGCGCAGTGATCGTATTTTTGATGGTTTCACCTGCTGCAGCATTCGTGATTTCTATCCGAATACCATGAACGGTCAAGCGGATTGCTGTATCACTGGAGAACTCCAATGAATTGTTCAGGGCAGGTGTTTGGATAGGAAAGGAGTCCAAATCCGAAATCCGAAGTTGCACCACTTCCTGTTTCCCATGAACCACCGGAAGAGATGCTTCCGGTATTGCGCAGGCGCTATCTCGAAATCTTCGGATATGATAGTAAAAGCTACTGCGCTGAATATGATGTAGATCACACCAGTCTTTGTCACTCATTGTACTGGTGCGGCATTGCTGTATAAGCTCCAGCCATTCTTGATCTGTACGTCTTGGCTGCCTCAGTTCTTTTTGAACCATTTTTGTCCTACCACAATTCTTTATAGCATGGGGGTCTATTAGCACATATGAATTTACAAAATCAGTTACCTTCCATGTAATCTCAATCTGTTTGTCCGGATACACATAAATCCTGTCAATCAATAAATCCATCGTTTCCTGCGTCAGTCCGGTTTCTTTTTGCAGTTTTTCCGCAAGGATAGCTGTCTTGCCCGCCTGATTTCTACTTTCCCGAAGCTGTGCGGCCTTTGCAGAAAGAATGGAATAGGTGCTGTTCAGGCGGCTCAGCTCTGCAACCAGTTCGCTCTTTTTTATGCCATACTGCTCTGTGCTGATTTCTTTCAAAATAAGCTGTTCGTACAGCCGCTGCTTTTCACGCTGACCTGCATCTATCAACCTTTTGTATTCGGTTTGCTGCTCTGTTTGAAGTTCCAGTTCCCCGATAGCGCACAGAGGCCCGGTATTCAAAAGGATTTGTACTTGCTTGGAAATGATATCAAACAGCAGGCTTTCCAGTTCCTGTTCCTTTATCTCCAGCCTGTGGCAGGGAGCCGACGCATCCACCTTGGTGTATCGGCAAACAAAGACCGGTTCCTTTCGCGGCACTCTCTGCATGGCGTGTCCGCAGCTGCCGCAGATCACCTTGCCCCGGAGAAGATAGCTTCGGGGTTGTTTGTCGCATTTAAAGTGCCGTAGCTTGGCCTGAACCTGGTCATAAATCTCTTTTCCCACAATGGCGGGATGATGGTACGGTATTTTATACCATTCGCTTTCATCCTTGAGCCGGGAGCGCGTTCCGCCGACCTCCCGGAGTACCCGCTTACCGATGACATAAGTGCCGATATACCGTTCATCCTTCAGGATGCGCAGCACCGTTGAACGCTGCCAGATACCGGCGCATCGTGAAATATCATGGAAACCATTGCCCTTTGCCGCCCGGTATTCTCCCGGCGTGGGGATTTTATCCGCATACAGCACCTTTACAATATCCCCGGCGTGTTTTGTTTCCAGTGCCATCGTAAATATCCTGCGCACCACTGCGGCCGCCTCCTCGTCAATAGCAAGCCGCCCGTCCTGGCCTTTCCGATAGCCGTAACAGCATACCTTGCTGTGATATTCGCCGCGCTTCATTTTTTTCGTATTTGGCGCTTTTGGTTTTACGGGATAAATCCAGACTGTAGTATTCGTGCATGAGGTATTTGAAGGCTACCGTCATTCCTCCCGTATCTTCTTTGTAGTCCTTTGTGTCAAAGCCGTCACTTACGGAGATAAAACGGGTGCGAAACAACGGAAACACCTTTTCCAGAAAATATCCAGTTTCGATCATGTTGCGGCCAAACCGGGAAAAATCCTTGACAATAATACAATGGATTTTGCTCTGCCGCACAAGCTCCAAAAGCTCCTGCATGGCTGGCCGTTCAAAGTTGACGCCGGAGTAGCCGTTATCCACAAATTCCAGGATTTCCACGTTCTCTTGTTCCAGCGTTGCAATGTGCCACCGGAGCAAAAGCCTTTGATTGGGAATGCTCAGGCTGTCGGTTTTTGCGTCCTCCAGGGACAGGCGGATATACATGGCAACAATGTAGGTACTCATGCGTTCAGCCTCCCCTCCGAATCCGTTAACAGCTCATACAGCGAATGTTCTGCTTTCTCCAACTGCTTCCAACCGCTTTCAAACCGGAAAGCCACCTCGATATGCCGGTCGGAAAATACCCGTATCCGGTCAATCAAACGATCAATCAGCAATGCTGTAATGTGCTCTTGGCCGGTAATCCCTGCAATCAGGTTGGAAAGGTCAAGATAATCTGCAATTCGTGTTTCCATGTCTCTCTGGTTGGCTGTGAGTTCCTGAATCAGGGCTGATGCGCGCTCAATCTTTTCACCGTAACCGGCGCGCATTTCCCGGTATTCCTCATTGCTTAGAATACCGGTCACAAGGCTTTCGTAAAGGCTTTTCAGCATTCGTCTGTCCCGGTCAAGTTCCTGCCGCAACGCGGCAAGTCTGGCTTTGACTTGCGCGTACCTGCCTTCGGTATCCGGATGCTTTTGTTTCAGGATAAGCGCATTGCCTACCGTGATTTCCGCCTGCTTTTGCAGTATGGTCAGCAGGGCGGATAACAGTTCCTTCTCCGGGAGGGAGTAGGGCTTGCAGGAACCACGCAACCTGCGGCTGTTGGAAAGGCAGTGGAATACATACACATCCGGGCCTCGTTTGCGTTCGCACCGCTGCCGGTGCAGACTGCCGCCGCAGTGCCCGCAGAAGATTTTTCCCTTGAACAGATTGGGGGTGTAGGGCTTCTTGGGCTTCTGAACAGCTTCATCTGCAACCTGTTGGCGGAATACCTGAACAGCATCAAATACCTCCCGGCTGACAAGCGCTTCATGGGTGCTTTCTACCCGAATCCAGTTGTTTTCCTCTGCTCGGGTCTGCTGATGGCATATGCTTTTGGTTTTCCCTTGAACCAGCGTTCCGGTGTAGGTCTCACAGGAAAGGATTTTACTGATCGTCCATGTCTGCCAGGCTTTTTTACCGATGAGTTTTTCATGGGCAATCAATCCAGCCGCCTTTTTCGCATGGCTGGGCGTAAGGATTCCCGCCTCATTCAGGCGGCGGGTAATGTCGTTCAGGCTTACCTTTTCATACGCCCACTGGAAAATCTGTCGCACCACCGGAGCCGTTTCCTCATCAACGATGAGCTGGTGGCAGTTATCCGGGCTTTTCAAATAGCCGTAGGGCGGTCTTGCCCCGACAAACTGCCCCTCCTTCATGCTCTGCCTCTGCTGGGCCTTGATTTTACGCCCGATATCCAGCGAATAGGCTTCATTAATCATATTCTTTAAGGGCAGCATGATGCCGTCACCGGGATTCACATGGTCGGTATCAAAATTGTCATTGATTGAAATGAACCGTACCTTAATGGAAGGAAGATACTTCTCAATATAATAGCCGGTGTCTATGGCATTCCTGCCAAACCGGGATAAGTCCTTCACGATAATGCAGTTGATCACGCCGTTTTCCGCGTCCTCCAGCATCCGTTGAAAGGCGGGGCGGTGAAAATTCGTACCCGTCGTGCCGTTGTCGATATAGTAATCATGGAGCCGCAGATCGGCGGAAAGGGCAATATAGCTTTCCACAATGCTTTTCTGTGTTTCCAGGGAATCGCCCTTTTTCTTGTTATCCTCCACCGAAAGCCGGATGTAGCCTCCAGCCCGGTAAACAGGGCTTTCAAAGGTCTGTACCGGAACATCAGCAAGCTGTTTTCTGCTTTTTCTCGCCATTACGCCACCTCCGTTCCGGAAGCCTTCTTCCCGGCAGAAGTATTGCAGACCGCAAGGGTTTTTTCATACTCAGGCTGATAATTAAAGGTGATTTGCAGCTCGGTCTTGCTGACAACGCGGACGGACTGAATCAAATGAGTTACGGTTTTCCGGTTAAGCTCCGTCAGCCCTTCAAACTTCTTGAAATGCTCCATCCAAACAAGCCGTTCGCTGGTATGGTTCTTCACATCCTCAAGCTCCTGCCGGAGAGAAGCCAGCGCCTGATTCAGACGCTTTTCATCCTCCAGATATTTTGCCTTGAAGGTCTTGTAATCCTCGGGGGAAAGCAGACCGGTAATCATATTTTCATACAGCGTAGCTTTAAACGCGGAGGTCTGCTTCAACTGGTGCTGGTTCTCCGCAATCTGCGCCTCCAGCCGACGCGCCATCTGTCTGCCAAGCGCTTCTGTGTCGGCGCTTTTCAGTACTGTTTCCAGAGATGCAATGTTGCGGATATGGGCTTTCAGGCTCTCCAGCACACAGGAAATCAAATCGCTTTCCTTGATCCGGACAGGTGCTTCACAGCCGCCTTTTTTTCCTGCGGGGCAATAATAATAGTGATAGGTATTGCCTTTGTAACGGTCGGTTTTACGGGTCATGCGGCCTCCGCAGCAATCACAGATCAGGATACCGGAAAAAAGCTGTACCCGGTCACTTCCCGGCGAAGTGCGGGTATCCAGCCGCATCAGCCGCTGTACCAGGTCAAAATCACGTCTGTGGATAATGGCTTCATGGGCATTCTCTGTGCGCACCCATTCCTGTTCCGGTTTATCCACCAGCTCCTTCAGCTTGTAATTAAAGGTGCCCTGTTTTCCCTGAAGCAGCGTTCCGGTGTAAGTTTCATCCTTCAAAATACGGAGGACCGTTGTGGCTGACCATTTGGCGTCGGCCTTGTCCGCATAGCCTCCCTTGGGATGGGGCAGGCCCCGGTCTCTCTTGTAGGCCAGAGGAGACAAAACGCCCGCAAGGTTCAGTTCCTCCGCAATTCTGGCGGCGCTCATACCGTCCAGCTTCCGTTTGAATATTCCCTGCACCACACCGGCCGGATATTTGTCCCGCACAAGCTGGTTCTTATTGTCCTCCGACTTTTTGTAGCCGTATACGGCGCAGGCTCCCACATAATCGCCATTGCTGCGCTTTACGGTCAGGGCGCTGCGGGTTTTCACGGAAATATCATGGCAGTAGGCGTCGTTGATAATGCTTTTTACAGAGACAACCAAATCGTCGCCGCTGTCTTTCAAGGTGTCGATGTTGTCATTGAGCGCGATAAAGCGCACTCCGTAAGCGGGAAAGATACGGCGCAGATAGCGCCCGGTTTCAATGTAATCGCGTCCCAGCCGGGACAAGTCCTTGACGATGACGCATGATATTGCCTGCCTCAATCTCCGCCATCATTTCCTTAAAGGCCGGACGGTCAAATAAAATACCGCTCCAACCGTCATCCACCTTCTCCGACACTGCCTCGATATCGGGCCTGCTTTCGATGAAGCTGTCCAAAAGCTTGCGCTGATTGGCAACGCTGTCGCTTTCGTTGTCCTTATCGTCGGTGTAGGACAGGCGGATATATTTCACTGCTTTATACTTTGTTTCAGACATGAATAATCACTCCTGTTACTATAGAATTACGGTTTAAGGCACGGCAGCCAGCCGTGTCTTTTATCGTCTTGTTGCCTAAGCTGATAGAATGAGCGAGCAGTGGCCTGACGCATCACTCCAAGGACTAACCACGTCCGTACGAAAGTCAGTCAGCCATCCTCTCGTTCGCAGCGTTCGATTTATGCAGGTAGAACCACTGGTTTCCAGAGCGTTCGCGTCACCAAACAGATGGAATCGGCAATGAGTAAAAGATGGTTCGCCAATTGCAAAATCTGTTATCAGGAGAATGTCTATGAACGCAGTGGGAATCGATGTTTCCAAAGGAAAAAGTATGGTATCCGTTGTCCGTCCTTTTGGAGAAATAGTGGTCAAGCCTTACGCGGTACGCCATACCGCCAGCGAGCTCAGGGAATTGGCAGAGTCCCTGAAAAGCCTGGAGGGTGAAACGCGGGTCATTTTGGAGCATACCGGACGGTATTACGAGCCCGTTGCTCAGATGCTCAATGAAGCCGGGGTATTTGTCAGTGCGGTCAACCCTCTGCTGATTAAGGAATATGGCAACAACTCGTTGCGCCGCGTCAAGACGGATAAGGCCGATTCCTTGAAGATTGCCCGGTATGGTCTTGACAACTGGATTGAGCTGCGCCAACATACTCCTATGGACGCAATTCGTTACCAGCTGAAGAACATGAACCGGCAGTATGGCCTGTATTCCAAAAACAAAACCGCAGTTAAGAACAATTTGATTGCGCTGTTGGACCAAACATACCCTGGTGTAAACGCTCTCTTTGACAGCCCTGTCCGTGCGGACGGAAGCCAGAAGTGGGTGGATTTTGCCGCGTCCTATTGGCATGTGGACTGTGTACGCAGCTCAAGCGTGGCTGCTTTTACCGAGCGTTACCGTAAGTGGTGCAAGCGGCACGGGTACATTTTCAACGCCGCCAAAGCTGCTGAAATTCACACGGAGGCCAAGGAGCTGATTGCCATGCTCCCAAAAGATTCTTGTACCAGGATGCTTGTTCAGGAAGCGATTACACAACTCAACGCTATTTCCAGAACGGTCGAGGTGTTCCGTACCGAGATGCGGCGTCTCGCAGAGCAGTTGCCGGAATACAGTGTTGTGATGTCCCTATACGGCGTTGGCGACTCTCTCGGCCCGCAGCTCATGGCCGAGATCGGCGATGTGCGCCGCTTCTCCCACAAGGGCTCTCTCGCTGCGTTTGCCGGTGTTGACCCGACGCCGAACCAGTCCGGCACCTACGAGGCCAAGAGCACGTCTACCTCGAAGCGCGGCGCTCCGGAACTGCGAAAAACCCTCTTTCTCGTCATGACCTCCTTGCTCCAGAACGCACCTCAAAATGACCCGGTATTCCGTTTCCTTGACAAGAAGCGGGCTGAGGGGAAGCCTTACTACGTCTACATGACTGCCGGAGCCAACAAGTTCCTGCGCATCTACTACGGCAAGGTGAAAGAATATTTGGCTACCTTAGATATAGCCGAATAACCCTCTCGTTTTACTTTCAAGCCAGTGCTTTTGCGGTGGCCTATTTCTGTTGCTCTTTTTGAAAGGGTTTCATTCCCTTTAATTTCTTCTTGACTTTTTATTTGCAGGCTTTCTTTATAATCGGGGGGCAAAGCAAAAAACAGGGCGCTCGTCATCATCAACGAACGCCCTGTTTTTTACCTTGCGCCATATTCAATTTAACTGACCGCCTGCTGTCTGTGCCAGCTTTCCAAAAGCTCTAAAATGACCTTTTCCATCTGCTGTGGCGTATAATCCTTGGGGAAATACTGTTTCAGGCGGCTCCCGGTCAGCGTTACCTTGACCAGCTCTTTCTTATCTTCCGCCAGAATGGAATCCATCAGCGGAAGGGTCAATTCCCCGGACTGGCTGAGCTTTTTCAGCCGCTGTGCCTGCGGCAGAGAGGGAGTGGCCTCATATTTTTCCATAGTATCCAGTAAAGCGGACTGCTCTTTTCGGCTGAGATAGGATAACTCCACGGCAGGATTGAACGCCATTTTCTTTACGTCCACCAGGTCAATGAGCCCCGGCACCAGCTCTGTCAGCCGGACAATGCGGTAGATTTGGCTCTTGCTGTCCCCGGACTGCTCTGACACAATGGTAACGGACAATGTGCCGATATCTATGCCGTCCACTACAATGCCCCGGTGCTTCAAAGCCTCCAGCTTCATACGGTAGGCCCATGCCTTTTCGCTGAGTAACAGGCTTTCCCGCTGTTCAAGGTTCGTATCCACCATAATAAGCACGGCTTCGTCATCATCCATTTCGCGGATAATAACCGGCATGGTATCTTTCCCGGCAAGTTCACTGGCACGTTTGCGCCGGTTCCCTGCCACAAGCTCATAATCGCCGTCCGCACGGGGACGAACCAGCCCCGGCACAATGACACCATACTTTTTCACGCTCTCGGCGGTCTTTTTCATGGCCTCATCGTCCCGTACCTGAAAGGGATGGAATTCGGGAGGATGGAGCCTGCACAGAGGCAGCTCCACCACGGTTTTGCTGCTGAGTGCAAGCGGAGCAGGCTGAACAGAGAAAATATCATCGTAGCTGGCAAGAGCCAGCGAACCCTTTATTTTAGCCAACGGCAAGCACCTCCCTTGTGAGAGCTTCATACGCCGCCGCTACCTTTCCTTGTGGGTCATAAGCGTAGATGCTTTTTCCTGTCCGGCTGATTTCGGAAGCCCTGACTGACCGGGGGATATTGCCGAACAGATGAAGCCTGCTTCCATACGCCTCGTTGAGGGGGTCGATGATTTCTCTGGAGTCATTTGTTCGCCCGTCCACCATGGTCGGCAGGATGCCGCCGATTGTAAGACAGGGGTTAATCTGCCTGCGAACCCGCGCAATTGTCTTTAGGAGAAGCTCCAGCCCTTTTGCGGAGAGATATTCCGCCTGCACCGGGATTAAAACGGAGTCCGCTGCCGCAAGCGCGTTGACAGTCAGCATTCCCAGCGAGGGGGAGGTATCCAAAAGAATAAAATCGTACAAGGGCTTGAGCGGTTCAAGATATTGCCGCAGGATGGTTTCGCGGCTCATTGCATTTACCAGTGAGATTTCTACACCGGAAAGCTCGATATTAGATGGAAGAAGGTCAACTCCTTCCGCATGGTGGAAAATCCCCGCCGCAGGGGGCAGAGGACTTTCCGTGATGATCCCGGTCATGACAGCTGCCATGGTGACGGGTAATTCGTCCGGCTTCGGAAAGCCAAGACTAATGGTGAGCGATGCCTGGGGGTCTGTATCCAGCAGAAGGACTTTTTTGCCCTGACGGGCAAGACCAAACCCTAAACTGGAGGTTGTGACCGATTTTCCGACGCCGCCTTTTTGATTGGATATGCTGATTACGGTTGCCAAATAGTATCCCTTCCTTTCCCGAAGAATTTCGGCGCTAACATAACAAACGGCTTTTCCGCATGGTTTTTACGTTAGTTTTCTCTTGGGAAAAAGAATAAAAAAATAACGACGAACCTATGAAAACCCTTTGGTTATGCGGCTTTCCCGTTTCGTCGTTATTATACTATAAGGGCATACCAATGCCTCCCTGATGCTCCAGTATAATGTCCCTGCCAAGGTAGCATCACAAAGGCTAGGTCAT
Organism: Bacillota bacterium; assembly: GCA_023426125.1. Classification (GTDB taxonomy): domain Bacteria; phylum Bacillota; class Clostridia; order Acetivibrionales; family DTU013; genus MnB-11. Next base: position 234,587 of record JAFABI010000017.1, read on the forward strand.
TCATCCATAGGCATAACCCTGGACCTGTATTCTCATGTAATCGGAGAATTGCAGACAGAGGCGGCTAAAAAGCTGGACAATGGTATTTACCAGAAGCTGACGCAGCAATGAACTTCATTCGGCGACGCGACGGCGACCAAAAGACTAACACAAAAAATTGTTTTTATCAATTGACTCCACTTAAAAGGTGGAGTTTTTTGCTTTTCAGAAGGGAGTGGGGAACATAGAAAAAATCAAGACTTTGGTCATTGTTGTCCTTGCCAAGCTGTTTGGTGAAGTCAAGCGGAATTCCTTTGATAACCTGCTTGCAGAGTTCTACCGGGCCCAACCGGATGAGTTTGACGGGGCTCTATATCCGGTTGGTGCTTTCAGTAAGTATGATGAAGTCTGGGTTGCCTGTGGCTCATTGGAATTTAATATTGACGGCGACGAAGGCGACGACACGGTTGTATATGCAGTCTACACCAGTGACTTGAGCCTTTGCTATGTCACTTTGGTCACCAATGACAAGCCGGTGTTCAGCTTCTGCAAATTCTAGTTTTCTAACAGTTATCAGCTAATTTCGGGTAGTTTTCACAGGTTTTTCCTATTACGTCGTCACACCGTCGTCAAAAGTCACAATAATGTCACAAAAACCATGCAAAAAGGCTTTCAGCAAAACCATGAAAGCCTTGATTTTGGCGGAGAAAGAGATTCGAACTCTCGAAACGGTATTAGCGTTCACACGATTTCCAGAAATATTCTTATTCCTTTAAATAGTCCTTAAAAGACTTGGAAGCCTTTATTATCAATAATTTCAGAGATTTTTTTCATTAATAGAGGTTAGCGAAAAAGATTAGTAATTATAAGCGGTGTTAAAAGAATGTTAAAAATAGGGAATGATATAAACCTAATCTATTTAGGATTGCTTTCTACAAGAAAGTTATGAACAGGTATCTGCAAAGCATCAGAAATTTCAAAAAGAACTTCCAATGAAAAAGTTTTATCACAATTTGGAGCTTCAATTTTTGTAAGATAACTTTTACTTACAGAAACCATATCTGCAAGCTGCTCTTGGGTCAATCCCTTTTGTTTTCTATAATAGGCTATCTTTTGTCCAATTTCTTTGTATCTATGTGAATGCTTGCCTGCCATTTCGTACACCTCATAGAAAGTTTAATATATTTTTAACTGTTATATATTTCACTTATAGTGAAAGTATGTTATAATGTAAAAATATTGAAGAATAGTTTATTAATTTTATTGGATTTAGGGAGGAACTGTTATAATGTTTAATAAACCGACACTTGAAGAGCAACATTTTTATGGAGAATACAAAAAACCTTTTTATAAGGAATACTGGTTTTGGATTATAGCAATTATTCTTATAATTTTTATCCAAAATATTTCATTAAGAAAAGAAGTAGGGTCTTTGGGATATAAAGTATACCTGCTTGAAAAAAAGACTGCTACTTTATCACAATCAACAACAAATGAGAACACTCAAACCGATAATGTCTTAAATCAGAATTTTATTGGTGAAGGAATGTACAAGGTTGGTGTTGATATTCCGGCAGGAGAATATAAGTTAATTCCAGAGGATGGATCCCCTTACTACTTAATAAAGCCAGACTCTACAGGTATGAGCAGGATTATAGATAATGGGTTTATTAACTATGAAAGGTATATTACAGTTACTAATGGTCAATATTTGGAAATACGTGATAGCCATATGATCAAGATAAACTAATTATAGTTTCATTTATAGTGAAAGCATATCATAATTCCTGTCATAAAATAATATTAAGACTGAGGTGTGAAAAATGGCATTTAAAGAAGATATACAAAGGTTATCACTACAAATTCAGGAAGAATACCGTATTTATTTTCTAAAGGAATTAATATCACTATAAAAATGGAGGCATGAGGAAAAGACGGCAGTGAAACGAAAGTCTATCTGCATAATTTGAATGATATCTGCAAATTGAAAGATATAATAATCAAAGCTTTTGATTTGGTCGGATAGCTTATTTCAAGATATATACCAGGAGCTACAGTTGACATTTTGGGCTTCAGATTTAGTATTTCATTATCCAAATGCTATAATAGCCTAAAATGGCTTATACAGATCCTGGGATATTGCTATTTGCATTTAAAGAAAAAAGTATTTGAGGATTAAGTTATGAAGAATGATAAATTTAGGTAAGACAGGTTCAGGTAAATACAGATCTATGATATAAAGCTTGAAGATTATGCATATAACAAGATAGAATGCCCGAAGGAAAGGTAGGATTGGAGAATTATAGAGTGATAGCAGGAAAGACTGTATTAATAAATGGCCTAAACTTAAAGGACTTTACATAAAATGATAATGTGACAATATGACAATAATATTATAAAGATTTTTCTTCATTTTCGCCTATTTTTATTCACAAAATCCCCATACCGTTTTTTATTTGCACAGCTACTTGCTCCACTTGGAGAGGGACAATAAGATTGTCTTCCGTGAGACTGTATAAAAAAATCACCACAATATTTGCATGTTTTGATTTTCTTATTAAAAATAATATCTGACAAAATCCAGTAAATTAGTTCAATTAAAGAATGAAAGACGAGATACTTTTGTTCCATATCAATTTTTGATATATCAGGTACGCTATCAAATGTTACATGTATTCCTGTCAGGTTTATATTAATTATATGGCGCCTTATTCTTTTAGCAAGATTTATAATATATTCATCAGAAAAATCGCTTTCAGCTGTATAGGCTTCCTTTAACTTTGCAAAATAAGCTAAATTTAAAATGTTAATATTCTCTTTATTCGCTACTTTTATAATATATGAGTCATTTTCTTTAAATAAATAATTATGTAGATAGTTTTTTATCTTAATTACATCCATATTTTCTATTAACTCACTTAACCTTAAGCACATCCTTACTGAAGATACATGTGTAAGTATCCAGTCAATTGGTTCAGATACTCCGGATAGAAACGCATCTTTTGTTTTATCCTGGAGAAAGCACTTACCTAATAATCCATATTTACTGACAAAAATGATAACTGATTCTACAGTTTGAATTTTTATAAAATCTAAAAAAAGCTCAGCATAAGTAAAACATTTGTCTAAGTCTTTTAAAAAAAATGATGGTATCAATTGTTCGTTTTCGATACTATAATCTTCAAATAGTAATTGAATTCCTTTGATTTCAGGACTAATGGTACTGTTTAAATCGATGCCGTCAAAGTTATATTTAAACATAAATAGAAAATCCTTTCAAACGGTAAAATAACGTAATATAGTTTGAGATATTATCCCTTTTGGTCTATTATAACAAATACAAACTTATAATGCGAGGGGGAACCGAAATGGCAAATCAAAACAAGTTTCATGGAGAAACACCAACAGATTTTTTAATTAAACTTACTAAAAAGCACAAAAAATTTTTAGATGAAAACAAAAAACCATATGTTGCTATTATAAGCGACGAACACACAGAGGTGTATAGGATAGAGAGCAATGAATATAAAGGTATTTTACAAAAGATGTTCCGTGAGTCAACTGGAAAGTACATGAGAGATAAAAATATCAAAGAAGTAATTGAAATTATAAGTAATGATGCTAAAGTATACGGAGAACAAATTCCGCTTAAATTACGGATAGCTCAAAACGGAGAACACTTATATTATGACTTAGGAGATATTGAATGGCAAACTATAAAAATATCTAGTAAAAAATGGAGTATTGTTCATAATCAAAACATTATTTTTAAAAGATATCAACATCAAAAAGCACAATGCTTACCGGAAGGAAATGGGAGTGTGAAGGAGTTATTAGAATTCATTAATGTTAGCAACAAACAAAAAATCTTGTTTATCGTTACAATCATTTCATATTTTATTCCTAATCTAGCACATCCAATTATGTTTGTATATGGTGAAAAGGGGAGCGGCAAAAGTTCGATTTCAAAAGTTCTTAAGGAACTTATTGACCCAAGTGATATACAAGTTTATGCAAAACCTAAAAATGAAAAGGATATGCCACAATTTTTGAGCAAGCATTGGTTCGCACCTTTTGATAATATAAGCAAGCTCTCATCATCAGAATCAGATGATCTTTGCTGTGCTATTACGGAAGCTAGTTTTGTTAAGAGGGCATTATATTTAGATGATGATGAAGTCAGTTACAAAATTAGAAACTGCATTTTAATAAATTGTATAAATATTGTAGCTGCAAAGGATGATTTAATAGACAGAAGTGTACTTATAAACCTTAAACGTATAGCCGATGAAAAACGAATGACGGATGAAGATTATTGGAAAAATTTCATTAAAGCAAAACCAAGAATTTTAGGTGCAATTTTTGATGTTATTGTAAAGGCGATAAGAATGTTTCCAGATATCAAACCACCAATACTATTTAGACTTGCGGATTATACAAAATGGGGTTTTGCTATTGCACAAGCTTTAGGTGGATTGGGTGATAAATTTATAGAACAATATAAGCAAAATGTACAGCAGCAAAATAGAGAAATAATTGATATGAATCCCGTAGCCACGACTATTGTTAAGTTTATGGAGAAAAAAGAAAAATGGGAAGGAAGTGCAAGCCATTTACTAAAATCACTAGAAAAAATTGCATTTATTGAGGGTATAAGTATTAGAAATGAATTTTGGGTTAAATCTCCTGCTGCATTAACGAGGAGATTAAATAGTATAGAAAGTAATCTTTTACAGATTGGTATTATATATATACATCATGGACACAAGAACTATGGTTCGCATATACAATTAATAAAAAAAGAATAAATCTCGTCATCTTGTCATGAAATAAGATTACCTATTTACACGGGAAAGTTTACATAATATAATGATATTAAGTTTACCTAAAATATCCATATATGAATGTAAATGGGAGGAAAATTTGTATTTTGGGAGGATATTATGGAAACTAAATTGATCTTTACAGCAGAAGAAACTGCAAAGCTTTTAGGTATTGGCATGAATAAAATATATGAATTATTGATTGGTGGTGAAATACCTTCAAAAAGAATAGGCAGGAAATATTTAATATCAAAGATAGCATTAGAAAAATGGCTTAACGAAAAAACGTTGAAAGGGTGAGGGTTTTATGAAAGGTTGTATTAACAAAGCGGGGAATAGTTGGGGATTTACACTAACAATAGGAAGGGATGAAAAGGGCAAAAGACAGCAAAAAAGGTATGGTAAATATAAAACAAAGAAGGAGGCTGAAAAAGCCTGCAATGAAATGATTTATCAAATAGAGCATGGCACATTTGTTGACCCGAAAGATATGCTGCTGGAGGAATATTTGAAGGATTGGTTGAAAGATTATTGTAAACCTAGATTGACTCTTTGCACATATGGTGGCTATAAAGTAAATATAGAAAAGCATATTATACCAACACTTGGAAAGATACCATTGCAAAAGCTGCAGCCGATCCAAGTTCAAAGGTTATACAATAATTTACTGGAAAATGGTTGCCTACATAGCGATAACGGATTATCGCCTGCCAGTATACGATATATAAATGCAACACTTAGGAAAGCCCTAAACCACGCTGTTAAAATGCAATTTATTATTAGAAACGTTTGTGATGCAGTTGAACTGCCGAAAGGGAAACCGCATGATGTTAAATTTCTTACAAAAAATCAAGCTAATGATATGCTCATTCAATTAAAAGATACAGACGTATACTTACCAGCATTAATTGCAATTGGTTTGGGATTAAGAAGAGGCGAAATATTGGGTCTGCAATGGAAAGATTTCAATTTTAATAAAAATCTTGTAACCATAAGGAGAGCGCTTTTACCAAAAGGTAAAGATGGTGAGCTTTTCAGTGAATGCAAAACTGAAAAAAGTAACCGAATATTAGCTGTACCGGAAAGCATTATTTCATATTTGAAGCAAGTTAAGAAAAAGCAGCTTGAAAACAAATTGTTCTATTCAACGGATTATGTTGACTACGATTTGGTTTATTGCAATCCTGATGGAACTCCGGTATCTCCCCATGCTTTTAATCACCGGTTTAGTAAAACTCTCAAAAGAAAAGGACTGGAACATATGCGAGTTCATGACCTAAGGCATACGAACGCAAGTTTGATGTTAAGCCAGGGAGTATCAATGAAGGTTGCAAGCGAAAGACTTGGGCATACTACTATTGGTATTACAATGGATTTATATAGCCATATTGATGAAGAATTGCAGCAAGATGCAGCGTGTAAACTAAATGAAATATTTATAGTATAATTTGTTAAAAAAGAATTAAGCACCAGAAACCTTATCTGGTGTTTTTTCTTGTTAATATAAACTATGATAGAAAAGTGGCGAATCCATTGACAATATATACTAAAAAGTATAAAATTTTTTTGTTACATTAATACTTGGGGGGCTTGTTATGAGATCACCTAAATATGTGGAATCTACTTTAAAAGAGCTTTATAGTGAACTATATTTGAAAATATCTAACCATAATATACATTGTTTTTTATGTGGTGCAAAAAAGCAACCAGATGATTCTAATTCTAATAGAGGAAGGATTAAAAAAGTATTAGAAGAGAACTATAATTACAAAATTTTATATGCCGAAGATTTATTTAAAAATCTAGTACACAATAGAAGCAATAATAATTATCTTGATCTAGAAAATATTTTGGCAAATGACTCAGATGTAGTGATTATCGTTTTAGAGAGCGTTGGTGCATTTGTAGAACTTGGTGCATTTGTTAACAGAACTGAATTAAGGGATAAATTAATTGTGCTAATGGAGATTAAATACAAAAATGATGAGAGCTTTCTTAATCAAGGACCAATAAAATTGTTGAAAAGCAATAAAAAAAATAGTGTTTTATATTACTCGGATATCAACGATACCGATACAATTTTAAAATTAAAAAATGTTATTAAAGAATTTACCAGAGATCCCTTAATAAGCAAACATTCAAATGACCTAACTTCAATTATTACACTATATTATTTCCTGCAATATTATTTTGGGGTCTTTTCTCCAGTAGAGTTTAAAGAAGTATTATATCATGTACAATCAATAATTGGGGAAACATATACAGACTTAGATGATAGAATTAAATCTGCTTTATATTTGTTATACAATGATGGTCTTGTAAAGAAAGAAAAAGAAAGATTTTACGTTCTTACTCAAAATGGTTATAATAAACTAAAAGAAATAATTATGAATAATAAATTTCGCTTTAAGGATAAATGTTTACCAGATAAGTTGAGGTTGTCAATTTTAAATCAAAAATTAAGATTAAATTATAGCAGTTATTGTGATTATTATAAAATAAGTTAATAAAAGGCTGCCCTCTTAGAGGCTTTTTAATAGCTGGATGATTGATTCGTCATCTTTCGCGCCAATAAGAGTTAAAGTTTATTTGTTTCCAGTGGCTAACCAGCAACGTGCTACTTACCCACTGAAAACAAATAAATTGTAGTTAAGTAAGAGGGTAGCCTTTTTTATATTGAGGTGAGCTTATGATAGATTCTACCTTTAATAAGGAGAAATTACAAGCTTTTGGATTCCCAGTAATCGAAAATATAAGTGATATTTCATATAGATTACTTATTAGTGAAAGACTTTTATTTAAAATGTCAAAGTTTAGCGAAAAGTATTATAAATCGTTTACTATCCCCAAAAAAGGTGGAGGAATAAGAGATATTAGCTCCCCATCATATTCCTTAAGGGTCATACAATCTTGGATTTTAGTTGATATATTAGATAAAGTACCAATTAGTGATACTTCTATGGGATTTAGAAGAGGAAATAAATTTGGGATAAAACCAAATGCGCAAAAACATTGTGGCAGTGATTATGTTCTCAAAATGGATTTAAAAGATTTTTTTCCCTCAATTAACCGCTTCAAAGTGTATAGTATATTTAAAAATATTGGTTACTCTCAATTTATTTCAAATGTCCTGACAAATTATTGCTTATATAATGACTCTGTACCACAAGGAGCTTCAACCTCTCCAATGATATCAAATATTGTTTTTAGAAATATTGATCAAAATATTCAAGATTATTGCAACAATAATTCAATTATATACACTAGATATGCTGATGATATGATTTTTTCTTCATACAATAGATCAAATCTTGAAGACCTAAAAAGTATAGTAAAAAAGATGGTTGAGAATGAAGGCTATAACATAAATACAAAGAAAACAAGACTAATGCAGCCTAGTGGAAGAAAGATTGTTACCGGTCTTGTAATTAATTCTGGAAATACAAAGGTTTTAAGAGATATTAAAAGAAATATTAGAGCAGCAATTTATAATGATATTATTAAGGAAAATGGAAGATTAAGCAAAAAGACATTAGGGTATTTAGCCTATATTCAGTCTATAGAAAGTGAAAAGTACGAAAAGTTATTAACTTATATCAGAAAACTACAAGAGGGAAAGAAACAAACGCAATTATTTCAACAAGAAAAATTTGTAGGATAAAAATCTATTAAGCAAGTTAAAAGAATGTTAAAAATACAAAATAACTAATGTTAAAAATGTTAAAAGGCCCTGGTTTTTCACCAAAGCCTTTTAATTTTGGCGGAGAGTCAGGGATTCGAACCCTGGATACCTTGCAGTATACATGATTTCCAGTCATGCGCCCTCGACCAGCTAGGCGAACTCTCCATATCAGCGGCTTTTACGCCTATTCAATTACGATCCATTCAACGATCGGTTTTGCGCTTAAATAGTATATCACAGGTTTCTTGCAAAAAGCAACAGGTAAATTTGCACAAATTGATCAGATAAAAACTGCAGCGTTTCCAATTGCTCTTTTATTCAGTCTTTTTTTCTGACTTCCGAAGGAACGATGCCGTATTTCTTTTTAAAGAGCCTGCTGAAATGAAATTCATCGTAGAATCCGAAGTTTGCCGCCACTTCCCTGAGCGTTCTGGAGGGATCCTCCTTTAAAAGCATGAGCGCCATTTCAAGCTTAAGATCAATTTGATAAGAATGGACGGTTTTGCCGGTTGCTTTTTTGAATCTGCCGGTAATGCTTCTTGAGCTGATGCTTAACAGTCGGGATAGGTCTGAAAGCGATAGCATCCTTTTATTTGACAGCTTTATGTGGTTAAGTATTTCATTGACGAGGGGATCTTTTACTTTTTCATTCCTTTTCGTATCGATGGTAAGTTCAAACAACAGCATATCAATCAATGCTGCAAGTTTTACTTTGTTTGGTGTTTCATCCCAAAAGGAGGAGATGAGTTCCTTAAACAGTGAAAACACCGTATCGTTTCCAGCACACCTGGTAACTGCAGGGATGACAAGGGTATAATCATCGTGTGGCTGAACAATGTTTTCCGCATAAAGCCTATCTTCCGGCAGACATTCAAAGTGTATAAACATGGTTCTTGTGCCGGGAGTGCAATTGGCGATACCGTAGTGGTGCTGTCCGGCATGCAGGATGATGACATCTCCAGCCTCCAGCAAATAACCGGTTCCATTCTGTCCAACTTCCCAGCTTCCTTCAATGACATAAAAGATATCATGTTCATCCATAACCCGGTCGGGATGAAGAGAGCCTTTGACATAGTGGTTGAAATTTGCGTGGCTGATCTTCCGCCTCTGGTTTGTGCAAAATAAATTGTAGATTTTAGCCACCCCCTTCCTTATTATACATGCGGTTTGCCTTTTTATCAATTCCATTCCCGGGATAGGCAGCGTAGAATCTATTTGCAAGGTATGAATAAAAATGCGGGAGGGATGAAAGTGCGTAAAAACTTAAATGTGGTTTTAGTGGGTCTTGGCTTTGGCAGTGCATTTGTCCCCATATACAGGAAGCATCCTGATGTTGGGGCTATCGGGATCATGGATAGCAATAGGGATCTGGCGGATTTTTGGGGGAAAAGGTATGGATGTGACAAGGTGTATGACAGTTTTGAAGAAGTACTCGGGGACAAGTCAATCGATGCGGTGCATCTGGTTACACCCATTCCCTTGCATGAGGAGCAGACGATAAAAGTTCTTGAGTCCGGAAAACACTGTGCATGTACTGTCCCAATGGCTATTTCCCTGGAGGGGATAGAAAAAATAGTAAAGCTTTCCAATAAGACCGGAAAAAACTACATGATGATGGAGACGGCGGTTTATACCACCCATTTTTTCCATGTCCGGGAGATGCTGCGGAATAATGAGTTTGGAGCGATCCAGTTTTTACGCGGAGCGCACTACCAGGATATGGAGGAATGGCCGGACTATTGGATGGGGCTGCCTCCGATGTATTATGGTACGCATGCGATAGCACCGCTGGTGATGGTTGCAAATTCAAGGATCGCAAAAACCCATTGTTTTGGCTCAGGAACCTTGCGGGAAGAATTGTCCGGACAGTATGGAAACCCATATCCCATCGAATGCGCTATTTTTGAATTTGAAAACGGTATAAAAGCCGAAGTGACAAGGTCTCTTTTCTGCACGGCCATAAGATACACCGAAGCCTTTAATGTCTACGGCGAAAAAAAGACCTTCCTGTGGCAGCAGATTGAAGAGGAGGAGCCCATCCTGTTGACCCTGAACGATTTGATTCCAGACGGCAAAGGTGGTTTCCGCAGAGGAAAAGGCAGCTCGTTCCAGCGGGTTGTACCCAGGAACCGCAGCGAACTGCTCCCGGATGAAATCGCGAAATATACAATCCGGAACAAATATTATGATGAAACAAATCCCCAAGTAACCTTTGAAGAAGGCGGGGGCCATGGCGGGTCGCACCCGCATATGGTAAACGAATTTGTCAGGAGCATTGTAGAAGGGCGCAAACCCTGGATCAATGAAATCGTTGCCGGAAATATAACTGCTGCGGGGATATGTGCACATGAATCTGCCATGCAGGATGGTAAAGAAGTAACCATCCCAAATTTTGAAGTGTCATAAGGTAAGAAAAATGCTTGCGGCCGCAACCTTAAAAAAGCCAGGCAGAGCGGGGACAGGTAGAAGTAAATCAAATCTATCCAAAAGCGTGTGTAGGGCTATGAACTTCGTGACTTCCGTAAAAAGACCAAAGTAAACCATGTGAGGGAAGACAGCGCCAATATATCCACGATAAAGCTTGCCAGTATATGCCAATGCTTATATTCTGCGACTCCCGACAGAATGGTGATATATTCCAGCATGAGATAGATAATGGTGAAAATGAAAATATTCAATGCCTGCCATCCCTTTTTTGACGGGACAGATTGGGAAAACAGGGTTCCCATGGTAAGGATCGGTCCGAATTTATAAAACGCCGAACAGGAAAACCAGGGGATAATTACATCCTTGAAAGTATATAGTTCCAGCTTTTGCCCTCCCCAGTCAACAATTGAAGCAAGGACTAAAGCCAGCAATCCTCCGAAGATATTGGTCTTCAAAGAAGCTTTATCTACCAGAAAAAGAAACAGGATCCATGAAACAATAAATGAAATAACCCAAGGCATTTGAGCACCACGCATACTTTAATTATTTGATCATTATTATGGGCTTTTTAAATAATCTTTATTCCCATCGCAGGGAGTGATCAGACCGACTTTATGAATGCCTCCGAAATTTTAGAACAACGTCACAGTCCCCCTCATCTTAGGCGGGGGTTACCGATTGAAAAAGCTGTCAGTGGTGGGTTGCAATCTCCAACTGACGTTGTTCAAACGCCACGTATAGGCGTGGCGCACGAAGTGTAGCGTAGGGCGAATTCATTTTGCCCGCAGCGAGGGGGTATGGGGGCATGCCCCCATTGGAAATTGAACAAACAGGTGAGCCTGAGCACATGGAAAGAATTTTGACTTTAGCACCGTCAAGCTTTTTATGGCATAAAACGGAGCTGGTATTATATGGATCGCTGTGTTGTTCTTGCTGAAAATATGCTATAATTGTATTAAGAAGCAAGCTTGCAGAGGCTGCTTGAAATGGTGGCCCGCTAATAAGGAGGCGGTGTTGATGCCCTGGTGTCCCAAATGTAAAACGGAATATCGGGAAGGATTTGAAAGGTGTAACGACTGCGAAACTGATTTGGTGGATAAGCTGGCGGATGAACCGGTGGCTGACAAACCACAGGAATATGAGGCTGAAGCTTTTCTTGTCTCAGCCGGGAGCGATATGCAGGCGGATATACTGGAATCCAAGCTGAAATTTTACGGCATACCTGTTGTGAGGAAGTACAGGGAAAATGGCGGCTATTTGAAGGTATATATGGGTGCCACACCCTTCGGCATTGATCTTTATGTACCGGCCAGGCTGCTGGCGGATGCCAGGGAGCTGATCGAAAACAAAACGGGAATAATTGAAGGAAAGGATGACAGTGATCCGATCGCTGCCAATAACGAGGGAGATCCTGATGCCGGCGTCGATGAGTATAGTTCTAAAAGGCAGCGGGCGAAGGTGCTGATCGTCATTTTATTTTTTATTCCATTGCTGATATGGATCGCTTATGAATTCGTACTAATGGTTATGAAGCTTTTGAACAGGCAGCTTTAATACCCCTTCAGGACATGGGGTGAAAGAAATCATTCAAATTTTAAAAATATTTAGAAAATATGCAGCAATTCCTGCATATGTGTGGTATAATCTATTTAGAGAAGAAAATTCCGCATTTGAAAGGATGATTTGAATGATGGATTACAAGGAAGCTCCGATGTCTTTTATGTACTTTGATAAGAGCCCTGAAATGAAGCTTATTTCGTATGCTGATGTCACAAGGGATACTTCCGCGGATTCTTTTGTTGAAGAAGTTTGCGGCGAGGATTATGCGGCTTGACATAATTTTAAGCAGCAGCGCATTTTTAGACTTTTTGTTTGAAGCTTGATGAAGGTGGTAAATTATAAGCAGGCAAGGTAAGCCTTTGAAAAGTTAATATAGGCCGGTCAGTCCCGTAAGATTACTGAACCGGTATATCGACAATAATATAAAAAGAGCCGTAAAGGCTCTTTTTAATGTTAAGGGAATCATGGTGGATTTATCGTTCTTGTTACCTGGCATGCAGGTAAGCAGGTATTATACTGATTACCGGACCAATTGGGTTAACAGGGACAGCCTTTCAATGATCCGGCTTTGGCAGGCATTTCGGAGGAAAACCTGGCGCCTTTTGTTCAGGTAGCAATTCTCTTGACGGCAGGTGCCTTAAATGCTATTCTATTTTAGTACTACAGCGAAAAATCTAATTTTATCCTTGAAGGAATAGCGCGTTGAATCGTTCGCGCTCTTTCTTCAAGGCGCATAAATGCCGATGAATTAATGTTTTTTTCGCTGCAGTATTAGTTAACATCATCAATTGCCGAGTGGGGGATCGTCATAAAAAAGGAATTTATTAAATACAGGATTTTCATGTTTGCCTACTGGGCTATGATGCTTACTGTCATGGGTATGTACACCATGTACATTATTCATATAGGCTTTTCAAAAACAGAAATAGGTCTGACGGTTACCATATGTACATTTTCCGCATTGTTGGGACAGAATTTCACGGGTTATCTTTCAGACCACTTCAAATGTGAAAAAAAAATACTCCTGCTTTCGATCAGCGTAGGCATCCTGGCCACGGCAGGCTTGATGCTTGCGCAACAGAACTGGCATGTTTATCTTGCTATCGCATTATGGGCGTTTTTCGTGTATGGAACCGTTCCTCTTTCTGAAGCCATGATTATTGGCTTTTTAAAAACCGGTAACGAGATGAACCGCTTTGGAAAAATCCGCGGTGTAGGCTCCATCGGCTATGGGGTGACAGGGGTGTTGGTCGGGTTGATCCTGCAAAATTTCGGCTGGGGTGTTTACTATTGGTGCATCTTGATCAGCATAATTCTTGCCATAATTTCGGTGCTGATGCTGGCAGAGATTAAGGGAGTGGCTTTTTACAAGGGCAGTGGGAAAGGGGCCGGGGAGGGCGGAAACATATCTTTTAAGGAAGCCTTCAGGGAAACCGTTAAAATAAAACAGCTGAGATCCATCATTATCATTGTTTTCATGTACACCTTTGTAGTAAAAGGCGTATACAGCTTTCTGGGGGTATTGGTTTCGGACTTTGGCGGAGGACCGCTCAGCCTCGGCTTTACCTATTTTTTCGATGCGACGCCGGAAGTGGTCACCTTTTTTCTCACTGCCAGGCTGATGACCAGATTCCACAGCAAATGGCTCATTCTCGTTGCGTTTATTCTTCAGATCATACGGCTTTCCTTTATTCTTATCTTTAATACCTCGCTCGCCATCATCCTTTTGGGCGTATTGTCAGGTTTTGCATACGGCCTTATTGCTACGGCATATAAGACATACATATACGAACTGGCGCCGGAAAAATACAAGATCAGCTGTATCAGCCTCAGCGAATCCATCATAGGGCTGTCCGGCGTAATCAGCGTTCCGGTTTTCGGCTTTATACTCATGACGTTCGGGGGAGTTGCAGCCATAGCATCAGGGCTGGCCATCGATTTAATTGCACTTTTTATTATATTGAGGGATATTTCCAAGGCAAAGATCTCAAATCAGAGTTACAGCAATTCGGTTTAGAAGTACAGAAATACGTCGCTTTGCTCCTCGGAATGCCCATGTCACCACGCACACATGTGCCTGAAAAGTGTAGGGGCGCGCATTGCGCGTCCGCAAAAGCAGTCTGTGATAACATTTTTCTTTGCATCAGGGGACTGTTCTTTACTTCCAGACCATTCGTGATTACCTGGTTTGTGCTTACTGTCACGAGGAGGACGGCCAATGGCCGCCCCTACATGTACGCTTTACGGCCCAATTGCCTCATGCATCTAATTGCCCTACGCCAATGCTCCCTGCATCAAGCTGTTTTCATGCCAATGACAGAAAAATCCTCATGTTGCCAATTGAAGGTATCACAAACTGACTATTGACATTCCGGAATAAACTTGCTAAGATGAATTTGAAGACAAAACGTTTCGCGATGGTGGGTGATTTTAATCGCAGCAACAATAAAAGATGTGGCAAAGCATACGGGACTGTCCATTGCCACCATATCAAAATATATCAACGGCGGCAATGTGCTGGACAACAACAAGATCCTTATCGATCAGGCAATAAAAGAGCTGGGCTTCAAGGTGAATGAGATTGCCCGCGGCCTGAAAACAAACCGGACGATGACAATCGGCGTACTCATACCCGACCTCAGGAATATTTTCTGTACAACCATTGTTTCGAACATAGAGAATATTTTGATACAAAACGGCTATAGCACCATCATTTGCGATTGTAAACAGAGTCCGGCGCTGGAAAAGGAAAAACTGGAGTTTCTGGTCAACAAAATGGTTGACGGAATCATTACCATGCCCATCGGAAGCAATGCCCGGAGCATAAGGGCACTGGCGGACAAAAAACTGCCTGTCGTATTGATTGACAGGGCCATCCGGGAGGTCGACTGCGATACCGTATTGGTGGATAATCTCAATGCATCTTACAATGCGGTGGAACAGCTGATTATAAAAGGGCATAAAAGGATAGGCATCATTTGCGGCCCCGGGGATATCTTCACTGCGGAGGAACGCTTGAAAGGCTATATCCGGGTGCATGAGGATTATTCCATGAGCGTGGACGAAAGCCTTGTCAAGAAGGGCGACTATGAAGTGGAGAGCGGCTACCGGCTTTTCAACGAGCTGTTGAACTCCGACAACCGTCCCACGGCGGTTTTTGTGACAAATTATGAAATGACCCTGGGCGCTGTTATGGCCATCAACGAAAGAAATGTGAAAGTACCGGAGGAGCTTTCCTTTATCGGCTTTGACAACCTGATGATGGCAAAAATCGTCAAGCCGGCCCTGTCTATTGTGGTGCAGCCCATGGAACAGATTGGCGAGACGGCTGCGAATATACTGCTGAGACGTCTGAAAGGGGATATGGGTAATTTCCCTGCCATGTTCCGGCTCAAGACAGAGCTGATCCTCAGGGATTCGGTCAGGGAATTGTAACATAAAAGCTTTATCTGACCGGCAGGATCATTTGATGCCAAAGTTATCCGGAGGCATAAAGCACAATTCTTTGTGCTTTGCCGGACCGGGAAAGGAGTTTTATATTAGAGCTAAACGTTTAGCGATAAAGCGAATGTATTATGCTAAATGTATAGATAACTGTAAGGGGGAGACATGGATAAATTATTGCTGGGAATTGACATAGGAACTTCCGCCTGCAAGGTTGCAGCCTTTGATGCCGGAGGCCGCATAGTGGCCCAAGCTTCAAGGCCATACCGGGTATACTATCCCGCCCCCGGTTATGTGGAACAAAACCCGGTGGAATGGTGGGAAAAAGTTTGCGAAGCAATAAAAGACACCTTGCGGATCGGGAAAATCAACCCAAAACACATTGCAGGCATAGGGATCGACGGGCAAAGCTGGTCGGCCATCCCTGTGGATAAAAAAGGGGAAGTACTTTATAACACACCCATCTGGATGGATACAAGATCCTCCGGAATCGCAAGAAAAGTTGCTGAACGCGTCGGTTCCGAAAAAATATTCGGTATCAGCGGAAACTCTTTTGAACCTGCGTATTCTACGCCCAAAATGCTCTGGTTCAAGGAAATGATGCCGGAGGTATATAAAAACACCTTTAAATTTCTGCAAAGCAACAGCTATATTGCGTATAAATTGACTGGAAGCTACACTCAGGACATATCCCAGGGTTATGGCATCCATGCCTTCAATATGAAAGCTGGAAGATGGGAAGACGGTTTTTGCGATGAATTGGGTATTGCGCGGGAGAAGCTTCCTGAAATTTTTCCCTGCCACCAGGTAATTGGCGAGGTCACAGCCGGCGTATGCGATGAAACAGGTCTGGTACAGGGAATTCCTGTGGTTTGCGGAGGATTGGATGCATGCTGCGGCACCCTTGGAGCAGGAGTTGTCGACGTGGGCCAGACCCAGGAACAGAGCGGCCAGGCTGGCGGAATGAGCATTTGTGTAGGAGAGGCCCTGGCGCATCCGAAACTGATCCTGGGTTTTCATGTGGTTCCGGACCTCTGGCTTTTGCAAGGCGGCACCGTAGGCGGTGGCGGAACCGTTAAATGGTTCCTTCAGGAGTTGGGTGGTTTTGAAGCCGAGCAGGAGCGAAGGACAGGGATTAACGCCTTCAGGCTTATGGACGACGAAGCCGGCGCCATAAGCCCGGGATCGGAGGGACTGATTTTCCTTCCCTACATGGCAGGAGAAAGATCCCCGCTGTGGGATAAAGACGCAAAGGGAGTGTTTTTCGGTCTTGGCTACAATAAGACAAGAGCACACATGATCCGTGCTGTTCTTGAGGGCTGCGCCTTTGCTCTGGAGCACAACCTGCGCACTGCCGGCGAAACAGGAGTTGAGGCAGATGTCCTGAATGCGGTGGGAGGAGCAGGCGGCAGCAGGCTCTGGACACAGATCAAAGCCGATGTCACAGGCAAGGTGATAAAGGTACCGGATTCAGAGACGGCAACGGTTCTCGGCGCCGCAATTCTTGCCGGCGTTGGCACGGGAAGGTACAAGAGCTTTAAGGAAGCAGTGGAAAGAACCGTGAGAATTACAAGGGTTCATGAACCGGATATGAAAAAGCATGAGCTTTATAAGAAATATTATGCTATATACCTTGAGATATATGAGAAATTAAAAGACACAATGCACAAGTGCAGCAGTCTGGAACGTTTGAATGCGAATTAGGGGGGCTAACGTGAAAGGGAATACCAGCTAAGGCTTGAAAACAAATAGATGATATGCACATTTGTTGGATAATGTGCACTAACAGGGCAGTATGTCAGGGGGACAGGTACATTGACATGAGGATGTAAATCGGCTGTAGGAGCACGCATTGCGCGTCCGGGGGTGCCAAGGGGACGGGGTTGTTGACACCCCTTGACATCCTGTCATTGCGAGCGGAACGTAAGTGGAGCGAAGCAATCTCAATGATGCTATCCTTGCTGGAAGTTGAGATTGCCGCGTTGCACGGCTCCTCGCAATGACAGCCGGGGAGCTGTCTATCTTGGTTCGTATAAATCCCTGTCCCACCTTAATTCGCATACTTTTCATAACGCAAGCCAAGAACCGTCCCCGGCTTGCTCACAAGATAATTCGGGACATGGAGGTTATATATGAAAGCAGCGGTATTGCATGCAAAGGATGACATCAGGTATGAAGAATACCCTGAGCCGGAGGTTGGCAGCGGTGAAGTGCTGGTCAGGGTGAAAGCGGCAGGTGTTTGCGGTTCAGATATTCCAAGGGTTCTGGGTGATGCCGCCCATGGTTATCCTATTGTTTTGGGACATGAGTTTTCCGGCGAGGTTATAGAGGTTGGTGATAATGTTATATCCGTGAAACCCGGTGACAGAGTCGCAGGCGTACCTCTGATCCCCTGCTTCCGGTGTGAGGACTGCCAGAAGGGAGACTACTCGCTTTGTAAAAGCTATTCCTTTATCGGATCCCGTATCCAGGGCGGCTTTGCAGATTATGTGAAATTGCCGGAAAACAATGTTGTGAGGTTTGACACTGAGGTTCCCTATGAGTATGGCGCATTCTTCGAACCGTCAACCGTAGCGCTGCACGGCCTTATGCGGGTGGATTACAAGGGCGGCAGGGATGTAGCTGTCCTCGGCGGCGGAACCATCGGGATTTTCACCGCCCAATGGGCAAAAATATTCGGGGCAAAGCGGGTTTTTGTCTTCGATATTGACAATGACAGGCTTGCACTGGCTGCAAAATTGGGCGCCGATGTGACCGTCAACACATTGGACCCGGATTTCAGGGAGATAGTGAATGAACTGACGGGAAAAAAGGGTTTTGAGTATGTATACGAAACCGCCGGGGTGGATGTTACCATGCAGCTTGCTTTTGAACTGGCGGCAAATAAAGCGGAAGTGTGTTTTATCGGAACGCCAACGAAGGACCTAATGTTTATGCCGAAACTCTTTGAGAAAATAAACCGGAAGGAATTCAACCTGACAGGTTCCTGGATGTCCTACAGCGCCCCTTTTCCCGGAAAGGAATGGAATCTGACGGCGCACTATTTCAAAACGGGCGAGCTGAAATTTGACGACAGCCTGGTTTTTGCCAGGTTTCCTGTAAGTGAAGCAAAACAAGCCTTCGACCTGTTTAAAACGCCCGGCAAGGTCAAAGGTAAGGTTTTGCTGTTGAATAACTGATACGGATACTACAGCGCAAGTTACAATAGGATATCGGTATATGTGCCATGAAGAAATAATACGAACGTTTTTACGCGTTATTTCCTTAAGGATAATTTGGAAACTTGTGCTGCAACATGTGAAGCGAGGTGAAAGAAATTATGAGCGGTACGCACCCTTTGAAAAGCATCGTCGAGGCGCGTAAAAAAGGTATTCCCGAAGGGATCTATTCGGTTTGCAGCGCCAATGAGCTGGTGATTGAAGCGGCCATGGAAAGGGCCGGGGAGGAGTATGTCCTTATTGAAGCTACAGCCAACCAGGTAAACCAGTATGGGGGCTATACGGGGATGAAGCCTGCCGATTTCAGGAGTTTTGTTTTCTCCATTGCTGAAAAAGCCGGTTTTCCCAAAAGCAAAATCATTTTAGGCGGCGACCATCTCGGCCCGCTGACGTGGAAAAACCTGGAGTCGAAAAAAGCAATGGACGAGGCGGAGGAACTGATCCGGCAGTTTGTGCTTGCCGGCTTTACCAAAATACATATTGATACCAGCATGCACCTGGGAGATGATGATAAAAACCTCAGGCTTGATACGGCTGTTATTGCCGAAAGAGGGGCTCTGCTGGCCAGGACCGCGGAGAAAAGCTTTGATGAATTGAAGCGGAAGGAGTCCGGCGGCATCCATCCGGTTTATGTCATCGGAAGCGAGGTGCCGGTTCCGGGCGGTAGCCAGGAAGAAGAGGGTTTATGCATAACCCGGGTTGATGATTTTGAATATACTGTGGAAGCTTTTAAAGACGCTTTCCGGCAGCATAACATAGAGGATGCCTGGGAGCATGTCATTGCTGTGGTGGTACAGCCGGGTGTGGAATTTGGGGATGAAAGCATTCACGAGTACGACCGGGAAGCGGCAAAGGAACTGATGGGAGCTTTAAAAAACCACCCCAGCCTTGTCTTTGAAGGCCATTCGACGGATTACCAGACCGCCGGAGCGTTAAGACAGATGGTAGAGGACGGAATTGCAATCCTGAAAGTGGGGCCTGCCTTGACGTTTGCCCTGAGAGAAGGACTGTTTGCCTTGAATCACATTGAGAATGCTTTGTTTCAATATGATCCGGATATCAACCTTTCGGATTTTATAAACGCCCTGGACAGGGCAATGGTCAGACATCCGGAGAACTGGGAAAAGCATTACCATGGAAATGGAAGCAAAGTGAGGCTTGCCAGGAAATACAGCCTGTCGGACCGGTGCAGATATTATCTGCCCATGGGGGAGGTCAGAGAGTCAATGGACCTGCTGATGCGCAACCTGAAATCCGTTGAAATACCTTTAACCCTTGTCAGCCAATACATGCCGGTACAGTACGGCAAAATCAGAAACGGGCTGCTGGAAAACAGTCCTGAAAGCCTCTTGAAAGACAGGGTCAAAAACTGTATTGATGATTATATCTATGGAACTTCTAAAATTTAGAGAAGGAGATTGAATAACGATGGAAAATCAACAAAACAACGCCATAAAGGATGCAATCGATCCAAAGCTGGTTCCCCAAAGAACCCTGAATACGGGAACGAAAATACCTGCAATAGGGATGGGTACCTTCGGCTCCGACCGTTTTACGGCGGAAGAAATTGCCGCTGCGGTAAAAGGTGCGGCTGAAGTAGGTTTCCGGCTTTTCGACTGCGCTTCGGTTTATGGAAATGAGCATTTGATCGGACAGGTGTTTGAAGAAATTATGGGAGCAGGCATCAAACGCGAAGAGCTGACCATTACTTCAAAAGTATGGAATGACATGCACGGGAAGGGAGACATTCTGCTTTCCTGTGCTAAAACCTTGAAGGATTTGAGGCTGGACTACATTGATCTGTACTTCGTTCACTGGCCTTTTCCCAATTTCCACCCCAAAGGCGCCGACCCGGATTTCCGTGATCCCCATGCCAGGCCGTATATCCATGAAGAATATATGGAGACCTGGAGGCAGATGGAAAGACTGGTGGAGATGGGGCTGGTGAAGCATATCGGTACCTCCAACATGACCATCCCCAAATTGAAGCTGCTGCTTCGAGATGCCAAAATCAAGCCTGCGGTTAACGAAATGGAGCTGCATCCCTGCTTCCAGCAGACCGAGCTGTTTCAATACTGCATTGACAATGGCATACAACCTATCGGCTTCTGTCCCATCGGCTCGCCTACGCGTCCTGACCGTGACAAGACCCCGGAGGATGTGGTGGATATCCAGGATCCCGTGATCGTAAAGATAGCAAAAGCGCATAACGTCCATCCGGCGGTTATTTGCATTAAATGGGCGGTCCAGCATGGGCAGATTCCCATACCCTTTTCAATATACCGGAAGGAATATGCCAGCAACCTCAGATGTACGGTGGAAGATCTGTTAACGGAAGAAGAAATGAAAGAAATTGAGGGCGTCGATAAGAACTGCCGGCTGATTAAAGGGCAGGTGTTCCTGTGGAACGGGGCAAGGGACTGGACAGACCTGTGGGACTTGAACGGTGAAATTACGCGCTGATTGGATTTACAAAGGCTTAATCAAAAGCAGTGGGCACACAAAGGCTGCAGGAAGCTGACTTTTGTCTCATGGATAAGGCACGCCTGCAAGCTGTATCAGCGCTGCTGGATAGCATATTGTTTCGGCGATTTTCCGGTATAGGACTTAAAGGTTCTGATAAAATGCGAAAGATTTCTAAAACCTACCAATTCTCCCACCTCGGAGACCGGTAGGTTTTTTTTCAGCAGTTCCCTGGCTTTGTTTATCCTGTAATTGACAATGTATTCGTTTACCGAAAAGCCGATGGCTTTTTTAAACAAAAACCCCATGTGGTGCTTGCTGATAAAAAACCTTGCCGACAGAGTGTCCAGGGATAAGTCGCCGCTGATGTTTTTGTGGATATATTCGGTAATGGGCTTTATTTTTTTGTATTCTCCCTTGTCCGTTATGGAATTTGACGTGTTTGCAGTACTGTAAAGTTGATTTATGAACAGCAGGATTTCTCCCAGGATCAGCTTTTTATAAACATCCGCCCCATAAACCGGATTATGGCAATAATATTCGCCTTTTTTCAAGAGAGAGAGCAGTTGTTCCAGCTGTGCATCCTCAAGGTGCAAAACATAGGAGAAATATGGACCTCTGTTCAGGAAACAATCCAGCAGATCGGTTTTTGTGGTGGATAGATCCTGAATATACTCAGGGCTAAACAGTGCCACATACCGTTCATAGGTGGAAGTTGACGGAGACAGCGACTTGTGGATGTCCATATGGTTGAATACCAGAATGTCGCCTTTTGAAAGATTGAAAACATGATCCATTACAAAATACTTCACGCCCTCCGAAAGGGTGCAATAAATTTCAAAAACGTCATGAAAATGATAGTTGCGCATCGTAGAATTGCTGGAAATCGTATGAGTGACCGAAAAGTCTGTTGCTATATTCTCTTTTTGATATAAGAAATCATCCATTTTAAAAGCACTTCCTTTCTGTACTTAGGAGCAAACTAAACGATTGCTTCCGCTTTTTCTGCAAATGTAGGTTGCATAAGCGAGCAGCAAATGCAAAATGCTGGCGGCCAGCCCGGGCGCTTCAAGACTGGATTTGCAGAAAATTTGGTTGTGTTTTCACCAGTGCTTAAGGCGCAAAAAGCAGGGAAATCAACGCATCTGTTTATAGTACAAATTATAGTATAAAGAAATATCTCCATATATGCAAATATTTTATCAAAATACGCAAAGATTTTGCAGATATATGGATATATAATTTGGTGGTATAAGAATTATTCTGTATGGTTTCGCATCCCACAAAGCTGATCCGGTGTGAGAAAAATAGTGAAAACGAGGTTTTGAGCATGAAATCAATCATTAAAAGCACCATCGAAATGATAAGCGGGAAGAAAGACAATTATGAAAACGCCGCCCGGCAGCAGCTGCTGGTATGGAACGGAAGCAAACCGGAAAAGCAGACACTGCTATTGAAAGTTGCGTTGAACAGTGATCAGCAGGCTGCATTGCCATCGTTCAATTTGAAAGAGATCCACTTCGATTCGGAAAAAATGCTTTTGTACGGACTCCGGGACGTAATGCAGGTGATGAACGGAGGGCGTGAGGCGGTCCCTTCGGTAAGGGCAAACATGGGCGCCGGTATTTTCCCCAGCATCCTGGGGGTCGAATCCATGCTTTTTGAAGACAAGATGCCATGGGTAAAAGGGCATAGGACAAAGGAGCAGCTTTTCAAAGTCGGTCCTGAGGATTTGAAAATCAGTGATGAATTCAAGCGAGGTCTCGAACATATGGCCTATATGGCGCAGCAGCTGGAGGGCACCGGCTGCATGGTCTATCCCATGGACCTCCTCCAGGGGGCTTTCGATACGGCGCATATCGTTTACGGCGATGCGATCTTTTATGATCTATATGACGATCCCGGTTTTCTTCACCATCTCCTGGAGCTATGCTGCCAGGCCATCTTTATCGGGATGGAAGAATGCTTTAAGATAATGCCTGGGTCGGATAAAAAAATCGCACATTATAATGGCCTTGTAATACCCCGTACAAAAGGAGGGATAAAAGTCAGCGAAGATACGTCCACACTGGTTTCAGAGGCGCATATTGAAGAGTTTGTCTCTCCTTACCTGCACAAGCTGCTGGAGCATTTCGGAGGCGGCTATGTCCATTACTGCGGCAGCAATCCCCATCTGTTTAAAACGGTAATGAAGGAACCGCTGGCTTATGGCCTGAATTTCGGTAATCCGGAGAAGCATGACATGCCAGGCGTTTTGAAAACCTGCGCGGAAAAAGGCATGATTTATTACGGAGCGATCTGCAGGCAGGAAAATGAGCCACTGGAGGATTATTTCCGCAAATACCTTTCGGCTTCCGGAAACAACGGGAAACACCATCTTTTGCTGGAATACTCCTGCAAATGGGAAGAAAGGGAAGCAGTCCTTGATGCCTGGGAAAAGGCGGCTTTGGCTTGAAACGCGGGAATATGCCTTGTTTGCCATTTTGTTTAAAATCTATCATTAAAGCGGCGCCTGCGTTTTTCTGTCATGCACTGTAAAATCTTATGGAAAAAGTGTTGTGTAGGGGCGCGCATTGCGCGTCCGCATTAATATGATCTTTGGTAGCAACATCGGACGGCCGATGGTGCCCCTACAGATATTTATGGGCCATAATTTTTGTACAGTGTCTATCTTCAAAAAGGGACATCTTAAAAAGAAGATTTCACCCGCTGGATTCCTTGACAATCCGCAAGAGATACGATAAAATACAACAGAACGAATATTCATTCGGTATATAAACCGTTCTTCAGGAGGGAGAATTTGAAAGAGGAAATACTTGACAAAAGGGCGGCGGCATTAAGGGCGGCGCTTGAATTAATATCCGAGCAGGGTTTCCATGCGACCCCGATGTCACAGATCGCAAAGAAAGCAAATGTGAGCATCGGTGCGATTTATCATTACTTTACCGGCAAAGACGTGCTGATCAACGCATTGTATATCGATATCAAGACCTGTCTTGCAGCGTACACACTCGGGAATTATTCCGAAGACCTGCCTGTACGCAAGGCTTTTAAACAATTGTTGGGCGCCCTGATCCATTATATTATCCAAAACCCTTCGGAATTCTACTTTGCGGAGCAATATGAAAATTCTCCATTAATCACCGCTTCTACCCGTGAAGAGATCAAACGCATCGGAAAGCCGATAACTGATCTGTTTCAGCGGGCAATGGAACAGGATTTATTGAAGGAGCTTCCCTTTGAAATGCTGAACGCGCTGATTGGCAGCGCCATCAGCGGGCTTGCCAAGCTCTATCTTTCCGGCGCCGTCAAGCTGGAGGAAGATTCTCTGGCGGCTGGATTGGATGCGATATGGGATATGATCAGGCGGTGAAATTTGGTTTTAACAAATACAGAACGAATATTCATTCTAACATAGTGAATCAATTCAATCGCAGGAAGTAGAAAATTGAGTAAAAGGAGATGCGAAATTATGTTATACCGTGACATGGGTAAAACCGGGGACAAGGTCTCAATCCTGGGCTATGGATGTATGCGCTTTCCCAAAAAAGACAGAAGGACGGACGAGGAGCGTACGGAAAAGCAGATTATTTCCGCCATAGAGCAGGGCGTGAATTACTTCGATACAGCATATATCTACCCCAACAGCGAGGTCACATTGGGCAGGATCCTGGCCAAAGGGTATAGGGACAAAGTGATGGTTGCCACCAAGCTGCCTCCCATTATGGTTCACTCTGCAAAAGACATGGAATCGGTCCTTGCAACGCAGCTAAAGAGACTGCAGACGGATTACATCGACTATTACCTGATGCATAGCCTGGGAAGCATGGAAGGCTGGCAAAGGCTGAAGCAGCTGGGAGTCTGCGAATTCCTTGAAAAGGCAAAGCAGGCGGGAAAGATCCGCCGGATCGGCTTCTCCTACCATGGAGATAAAAACCAGTTTAAGAGGATTATCGACGACTATCCGTGGGAGTTTTGCCAGATCCAGTATAACTATATGGATGAGTACACCCAGGCGGGGAGGGAAGGCCTTGAATATGCCGCAGCCAAAGGCGTCGGTGTTATAATCATGGAGCCTCTGCGGGGCGGTCTCCTTGCCAGGAAAATGCCTCCCCAGGTGCAAGCCGTATTTGAACAGTCGGAAGTGAAGAGAACCCCGGCGGAATGGGCGCTGCGCTGGATATGGAACCATTCCGGAGTGACTTCTGTCCTGTCGGGGATGAATGAAGAGTCCCAGATTGAGGAGAATATCCGGATTGCAAACAGCGCATACCCGGAAGCCCTTTCCGACAGCGAGCTGAAGCGCATCGCTGAAGCAAAGGAACTGCTTTCCGGAAAGGTGAAGGTGGGATGTACCGGATGCGGGTATTGCATGCCATGTCCTGCAGGGGTAAATATTCCAATGTGCTTCGGCTATTATAATGATAAATACGTATACGGAAAAAAGTCGCCTGAATACCTGGGGATGCTGTCGGGAATAGACGGCGGGACACCGGCATATGCCTCCCTGTGCAAGGATTGTGGGAAGTGTGAGAAGCATTGCCCGCAGAGCCTGCCTGTACGAAAGCATCTGAAGGAGGCGGCAAAAGACATGGAGGGCTTCTACTTCAAGCCGGTGGTCCACCTGATACGGGGCTATTACAAAGTCAGAAGATCACTGAAGGGTGGAAAAAAGAAGGGATAATCCCTATAAATAAAATTTCCTTTTCCGGCAAACATGAAAAATCCATATCCACAGGACGATTCCCAGCAGGAAAAGGATCGTCTTATTGGCTGGCCATATAGGATTATCCGGTGTTGCACTGCGTATAAAAGGATAAACACAGGCAACTACAGGGAAACGCACAAGGTTTTCCACAAAGCCCTGCATCAGCAACAGGCAAAACAGCCATACCATTCCGCACAGGGCTGTGGCCGCATGGGGCTGGCGGCTTAAAAACGAGGTAAACACCCCCAGGGAGGAGAAGAAAAAGGCTGTGCTTAAAAAGACAGTAACCAGTTCAAAGAAGGAAAATTCCAGCACTGCTATCCGCAAAGCAGTCATACACATAAGGCACAGGAGGGAGGCCAGCCCAAAAATAAACAGATATCTTCCGGCCACCCACCGGAACAAGGAGTCCGCATGAACGGCAATCACGTCCATCAAAGGGTCGGAGAGTGTTTTTACCCATTCGCAGACCATGATGGACACAAAGAAGGGCAAAAGGATTTCAAAGCCGAAGTATGCCCAATTGACAAGGTCGCCGCCGCTCAGGCAGGCGAGGGTAAACACCGTTAAAACAGTCAGGATGACCCAGATGGGATTATTTCCGGTGATTTTCCGTTCATAAGCCAGCATTGCCTTCACCGCGCCTCCCTCCAGAATCGTTTGTTCAGGCTGAGCAGCAGGATTGACAGCATACCGGCGCCTATAAGGAAGGTAAGATTCCACAGCAGTTTCGTGTAATGGATGGTTTCAAATGATTCATATTTATACAGCAGCTTAAGCAAATCCGGCTGGAAAAGATATATGGAGCGGGTTATCGCAGAGATAACGCCAACGTTGATAATAAAGTAGACGGAGAACAGGATATAGAATAAACGGATGTCCATCACCATCGGCAGCGCCACGGCGCAAGCTGTTACAAAGAAGCAGGCGGGTATGGCCAGCGCCAGGAAACCGACCGCATAAGGCGTCAGGGTGAAGCGGCCGGGGTTGAAAATAAAATGGACCAGCGCATTGAGCAAAAGAAGAAGCAGTGTCATCAGCAGTGTAAAACCGTAATTCCCTGATATTTTGCCCCACAGGTATTGACATTTCGCCAGCGGGCTTCCCATGAACAATTCCATCGTCCCTCTTTTTCTGTCATCCCGTATGCGGCCTGAAATAAAGAACATTAACCCAAACAGCAGCAGCACACCCTCCTGGGACAGTATCCTGCTCACTACGTAGCCCTGTTCTGTCAGGAAAGCCAGACGCTTCATGTTTGCCGCAGAAGGGAAATTGTCCAGCAGGCCCATCGCCAGAGCAAAGGCCAAAACCAGCCATACGCCGATATTCTTTAGTTGCATCTTTAGCTCGTACTTTGCGATCGCATGGATACTACGCATGTTCTTTCCCTCCCATGCAATAGACGTAAGCGTCCTCCAGTGTTTCCTGTACAGGCGGCGCCGGAAACCGGCCGGCCTCGTCCATGATACGCGCTTTAATGCCTTCGCTTCCATAGGTGGCGGAAATGACAGTGACTTGCTTTTGCAAAGCGGCCAGATCCTGTTCCGATACTATATCAATCACCTTGATTTTGCTGCGGACCCGTTCAAGCAGTGAACCGGACGTCCCGTAAAAAAACAACTGTCCCTTACGAAGGACGGCGAGCTGCTCACAAAGCTGGTAAACATCCTCTACAATGTGGGTGGACAGGATAACCGTCCGCTCATTCCCTGCAAACCGGGAGAGGATACCCCGGAACCGCACCCGCTCTTCCGGATCAAGCCCGGCTGTCGGCTCATCCACAATCACGATGCGCGGGTCGCCTACCATGGCCTGCGCGATGCCGACACGGCGCTTCATACCGCCGGAAAGCTGGCCGATTTTGCGGTTCCTGAATTCCGCCATGCCCACTTCCTCCAGCTTGTTCATTGGGGCTTTCCTGTCGGCTACGCCTTTCAAGCGAGCCATATAGGTAACAAAGTCCAGGGAGGACAGGTTATTGTACATGCTTAGCTCCTGAGGCAGGTATCCGATATTGCGGCGGACGGCGTCCCCTTCCGTCGCCGTGCTGTGCCCCATGACGGTAATGGTGCCGGAGGTGGGGCGTAGAATGGTGGCGATCATCCGCATCAGGGTGGTTTTCCCCGCCCCGTTGTGCCCCAATAAACCGAATACGCCGTTTCCAATGGTAAAAGTGACGTTTTCCAAACCCTGCACACCGTTCCTATATTGCTTGGTGGTAGCATTTATTTCAATGGCTGGCATTGCTTTGTTCACTCCATTCAAATTGATTATTGCCGGAAGGATGGGCATATGGAGGGAAAGTGCTGATAGACAGCGCCAGGGACAGCCATACCGCACAACAAAGGATGAGTATGCCGGAAGCCGCGGCGGCAATCCTGCGGAAAGTCGAAGCAGGCGCCAATATTGCCTTCAGGCGCTGCTGCATGTTCATGAAGGCCAGCACTCCGGCCGAATTGAGCAAGGCTTTTGGCTTTGAAAAAGACAACTCAACCAGATGCAGCAGCATTTTTGCATACGCCGTCTCATCCACTGAAGACAGCGTTTGAATCATACGGCAATCGCAATCCAGCTCGCAGGACAGGGTAAATTTGCGCCGGGCAATCCATAGAAGGGGATTGAACCAATGGATGCAGCACAAGAAGTCAAAAGCTCTTTGCAAAGGCAGATGGAGGCGTTTGATATGCGTCAGCTCATGCAGTAAAACTAAACGCAGCTCCTCCTCCGACAACTGGCCGGCCGCTGCCTTTGAAAGGACAATGACGGGCCTGAAGCAGGATATGACACATGCAGGCTCCGTCAGCGTTCCATAAAGGACCGAAGGAACAACCTTTCTATATACCTGCTTTGAGCATTCTTCCACCAGCCTCAGGATCTGCCGGTCTTCACAGCGCTTGAATCTGCGTACGGATAATTTCAGGATCACGGCTTTGGCCGACATAGCCAGTATCAATACGGCCATGCCAATCAGCCATACTTTGGCAGCCGTTTCAAATCCCGTAACAAACCCATGGGTAGGGTCGGTGTCCACCAGCTTTACTGTCGGAAATTTGACCGGGACCACGGAGAATGCCATAAACCCCACATAAAGCCCATGGGGCAATTTAATGCGCCCGAAGCTTTGCGCAAGCAACAGCATGAGCCATGCCGCCGCGCTGATTATACTCATAAAAATAATGATGAGAAACAGGCTGGCAAGGGTCATTTGCTTCTCCTTTCATGTTCTTCCACAAGCTTCTTCAATCTCTCGAATTCGTCCTTGCTAAGGCTTCCGCTCTCGATAACGCCCATGACCATGCTGCTTATGGAA
Source organism: Bacillota bacterium (assembly GCA_023426125.1). GTDB lineage: Bacteria > Bacillota > Clostridia > Acetivibrionales > DTU013 > MnB-11. The sequence continues at coordinate 264,204 of JAFABI010000017.1, forward strand.
CCGTCATATACCCGGTCGACAAAGCGTTTGGTTTGTGCCGTCTGGCAATCCTGCTCCTTCACCGCGGGGGAATAAAGGAAGCCTTTCCCCTGCTTTTCCGTAGAAAGAGCGGATTTTTTCACAAGCCGGGCCAGAAAGGTCTGGATGGTATTTGTGCTCCAGCCCGTATACTCCAGCCTCTGGACAATCTGGGGCAGCGTCAGGGGCGATTCGTCCCAGAGCACTTTCAAGACTTCCCATTCGGATTCGGTTATGGACATGCTGCTTTCTCTCATGTTCGACCGCCTTTCAACTACAACTGTAAATCAATTATACTCCATAGAACTACAGCTGTCAATCAATATTTTAAGAAACATCATTTGCGACAGGGGACGGTTCTCTGTCGCATAGGTATGTCAACAACCCCGTCCCCCTGACACGTTCCCCTGACACGCCAGCAATGACAAATTACGAATCGAAGAAATAGATTATTCCGTCCCAGCCTTTAATGCTTCGCTCATCGGAACCCTGCCGATCTTTTTCTTGTTTGCCGACTTGGATGCCTCATAAGTCAACATGACGATGATGAATCCAAGCAGAATGAACAGTGGGTTGAGCCTGGCCGGGACAGACATCTGCAGGCTTGTTGAAAGGGTATTCATCAAGGCGGTGACGGACGCCAGCAGGACCGGCACGCCCAGGATGTATCCCAGTATAACAGGAAAAAGGTTGCTATTGAGCAGCAGGGAATTAACTTCCTTCTTTTTGTATCCAAAGATTTTAAAGAGCGAGATGTTCTTCCTATTTTCCTCAATCACCAGCGATGTGACAATATATAAGATGATAACGCCCAGCACAAATGCGGTGACAGTTAAGGCGTACACCAGGATACCGGTTTGATTGATCATATTCCGGATGCCCTCGACAATTGCGTCGATGGATTTGGTGCTTCTGATCGTTCCCTTCGGAAAAGAGATTTGCTTATCCGACCAGATGCCAATATACGTATCCGGAGGGGCCCCGAGCATTGCATTCAAATCCTCCAGGGGCATGAACAGAAACTCTCCGGCATAGGAGCTGGCAATCACATCAACCTTCAGAGTATATTCCTTCATGGTGTCATCGCTGACAACATGAAGTTCGTCGCCTTTTTTGATGCCGAACTTCTCGGCCAGCATTTTTGTGGCGATAACCCTGTCGGGCAAAAGCTTTTGGCCGTGCAAATCCTCCAGCCTCAGTCTGGTGGAATCCGGCAATGCGCCGACGATGGCGAAGCTGTTGTCCCTGTTCTCTTTCAAAGCCACATAGATGGCATTGAATTGCTCCGTCCCTTCAATCGGCTTGCCTCCTTGCAGCTCATTGTATACATATTCGTACTTCAAATTATACAGGGACTGTATACCCCCTTTCAGCATGAAGTCCAGCGAGCTTTGCAGCGTCAATCCATACAGGAGGAGCACCGTCGCGATTATGACTCCAAACAGGAGAAAACCTGTTCTGGAAAGGCTTCTGACCTGCTCCCTGATCTGGAATTTGGTCCTGAACCTAAACCTGTCTAGTTTCATAGATTTCTCGATGAAATTGGGCTTCCCGGAAAGCATGGCGCCTTTCATCAACTCTGCAGGCGCATGTCCCAGCATTTTTGAGATTACAATGTATGCCGGGGGACAAACAACAAGCATCGGAAGGATTATACCCAGTGCCAATGCAAACCAATTAAATTCAACCGTTTGCAAAGGCATAGGGAATGCCATGAGCATAAACCTCAGGATGAACCGCACTAAAAGCATGCCCAGCAGCGCACCGATCACGGCACCATAGCCGGTAATCACCAGCGGGAACATCATGTAGTGTGAAACAAGCTCTTTTTTTCTATAGCCCAGCGCATACAAGGTGCCGATGACAGCCGATTCTCTCTGGAGCATCCGCTTAAGCAGCATGCTGAGGAGGATGCTTGTGAGTAAGATGATTGCGCCGGGGGACGCCTTGCTCATTATGCCAAGCACATTGACCTCCATCCTGACAAGGGATACCTGGCTTTTATTCTCCATACTCTGCCAATTCAGAATGTGTATGCCGTGGGTCAGAAGGTGACTTTTAAGTTCGGTTTCCTGGGCGTGTATATTGTCCCTGTTGTTGAATCTGATCGCATAGAAGTCGGATTTGCCGGCAATGCCATCCAGGTTGTCCTTATCTATCACAGCAATGCCGAAAGCTCTGGCATTGTTAATCATCTCTTCCCTGGACCTGATAACATAGATGTAATTGGGAAGAGCCATGGTGCCCGCAACTTTGTAATCCTTGCCGGATATGCGCATCGTATCGCCTATATTTATCTTGTTTACGCCTGCAAAGGTCTTGTCAATAAGGAGGGAGTCACGGCCAAGGTCCTGGCCTTGCAGGACCGCATGCTTGTTCAGCGCCTCATTCCCCGAGAATATCCGCAAGGTCTGGCCGGGTTTTGTCTCATAATCGACGACGCTGCTTTGCTCAAACCTGGCGTCGAATCTGCTTTCAAGTTCATCCGGATTCACTTCGGAATCCAGGTAGAATTCAGCATCCGCCAGCATATTGCCATCGGTGAAGGAATCATAAATTGTTTGCAGGTTGCCCGCAACCATTACCATGGCCACAAAAAGCATGCTGCAAAGCAGTACAAGGTAGAAAGCGCCGGCATAAATGCCCTTGCGCTCCGACATCGTCCGAAGGACTTTTTTGAATAAAGCCATTACCAATCAATCCTTTCTGCCGGAATGGGTTCCGCATTGTCAAAAGTCTCGACGATTTCGCCGCTTCTGAGCCTGAAGGTACAGTGGGCCATTCTGGAAATGGCTGCGTTATGGGTGATCATCAGGATGGTGGTGCCAAACTCCTTGTTAATGTCCTGCAGCAGCTTCAATACGCCCCTTGAGGTCTCAAAGTCCAGAGCTCCCGTCGGTTCGTCGCATAGCAGCAGCTTCGGGTTCTTTACAATGGCTCTGGCGATGGCCACTCTTTGCTGCTCTCCACCCGAAAGCTCCCTTGGGAAGCGCTTGCTCAATTCGGATAGATAGACTGCGGAAAGGACTCTGCCAATATCGATGGGAGACTTGCTGATGTTGGATACCACCTCAATGTTCTCCCGGACGGTGAGATTGGGTACCAGTTATAATACTGAAAGACGAAACCGATGGATTCGCGCCGGTACTCTGTCAATTCACCGTCGGTTAAACTTGTAATTTCACGGCCGTCCACCAGGACCTTGCCGCTGTCGGCCCTGTCAACTCCCCCGATAATGTTCATCATGGTGGATTTTCCCGAGCCGGAGGGGCCCAGAATAACGCCGATAGAGCCTTTTTCCATTTGCAGGCTGACATCCTTCAGGACTACCTGTATATTTTTTTCCGTTTTATAGCTTTTGTTCAGTAAGGTTACGTCGATAAACAAACCTAACACCCCATTCCTTTTTTCATTAACAGGATCATGTCCTTGATGATTGCTTCAATCTCTTCATACTTCGACTCGCTGAATTCAAAATTTGCCTTCTTCATTTCACCGAATACATATTCGTCAATCTGGCTGGTAACTCCCTTATAGAAGAGAGCGAGTATCCCGTCGTCCAGATCTGTCCTGACCGTGCCTTTCTTCTTTCCCACGGAGATAAGCTGAAGGATATATTTATCTCCGATTTTCCAGAGCTCTTCATTAATGGTTCTGGTAAGTTCGCCGAATTTTCCGGAAAGGATGTCCTGATAAAACATCAGCAAGGTGCTTTCATGTTTTACCAGTTCAATACGCTGGCGCCCATCCTTCAGAAAATAGTCAAAAACATCCATCTCTTTCAACGGCGTACGTTCGTCAATCCCTTTCATGAAGTACTCCATCGACCATGTGACCGAGTAAAGGAAGAGCTCCTTTTTATCTTCAAAATACTGATAAATGCTCCCCTTGGCAACACCGGCATTATCAGCGATCGTCCCTATCTTGGCTTTTTCAAAGCCGTTTTCATGAAACTCGCGGATAGCTGCCCGGACGATCCTCTCCCGCTTGTCTTCATCCAGCCGTAGAAATGTCTTTTTGGGCACTGCACTGCACACTCCTTATACGAAATTTAAATGACCCATGAGTCATATTTTATGACTATCGAGTCACATTGTCAAGAGATAGGAGCATAAATGTTTAACATTTTTGCTGCAGCTTCATAATATCTACACAATCGGATGCTATAATCAAGGTCAAAAGAAACGGGCCTATGCCCGGACATCAATATAAAACCTATATGAAATCCATCGAGGAGGATGAAAATCACATGAATTGTCACGGAAAGCATGAGGATAACAATAACGGGAACGGTATTCATGATACCCATGATGCTCAAAGGCGGAAAAGGGAAAGCGGGCAAAGCTGATTCCCGCCCAGGCAAACAGGCCCGGCTAGCCGAAAGAACGTGGGACGAATAACGGGGAGAAGGATTTGAAATCCGGAGGTAATTTATGGAGCAAAAATTGATACGCAAGGTCCTTCAAATCGAAGGAATGGACAGCAACGACTGCGAACAGGAAATCGAAAGCTTATTAAACGGCATTGGCGGAGTGGTTAATGCAAAAGCGATCTATTCAAGCTCGAATGTTTATGTAACGTATGATGCCAATGTCATTGGTCTGAATACTGTGGTGGAAGCTCTTGAGAAGCTTAAATACAAGGTTAGGAACAAACCTGCCGTACCGGCGGCTTCCAGGGAAAGAACGGAGGGACCGTCCGGTAAATTCATTACAAAAGTCCTGCAGATTGACGGTATGACCTGCACAAGCTGTGAAATGAGAATTGAAAACAGAATAAAAAAGATGAAGGGCGTGACGGAGGCAAAAGCCAGTTATGCGGATTCAAATGTCCGGATCACTTATGAAGCGGATGCAGCAACACTGGATTCCATCATTGAAGCCATTGAAAAGCTGGACTACAGGGTGAGGAATAAAACCGGAGGAAAGGCTTTGGCCGGAGGAGGCAAAGCTCACACAGGCCAAAGTGATAAAATGTCCATTAATCAGCTTATCGGTATCGGGATTATCATTTTTGCAATTTATATCATCGTCAAGAGCACCATTGGCTTCAACTTTATCCCGCAGGTTAACCAGAACATGGGCTATGGGATACTGTTTGTCGTTGGCCTGATCACTTCTCTCCACTGCATTGCCATGTGCGGCGGAATAAACCTGTCGCAGTGTGTCTCCTACAGGCAGGAGGAAGGGGATGCAGGAAGCATGACAAAGTTCAAGCCCAGCCTGATGTACAATGCCGGAAGGGTTATATCCTATACGGTTATCGGAGGTATTGTCGGCGCCCTGGGATCGGTAATCAGTTTTTCGGGAGCGGCAAAGGGAATTGTAGCGATCCTGTCCGGTGTTTTTATGGTGATCATGGGATTGAACATGCTGAATATTTTCCCATGGCTCCGGAGGTTTAATCCAAGGATGCCCAGGCTATTCGGCAATAAAATTCACAACAATAACGGACAACACGGTCCGTTCTATGTCGGGCTTTTAAATGGGCTCATGCCCTGCGGCCCGCTTCAAGCCATGCAGATCTATGCCTTAGGGACAGGCAGCTTTTTTGCGGGGGCATTGTCCATGTTCATGTTCAGTTTGGGTACCGTGCCGTTGATGTTTGGCTTTGGCGCCGTCAGTTCGTTCTTAAGCGGCAGGTTTACCCATAAGATGATGAAAGTCAGCGCAATGCTGGTCATGATCCTGGGCGTCGTCATGATAAGCCGCGGCTTAAGCCTGTCGGGAGTCAACGTTGCCTATGCGTCGGCGGGAGGAGCGGGAAATATCGCAAAAATCGAAGGCGACATACAGGTAGTCACGACGGATCTGGATTCGGGCAGATACGCTCCCATTGTGGTACAAAAAGGAGTTCCGGTTAAGTGGGACATTAAAGCGGATGACGCGGATATCAACGGATGCAATGAAACGTTGATCATTCCCAAATACAACATTCAGAAAACCCTTGTACCCGGAGACAATATTATTGAGTTTACACCGGACGAAGAGGGCAATATCCCTTATACCTGCTGGATGGGAATGATCGGCAGCAGCATCAAGGTGGTGCCGGATATCTCGGAGGCTTCAAGCAGCGATACTGCACAAGGCGGCAGTTTGAGCGATCCGGGCAGTATAGGCAGTACGGCGGCCGGATGCTGCGGCGCGGCGCCGGCGGGATTTGAAAATGGAAAGATACCTGCAGATAACATACAGGTGGCACAGGTGATCGATGGCCGGCAGGAAGTAACGGTTAAGGTGAACAACCAGGGTTACACGCCGGCAGTCATTGTCCTGCAAAAAGGCGCAGAGGGTAAAATAAAGTTTGATGGGGAACAGTTAAACGCATGCAACAGTACAATTGTTTTCCCCGAGTACCAGGGCCAGCTGAGTCTGCCGGGCCAGACGGAGACACCCTGGCTGCCGGTAACACAGGATTTTACATTCCAGTGCGGGATGGGCATGCTTCATGGCTATGTCAAGGTAGTCGACGATATTGCGAATGTAAATCTTGAGGAGATAAAGAGAGAAATTGAAAACTATACACCGCCTGCCGGGGCCCGCATGGGATGCCATTGATCGGTATTGCGGAGAATGTGAAGGAGCGATTATATTATATGCGTATAATAAAGCTAAGATAAAGATTTTAAATAGAAAGGGGGGCCTGAGAATGGCGAGGGAAACAAAAACATTAAATGTGGAAGGAATGTCGTGCAGCCACTGTGAAAATGCCGTGAAGAAGTCCGTAGGCGCTTTAAATGGAGTCAGCCTTGTAACGGTGGATTTAAAAGACAAAAAGGTTACGGTGGATTATGATTCCGAAAGGGTAAAACTTGAGGCCATCAAGGAAGCAATTGAAGACCAGGGCTACGAAGTAAAATAACACATGAAAAGGGAGACTCCTGTAGGGGCGCGCATTGCGCATCCGCAGACGCAATCAACGGCAAACAGCCACCGGACGCCCAATGGTCGCTCCTACAAACGAGTTTCCATGCTGGCGGTGTGCGCACGACAAATTGACACATTATTTTCAATTCCACGAGCCTTGATAGGTTCTATATTGAATGGCTTCCCTGCGCCTATAATCCAATAATCTTGCACCAAAAGACTGTCCGCGCTTGGCTTCCTCGATGTACAGCGCGCATAGCCACGGGCAAAGGTTGGTAGGCACCATAAAGTCGTTTTCTATTCTGTAATAATGGAACGGCAATACTTCTGTTTGCCTGTTATCCCTGATATGGATTGTCTCAATGAACCTAAATCCTACTAAACCTAATTTTTTCACCACCGCGTTGGAAGCGTGATTGAGCCGTTTAGCGGTATGCTTCTGAAAAAACCATAAAAATATGATATATTTTCATAGAGCATGAAAAATTTTAACCGTCTCAGTCGTGTTGTAGATGGAAGGGGTTGGAGCAATGTATTTGTTAGGTACCGATGAATACATAAAGTACGTGGTGAAGCAATATAGTCAAATCCTGCTGCGCATTGCGTTTATCAGGCTTAAATCCACAGCTGATGCTGAAGACACGGTGCAGGAAGTATTCCTGCGGCTGATAAAAAAGCGTCCCCAGTTTCGGGATGAAGAGCATGAGAAGGCCTGGCTGATTCGCGCGACGATCAATCTGTCCTGCGATAAGCTGAAATCCTCAGTCAGGAAAAATGTCCAGCTGGATGAAGAGATTATGTCGCCCCAGGATGAAAGCGCCCAACTGCTTTCCACCGTACAGTCATTACCGGCTAAGTACAGCACAGTAATCCACCTGCATTACTACGAAGGGTATTCCATCAAGGAAATTGCCAGAATTCTTGCGCTGCCCGCGGCGACGGTGGGTACACGCCTATCGCGCGCCAGGGCTCTCTTAAAGCCGATTCTGGAAAAGGAGGAGTTATAGCATGGATAAAAATAAATACAAGGCCGCTGTCGACTCGGTGAAATTCAGCGAAAACTTCCAGCAGGACACCATTGAGCGGATGCATCGTGCCGTAGAGTGCAAAAAACAAAAAAAGGAGATAGATCCTATGAAAACTCACAAAATAGTCAGGGTATCTGTTATTGTCGCGGCGCTTATCGCCGTGCTTGCAGGAACAGCATTCGCACTTTCGACCTTATTATCACCCGGAGAAGTCGCATTGAAGGCGGGAAATAGTGTATTGGCGGGTGCATTCGACTCGGAAGACTCAATCATCATTAACCAGTCCGTGCAGGCTGGTGGTTATACCATTACGCTCCAGGGCATAGTCAGCGGCAAAGGGCTTACTGAATATGACAAGGAGGCGCAAGCGGATAAAACATATATTGTCGCATCGGTTGCGTACACCAACGGTCAAAAAATAACTGAAGTCGGAGAGACAGGTATTACGTTCTCTCCGCTGGTATCGGACTACAAACCGTGGCAGGTAAATGCATGGACTCTGGGCGGAGGCTATTCGGCATTTGTGTATGAGGGCATAAATTACTACATTTTCGAATGCTCGAGCCTGGAAATATTCGCCGATCATATCGTTTACCTCGCAGCCTTTGAGGGCTTCGCTCCCAGTGCGGAGATCTTCACGATAAAGCAGGAGGGCGAGATTGCTTTTGCCGACGGATTCACCAAGCCCCACGCGATATTCACCCTGCCGCTGGACTCCGAGAAGGCGGATCCCGACGCAGTGAGGCAATTGCTGGAGTCTCAGGGTATCCAAGCAGAATAAAATATCATACGCGCCGCGCTTTATAGGAGTGCATCACTTGAACTGATAAGGGATGCACTCCTGTTTAAGCAGGGTATCCGCTTATAACGACCTAATTTAAAGGAAATTTGTCGGTTCTAGACAAATTTCCTTACATTGGTGAGTTGAAAACAGGCGATCCGGTAGGGGCTTATTACTGTTACAGCTTTGTATTGCCACCGGGCTGCGGCCGGTTCATTTGCTCAGGTCGTAATATTTTTTGAAACCGTATTTTCACATCGATATTGATTTGGTGTAATGCCAAAATAAGTTTTAAACTTGCTTGTAAAATAGGATTGGCTATTGAAACCAACTTTTTTTGCCACTTCCTCAATGGTTAAATTACTATCGTTTAAAAACTCCTTTGACTTGCTGAATCTCAAATCAGTTAAGTATTGAGAATAGTTCTGACCGGTAATTTCTTTAAAAAGACGGCTGAAGTATTGAGAACTTAAGCCCAGCAATTCTGCAACGTAGTCGGAGGATATATTGGGATTACCGTAATTAAGCTTTAGGTACTCCAATATGTGGTTAATCAAGGCCGTATTCTTGTTTTCTTTTTTCATTTCAAGGCCTTTCATCAATTCCTTATAAAACAAAAATAACTTTTCCTGTACTTCACGGATAACTTCCAGCTCATTACAGACTTTTAAAAGGTTTTCATCATAATTTAAACCCAGATTCTTTGCCAGATCCAATGAATTTACCGTTAAGGATGTCATCAGAAGAAACGCATTTTCATACGTTAAGTCATAACAATATTCAATGATTTTTTCCAGCCATGTCTGAATGCCGGATAAATCCGTTAACCTAATTGCTTCAAACAGAGAATTCTGATAGTTGTACGGGTAAGCAAATTTCCTGTTTTTTACTTTTATCCGATCCTTATAAAGGATCGAGTCATGACCGTATATATACCGGTATTTTAAAATATTTAATGCCGATTCGCAGGAATATTGTATATCGGCCGGGGTGGAAACAATATCACCGATTGCAGCCGTAACTGTAAAATCATAACCCGTTAATGAATATTTTATTTTATTCATGATTGAAATTAATTGATTTAGAATTTTATTGTATTCGAGGCCGCTGGTATTTAGTAAAACTGCAAAATTGCAGTCATCTATTTCAATTACCGCATTTTTTCCTACGGATCCGGTATACTCCGATGCGGAATTGTATAAATTGAATTTAAAGCTGACTTGAGCTTCTTTATCATACTGATTTAGAAAATCCTTATGATTGTCAATTCTCAAAAGGTATACAATAAAGTCGTGTTCATCAAGAGGTATGTTCAAATCGTTGAATTTACCGGCAATGCTTTTATTATCGGTGGAGGCGCCGGTTAGCAGCTGCCTTAGAAAGTTATTTTTCAGTATGGGAATACTGGCCTCCGAAGCTTCTTTCAAGGTTGATACCTGACTCAGGATTTCTGAAAACATATAGGAAAGATTACCGATTTCATCCTTCTTCGGGATTGACGATACAGTTTGCCGGGGCGGGCTGAAATGACTGCTCACGTTTTCCAGAAGCTTATTGACAGGAGAATAAATTCTTTTTGTTATTAACAATGAAGCCAGAATGCCTGATAATAACACGATAAAACAAATCAACAGGATGATGAACTTCAAATTGTCAATATTTTTAGTTAAAGCAGCGTAAGGAGTAATGCTGATAAATACCCAGCCAAGCTTTGGCGACAGGACATAGGATATAAGAGAGCGTTGATGATTGACGGAGGCTTCCAGATAACCGGATTCCTTCTGGGATAACAAACAGCTTCTTATATAAGGTACAGTGGAAATATTATTGCAAAACATCGAATCATCAGGATGAGATAGGATGGTACCATCTTTGTTGAGGATTAAAATTGTGCTTTCTTTTGAAACATTCATGGAATTTATCAGATTCTTTAAATAATCCTGGGAAACATTAAGTATTATCGCACTGTCAACACCCTCAATAAACACGGGCAAATCCGATAAGGTGAAAGTAAGGATATTTGTCCGGACGATTTTTCCGGAGCTTTTATAGGATAATATTCTGGGAATAAAAGTGAACCTTTTATTCAGAATATCACTTGTCATATTAATGGCATTTGGATCAAAGTCTTTTACACTCTGATTTGTGTTTACCGTTGCAATGTATCTGTCCGCTTTTTTATTATAGAGATAGACCGAATTTATTGTGGGATTGGCTGGAAGAAGCCTGGATAGCTTATTATTTATATTATGTATATCGATTTCACTTAAGCTTTCCGAATATAATGTATGAATGACGTCATTGTCACTTAAAAGCTGCACTCCGAAGGAGGAGGTTATTTCATATAGAAAATCTGCGCTATAGCTGATCTGGTGCAATAATTGCGTCGAATACATATTCGCCTGATAGTATGCATTCTCTGTGAAACGGTTGTAAAGAAGAGAGGAAACGATACCCACCGAAGCTGTGATAAGCAGGATACTGGAAAAAAGTATCTTTGCGTACAAGCTGTTCAGCGTTAATTTGCTTTTTCTGATATGCATAATATATCTCCTTAATTTTAGATTATTTGAAATAATAAATTATTTGAAATAATTATTTATACTCAGAATAGCATATATCATTACCTGTATTATTATAGTTCAGATAAAATGCCGCTGTCAATGAAGCGCTTTTGAATAATAAAAAATTGATAAAATAATAAAAATTTATATAAACAAAATCCTGAGGATGGATATCAATTTTAAAAAAAAATGAATCTTTATTATTTTCATTGCTGTCAGACTGGTTTATGATTATACCGTAACCGGCAAAGCATGTTTTTTAAAATTTCTTATTTACATAATATGATGCAAACGCAGGGAGGAAATATACAATTATGATACTCAAGAACCCTAATAAAAAAGATACGGTATTGCGTGAATTATATTCGAAACGTGAATATTATATGATGGCGGTACCGGGTATCCTGTATTTTTTTGTTTTTTCCTATCTTCCGCTGGTGGGTATAATTCTTGCTTTTAAAAACTTTAACATTCAGGATGGAATACTTGGAAGTCCCTGGGTTGGTCTGAAAAACTTTGAGTTTTATTTTTTATCGGATACGGCATGGAGGACAACACGGAATACACTGGTATTAAATATGCTTTTTATCTTTTGCGGTTTACTATTTCAAATGGGTTATGCTTTAATGCTGAATGAAATGGTCAGCAAGCTGTTTAAAAAATTGTTCCAGTCGTTTATGTTTCTTCCCTATTTTATATCCTGGGTTATTGCCAGCACGTTTGTGATGAATTTATTCGGCTCCAATTACGGGATAGTAAACGAACTGCTAGAAGCAATAGGAATGGAGCGGGTACAATGGTTTTATAATGCAAAATATTGGCCGGCCATTCTTACAGGCCTGAGCTTATGGAAAAATACAGGATTTGGAGTAATTATCTACCTGGCGGTAATTACCGGAATAGATATAAAATTATATGAAGCGGCGGAGCTTGATGGAGCTAACCGCTTTCAAAAAATACGCTATATTACTTTGCCTTATCTGATTCAGACAGCGATTATTCTTGTTCTGCTTGCTATAGGTAAAATTTTTTATGGGGATTTTGGGATGATCTATTCCATTGTTGGTGATAACGGTATGCTTTTAGAGACAACGGATGTTATAGATACATATGTATTCAGGGCATTGAGGAACAGCGGAGATTTCGGAATGTCTACGGCTATTGGCTTATATCAGTCGGTAGTGGGTTTCATGCTTGTTTTTGCAAGCAATGCATTGGCTAGAAAATATCAGAGCGATAGTGCGTTATTTTAAGAAAAAACAACGGATTGAATGGAGAAACGGATATGGCATATAAAAGAACAAATAAAAATTTCATTTTCAGCTTTTCAAATTATTTCCTTATCCTATTGTTTTGTTGCGTGACTTTATTACCTTTTGTACTTATGCTGATAATTTCAATCACGGATGAAAGCAGCATTGTGAGAAACGGCTACAGTTTTCTGCCCGAAAAGCTCTCCTTGCAGGCATACGAGATAATTTTAGGAAAGGGTTCCTCCGTTTTACACGCATATCTCGTAACCATCTTTGTCACCTCTGTCGGAACCCTATTGAGCGTTACTGTTACAAGCATGCTGGCGTATGCGCTTCACGGCAATAATATCAAATATAAAAACAAAATAACCATGTTTGTTTTTTTAACAATGCTTTTTAACGGCGGAATGGTACCCTGGTATATTTTATGTACAAGGTACCTGCATCTGAATGACAATATACTTGGTCTGATAATCCCGATGATGGTGAATCCATGGAATATGTTCCTGTTACGCAATTACTTCAACGGTATTCCGGATTCCCTTTCCGAATCTGCAAAGATGGACGGCGCAAGAGCGTTTGAAATACTGTTTAAAATCATTATTCCCATATCGGCTCCGGGCTTAGCTACCATTACTTTATTTTACGCATTGGCCTATTGGAATGACTGGTGGCATGCCCTGATGCTGATGAGCAAAAAAAATCTGCTTCCGCTGCAATATCTTCTGTATAAAATACAGTCCGATGTGGTTTTCGCAGCGTCGGAAGGAAGCAGGTATGCCAGTCAGGTCACAATGCCGAAGGAATCCATAAAGATGGCGACGGTTGCCGTTACCATAGGGCCCATAATATTTCTGTATCCTTTTATCCAGAGATATTTTGTCAAAGGACTGGTGGTAGGTGCGGTTAAAGCGTAAAAATCTCAAAAACAGCAGGAACAATATGCTTAAATCCTGGATTTTTCAGGGGTAAGGCATTTTGTAATAACAAAAAAGATTTGGGGAGGAGTAATTATGTCAAAAAGAACGGTAAAATTCTCAGCACCGGTAATGGCATTGTTTATACTGTTTATGCTATTAACCGGGTGCGGATCCCAGAATGGGGAAAAGGAAAGCACAGGCGCTTCGGACAGACAGACTGAATTAAGCTCCGGAAACACGCAGCAAACAGCACCGCTTGAAAATGTTACCTTAAAGGTAATATTCCCCGGAGATGAGCCAATTGCACAGAAGGAAGTTTCGGATGCCATTTCGGAAGCAGGCAAGGTTGAATTGAACGTCTCTTTTGAATATGCGTATGTACCCTGGGATCAGTATTGGAGCAAATTAAATCTCTTGATTTCGGCAGGAGAAGCTTTTGATCTATTCTGGAATCATACTTCGAATATGGCTCCGTTTATTGCAAAAGGACAATTGATGGAATTGAACGCTTTAATCGATAACCATGGAGCCGACCTTAAAAAGGTTATACCTGATTATTTCTGGGATACGGCGGGTGTAAACGGCAAAATCTTAGGAGTACCTTCGGTAGGACCTGTTGCGGATACCTCGAAAGTTTTGTTAATCCGGAAGGATTTAAGGGAAAAATATGGCCTTCCCGTTATTAAAACCATTGCTGAGCTTGAAACGTACTTTGAAGCCATACAAAAAAACGAGCCCGGTATGATGATTCACCTTTCTGCAGGTTCACCGTTTTTCATGTATAGAGAGCTTGGCAATCCCCAATTGATCATGACCGGGGGACAGTCCTCGCAAACCAGTATCATGTATGTCGATATAAACGACGGGGAAATGAAGGTACAGAGTTTTTATGAATCTGAAATCTTTAAGAAAATGTGTGAGTACGGCAGTAAGTGGAGAGAGAAAGGCTGGATACCCTCTAATTTACAGGAGATTAAAGATTACCAGGCTCCATTTAAGGAAGGTAAAGCGGCAGATTGCTGGGGAAGCACGGGCGGCGGCGCGCTGTTTACATCCCAAATGCAAAGTACGGTCCCCGGCTCCGTTACGGAAGAGGTATTCCTGAATCCCGATCAGCCTAAATATATAACGGGAGCTGCAGGAAATATGCTGTCTATACCCGCTACTTCAAAGAATTCTGAAAGGGCCATGAGGTTTATAAACTGGATATTCAAGGCGCAGGAAAATTATGACCTTATGAGCTATGGAATAAAGGACGAGCATTATGTGTTAAAGGGGGAGAGGTTTGCTCTCCCGGAAGGTGTAACTCCGGATAAAAACCCATACAATGCCATTAACTGGGCCTGGGAGAATATTAAATTAAAAAGGTTCGATGTGAGCTACTCGGACAACGATATTGATTATTTGATAAATTGGGATAATGGTGCGGTCAGAGCCTCATTATTCGGTTTCACCTTTAATGGTGAGGCGGTAAAAAGCGAACTGGCTCAAATAAACGCAATTGAGGGTGAATTCTTTTCGCTTATGTACACAGGCGTTATCGATTACGAAACGCACATAGGCAAATATATGGAAAGACTGAGAAGAGCAGGACTTGATAAGGTAATAGCAGAATGCCAGAATCAAATTGATGCTTTTAAAGCAGGTAAGCAGTAAGAGCAATGATAATGACATGGAAGCTATGCTGCCGAGGTATAGCTTCTAAATTCTTTTTCGCTATGCTAAATAAGCAGAAGGTATAAACCATCATGAATCGGGAGGTAATAGATTATGAGAAAAGGACTTGCCCTTTGTTTTTCTTTAATTCTTCTCATTTCTTCCGCACCACAGGTTAACGCCACTACCGAAGCTTTTGTATACAGCACGCAGAATCTTGGCTATAATCAGTCCGTGATTGCAAGGACCTTGCAGGCATACGCAAATTACAGCCAGGCTGAGCTGTTTTTTGACACGCCCATCTGGGGGTATACGCAAACACCGCAGAAGTGGATGGACTACTATTCAAATGTCAAAGGATACAATTTTTCCAGAATAAATACCATGGAGGATATGCTAAAAAAATATAAAAACAAGGTTAAGGGATTGGCGGTTTATGATTCCGGTACGGATGCCGCCAGGTGGATTGCGGAAACCTATTCGGGAATATATGACTGTCTGCCTGTTAGTGCGGACTTTGTCGATGTGGCATTTCAGGATAATTTTTCGCTTATGAACGGGTGGAGCCTCGGAGGCGACGGAGGTCAAAATGCAAGCAGCAACGGAGATTATATGACTTTATCAACAGGCCCGGAGGGCAACCATGCGTCCATATACCGTAATTTGACTGTAAATGTCGATACGCATCCCTATATTCAACTTGATGTAAAAAGCATTACTCCGGAAAGCAGCTGGTATATAGCGGTTTATGCCGACGGACAGACATACTGGCTCCCGTCATGGAGCACATCGACAGGCTTTTACATTTGCGATCTGCGCCAGGCGACCGGGTGGACAGGAACTAAAACAATGCAGTTGTCAATCGGAGTACAGGGCGGTAATAATAAAACTGTTGTAGTTGACTGGGTAAAGGTAGGCAAATATGGGCTTGCGGATAATTTTTGGGAATTGACCGGATGGTCCGGAGGGAATTCCAATGGCGGAACTGTGACCTGCGACGGTGAAAGCGCCACCATAAGTACAGGGCCGAATCTGGATTACAATTTAATCTATAGGGATATTGGTATAAATCTTGACGATTATTCCTATGCGCTCATTAATGTCTCAGCTTCAAAGGGAAACTGGCATTTAGCGATTTATGACGGAAATACTACCTATCGCTTATATCCTCCGCAGCCGGGCATGACAGGACAATTTATCTGGCAAATAGGGAAAAATACGGGGGGAAAGCGCTGGAAACAAAATTTCCAGCTGCAAATCGTTGTAGACGGCGGACCCAATAAAGATGTCACCGTAGACTGGGTAAGGATTGGGCGGAATCCGTCGGAAGAAGGCAATTTTATCAATTCATTCCCTACCAGTATAGATTTGCGCACCATGAACTGGGCGGACGATATTACGGCATACAATTGGGCAATGGATAATTTGCTGCCCTTGACGGATAAATCAGCCGGGTACTGTGTCGGTGATACGGAATATGCGTCGGATGACGGAAAATGGCAGGCTCCTTCCCTGGATATTGCGATGAAGAATAAAGCTTTCTGCTTCCGGCTTCCTCCGACAATGAACGATACACAAAAAGCGGATTTGTTTGATGATATTTTAAGCAAGCTGTCTCCTCCGGCGGCTATTTACGGAGGCTGGTCGGAGACATTTACCGGTGATGCGGCGGAGCAAACCTTTGTTCAGCATGTTTCCGCTTATGGACATTATGCAATCCTGTCTACCGGAAGCAATGGCACTTTCCACGCTGAGGTTCCTGTTGATACTGTATCATTCAATCAACAGAGAAATATTTCAAAAGGTCCCGTCGACTCCTCCAGGTATTATATAGCCTTTATGACGGCCGAAGGAGATACTTTTGCAGCACCAAACGACTTTTACGATGCAAATTGGGTTGATTCCGGCAGAGGGACGGTACCCATAAACTGGAGCTGGAATCCTCTGCATCAGGAAAAATATAAAGGTATGGCGGAATATTACCGGAATACGGCAACTTCAAACGATTATTTTTTCTCTTCAATACCTTTAGGCTACTCCTTCATATCCGAGATGCCCAACCTTACTCAGTTTGCCGATTTTTCCAGAACCTATTTCGATCTGTCCAATATTGCGGTTTCGGATAAATGGGATCGAGGAGTTCCCAACATGGAGGCAAACAAAAATTATTCCCGGATTGCAGGGATATCCGCATTGTTTGACGGTATAATGAATTCGGATGCCGAGCCTGGCGTTATGCCGGGAGCACAATTGCGGACGCTGGAGAATGGAGTTCCGTATATCACTCCTGCAATGGAGCTGATGTATGTATCCAGAAATCCGGACGGCTCGCCTCTGACTCCACAAGGACTGGCACAGCTTATAACTGCCGAAGCGCAAAAACATAAAAAGCCGTATTTTCTGAAAGTATATATTAACACCTATCGGATTGGATCGGAGTTTGACCAGCATCTTCCCACAAAATTAAAAGAAACCAGTGACTTGCTGGGAAACACCGATTATAAGGCGGTCAAGCTTGATGAGTTTGTAAGTGCGCTGAAGACAGCAACGGCATATCAGGACGATTTTGCATATAAAAGCGTGAACTGGGAATACGGCGGTTCCAATAATGGCGTGTCTATGATTGTGAATTCGGGCCAGGTTACTTTGAGCAACGGCCCCGCCGATACATGGGGACTTATGACACAAACCGTAAATGCCGATGTTTCACAAACGCCATATTTTCAGATAAATGTGACATCTTTTACCGGAGGCGCATGGAGCCTTGCAATCGCTGATAAATACGGAAGCGGACAAACGTACTATCTTCCTGTAAATACCGGTACAGGTACATATTCGTATGATATAAGGGATTATACGGGATGGGAGGGGCTTAAAAAGTTTGATCTGCAAATTCATGTCCAGGGTGAAAATACCTCCCTTAAGTCAGATTGGGTAAGAATCACTTCCATCCTTAACTAGTACACTGTCAACTTTTCAGCTATTTAAGGGTGTCAAGGCTAATTTCCTTTGAATTAGGTCGTTATAAGCAGGAAGCTTAACCGGGCATTGCAGGAAATTAGACTTGGCACCCTACTAGCAATCTATAGCGGGACATACGGCGGAAAGCATAATAATTGCCGCCGTATGTCCCGCATAATGTAATTTATCCGCAGGGGCTTTTAAAAGCTGCTGCGAAGTGGATAAGGAGTCAAAATACACATGACCTGGAGGCAATTTTAACCATGGAGGAACAAAAAATCATTTATGTAGTTTTTAAGACCCATTTTGATATCGGCTATACGGAATTGGCAAAAGAGGCGATAGAACGTTATGGCAGGGATATGCTGGCCGATGTGGCGGAAACCTGTGAAGCGACGCAAAACCATGTAAAAGAACACCGGTATATATGGACAATGCCTTCCTGGCCATTGATTCAATCATTAAGTACTGAGAATGCAGATAAAAAAGTCATTGAAAAAGCAAAAGCACTGATTTCCGACGGGCAAATAGCATGGCATGCCTTACCTTTCACTACCCATACCGAATTTTGCGGCCTTGAGGAATTCATCCGGGGCTTGTATTTTTCAGAAACACTTTCCGGAGAATACGGCATGGCGCCGATTTCAGCCAAAATGACCGATGTGCCGGGCCACACATGGATTTTACCGTCCATTCTCTTTAAAGCGGGCGTCAGATTTCTCCACCTGGGCTGTAACCCCGGCTGCATGCCTCCCGACGTACCCAGGCTGTTTTATTGGGAAGGCCCCGACGGGAACAAGGTGCTGACCTTCTACAGCAAGGGAGCATATGGTTCATCGCTGATTCCTCCCGGGGACTGGCCTTTTCCCGTATGGCTTGCACTGATACAGACCAATGACAATGCAGGGCCTCAGAAACCCGAGATTATTGAAGAAATTCTATGCAAAGTGAAAGCAGAATATACCGATGCAAAAGTTATTACCGGTACTCTGGACGATTTTTACCAAGCATTGTGCCAATATCAGCAGGAGATACCTGTCATCCGTCAGGATCTGGCCGACTCTTGGATTCACGGTGTGAGCACCTACCCCGGGGAAGTCAGCGGCATAAGAGCATCAAGAAACGACCTTCTTAATTGTGAGAAAGCTTTGAGTATAGGAAATATAGCCGGGATTTTTAATCGCGACGAAACGGAAGAATATCACAATAAAATTAAAAAGGCCTTTGAATACGGTCTCCTTTTCGGAGAGCATACGTGGGGGCTGGATGTTAAAACAACCATGGGAAGCAACAGGCATTACAACAAAGAACTGTTTAAAAAAAATAAAAATATTCCCATCTATCAGCGGATGGAGGAATCCTGGGACGAACAGAGGCAAAGAGCCCATAAAACCGCAGAGATTATTAAGGAGATCCAGCCTGGAATATTGGATAGGATTGCTTCGGCAATAAATAGTAAGGAACCCGCAATCGCTGCCTTTAATTTTCTTGGATGGAGAAGGAATGCATGGGTATGCCTGGATCGGCTGGAGCATCTTATTTCCGGTAAATATCTGGTAGATCATGATTCCGGCGAAGTGCTGCAAACAACCGTCATACGCGGATCACTTATGGTGTTTGTAAAGGATTTACCGGCGTGCGGCTATAAAACGCTTGGGCTGAGAGACGGCAAAGCGGAGCCTTCCTTGCAGGCCGGCATATATTGCAGTACGGAAAAAGGATTACTGGAGAACAACTGGTATAAGATCAGGATAAACAGGCAAAAAGGTACGATTGAAAGCATTTTTGAAAAAGAATCCTGCAAGGAATGGGTTGACCCAAGGAATGCTTTTGGTTTTGGCAGATACCGGTATGATGTATATGGCAATGACGATATCACAGCTTTTATAAAAGCTTATGCATATAGATTTTATGACTGGCTGGTGAACGATCTGGGACGGATAGGCTATCCCGAGCAAAGCCATCTTACGTTTGTACCGGATCACTTCACGATAGAACAAGAGGCCGGAACGGGCTGGTCTTCCTTGAAGCTGAGCGCTGCTATCTGCGGCGAAAGCGTCGTCCGATACGGCAATGCGGCTAAAGTAACCATGCTTATAACCATATATGCGGAATTCCCTTACATTGACCTTGAATACCGGCTGGAAGCAAAGGAAGAGACTTCATATATCGAAGCCGGGCATTTTATTTTCCCATTTGCCCTTGACAGGAGTCAAATGGCAATAAACAAGCTTGGAAGTGTTATCGATCCCTCCAGGGATATTGCCAGGGATGCCAACAACGTCCTCTATTGCTGTGAAAACTGGGTTGATTTGACCGACGGGAAGAACGGTATGACGGTGATTCCTTTTGATACCCCGCTTTTTTCCGTCGGAGAGGAAGGAATATATAAATACCGGCGGGGATACAGGGAAGAAGCTCCCGTATTATACTTTAATGCATTCAATAACAGCTGGGGGACAAATTTCCCGCAATGGACCGGAGGAGATTTCAAATTCCGATTCAGATTATTAGCCCACAAGGGGGATTGGAAGCAGGCTGAAATATGGAAACATGCCTTTGAGAGCGTAACGCCGGTTTGTACCGGATTCACAGGGGGTACGTGCCATAAAGGCTTGCCTGTGAGATTTGAGTGGATAAAAGAACCGGACGGCATGGAGATAATGACTGTAAAGCCTGCTGAAAATAACCAAGGCATGATTATCAGGCTAAGAGAGGTATCCGGAGGAAAGCATCTTGTCCGGCTCACATTTGAACGGCCCATAACCGGAGCCGATTTCTGCGATTTGCTTGAAAGATTTCAAAGGACTGCGAACGTCAGCATGAATACCATCTCTTTTATTACCGGGCCTTTTGAAATACATACCTTGCGTCTGAGGCTATGATACCCGATACGGTTTCGCGCCGAAAAGCCGCCTTTAAGGCGGGCCGATACTATTATTGTACTGAAAGATGGCAGAGTGGAGGCACAGGGCAAACTGGAAGAGTTGCTGGAAAGCTGTGAGTAAATGCGCCAGCTCTGGCATGGTCTGCAGGTGCAGCTTAGTATGATTTCTCCCTGCAGACAACCTTGACAAAGATGTTCCAACGATTTACAATAAGACGTAATGCGGAAATACTTTGAAATGTACCCGCCGTGGCGCTTATAGGAGCAGTTTAACCCAATCGGAACAGAATAAGAATCCATGCAGGATCATTAAATGGCAAGGTGATATTCCATGTACAAGTTGATTGTTATTGAGGATGAGATGATCGAAAGGGAAGGTCTGGTGCGCTTAACAGACTGGAAATCCCTTGGTATTGAGGTCGTATATGCTGCATGCGACGGCCTGGAGGGCTACCGGAAATGCTGCGAAATCAAGCCGGATATTGTCATTGCAGATATCAGAATGCCCGGTATGAGCGGCCTTGAGCTGCTCAAACGGATCAAAATGATTCTGCCGGATATCAAGTCAGTTATTGTAAGTGGTTATAATGATTTTGACTATGCCAGGGAAGCTATAGGTTTAAACGCCTCCTCTTACATAGTAAAGCCTTTTGAAGAAAAAGAACTGGTCCCGGTGTTGCAGGCTATCGTGCAGGAGCTTGACAGGAACCGCAGGGAAAATGAGGAACGTCTGCTTTTAAGCAACAAACTCAGGGAATATGATCTTAATTCGAGAAACAATCTGATCCTTCAGCTCATGCAGAAGAAACGCGATTTGGCCGGGGCAAAGGCTGACCTTGCTAAATGGAATATTCCATTAACCGATGCATACATGGTATCAGCGGTATTTAAAGCATATGGCAGCTTTCTTGACGTTAAAAAGTCCGTTCTTTTCAAAAAAGATCTCGAGGAAGCAGCGAAGAAATACCTGAACGATAAGGCAATCGTTCTGGATATCAATGAAGAATTGACAGGCATTCTGTTCATATCTGCGGCTCGCGGACAGGATTGCCCCGATAGGACCCTTATTTCTGAAAATGTCCGGAATTTATATAAAAGCATCCGTATCGGTTCCGGAGATGACCTGAGGGTCGGCATCGGTTACCCGGTTAACGATATAACGCTTTTGCATCAAACGTACAATATGGCTTTGGCAGCATTAGGCATCGCATTCCATAACCCGGAGAAAAGGATTGTGTTCTATGAGGATATAAAGTCATCCCATGAACAGTACAATACCGTTAGAAACAAAGTGATTTTTGATATTAGCCATTATAAAAGCAAGCTCCTTTTCAGCATCAAATCCTTCGACAGACCCAATATGTATGCCGTACAGAGGGAACTGCTTCATTATGCAGGCATGAACCTTATACCGGAAAATGATTTGAAAGAGTTCTTTTCCAGGTTCATCTATGAATTATCATTTGCCCTCTATGAAATGAATGAAGAAACCAACCATATCTGCGGGAAAGAGGGGGAACTGACCGATGAGTTGAATTCATTGAGCTGCTTTGCACAGCTGGATGCCTGGTCCAACAGGCAGCTGTCCGGCATCCTCGACGGTATGGAAGCCTCCCGGACAGGCAGGAGTGAAAGTCTTGTCCAAAAAGTTGTCGATATTATCAAAGACGAATACAGGAACGGTATTTCTATCCGGACCATCAGCGATACCATCAGCATATCACCCAATTATCTCGGCGCTATCTTCAGAAAGGGGACCGGCAAAAACTTTAACGAATATCTGACGGAATACAGAATGGAAAAGGCAAAAGAGCTTTTAAAGTCAAGGAAATATAAAATCGCCCAGGTGGGAGCCATGGTGGGAATACCAAACGAGTCCTATTTTTGCGTTGTGTTTAAGAATGTCGTGGGCATTAGCCCGGGGAATTACCAGGAGGTGGTATGAAATTGCGCATGCTTTCGAAATTTGCGTCCCGTATTTCAAGTATGAGCCTTATACGGAAATTCAATATCGTCTATTTTATTGTTGTCGTAGTTCCAATCAGTATCCTGGGATTTTATATATACCGGATTACCTATACCTCTACGATTTACCAGGTGGAAAAAGTGATTGAGCAGGAGGTATATCAGATAAAGGAAAACATACTGCTAAAGGTAAATTTGACGGAGGAATTTGCCAAAACCCTTGCTTACAATAAAAGGCTGCAGGATTTCTTCAATGACACTTACAGCAGAACTGCAAATGATGTTATTTCCTATAATACCGAAATTGTCCCCCTGACCAATCAGCTGTTTTCCATGAAATCTTCACTCTATAATTCGCTTACCTTCTATTATGATAATGCGTCCATTCCCGAAGCCTGGGATTATTTCCGCGGCATACATACACTGGACAAATATGAAGGCATGCAGGAAAACATAAAGAACGATAGAAAGCTCTTCTGGTGGCAGATGGATGATATCCACACAAACAAAAGCACTTCCTACTTTCTCAAAATAAAATCCTATGATTTGACAAAGAACATTGCCATTCTGGAATTGAGCATTCCCGATAAAATACTGTATGACGCGCTGAACAAAACCAGGATGACTTATCCGGGTGAGATATGCATTATTGATAAGAGCTTGAAGGTTATGTTGAATTTGAATTCAAACAGCTATGCAAAGGGAACTATTTTTCCTGTAGATTCAGATGGACTGCTGAAGGGAGACAGCCTGCAGTCTATCCGTACCGTAAACGGGGAAGAAAGCGTCGTTACCCTCCGGCGGGTCGGCGGACTTGACGCATATATTGCCGCCGTAACGCCTTTATCGGGCTTTGACTCCAGTTTGAAAAAGATAAAGGTTAATATCCTCGTAACCCTGGTCCTCGTTTTTGCTATTTTGCTGTTAGTGATCTCCTTTATCAATAAGAATCTTCTAAAAAGGCTTAAAATACTTGTAAATGAAATGAAGCTCATCAGGGAGGGACATTTGAAATCAAACGTGCCTGTCAACAGTAATGATGAAATTGGCGAGCTCACACACAATTTTAACAACATGACAGGAAGGATCGAGAATCTTGTAGAGCGAATCATCGAAGCCAAAGCTTTAGAAAAGGAAGCCGAACTTAGAGCCCTTGAAGCTCAGATAAATCCACATTTTCTTTTTAATGCGCTTTCCTCCATCTCCTGGGTGGCCAAAGCCTACAAGAACCACAAAGTCGTTGAAATGACAAATGCACTTGCCCGGTTTTACAGGTTTATCATGGACAATGAAGTTCTGGTAACGGAGGTCGGAAACGAGCTTGAAAATCTGGAAGCCTATCTGCTGATACAAAATACCAGGTTCAACGGCATGTTCCATGTGTTTTACGATATAGATCCGGGCTTCCTGGGCTGCCGGATTTTAAAGCTGATCCTGCAGCCTGTCGTCGAAAATGCACTTTCACACGGCATAGGACCCAAAATGGCTCACGGCACCATAATCATCCGGCTGGAGGAGCGTGGGGGCAGCCTGGTGTTTCAAATCATTGACGACGGTGTCGGCATGGCGGAGGAAGTGCTGCAAAGGATAGCCGAAAACAGGCGGATGAGTGACAAGTCGGGTGGTTACGCCATTAAGAATGTCAATGACAGATTAAAAATTTTCTATGGTGATCAATATGGAGTAACCGTATACAGTAAAAGGGGTATGGGCACTACGGTGGAAATATGCTTTCCCGGGAGTGCCTGACCGTTTTTTGTTGATTTTCAAAACTCCTATTGATTCTAAATATTTACATTAAAAGATACTGCAGGTATAATTCTTAGTATAGAGCAGCTGCTTGACGCTGCCGGATTTCTCTTAAGAAGGTGCTGAATTTATGCCTCGTGACCAATTGTGTTTATCCCTTAAAGGGCCTGCCCCTGTCAGGAAAAACAGCCTGCTGAAAATTGTGTCAAATCAGAAATATCTGATTGCCATGACGATCCCGGGCCTGTTATGGATATTTGTATTTCAGTATCTTCCACTATACGGGATTGTTGTGACTTTCCAGGAGTATGATATCACCAGGGGGTTTTTCAGATCGGACTGGATAGGCTTTGATAATTACAGAGAGCTTTTTACAGACAGCTTTTTCATAACATCGCTGAAGTCCACTCTGTTGATCAGTGTCTTGAAAATTGCCGTCGGCTTTCCTGCGCCAATCGTTTTTGCAGTTCTTCTGAACGAATTGCACAATCAGAAATTCAAAAGCTTGGTCCAGTCTTTTACATACCTTCCCTACTTCCTGTCATGGGTATTTGTTGTAGGTTTCACGTACAACTTTTTTGCGGCGGACGGTGCAGTGAACAAATTGCTTTCGGTTGCAGGGCTGGCAGAAGCCCCTGTTATTTTCATGGCTTCCAACGGGTGGTTCCTGGTACTGATTATTCTGACCGAAGTATGGAAAGGCTTCGGCTGGAATTCCATAATATATTTGGCGAATATGACAACGATAGACCCTAAGATATACGAATCGGCGATCGTGGACGGGGCAAACAGGTTCAGGCGAATGGTCAGTATTACAATACCAATGCTTAAGCCTACGATTGTTTTGATGCTTATATTATCCATCAGTAACCTGATGAATTCAAACTTCGACCAGATGTTCCTGATGTCAAATCCTCTGGTGCAGGATATTTCGGATGTTTTATCGGTGTACACCTATAAAACGGGCATACTGACCGGAAGGTATTCCTATGCGTCGACGATAGGCCTTTTTATATCGGTTGTATCTCTTGTACTCCTGCAGAGTGCAAACTTTATATCCAGAAGACTTACAGGTGAAAGCATTTATTAATGTGGGGTGGAATCAATGAAATCAATATGGGCTGCCGCCGGCGAAAAGGCTTTTGATATCTTAAATATAGCGGTGATGATACTGTTGAGCTTTATTACCCTTTATCCGCTATATTACATTATAATTAATTCCCTCAACGACTCCATGGATGCCATGAAGGGGGGAATCTACTTTTTTATCAGAAAATTTTCCGTTGAAAGCTATATTTATTTCTTTCAGGACAGGGAGATCGCCTCGGCATTTGCAGTAACAATAGGTAGAACAGTGATTGGGACGGTTTGCAGCGTTTTTTTCACAGCAATGTTTTCCTATTCCATGTCAAAGAGCTATTTAATCGGCAGAAAATATGCCGTTATCTTTATGATTATTCCGATGTATCTATCCGGGGGGTTGATTCCATATTACCTTATTGTGAGATCCCTCGGCCTCATTGGTAAATTTGCCGTATTGATTATCCCGACATTGTTTACAACTTTTAATGCCATGATCCTGATTACCAACTTCAAAGGGATTCCCAAAGAGCTTGAAGAGTCCGCAAAAATTGACGGGGCGAATGATTTCACCATTTTTATCAGAATAATCATCCCTGTTTCAACGGCGGTTCTGGCAACGATTGCCCTGTTTAATGCGGTAGTCCACTGGCAGTCCTGGTTTGATGCTACAATTTTCGGGGGAAACAAATTTCAGACGCTGCAATCCATACTGACACGGGTCATCCGGACATCGCAGATCGAAAACAGCACAGCCATAAAAGAAGCGGGGGAGCAGCTGTTCAATAAACGGACGACCACACAATCCCTTGTTGTAACAGCAATGGTAGTGACAACCCTCCCGATTGTCTTTATTTACCCCTTTTTGCAGAAATACTTTGTAAAAGGAATCATGGTCGGTTCCTTGAAGGGATGAAATTATTATACTTTGCCAGCTTATGCAGTTATTTTATATAATCGACTGTAGAATGGCGCCGTTTGCAGTAGATAGTATAATACTGCTGGTTGAATAAAAACGAAAACAAAAGGAGTGTGCAAGGAATGAAACTAACTTCAAAAGCCGTATGTCTTGTTCTGGCATGCATCATGCTTTTCGCAATGCTCGCCGGATGCGGGAACGCGCAAAAGTCTGATTCGGGGGAAACAACGCAGGCTGGCAGTTCAGGCACCGGTTCGGCTGAGTTTGCAACAAGTACGTCTGCGGACGCCTCTGATTGGGAATGGAAGAAGGACACCTCACCCTTTGAATTCTCCATGTGGGTCGGGTATTCGTGGGCAAAAGGCTCTTATGATGTAATTGACAATATCGTAGGAAAGAATATTACAAAAAAAACGGGAGTCAAATGGAATGTGACCATACCTGCCGGAAATGAAAATGAGGCATTGAATCTTCTGATTGCATCCAATGACCTGCCGGACATGATTATTACCGATTATTCAAATATGAATGTAAACAAACTCATAAAAGGAGGACTTGTTTATTCCTATGACGAGCTCATTGACAAATACTGTCCGAACATGTGGAAGCTTATTACGAAGGATGATAAGCTATATCACGCGCAAAGCGACGGAAAGCTTTATTACATCCCAAATTTCCAGGCAGATGAGCAATTGTTCGAAAGTACGATTCAGAAGACAAATGAGTTGATCTATTTTGTAAGGAACGATATCTATGAAAACATGGGCAAACCCAAAATGGAGACTCCCGATGAATTCTTAAACGTATTAAAAAGAGTTAAATCCGAATATCCGGATATGATACCCTTCCAGATGGATGAGATTCTTCCCGAAAGCCTGCTTTTAAACAATGCCATATATAATATCCTCAGGGGCTTTGGGATCGGAGCAGGCAACCCATGTGTGTACGAGGACGGTCCGGATATAAAATACCTTTTCAGGGATCCCCAATATGTCCAGGGACTGAAGTTTGTAAACAAGATGTTTCTGGAAGGGATAATAACCGCAGACCAGCTGACTGAAAAGACTGCCCAGATTAATGAAAAATTCAATAATGCCAAATACTTCACTATGATTGAGAATATCTGGAGAGTAACTGCCGTTGACAATCCGAATTTTAAAAACAATCTTAAAGATGAAAAAATCAAGTATGTTCTCGCCGATATATTCAAGGCTCCCGGAGTAACACCCAAGCTTAACGGACTGAGAAGCAAAGGGTGGATGGCGCAGCTTATAACAAAGAATGCCAAGAATCCTGAAAGGATCATAAAGTTTGTAGAGTACGCGCTCACAGACGAAGGCCAGACAGACGTCATGATGGGAGAAGAAGGGGTTACCTACGACCTTGTAAACGGTGAACCGGTATTGAAGCCTGAATATGCGGATATGCAAAAGCAGGATGTGGCTAAATTCGGGAAGGTCGGCTTTAATGAAGTGCTGTGCTACTGGATAAGGCCGCTTCCGTTTGACAAGTACAGCAGAGCAGGTAATTTCGGACTTGAAGAGACAAAGGCGAATCAAAGAATAGCCAATGAATATGCGGTAGACTATTTCAAGCTCGGTTTTGCGGATCTGAACCCGGATCCCGGCAGCAAGGAGGCTACTACAAATACAAAGATACTTCAAACCTGGGTCAAATACGCCATTAAAATGATTATGTCAAAAACGGACGATGAGTTTACAAAGCATTATACCGAAGGCATCGCCGATGTTGACAAAATTGGCGCCGCTTCCGTTGAAAAGGTAATGACGGAAAAGCATCAGGCGGAGCTGGAAGCATTGGGCAATAGTAAGTAACCCTGATAGATGCGAAATAGTATAATAATATGGGAGGATGATGAATATGACCAGGAAATTTAAAGGAGTATTATCTCTGGTATTGACAATGATGATGGCAGTAAGCCTGGCAACCGCAAGTCTTGCAGAAACCGCCGGAATGTCCGGTGAAGACGCAAAAGCAAAATGTGCCGATGCTGATGTTCCGAAGCTTGTGTTCCTTTATACAGGCTACTGCGGATGGTATAACCCGCCATATACTGATGAGAACGCCATATACAAGCCATATACGAAAGCTCAGCTGGATAAGCTTGGAAATGCCAATGGGTTCGTTCTGTGCCATGCGCAGGCTTCATTCCAGAATTACGATACCAAATACATTCCATATATGATTGACACTCTCAAAACCATTCTTTCCTCAAAGCCCGATGCAAAGGTATGGCTGTCAACCCCGGCCACCAACTTCTATATCAGTGAGCTGGGCCATCAGGTACAGGATATTCCTTCACAGGAACAGTACAGGGCATATCTTGATGACATAAAGTCGGCTATTATAAACGACAGTCAGTTGGGCAAAGGCGTATGGAGGAATAATGTTGCAGGAATGTACTATATTGATGAAGACGCATTCCCCATAGCACGCGACAACCCTGCGGAACAAACCTTTTTATGTGATGCGGTAGATGGCGTGCCCAGATACTTTACAGGCCATTGGCAGGAATATGAATCCCCTCTGGGTTTTGTGAGGGAGATGGGAAAGACAACAAACAGGTACGGTTTGAAATTCCTATGGTCGCCATTCCTGGATATGGCAGCCTATGGTACAAGGATCCAGCAGCTTTTTGATGCCGACGTATTCGACTACATTATCATACAGCCTTCATATTATTTCTGGTATAATGATATCACGGGTCTGCAGAGACTTCACGACTACATCACCGGTCAATCCATCGACAATATTACTTCAAACAAGACACAATTGGGTCTTCAGATGGAAGTAGACGAGAACGCGACTACCAGCAGCACTTCACAAACAAAATATAATGCGACGGTTGACTGCTTCAAGGATATTGCCGGCAATTATGTATGCAGCTATTACGCAGGGGCTTCTCCCGTCCTGGATTATGACGCCGTTGCGACATCTGTTAATAATTTCTATAATGAATCGGCTGATGCGGCAAGCTGTCATATAACTACTCCTATAGCAGAGTAACTTTTTCAGGCAGTGATGGGGTTTCACTATTTGACAAAGGCGCGGTGTTTTCGCATCCAATCTCACGCCATTCATCATTCATATTAAATTGCCGGAGTCTCACGGCATCCAAATAGAATAAAATATCATACGCGCCGCGCTTTATGGGAGAGCATCACTTGAACGGATAAGGGATGCTCTCCTTGTTTAAGCAGGATATCCGCTTGAAACCCAATTCGGTACCCGCCTATTCAAAAAGGGATATTCCTCATCCCCAGAGCCCCGCTACTTGTAGAGGTGTGTCCCTTTACCTTGGAGGAGGCGGGGGATATTTTTGTCGCCTCGTTGTATCTTTTCTGCCATAAGCTTTTTAACTCCCTTGCTCAGAAAGTTGCCCATGGCAACCGGAAACAGGTACATTAACCTCGTCTGGAACAGCAGGGATCTGCTGTGGCAGAGGATAAACCTGTCTTTGCCTATCCGTTTTGCCAGGCCGCTTCCAACCAATCCGGCATCTGCCTTCATCTTTTCGGGAACCGGTAAAGGCGCGGCCGACCTTGTCTTCGTCAAAGGCGGATGCAGAATGTGAAAGCTGACACCGCTGTCCTGATATTCCAGAGCCAGACATTTTGCCAGTGCTTCCAGCGCCCCCTTGCTGGAGGCATAGGAACTAATGCCGGAAAAGCCGGTGATGCCAACGGCGGATGACGTGAAAAACACGCTGCCGGATTGCTGCTTCTTCATGACCGGCAGCACTGCGCGGCAGAGGTTGACGGCACCATAATAGTTCACGGCGAAGGTGCGATGGTATTCTTCGTCATTGAGCGTCTCAAAGTCGGCAAAGGGGCAATAGCAGGCATTATGGACCGCATAATCGATTACTCCGAATTTGTCCAACGCTCCCGACACCATATCATTGACGCAGCGCGCGTCACGGACATCCCCTTTTACCGTAAACAATCTGCCGGGATATTCTGCGAATAGCGGTTCAAGCTGCTCAATATGGAGATCGAGCACCGCAACGTTTTTTCCATCGGCCAAAAACTGACGGGCCATGTGGTAGCCGATTCCTTCATTTGCACCGGTAATAAGAACGCTTTTCATAATTTCTCCTTTTTATACTGTTTCAGAAAAAACAACAGGTGCTTTTCCAGCTCCTGCACAGCCTGCTCTACAGGCATCCCCAACGCCATCTGGCGGCAAAAGCAAAAATAAAAAATCGATTGATATGCAACCGCCAGCTCTCTTGCAGGGAGATCCTTCAAATACCCCCATTGCATCAGCAGCGCAAAATACTCGGCCTGCATCTCTACCGGCTGTTCAAACAGCAACCGCCCGAACAGGGCGCCCAGCGCAGGATTGCTCCGCTGCTCGATCATCAGCATGCTTATGAACCGGAAGATTCTTTCATTGTTCAAGAAACCGGTATAATACATTCTGCCAACCTGCAAAAAGCTGTTGTCCTCTATTTCTCCATGCACGGTATCTTTTAATCCCGATGCCAGCATTCGCTCCATCCCGCCTGCCATGGCCTCAAAACCGACGACAAGGCTGTCGAGGATATCCTGCTTGTTTTTAAAATGATAATAAACCGTGCTCTCCTTAATGCCAACCTCTCTGCAGATGCTTCGGATGGAAGCGGCGGAATAACCCCGCTGGGCGAATTGCCTCAGCGCCACATCCAGAATCAGCTGCTTTGTTTCTTCTGCCGACACATTGATCCTCCGTCTAACACTTGTTAGATTCAGTTTACCAAACAAGTGTTAGATTGTCAATGAAATTTAAAACGAATCCTATTAATACTACAAACTGCTGTCTATAGCCCACATCAGGTGTTCCCCACAGCTCCTGATGCCAATCTCTTCCGAAAGGCAGCTTTGATGCTGCATGCGGAAAAAACTGCTATCCCGTTCCATGTTGACATTTTGAATAGGTCAGGTATCCTAAATGTTAGGATCATCAACGATAGGTTGTTAAAGGATGAGAAAAAGGTTTCCAACGATCCAGTGGTTCTTGATACTCTGGGCGGACGGCCAATGGCCGCTTCTACGGATTTTATATGCCATGATTTTTTACCAGCGTCGTTAAATTTTTAACCCTTTACAACAGCTTTTAAATAGCGTATAATATTCTCCAATATCATTAAAGACTATGACGGAGACAGTAGGTATTTCCTGAAAGGCACAGCGATTTGGGGAGAGTGGGAGCCCAATCTTACTAGGGCAATACGGAACATCACTCCAGAGTTTCAGACCGAAAAGGCAAAAGTAGGTTCTGACGGGTTTCCACCGTTAAAAGGGACACATATGTTGGTATGTCGTATCAGGTGGGTTGGCGAAAGTATAGACTTTCGTCCTGTTATGGGACGAAGGTCTTTTTATTTTTAAATATTTCCTCAAGCACCTCCGACATCCGGATAAGTAAATTTGGACAGGAGGCTTGCCTATGGTTGAAGATGGGATTATCACTGCAATTGGAACAATTGGCGATAGGATCGTTGAAATGGAGGAAATTCGTATGAAAATTGAAATCATGGACACAACATTGCGAGAGGGTGAGCAGACACCCAGTGTTGCATTTTCCGAAAATGAAAAATTGGATGTTGCAAAAATATTGCTGGAGGAAGTCAAGGTAGACAGAATCGAGGTTGCGTCGGCCCGCATTTCAAAAGGTGAAATGGATGCTGTTAAGCTGATAACCGGCTGGTGCAGGGAAAAAGGCTATCTTGAAAGGGTTGAAGTATTAGGGTTTGTGGATGGCAGGATTACTGTGGACTGGATGCTTGAAGCGGGTGCAAAAGTTTTAAACCTTTTATGCAAGGGGTCTCTCAACCATGTCGCCAACCAGCTGAAGAAGACAGCGCAGGAGCATATCGCGGATGCCAGGTTTGTGATTGGCTATGCCCGTGAAAAAGGGATCAAGGTAAATGTATATCTGGAGGATTGGTCAAATGGTATAAAGCATTCTCCGGAGTATGTCTTTACAATGGTTGAAGCGCTAAAAGACGAGAATGTCGAGCGTTTTATGCTGCCGGACACATTAGGGATATTGAGCCCTGAGGAGACGCTCGCGTTTTGCGGCTTGATGACCCGGAAGTATCCCGGGCTGCACTTTGATTTCCATGCGCACAATGATTACGATTTTGCTGTGGCAAATTCTTTTATGGCGGTGAAAGCAGGTGTTTCAGGCATCCATACAACGGTGAACGGCCTTGGGGAGAGGACGGGCAATACCGCGCTGTCAAGCATTATCGGAGTAATCAACGATCACTTCAGGACGGGCAGGATTTCGGCGGATGAAACCAAATTAAACAAAATAAGCAAAATGGTGGAGGCTTTTTCGGGAATCAGAATCCCCTCAAACAAGCCCATCGTCGGAGAGAGCGTATTTACGCAAACCTGCGGCGTGCATGCGGATGGGGACAACAAGGGGAACCTTTATTTTAACGACCTGATGCCGGAAAGATTCGGGCGTTTTCGCAAGTATGCCTTGGGAAAAACATCGGGAAAGGCCAGCATATCAAAAAACCTGGAAGAGCTGGGGATCGACCTGGATAAGGATTCCATCGCAAAGGTGACGGAAAGAATCGTCGAGCTGGGGGATAAAAAGGAAAACATCACAACGGAAGACCTTCCCTATATCATTTCGGATGTGCTTGGCAGTAAGCATATCCGTGAAAAGATCAAGATCCATAATTATTATATTTCCCATGCGAAGGATTTACGTCCGGTGGCGGCATTAAGCATAGAAATTGAAGGCGAAGTTTATGAACAAACAGCCACGGGGGATGGGCAATACGATGCATTTATGAAAGCACTGGGAGAGATTTACCGTCGCCTTGGCAAAACGCTGCCTGCTTTAACCGACTATATTGTGACCATTCCTCCAGGGGGCAAAACAAATGCGTTGGTTGAAACAACCATCACCTGGAAGCTGGATAAGGAATTCAAGACAAGGGGGCCTGGACTCGGACCAGACGTCATCGGCCATTAAAGCCACCGTTAAGATGTTGAATCTCATTGAGGGCGGGCAATAGTACAACAGAGCAAGTTACATTATCAAATCGGCATTTATGCGCCACGTAGAAATATCGCAAATACTTCAATGCGATATTTCTACGTGGATAAATTTATAAGTTGCGCTGTAGTATTAGAAGCTGTGAAAGAAAAGAGGCGTTTTATCTGGAACGGCTGACCTTTTGTTAAATAAAGGCGCCGGTCTTTAATGGCGTAGATCCTGTCTGCTACCTTTTCCAGCAATCTCTGGTCATGGGAGACGAA
This sequence comes from Bacillota bacterium, assembly GCA_023426125.1. GTDB lineage: Bacteria > Bacillota > Clostridia > Acetivibrionales > DTU013 > MnB-11. The sequence continues at coordinate 298,137 of JAFABI010000017.1, forward strand.
CAGGATCGTTCCCGTATAATTCTTCATTAGTATTTCCAATTGCGTGGCTAAATACCGCTGAGAGTAAATTATGAAATTCCTGGTAAGATAATACTGACGGTTGCCCCGATACCTTGCTGACTCGTATATGATAAGCCGTACTCCTCACCATAAAGTAATTTTATCCTTTTATTTATATTTCTTATTCCATATCCGTTAGAAGGATTTTGACAGTCAGTCTCGGTAATGGAGATAAGCTTTTCATATGGAATACCCACGCCATCATCGGTAACTTCTATGATAGTTTTATTTTCACTTGAGCATCCGGTTATTTTAATTCTGCCTTTTCCACCCTTTCTTTCAAGAATGCCGTGGATTATAGAATTTTCCACTATAGGCTGTAAGGTTATTTTGGGAATCTTACAGGAATAAATGGTTTCGGGAATATCTACATTCAGGGTTATCCCATTTTTAAACCGGGCGTTTTGAATGTAGACATATGCCTTTACATGTTCGATTTCATTCTCAAGCGATACAATATCTTCACCTTTACTGAGACTGAGTTTATAAAACTGTGTAAGGGTCCTTACCAGTTCGGGTATGTTCTTTTCATTTACCCACATGGCTTTCCAATATATGAGGTCAAGAGTGTTATAGAGGAAGTGGGGATTTATTTGGGCTTGAAGTGCTTTCAATTCCATCGATTTTATCTCTTTACCCAATTCATATTTCTCGTCCAACAGCATTGCTATTTCCGTAACCATGGAGTTGAAAGTGCGCGTTAATTCGCCGATTTCGTCTTTGCCGCTGGGAAGAATGCCGACATTGAAGTTTCCTTGCTTGATGATTTTCATATTCGAGATGAGCTTCCTGATTCTTTCGGTGGCGGAATAGGCACCGATAAAAGCCAAAGGCAATGTGAAAGGAGCTATTAGCAAAGTTATAAGCAGCATTTGTTTTATTGCTTTCGACTGAGATGCCAGAATTTCATTATATGGTATGTAGATTACTAAATATAAATCTGCTCCTTTTACGCTTTGTATGCCGACCAAATAATCTTCCTTGTTTAGATTGTATTTGCCCCACAGCCCGGATATAAGCTGATCTGGAGAATTGGTTTTAATAATGTTGACTGTGAATGAATTATTTATTGAATGTGTATTCGTTGATTCATCAAGAATATTGCCATTATTATCTATTAAATACACCCTAGATGATGGGAAAAAAGCAACGTGGTTAAGAACGGAGGAAAATACATCCTGTGGTATGTCAACCCTTATTATTCCTAAAGAGCTTTGCATCTTATTGGCGTTCAATATTTTCCTGGCCGCTGAAACGGTTTTTGAGCCGTCATTGAACCAGATGAATGTGTTGTTTTCAGATTCAATATTTTTATACCAGTCAGTATTTGTAATATGAGATATTTTTTTTATATCATCTGTTTCACCTATTGAAGCTATAGATGCATTCAAATACATACTTATATTGGATATATCGCTATTGGGCCTTGAAATAATAAATTGTCTTCTTATTTCGTTAATATCAAATCCCCAAATACCAAATTGGTCTTTATATACTGCTGGGTCCTTTTGTAGTATATCTTGCAGTTTATCATTTATGGATAGGACAGTCATATATGTGTTCACAGTGTCGATTTTATATTCAAGGAATGAACGGCCTTGTTCAAAGCTTTGTCGGGATGAATAGAACGCCTGTGTCTCCAAATCTTTTTTCGAGATATAATTATTGATTAGGATAAAAGTCATAAAAGGTACCAATATCAAAAGCAGATATTGTATACAGAGCTTATAACGCATGCTTAAATCGTTATATCCATTATATAATCTTCTTATCATAATAAAATCTTCTTTCTGAAATCTGATGGACTCAAACCTGTATACCGCTTAAACAGTGTGGAAAAGTAATTTACGTCAGTAAATCCTACACTGGTTGTGACATCGTATAATTTTGTTCTTCTATTTGTCATAAGCTCTTTAGCTTTTTCAATCCTTAATTCAGTAATATATTCATTGATCGTACTTCCTGTCGCTTTCTTAAAATAGGTGCAAAGATAAGTTTGGTTTAGGTGAAAATATTCAGCTAGGGATTGGGTAGACAATTGATTATTATTATAGTTTTTCAATATATAATTTTTGATCATATCGATTTTATCCATTTGTGTTTCTTTGCTATTACTTTTTTTTATAATGTTTTTTATATTCGCTATTAAAAATTCTGATAAATCATTTAAAGTTATCTGTGAATCTATATCCTGCCACATGTTTTTACTTTCACTTTCATTATGGGAATCATAAAAATCCCATGCTGCAGCGCATTCGTATAAAATACTTAATAGGTTGAAGAAGATTTTCTTAATTTTGTTTATATCAGGGTCATGAGATTTTAAAATATCCTTATTCAAATTCCTTATTAAGTCGACTGCTTCATCAACTGATGAATTCCTAAGCTTTTTCTTAAATGACAGATATGTTTGCTTGCCAATCTCATAGATGGTTCCGGATGGTTGCTGCGGAAAATATACCTTGCCAACACCTTCGTAAAACTGCTGATTAATCGCTTCAACAGCAGATTTGTACATATGTGAGAATAAACCGGAATCCGATGAGGGAGAACTGATTCCGACGGAAATTGTAAAATGGTTGGGAAATGCATTAAGAATATTTCTTAAGAGATTGCTCACCAAATTTTGACCGCCTTGGTTATTCCAATTTATTTCTTCATTAACGATAATTACCAGATCATTTTCGTTAATAAAACCTGCTATGTTTCTTATTTTCGCCGATAATTCTCTATTATTTACCAATTTGAGTATGGCATTTTTTATTAAAGACTTATCATTTGTTTGAATATCGGGATACCAGTTGAAAGCTATACAAATAATTGTATATGGGCCATTTATTGATATTTGTAAGACTTCATGCCCGTATTTTTGTATAAGGCTGTGCAAGTCGGTTTTGTTCAATATAAGTTCTATTGACAATTCATGGCGCAATAAGTAGATATTATCGTTAAAATTATTCTCAAGCCTTTTAACATGTGAGGTTTTTATCCTGTCCTCCGATAGTTTTACTATAATATTTTTTATCAAGGATTTTAGTTCTTCAATGTCGATGGGTTTCTCAAGATAGTCCACGGCATTTAGCTGGATTGCTGATTTTAAGTATTCCTTATCGGAATACCCGCTTAGGAATATGATTTTACAGTCAGGATAGCACTGACGTATTTTTTTTGACAGTTCGATTCCATCCATAATTGGCATTCGTACATCCGTTAAAAGGATTGACGGGAAAAAATCCTGAGCCAGTTCGAGTGCATCAAGACCGTTTTCCGCAGTTCTTACCTCATCCACACCTAATTCATCCCAGGGAATCAGTTTCATCAAACTGTTTCGGGTGGTTTCTTCATCATCGGTAATAATGAGATTGATCACTTTAGCAATGCACTCCCTTACACTGAAATTGAAAATGAAGACATCATAATGATACCATTTAGCGATTATTTTGTCATGCACCCCTTATAGTCAAACCAAAAAAAACAAAGGTATCGTAATAATACCATGTGGAAATTATCCCGCAAACAAAATATAATTTGTTCATAGACGAAAACTAACAAAAAGAGTGGTGCATAATGGAACTTAGAAGGAAGAAAGGTTTTATATCGGAAATAGTAAATCATAAGATGCTCTATATAATGTTTCTGCCGGTCGGACTTTATTTTTTGATTTTTGCATACCTTCCCATGCCAGGTATAGTTATAGCCTTTAAGCAATATACATACAGCGGGGGAATATTCGGAAGCGAGTGGAACGGCGTTGAGAATTTCCGGTATTTTATCGAGTCAGGCAAATTAGTACAGGTTACGTTAAATACGGTTTTATACAATCTGATTTTTTTAGGAGCCAATACTATTTTTTCAGTTCTTGCAGGTATACTTCTGGCAGAGATGGCAGGTAAGTATTTTAAAAAGATAGCGCAAACATTTATTTTTCTGCCTTATTTTATTTCGTGGGTAACTGTTTCGGTCATCTTTTACAACATATTCAGCAGCAATTATGGCCTTTTAAACAACATATTGAGATCCTTGGGCATGCATCCAATTGATATTTATTCAACTCCTGGTGTCTGGTTATTTCTTTTGCCGGTATTTTATGTCTGGAAAGGAATAGGGTTACAAAGCGTTTTGTATATGTCGGCTATAACAGGAATAGATCATGAGTGCTATGAATCTGCTAAAGTTGACGGTGCTACTGTTTTTCAGAGAATCCGGATGATTACCCTTCCTCTGTTGACGCCGACCATAATAACACTTGTTCTTCTTGGCTTGTCCAGAATTATGCGCGGAGAATTCGATATGTTTTATCAGTTGATCGGAAATAACGGGATGCTTGCCGATAAAACTGACATTATTGATACTCTTGTTTATAGATCCCTTATATATATGAGTGATTTCGGTATGGCATCCGCTGCCGGGTTTTATCAGTCTGTTCTGTGTTTTGTATTTATACTCTTGGCGAATTGGGCTGTTAAAAAATACGAAAGTGATTATGCTTTGTTCTAATACTACAGCGTAAACAACCGAATTATCCTTGCAGAAATAGCGCCTTGAAGCTTTGGCGATATTTCTGCAAGGCGCATAAATGCCGAAAGATTAATGAAGTTTACGCTGTAGTACTAATTGTTTTTATAAATATCGGGAGGAAGAAGATTAATGACTAAAGGTAAAGATTATATCGCATTGAACATACTCGCCTATATGATTATTGGCATCATGGCAATCGTTGCTGTGGCTCCGTTTCTTATACTTTTGGTAAGCTCTTTTCAATCTGAAGATACAATATTAAGAATGGGCTACTCACTTGTACCAAGAGAAATAGATTTTACGGCTTACGAATTCATATTTAAAAGTCCTGTTAAAATATTGCATAGCTATAGCGTAACTATATTTATTACTGTGGTAGGAACTTCTGCATCCCTCTTTTTTTCCTCCATGGCGGCATACGTTCTGTCAAGAAAAGATGTGAGATATAGGAACCAACTTTCATTTTATATTTTTTTTACTACACTTTTCAGTGGCGGGCTTGTTCCATATTACCTGTTGGTTTCGAATTATTTGATGTTAAGGAACACAATATACATTTTATTGTTTTCAGGTTTGTTTAATGCCGTCTATGTGCTAATTATAAGGACAAATATCAAAAGCAATATACACGATTCTTTATCCGAATCGGCCAAAATTGACGGAGCAAATGATTTTGTCATTTTCATAAAAATTATTCTTCCGCTGCTTAAATCATCTCTGGCGTCGATTGGGTTGTTTGTAGCATTGGGGTATTGGAATGACTGGTTTACCTCCAGCCTTTTCATTGATAATGAGTCTTTATATCCCCTTCAGTATCTGCTGTATAAAATGCTGAGTTTTACAAGCATCGCGCAGAAGCTTTTTTCTCAAAACGGGGCTGTGTCCTCCATGAAGGCTCCCGGTGAGACAATCAAGCTTGCGATGACCATAGTAGCCACTGGTCCCATAATATTGGCTTATCCGTTTGCACAAAAATATTTTGTTGAAGGAATGACCATAGGTGCCGTTAAAGGTTAATACCGCACAATTGCGGATTAACATAATTAGTATTAACATTATAAAGGGAGGCTTATAAAATGAAAAGAAAGATCAAACTTCTCAGTCTGGTACTCACACTGGCGCTACTTATTTCACTGTCAATGGTTGCATGTTCGCAGAACAATGCCATTCCATCCGCGTCGACCCAATCCTCCGGTTCAGCTAACGCTGCTACGACTGCAAGTACGCCTGAGCCGAAACTTGACAGGGTAAATCTGGTCGGCTATGTTCTCGGTGAAGCCCCGGCTGATGGACCCGCTGTCATGGCGGAAATTAGCAAGAAACTTGAAGCAGACATCAATGCGACAGTCCAGCTAAACTATATCCCTTTTGCGGATATATCCACGAAATTGCCTTTAGTGCTTGCAACACCACAGGATTGGGACTTTATTTACGCAAGCATAGATTATGGCAGCAACGCCAGTAAAGGGGCATACAGAGAAATAACCATGGCGGATGTTGAGAAAAACATGCCTTTAACTTTCCAGGAGACATCTAAATCAGCGTGGGCGGACACACTTGTGAAAGGCAAGACATATATGATCCCCCAGAGCTTCAAAGAACTTGCAGTAGCAGCAATTTTCTATAGGGAGGACCTCAGAAAGAAATATAACGTTCCTGAGATAAAGTCCTCTGCAGATTGGGAGGCTTACTTGACGGCAGTAAAGGAAAATGAACCCGGAATGGTGCCGTTTGACGGCAATACAGGTGATATTAACGGGTTCTTGCAGGTTTTCATGGAAAGTTGGCCCTTTAATATTTTAACTATTGACTATTTAACTGTTTACAATCCAGATGATTCGACATTTAAAATTACAGGTCTTTTGGATGATGATTTTATCAAGACATATAAAAAAGCTGCGGAAACCATGAAGAAATTCCATGATGCAGGTTTGATTCCTGCGAATGCCTTTGCGCAGAAAACATCAAGTATTGATCTGGCTTTGGCCGGGAAAACAGCAGTCTGGGGCAATTCATTCGAAAATTATCCGCAATATTGTTCGGACATGAAGGCAAAAGGCTGGGAGTTAGGTGTTTTTCCTATTCTCACTCCAAATGGCACAGGATTGCAAAGACCTGCGACCGGAAATGGTTTTGCCTTCTCTCCTGTTTCAAAAAATTATGAGAGAGCAATGATGGCCGTAGATAAAATCACGCAGGAACAATCTTATAATATGCTTGCTTCCTTCGGTATCGAAGGCAAGAATTATGTGATCAAAGACGGGAAACTGGCACTCGGACCGGATATTGACCCTGCAAACAATCCATATCCGATGTATGGAGCGGGGTTGTGGTCTACAAACAGAGACAAATGGCCTCCACTGGAAAATTACACTCAGGATTATATTGACTTGAAAAAGCAGCTTCAAGCCCATGCAGTATCATACTTGTTAACTAATATGAACGTCAATACCGATTCGATCAAAACCGAAATTGCCAATTGTACAAACGTTGTGAAACAGTATGAATTGCCAATTAATCTTGGCATGGTAAAGGACGTGGATGCGGCAATTAAAGAACTTCAAGAAAAACTGAAGGCAGCAGGAGCGCTAAAAGTAGTGGATGAAGTAAAGAGACAAGCTGACGAATACGTCAAGGCGCATACCGTAAATTAATGTTATTGGGTCTGTTCTGAATCGGTTATTCAGAACAGACCCAAAGCTATATTCAGTATTCAGCGAAACAATTTTCAATATTGTTAAAATGAAAGTGAGTGATAAGAATGCTTAGCGATAATAAGAAAAGTTATCTGGCAAAATGCCCCAGACGAATAATTCTAATGATCCTTATAATTACTGAAGTATTTTTTGCTACATGGGGTAGCTCTAATATTGCTAATGCAGCGGTAGTTACAACTGGGGCTTTTTCGGATAAAAAGGTTGATGGATGGGCTGCAGGCAATAATGTGACCTCAGTTTACAATGTTGCAAATACATATCCTTATACTTCACCTGACGCTATTTTAAATGGTCCTGGGGATTCAAAACCAATAAATGCCGGTATGATACAGGCTAATGTAGCTGTAAGTGGCGTTGCCGGTAATGCACCCAAAACGATATATAAATCTTTTGAAATAGCCCAGGACTGGACGGCGACACCGATTGTTACTTTATATATAAACAGCTATGGGGGGTGTCCGGGGGCAAGTCATTACTATGCCAAAATTGTTGCATACAGCGGAACTAATTCTTCTGACAGCATAACAGAAATATATCCGGATGGATGGAATTTCATTTCACTTGACCTTACTTCATGGTCATATAAAAATTCCGTCACAAAGCTTGAGGTTACACTTTATACTGACAGTAGTATTTACTGGAATGGGCATTTTCAAATCCAGAAAGTTCAACTTTTCGACAGCACGTTTTTAAATATAATAGGAGACTTTGAAAGGTCATCCGGAATGGACGGATGGGTTGCCGGAGGCAATACTAATTCAATAGCGAGAGTGAGTACGACGGCTAACGCACCCGGATGGGCTGAACGCGGAGGTTACTGTCTTGAAGCATCAACGGCTTCTGTGGCTGGGAATGCGAAGCGTACTGTTTCACGAAGCTTTAGTACGAACCAGGATTGGACATCTACACCCATAGTAACCGCTTATATCAATGGCTACGGTGGCGCACCGGGGGCCACGAATTATTATGCTGATCTTACGATATGGAGTGGCACTCAATCGACTACCTTTACGAAAAAAATAGGTCCGGATGCTTGGAACTTAATCAAAGTAAACATAGAAGACCTTTCATATAAAAATGCGGTAAGTCAGATAGATATTTCGTATTATTCAGACGGTACTGGTGCGTGGAATGGAAGTTTTCAGATCGACGACATTTCGCACAAGGCAGACAATTTTCCCACATTTACTTCTTCAAATAGCAATTACACAGATTTGCTTAATGACATGCTATATCTGCATTGGAATGCATTTGCAGGTCCAAATCCCCGTCAAGGCAATGGTCAGTCAGATTGGCGTGAGTGGGATGCTATATCGACAGCTTGGATGAATACAAATCAAAATCTTGTAAGATGTTATGACTATAATCAAGAATTAAGAGATAATCTCCTGAATACTGAGATGGATAGCGACGGTTATGTATATATGTATTATGATACAAATGATAGAAGCCAAATGATGTGGCCGTTTCCCAGTTATATTCAAAGTAATGGATCCTCGCTAGGTTGGGAATTTGACGGTGATTCAGGTGGATTCATTGGGACCAACATATCCAATCAGACCTTTATCAACAGCTGCTGGGATTTTGATACTACTGTAAACGACCCATGCATAGCCCAGCCGGGTCTCACCATCGATGCTTATAATTCTCCTTATATTTTTGTACGGATGAAAAGTAATAATGCAAATACAAGCGGAGCTATTTACTTTACAACCAGCACATCTCCTAATTATGATGAGAGCAAGAAAGCAATGTTTACTATAATTAACGATGGAGAATATCACGATTATTATATTCCAGTATACAAAAATCCGTCTTGGACCGGAACTGTGTGTGCGCTCCGCTTAGATCCTGTTGAAACTGGGAATGCAGGGGGACATGTATCGATAGATTTTATTAATTGTTGTTATGATGCTCGCCATATGACTACTAACTCCGGTTTTATACTTGGCAGTTTGCGTTACTTTTTATGGAACCCGCAGGATGTTGCTTTTATTCAGGCCCAAATGGGACGGTTACGTAATGCAATCCATTTTATGCAGACACAGCTCAATGGGGACATGTATAATTATGTAAACTGTCCATGGTGGGGTCACGACGGAACAAGTGGAGTGTCTCCGACTGTTCGATCGGGATATGGATTGGGGGGTAACTTTTGGGATATATTGCCATCAGGGGCGAAGGATGCATATGCTACTATTTATTATTTTGCGGCATTGAATGCGATGTCGACTTTAGAATCCTTGGTTGCGACTAATCCTGGATGGGGAATCACAGCGAACCCATATGGTGAATCTTCTTCCACTTTCAGCTCAAAAGCGGCTAATGTCAAGATTGCTTTTAACAACACATTTTGGGATACAACAAACCTCAGATATATAAGTAATATTGATGTCAATGGCGTGGCGCATGACTATGGAGCCGTTTACCTTAATCTGGAAGCAATAGATTCCGGAATTTCCGATGATACAAAGATATCGGATATATATTCCTGGCTAAACGGAACAAGGATCATATCGAGCGACACTTCAACGGGAGCGGATATTTATAGTGCATTTACATTTGCACCCCGTGCAACCACGAAACGAAATACAGATTGGTACTTATTCTTGTGGACCTATTCAACTTCGTTTCCATGGGGAGGTCAGGTGCAAGATGGCGGGGCGGTTCTCTATACATCCTATTATGACGTTATGAACAGGATCAAATATAATGGTGTAGCTGATGGGTGGGCCCGTCTAAAAGCTATACTTGATTGGTACAATGCTACGCAAAATGAAGGTGGATACCGCCAGTATTTTGCAAACCGGGGTATTGTAATGCAGGGAGGAGGTACGGCAGGTGGAGTTGGAGTTGATAGTGATTTCACTGAAAGCACGATGGTACCTTTGGCATTCCTTTATGGCGTTATGGGAATCAACGCAACGCCTGACAGCTTGAGATTTGAACCGAAGTTACCTGATGACTTTACATGGTATCGAGTGGATAAAGCATGTTATAAAGGAAATATATTCAGTGCATATGCAAGTACAACCGTCTCAAGGATCACTGCGGCAATAGAAAGTGGTACGGTGAATATCCAGTTTGCAAGCTTAATACCAAATCAATCTTATACTGTTTTAAAAGATGGTGTCACATTTGTTACAGAAACCTCCGATGCATTAGGGCAGCTTACAATTACAACCTCGGGAACGGGTACTCATTCCTATGAAATCACACGTTAAGTAAGGTGGATTATTTGAGCATCAGATAGGTAGAGGGGTAAATTGACCTCTCTACTTATCTGACAACTGAAGCAATAAGATAGATTATGTTAGTTTGTAAATACATCACATGTGAGGAGATACATATATGTTTAAACATCCTTATTTTAATTCGTTTGCTGTTCACTGGGACCACCATGCTGTTGATTCTTACCAGAAGTATGGAAACGGAACGAATTATGAAGATATTCGGCGATACCTCAATAAAGTTAAGCCTGATTTTATTCAGTGCCATACAATCGGATGCAGAGGTTATGCCAATTTTCCTTCTGAAATTGCCCCTGTGGTTCCTGGTTTAGTCGGAGATCCGTTGCGAATATGGGCTGATGCCGCTAAGGAAGAGGGAATTCCTTTTGGATGTTATGTTGCTACATTTGCTGCCTTTTATCCGAAGCTTGTACCCCAATGGAGATGTAAATCAGCGGACGGTAAATATTCAGAAACTTTTTACTGTGCTAATGGCCCATGGATGGATGAATTTTTGATTCCATTGATGTTTGAAATAATAGATCGGTACAATCCTGTACATTTTTGGCTGGATGGAGTTTATATGCCTCGGGAAGGCGGATGTAGCTGTGATTACTGTAGATCGAAATATGAAGAAATGTTTAATGAAAAGTTTCCCGAGCACATTAATGCTGCTAATTTAGCAAAGCTAAATCAATTTCAGGAAATTTCCGTGGACAAAGCTATATCCCACATAGCGGAGAATATAAGGAAGAAAAACAAGGATATCTTATTGGCTTGCAATACAATCTACTTTTTTGATGATCTTAGAAAACCTGTCGAAGATGTCGATTGGCTATCCTGGGATGCAATCAATATACCAAATATAAATCAGACTTCTTTTGAGGCTGCGTATCTGGCTACAATCGACAAACCTGGAGACATAATGGTATTCGATAATGCTGTCGCTGAATACGGGACTGCATCTGCATCATATGTGGGTCTTGAGCGTCCTAAAACCGTTGAACAAATGAAAATGGAGGCGTCGTTATTATTGGCTCATGGATGTAGATATCATTTATTCCAATCTCCTCAGGATGACGATAGCTTTCTGCATGAACAATTTGAATTGGCATGTGAAATCTCCTGTTTCGTAAGAGAACGTGCGGAGTGGTGTATTGATAATCAAAGCTCCTCATTGGTTGCCATTTATGCAAGCAAAGCTGATCATGATATTGAATCAAATCCGCATTACAGTCCTGTCAGGTCAATATATCGCATGTTGACGCAAGCCCATCTTCCGACTGATATTATTTCCGACTTTAATTTGCTAAGCCATATTGAACAGTATCATCTGATAATACTGCCGGAGACAAAGCGGCTTAGTATTGAAGTAAAAGATATTCTTAGCTCTTACATGCAGAATGGAGGTCAAATACTTTGGATTCTTTCTCCGGATGAATCGAAACTTAGTGATGATTGTGTTGGGGAAAATATGGATTATTGCAGCAATATATTCGTAGGGAAAAAGCAGGAAGCTCCATTAAATCAATCCAATAAGGTTTCAATTAACTTCGGTAAATATAAAGTTCCAATCAATGGACCTGTTTATAATATCGGAAGTAATTTTGAAGCTGTTTATAGCTACGCGGAGAGTAATATCCCGTGGTTTGCTAAAAAAGCAATTGGAAATGGTTATCTTCATGTTATTACATTCGGAATGTGTTTTGAGTTTTACCAGACAAGCTGGCCACGGCTAAGAGACCTTTTAATGTTTGCGGTTAATAATATTGATGTTGATACTTCAATCTTTCAATTTGATGCCCCTGCAGGCATTGAAGTGGTAGTGAATAAACGTGAATCCGATATGTATATTCATTTTATCAATGTTACTCCCGGAAATTCTTTTGGGCGACAGAGACAAAATCCACCTGGGCCAATCGTAGAACAACTGTTTTTTGAATCGGTGCCCTCATATGCAGGTCTTTCTATATGGGTACGTAATCTGGCAGAGGAAAACATTGTAATAGAAATGCCTTCTCGTCGCAAATTGGAGCATACGAATGAAGGAAGAGGGGGGCGAATTAAGCTTCCGGAGCTTCAATATCACTATGCCATTAAAATTGTTGATTATTACTTGAGCACAGACTGCAACACAGGGGGAAATATGTGATAAATCATACTTAGCGATATGGTCAGGCATTTTATGGGTGAAAATAAGGATGTATCCGAATGGGGCTTCAAGTGGGAGCGGAATGACGAAACCATGGGTCAGCCCAGAGAGGAACGGATAAAAAGCTGGGAGGATTTTGACCGGATGAAGCTTCCGGATGCATATGATGAAGCCCGTTTTGGGGTTTGCGTCAAAAAGGGTTGGATATCAAGTTGACAGGGACGGGAAAATTCAGATACAAAGAAGTAATTGGATAACAACATGTTAAAATAGAGAATGATTACCATATTAAGGGAGTGTATAAATGAAAAGGGGAGTATTCATAGAAAGTGGGCCAATGGACTGGCAAATACTGCAGCAGGTCGATGGCAAGTCAGAAATAAGCCTTTCGGGTAGTTGGGCGTTTCCTGATGAATTAAAGGATCATTCTGTATACGCGAGGGTTGTAAAAGAGGAGTCTGGCGGTACGGTTATACCATGGACCCTGTGTGAAGAAACGGGGCCGCAGCAATGGCGCATAACACTAAACGACATCCCGGCTGGAGGGCTCTACAGGGTGGAGACGTGTCTTTATCATGACCTTCCGTTTGGGGAGAGAGAAAGAGCCTATGAGTGGTATAATAGGGGTGACATGATTCATCACATCGGTATCGGGGACCTATTTATCATTGCCGGACAGAGTAATGCCGTTGGGTATGGCAAGGATCCCATCAGCGATCCACCAGAGCTTGGCGTCCATTTGCTGAGGAACAGCGGGAAGTGGGATCTTGCCACCCATCCACTGAATGAATCAACTAACACGGTGCATGAAGCCAACCTTGAGGGTGGAAATCCAGGTACTTCACCGTATCTGAATTTTGCAAAGATTCTTAAGAAAGAGCTGGGCTATCCAATCGGTTTGCTCCAGTCAGCGCTCGGCGGTACGGCGTTTTGCTATTGGGATCCCTATGAAGACGGATATTTATACAAAAATATGGTCGAGGTCATACGCTCGGTTGGCAGTAAGATAAAAGGCGTGTTGTGGGATCAGGGAAGCGGCGATACCATTGAAGGAGCACGTGACACATACCTTGAAAGGTTTATGAGAATGGTTGCACATTTGAGGGAGGAGCTTAAGGATCCGGGCATCCACGTACTGACGGGTCAACTGCACTGTCTTCGGACACTGTCAACCGAAGACGAAGACATAGGCTGGGGCAAGATAAAGGAAGCTCAAAGGCAGGCCGCCCGGCAAATCCCATACGTCTATGTCCTGCCGAATAGCGACGGCACTCTTTCAGACGCAATCCATTATAGCTCATCCCACAACCTGGTGCTTGGAGAAAGGCTGGCGAAGACAGCTTTAAAGCATATTTATGGGAAGAATATACGGTGGGATGCGCCTGACCTTGAAGAGGCAAAAAAAACAAGCCCTGACAGCGTGACATTGAAGTTCTCCAATGTATTCGGCCGACTGTATACGATCGAAGCCACCGAAAAAACAATTTCGTTCTTTGTAGAGGATGAGGACGGCCTTGTGGGTTTGTCGGAATACATTATAAAAGCGCCCGATACGATTATGCTAAAACTTACCAGGAATATACGCGGCAAATGCCGTGTGCACGGATGCTACCAAAAAACCCCGAAGGAACTGATGCCGAAGGATTTCGAAACCCACCTGCCGGTGCTCTCCTTTTATGGCGTAGATATAACGGAAAATTGAACCCTTGCGAAAGAAAATGTGGGAACCTAAATGAGAAAAAAGTGGAGGTCAAAATGGAAAAGATAACGGCCATAGTATTAGGCGCAGGTCAAAGGGGTAACGCCTATTCACAATATGCAATTGATTATGTCCCTTGAAACAGGAATTCGGCACTCGCAATATTATTGCCCATATATTCATATATTTCATTGCACTCAAAACAAGGCATATGGCATTTTTATACCGCGCCGTAGCCTTGCCGCCAAGACGCCCGGCGAGAGATGAATAATACGCTATCATTTCCTCGGCGGTCAGATTTTTGCTATCCACACGCTTTACATGCACTCCTGGCTGTTCCTTTTCGATGAGACCGTCTATGTATAGCCCGGAGTCGCATGAAAACAGCGGATAATCAAAATCCGTTTGCTCGTGAAGCGCCTGATAATACGCGAGCGCCTTTATTTTTGCGTTTTCAAGAGGGTTGTTACCGCTTTCGTCTACTTCGGGCAGAGAAAGCGAAAAATCGCCAATCCCCATTAAACGAAGTTCCATCGGGCGCCATTTATTTTAGTGGCATTCCTGCCTTATCTCTAAAGCCTCCAATTAAAATTACTATGAAATCAACAATTGCTCCGATTCCACAAAGACCTAATGTAAGCAACCATAGTATTCCTGTGCCCATTTTCCCTACGTAAAACCGATGAATTCCCAAACCCCCTAAGAAAAAGCACAGCAGCGCCGCAACTAATTTACTTTTATACGGATAGGCCGCTGAATTTATCGTATTAGTGTTTTGGTTGGTATTCATGTTATTGATGTTGATCGTTGGAATTGCCGCCGCCCTGGCTGACGCAGCCTGCTCTTTTGCCTCATTAATCACATTCCCGATATCTGACTTGCAATACATTTTACCATTAGCCTCAACCAGACATTCCTTACAGAATAGTTTGCCACAATAGACACATGCCCCCTGTGCATCATTATCCGGATGATTATAGCATTTCAAAACAAACACCAGCCTTTCAATTTTATTTATTGCCAATATTCGCCACGAAAGCGAAAAATCCTGCATAGAGAACACAATTTCGTGGTTTCTCCGATTTCAATGCGGGAAATTACCGGCCGACAATTCTGAAGAATCAATCATGATAAATTACGATTTGAAGTAGAGAAACTTGTTGTTGACATTGTTTACAGATGCTATAAAAAAGGTGTAATAACGATATTACAAACTTATAGGAGCTACAATGGCTATCAAACTCAAGGAGATAGCCGAGTATCTGAATATTTCTGTATCCACCGTATCCAGGGTGCTTACCAATAAGGATCGTGTAGATGCGGGGACAAGAAAAAAAGTGCTGGATGCGCTTGAGAAATTCCAATACAGGCCCTATGAAGTTGCCAGAAGTCTTAAAAGCAAGACGACCAAGGCCATAGGATTGATTGTGCCGGATATTTCGAATTCCTTCTTTTCCATGGTCATTAAGGGGGTGGAGGGGGTTGCAAGGGTAAACGGTTATCATGTGATCCTTTGCAACAGTGACGTGCCTTCGGGAAGGCTTCAGGATCACCGAGCTTGTAATGCAGGAGGTCATAAAAAGCATCCGGCCCGGCGTTACGGAATGCCAGATGGTAGGGGTCGCCCAAAGGGTCATCTATGAACACGGGGCGGAATACGAAGGCCTGCCGATGTACATATTCAGTGAGAAGTCGACGCGCCATGGGATGGAGACATCCTCGCAGTACATGCTGCAGCCGGACATGACCTTCCAGATCGATACCTTTGTAACCACGGAATCCTTTGGAATCCGGTGGGAGAAAGGCGTCGTCATCAGGCCCGGCGGCTGTAAAGCCTTGTGCAGTCCCATCGGAACAATGCACGAACTGGAATTTTAGGGACAACAGTTAAAATAGGACTTCCCCTGTCATTTTGCTGCAGCGAGCATGAAATCTCACATGCGTATGCAGAAAGGGGAAGTGGTATACCAAGTCCCTTTTAGGAGGTAGCAATGATGCAAAAGCATGAGACTGCGATACATCTGCAAAAAGCCTTTTTCTCAGGAAAGGAGAAGCTTCTGGCTGAAAATGGAGGGATTTCCGTATCGTCCTTTCTGTATGACAGCGGCGTCCACGGCTTGCGGGTGAAAAACAGGAGGGGGGAGATCATCCTTCTCCCCTTTCAGGGGCGGCAAATATAGGAATGTACTTTCGACAACAGGAATCTGACGATGAAATCAATGTTCAGGGAGCCAGTAGCTACACAGTCCTTCTCACATAATTATGGCGGATTTCTGCTGCATTGCGGCGCCACCGCCATGGGCGTCCCTTCGAAGGAGGAAGCTCACCCGGTACATGGCGAGCTTCCCAGTGCGCCGTACCAGAAAGCCTTTTTAAAATTCCGATAAGGACGGCAGGTCATACAGCATGCAGGTACATCCCAACGACTATGCGGATTATGTCTGCCACAGGCCCGGTGAGCTTGACCATGGGATACGGTGGATAGCAAGGATGGGTAGTGAGGATGCCATAGGGCTTCTTCTCCCTGCTACTGCCGATCATAAGGGGTACCTGGTTGAAAAGAGCAAGGGAAACATAAAAATACTTGCAGCATGAGAGCGTGGAATATCATGTAGAGGCAGGCCTTCTGCCGCCATATGAGGTTGAGAGAATGAAAAAAAAATTGAGATGATCATGGAGTGAAATATGCTGGAGCTCAACTATAACGAGGCAACAAAAATATCCCCCACCTCTATAAGGTGGCGGGTACCGAATTGGGTTTCAGGCGGTGAGCATATCTCCCGCCCGGGATGCATTTGCGACCAGCCTCGTTGAAACTCCGCTGCG
This sequence comes from Bacillota bacterium, assembly GCA_023426125.1. GTDB lineage: Bacteria > Bacillota > Clostridia > Acetivibrionales > DTU013 > MnB-11. Next base: position 315,339 of record JAFABI010000017.1, read on the forward strand.
GTAAGGAAATTTGTCTACAACCGACAAATTTCCTTTGAATTAGGTCGTTATAAGGATTACCTTAACAAGGGTACATGGAGGCTGGATCGAAAATGTATCGGCGGAGCCATCGGAACCCTCGTCTATCACTCGAACTTTGGGACAAGTTGGCCCGGCAAATCTTGCGAACTATGCCTTTACTCACTCTGGTGCTACCACCTCAAGCCAAGTTCTGAAAGGGGCGGGGATATTATTTGAAAGAATTGAACTGGTTACAAGATATTTGTGATTGACATGTGCAACTTTTTCTATTACCATTACAGACAGATAGTCTGTCTGTAATGGGAGGAATTCCGATGCGCAAAAGAGCTGAAGAGAGAAAAAATGAAATACTGGACACCGCCGACCGGCTGTTTGCACTGAAGGGCTACGACAATACCAGCACTAACGACATTCTTGAAATGGTGGGGATTGCACGCGGCGCTTTGTATCATCATTTTAAGTCGAAAGAGGAGATTATGGACTCGCTCATTGAGCGTTACATCAGCCGGGTTTTGGAGGCTGCGAAAACAGCGGCGGCCGAGCGGAGCCTTCCTGCGAAGGAGCGCATAATTCAAACAATTATGGCACTGAATATCCAGCGTGCAGGCGGGACGGAAATTATACGTCAGGCTCATAGGCCGCAAAACGCGCTGATGCACGAAAAGATGCAAAGAGCCATGATAAACGGCCTTACGCCGATACTCGCCGAAATCGTCCGGGAGGGAATCGAGCAGGGTATATTTCATACAGCCTTTCCATACGAGTGTATGGAAATGATGGTGATATATATAAATACGGTATTTGACAGAGACATCGCCTCACTTACCGCTGCGGAGAAGGATACAAGGATGCGGGCGCTTCTTTCCAACATGGGAAAACTGCTTGGTGCCGAAACCGGTAGCCTGATGGATGTGGCGGAGGTATTTGGCCGCCAAATAAATACCGATTATAAGGAAGGTAAGGAGTAATCATGTATTATAAAATCATAAAAAACGACATCCGAAAAAGCAAGCTGATTACCATTACCACCGTGTTGTTTGTCGTGATTGCCGCCATGATGGTATCCCTCGCAGCGATTCTTCTGGTCAGTCTATCCGGAGCGGTTGAAACATTAATGAACCAAGCGAAAACTCCGCATTATATGCAAATGCACGCTGGTGAAATTGATATTGAGCGTCTGACTTCCTTTGCGGAACAGAATAACAATGTGGATCAGTTTCAGGTTGTTGAATTTCTGGGTATTGACGCTTCTGAGCTTCTGTTTAATGGACAGACGCTTACCGGCAGCGTTATGGACAACGGCTTTAGCACCCAGAACGATTCGTTTGACTATCTCCTGGACTTGGAAGGGAATGTGATACAGGTCTCTGATGGAGAGGTATATATTCCCGTATTTTATTGGAAGGACGGTATAGCAGATGTTGGCGACAAGCTGACAGTACACGGCATGGAATTCACGGTAGCCGGTTTGCTGCGGGATTCCCAGATGAACTCGGCGCTTGCCATGTCAAAAAGGTGCCTGATTAGCGAAAACGATTATGCTGTGCTGAGAGAATATGGGAATGTAGAATATCTGATAGAGATGCGGGTAAAGGATATATCAGCCTTGGGCCTGCTGGAAGCGGATTACTTTGCCGCCGGCCTGGAATCCAACGGCCCGATGGTTACCTACGCCAATTTCAAGGCAATGAATGGGTTGACGGATGGCTTGATGGTCGGGATTATTCTACTTGTGGCTATGATTGTGGTGGCCATTGCCTTTTTGTGTATCCGCTTTACGCTTTTGGCCAAAATAGAAGACGATTACCGGGAAATCGGAGTTATGAAGGCAATCGGACTTCGGGTCTCCGACATTAAAAAGTTGTATCTCTCAAAATACATGGTTCTATCGGCTGGGGCGTGTATCCTTGGATTTGTCCTTTCCTTTTTCTTTCGTGGCAAGCTCACTGAAAATATCAGGCTGTTTTTGGGTGAAAGCAGTGCAGCGTCCTTTGCTCCATTTTTCGGCATGCTCGGCGTATTGCTTGTATTTCTCTCCATTGCAGCCTATGTGAATGGCGTACTGGGGCAGTTTCGGAAGATTCCGGCTACAGAAGCCCTGCGCTTTGGCGCAGCACAGGAAAGGCGTGGCGGCGCGGCGTATTTTCGGCTGAGTGGCAACCGGTTCTTGAGCACTAATGTTTTTCTTGGAGTCAAGGATGTGCTGACCCAAAAAAAACTGTATGTTACGATGCTTGCGGTGTTGATAGCTTGTTCCTTCATTATTCTGGTGCCGCAAAATGTTTTTAATACTATCTCCGGCAAAAACTTTATGACGTATATGGGCATAGGCGGCTGCGATTTCCGATTTGATATTCAACAGACAGACAATATTCCGGAAAAAACGGCAGAGATCGTTGAGGCTGTCAAACAGGACCGGAATATTACCAGCTACTCTGTCTTAACCAGCAGGATATACACGGTATTGATGGAGGACGGAACGGAGGAAAGGCTCAAAATTGAGCTGGGAAATCATAACATATTCCCGATATCCTGTTCCGAAGGCAGGCTGCCGGAATCCCAGAATGAAATGAGCCTTTCAGCGTTAAGCGCAGACGCTCTGGGAAAACGGGCAGGAGATTCTATCACACTGGTATCGGAAGGCGGGAATCGGGTTCTCACAGTCAGCGGTATTTACTCCGACTTTACCAACGGCGGGAAAACCGCGAAAGCAGTATTTGACGATGATACGGCTGAAATCATGTGGAGTATTGTAAACGCAAAGCTCGCCGATTCTTCCATGGCTGACCAGGTGGTTTTGGGCTATGCGGCCCGGTATCCCGATGTAAAGGTCACAAGCGTTGACGATTTTATGGAGCAGATGTATGGGGCCACTATCCGCTCCGTCGGGCTGGCGTCGCATGTAGCACTCGTAGTGGCACTATTAATCACAATTTTGGTCACGCTGCTGTTCATAAAAATGTTGATTGCAAAGAATCGGTATTCTATTGCGGTGATGAAGGCATCCGGTTTCACCAATGGGGATTTTAAGGTGCAGTATGCGGCGCGTTCAATCCTAGTGCTCCTCATTGGCATCCTTTTGGGAGTCATCCTGGCCAACACCTTGGGAGAGGCGCTTACGGTCATGACCACATCTTCCTTTGGAGTGACAAGCCTCCAACTGCAAATTAATCCTGTATCGGCTTACCTTCTCTGTCCGCTCATGATGATCGTTGCAACACTGTTCGCAACGATGCTTGGCACCTCCGGCATAGGACGGGTCACCATATCGGAAAATATAAAGGAGTAGAATATGAATACAATTTTGACAGGAAAATTTATTATAAAATCCTATGGGCAGGGAGAAGAAAAGCGCAATGTTCTTGACGGAGTTTCCGTTGAAATCAAAGAGGGAGAGTTTGTTTCGGTTATGGGGCCCTCCGGCTGTGGAAAATCCACCTTGCTGTTTGCGTTAAGCGGCATGGATGAAACGGATAGCGGAGACGTGTATTTCTCCGGTAAGGCCTTGTCTAGCATGCGGGAAAATGAGCTTGCCGACCTGCGCAGAACACAGATGGGATTTGTGTTCCAGCAGCCAACCCTGCTCAAAAATCTGAACATTTTGGACAACATCATCCTGCCCTCCATGCGGGGCAATGAGAAAAACAGACTGACAATCACCGGGAAGGCCCGCAAGCTGATGCAAAAAACTGGTATCGCAGAGCTGGAGCAGCGGGATATCACCCAGGTTTCAGGCGGCCAGCTTCAGCGGGCGGGTATCTGCCGGGCGTTGATGAGCAGCCCAAAAATCATTTTTGGAGACGAGCCCACCGGCGCGCTGAATTCCAGGTCCGCCCAGGAAATCATGAATATCCTGGCTGAGATTAACAGGGAAGGTATGGCAATTCTTTTGGTGACCCACGACGCAAGGGTCGCTGCAAGGTCGGAGCGCGTGCTGTTCATGTGCGATGGCAGAATTATCAATGAAATGCACCTGACAAAATCTGCTGGCGAAAATATCGATTTCAGGAGCCAAAAGGTAGCGGATGCGATGCGGGAAATTGGTGTTTAAGTTTCTGTAAATGCATGCGGCTTTGGCGATAGAATGAACATTACATGGAAAATCTGACGGGCAGAACACATCCCCGTCAGACCGTTACTTTGTGTAGTCCCTTATAAACCGTACTTTGGTATGCGATAAACTATTTTCATCTTTCATAGCTGCCTCCTACTTTCGAGCTTGCAGTTGTCCAGACCTGCGGTTCTATTGTAGGAGGTTTTGTTCGTCGGCAAAAGCTTTTTTTCTTCCACATTATTTATCTGTTGGCTGTCCAGCGGCCCATAAAAACAAAAGAAGGCTGGCTGCTCCTTATTCGATTTATCTATCTACCGAAGTATACCCGGTCTTTTCTACCAAATATTGTCCCTGGGGAGACAGAACCCATTCAATGAATCGACTGACGTTGGGATTATCACTGACTGCGGTTACGGCATAAAATTCAGCTGTGAGCGGATACTCGCCGCTGGCAATTGTATTTTTGTCAGGCTTGATGCTATCCACTTCAAGCAGTTTTATCTCGTTGTTTTGAATCATTTCCGTAGCAAAGAAGAGAAACGAGTATCCTATGGCATTCCTATAATTTCGATAGCTCGCCGTCTGCTTGATAATGTCTCCCATCCCGGAGGCGACATCCTCCCTGGGCGGAGTCATCAGGTCCTTACCTTCCATCAGCTTTTGCAGCATAGTCTGGCTGCCGCTGTTTTCCGGGCGCTGAAAAGCTCTGATCTTTTCGCTTTTTCCGCCGACCTCCTGCCAGTTTGTAATCTTACCGGCATAAATATCCTGTATTTGAGCAGTACTGAGGCCGTTTACCCCGTTACGGGAATTTACAAAAAATACGAAGGCCTCTTTCCCAATGGGTGTTAATTTCAGTTCGATGCCCCTGCTTTTCGCTTCCGTCAACTGCTGTTCCGATGGCCGGGCGGCGAAAATAATATCCGTTTCGCCGTAAAGGAGTCTTGTATACGCGCCTATGGTATTGCTGCATGCGACTTCACCTTGATTTTGAAAATCGTCTTTTTTAGCGGCATAGATATCGTAATCCCCGGCAGGGTAAACTGCCTGGGCAAAAGCGGCATACAGGGGATACAAAGCTGTCGCTCCATCCAGGCGGGGTAAGTTGTCCTCCATTTTCAGGGTTGCTTCTTCTTCCAGCCTTACCGCTTTCGTATTTTCGGCAAAAGGTTTATACAGTTCCAGATTGACTCCCTGTTCATTCACTCTGGCAAAATTATTGTGATAAGCACGATTGATTTCATAAAAGCCTGTTGACAGGATGCAGAGCCCTAAAAATGAAAGAAACAGGATTTTATACAGCCTGGGTTTGATTAATTGAAACACCTTTAAAATCACAAAGACAATCAGGGCAACGGTACAGACCATTATCAACGGGGCATAAAACAGGCTTCCCCCGGCCAGGGCGGTCATAAATGCCCCAAAAAAGCCGACAATAAGCAAAGCGGCTGTGGAAACGATAGATATCAGGACTTTATCGATGATCTTTTTCATGGAAATCTCCTTTAATTCTATAATCACAGGTATTATATCAAAAAATTAGAAGCCATAATCTCCATTTATAAAAATTACCTTAATTCGGTTCTTGATAAATTGTCCGGAGATCAAAACAAAGTCATTGCAAATCCGTTGCTCATGTCTGCAATTAATACATTTACTTAGTTTTACACAAGGTGTATCTTTGTTCAGTCTCTTCGCATCTAACGGTGCTGCGATTTGTCTGGTACGGTAGATGGCAGCTTCCACAGTATCCACTAATTTATTGGTGCCAACTACAACGATTACCTGTTTGGGCCCATAAAGCATTGGCGCAACGCGGCTTCCATTTCCGTCGATGTTAAAAAGTTTTCCATCCACAGTAATGGCATTCGTGCCGGTTATAAACGTGTCGGCATCAAAATTCTTTAAATAAAGCACTCGTTTTTCCTCGGATGTTAATCCGGACTGATGCTTGTCATAAAAGGTAAAACATCCGCTTCGAAGATATTTGAAAACCCCGGTTTCCTCTAATGTGACAGAATCTCCGCAGCCAACTTTCTCTCCCTCGCCGATCAGAGTTGAAATTAGTGTAAGCAATTCCTCTGAATTTTCAACAAAGTATCCCTCCATATTGTTTCTCTGCAAATTCAGAATGGTTTTTTTAATTTTTTCATTCATGCCGGAATTAGATCTCCTTTGTATATGGTAACATCATTATTGGCTGTATGAATAAATATCTTACCATAAAAATGAAAAGAAGCCAATTGCGACAATTAACCTCTTTTGATAATTTTTGGAACCGTCGGAGTGCCAAGGAAATCCAAGCTGGAAAACCGGCATGGTCGGAATCAGCATCTACGGGTATGGGATTCCGGCATATTAAACGGGCTGCCCGTACATATATCCGCAATGCATATATGTGACTATTCAGGTACTGTCATAGCGAGGAGCGAAGCGACGCGGCAATCTCACGCTTTTTGACATTGCACATCTTTTAAGAGGAATCCCCCTGTCCCACAAAAGGCAGCAGCCGAAGAATTATACTGCGAGGTGTGCAAAATTTTAAGTAGTGTGCTAATATTCGGAAGTAAAAACCAATTTTTTGGCTAAATTTGTGCAGATTTTTAACTAATGCACAAATATTTGGAATATATTTACTATATTTTGAACATTACTTAAAATTTTGCACACTTGGCTGCAAAAACTCCGATAAGGTTCTCCGACAGTTTTCCTAAAAGCCCTGTATTCATCCCGAAGGTTATTTTCTTAAACAAATTCCTGTTTTTAGTTCACACAATCTTACACTACAACGAGACTTACATTAATTCTTCGGCAATTCTTCGGCATTTATGGCGCCTTTGAAAAATAATGGCAGAGCTTCAGTGACTTTATTTTTCAAAGGATAAACTCACGAGTATCGTTGTAGTACTTACTAATACGCAGCATATAAACAATCTCTAATTTGCCATATAAAGTTAAAGAAGCCAACCACAACATCAATCGGCTTCTTTCGACAAAACATTATGGAAAGTTAGGTTAAAACCGCTGGTGTCAAGTCAAGGCTAAGATTATTCTAATACTATTTTTGCCTTTTCAACAATTTCTTTCTCTATGAGTAACACTTTTTCCAGTAATTCGATTTGCTCATTTCTAAAGGAAGCTTCATAATTAATTTTTGTGCCTATGCAATTATATCTCAAATCCGGGCCATTGGATGATTTTAGTTTTTCCCTGAAAGCTGTGAGCATACCGGTAATTTTAGCATATGATTCGGCAACTTCGGACAACACTTCTGCCTTTTTACCATTTAAAAGCAACCGGCAATCATTTAAGTATTTTGACGCACAGCGTCTTGCATCAATTAAATTTAGCAGCATGTAATCATTGACGCTTAATCTCCTGTCAACATCATCTTTTATGCCTTTCTCGCCCCATAGCGCATTGTTCTTTAATCCTTCGATCCATTTTTCATACGCCTGCTGTCCTAGATAATATCCGCTTACACATTGTGATTCAAAGGACTCCACAAGTACATTGAGAGATGCAGCAAATATTTGGGGTTCAGAAGGTTTTTCGGTTTTTTCACCAAAATGTGCAATGAGAAACGGCCAAAAATCCGTTTCAAGGTATTCTTCATTTTTATTTAATCCGGCTAAAATTTCTTTGTCAAAATAAGTTCTGCAAAGTAATACTTTTCCGTTTTCTTTATAACCGGTTATTACACCCCATTCGGGAGCAATCCTTAAATTAATTGCAATAACAGGTTTTCCATTGGCAATATCTTGAATAATCTTTTTTCGCTCAATGTTGCGTTGCTCTTTCTCAACTCTTTCAGCCCATATTTGTTCATAACCGATGGCGGAAAACAAAATACTTGAATAATCAAAAGCAACCAGGGCATCGACAGCACTCCAGTCCCAAATCTCAGTAAAAGCAATACGGTAGCAAGCACCGGACATACCCATAATTTGTTCATAGGTATATTGTTCGTATAGATATTTTAATGCTGCATAAACCGCGCCTGCCCAGGTGCAATCCATGCCTGTTTCCCATTCGAGCGTCATAACCCCCGGCAAAATGCAGACGGACATATCTTTAAGATAAAGCTCGGTTCTATCGGTTGAATAACAAAGTGTCTCGTTTTCTTCACAGCTGACCGCATGTATACCTTTGCGATTTATGTATATGACGGTCAGATATTCTGGTTCGTCCGCCCCGGTACAACTGGGAAATCTCTCATGGTTGACATGAATTTCACTCCATTTGAAATAGTCATAATGCTTCATTTTTGGCATAGCGGATTTATATTCTCCTGTATTTCCGTAATATGCTCCAACGATTTCAAAATCCGTTTTACTGTTATGCTTTTCAGCCGATAAGTCAATGAGTAAATCAGAACCCTGCACAGCATAATCATAAAAGATCCCGTTTGGCGTCTGATATTTTACGAGCAGTATACCAACTCTGCAAGTATCAAGGGATATCCCTAAATACTGCGGATTAGCAATAATATTTAGCCTGTTGCCGTTTACATGATTATTGACAATCTGTGTAGCATTCATTTCTTTTGTACCATCTGAATAAATCGCACTCAATATTAACAGCTCTCTTGGCTTTAATATTGAATCAATAGTCGTTTCAAGAATTTCTGAAATTAAAGGCAGCAAAGCGGTTTCAGGCAAGCATTTTCCATTTTCCCACTTGCTTATCGCTTGTGACGATACGCCTAAAAGCTCCGCAAATTTTTCACCGGTAAGGCCTTTTTCTTTTCTCAGCAATGCAATTTGGTTGCCTATCTTATAATTATCCAACATTTTACTTACCTCCAAATATATTCAGCGCTGTAATTACATTATAGGCAAACCATATCCAACAAACCATATATTAAAGTTGAAAGATAGTAAATAAAAATCAACCTGAAGTTGGGATTGATTTTTCAAAATGGAATTGGTTTGTAAAGGTTGGATGTTTTATTAAAGCGTGGCTATTGCCCGTGCTTTAGTAACGGAGCCTTCTTTGCTGCTGGCAGATGAACCAACCGGCTCTTTGGATTCTGCTACCCGAAAAGACATACTGGCTTTGTTTCAAAAGCTAAATGACAATGGCAATACCATAATCGTGAAACGCCGCCGGCATCTATCCGAAATATATTATCCTTCGGGATATACTTGCACAGCGCCGGAATGGTGACGTCCGTGCTGCATGCCTGCCAGAAACGGGAAATTTCGTCCGTTGTCAGTTCCGTCTTGCAGGATACCTGACTGTAATAACCAAACGGCGGGTATGTTTTTTCATCTTTGAGGTTTCGTTTTTAAGCAAATGCAGGATTAAGTCTAAAAAGAAATCCATCACGAACTACTCCGTGCCATAAATAGCTCTTGCCTGTGGATATTTTTCTAAGAATGCCGCATTTGCCGCTTCAAGCCTCTCGCAGTATGTTTTGTATGCCGGGCTTAATATCATTAAATTTGCAATAAATACATTATGATAGCCGCTACTCTTCTGAAACTCCATCATTAAAGCTGTCATTTTTCCCTGTGGGGATTGCTTGAATTCTTCGGAAGTGCGATAAGCGATGTATTCTTCTACATTCAACTTTTGGAAATAAGCATCAGGATCATGGATAGCTTCTTCCATCAATAAATTCATAGTATCTTCATATTTTCCCATATCTACATTTTCATTAAGCTGAATAGCCTGCTCCAAATAGGTGTGCAACGCATCAGGGATAAGTGTAGCTGCGTTATCCAAATATGAAACTATTTTACCGTAGGCTGCACGCTGTTCGTCGGTCTTGATTGGTTCTCTTAGAAAACGGCCGAAATGCAAAGAAACATATAATCCATAGTTGCCGGGGAAGGCCAGAATTAATTTTTCTTGAACAGTAAAACATTCCTCGTCAAGCTGCTGCAAACAGTGAAAGCTATCCTCTATATCGTAGTTTTTAATCAACCCGTCAATACATTCCTGTGCCGCCTTGAGCCTTTGTATTTTAAGCTCATTCAGGCGCTTATAACGGGCAAGCGCCACCGTCTTATCCTTACTGTCTAAAATCATGCGGATGTCTTGGATACCAATACCACATTTACGCAGTACCGATATTTCTTTTAATATAGAAATTTCCTTGTCTTTATAATTTCGGTATCCATTATCCAACATCTGCGGCTTGATAAAGCCCTGCTGCTCATAATATTCAACGGCCTTTTTGGTCAAGCCACATACTTGGCATGCTTCTTTAATCAACATGCGCATCCCTCCTTTACCAAACACTATAAGCCAACCCCTAAGGGAGTAGTCAAGTCTTAAATAAAATTACCATTATTCAGTAAATGAGAATCATACCATTCTATCCAAAACATAGGATTTCCTTATTTTAATATAACATATTCCTGGGTGTTTATTTTATATATACGGAGAAACGAATGAATTCAAATTAATGGATTCCGTTTTATGTCCTATGCGCGACCAGCCTCGTTGAAACTCCGCTGATGTAAGAAAATTTGTCTACAAACGACAAATTTTCTTTGAATTAGGTCGTTATAAGGATTTAATGGTTTCAGAAATCCCCTTAGCCTTTATTCCTCTAAGCGGACTTATGACTGAGAGCGCCGCCGTCAAAACACAAATTACAAATATCAATATTACCTGCCAGGCAGGGAACATCCAGTCAGTTGCAAGAATATCAAGTAGTTTCCTTTGAAGAAAAATTCCAAGAATACACCCGGCTATGCAGCCTGTTACGCTATAGGTAATGGATTGAGCGAGAACCATTTTATTCAGCTGTTTACCCGACATACCGATAGCCCGCATAGTCCCCAAATATTTCGTCTTGGATGCAACACTTGTGTTCATGGTATTTATTATATTCAACACACTTATGAGTACAATCACGCCTACAAAGCCATAAATGAATATTGCTATAGTCATAAAGGCGTTGTCCGCTTCCGTATTGAGCTGCCTTTTGTCATGAAGAGTGACCGTTCCATCAATCATTTCTTTTACTTGGCTTACAGTTTGCTCCTGATCCTTATCATTAAGCTGGATATCAACTGTCTTATATAGGGTATCATTTGATACTTCCCTGAAGAGCTTTTCTGTAGTGATAAATGTTGTCATCGTTAGCTTATCAGTAGAATACGGTGCTGAATCCATGATTCCCATAACCGTAAATTCTTCGGTTCCGGCATTGGTTCCAACATATACCTTATCGCCAAGCTGAAAATCCGTAGTTTTTATTAACTCATTGTTTCTGTAAATCTTTCTGACCGCTATCATCCCATTCTGCTTATTGAGATTGTTGTCATCGCAGGTTCCTTCGGACAGGTAATCTTTTGCCCATTTTAACTGAGTTTCATTATAAGAAACGAGCCATGAATTTTCAGGAGCAACCAACAAATTGTTGGTTGCAGTTTTGATATCTCCGATGCTTTCCTTATACTTATCCGTAAGCCTTGAAGCGTTAAATGCGGCACTGACCAGGCTGCTCATTCTGCCGGACACATTTTCCGCTCCGTCCAAGCTGGATAGACTTTTAAACAGATTACTGCTTATTCCGGTATCAGATGAGAGTGAAATATCCGCTGTGTATGATTTTGTGGTGCTCATTCCCATAAAAGTCGGGTTGACAAGAACGCTGAATCCCAAAAACATAACGATACTGATCGCTATGGAACTTGACATCAATACCAGGGTTCGCTTTTTATTTACTGCATTGTTCATCCCAATTGCGGTTTCAACACGAAACAGCCTCGTGAGAGTACTCCGTTTCTTTCTTTTGGTAATTTTAATTTCACCGCTTCCGGTAACGGCATTTACAGGGGAAACCCTCGCGGCTTTTTTGGCAGGCAGCAGAGATGCCATAAAGACCGTAAGAAATCCGGTCAGCACTCCCGCTCCGATACCAATTGTGCTGACATTAAAAATGGTAATGTCTCCAAAGAAATTCTTGTTATAAAACTTTAATAAAGCAGAACACGCAAGGGTTATGAGGATGCCTGCAAGCACCCCAAAAGGGATCGCTTTGAGCGATATTAAAAGACTTTCTCTCCCGACAAGTCTTTTAATTTGTTTTTTTGAAGCTCCGATACATCGTAACAATCCAAATTGCCGTACTCTATCCATAACTGAAATGTTAAAGGTATTGTATATCATAACAACCGCAGTTATGAGCACAAGTGCGAACAACACCGCTCCTATGGCGTATAGTTTTATCACACGATTATTATTTGTTTGCAGCATGAGCGCTAATAACCCTTCATTGTAGCCAATCCTATCCTCGGGAATATTTAAATCCGATACGATTTCTTTCTTCGCATTCTGAATATTAACATCTTCTTTAAACAAGACAAAGTATTGACTGTTAACAGCGGACAGCCCTTCAGATGCTTCCCACGATAGAAAAACAAAGGGTATAGCCGCAGCCTTTGTCGCACCCCAGTCATTGATTATTCCGCTGATAATATACTTGCCGGTGGTTCCGTTCGACAAAAAAGTCGTTACAGTGTCGCCAATTTTCAAAGTGGCTTTATCCATATACCATTTTTCGAGCATAATCTCATTCTTCTTAATCGGCGCACTGCCTTCTGCAAGAACAATATTCAGGTTCCCGGCAAAATTTGCATCAATGCTTCCCAAAGCGCATTTCACATTATTTATTGTACCTTCGCCAAGGTCTTTAAGCATCCCGAAATTTTCAACGTCTATGCGGCTTCCGATAGAATTAATCTCATTCTGCGTTGGATTTCGAATCAAAATATGATAATTGCCTTCACGCTTTAATACCTGAACCTTTTCAAACTTTACCAGCGCATCCAGCATGGAAAATATCCCAACAACAAGAGCCACAGCCATTACAACGCTTAATACAGTAAGCCTTGTTTTCTTTCTATGTTTGGACAGATATTTAGGTGCGAGAGCAAGATAGTTTTTCATCTTGCAGCACCCCCAAGCTCTATTAAAATATTCAATAGTCACACCTCACCTTTCTTTAACTGAGATGATAGCATTCTCCCCTTACTTTTAAGTGAATTTTTCCTTACAGATTTGAAAGCTTTGGAAATTTTCTTTGAATTAGGTCGTTATAAGATGAAATTCGGCTCCCTGTCCCAATTCACCCCGGATTGTGATTGTACCTCCATGTTTTTCCACGATAACCTTCGAGAGCGCAAGCCCGATACCAACACCCTGCCTGTTTTTTGAATAACGGCTTCAATAAAATCTTTTGGGTGTTATTTTAATTTTGTATAAAAACTGGTCATACCAGTAGACATGAAACAGGATTTATAGTATTATTTTATTATCCTATTGCATCGGGTGAATCAAATGCTGGAACCTTTAAACAAGACACGGCTGTATGAAGATATCGTAAAACAGATTATTGATAGCATAAAAAGCGGCGAATTGAAGCCCGGAGACAAGCTCCCGACGGAAAGGGAGCTTGCGCTTCAGCTTAACGTCAGCAGGACAGCTATCCGCGAGGCATTGCGTTCGCTTGAGATCATGGGAGTGATTTATTCAAAGGTAGGAAGCGGCACTTTTATAAAAGAGATGTCACTGGACATCTTAATGGATTCCTTTGCAGGCATACTGAAAAAAAATGAACGTCTCATCATTGAACTGATTGAAGTAAGGATGCTGCTGGAAGTAGAGATTGCCAAACTGGCGGCGCGAAAGATCAATGATAACAAGATACAGGCAATGGAAAAAGCTCTTAAGTTAATGGCGGATGAGATAAAAGAGGGTGGACTGGGTGTGAAAGGGGATAATGCATTCCATATTGAATTGGCCAATGCGGCAGATAACCTAGCAATGACCAGTATACTCAACCTTTGCGGTGAACTTCTCAGCTCCACAAGAAAAGCGGCGCTGAAAGCACTGGGTGATCCTAAGATTGGCCTTGAGCATCATCGGATTATTCTGGCTGCCGTCAAATCCGGAAACGAGGAAGAGGCCGGGAGGCTGATGAAGGAACATCTGGAAATTGCATTTAATAATCTGAAGGGCGAATAGACTAAGACAAAATGATCGGAGACATGTTATTTTGTAATCTATTTGGTATGACCAGAATACAATGATACCAGAATTAGTATAGATAAAATTATTATGAAGAAAGAGATTAAAATGGATAGTAAAGAGTGTTTAGCAGAAATAATTGAAAAGTCCAGGGCTGCGCAAAAAAATTTTGAAGGATTCAATCAGCAGCAAGTGGATTTTTATAAGTATTCGGGTAACACAAGCACCTATTATGACCTCTGGCTCAACGATACCCATTTCATTTTCCTTGCCGGCAAGGAAGCGGGGCTTACGGCAAAGATATCCGATGAGCAGTTCGCATGGCTGAGAGAGAAGCTGGCTGAGAATTATGCTGCCGGACGTCCGATTAAAAAGCAGATCCGGGAAATAAATAAGAAACAGAGGAAGTCAGCAGATGGTTAAGATTTACAGGGCGGCATATAAGGATGTATCCGCTGTGAATATGGAGAGCGACGCATTGCTTGTGCAGTTTTTGCCTGAGCTGGGTGGTAAAATGGCGTCATTGGTTCATAAGAAGACATCAAGGGAATTCCTTGTTCAGAGCGGCGGTGAAAGCTATAAAGCTCTTGAATATGACAAAAGCTATATTGATTCTGAGTGCAGCGGCTTTGACGACATGTTTCCCACCATTGACGAATGTTATTATGAGAGGTTCCCATGGCAGGGCACAAGGCTCCCCGACCATGGGGAAGTATGCAGCTTATGCTGGGATTGCCGGATAGAGGGCGATATACTGTATATGAAGACGTATGGTGTCAGATTGCCGTATATGCTGGAAAAAAGGGTATTCTTCGAGGACAGTGAAACTCTTCGGATAGACTACAGGGCTGCCAATCTTTCTGAATTTGATATGGATTTCATATGGGCAGCCCATGTGATGCTGAATGCCGAGGAAGGAATGAAGCTGCTGCTACCGTTTAAGGAAGGGGTTAAGGCTTTCTGTGTATTCTCTTACGACCCCGGCTTGGGGAAGCACGGCGATTTGCTGACATGGCCCGCCACAAAAGGGGCGGACGGCGGAGTAAGGGTGCTTGATGAGCCAGGGCCTATGAAGCCTGATGGGAATAGCTATAAATTCTATTTCGACGAGAAGATACCGGAAGGATGGCTTGCCTGCAAATACCCGGATGACGGTATGTCTTTGACTTTACAGTATCCGGAGGAAAAGGTCCCTTATATGGGTATCTGGGTCAATGAAGGCTCCTTCAAGGGCTTGTACAACATCGCCCCTGAGCCTTGCACCGGGGCGTTTGACAGGCTTGACGCTGCCCGTCTGCACAATAAAAACAGCATACTCAAGGCGAAAGAACAATTCAGCTGGTTTTTGAAATTTAAGGCGGCAGCTGGGGAGTAAGCAGCGATTCAGAGCATCCGCGCCGTTTATTATTACAGTTATGTTTTCCAATAACCAAAGAGAGGTGTTGCAGGGTGAGAAATAAGTGGATATGGACAGGGATTGGAGCAGCTGTTCTGGTCATTGCAGCAGTTGTGGCAATGATACTTCACAGCGAAGCAGGCAAGGGAGAAATGAGAATGTCGGACAAAGGAAATACGGAAGCTATTAGTACGGCTGGTCAGTCTATAAATACAGAGCCGAAAAACACGGTTTCCATAAATGTGAAGCTGTCCGAATTGGGACAGACAATGGAAAACAAATTTTCAGATATTAACCAGTGGGACATGGCAATGGACTGGACAACAGAAAAAGCTTCCGGACAGCCGGAAAATTACATGAGGGAAAAATATCCTTTTGTCAAACGAGTGCAGCTTATGACTGCGACCGGAGGCCACCAAACCCGGGATCTTTTACTGGATCCTTCAGACCGCAAAAAAATGGACGATTACAGCTTTACGCGTCTGGGTACGGCTATAGATAATATTATACGGCAGGGGCTGACCCCTTATATTGTTATAGGCAATGTGCCGCTGAAGTACAGCACGGAGCCGTATATAGGAGGGTTCGGCGTCAATGTGCGCCCCCCTGACGACTATAAGGTATACTTTAAATATGTCAAAGCTCTTGGGGAATATTTGGTGGATCGTTTTGGCCTTGAGGAAGTCCGGAACTGGACATGGAGGGCACTGGTTGAATATGAGAACGTGGATTGGTTCAACGCGGGAGATCCTGTGACGACGAAGGAAGCCTACTTTAAATTGTATGACTATACGGTAGCTGCTCTGGAGGAAGTCGTCGGAGCGGAGCATCTCTACATCGGAGCCCATAGCATGTCCAATGCGGAGGGGTTCTGGGATGAGAGGGAATTTATAGACCATGTGGCCTCCGGAACAAATTATTATACAGGTAAAAAAGGTACGCAGCTCGATTTCCTGACATTTTCCTATTACGATACGAAACCGGGTGTCCGCGCGCCGGCGCCTTACACAGTGGCGTCGGATCTGAGCCTGCTGCGTGACCGGGCGGTGAAGAACGGGCTGACAGATCTGAAATACGGTGTCGACGAAGGCCGTATTGCATGCGGACAGGATGACAAAGAGCTATATCCGCGTACCGTTGCTTCAAGCTATCAGTCTGCATACGATGCAAAGCTGTATAAGGAAATGCATGATATCAACCTTGATTATTTTTCCACATGGTATCTGAATACCGAGTGCATATGGGGAGAAGCCATTGGAATTGATCCGGTCGGCACCCATCTTGCCAACCTGTCATACCGTATGGAAGGGGGAGCCAGAGCCTCCGTCCAGGCTTCAAAACCCGTGTCCGCGGACTCTGATGAGGTTGACGGCATTGCCGCCTATCATCAGGATTCTCAAAAGGCTCAGCTTCTATTATACAACTTTAATGAAGACCCGGCTTTAGCGTCCGGCGAGGCTGTTGCTGTCACCTTTGACAAGGTGGAAGCGCTGCGGGACGGAAGTGTAAAGGTTAAGAAATGGATTATTGACGACGACCATGCCAATTATTGGCCTAAGTGGGAAGAAGATATGAAAAAGCGCGGGATCTCAGCGGATGATTTTGGCAAGTGGTCCGCGGATTCATGGACAATATCCGGCGTTGCCCGTCAGAAGGTTCAGGATTATTGGTACGCCAATATTATGAAGTATCGCGATCTGTCCATGCTGAAGATGGAGGAAGTCACCGTTGAAATCAAGGATGGCAAACTGGTCTTAACGGAAGAGCTGGCTCCACAGGGAGTCGTATTTTACGAGATTACGGGGCTCAAGCCGTCTCTGTAAGGATGGCATCGTGTTAACTATTCAGGGTTAATAAGGAAGAGAAGCATTATGAAAAACGATGACATCAGAGGGAAGGGATCGGTGTATGAATAAGAAGCAACGGAAAACAGGGGGCATTTTGATTTCGCTGGTACTGGGGGTGTCCATGACGGGCTGCGGCGGCGGGCTGGCAGAACCGTCTGACGGAAGCGTTTCCGCCTCATCGTCCGCATCATTATCCTCCTCTGAGACACCGGCTGCCATCCAGACGGAGTTGGATGGCAGCTTTGAAAGCTTTGACATGGAGCGGTTTACGCGGAAGCTCTGGGAGGGGAAAACGGTCTATTTCGAGACCCTCTGCTTTATGGAACGAGAGGACGGGTCTATAGCCTCCGGGTCCTTGCTGTATACCCCGGACAAAATTTTATCCGTGCGTTCCTATAATCTACGAACCGTTTATGAGGAGGGCAGGGACTATGCGGTCAGTGGCAGCCGCCTGATTCGGACAGATGACTCACGTATCCCCGCTTTCCCCCTGAGTGAGTACCGTGAGCCCACCAACAACGTCAACGCCTGGCTGAAAATCACGGGAACCGACCAGTCGCTGCGGATCAATGCGGCTGGCCGGCTGGTCTACCAGGTGGCCGTCTGCTATACCCATTCGGACGGTTGGCAGGGATTGGAGCCGGAATCACAGATGGAATTTCTGCCCAAAACAGCTGCCAGGCTGGCGGGCAAGGAAAAGCTTAAGCTGGTGTTCTACGGCGACAGCATCACAGCTGGCTGGGATGCCTCCGGGCAAAATGAGGCCACCCTGGATCCCGACACCTTCAAAGAGGTGAAGATGGTGAGCGGACGCCCCCCCTATACCCCGGCGTGGGCGGAAATCGTAACGAAGAAGCTCCAGAGTGTGTACGGGTATACCAATATCACACGGGCTAACCGGGCGGTGAGCGGCACCACCAGCACCTGGGGCAAGCAGAAGGTCAGCGCCCTCGTCAATCCCGAGAAGCCCGATCTGGCGGTAATCGCCTTTGGCATGAACGAGGCCACCGCGCCCGGGGATGGCTTTCGGGCAAACATAGAGGAGATCATGGATACCATCCATGCCCAAAATCCGGATACCGAGTTCCTGCTGGTGTCCTGCATGATTCCCAATTGCGATGCGGAGACGTTCGCTCAGAACCGGCTCGAGGAGCAGGAGGAGGCCCTTTACGCCATTCAAAGCGAGCGTACCGATCTGGCCGTGGGCGTTGTGCCGGTACACAGCATGTTCCTGTCCATGCAGGAATTGGGTAAGCTGCATACCGATTATTCAGGAAACAACGTCAACCATCCAAACGATTTCGCCGTATGCGTTTACGCTCAGATGATTCTGAACGCTCTGGGCTGCTGACCGTTGTCTTAGAGCAGTGAAAAAATATTGATGGGCAAATCGTGTACAATAGGAAGATGAACTGGTATTCGCGGGTATTAAGTATGTAATAAAGCAGATATACGCATTTATTGAAAGGATGTAGGAAGTAGGATATGATGGACGAATTATTACAGAAAATAACAAACCCTCCCTCGGAATACCGGGCAATCCCCTTCTGGTCGTGGAATGACAGGCTGGAGCCTGAGATGCTGCAGTGGCAGATCCGGGAAATGAAGAAGGCGGGCCTGGGCGGGTATTTCATGCATGCCAGAGGTGGTTTGCAAACACCGTACTTAGGTGATGAATGGATGGAATGCATCCGTGCATCTATTGAGGAAGGCAAGCGCCAGGGCATGGGAGCCTGGTGCTATGATGAAGAGGGCTGGCCCAGCGGTTTTGCCGGCGGAATCGTTACAGCCATGGGCGACAAATGCCATGTCCGGTGGCTGGAGCTGGAGGAAGGCGGCAGTGTGAAGGAGTCTGCTCAAGTGCTGGGGGTTTATGTGCTGGACGGAGACAGGCTGCTGCGAATAGCTTCTGACCGGATCACCCGTTATGGGGAGGAGGGCCGGCGGATTTTTACCGTAGGTCACAGGTCCAACTCATATTACATTGATATCCTCAACAAGGACGTTGTAAAGGCGTTTATTGAAAGTACCTACGACAAGTATTACAGCCGGTTCGGGGAGGAATTCGGAAAAGGGATGTCCGGCTTCTTCACCGATGAACCCCAGTTTGCGCGGGGCGGAATTCCATGGTCCTATATTCTACCTGAAGCTTTTCTGGAACGGTATGGCTATGATTTGCTTGAAGTGCTTCCTGCTCTGTTTTTAGAATGTGAGGGATACACGAAGGTCCGTTATGATTTTTGGCAGCTGGTCAGCGAGCTTTATGTTACTGCCTTCGGAAAACAGATATACGAATGGTGCAAAACCCATGGCTGCCAATTTACCGGCCATGTGATGTGCGAGGACAATCTGCATGCCCAGATGGGGGCCACAGCAGGGGCAATGCCCTTTTACGAATATATGCACATTCCCGGAATGGACTGGCTGGGCAGGGCTATAGAAAGCCCTGTGATACCAAAACAGGTAGGCTCGGCCGCCAATCAGCTGGGAAAGAAGTTTGTACTTTCCGAAACTTTTGCCCTGTGCGGCTGGGATGTGAGCTTTGAGGAGCTGAAATGGATTGCGGAATGGCAGTATGTCAACGGAGTAACTCTTATGTGCCAGCATCTTGAGGGGTATACCCTCAGGGGCCTGCGGAAACGGGATTATCCGCCTTCTATGTTCTACCAGCAGCCCTGGTGGGAGGAATACCGGCTTTTCAACGATTACTTTGCCCGGCTGGGGATGGTATTAACCGCGGGGCGGAGCGCGGTAGAGGTACTGCTGCTCCATCCCATACGCAGCGCATGGGTGGAATACAACCATGGAAAGAACGGGCGGCTGGAGAAGCTGGACGAGGAGTTCCGAAGAGCAACGGTAAGCCTGGCGGAGATGCATGTGGACCACCACTATGGGGATGAGACACTGCTTATGCGGCATGGCAGAGTGGAAGGGAAAACACTGGCTATAGGGAATTGCAGGTATCAGGCCGTTATTTTGCCTTTTGTGGTAACCCTGGACAAAAAAACGGTGGAAATGCTGAATACATTCCTTGACAACGGAGGCACAGTCATAAGCCTTGGGGAATTGCCCGGACTATGCGGAGGTGTGGAGGATGCTGCCATACATACCTTCAATAACAGGCTAACCCGGACTGGAGAAGATTACCGGGCTTTGTACAGATTGCTCCGGAAAAGGGAACTGGTGTCTGTCAGCATCTCCGACAGGGGAGACGAGATTGGCGCGATTCACTATCAACAAAGGGATTTAGGCAGCCAGCAGGCTTATTTCATGGTGAATCACAGCCAACAGGAGGCTTATAGCGCCGTGGTCACCCTCAAGGGAGAAGGAAGAGCTATGAGGCTGGACCTGGAAAGTGCCCAAACCTGTGAGTTACCCTATACCTGTGAGGATGGAAATACCCGGGTGCAGTTGGAGTTTATGCCTATGCAATCCCATATGCTTTTACTGGATACCGGTGCCGAAACGCAGAAACACATGGGGAATCCTGAGCCCCCTCCGGTTTACCGGATAAAACCGGGCGAAGAGTGGGAGATTGAACAGGCTGACCGGAATGCCCTTACTCTCGATTTCTGCAGCTACAGCATCAATCAGGGAGAATGGGAAGGTCCTGTGCCGGTAATCCGCCTGATGAATATTTTGCTCGACAGGAGAGAACGCTGTGATATGGCGCTGCGCTTCGAGTTTAATGTAGCAATGGAGCCCTGTAAATGCGAGGAGATTTTTCTTGCTGTTGAAGCCGCCGAAGAGTTCAATATCACCGTCAACGGTAAAACGGTGATGTACAAGGATACAGGCTGGTGGAAGGACAGCAGCTTCAAAAAGATAGACATCCGGGACCTTGTCCGCCGGGGTTGCAATGAAATTATCCTGCGGCGGGAATTTTACCAATCCCAAAAGGTATATGACGTGCTGTTTGGAGAGGACGTGCTGGAGACAGAAAAGAATAAGCTTACCTTTGATACGGAGCTGGAAAGCATTTATGTAATCGGGGACTTCGGTGTTATTAGCCAATCCGCCTATACCTGCGGTGACCGGAAAGCGGTATTTAGTGAAGGCCCTTTTGTCATTACCGACAAGCCGCAGAAGATACAGGACGGGGATCTGACAGAGCAGGGCTTCTGCTTCTTTGCCGGCACGGTCCGGCTGGGGCAGGAGCTGCAGCTTCCTGAAAGGACAGAAGGCAGGATAATACTGGAATTAGGACGGCCCAATGCAGTGCTCAGCAGTGTCCTGGTCAATGGCAGGCTGGTAAGGACAATACCCTGGGCACCCTACCAGGCAGATATTACGGATTATCTACAGCCCGGATCCAACCGGCTTTCGGTTAAGCTCTATTCCGGCAACCGGAACCTCTTGGGCCCCCATCATCACGCCAGGGGTGAGCTCTATGCCGTATGCCCCTCCAGCTTTTCGGAAAAGGAAGGCTGGGGAGCGGAGGATCAGCCGGACCAGTGGAGGGACCGGTACTGCTTTGTGAAGTTTGGATTGTAATATTTATTATTATAAAAAGAGAGCATATGCTATCGAATAAAAAGTTAAACGGCAGGATATGAAAATTCAGGTAATTGAAGGCGGTAAACCCGGGAAATCCTTGAAATATTCTTGCCAAAGGTAACTGGGAGCTTATTATAGAAAACTAAGATGAATCAATGAAGCTGCTTTTTTATAAAGCGATTTGAGTTTTACTTGTTTTATAGATTGTGGATTATCGATAATTGATAATTGACAATCGCGATTAAGAATGGTAGTATATAGGTATATCGAAATTTCCGGAGGTTATGAGGTTTGGGTGCTAAATCTTCAAAAGATATATTTGAAAATAAATCTCTTGGCAGTAAGGTTGCAGATATAATCAGGGAAAGGATTATATCCGGGGAATACGCCCAGGCTTCCCGAATAACCGAAGCTGAGTTTGCCCAGGCCTTTAATGTAAGTCATTCCTGTGTGCGGGAAGCATTCAGCTTACTTGAATCGGAAGGATTGCTCCGCTCCATTCGGCATAAATGTACCGAGGTTGTGAGTTTTAACAGGCAAGACATAGAAGAACTCTATTCCCTTAGGCTGGCCATTGAAAAGCTTTGTGCCGAAACATGCATACGCAAAGGCTCTATTCAGGTGGATAAATTGAGGGAACATGCACATAATATTTCGAATTCAACAATGGAAACATCTGAGGTTTTAATGAAATCTGTCGAAGCAGATATGAATTTCCACGAAACCATTATTTATTCGTCCGGGAACACACGCGCCATCAATGTTTGGAATACCATCAGGTATCAGCTTAAAACATTACTTTTTACAATAAATAAAAAAGCATCGGAAAAGATGATCATTGTAAATACAATGGATCATGATGAAATAATAAAAGCTTTTGAGCGTTCAGACGGAGAAAGAATTCAGTCATTATTGACTCCGCATATTGAAAGCGGATTACAATTATGTCTTGAGTATTATCGGGATATTTAATCACTAATCACTTTTCTACATACTGGAGGAATCCTGATGAAGGTTGATTTAAACGGTAAAGTTGCTTTGATTACAGGTTCGGGAGGAGCGATAGGCCGTGAAATCGCTCTGAAAATGGCTGAAAATGGGGCGGATATCGCCGTTAACGATGTAAATCCGGAAAATGGCTTAAAGGTTGCCGGGGAAATTGAGGCCATGGGAAGGAAAGCAATCTTTGTGAAGGCTGACATCAGCAGCAGGGAAGAAACGGAGGCTATGGCCGGTAAGGCAATAGAAGCATTTGGAAGAATAGATATACTTGTAAATAATGCGGGGACAAATGTGGGCCCGGGCGGCAGAAAGCCCATACATGAGTTCAGGGAAGAAGACTGGAACAGGATCATAAATATTGATTTAAATGGACTTTATTATTGTAGTAAACCGATAATTAGAAATATGGTTGAAAGGAATTACGGCAAGATTATTAATATTGGTTCGGTAGCCGGACTTGTCCCTCTCCGGATGCAGAGCGCTTTTGTGGCCGCAAAGGCCGGGGTGCTGGAGCTCACCAGGGCTATGGCTATCGAGCTTGCCCCCTATGGGATTCTTGTAAATGCCATTGCTCCGGGCTCTATCATAATGGAGGGTACGAAAGAGCTTTTTTATGCCGATATGGAAAAAGCAGAATCCCTGCTGTCCCACATACCGCTAAGGAGACCGGGAAAGCCTGAGGAAATCGCAAATGCGGCGTTGTTCCTCGCATCGGACGATTCAAGCTATATGACAGGCAGTATAATGGTAGTGGACGGTGGTTGGACCTGTGGATACAGCAGAGATTGGTAGGGAGAGAATATGAGAGCTATTATTGTAAATGCGCCGGGAGACATCCGGTATGTTGAAGTGGAAAAGCCCAGGGTAGGGCCTGGGGATGTATTGATAAGGGTATGTTTCTGCGGTGTTTGCGGGACTGACCTTGCGATTCTGAATGGGGATATGAGCTTTGTCAGAGAAGGGTTAATCAAGTATCCGGTGAGGATCGGACATGAGTGGTCCGGTATTGTTGAGGAAGTCGGAGCGGAGGTTACAAAAGTAAAGCCTGGTGATAATGTTGTAGGAGATAACGGGGTTGCCTGTGAAAAATGCAGGAATTGCCTGGCAGGGGACTACCTGCATTGTCTGAACAGCAGGGCTGTCGGAACAGTGAATTGCTGGGACGGCGCATTTGCAGAGTATATGATTATGCCACAAAGGCATATATACAAGCTGCCCGAGCAGATTGGACTGGAGGAAGCCGCGCTGATAGAACCGGCCTCAATCGCATTAAACGGGGTAAAAGCAAGCGGGATTCATGAAAATAGCAGCGTTCTTGTTATAGGTACGGGACCGATAGGACTTGCCGGTGTATCATTGGTTAGAAATGCAGGTGTAAAGAAGCTGCTGCTGGCGGGAAGAAAAGACGGCAAGCTTGAGGTCGGAAAAATAATGGGCGCGGATATAACCGTCAATGTTACCAAAGAAAGCCTGAAGGATATTGTGATGAGGGAAACAGACGGAGAAGGTGTTTCTGCAGTCATTGAGACTTCCGGTGCGATTTCCAGTATCAATGAAGCCCTTGATTATATTGCCGATTCGGGAATCATATCTCTTATAGGCTTTTATGAAAAAGAGCTGAACGGCTTTAACATCGACAAGGTGGTTCTCGGTAAAATTCAAATCAGAGGCGTAGCCGGCGAACCGGTCATGCAGGAGGTAATCGATTTGATGGCCTCAGGCGCTCTGAAGCTTAAGCCATTGATTACTCATAAGGTCTCATTTGATGAAGCCATTGACGCATTTATAAATATAACAGAGAAAAATGAATCGAAGATTAAAATCCTGGTTGAGGTAACCAAAAATGAAGAAGCATGAGATCGCTGTCAAATGGCTGGGGCAGGCCGGATTCTTGATAAAAGATCACCGTGGTTATTCGATTGCTGTCGATCCCTACCTCACCAATTCCTGCGAAAGGCTGGTCGGCTTCAAACGGCTGACACCGAGTCCGGTGAAGCCGTCACAATTAAAGGCAGATCTGATTATTGCAACGCATCATCACGAGGATCATCTGGATATGGATGCCGTACCGGAGATGATGGACGGTACTATGGCAAAACTGGCAGGTTCGCAAACGGCAGTAAAAATATGTATGGATGCAGGGATTGACAGGGAAAGGCTCATTTCTTTAAAAGCAGGTGAAAGTGTAAATATTGACAGCATCGGTATAAAAGCAGTATTTGCCGATCACGGTGAGATGGCACCGGATGCGTTGGGAATCCTACTGGATATCAGCGGAATAAGAATATACATAACCGGTGATACAGGCTATACTCCTGACAAAATGCAGGATGCCATCAAAAGCAATCCGGATATATTGATACTGCCGATTAACGGCGCATACGGCAATCTTGATTCAGCTGGTGCAGCCCGGCTGGCAGGCGATACGAATGCAGAAATTGTGATACCCTGCCACTTTTGGACATTCAAGGAACACGGAGGCAATCCCCAGGAGTTTGCCGAGATGATGGAAAACAATGGCATGGGTGACCGGGTAAGGTTTCTGATGCAAGGAGAAATATTCTTTTTTAATAGCGGGCGGCATGAAAAAGCCTGTTTAAATTCCTGAACGGCTTTTTGCAGTAAAATCAAATTTAATTGGAGGACATTATAATGTCAGAGGCTAAAGTCATCAACTCGTGGGAGGTAAAGCCGTTTTCACTGGACGACTCCTACGATTCCAGGATGTTATTGGACAACATCGTAGCCGGAGCTGAGACAGTACAGATCAATGAGGGAACATTGAGAGGCGGAGGTAAAACAGAGGAAAGCGTACATAAGGATAATGAAATTTATTATGCTGTAAAAGGGGAAGCCATTCTCACGCTGGGGGACAAGAGCAGCTGTATCAAGCAAGGCAGTCTTGTATTCATACCCGGAGGAGTAAGCCACGCGCTGGAAAACAAAAGTCAGACCGAGGATTTCGTTTTACTGACCTTTTGGATGGATGCAAAACAGAATGATGTGTACGAATTGCGGATGAAGGCGTGGGGGAAATCATTCAAGACGATACATGAAGATTGATATTGATACCGGTCTAGCGCAAGCACAGCCATATGCCGTCTGAGCAGGGCGTTTATGTGAATGCTGGGGAAACTCACGGGTTAAAAAAACTTTACGAAACAGTTTACAAAACAATGAAACGAGCATTATAATATTACTATATCAAAAGTGCTTATAGTGCCTAATAATAAAGGGAAAGGCAGATATGATTATGAGGTCCCGAAAAGGTATTGTATTTACACTTTCTTTGGCCATATTGTGCAGCGGCTTGATAAATAATACTCTGCCCGTGTCTGCGGAGGTATTGAAGGCTAACCCGAAATCAACCGTGGAACAGATTCTCAACGAACAAACGGAAGATGGCAATGACTATTTCCGATACATTAAGCAGATTCCTGACAATAAGCCGCAGGAAAAAGTTGTGCTGGAAGCGGGCAGCGTTATTGCCGAAAAAAATGCAAGGCTTGAAGCGGTTGAGTCCGATTCTTTTATCAGGGTGCAGGATGGCGGGCGTATATCCTGGAAGGCCAACATTCCTCAGGAAGGGCAATACCGGATGAAAATCCGGTACCGGTATTGCGATGATTTACGAATAACAAACAGCAGCCTGGCCATTTATGTGAACGGCGCGATTCCCTTTTCCCAGGCGGAGAATATTGAATTGAACCGTCTCTGGAAAGACGCTTCAAAAATCATGCAGGATGCTAATGGAAATGACGTGAGGCCGGCGCAAAAGCAGCTCCTTGAGACGGCGGAAGAGGAAATTACCGATAAAGCGGGCTATGTGAGAGAGCTTTATTTCAATTTGCGTCAGGGCTTGAATGAAGTAGCCATGGAGTTTAACGGCGCAGACGCGTACATAGAAAGCGTTACATTCTTTAATGAAAAGACCGTATCCTACGAAGATTATATAAAAAATAAAAATATTCAGACCTCTGTGAACTATCATCAGATGATACAGGCGGAGGAAATGCTGATGAAAAACGATTCAGCCCTGACATCAAGCATGGACAGAACCGGCCCGGCGACTATTCCCAGCGATCCGGTGAAGCGGAGGCGCAACATCCTGAACGGTAATGCTTATAGATTGCCGGGGCAGATTGTTTCGTACGAATTTACCGTGCCTCAGGACGGATATTATAAGCTGGGTATCCGCGCAAGGCAAAACCAGTCTGAGAATCTGGCGGCATACAGGCGTATTACCATTGATAACAAATTACTCTTTTCAGAAATGGAGTCCATGTCGATCGCTTATTCGGAACGGTGGGGATTTTACCGGTTCGGCGGAGAGGAGCCTTATTTGTTCTATCTGGAAAAGGGCCGCCATTCTGTCAGCTTCGAAGTGGTGGCGGGGACTAACGGACGCCTGGCAAAACGCCTGGAAGACGCTGTTTACGTGATGAACGCCTTATACCGTAAAATAATAATGATCACAAGTACGGAGCCTGATTATTACAGGGATTATAATCTGGAAAAGGAAATACCGGAGCTTATACCGGCATATAAAGAGTTGATTGTTGAGCTTAACGACCTGGTACGGGAAATCGAAAAGACGACAAATCAAAAAGGCGGCCAGGCCAGTATTTTAATGCAAATGGCTGTGCAGTTGGAGGAGTTTGTGGAGGATTCCGCGGTGATAACCGACCGCCTGAAATCTTACGAATCCAATATAGCGGCTGTTTCCTCTCTTTTGCTGACATTGCTGGAGCAGCCCTTAAGCATGGATTATATCGTCATCATGAGCGAAGACTATGAGATGAAGGATACGGAAGCAGGATTTTTTGAAAATCTCATGTTCCAGGTGAAGGCGTTTATAGGGTCATTTTTCCATGACTATAAGTTTATTGGCAGCGGCTCAAAGGAAAGCCAGACGGAAGCCATCAGGGTGTGGTTTAACGGCGGACGTGAACAGGCGGAGATATTTAAGCAGCTTGTTGACGATGAGTTTACGCCGAAGTACGGCATAGGGGTTAAGCTTGAACTGGTTCAGGTCACTTTAACCCAGGCTGTATTGGCGGGGGTGGCTCCTGACGTTGTAATGAATGTCGCCCGGACCCAGCCGGTTAATCTGGCCGCAAGAGATGTTGTTATGGAATTGTCGCAGTTTGAAGGCTTTGATGAAATGACGGGCTGGTTTAACAAGGATGCGTACAGGCCCTACACATACCGCAACAAGGTGTACGGTCTGCCTATTACGACGGAATATCACGCCATGTTTTACCGTAAGGACATACTGAAGGAATTGAATTTATCCGTGCCCGAGACGTGGGAGGAGCTGTATGCCATGATTCCCGTTATACAGCGGGCCAATATGAGGGTGGGCCTGCCCTATACGGTTATGACAGGCATGACAGGGGCCCAGTATACCAACCTGGCAATGACATCCCAGGCTGCATTTGATTCGGGTATGGGAGCCAAGGATATTTTTCCAACATTACTGCTGCAAAAAGGCGGCCGATTTTATAATGACGACCTGACAAAGGTCGCTCTGGACAGCCCTGACGCGCTGTCCGCATTTAAAGAGTATACTGAATTTTATACCAAATACGGTTTCGACCTGGAATATAATTTCTATAACCGTTTCAGGACAGGGGAAATCCCAATAGGGATCCAAAGCTACAATATATATAACCAATTGAAAGAGATGGCCCCTGAAATTAAAGGCTTGTGGGACATCGCTACCATCCCCGGAACCTTGCGGGAGGATGGGACCATAGACAAAACAGAAGCAGCGCAAGGCTCAGCCTCTGTTATGATGAAGGATACCTCCAATCCGGAGGCTTCATGGAAGTTTATGAAATGGTGGGCCTCCGCAGAAGCGCAGACAGCTTACGGGCTGGAGCTTGAAACACTTATGGGGACAGCGGCAAGATATACGCCGGCCAACCTTCAGGCACTGGAACAGCTGCCCTGGAGCAAAAAAGAGCTGGCGGTGATAAAAGAGCAAATGTCACATGTCAAAGAGATTCCGGAGGTAGTCGGCGGCTATTATACATCCCGCGGAATCGACAACGCCTTCCGCAGCGTGTTGTTTGACAAACAGAACTATAGAGAATCAATCCTTGAACAAATCATGAAGATCAATGATGAGCTCGAACGAAAGAGAAATGAAGAAGGCATAAGGTAAGAGCTTAAAGGAGGTAAGGGCGGTATGGATTCATTGGCGCAGGGCACATTCGCGCGGGGTACGGCAAAAGACTCGTTTCTTACAAAATTAAAGCGTGGAAAAAGCAGTTACCTTTTCATGCTTCCATTTATGGTCACATTTTTTGTATTTATGGTGGTGCCCGTTGTAACGGTAGTCATACTCAGCTTTACCAATTTCAATATGGTAACGGCGCCTACCTTTGCCGGACTTAGCAACTATATCCGCCTATTCCTGAACGACGACGTGTTTTTGATTTCTATTAAAAACACCATGATATTCGCTTTTGTGACCGGCCCGGTTTCCTATGTGATATGTCTGCTGCTGGCCTGGCTGGTGAATGAGGTCAGGAAAGAATTGCGGGTGTTTTTTACTGTAATATACTATGCCCCGTCGCTGACAGGGAGCGCTGTGCTGATCTGGGTGTACATTTTCAGCGGCGACAGCTATGGCCTGGTGAACAGCCTTCTTATGAGACTGGGGATAATAAGCGACCCTGTAAAATGGCTTATTGACCCTCAATATAATTTTATTATATTGATGCTGATTCAGGTGTGGCTAAGCCTGGGGACGGGATTTTTAGCCTTTATAGCAGGACTTTTGAGCATAGATAAGTCTATCTATGAAGCCGGCGCCATTGACGGCGTTAAAAACCGTTTTCAGGAATTGTGGTACGTAACGCTTCCCAGTATGAGGCCCCAGCTGATGTTTGGCGCCGTAATGCAGATTAGCGCTTCGTTTGCGGTATCCGCCGTACCGATGGCTCTGACTGGATTTCCAAGCACGAATTACTCGACAAACACTGTTATAACTCACATTTTAGATACTGGGACCATTCGTATGGAAATGGGGTATGCCTGTTCAATCGCGACGATTTTATTTTTCGTTATGGTGCTTACCCGAAACCTTGTGTCCCTGGTTGTTAAGAGCGATTAGAAGATTGCTGTTTAGACCGGAATAGACGGTGCTGACAGTCTGACTGGTTACATTAAAGAGCGTTACATTAAAGGAGAGCTGAAAATGGGTGTATATGCTAAAGAAAGAGTTGCACGCTCTAAAATAGGAAATGGCCTGGTCTTTCTATTCTTATCGCTGGTTGGCGTAGTGATGGTCGTCCCATTGTTATTTACGGTTTTACAGTCAATAAAGCCTATGGAAGAGATTTTCATTTTTCCGCCCCGCTTCTGGGTAAACCAGCCTACCCTGAAGAATTTCAGCAATCTTTTTATGCTGGCGTCGGATTTATGGGTACCCTTTTCGCGGTACCTGTTTAACAGCCTGTTTGTGACGGTTGCTTTAACGGCCATGCAGGTGGTGTTTGCTTCCATGGCGGCATATCCGCTGGCCAAGCATAATTTTATGGGGAAAAAGCTTTTATTCAATATGGTTGTGTTTGCGCTTTTATTTTCATATGATATCGTGTTTATTCCCCAGTATATTTTCATTTCAAAATTGGGCTGGGCGGACAGCTATATAGCCTTAATCCTGCCATCGGCCGCCTACTCTCTGGGGCTGTATCTGATGCGCCAGAACCTCCTTGGCTTCCCCGACTCCATTCTGGAATCTGCACGGATTGATGGGGCCAGTGAGGCTGTAATATTCTGGAGGATCGTCATGCCGGCAATGAAGGCGGTCTGGATGACAATGATTGTATTTGCCTTCGGAACATTGTGGAGCCGGACGGATACGACATTTATCTACTCGGAGCAGTTAAAGAGCCTGCCTACGCTGATGCAGCAAATAGCAAACAGCGGTATCGCCCGTATGGGAGTCGGTGCTGCCACATCGGTAATATTGATTATTCCTCCCATATTGGTTTTTATAATAACGCAAAGCAACGTAATGGAGACGATGGCGAATTCGGGATTGAAGGACTAGGGGGTGAAAGTCGGTATGTTATTGAGAAAATCTGTTTTGAAAGCTTTATCCATTGCATTGCTGCTCATCATAGCGCTTACTGTCCCTGTCAGCGCCGACGTTCCGTATTATTCCTACAACCAGACAAGGTGGAAGGACGCGGTGCCTGCGCCGGAGGCTTATGAGCCGGTTCATAAATTAATGGTGTCCAATCTGGGGGTAAAGGGAATTGAGAATTTAAAGGATTTCTGCTTTGATGCTCAGGGACAGCTGTATATACTGGATTCGTCCGGAAAGATTTTGATTTTTGATGCTGGATTGAAGCTGACGCGTGTCCTGGCTGAAGTGAAAAACAAGCAAGGAAACAGCGACCCGCTGAAAAATCCTTCCGGCATTTTTGCAGACGGACAGTCTATTTATATAGCAGACACCGGAAATTCCAGGGCGTTGAAATTAAACCGGCAAGGAGAAATTCAGACTCAGTATCTGAAGCCCGAGGACAGCGCGTATACGTCAGCAATTTATCAGCCGGTCAGGATATTGGCCGATGAATCCGAGATGGTTTACGTACTATCTGAAGGAGTGTACCAGGGCGTTATTTTATTCCGGGGAGACGGCGGCTTCGCCTCTTTCTACGGCAGCGCCCCGATACAGGTAACAGCCAGGGTAATTCTTGACCGCATCTGGAAGGGCCTTATGACAAAAAGCCAGCGGCAAAAAATGGCTCAATACGTTCCGGTCTCGTTTACAAATTTTGATATAGACGACAAGGATTTTGTATACACGTGCTCCTATTACACAAACGATGACCGGGAGCAAATCCGTCAATTAAACTATCTGGGCAAAAACATATATCCCTATACAAAAAATTTCGGCGAGCGTGAATTGGTATATTATAAGGGCAACTCCGTAAAAACGAATTTTACTGATATTGAAGTGACGCAGGACGGTATCGTACTTGCGCTGGATTTGACAAGAAGCAGGGTGTATGCCTTTGACCAGGAAGGCAGCCGCTTGTTTAATTTCGGGACGGCAGGCTCGATGAAAGGGGCTTTTGTCTCTCCCGCAGCAGTAGAAAGCTATAAGGATATGGTTTATGTATTGGACTCTGGAAACTCGTCCATAACCATGTTTAGGCCGACACAGTTCGGAAGTCTTGTGCTGAAAGCCGTGTCGCTGTATTCGGAAGGCCAGTACCTGGAAGCTATGGAGCCATGGCGGGAGGTGCTTGCGATGAACTCCAATTTTGAATTGGCTTATACAGGAATCGGCGAGTCCCTTATGAAGCTGGGACGGTATGAGGAAGCGGTGTCCTGTTTCCGGCAGGGGTTCGAGCTAGAGCGGGAATCAAAAGCCTTTAAACAGTATCGTTCCCAGCTATTGCGGGAGAATATGCCCATTGTGGTCACGGTGTTCTTACTGTTCCTCACATTTTTGCTATTGATTACAAATAAGAGTTTTCTGGCTTTTGTCAGAAGAAAGAGGAGCAAAGAAGAAAGGCCTGTCCGCAGCAAGGCGTTAATTGCCTTACGCTATCTGGGCCGGATCCTCACCCGTCCTGTTGAAACGCTGGATGAAATGAAGCACAAAAGGTATTACAATTTTGGTTTTGTTGGCGTTGTGCTGGTTGTATTATTTGCGGTAGAGATATTATCCAGGCAGCAGACGGGCTTCCGGTTTAATTATAATAACCCTGAAGAGCTGAATATTTTTGTCCAGCTAAGCTTTACAGTGGTTCTGTTCATTATGTTTGTTGTGGCTAACTGGGGCGTTTGCTCAATCATGGATGGCGAAGGCCGTATCGGCGAAATCGCCACGGTATGCGCCTACGCGCTGAGCCCGTATATATTGTTCAGAATTGTGTACGTAGGGCTTTCCCGGATATTCACTTTGGAAGAGCAAGCCTTCCTGTCGGTGCTTATGGCAGTGGGCATCTTGTGGACAGTGTTTCTTGGATTTCAGGCGCTGCGGATTGTCCACCAATATTCGTCAGGAAAAACGGTTCTGATTATCCTGCTGTCCTTTATAGGCGTCGCAATTATTTTGTTTGTAGTGTTTTTACTGTTTGCATTGTTCAGGCAAATATACGCTTTTGGCTATTCGATTTATTCGGAGCTTGTATATAGGAACTAGAGACTAGAAGCTAGAGGTTGGAAGAGGGGTCGGTATGAAAAAAGTGAAGTGGATGGTAGTTGCAATAAGTTTTTGTACAGCCTTGATGATGGTATCATGTACGGATAGAGCGGCTCAAAATACCTTGCTTGCCGGCGACGCTCCTTCCCGGACGGTTATAAAGGCTTTAGAGGTTTATACGCCTAAAGGTGAACCTGAGGGTATGGAGTATATAACCCAAAACGGCTATGTGGCTTTGTACGCGGATATGGGCAGCGGCGCTTTTGCAGTGGAGGATATGCGGGACGGAACCCTATGGTATAGCAATCCTTCAGACAGCGAGGAGGATAATGTCGCTGCCGGCGCGGTTAAAAACCAGGTGTATTCCCAACTGCTGGTAACAGATATTGAGCCTTCAACCAAAACCGTAAAGACGAAAAACTCTTATATAGCATGCGAGAAAAAAGGTGGGATAACGGTTAGCAGGCACGAACAGGGGATTACGGTATTGTACCGTTTTGTAAAAGAGGAGTATGAAATCCCGGTTGTTTACACCTTACTTGAGGACAGCGTCAGCGCAAGGATAGATACGAAAAATATTAAGGAAAACGGGGCAGAGCGTATTTTAAAAATCAGCTTATTGCCTATGATGGGAGCCCAGAATCAGAATGCCGAAGGTTATTTGCTGCTGGCGGGAGGCAGTGGTTCGCTGATACGGTTTAATAACGGAAAGACAGCCAACACCTCCATGTACCGTGCACAGGTGTATGGAGAGGATCCCGTATATGTACAGACACAGCGGCAAAATATCCAGGAGAACTATTCCCTGCCTGTGTTTGGGATTCAGGCGCAAAACCATGGCTTGCTTGCGATTTCAGATGCGGGTGCTGCGGAAGCCTTTGTGAATGCTTCGGTTAACGGCTTGCTCACCAGCTATAGCAACGCGTATTTTGAATTTCAAATCAGGGGGAGCCAGTCGGTGACCATCGGCGATGCCGGCAACGCCAGCAGTATCGATGTGTATGCCTATGAATCAAAAGATATTAAGGTCGGCCCCTTAGGCGTCCGTTACTTCCTTTTAGGTACGGACAGCGAAGGCCTTTCGGGAATGGCGGGGGTAACCAGGGAATATCTTATCACCAACCTGGGCTTAAAGCCGTCGGTTTCTGAAACAGCGCCTGTCTATTTATCTGTTCCCGGCGCTATGCAGTATTTCTCTTCCTTTATGGGTATACGGACCAATGTGGTGGATGGGACGGCTACGCTGGGGCAGACGTTGAGTATGGCGTCCGGGCTGGAGTCACGGGGCGTCAGGGGAATGAGAGTATTGTATGACAATTGGAGCGCTTCCCAGCTTGACGGGAAGATTGTTTCCTCTCTGGATCTGATTGGCAAATGTGGCTCAAGACAGGACATGAAAAAGCTAAGCGAATATTTGCAGGCAGCGGATGGCAGCCTGGCCCTCACAGCCGGCAATTTATTTTACAATAAAAACGGAAACGGCGTTTCTCTCAGCCGTTCAAGCATCAGGGATATTAATGGTATGCCGTCTAAACAGCCTGTTTACCGGAGGGATGTCTTTTTCCCGGACGACGAGGCCCCAAGCGGACGGGTGCTGATTGCGCCAAGAGCTTCCGAGAGGCTTTCCGCGCTGGTAAACAGCATAGGGTCGGGCGGCGTCAACACTCAGGTTATGCTGGGGCAGTATGGAAATACGTTATATACCGATTTTGGGGAGGGCGGATACCGTAGATATCAGGTTGAAGAAAGTGTTAAGGCAACCCTGGCGGGACTGTCCGGGACTCAGTTCATAGGTGACAATGCCAATTTTTACGCGCTGCCTTATGTGGCTGAAGTAGTCAATATTCCGGGATATTCGACAGAATACGATATCGTAGATGAATCGGTGGCGTTTTATCAGATGGTACTGCATGGCGTTAAGCCTTATGGCAGCCGTGCCATCAACACTTACGGCAGTCCGCAGGACATGTACCTGCAATGTATCGCCACAGGGATGACCCCTCATTATGAGCTGATGTATTCAGGTGAGGCATTGATTCAAAAAACCGGGGAAAACAGTTATTACGGCGCGCAATACGCCTACTGGCAGGATACTATCGTAAAGCAGTATCAGGACTATGAGAAGCTGTATGAGAAAGCCGGCAGGGCTTATATAAAGGATATACAAAAGGTACGGCCGGAATTGGTTAAGACAGTATATGATAACGGTGTGTATACCCTTGTGAACTTCGGCGGCCAGGACATACAGTGGGGCAACAGGCCGGTTCCTGCGAAAAGCTTTATTATTGTTGCAGAGGAGATGGGCGAATGATTGTAAAAACACAAAAAACCAGGAGTAAAAGTCACCATCTATCATATGAAAGAAAAAAATCCATCGCCGGGTATTTGTTTATTACGCCGTGGATCATTGGGACGGTTGTGTTTTTCCTGATTCCCATCCTTCAATCCGTTGTTTACAGCTTTGGGAAAATTGTACTGGAGGACACGGGATATAGCGTTTCATTAGTGGGCTTTAAAAATTACGTTAAAATTTTCGTAGAAGACGCTGAGTTTTTGCCCAAAGCAATGATTGCCCTCCGGAATATGGTATTGCATACGCCTATGATCGTGTTATTCAGCCTGTTTATAGCGATATTGCTGAATCAGCGCTTTGTGGGAAGGACGGCGGCCCGGGTCATATTCTTTTTACCGGTTATTATTGCCAATGGCGCTGTCATTTCAATTATCAACGGCGATGTATTTTCGGATATTGTCATGCAGGGGGCCAATTCTTCCCAATTGTTCAGGAGCGAGTTTTTAAACGCGCTGCTGGTAGAATCCGGACTGAACCAGAGCATTGTCAACACCCTTACTTCTACGGTAGACAGCCTGTTTGAGCTTATCTGGAAGACAGGTATACAGGTTCTGATTTTCCTGGCGGGACTGCAGACCATCACTCCGGCAATGTACGAGGTAGCAAAAATCGAGGGATCCACGGGATGGGAGCTGTTCTGGAAGGTAACCCTGCCTATGATCAGTCCAATGCTGTTAATCAATGTGATTTATACCATTATTGACAGCTTTACCGATTATTCGAATATCGTTATGAACTATATCAACACCTTTACGACAAACATGAAGCTGGAGCTTGGCTCCGCGATGATCTGGACCTATTTTATAGCGATTATAGCTGTTTTAGGCGTTACGTATTTATTTATCAATAAATCCGTGTTCTATGAAGTATAGGCAATATGAGGAGGCGTTAGGCGTGACAGGATATACAGCAGGCTTTCGCAGGAAAGATAGCGGTTTGCATGGGAAAAAAATAGTAAATAAGGCGGCGGAGATTCTGTGGAAAATTTTCCGGGGGGTATTGTTGCTGGGTCTGAGCTTTGTAATACTTTACCCGCTTATCTATGCCGTAGCAATGACCTTCCGTCCCGCGGAACAGGTATATGACCCCACCGTTGTATGGATTTCCAAATCCCTGACACTGGAAAACCTTAAGAACGCGGCTGCCCTTATGGACTATGGGCAGGCACTGGTCACATCCCTGCGCCTTAACATTGTCAGTTCGGTTCTGCAGGTATGCATATGCGCTGTCACAGG
Source organism: Bacillota bacterium (assembly GCA_023426125.1). GTDB lineage: Bacteria > Bacillota > Clostridia > Acetivibrionales > DTU013 > MnB-11. The sequence goes on from JAFABI010000017.1 coordinate 351,911, forward strand.
CTATGGCTTTGCCCGGTTTAATTTTAAAGGCAAAAATTTGCTGTTTTCTCTGGTGCTGTTAACAGTCCTTGTTCCGCCCCAGGTCATCATCACTCCATCCTTTTTAGCGTTCAAGACGCTGAAGCTGGTGAATACTGCCTGGACCTTCTATTTACCTGCCATGTTTGGCGCGGGACTAAAGGCCGGTTTGTTCATATTTATCTTCCGCCAGTTTTTCCGGGGGCTGCCCAAGGAGCTGGAGGAAGCGGCTGCTATTGACGGCTGCGGCTTTTTTGCCTGCTTTATCCGCATTATTATACCCAATGCCAGCGCCGTATTTTTGACTACCATCCTTTTATCCTTTATGTGGTATTGGAATGATTACTATATGAGCTCCATGTATATGAATAACGTAAATTCCGTTACAAACGCACTGGTTCATCTGCGGGCTAATTCTACCGCATTAACGGGGGATATAGCTATTGACCCGTACAAAATCATTACGCTGATGCAGTCCGGAAGTCTTCTGGTGATCATACCGCCATTGGTTTTATTCCTGGTACTGCAGCGTAAATTCGTACAGGGAATACAAAAATCAGGTATTGTGGGATAAAAAAACAGGAAAAGGGAGGGTGCATTATGAAAGGAATATTCAGACGAGGCATAGCGGTGATTGCGGCGGTTACTTTAACGGCAGCGATTGCAGGCTGCAGCGGGGACGGAGGCAAGGAAGGGACCGGGCAGGAAAAGACTGTAGAAAGAGCAACAGAAAATACTTCGGGCAAGACGACAGAAAATTCATCGGACAAGACAACGGACAAATCGGCGGCGGGAGAAGTAAAGCTGCCGGAAATTAAGGTTACAAATCCAACTCTCCGAGTGCTGACCCATGACGGACTTGTTACAACACAAGCCGAAAAGCTGCTGAAAAGCGAGTATGGGATTACCGAGATCAAAGTCGATCTGGTACCCCCGGCTGAAAAGCGGACAAAATTGATGAATGCGGTTATGGCAAACGATTCTTATGACATCTACTGGGATGATTTCGCTCCGGGCCTCATTATGGGCGGCTATGTGCAGACCATCGATGTGGATATCCAATCCCCGCTGTGGTCTCCGCTGGCGGACAGCGTCCAGCAATTTATGTGGAACGGCCAGCGGTTTTATCTGGTTCCGGGATTTGCAAGACAGTCAATGGTTTATTACAACAAGTCCATGCTTGACGAGGCAGGAGAGGAATATCCGACGGATTTGTTTGACCAGGGCAAGTGGGACTGGAACAAATTATACGATATGGCAAAGGCATTAACCGTAGACAGCAATAAGGATGGTACGCCGGAGCAATATGGACTGGGCTTTGACGAGCCGGAACATATATTGTACACAACAGGAAAGCATTTTGTATCCTTTATGCCGGACGGCACGGCGAAAAATAACATTCAAAGCCCTGAAACAGCCAGGGCGGTAGCTTTTAATGTAAAACTGCTGAAAAGCGGCACAATGGTTCCCAGCAACGCTCGTCAGTCTTTTGGCGAAGGCAGCGTAGCCATGTGTATCGGGCACCGCTGGTACGCGTATGGATACGCAAAGCTGATTAAGGCCGGGGATTTAGGCCTGGCTCCTTTACCCAGAGATCCTGATGCAGACAAATATTATACTGCGGAGGAAGGGGGTGGATTTTATATTCCCAAGGGAGCGCCCAATATAGAAGGAGCCAGAGCGGCGGCGAATGTATTCAGGTTTGTTTGCAGTGATCCTTCTTACATTAAGGAAAACTATATGCATGCCATTAAAAACCGTTTATGGACGGAAGAACTTCAGAAGGAATACGAAAAAAGCGAGAGCATTGAAGCAGGTGTATTACGCAACTGGGAAGCCTTCGGGCTGGTGGATTACTGGGGTGACATATTTACAAGGCCTGTACAGGGAGAACCCTGGGAAACAATTTCCGCGGAATTGGCGCCAAAAATTGACGCCTCGATAAAAGAGCTTTACGAAGCAAAATAAAGAGGGGAGAATTTTTATGAAAATGTTTAAAAAAGCCTTAGTATTGGTATGTGCCATCGCCCTTGTTTTCCAATTTACCGTTTCTTTGGTATCGGCGGAAGGAAATACACCTGTTATAGACAACGGGGGAGACGGTATATTCTTATCCGACCTTGAATGGAAAAGCTGGTATATGTTTGAATCCTCATCAGAAGACGCAACCCCCAAATATAAACCTTCAAAGGATATGCAGGAAAATGAGATGCTCATTACAATCGGCGGAAAAGAATATCTCAAAGGACTCCGGTACCATCCGGATTGGAAAAAGGAAGGCAAGGAGCACGGATACGCGGATATCGTATATGATATAAGCGGCCAGAACCGTACCAGGTTATTCGCTGTAGTCGGCAAGGACAGCGTGGGCAGCTCGGCTCACAACATACAGTTCCAGGTGCTGTGCGATGATAAAGTAGCATATGAAACACCTGTGCTGGGGCCAACGGATTCACACACCATTGATATAGACATTACAGGCTGCAAGCTGTTAACCCTGCGGGCCCTGGACGGCGGGGACGACATCCATGACGACTCCTGCGCATGGGGAAATGTCCAGATTTATACCAATAAGCCGTCTGTCCCCAAAGCGGAGGTTCAGAAACTGGAGGATGGGATTTACCTGTCTGATCTGGAATGGACCAGCTGGTCGATGTTTGAATCCTCATCTGCAGACGCGACGCCAAAATACAAGCCTTCCATTGATACTGAAGAGCAGGGCGGACCCATTGTAATCGGCGGTGTAATGTATCCCAAGGGACTGCGTTACCACCCGGATGTGCCTAAGGATGACAAACAGGGTTTTGCGGATATTACCTATGATATCAGCAAGCAGCATTACACCATGTTCTCCGCTGTAGTCGGCAAGGACAGCGTGGGCAGCAAGGCTAACAATATACAGTTCCAGGTGTTGGCTGACGACAAGGTAGTTTACGAAACGCCCGTATTGGGGCCTAAGGACGCCCATAAAATCGAATGTGAAATCACCGGAGCAAAAACCTTAACCTTAAGGGCTTTAGACAGCGGCGACGGAATTAATGACGACTCCTGCGCATGGGGCAACCCACAGCTCTACCTGCTTGACGCGGTTGCTGCCCAGGAGGAACAGGCAAAGAATGAAACAAGCAATGAAACCACCGGTGTGAATACCACAGAGCCAACGAGCGCACCGGATGACGGTAGCAAGCCCGCCGACAAGCCCGCAGGCTCTTCTACAACCATTATAGTAGGGTCTGTTGTTGTTATCCTTGCAGCAGCTATTGTAATCGCAGTTGCAATGAATAAAAAGAAAAAGGCGAAGTAAGCCTGTTTTGTACATAGGCAGGATAATGTGCAGCAACAGGGCAGCATGCACCAACTCGTCTGTCATTGCGAGCGTAATGCAATGGAGTGCGGCAATCTCAATGATGTAATCCTTGCTGGAAGCTGAGATTGCCGCGTCGCAGGGCTCCTCGCAATGACAGCCGGGGAGATGTTTATCTAGGTTCGCATTCTTTTTTTTACACCGTTTCGGAACGGCACGGGGCCGTTCCCTACGACGCATTATTTCTTTTGGAGGTTTATGCCTTGAAGAACTGGAATTATATTGACTTAAACGGACAATGGCAATTATCTGTCATACATGACGCAGAGTATCGGAAAATGCAGGAAGAGCAGGATGTGCTGCAGCTTGTCAGAGGACGGAAGCTGCCTTGTATTCCCGCCACGGTGCCCGGTAACTTTGAACTGGATTTGCAGGCCTGCGGCCAGATACCTGATGTGTTTACGGGAGAACATGTTGAAAAATTGTTGGAGTATGAAGACTGTCATCTGTTCTATTATCGTACATTCGTATTTGAGCCTCTGCCGCAAGCAACGCCTGAGTTTGTATGCGAAGGGCTTGATACCTTTGCCGATATTTATGTGAACGGACAATTTGTCTATCAATCCGCCAATATGCTGATCCCGCATTCTATTCCTGTTGAATGGCTGCCTCAGGGGGATGCCGACATTGTTGTACATATTAAGCCGACCCTCCTTGAAGCTAAAAAGAAAAAACCTCCTATCGGTACTATTGCCATGAAATATAACGGCCCGTCCCTGTACGTTAGAAAAGCCGCCCATATGTTTGGGTGGGATATTACACCGCGTATTATTTCCGGCGGGATATGGCGGCCGGTCAGGCTGGAATATCGTCCCGAAATGCGGATTGAGGAAGTATATCTTGTCACAACCGGCATTGACGCGCAAAACCGGAGGGCTTCCGTCATATTGTTTTATAGTATAGAAAGCGGGAACGCCAATATACGGGATTTTACGTTGAATTGCCGTGCTGAATGTGAAGATGGCTCCTTCGCCATGAGCGAAGGGCTGTGGTTTAATTCCGGACGATTGCACGCACAAGTGGAAAACGCCTGTTTATGGTGGCCTAAGGGCAGAGGAATGCAGTCTCTGTATACGGTTACGGTTTCACTGGAATACCGGGGTAAGGTAGTGGATACATACACATTCAAGACGGGCCTGCGTACCGTGGAGCTTGATTATTCCCCTGTATGTCCGGAATATCCCGATGGGGAATTTGATATAAAAGTAAATCATGAATCGCTTTTCATACTTGGTACCAATTGGGTGCCGGCCGATGTTTTTCATTCCCGTGACGTTCACCGCATAGCGGATATATGCGAATTAATTGATGATATCGGCTGTAATGCCATTCGCTGCTGGGGCGGCAATGTCTATGAGGATGAGGTGTTTTATGATATATGCGACCAAAAGGGCATCGTTGTGTGGCAGGATTTTGCCATGGCTTGCGGGATATATCCCCAGGATGCCTTTATGCAGGAGCAGCTCCGCACTGAGGCGGAATGCATTGTAAAGAAGCTGCGCCAACACCCGTCCCTGTGTATATGGGCCGGTGATAATGAATGCGATCAGGCCTTTGTCAATATTCCGCCGGCCCGTGACCCTAATAAAAATGTATTAACACGGAAGGTTATTCCAGAGGTATTATTTGAACAGGATTATTTTCGTCCTTATATCCCAAGCTCACCCTACATGGACGAAGTCTCCTTCGCTAAAAAAACCGGCGCGCCGGAAGACCATTTGTGGGGGCCGAGGGATTATTACAAGGGCGAATACTATAAAAGCAGCAGGGCCCGGTTTGCATCTGAAATCGGGTATCATGGATGCCCGTCCCCCGAATCGGTGAAACGGTTTATTACGGCCGAGAGCTTATGGCCTCCGGATAACCGCCAATGGCTGTTCCACGCCACGTCACCGGAGGCTGACACCGCCGCGCCCTTTGGCTACCGGAACAACCTGATGAAGAGTCAGATTTTTAATTTATTTGGCCTGGATATGGACTCGCTGGAAGCTTTTTCACTGGCAAGCCAGGTGTCTCAAAGCGAAGCGATGAAATTTTTCATAGAAATGTTCCGCTCCCAAAAGGGGCTCCGCCGGGGCATTATCTGGTGGAATATCATGGACGGCTGGCCCCAATTTTCAGACGCGGTTGTAGACTATTATTTTACAAAAAAGCTGGCGTATTGGGTGATAAAGCGCTCGCAATATCCTGTCTGCATGATGATTTCGGATGCCGGCAGCCAGACGCCTGTGTTGTTTGCAGTCAACGATACTAAAAAAGCCTGTGCCATTAACTATCATGTATATGATGCGGGGGATGGACGCAAGCTCATCGCTCAAGGCGCAGAAGCAGTTGAAAAAGACGGCTGTATAGCTCTGGGCGTTATTGAGTCAAGGCTGGAGCAAACGCTGTTTATTATAGAATATGAAGTCAATGGACAGGGGTATAAAAATCATTATCTGTCAGGAAAACCGGCCTTTGATTTCCAATGGGTTGTGAATATCATGAAGCAGGAGAATTTATTGCAGTTAGAGGGGTTCGGCGATTACTAAGGATCGGCTGAAGCAGAAACACATATGGACAAATATACCATAACGCTGGCGTTTTTATGGTATAATAGTACTGGTTTTGATTGCTTCATTTGTCGTAAAAGAGAGGATAAGTAATTCATGAATATTTATGAAATTGCTAAGCTTGCAAATATATCTACTTCCACGGTTTCTAAAGTAATCAATGGAAAAGATGATGTAAGCGCAGGAACCAAAAACCGGATATTGTCCATTATGAAGGAGAATGATTATAAACCGAAAATCAGCGCAAGTGTTCATAACAATATCGGTATATTTTTCCGCACTTCTCAGGGCAACATGTTTACCAGCAGCTTTCTGAATGAGCTGCTGGCCGGCATTAGCGAATATTTCTTTACCAGAGATTATTGCCTGTTGATGATGCCCACCGACAAAATACCTGTAAACCGGAAAAACTTCCGTGTGTTTTGTCATAAACAGCGAATGGCCGGAGGCATCTTTTTGGATTTGTCAAGCGATGACAATTACATTGAGCAAATTGACGGGGTTGTTCCACTGGTTACAATCAATGCCAGATTTCAAGGCGAACAATTATATTCGGTCATATCTGATGATTATTCGGGTTGTACCCAGGCTGTCAGTTATCTAATAAATATGGGCCACAGAAGGATTGCCTTCGGCACCTCCGGTATGAATTTTTTATCTCACCAGATGCGGCTGCAAGGGTACAAGGATGTGCTGACACATAATGGGATTGATGTGGACAGCCGCTTGATTTTTTCAACCTATCAAAGCGAACGGGAATTTAAAATGGTTTGCGAAAAATGGAAGTCAATGGACATCATGCCTTCTGCTATTATTGCGATAAACGATCAGGAGGCATTAAAAATAATGAGCTTTCTAAAAGCGTGGTCGGTTAAAATCCCGCAGGATATGTCTATCGTAGGATTTGATAATTATTCCTTTGTGGAGCATTTGTCGCCGCCCCTTACTACTGTACGTCAATCCCTGAGTGAAGTCAGCAGGCAGGCGGCCTCTATTTTGTATGCATGCATTACAAATGGCAATCAAGATATACAACGGCAGTATGTGCTTGACGAGGAGCTGATCATCAGACGTTCCGTGGCTAATATCCGCAATGTAATGCCAGGACAATAATCCAGATGCAGCAATGATGGTGAGGCTTCCTCATCAATTGTCATAACTGATTGGCCGCACGCGAATGCGGCAGAATGGAGAATGAATATGAAAGATACCAATAAAGTAACCAAAGCCGATATGAAACTGATAGCAAATCTTATTCCGTATACTAACCCGTCCGGCATCCCCTTGGCGTTTTATTACGGAGACCGCTTGATTCAAGGTATACCCGAAGAGTTTCACCCCAGGGTAAACCGCCGTCTGGTGGACAGCAACATGCTGTATATAGAAATTGTCGGCCAAAGTGAAGCCGGATTGGAAGTTCGTGCCGAATATATTGAATACCGCGATTTTCCGGTTACAGAATGGGTAGCATACATTACCAATCATGGGAAAGATAACACACCAATGATATCGCAAATTCGCATTATGAATAATCCGATCCAGGGCAGCAATCCCGTCCTGATTCATGGAAACGGCGATACGGTGCTGGAGAACGGCTACGAGTATTTTACCGACCCCATCGATAAGGAACTGCATATAGCACCTCGGGACGGCTTAGCCTGTCATTTCGCTTTTCCCTATATGCGCTTATTATTTGAAGAGTATGGTGTAAATATAGCAGTGGGTTGGCCGGCACAATGGGAAACGATATTCGCTCCTTGTGCTGCGGGGGTACAATTTACAGCCGGTCAGCAGCGTACCAATATGTACCTGAAGCCGGGCGAAACTGTTCGCACGCCGCGGATTAACCTAATGGGATTTACCGGTGATGAGAACCGGGGGCGGAATATGTGGAGGCGTTGGTATTTTAAACATATTATACCGCGTGAAAGCGGAGAGCCGATCCCGCCGAAATTATGTCTTCACACCTGGCTTATAGATGGCAAGCCGGAATTTACAGGGATTACGGAGGAAAATCAGCTTAATGCAATTGATACCTATATAAACCGTGGACTAAAGCCCGATATTTGGTGGATTGACGCAGGATGGTATCCCTGTGACTTTAACTGGACAAATACCGGGACATGGAAGCCTTATCGCCAGCAATTGCCAAATGGACTGGGACCGGTTGGCAAAAAATGCGAAGAAGAGGATATACAATTTTTATTGTGGTTTGAACCGGAACGTGTCCGCGAGAAAACAGAGCTGGATGTGGAACACACCGAGTGGATGCTGCATTATCATGATAAAGACGGCAACGACCATGAAGACCGTTTGCTCAACCTGGCCAATGAAGAATGCCTGAATTGGCTGATTGAAATGGTAGACGGATATATTAAGGAGTATCATATTCATATCTACCGTCAGGACTTTAACTTTCCGCCATTACGGTACTGGATTGAGAATGAAGAGCCTGACCGTACAGGCATGCTGGAAAACTTACACACCCAAGGCTATCTGCGTTTTTGGGACGAACTGCTGGTACGCAATCCGGGATTATGGATTGACTCATGCTCCAGCGGCGGCAGAAGAAACGATTTAGAAACCATGCGGCGCGCAGTGCCATTGCATTATACCGATATCGGGTATGGCGTGCATCCTATAAAGCAAAAGCAGCATCGGGAAATGTTCGAGTGGATTCCATATTTCCGTGCGCACACCATGAACTGGGATAATGAACGGGGCGATTATGATGATACCCGCAGACCGGTAGATGAATTTGCCTATCATTGCGCAATGGCTCCTGCGATTACGTCTATGATTGAATATTATGACAGTGACGATTTATACAATATAGGCAAAAAAATGCATCCTATCTGGCGTGAGGCTGCACAATTGATGATAACGGGTGATTATTATCCGCTGACAGAATGCCGCAAAAGCGCGGAGGACTATTATGCGATGCAGTTTGATGATGCTGCGACCGGTAAAGGCTTCATTCAAATAGTGCGAAACACCAAGGTGAAAGAAGATAGCTGCACAGTTTATCCATGGATCGATGAAGATGCGGCCTATGACTTTATAGACCGTGAAACAGGCAATACCATGAGCATGTCAGGTTCACAATTAAAACAGGGTTTTTCGGTTTCCATTCCCAGACGCTCGGGTATTATTTGGTTTTACCAAAAGAGAAATTGAGCAGCTTTCCGCAATTGCTTTTAGTTTCAGATGTAATGTGTTTTACCGGATACAATTAAAAGCCAATTGAATAAGGGAACATGAGCATATCAAGCTTATGTTCTCTTTTCAATGCGCGCGACCTTGACGGTGAAAGTCCGTTACGGGGGTTGATAGCACTCCCGAAAATTCCTGCGATGACTTCAAGGGATTACCTATCACTATCATTTTTATAAATAATATAAGAAACAAATACACTTATAATTGCATCAATCATAAGTAGACCAAGAGTTACAAAAATGCATGCAATACCGTTAATAAACAAGTTCGCTATGATAATTAAAATTCCGCATAGTACCATTGAAATGCCGCCGAAGCGTTGGCTTTTTTGCCATACACGGTCATTTTTCATGCTCCAGACCGTACGAAGTCCAACTAACGAATTAAGCCTTGATTTCGGCATTATATTCCCAAGTACGCAGACAAGTGCACCTAAACCGATAGAGATAAGTTTATAATTACCGGTTATGTCAAAGGTCACAGCAGCATCGGGTGAATATACAGCAGCTTTGTAAAGAAAATATGCAAACATAAGATTAAAGAATATGAGGACGGCAATACCTGAAATTACAAGCACTTTTTCGTTTCCGTATTCTTTTTTCTTTGATTGATATTTTGCCATTCCTACGAAAAACATACCCATCAAGGCTGTAACGACAGGGAAAAGCAAGCTCTCATATTTGCTGCCAAATCTGTCTATCTCTCCTGCACCATTATAATGCATAGGTACTTTTTCTGGCATAAATAGCAGGAATACAGCGGTAACAACAAGCGACAACAGAATGAGCGCATAGATCGTTATATGTTTATTTTTCATCGTCTTTACCTCCCTTGAACTGCTCAATCCAAAGTAATACCTCTTCGAGTACGGATGCGTTCAGTTCGTAATAAACAAAATTTTTATATTTTGATTCCCGTATTAAATCCGCATTTTTCAGCTTATTTAGATGATATGAAACAGCGGCTCCGGTTATAGCAAAATGCTCTCCTATTTCTCCCGCCGAAAGCCGACCGCTACGAAGTAAAACAAGTATTTCTCGCCGTACAGAATCAGATAAAGCCGAGAAAGTGTCGGCAAATCCCATAGAAATATCCTCCCCTCTTATCACAACTTGCTACAATCTATTTAAACGTTTATCTAAATAGATTGTAGCAAGTATAAAGTGGTTTGTCAATAACTATTTTAACATTTATTTAAATAGTGCTTAAAAAAGGCAGCAAGCCGAATTAACATTGCTTGCTGCCTTTCTGGGCGGTGAGCATATCTCCGCCTGGGATGCATAGGCGAGCAGCAAATGCAAGGCATTTGCGACCAGCCCGGGATGCATGGACGAGCAGCAAGCTTTAGCTTGCGACCAGTCTCGTTGAAACTCCGCTGATGTAAGAAAATTTGTCTATAAACGATAAATTTTCTTTGACTTAGGTCGCTATAATCAGCGAGAAAAAGCCGAAATCGTATTTTCATTTTTTGAGTATTCTCTTTAAGTAGTCGACATCTAACAACAAATTCACTGTCTCAAAATTTCCTTTATAAAACACACCCCAGTTATTGAAAACACAAGGCAATTCCTTTGCTTTTTGTAGCGTATCCACTTGAATTAAAGATACAGGAACATCATTTATTTCACAATACTGTTTTATCATCTCAATGTTTTGATAGACATAGGGACATTGCATATCATAATAAATTGTCAGCTCTTTGCTTTCAATTTTTTGGTTTTTAGCATTTTGTGCGAACTTTGGTGTTGTTCCGTCAAAAGAAAGTGCAAGCAATTCATATCCATTATCGGTAGTCTCAACAACCTCAAAGCCGAACTTTTTCGCAAATGATTGGTCAGTAAGCCATGATTTTTGTTTTTTCGCTCCAAGCATACAAATGCCGGATTTGCCCCTTTCTTTGGCATCAGCCAAACAATACTCCATCAGCGATTTTCCATACCCTTTTCCTTTGTAACTGCCAGAAACCCATAAGCAATACAGATAATAATAGTTGTCGCCAGTAATCGGAACCCAAGCAGTTTCAAGAGGAGCATATTCAATAAAAACCGTAGCCTTTGCATTTAACTTTCTAAAGACATGACCTTCATTTAGTCGGTCAGAAAGCCATTGCCGCTTTGCATCAATACCTTGATGGGGCTTTTTACTGCGGATAATGCAGCATAAATGCTCATTGACAAGGTTTTCTGTTGTTAAGTTTACAAAATCAGTATTCAAATTTTCCATTCTACCACCTCACAATCGCTGCAAATTCAAATTTGGTTTATCTGTTAGTAGGATTATATAAATTCGCTTCCAAAGCGTTAAGTTCCCTCACTACCATTTCAAAAAAGTTTTATCTGGTAGATATATAACATGATTTTATCATGGCAAAGAGAAATACTCAACGGATTCAATCTGAACATTAGGGAGGAGTGAGGTTCTATGAAAACAAACATCTGTTCACCGCCTTTATGCAAGGATTGCCGGCAGATACTTGGGATATAGGCAGAAAAATCAACAGGGCGGTTTGCGTAGACCGCCCTGTTGTATCTGTAATTAGCTTGACCGTGGTAACCTATCGGATTACTTGTTTGTTATAGGGTTTAATGAGATTTGGCCATTTTTAAAAACAATATCTGAAATAAAATTTTTTCTCTCAATATCAAAATTCACAAAGCTATTCAGCTTGTATACAGCGGCGGCATACAGGGATAGTCCCCCATTGTCGTTTTCGGTGATAATCATATCTTCATTCATATGTGCGTAGTCAAAAACAACAACTTTTTTTGTGGCAGGGTCAAAATAAGCAGCGTGAGAGCGGTGAAGCCCGGATCCCCATGAATAGGTGAAATACAATTCCGGTTTTTGGTCGCCGTTCAAATCGGCAAGAGCCATGCTTGTCACGCCAAAGCCACCAAACCATACGCCAAGTGGGTATACTTTGTCCTCGTACAGCAGGAACGAAGCGCAGGAGGTATCATATTTGAAAACCAAATAATCGGAGCTTTTTTGAATATAGTCCGGGGTGATGTTGTAGCATTTGTCCGTATCGTATCCCGACTTAAAATCCTGTTGCAGAGATAGGAAGTCCTCGATGCTGTCCTGTGTTCCGGTAATAGTGGCTTTCATTGGTATTTCTCCATCAAACCTTGTGATTTTATAAATATTCCAGATATATTCGCTCTTTTGAGTATTGGCGGTGTCCTTGTGTATTCGCGCCAGCCATATCTCATCGTCCAGCCGATAAATTCGATAAACATCAGAATTGAAAGCACTGGTCAACGTGTACTGATATCGTTCCTTGTATGTGGTAATATCAGGAACGCCTATGTTCAAGATAAAACTATTTTTAAACTCCTGCTCATCCACCTTAGCTTGCTCATAGGTAACCGAAAATCTTTGCCGATTGCCGGCCTCATCTGTCAAGATGAGCAAATTTTCCGTAAGCGTGTAGTATTCCCTATATCCATCAAAGGCAATAAAGGAACTGAGAGGATTCATATAGACCTGCTTTTCAAACACATAATGGCCGTACGGCTTGTTGCCTGCCTTTACACCCGTATTCTCCGTCGGGTTTACGGCGCAGGCAACGATGGCTGCAACACAGAGAATGGCGGCGGGGATGATTACCCATTTTTTCGGCTTCCTAAATTGCAAGATGTTCTTTAGGCGTTCCTGTATGCCAGTCTCCCCGAAGGCAATCGGGCTTGCTGCCGGGAAGCGCCGGTTTGCTGCAAAGGACAGCAGTGATGTGCTGTATTCGTGAACAATCTCCTCACCGGTTTTTAACAACACCTTTTCATCACAGCTCATCTCCATATCCTTTGTCATTAGCACAAAAGCAAGCCAGACAAGTGGGTTAAACCAGTGAATGATCAGCACACAAAAACTTAACGGCTTTATCAGATGGTCTTTTCGTTTCAAATGGTATTTTTCATGCAGAAGGATGTACACACGCTCCCGCTCACTCATGCCGAAGGGAATGTAAATTCGAGACATGACAAAGCCGAGAATGAAGGGGGAACGAATTTTATCGGATTCAAACACATTGTCTTCTAACCGGATTGCGGTGGCCATGCGGCGTTTCAGGCGGATATAGGTGATGATGCCGTAGACAAGGAGTGCGGCCATACCAGTGCACCAAAGGATCGTGAAGAGCAGTATCCATATTTGTAGAGGGTTGACACTGGCGTATGGAGTAGCTGCGGGCAGACTTTCATTGATGATGGAATTCATAGTCGGGATGCCTACCGTTACTCTCGGGGTCTCCATGTACCCTATATCGACGGGGACATAACTGAGTGCTGCCTCACCGCCTCTCTGTGCCGCTGTCATATTAAAGGGTTTTGTTTGAAAGATACTGAATACGGAGGAAAAGGATACCGGGCAAATCAGGCGAAAAAGGACGACAGACCATAACAGATAGGAATACTTTTTCGGAGCCCTTTTCAGTAGTAAGCGGATGAACAGCAACGCGAGGATGACATAGCTCGCAGTAATGCTCATGTTTAATATCTTTAAAAACAACATTTCCATGATTCACCCCTCCTTATGTGCATCGATCAAGCGTTTAAGCTCGTTGGCTTCCTTTTCCGAGATGGTTTTGCCACCGAGAAACGAGGTGAGAAACTGTGGCAGTGAGCCTTCGAAAGCTCTTTCAACAAAGCATTCGCTCTCAAAAGCCTGCACCTGTTCCTTGGGAACGATTGCACTGACGACGGTATTCTCGTTTTTAAGGAGTCCCTTTTCGCACATTTTACGCAGCACGGTATAAGTAGTGGGCTTTTTCCAGCCGAGCTTTTCGGCGCACAGCGTCACAAGGCGGCCCGACGCCACCGGCTCGTTCTCCCATACCACTAGCATAAAGCGGTAGTCGCTTTCGCAAAGTTTCAGGTTTTCCATCCATATACCTCCTAATCAGGTTTATGATTATAAACCCTATAATGAGTTTATGACTATAAACCTGATTTGTCAATAGAAAAAAAGTGTTTCTCTGATTGTTCATTTCTCCTGAGAAGTGAACCAAATATGAATGAGCGAATACAACCTGATGGTCAATGCCCCAGAGCATAAGGCAAAGCTATTTGGAAAGGCGGGTGGAAGATAATTTCAGAAACCTGTTGACTCTCACATTATGGTATACTCTATACTGTAGATGAGCTCAAAAACACATATATGTGGGGATATAAAAATGCTGAAAATAGGTGATTTCTCAAAACTATCAAGGATTAGTATACGGATGTTGCGGCATTACGATGAAATCGGTCTGCTCGTGCCAAAGACCATCAATGACTTTACCTCCTACCGCTACTATGCGGAGGAGCAGCTGCCGGTGGCCGCACGAATTGTAGCGCTGCGAGATATAGGCTTCGGCCTTTCCACCATCGTGGAAATCCTAAAAAGCTATGATAATCCGCAGGCGTTGGCTGAATATCTGGCGGTAAAGCACGCAGAAGTGCAGGCAGAAGCAGAGGAAACCAAACACCGTTTACTTCTCCTGAACACAGCCATAAAACGGCTAAGAAAGGATGAAACTGCTATGAATTACAATGTAACTGTAAAGACTTTTCCGGAGCGCTATGTCGCCAGTGTGCGCAAGGTGATTCCCGCTTACGATCATGAGGGGATGCTGTGGGGTATGATGATGACCGAAACCGCTCCGCTCAAGATGCAGCCTGCTGACAACTGCAACAGCCTTACCATTTTCCATGACGACGGCTATAAGGAAGTTGACGTGGATGTGGAGGTGCAGATGACCGTCAAGGGCAGCTACCAAAACACAACAAATGTGGTATTCAAGACTGAGCCTGCGGTGGAGATCGCTTCTGCTACCTACAAGGGCAGTTATGATCAACTCACTGCTGTAAACCATGCAGTGGCAAGCTGGGTACAGGATAACGGATACGAGTTTGACGGCATGATGTTTTGCATCTATCATGTCAGTCCTCACGAAACGCAGAACCCCGATGAATATGTCACCGAGGTATGCTACTCTGTGAAAAAGAAATAAGCGCTTTCTATTTAAAAGTACCGTCTGTTTGAAAAAGCAGGCGGTATTTTTTATGCCCTTGCCCCACCGCCAAGGTGGTGGGAGCCAGCGCAGTCAAAGGATATGAGCTGCTGTTCCGTGGCGGCAGCCGTGGTGCCGTGGCTACCATTGAGCCGCTGGAGGGAAACTCCGTGCCTGTGCTTCTATGGAAAATCAGGCCGCAGGATGAGATCGCCCTCGACCGTTACAAGGGATACCCGAATTTTTACCGCAAGGAAATGCTGGAGGTGGGGCTGAACGGCAAGCCTGTGAATGCAATGATCTACATCATGAATGACTGCAGAGAGTTTGGCGCACCCTCGGATTTTTATCTGCACACCATCGCAGAGGGCTATGAAACCGCAGGCTTTGATACGGATTTTCTGGATCAGGCGGTGGAGAAATCCATCCGGCTGGTACAGGAGCAGCAGGCTGTAGAGGATGCACAGTTCAGCCTTTGGGAACAGAAATGGTGGTGATGAACATTAGCATGATATGAAATCAATATGATTCTGTTGTTGCTTTGATAGCTTTTACTAAGGGGGTAATTGTTGAGCGCTCCGTAAAGTTTACTTTTTGCCCATAGGTTTCAAGCATTGCTTTATCCTCGCTGCTTAATTCAGATTCCGGTTTTTTGCGTAGCATCTTCACCATCATGCCCATCATAGTCCGATGCATGAAATTCATGTTGGCATAGTCCATCCCACCACGCAAATGATAAATTTGGATTTTCTCCTGCATTTCGGGCGTAAGGACACGAGAGAGAGAATGACGGATGGAATCAATATTCTGCTGATCTGTCACATCAGCTGCCCCTACCGTAAAAAGAAAAAGTGATTTGTTGCTGATGCTGCCAAAGTTTTTGGTGATGAGAGAAATGCCATTAACACCGCCTGCATACAGTCCGCCGCCATAGACGATGGTTTGATACTGCCGCAAATCAGCCGGTTTTACCCGGTCGGTTTGTAATAGATCGGCACCCAAGTCCTCCGCAAGCCACTTGGCATAGGTCGCGGTGAAGCCATAGTGAGATTTATAGATGACTGCTGCATTCATTTCATTTCCCGTCCTTCCGATAAAGCGTTTTCAACCGCTTTCAGTATAGTTTTTGAACTTATGGTTGCCCAGGATATCGCATCTACCTCTACGCTTTGCCGCTGTACGACCATGTCGGTGATGACCTCTGCGGCGCTGCCCAAACCGTTATCATGCTCCAGAAGCCGTACCTCTACAATGGCGTGGTTTTCTACGATAACCTCCGCCCGAACCTTTACAAGGCTGTTGTCACAACTGCCCGGATAGGTACCATCTGCAATTTGTGCCAGATTAAATGACGCATCGGATGCCGTTACCGGCTTAGGTAACTTTAAAAACACAAGAATTGCAAGCCCCAGTACAATGATGGCGACAATGGCTATAATTGATTTTTTCTTCTTTTGCGTCATTCCATCGCTTCCTGCATTTTGTAGAGATTGTCGATGAGTTTTATCACCACACCAGCTGATACTGCGCACTCATCCTCGCTGATACCGGAAAACAGTTCGGCGAAAAAGGGTACGGCCTCCTGCGCAACCTTCCGCAGTATCTGTGCGCCTGGCTCCGTCAGTACGACACTTTGACTGCGATGGTCTTCCGCATTGCCCTGCAGCGCCACATAGCCCTGCCGCTGCAGCACCCCCAGCATCTTGCTGACGTTCTGCCGGGAGGTGTCGGTCTCCTTCGCCAGCATGGTGATGGTGAGCGGTGGATCGGCGGGCAAATCGCTTAAATTACGCAGTAAAAACCACTGCTTTGTGGAAAGTCCGTGCGCCTTTTTGTCAGCCACCAACTGCAATTTATTCGCCAACACAAAAGCGCCACCAAACATGACGTATTGTTTATTCTCTGGTATTTTCATCTCGATACTCCTTCATTCAACAAGCGCAACCATTGCGTTTAATTATACGCAATAGGTTGCGCTTTGTCAATTTCTTATGAAAGGTCGTGATTTTTATAGCTGTACCAATAGCGACAATTGCAAAGGCTGCGGTTGCCGTGTTATCCAACGAGAAAACTCGTAAGGCTGTGGGATGGGTCATTGCCGCCAGCACCTTCTCAACTACGGCAGACATATACTCACATCTGGACTTCCATGCACAGATTGAATCCGGGCTTGTCATGGATGGAAAATTTGAAAAATCCAAGCGGGAAGCACCTATCGGATTTGATAGGGCTCAATAATTTCTAACAGTTTGACCTGTAATCCCTGTTATTTCTGAGAAATAGTTTGCAATCGTTGTGATTTTTCGATTGTAACGATTCATAACGATTAATGTGTTATTTCAATTTGAGCCGCCCTAATCGAAGCTTTCTCTATTGACAAAGTATCGTTACAGCGATATACTAATAGCGTATAATGTGGTATCGTCGTGGCGATACTCTTTAACAGGAGGACTTCACTATGATTATATATCACGGCTCGCCTCAAATCGTGAAGCAGCCCGAGCTTGGCAAAGGTAAGTCATATAATGATTACGGGCAGGGCTTTTATTGCACCGAAAGCTTGGATTTAGCCAAGGAATGGGCCTGCCCCACACAAAAGGGCGGTTTCGCTAATATGTACACTTTAAATACCAAGGGACTTGATTTGCTGAATCTTTCTGATGGTAGCTATCACATTCTGAATTGGCTGGCGCTGCTGCTGAAAAACCGTACATTCGATCTATCTGCGGCACTGGCACTACAAGCACGCGAGTATGTTATCCAGACATTCATGCCTGATATGGCAAGGAAAGATTTTATTATAGGATATCGGGCCGATGATTCCTATTTCTCCTTTGCGGAGGATTTTGTCAGCGGCGCACTCTCCTTGCGTGATTTGGATGAGGCTATGCGCCTTGGGGCTCTTGGAGAGCAAGTGGTATTGATTTCTCCAAAAGCATTTAAACAAATTAGTTTTGAAGGATACGAAGCGTCAAGTTATCAGGAATATCATATCAAGCGGATGAGCAGGGACAACATTGCCCGTCAGGCATATTCCAGTAAGAAAAAAGACCTTAAGACGCTGAAAGGAGACCTGTTTGTACTGGATATCCTAAGAGAGGAGATGAAAAACGATGATCCACGCATACAAAGAATCCTACATGAATAAGGCACAAAAAACCCTTGCGGCTATGATGGATTTTGCGGTTTTTGACCTTAAATATGAACCGGATGAATTTTTCATGCTGTTCCTGCAGTCTGGGCTTGTCGATGAATTTGGTCGCGGTAACCCAAAATATATTGCCGGAAAAAGTGGGGTTGAGCTTGCTCGTGAGGTCGTTTTTATTACAACCGGCCAGTCAGTAGAAACCGCTCCTACACCGCGTTTTGACCGTTCTCCGATTTATTGGGCAGGCTGGGCGCTGGCATATTATCAGTGGTATTCTGGACACAGTTTCGAGGAAATCCATAAAGTATTGCCATTTACTGAACTGTTGCGGATGTACCCCACTTTTCATGAAGCCGACATCAATAAGTTTGTTTCTACAGCCGATGAATTCTTAACAGAGAGTAAAAAAAATATAAGCGAAACAAATTTAAGCCGATTACGAAAAGCTCGAGGCTTTTCACAGAAGGAGCTTTCCGATACCTCTGGCGTTGCCCTGCGTATGATCCAACTCTATGAGCAGAGACAGAACGATATCAACAAGGCACAGGCAGCCTCGCTGCATAACCTGGCACAAGCATTAGGCTGCAAGATGGAGGACCTTTTTGAATAAGTTTGCGCATTTACGAAAGTGAGGTGGATTCAGTCTGACTTATTTTACTGCTGACCAGCATTTTGGTCACGCTAATATTATAAAACACTCCAATCGGCCATTTGGCACAGTTGCAGAAATGGACGAATACCTTCTTGAGCAGTGGACTAACTGCGTCTCATAAACCACTTTCTGCTTCTGAATCAATTATATGTAACGATACATAAAATACGGAATATACTCCAGCAAATTGAAGTATATCTGACGGTCTTTAACCCTTTGAGCCGGGAAAGAAGCGATGTAATCACTGCGTCGATTGACATTCCCAAAAGCACCGGAATTGAAAATCCAGTACTTATGGATGGTGATACAATCATTCCAATGAATATCCATCAATATAAGTCGTTGAATGCCTTAAAATTCAACCTTCGTTTCGGGATGCCAAGATTTATACCCGTTGACAGGTATGTAGTTTCCTTCCGGGCAGATCATGTGCCTGCATTGGGATACAAGGCCTTCGTGCTTCGAAGCAACCCCGTACCGCTTATTTTCCAGGGGACGCTTGTGACGTCCCAGCATGTAATGGAGAACGAGTTTTTACAGGTATCGATTCAGCAAAATGGTACGTTTAACCTTTATGATAAAAGAACGGAACGGCTGTACCCGAATCAGCACTTCTTCGAGGATTCCGGAGAAGCGGGGGAAGGCTTTACCCGCATTCCGCCCAGGGCAGACAGTATTGTTTACAGCTTGTGTAATAATGCCAAAATATCCCTCGTTGAAAACACATCACAAAAGGCGACATTCAAGGTTGACCTTGAAATGGAGCTGCCTGAGTCCCTGACAAACGACAGACAGGGTAGAAGTAATTCCCTAGTACCTTGCAGCATCAGCAGCAGGATTACATTGACTCAGGGGACGCCACGAGTTGATATTGAGACAAAAGTCATAAATCGTGCAAAAGACCATAGGTTAAGAGTTGTATTCCCTTCTATGATCAACAGCAGCCGGTCTTTTGCGGAATCACCGTTTGATGTCGTTGAGCGGGGTATCGCTTTGCCGAATCTGAATGACTATCCTGGTGAAAAGCCAACTCCCGAGCACCCTCAGATGACATTTGCCGGTATTTCAGATGGCACGGCCGGACTGACAATTGCAAATCTAGGCTTGTATGAATATGAGGTGGTGGATAATTCCGAGCACGGCATTGCAATTACTCTCCTTCGCTGCCTTGACAGAATCATCGGTGGTCCAACCTTTGACTGCGAGGATTTATTTATCCCGGAGGCTCAATGCTTAGGTGAATATGTATTCAGTTATAGTGTAGTTCCGCATCGGGGGACATGGCATGAATCCTACCGGCCTGCATATGAATTCAGATTTCCAATGAAGGCTGTTGTCTTACGCGAATTGGAAGAACAGCTTCTTCCGGAGTTTTCAGAAGAACAGATTTCAAAAGTACTGCCATCGGCACATTCCTTTGTCGAGGTGAGCTCGGAGAAGCTCTCAGTGACCACAGTCAAAAAACATGAAACAAGGAACTCCCTGATTGTCAGACTTGTAAATTTGACTGATGAACATATTCACAGTACAATCCGGGTAAATGGACTTTCATTTATCGATGGTCCTGTTCATCGAATCAATCTGGATGAATCCAGAATAAGCGAAGTTGCTGTGGATAAGGAAGGAAAGATCCATCTGGATGTAAAGGGAAAAGAGATTGCATCATTAGAATTTACACTGTCAAACCAGGAATCTGCATAAGGAGAATTTTCAAAATTAAATAGTACAAACAAATGCATTTATAACAGGTGCAGGTTGGATTGCACCTTTATATGCAAATTACCGGAATAGTACCTTGAACTAAATGAAAGATGGAGATATATATGGGAAAAGACATTTCGATTATTGAACCGAAGCCTTATCAAATCATCCAAAGAAAGGGCTTTTGTCCTGAATTCTCACATTATAATAATCCGGGAGGACCCCGGCTGGGAAATGCAGTTGTCCGGATAAAGGGGATTTGGAATATAGATGCCGACGTAAGCTGTGAAGCACGGACTGTGTTGTTGGAAGAAGCATTTGGTAAAGCCATGGACTGGACGCCGGTTAAAATAGAGTTAGCTGAAGGGGGCTTTTCCGCTGAAATAGAATTGCCTGCAGGAGGATGGTATAGGCTTGAGCTCCGGGCGAAAAGAGAAAATAGAGTACTGTCTTCAACTTTTATAGAACCCATCGGAGTGGGTGAAATATTTATAATAGCAGGTCAATCTTATGCAGAAAACTGCAATGATAAAAGATACCAGGTGAGTGACCCTCAGGGAAGGGTTACCGTATATGATCACTTTTGCAGGTGTTGGAAAATTGCGCATGATCCTCAGCCAATAGCCAAACCGGATCCGTCTGTAAAATATCAAAAGGACGGGCCGGGAACTATATGGCCGCATACCATGAATCTGCTGCTTCCGCTGCTGAGGGTGCCAATAGGTATGATCAATGTGGCTAAAGGAGCGACATCTTCCAGACAGTGGATGCCGGGTGAAGAGTTATTCAATTGTCTGGCAGATGCAGGGCGCGTTTCCTCCGATTTCAGATACATTCTCTGGCAGCAGGGGGAATCGGATGTTATTGAAAAAACGGACAGCGAAGAGTATGAACGTAGAATCCTATGTATAAAAAAGGCTCTCGAAAATATATGGGGATTTTCAAGGGACTGGATGCTCGCCAAATCTACATTTCATCCTACTGTATATATCGACCCTGTAAAGGAGGGAGAAATACGTCAGGCGGTTAATAATTTGTGCCTTATTCCAGGTTTCCTCAAAGGTCCGGACACAGACATTCTGGGCGGGATAGGCGTTTATAGAGCTGATTTTGGGGCCAGCGGCCATTTTACAGCATTAGGACAGGAAAATGCCGGGCTGCTATGGTTTTCATCAATATGGAATTATCTGAATGGCAGTAATATTTGAGTTTAAGGGAAAGGATTGATGTTATGAAACGCTCGGAAATAAATAAGATTATGGAGGAAGCAGTCCGGTTTATAGGTAGTATGAACTTCAGGCTACCGTCCTTTGCCTTTTGGAGTGTGGAAGACTGGGCTGAAAAAGGATGCGAATACGATGAAATCAGGGAGAATATGCTCGGATGGGACATCACTGATTTTGGGAGCGGAGACTATAGAAAAATCGGACTTTTGATGTTCACGATCCGGAATGGCAACTTCAGCCTTAAAAAATATGTAAAACCGTATGCAGAGAAGCTATTAATTACTGACGAAGAGCAGGTAACGCCATTCCATTTTCATTGGAGCAAAATGGAGGACATTGTTAACCGTGGTGGAGGCAATTTGCTGGTACAGGTATACGAATCGACTGAGGATGAGAAATTTGCAGACATTCCCGTACAGGTTTCGATGGACGGCAGAAACTATACGGTTGAGGCCGGAACAATACTTCGTTTGACCCCAGGCGAAAGTATCACATTGCGGTCGGGGCTATATCATTCGTTCTGGGGAGAAAAAGGAACTGGCAAGGTTCTATTGGGAGAGGTTTCAAAGGTTAACGACGACCATATCGACAATCGTTTTTATGAGCCAGCGGGGCGCTTTCCTCAAATAGAAGAGGATGTAGCTCCACTTTATTTGCTTTACAATGAATATCCTGTTAGAAGCACCAAAAAGGCTGGGGAGACTTGTGAGAAAGAGTGATTTAAATAAATTTAAGAACAAAGTGAGGGTATAGCGGTTCACTAAATATCTTGAAAGGGGTGTCGAGACTGCCTATGGCTTTGATAACTGACAGAAAAGAAGTCCTCGGAATATACAGCGAGGCGGAACGTAATAAATGGGTGCTGCCCTGCTTTTGCAGCGAAAATCTTACAACTACTGAAGCGGTACTGGCCGCAACAAAGGAATACGGAATTGAAAAGGGTATAAAAGACCTGCCTGTAATAGTGGCCATTACCAACCAGTACGACCACAGGACCCAGGCGGCCTACTATACCCATACTAGGCGCTGGGACATCGGTCTCAAGCTATTTATGACCGACCTGAAGGTCTTGACTGATACAGGCTCACCCTATGAAGGCTTAAGGGTCATGGTACACCTTGACCATACGCAGTTTGACGATGATAAGGAACTGCTGGGCTGGGATATGGGAGTGTTTTCATCTATAATGTTCGATGCTTCAAAGATCCCGTTTGATGATAATATCAGGCTCACAAGGCAGTTTGTGAAAGAGCAGGGCTGTAAAATAGTCATTGAGGGGGCATGCGACGAAATAGTGGACGCCTCAGGTAATGAAAAAAGCGCACTGACCACCCCTGAGAAAGCAGAAAGATATTTCAACGAAACAGGAGCCGACCTCATAGTTGCAAATCTGGGGACAGAACACAGAGCAAGCTCCATGGAACTCAAATATCATGGCGACTATGCCCGCAGGATTAAAGACAGGATCGGGACGAGGATAGTGCTTCACGGGGCGTCTTCAGTACCAGGAGATCAGATCTCACAGCTCGTTGACGACGGGGTATGCAAGGTCAACCTTTGGACTGCGCTGGAACGAGACTCTTCGCCGGCCTTGTTCAAATCTATGGTTGAAAATGCTTCAAAAGTTGCGGGAAGCGGTATGGTAAAAGAACTTGTCGGGTCCGGATTGCTTGGAGAGAAATGCCCATCGGAAGACAAGGCTTCTCTCTCATACTTTACGACTGAATACCGCCAGAGTATCCTTTTCAACGAAATGAAAAAGCTGGTCAGCTCATATCTCAAGCTCTGGTACAAGTAAAAATAATGGGTGGATAACACAAGGAGAAGGTATTATGTGTCTGATGGGAATAGATGTCGGTACATCCGGCTGTAAAGCTACTATTGTTGATGCTGAAGGGTGTATTCTGGGGCAGGCGTACAAAGAATATTCCTTGATTACCCCCCAACCGGGATGGGAGGAGATTGATCCGAACATGGTCTGGGATTGTGTATGGGAGGTCATAATAAAATCTCTCTCAGGTTACAAAGGAGAAAAGATAAAGGCGTTGAGCGTATCCTCTTTCGGCGAAGCGGTTATCCCGGTGGACCGTATGGGTAATGTGCTTTATAACAGCATCATCTATATAGACTCAAGGGGAACGGATGAAGCCAAATACCTGGAAAACAGACTGGGAAATCAAGAGATATCAGGCATTACAGGTACTTTGACCCATTCCATGTACTCGGTCTGCAAGATAATGTGGCTTAAAGCCCACATGCCTTCAGTTTACAACAATACCTGGAAGTTTCTGCTTTTTGCAGATTTCATACTATTCAAACTGGGAGCGGAACCCCATACCGACTATTCGCTGGCAGCAAGGACAATGGCATTCGATATCATCAATAAAAAGTGGTCGGCGGATATCCTGGAATGTTCCGGAGTTGACGAAGGCAAATTCGGTAAGCCTGTGCAGGCCGGGACAGTGGTGGGACAGTTATCCAAAAGCATGGCGGACGAGCTTGGACTGCCAGCCGGTTTAATCCTTGTAGCAGGCGGACATGATCAACCCTGTGCCGCCTTGGGAGCGGGCGTCATAAAGAGCGGTATGGCAGTCGACGGACTGGGCACGACAGAGTGCATCACGCCTGCGTTTAACAGACCCGTTATATCCGAGGCTATGGCAGGAGGCAGCTTTGCTTGTGTGCCCCATGTAATACGGGACATGTATGTGACATATGCCTTCACTTTTACAAGCGGGGGCGTGCTGAAATGGTTCAGGGATAATTTCGGACATGCCTATTGGGCTGAAGCCGCAAAATCAGGCATCAACATTTATGACTTTTTAATAGAAAACGCCTCGAAAGAAATATCGAGGATTTTTGTGTTGCCCCATTTTGCCGGAGCAGCGACACCCTATATGGACACCGCCGCAAAAGGTGCAATCGTGGGATTGGATATCAATACCGAAAAAGAACACATAATCAAAGCCATCCTTGAAGGTATCACCTTTGAAATGATGGTCAATGTCGAAAGGCTCAATGACGCTGGAGTCGAGGTCAATGAATTGAGAGCGGTCGGAGGGCTCGCAAAAAGCGAACCTTTTATGCAACTGAAGGCTGATATGATGGGCAAAAAAGTTACGACACTGAACGTTTCCGAAGCGGGAACGCTGGGGGTCGCCATATTGGCCGGAACTGCCAGTGGCGTATTCAGCAGTATTGAGGATGCGGTCGGGAAGCTTGTGAAGAAGGGGAAGGAATTCGAGCCGGATAGAAAGCTGAATGAAATATACCAGGAGAAATTCGAAACCTATAAACGGATTTATCCGGCAGTCAAGGGCATATTCAAATAAAGGAACGGGAGCGAAACTATGAAAAAGGCGGGGTTGAACTTGCCCGCGAAGTCATTTTGATTACAACCGGTCAGTCTGTGGATGTAATTCCTGCGCCCCACTTTGAGCGTTTGCCGGTCTATTGGGCTGCTTGGGCGCTGGCATATTATCAATGGTATCCGGGATACAGCTTTGAAGAAATCCGTAAAGTTTTGCCTTTTGCCGAACTGCTAAATGTGTATGCTACCCTTCACGAGGCCGATATAAATAAGTTTGTTTCCGTAGCGGATGAAGTTTTGATTGAGAGCAAAAGGAAACGTGAAACCAATTTAAGTCGGCTGCGGAAGGTTCGGGGACTTTCGCAGAAGGAGCTTGCTGAAACCTCGGGTGTTAGATAGTGCCACAATCCTGATTTGGCTACGAAATAATTGCCGATGAGAGGCAATAACTGTTTAAATTCATCCGTGGTTATATAAACGATAGGTGAGTTGCTCCACTCGAACAACGTTGGATTGGAGGCATGAAGCAGCTTCAAAGTCTTATCAATGTCCCAGCCGTTTATGTCCAACAAATCATTAAGCGGGTATTCCAGCACGTCTCTCGTCCTGTCAAGCCGTAGATAGTAAGCCTTTGGGCGCACATAAAAGAATCGCACATCGTAATCACTATCCGGCGATGCAAAGCCCCAAGCTCTGCTGCCTGATTCTACGGCATGCAGGATGGTGATGTTTTCGGCTTGCTCTATATCATTCAGTTTTTCGATAATGATGTTTTGCATATAAATCCTCGTATCCCCTTATATAAGGTCACAGATTGTCTAAATAACATTCAAAATAGGGGCGTTCTCTATAGATGATGTCATTTTTTTCATCAACGGGATTTTCGCCAAGCGGATTAACAGAATCAGCATAGTATGATTTAATTTCGCCTGTTTTTGCCAAATAGCTATGATTTATTATTTCAGCAATATCATCTACAGAATACCCTTCTGGCATATTGAAAAACTCCATAAGAAAAGTTGTTCCAAAGGTAAAAGACTTTCCGTCTTTCATTTTTACAACGAATCCAGTCCAACTCATAAGAGTTTCTCCATGTATTTGATGCAGGACGGAGATAGGAAAAGCAAATCGACTTTTCTCGATTTTTGCAATGTCATAATCGTTTATGCTGTTTCTTTTGGTAACAAAACTCT
>JAFABI010000052.1 GCA_023426125.1 Bacillota bacterium
CATCCTTCGTCAGCCTATCCAGTATCCATGTTCCCTGTACCTTCGGCTTCATAACCCTGCTGAATACTTCTTCATCCTTCCTTATGATAAAACCGTCTCCTGCTATTCCTGCCCCGTGTATGACCCCATCTATTTTTCCATACCTGCTTCTGATGTCTTCCAGCACCTTCCGCATCTTCTCCATATCAGACACATCGGCGCTGTAACAGTTTACCTCTGTTCCCCTGTCTTCCATATATCTGATTGCTTTTATCTTCCGACATTCCTTCACGTCCACGGACCTTTCCAGTATATTCCCCCACTCCTCCCGTTCCGGCATACTGCTGCGGTTGACAAGGCATAGTTTTACCTTGTTTTTTGAAGCCAGGTACTTACCTATCTCCAGCCCGATTCCTCCTGTCCCGCCTGTTATTACATATACCCCGTCTTCCTTTATTTCTGCTTCCACCCGGGCTGTTTCAGATATATCCATTCTCCGGAATTCTTCTTTATACCGGGTTCCGTTGCGTAATGCTATTTTGTGTGCCCCTGTACCAGACATTATTTCGGATATGATGTCTCCAGTACCGGTTTTCTCGGCTATATCTATGCACCTGCACTCCAAATGCTCATATTCATTACTTATTACTTTACCCAGTCCGAACAAACTTGCATTATGGGGATTGATCCTCTCTTCGCATCCTGTGACTTCAGCCGTGTAGTCGGAAACTAGTATGATTTCCAGGTCGTTTCTCATTTTACTGTTCAGAAACCCCCGTGTCAGATAAAAAAGACTATATACACCTTTTTTCTGGCTGTCCTCCAGCATGTCCTCATCAGCTATTTCCTCCCTTCCTGTCAGCGTCGACAGGTGTATGACCTTCCAAAGGCCCTTCTCTTTTACATCGTTTAGCAGTCGTGCATAATCCTCCTCAGTTTCGCTGATTACAAACCGGTCTTCGGCTTTTCTTTCATATTCCCTGCCTGTATCCACCTCGATAACCACTACACCTTTTTCCCTGAGCTGTTGTACCATCTCCAGGCTCACAGGCGTCCCACCTTTAAGAACAAGAATTCTAGCTCCTTCGGGGATTTTCAGTTCATCAGGCTGCTTCGCTGGTACCCATGCCGTTTCATAGTACATATTTCCTGCCAACCTCAGCTGCTCATCCCGATTTATCTTCTTGATGGAGTATCCTTCAATCTCTACAAATGCTATTCCATTCTCGTCCATCAGCGTTATGTCAAAAGTTGATACCTCAGGATCTTCCTTTTCGAGTTTCCTTCGTTTAATATGGCTGTAGATTATTGCAGGCATAGGCCCGTATATTTTAATGTTTCTATATGAGTAAGGGAGGTACAACCCTTCCCCCGTACTGTTCATACCCAAGTTTACAGCGCAATCCATCAAGGATGGGTGCAGTTTGTAGTCCTCAAGATCCTTCATGTAATCCTCCGGAAGTTCAAGATATACAAGCGCTTCATTTCCTTCCAGATATATCTCCCTTATGCAGTCCCACCGGGGACCTGTTTCTACCGCTTTTGTCCGAGGCTCCTCAGGTATGTCGTTTTTAACGCTATACCTGCTCTTTATATCATCAATATCAATTCCAGTTCTCTTTTTCTTTTCTCTCAGTGATACATTTCCTTCTGCATGTTTACTCCAGACATTTTCCGATTCTGTTCTGCTGGCAATAATAAATTCATAGCTTTCCCCTTTTTCCTTTATTATCGTATGAACTTCCCTTATTTCATTTAAATCAATAGACATGGGCTTTAAAAAGAAAATATCGCATATTTCAATATCCTTATCGGGGTGGCTTATATTAAATACTTTATTAATCATTTCCAGATATGCTGTCCCCGGGACAACATATCTACCAACTATTTTATGTTCACTGATGACCCAAAGTTTTTTTACGCTAAACCTTGTGTAAAAAATTTTACAATCAAAAGAGTCTGTCAGGTGGTTTTCAAGTAAAGGATGTAAAATTTCTTTTACATTATCTCTGCTTATTTCGGTTTCATCGCTTTCTTCTTCCAACCAACACCTTTTTCTCTCAAAAGGATATACGGGTAGGCTTACTTTTCTAATATTACGCCCTCTGTATAATTTTTCCCAATTGACATCCGCTCCTTTGATATATAATCTCAGTATTTCATCAAAACAAGGCTCCGTGTTATCTATCCCTGCTGCCAGAAGTTCGTCCAGACTTGCATCGGCAGTGCTGTCCATCTGATTTTTTTCGGCATGTGTTATCTGTTGATTGTCTGTTTTGTTAACATTGACAGGAATTATTTCATGTCTGCCGTAATATATTCCATCTGCTTTTATACAATCCAATCCTGCTTTGTAGACAGCTGCAATCTTTTCTTTGAACTCGGACGCGTTCCCCGCTATTACCGCCAGCCTGCAGTTATAATGTCCCCTGCCTGTATTAGCCGTGTAACATATATTCTCAATATCAGGCAGATCTTCATGCTGTACAATCTCGAAATACTGCTTCAGCAATTCCCCAAGCGCCCTTTCGCTTTTTGCGGACATTGTTAATATATGGCTTGATTTTTTCTTTACACTGTTACACTCTGCAGATGGCGCTTCTTCTAATACAATATGGCAGTTTGTCCCACTCAATCCAAAGGAATTTATACCGCACCTGCGGGGGCCACCTTCTGTTTCCCACATTTTCAGCCTGTCGTTAACATATACGGGGGAGTTCTCAAAACAGATTTTCCTGTTTGGTCTCTTAAAATGCAGAGTTGGAGGTATCTCCCTATGTTTCAGAGCTAGCACAGCCTTCACCAATCCGGCTATGCCTGCTGCGTTGTCCAGGTGTCCGATATTTGTTTTAACAGAACCTATGGCACAGAACTGTTTCCTTTTAGTATGCTTGGAAAACGCCATTTCCAAGCCGTCAATCTCAATAGGGTCCCCGAGTTTTGTCCCTGTGCCGTGGGCTTCCACATATGTTATTGTCTCAGGATTAACACCGGCAACCTGCCATGCTTTTAATATTGCATCCTTCTGTGACATGGAATTGGGAGCAGTCAGTCCAATGGAATAACCATCCTGGTTTATTTCACCGCCTTTGATAACAGCGTATATATTGTCTCCGTCCGCAAGAGCCTTCTTTAACGGTTTTAATAATATTGCCGCAACCCCCTCGCCCATACCTGTACCGTCTGAACTGTCATCAAATGTTTTGGCTTTCCCATCTGACGACTCAATTCCTATCCGCAAATCAGCATCCCTTTTAATTGGTACAATATTAATTTTTACTCCCCCCGCAATAGCCATGTCACACTCCTCCGAGCTTATTCCAAGGCATGCCAGGTATATAGCTACCAACGAGGATGAACAAGCTGTATCAACCATTATGCTCGGGCCTTTTAAATCAAGAATATATGATATCCTGCTTCCTATTATGGAGTTAATGTTGCCTGCAACAGCCAACCCCTTTGATGTAGTCTCAGTTACACCGATATAGTCTTTGTAATTTGCACCGAAATCGGTACTGTATCCAACATATACTCCCGTTTTTGTACCCCGTATTTTTTGCCCGCCGTAACCCGCATCTTCAATAGCATTCCAAGCTGTTTGCAGGAATAATTTCTGGTTCGGATCAAATAAACTTGCTTCCTTTGGTGATAATTGAAAGAAATTGTAATCAAATTTGTCAATTTCCTCAAAGAATGCGCCTACATCATACTCAACCTTTTTTTTTCTGGTATTTAAAGCCCTCAGTATTTTATCAGCATCATTTCTCCTTGATGCAGGAAATTCTGTAATGAAGTCCGTACCATTCCGAACTTTTTCCCAGAATTCTTCAGCATTGTCTGCTGTCGGAAATCTAGCCCCCATACCTATAATGGCAATATCCTCCCATGGTTTTGCTTCCTCTTTCTTTAAGAGTTTTATGATATTGACAGCAACTTCCATATCTATATTACCTGATGTAGTATTTTCTACGATGTATTCATATAGCTTACTCATTATATACCTCCATTTTCTTAATATTCTGGAGCATATCCTCAACTGACATATTCCCGTTCTTAATATCATCAAGCATACTGGTGATTATATTGTCGATTTCTTTTACGTCCCGGGGCTCGCTATTAGCTAACTGCTCAGCCTCACCCTCGCTGATGTATTTCGACAGCGCTGATATTGATGGATATTTGAAAATATCTACTATTTTTACTTTACCCGCATAGCTGCTTTCTATTTTTGCGTGCATCTGATTCACCAGGAAGGAGTTCCCGCCTAATGAGAAGAAATTGTCATAGATACCGATTTTATTTGTATTAAGAAGCTCCTGCCATAACGTTACAAGGTATTTCTCCACTTCGTTTGAAGGCTCAACATATTCATTTTCCGTTTGAGGCCTCTCCAGTACCTCAACACTGGCCAACGCCTTTCTATCTATTTTAGCATTGGAGGTAAGAGGAAATCCCTCAACTTCAACATATCTGGAAGGCAACATATAATTGGGCAATTTCCCCGGAAGAGAACTTTTCAGCCTGCCGACAGCCATTTTATCAGATGCTTTATAATAGCATATTAGCTGGTTGGTATCTGCCATTTTTTTAGCAACTATAGCAACCTCCTGTATCCCTGTTTCCGCCATTATGGCAGCCTCTACTTCTCCTATCTCCACCCTGTATCCTCTGACTTTTACCATACCGTCATTTCTTCCAAGATATTCTATATTGCCGTCTTCCAAGTATTTTCCCATATCGCCTGTTTTATAAATTCTCTCCTTGCTATCACCGTATGTGATAAACACCTCATTTGTCTTTTCATCATCTTTATAATAACCAAGTGTTACATTTGCCCCGCTTATATAGATGTCTCCAGGTAAACCTATACCGCACAGGTGCATATTCGAATCTAAAATCAGTATCCTGTTATTTGCGACTGGTCTTCCTATAGGCAAAACTGCCAATGGATCCAATTCTTCTCCGATTTCATAACTTGTCACCCAGATAGTCGCTTCCGTTGGTCCATACATATCTGCAATTCTTGCAGTGGGGAATTCGTTTCTTATTTCTTTTGCCAGCTTTGAACTCCATGCTTCCCCACCAATCATAATCCTTCTGATCTGCTTTGATATTTCAGATGCTTTGGCGCTATTCTTCAGCACAGACAGCATCTGAACCATTAACGTAGGTACAGAATGCCAGATATTAATTTTATTACTTTCTATGCACCTTAGAAGTGACCCGGTATCCATCAATTCATCTTCCGATGCGATAACCAGGCTTGCACCGCTCAATAATGCACCGAATATTTCAAATACAGATATATCAAAGCTTATGGATGTGACCAGCATCATTTTATCCTGCGGTCCAAGAGCTGAGTTATCTATACCCCATCTTATGAAATTCGCCACATTAGAGTGGGTTACCATTACTCCCTTAGGTACTCCTGTAGAACCGGAGGTATACATTATATATATTAAGTTGCCCGTATCTGTTACCAAATCCGGGTTTTCTTTTGAATAACGGCAGATAATCCTGGAGTTATGTATTTTTTTATCTTTTACCAGAATTTCCTGAGTATCACCAGTCAAATCAATAACAGTTTTCAACTGGTCATTACGGATAGTTAACTTTACAGCATCACTTAACAATCCGCTTTCTGTAACCAAAATACTCGCAGCACTGTGCTCCAGCATATAATTTACTCTGGCTGCAGGGTATCCCTTGTCTATAGGCACATAAGCAGCTCCGGCTTTCAGAATCCCAATAATACCGGCTATCATACCGACGCCCCTTGACATCATAATAGCTACCGGTTCATTTGGTTTTACACCTTCTTCCAGTAATAAACCTGCCAACTGATTTGCTTTTTGATTCAAATCACGGTATGTTAACATCTCACTTCCAAATATCAACGCAATAGAATCGGGACTTTTATCCACCTGACGTTCGAACAACTTATGTATAGGCATACTTGATGAATATGGGCAATCTGTGTTACTGAACCGGGAAAGTATCTTATTCTCTTCACTTTGAGACAATATTGATATTGAAGTAATACTTTTTTTATAATCTTCACAGATATGTTTCAATATGTTCTCAAAGTAGCCCCAAAAACGTATCACTGTTTCTTTTCTAAACAAATCAGAATTATACTCTACACGCGCTTCTATACAATTGTCTGTCTCTCTGCATTGCATGCTGATGTCATACTGGCTCATTCCTTCATTATATCTGGGTATGTTTTCATACAACTGGAACATTGTAGAGAACAAAGGACTTCTACTCGGATCACGTTCGGGATTTAATCTGGAAACAAGTAAGTCAAACGGATACTTGCTGTTTTTATAGGCCAGTAGACTTTTCTCCTTGACAACCAGCATCAAGTCCCTGAAAGTTTTTATATTTGAAAAATCTACTCTCATGCACAGCATGTTTATAAATAAGCCCATAATTCCTTCCAGGTCCAGCCTGTCTCTTCCCGTTATTGGGCAACCAACAACAATATCACAATCATGAGATATTTCATGTAATAAAACAAAATATAAAGAAAGCATCGTCATGTGAAGAGTCAAGTTTTCAAGTCTGGATATGGACTTAAGCTTTTCGGTCATATCGTTGCTGATAATAAAATTGATATAGTTCCCATTATATGTCTGGTATATGGGTCTGGTAAAATCGACAGGCAGATTGAGTACAGGCAGGGGTTTCTTCAATTCATCCAGCCAGTACCTCTCCATTCTGCCGGCTTCCTCACTTTTTATCCAGTCGTTCTGCTGTTTTACCCAATCTATATACTGTAATCTCAAAGGCGCTTTATCAATCTTGTCATTGTCCAGATACGCTTTGTAAGTATTCATTAGTTCTTCGGAAAATATATTCATACTCCATCCGTCGGTGATTATATGATGTACATGTACAAAGAAACAGTATCTCGTATCGTGTAGTTTATAAAGCTTTATCCTTAAGGGGGGAACGGAAAAATCGAACGGCAAAACGCTTTGCTTTTTTATCAATTCTTTTAGTAACAGCTCGTTATTATTTTTATCAGATAAGTCCAGAAAATCAATTTTTACTTCAAATTTATCCAGTATAACCTGATAAGGAATACCTTCTTCTTCCATGAAGCTGGTCCTCAATGAGCTATGTCTTTCAATCAGAGTGTTGGCAGCCTTGTTCAATATGCTTATGTTCAACTCAGTGTCGATATATGATATCAGTGATAGATTGTAAGCCGACATTTGAGGGTCATATTTCTGAAGAAACCACATCCTGCTCTGTGCACTTGACAGAAGATGTTTCTCTTTATTGCCGTAATTGGGGGAATTGGCAATCCTGTTACTTTCATCAGGCTTTGTATTTAAAAAATTTGTATCCAGAAACTGCGAGAAATCAACAATTGTCAAATGTTCAAAAATATCCACTACATTAACTGTTGCTGAAAGTTTCTCGTTAATAATATTTGCAATCTTGATCCCCTGTAAAGAATCCCCGCCTAATTCGTAGAAATTATCATAAATATCAAATTCCGTCAATCCCAGAACTACTGACCAAATCTGTGCAACCATGGTTTCGGTATCACTGTAGGAATTATTAGTCCTGCCCTTCAATTTTACATTGGCAGCGAGCACGCTCAAATCAATTTTACTTTTATCGTCCAACTTTAGCCGATATTCTTCTATCTTTGCTGTTATACTTTCTGATAATCTTACAGCAGGGGAATAGCCTCCATAATACATTTCATTGTCAAAGTTCAATTCTCCTACAATAATCCTCTTGATATCCCTGCTTAAAACATCATCAAAAGCCCTGATAGCATCAACAGTTGACAATGTCCTGAAAGCCCAGTCAAAATTTGCTCCGCTATCAACCGCCATACCTGTTTCTTTCCATGTACTCCAATTTATCGTAACCGTATTTTTACCATTTACCCTGCCAAACCTTGCAAAGGAATCCAAATATGAATTTGCAGCTACATAATCTCCCTGCCCGGTGAAGCCAAAAACAGAAGCTATGGAAGAAAACATGACAAAAAAGTCAAGTACATCATTTTTAGTATTTTCGTAAAGTAGCCAGGTACCTTCTATTTTGGGAGAAAGAGCTTCCCGGAACCGGGCGGCGTCTTTTTCGCATATTGGGCCATAACTGCCTATGCCTGCGCTGTGTATGACCCCATTTATCCTTCCATATTTTTGTCTTAGATCAGACAGTGATAAACTCACTTCATCGGAGTCGGATACATTTACCTTCAGACATACCACAGTAGCCCCAGCAGTCTCCATTTCTTCAACAGCCCTTATTTTTTTACACAGCTTTTCATCCCCGCTGTATGCAAGGATATCTTTCCACCTTTCCCTTTCCGGCAGGCCAGACCTACTGAAAAGGGCCAATTTGACTTTATTTCTGGACACCAGGTATTTACCAACCTCCAGGCCTAGTCCGCCCAAGCCGCCGGTAATAATATAAACACCATCTTCTTTAATCTCCAAATCCTTCTTTGTGAAATTATCTATCGGAGCCTCTTTTAACTCCTCAACATATCTTCTACCGTTACGATATGCCACCTGGTAGGCCTCACTTCCTGATACAAGTTCAGCCAATATACTGGGAACACATGTAACCTTGTCTATATCAATACACCTGCACTTTAAGTTATACCTTTCCTGTCTGATTACTTTTCCCAGTCCAAAAAAAGCTGCATTAAGGGAATTAATATTATCTTCGGTTTTAGTTACTTGATTTGCAAATTCAGATACCAGCAAGATGTCTATTTTGTTGTCAAAACCATTCCCTACGAGTGCTTTTGTTATGTAAAGCAAACTGTATATTCCTTTTTGCTGAACGCTATTGATGTCGTCCAAACTTCCTATTTTATCATTGCAGGTGATAGTTGACATATGAAAAATGTCCGACACGCCTTCACTCTTTATGTCACGGAACAATGCGAAGTAATCACTTTCAGTATTGCCGGAAATATATGTGCCTTCACACAACTTTTTGTAAACTTCTCCGGCCTCCACTTCAATTACATTTCTCCCGTAACTCCTAAGCTTGTCTATTAATTTATCACCCAATCCCTTTTCGTCCTTAAATACAACGACAGTTCCATCATTTATGTTAACTGTCTTGCCGGTTAATTCTTCAGGTACCCATATTGTTTCATAATATGAATTTGCCACATTAGGCTTTATGTCTTGTGTTATGTCAAACCAGAACCTTTTACGCTCCAGAGGATATACAGGCAGATTTACTCTTCTTCTCTTTTCCTTTCGGTATATTTCCTCCCACTGTATATCTGCCCCTTCCGTGTACAGAGTACATAGTTCGCTAAGCTTTTCTCCATTATTCTCACCTGCATCCAGCAGCTGGATAATTTTATCTTTTGCAGACTTGTCAAGTTGCCGTTTTTTGTCCTCGGTTATCTCTTTTTCAAACTTTTGCTTTTTTATATTGGAAACAACTTTATGTTCACCATAGAAAACCCTTGGTATCTCACAACTGCTCAAGCCTGTGCGTATTAGCTGATCGATTTTTTCTTTCATCTCATCCATACTCTCCAGCAGTATGGCTAATCTGCATGCGTAATGGCCCTTGCCTGTACTTGCCGTATAACACACATCTGCAAGGTTCAACTGGGTATTCTTATCAAGAAAACTCCTATATCGTTCCAATAATTCCAACAGGACTTTTTTGTTCCTAGCAGACAGTGTTAAAGCTCTGGTCTTTTTCTCTTCGTTTACGTCACACTCAAAATTTATATTACTTGCTTCCTCCAAAACGATATGGCAGTTTGTTCCACTGAAACCAAGGGAATTAACCCCCGCCACCCTGGGGTGCTGCTTTGAGTCCCATTGGTTAAGCATGTCATTTATATATATTGGCGAACGATGGAATTGTATATGCCGGTTGGGACGGTTAAAATTAATAGTAGGAGGTATTTCTCCCTTTTTTAAAGCCAATATGACTTTTATAAGTGATGCCATCCCTGACGCGGCAATTGTATGTCCAATATTTGTTTTCACAGATCCTATGCCACAAATTTGCCTCTTCTTCGTATACCGCCCGAAGGCCTCCGATATTCCCTTTACTTCTATGGTATCTCCCAGCATGGTGCCTGTTCCGTGAGCCTCAATATATGACACATTCTCAGGATTTACCTTTGCATCCTCCCAGGCTTTTACGGTTACCTCCTCTATTGCTTTAGCATTGGGCGCCGATATTCCATTAGACGCTCCGTCATTATTTATGGCAGATCCCCTGATTATTGCATGGATGGCATCTCTATCTTCTATTGCCTTTTTCAAGGGCTTTAATAAAACTGCGCCTACGCCTTCGCTCCATAGCGTCCCGCTTGCGTTTCTATCAAAAGCCCTGATTTTTTTATCACTAGATTCAATCATTTCAAACGGAGCATAATTATCTACAAAAGAAAAATAATCGATGTGAATACCACCAGCTATAGCCATATCACATTCCTTATCCTTTAAAGCTGTACAAGCCAAATGTATAGATACGGTAGCGGAGGAACATGCACAGTCTATTACCAAGCTGGGTCCTTTAAGATTTAATATGTATGATATGCGGCTTGCCAGTATACCGGACAATCTGCCTGTTATTGAAAGGGGTTCAGTATCATTCCATCGCAGATAAATAGACGGAAATGACATGTCCCTCCCAATATATACTCCGGTTTTTGATCCCGATATCTTGTTCCCTCCATATCCTGAGTCTTCAATAGCTTCCCATGCGGTTTCAAGCATCAATCTTTGTAGTGGGTCCATATACTGGGCTTCTTTGGGCGATAAGCGAAAAAAGCCTGCATCGAATTTGTCGATTTCATCTAGGTAGCCACCTCCTCTATACTGGTATGCCCCTGGCGCCTGTCTCTGAAAATCACGCTTTCGCTGCGCAGATGGTTCTCTGCAGCAATTTACCCCTGATCTGATATTTTCCCAGTATTCTTCCACGTTTTTCGCACCTGGGAACCTTCCGGCAATTCCTATTACAGCAACATCATCTTTTTGATGCCTTTCATGCTCTTGAATCTGCGTCAGTATTTCAACAGCATCCGTAGGTGATATTTTTTTTGATGCTACCAGTTTATAAATCGAGTTTTTTATTGCCTCCACTTGTCACACCATCTTTCTATAAAACTTGTCAGTAAAAACTGGGATTGTATTGGAGTAGAATTGAATTGGAACTGCATATTATATAGAAATCGGAAAATCATGAAAAAGTTCGTAGGCTCCTGTTTCTTCAAATATCTGTTTAAATCTTAATACCTGTTTATCCTTATCGTATTTTTTAGTTGTAAATACGGATTTTAGCATATCAAGGGCTTCTTTCATCTGTTCTACTGTAGGCTCTAGACCCTTACTCTCCAATTCTTCCTGAATTTTTTCTATTCTTTCATACGGCTCCACAACACCCTTTTGATATTCTTCTTCATTCCAGTTTCTATTCTTTGTACAGACGGCAATTGCAAGACATCTAGGTATTAAAGCTGAATAGCTCCTTTTGTTTTGATCTTTTACCTTTGTATTTCCGGCATTCTGTGATATGAATGTCTTGTGCAATGTTTCCCTATCATTTTTCTGTCCATACGAAATCAGCTTAATATTTTTTGTATTTGCCAATATCAGGTTTGTAAGCACTGCCTTAGGCCCCATCTCTACAATGGTTGTTACTCCTTTTTCCTCCATATACTCGATTGTAGCTTGCCATTGTACCGGCTTCATTATTTGAAGTGCAAGAAATTCAACTATCTCATTGGAATTAGCATATAGAGTTGCTGATGTATTAGATATTACAGGCCAGTTGAATTTGTTATAATCAAATTTACAGAGTTCATACCTTAATGAATTTGAAGCAGATTCCATTAAAGGGCTATGAAACGGCGGGCTCATCAGTATGGGGGTAATTTGGGCTCCCAAGTTTATCAATGCGTCCTCTGCTTTAGTCACAGCAGCCTTATGCCCTGAAATTACAAACTGCTCCGGAGAATTATAACATGCCACAACTACAACTTGTTCTCCTGTACTTACCCTGTTACATTCATTTTCCACATCTATTTTACTGACCCCGTTTACCACAGTCATAGTCCCATTTCCGGACTCAGTAATATTCTTAATCAGCATGCTTCTTATATGTAAAATCCTTAATGCATCCCTAAAGCTGATCGCTCCACTGCAAGCCAAAGCAGAATATTCTCCAAGGCTATGTCCTGCTGATAATACAGGATACTCTCCCGTCTCCTCCAGGTATACCCTGCAGGCGGCTGTACTTGCAACCAATATTGACGGAGCCATGCATTCCATTCTGTTAAGCTCCAGTAAGCTACCCTGAAAGCATATCTTTTTTATATCATATCCCAGGATATCGTTCGCTTCTTCGAAAGTCCTTCTCGCAGTTATAAATTCATTATGCAAAACTTTCCCCATTCCAACATAATGAGACCCCTGTCCCGGAAATACAAAAGCAGTATTACCCATTTAGACCTCCCAAGTCTTTATATTTTTCTTCATTAACATATTAGCTTCATGTATTGTTATATCACCATTTGCAAGTAGAAGCATTATATTATCATTCTCAATCCCACCAGTTTCATTGTTCTTCTCGATCAATTTATTCACTATATATTTAGACATTTCACCTATTGTTGAGTATGTATATATATCTGATATATCTATTACATCAGGATAAACCTGGTTAATTCTATTCAACAGGTTCATGGCTTGTATGGAATCCCCGCCAATGTCTCTGAAGCAGTCCCCCCTGTTTATTTCTTCAAATCCCAGCACATCTGCCCAGGCACGTGTTATTTCTATCTCAACCTCGCTATAATTAATTAAAAGCTTTGTCGCAGTGGGTGCATAATCTTCATTGCCTATTTCAGTTTTTGACAAATAATTATTATATGGTCTTCCGTGAATCATAAAGCCTGTTATATTTTTGGATAAGCCTATCCCCAGTTTTCTACTGCAATTGTGCAATTTATCATAATCAATGCTCCCTATGATAATCCTTCCCGGATTTCTTCCCTGGATATCGTCAAATACCTGTATTGCTGCTTTAGCATTTATCGGTTTCATAATACCGGACATTGCATCAAGGCTGTATCCCTTTCCCATACCCGTATCAATCCAGAATGGCCAGTTTATTGCCAATGTCCTTTTTCCTTTTTTA
Source organism: Bacillota bacterium (assembly GCA_023426125.1). Taxonomy (GTDB): domain Bacteria; phylum Bacillota; class Clostridia; order Acetivibrionales; family DTU013; genus MnB-11. Next base: position 13,147 of record JAFABI010000052.1, read on the forward strand.
TTCCTATATACACAAAAAGCATCTATATAGGAATTTGCAGCAGCATAGTCACTCTGCCCATGTGCGCCTACAACAGATGCCAAAGATGAAAACGCAATAAGGAAGTCAAGGTTGTCCGCCTCTGTGACTTTGTCAAGAACCCACATTCCATTTACTTTCGGCAATAAAACATTATTGATCTCTCTTATGTCCTTATTGATTATTAATCCGTATCCCGATATACCTGCACAATGAATAATACCGTTAATTCGTCCGGCTCTTTGTCTGACGTCATCCGTCACAATTGCCATCTGCCGTATATCTGAAACATCAGCGCTATAACATGTAATTTCTGAGCCGGATTTTTCTATATCAATTATTGACTTTAGCTTGCTACACAGGATCTCATCTTCATTCCCAGTGAGGATTTCCTCCCATTTTTCGCGAGCAGGCATGGAACTGCGATTTATCAAGGCAAGTCTGACCTTGTTTCTTGATGCAAGGTATCTGCATATTTCCAATCCTATCTCACCTGTCCCACCAGTAATTATATACGAGCCCTTTCGTTTAATATCCGGCTCCTGCCCGTCAAGCTCGTACTGATCCATGCCACTTACCATTTCAACATATCTCTTGTCGTTGCGGTATGCAGAAATGAAAGCCGAAGATTCGGCTTTCATTTCATTTATGACGTTTTTGGCGTTATCATGTTCATCAATATCAACACACCTGCACTCAATATTTTCAAACTCGTGGTTTACGACTTTAGCAAAGCCAAAAAGCGGCGCATTGTGCGGCTTTAGAACTCTTTCCTTTCCGTTTACCTCGTTAACAAAATCATTGATTACAAAGATTCTTATATTATGCTTGCCATAATATTTATGTATTGCACATAATAAATAATAAAAACAATGTATACCCTTTTTTTGAGTTTCATTTAATTCATCCGGACTGCAGATCTCATCCAAGCCGGTCAATGCCAGCAAGTATATGATAGTACCGAGATCACGGTTCTTTAGGTCCTCGATCAGATTTTCATAATGTTCCTGCTGCTTCCCAATTTCATACCGGTGATCGTCGATTTTCAGGAACCCCGTCCCCTGTCCCACCTCGATTACATTGAAACTATCTTCTTTCAGGCAGCGACATAATCTATCTCCTATCCCAATCTCATCTTTTATTACAAGCACATAATCATTTTCCGGACATTTAGCGGTTGCGGGCTTCAATTCTTCATTTTCCCAGCGAACAGACCAATAAAGCTGATCTTTTCCATCTATATAATCCAGGCCATCCACCCAGCACCTTGTATTTTCAAATGGATATACTGGAAGGCTGACCTTATGTCTCTCTTGTGCAGCATACAAACCGCTCCAGTTAATGTCTGCGCCTTGTATATACAGCCTGCACAGACTGGACAATACTTCTTTATTTAAGTCTTTCTTCCCACTCATAAACTGGCTTATAAATTCCCCGGCATCCATGCTCAGTAGCCTTTTTTCATCAACCGTAATATTCCACTCATACTTCGGGCTTTTGTTGTCAGATAGTACCTCATGTCTTCCAAAATATATGTCCTCACACAGACAGTCCGCAATTCCATTGTCAAGTATTTCATCCAACTTATTTCTCAGATCACTGGTATTCTCGGCAATCATACATAGCCTGTAAACATGATGGCTCCTGCCTGTATTGACAGTATAGCAGATGTCGGCAAGTGACAAATCTGCAGTTTCATCAAAAAACTGCCTATACGCAGCAATTAGCCTGTTTATTCCTTTTCTGCTACTGGCGGAAATCGTAAATATATTCACTTCATTATTGTCTTCTTTATCTTTAGATTCAATATCTGCTTCCTCAAGAATAACATGGCAGTTTGTACCGCTCAGTCCAAAGGAGCTGATTCCACATCTGCGCGGATTATTGCAAGCCTTCCATTCAGTAAGTTTGTCATTCACATATACAGGGGAGTTATCAAATCCGATCCGCTTGTTTGGTTTCATAAACCCCAGTGTGGGCGGAAGCTTCTTATTCCATAAAGCCAAAATGGCTTTGATTAGTCCGGCCATACCTGCAGCGCTGTCAAGATGTCCTATATTTGTTTTGACTGATCCTATTGCACAGAATTGCCGCCTTTTTGTATATTTTGAAAAAGCAGACCTGATTGCCTCTATTTCCACAGGATCTCCCAGTTTTGTGCCGGTGCCGTGCGCCTCAATATAGCCGATTGTTTCAGGTTTGATCCCGGCATCGAGCCACGCTTCTGTTATCACATTCTCCTGTGCCTCCGGGTTTGGGGCAGTGATACCCATTGTTTTTCCATCCTGGTTTATGGCGCTACCTTTTATAATTGCATATATGTTATCATTATCTTCAATTGCCCTGGATATTGGCTTCAGTACTATAGCCGCAACCCCCTCACCAAAGCCTGTACCGTCTGATAAATCGTCAAAAGCTCTTGTCTTCCCGTCTGAGGATGCGATACCAATACCTCTGTGCCCATTTTCCCTTACAGGCAGGAGGTTGATTTTAACTGCTCCACAGATTGCCATCTCACTTTCCATATTTCTTATGCTCCTGCATGCCATGTGAACGGCAACCAGGGATGATGCACATGCCGCATCTATTACCATGCTCGGGCCCCTCAAATTAAGAAAATATGATATCCTGCTCGCAATTATGGACTTTATGTTGCCAGGAACAGAAAGTTCCAGCAGAGATCTGTCATGTTCTTGTATCAAGCTCCTGTAATCCGCTGTAAAGTCATCGCTTAGCCCGACAAAAACCCCAACTTTGCAGCCTGATAATTTCCCCCCGCCGTATCCCGAATCTTCTATGGCGCTCCATGCAGTCTCCAAAAATAGCCGTTGATTCGGATCCATCAGGCACGCTTCCCTATATGTAAGCGAAAATAGTCTGTAATCAAATTTGTCTATATTATCAAGATATGCGCCATCAAAATACTCAATATTCTCCCATGAATCCAGCTTAAGCAGCTTTTCGGTATCCGGCTTGCGTACCTCAGGAAAACTCCCGGTACAATTTCTGCCATTGGCCAGCATATTCCAATATTCATATATATTGTTAGCGCCCGGGAATCTGCAAGCTATCCCTATAACAGCAATATCCTTTTTTGATATTTCCCTGATTCTCAAACTGCTTCCTATACCTGGATCAGTCTTCTTTATACTGTCCAGTCTCAGGATTTTATTAATCATAAATACTCCAATGTCTCCAAATAGATATAGAATTTATGCTTCAGCCGGCATATTAAAATCAGTAAATAAGCGCCTTGTACCTGTTTCATCGAATATCTGATTGAACCTTTCCATCTGTTCGGTTACAGGTGTCCGCTTAGTGATAAAAACAGAACGCAACATCTCGAGAGCTTTTGTCATTTGCTCGACGGTCGGTTCCTTATCTTCTCTCTCAATCTCTTCCTGCATTTGTTGTATAGCCCTATATGGTTCAATCACACCTTTATTGTATTCATCATTATCCCAGTTTTGATTTTTTGTGCATACTGCTATGGCCATGCATCTGGTAACAACAGTAGGAGCATGCGCGGTATTTTTTTTGCTTTGCTGGCTTTTGGCTGTTGATATATTGGTTAATGCTTTTACATCCTCATCCCTGTCATAGGAAAAGACCGTAAAGCCATATGTGCCTTGTGCAACCAAACTTTTGAGCAATGATTTGGGCCCAAGCTCTATAGCAAATCTGATTTCCTGCCTTTTTAAATATTCCATTGTCGCCTGCCATTGAACAGGCTTTAGCACCTGTACCGTAAGATTATGTATTATATCGCTGCCACCTGAGTAAGGAAGTGCGTCTACATTGGATATTACTGGCCATTTGAGCTCGTAATATTCATATTTTTTCAATTCTTCATTAAGCTTTTCGGCTGCTTCCTTCATCAAAGGGCTATGGAAAGGTGCGCTAACTTTCAGGGAAGTAACCTTTGCTCCCATATTTTTCAGTTTCTCACTTACGATATCAATTGCAGCCTTATGGCCTGAAATAGTAATCTGTTCAGGTGAATTTATGTTTGATATTCCAACGGTGTTTTCAGGCGTAGACACTCTTAGACATTCATCCTCTATGACTTTTCTGTCAACTCCTCCAACAGCGCACATACCTCCTGTTCCAAGCGCCGCCGATTCTTGCATGAATCTGCCTCTTTGTCTGACAATATTGACAGCGTCAGTAAATTTTATGGCTCCTGCACAGGTCAATGCAGAAATTTCTCCAAGGCTGTGCCCGGCAGATAGCCTTGGTGTCTCGCCTATTTCTTCCATATAAACTTTAAAAGCCGCTACACTTGCAGTTAAAATTGCCGGCTGCGCATTTTCAGTCCTGGTCAGTTCATCCATATCTCCTTGAAAGCAGAGCGTTGCCAAATCAAACCCAAGTATATCCCCTGCTTCTTCAAAAGTCCGTTTTACAACAGTATAACGGTCATAATATTTTTTACCCATTCCTATATGCTGGGTTCCCTGGCCTGGAAATAATAAAGCGATTTCTTTCATTCAATTCATCCTTTCAATAATTAATTCAAGTGTATTTGTGAATTTTTGTATAAACTCTTTTGACTTTTTGCTGTTAATCCTTATTGAATTAAATCCCCATACTAATCTTATTCTTTTGTTTTCAGCAACAACCTTCAAGACTATATCAAATACTCGCGCCAGATTACTATACTGTGTATTGGCGCATATGAATGCAGGTATGATTAAGTTTGATTCCTTTTCAGTTATATAAGATTTTAAATCTTCTATGGCATATGTTGAATTTTTTTCAAGCTGTTTACATTTGGTATCAATGATCCGGAATAATGAATTGAAATCTTCAACTACCGATAACTCCATATTTATAGAAATAATTTTATCTTCTTCAAATACCACCTGTACAGGAACGTATTGTTGTAGTGAAATATCAGAAAGATTATATATGAATACACCGAGCAATATGCTGTACATAGCTGCATCAATATCTCCGGCAATTTTTTTTATCCGTTCCAACAAGGAATTATCAATCTCACTGATAAAATCCATTCCATCTCTCATGTCCTCAGATGATACAAAATATTCCCGAGGGAGCGGAAGCTGCTTCAAATCCAGCCTTTTGGCCATATCACCGGTTCCTGAGTCAAGCAACTGCGCCATTTGGGCTATGGTTGGATATGCAAACATTTTAGGTAAGGTTACTACACCCGGATACTCTTTTTCAATATATTCATGCAATTGTACCAGCAATAGGGAATTTCCACCTGAAGCAAAGAAGTTATCGTGTATGCCGAAATTACTGCAACGCAAAACATCTTTCCAGATTCTTGCCAATCTTTTCTCTATGTCTGTCCGTGGAACATTATCATCCGTCCTATCCTTCATTTCTTCCAGTTTGATGTATTTTAACGCTTTCCGGTCAACCTTTCCATTTGGGGTCAGAGGTATACTATCCAATTTAATAAATGAACCTGGAATCATATATAAAGGTAAATATTCCGCCAAATACGCTCTTATTTCTTCTGCTGTAGTTTCCAGGCCAGGCACATAGTAACATACCAGATTCCTTCTGTCCCAATCATCGCCTACATCTGTAACAACACAACTATTAATTGCATGATGTTTTAGCAAGCATTGCTCAATTTCACCAGGTTCAATTCTATACCCCAGTATCTTCAACTGATTATCCAACCTGCCTATGAACTCAATATTACCGTCAGGTTGCCATCTTGCGACATCACCTGCCCGGTACATTTTACCTTCCTGAACAAACGGGTTTTTAATAAACTTCATATCAGTCATCAGGGCGTTATTTAGATAACATCTCGCCAATCCATCGCCTGCTATGCACAGTTCTCCTGGAATGCCCACAGGCTGCAGATTTAAGAAATGATCCACTATGTACATCCTGGTATTGGCTATTGGTTTGCCGATACTTAATTTTTCTCCATCTGTCACTTCTTTCACAGCAGACCATACGGTAGTCTCCGTAGGCCCGTACATATTATATATCCTGGCATTGGTTAAAGATTTCAATCCATCAGCCAAAACTCCTGGGAATACTTCTCCACCTATCATGATCTCGGTTAAACTTTTTAGATAAGCCAAGTCACCCGAATTTTTCAAAAGCGACTGCATTCTCGTAGGAGTTAATTGAATCATATCAACACTGTATTCCGAAATAAGCTTTTTGAGACGTTTGGGATCTTTTCTGCTTTCCTCGCCTGCCAATACTATCTTCATTCCTTTTATTAGCGGAAGAATTGTTTCCAGTATAAATATATCAAATGACATGCTTGTAATAGCCAAAATAGATTTTTGCGGCGAAAAGTTTATTTTATCACATAAGCCTTTAATGAAATTTACAACTGCCTGATGCTCGACAGCTACTCCTTTAGGATTGCCTGTAGATCCTGAAGTGTAAATTACATATGCAAGATCTTTTGACGAATTCACAGGCTTAAGATTTTTGTCGCTTTCAGCCATTGTTTCCCAATTATCCATGACGATAACCTTTTTCCCCTGACAAAAATCATCGGCCGAACAGCCAAATACTATCAATGTATTACAATGGCTGTCTTTCAGCATATATTTGATTCGCTCTTTAGGAAACTGAGGGTCTATTGGTAAAAACGCTCCCCCCGCTTTTAAAACTCCCAATATTGCAATAATCATTTCAGGTGAAGGTTTGGTAATAATCCCTACAGGCTCATCAGGTCTCACACCTTTTCCCCTCAACACTCTGGCAAGCCGGTTTGCAGCCTGGTTCAATATCCGGTAGGATAATTTTTTCCCTTCACCCGATATAGCTTCGGCATCGGGATTATCCTGTACCTGTAACTCAAATAACTCCTGAATCGTCCTTTTCTTAGGATATTTAATATTTGTGCCGTTAAAGTTTTTCAGTATCTGGTCTTTTTCTTCTTCTGATATAATATCAATGTCTTTTAGCTGTTTACCGGGGTTTTCAGATAGTATGCCAATAATATTTATGTAATGCCTTATCATTCTCTCAATAGTTTGCCTTTTAAAAAGGTCTGTATTGAAATCATATTTGACGACTATATCGTCATCTGTCTCAATTGCCTCCATTTCCAAATCGAATTGCAAATGGCGCTTTTCAAAATCCAAAGGTTTTATTCTGGTACTTCCAAGACTTAATTGATGTAACCTTACATTTTGCATTATAAATATAGTATCAAAAATAGGATTCCTGCTTATGTCCTTGTCAATCCCCAATTCGCTTACCAGTTCATCAAAAGGATAATCACGGTTATTGAAGGCGTCTATTACATTTGTTCTGACTTCACTTAAAAAATGACTGAATTTCATGTGCCCATTCGGAGTGCTTCTTATGGCTATGGTATTTATAAAGGCGCCAGCGACCTTTTCCAATTCCATATTCCGTCTGCAATCTATAGGTGAGCCTACAATAATATCTTCCTGTCCGGTATATTTCCATAATAGAACATTATATGCCGCAAGCAATACCATATACAGAGTGCACCGGCTACTTGCAGCCAGGCTCTTTACTTTATCCGATGTTTCACTATCCAATATTGCAGAAACAGCGTCCCCACTGAAGCTTGGTACAGAAGGTCTATGAAAATCTGCAGGTAAACTCAAAAGCGGTAATTTATCTTTAAACCTGTTTGTCCAATATTTTCTTTGCGCTTCTATATGTCCGCTCTTTATCAACTTGTTTTCCCATGTAGCGAAGTCTTTATATTGTACCGGCAATACAGGCAGCTCATTATTAATATAGAGTTGAGATAGGTCTTCCATCAAAATCTGAATTGTTGCTCCGTCAGATATTATATGATGCATGTCTATCAGCAACAGATGCTTATCATAATCAAGCTTGATTAATTCCCCCCTTAGCAGGGGCGCTTTATTCAAATCGAATGGTTTTACAAAGCTCGCCAATATGTTATCCGTATCTTCTTCACATTTCTCAATATAGTCCAAATTTATAAGAGGTTTGTTTTCAATTTTTTGAAAAAGTACCCCTTCAGACAATTCAAAATATGTCCTTAGCGCTTCATGCCTGTCAACCAACCTTTGAAAAGCATTTTGAAGTCTTCCTATGTCAATTCTTCCTTCAATAAGAAATACCGCAGTTATATTGTAAGCAGTACTTTTTTCATCAAGCCTGCTTGTTACGTACATCCTGGTTTGAACAGAAGATGCAGCATAAACATCTTTAAAATCAGCAGGTTCTATGAAATTGTTGATGCTTTGGGAGGCATGTTCTACATACTTAGCCTGTTCTCTGATGCTATAGCTTTTAAATATTTCACTTACAGGCATTTCTATTTTGAATTTCCTGTTTATCCTTGATGATAGCTTTACAGCTTTAAGAGAATGACCCCCAACATCAAAGAAACTATCTTCAACGCCTATGTTCTTCAGACCTAAAACTTCCGACCATATTTCATGCAAAATAAGTTCTGTAGTGTTTCGAGCCGGTGCTTTCCCAGAGCTTGTGCAATCAGCCATACGATCATCTTTTAGGGCAAGAGCATTTCTGTCTATCTTATTGTTTGGTGTCAAAGGTATATGGTCGATATTTATAAAATATTCCGGTATCATATATGAAGGCAGCTTACCTGATAAATACTCCTTCAGTCCTTGAACAATTTCATTCTCATGTTTGGTATAATATGCACACAGATACTTGTTACCATCTTTATCCTCTTTACATACAACAACTGCTTCTTTTATGCTTTTATGCTTAATTAGTTCCGAATCAATTTCTCCAGGTTCGATCCTGTAACCTCTGATTTTAACCTGGTTATCTACTCTTCCAAGAAACTCAATATCGCCATCAGGCATCCGCCTTGCTATATCTCCTGTTTTGTATATCCTTCCTCCTGGTAGATAATTATCTGCAACAAATTTTTCTTCTGTCAGTAAAGGACTATTCAGATATCCCACAGCTAATCCATCACCGCCTATATATAATTCACCTGCCGCACCAATAGGCTGCAAGCTTTTATTATTATCCAATATATAGACCCTCGTATTGGCAATCGGCTGGCCAATGTTTATATTATCTGCATGTGTCAAATCCTTTATTGTACTCCATATAGTGGTCTCCGTCGGTCCATACATGTTGTATATCTTTGCATCTGTTACTTTTTTCAGGTTTTCAAGAATACTCTCATTTAGAGCTTCTCCCCCTATCAGTATTTCATCCAATCCTTTGAAACAAGATGAATCGGCGGCATTCAACAGCATTTGAAGTCTTGACGGCGTAACCTGCAGCTTTTTCACATGGTTTTGTTTTATCAGCTGGCTGAGCTTTTCAGGATTAATTTGTTGTTCTTCGTCAGCTATTACTACCGACATACCCACAGCCAAAGGAAGTATTGTCTCCATCGCAAATATATCGAAACATATGGTTGTTAATGCCAGTATGGTCTTACCCGGTGAAAATTCTATTTTGTCGGTCATTCCGTTTATGAAATTACAAAGCGACCTATGCGTTATAATAACACCTTTTGGTTTTCCTGTTGAACCCGAAGTGTATATTATGTAAGCGGGCAAATCGAGTGAATATGATGCTTCGAAATACTGTTCCTCATGCTCGTATATTTGCTCATCTGAAAGATTTATTATCTCGCCTGTGAAATCCATAATATATGGCTTTAAACCAGATACCAACAAAACAGACATTCCACTATCACCATGCATATATTTAATTCTGTCCTCAGGATATTCCGTATCAATAGGTATAAATGCCGCTCCTGCTTTCATAACCCCCAGTATTCCTACCATCATTTCTATTGACCGGCATGGCATTATTCCCACTATACTGCCTTGACTAATACCTTTTCTCCTTAAAAAAGCAGCTAGCTTGCTGGCTTTATCATTAAGCTGGCCATAGCATATTTTAGTTCCGTTAAACACAAGCGCATTTTTAGTAGCATTTCCTTGCGCGTATTCTTCAAACATGCGGTAAGCAGGCTTGTCATTGGGATAATCTGTAGTTGTATTGTTAAAACCCTTTATCAGCAGGCTTCTTTCTTCTGCAGATATGATATCGATATCGTTCAAAACAATATCAGGGTTATTAACGATAGCTTCAACTGCCATAGTAAAATGTCCTGCAAGTAACCTTATCACATCAGAATGATAGATGTTATTATCATAACCGAGCCTGATTGATATTCCATCATATACCATGATGGTAATGCAAAAGTCATAATTTGTTTGTTCCGCTATTTCCAGGTCATTTATACTGAAATCCAGGCGCTCTTTGCCCTTTAGCAATTTTACCACTTCTTTATCAAGAGGATAGTTTTCAAATACCATCAAATGGTTTACAAGACTGCCTTTTAATTCTGAACATTCCTGTATGTCAGCCAATGGGTAATAACTATATCCGCTTGATTCAGTATTGGTTTGTTGTATCTGCTTTACAAGCTTGCTAAATGATTCTGTTGCATTGTATTTTATTCTTACCGGTATTGTATTTATTAAAAGTCCTACAATAGTCTCCGCTTTAGATATATCTGAAGTTCTTTCAGATATGACAGCGCCAAATAATACATCCTCTGAATTGTTATATTTGCCGAGAAGCACTCCCCATATCGCCTGAATCAGGGAATTCACAGTTACTTGTTCACTATTTGCCAAGCGGTATAGTCTTTTAACCAGTGTACTATCAAGCCTGAATTCAATTGATTTATATTCCACTGCGCCATACTTTGCTTTTTCCCTTTTACCAGGAATACCTGCCTGCATATTGTACCCTTCAAGGTATTGCCTCCAGTATTTTGCCGCTCCGGCTTTATCCTGCTTCTCCAACCAAAATATATAGTTTCCAAACGTATGTTTCCTCTCTTCAATTGTATTGTCATAGTTTTTTGACTTGTATACATTTATCAGATCTTTAAAAACATTTGCAAAACTCCAACCATCCATTACTGCATGATGGAAGGTTAACACAACTTTGTACTCATCGCCGGATATCTTGATAACCGCTACCCTGATAGGAATTTGCGCCGTAAGGTCAAAAGGCATAACAGCATCCTGCTTTTTGAACTGGCAGATAAATTCTTCCGCATTTTTGTTGCCGAGATGTGACACATCTTCAAACCATATTTTGGTATGAAGATTATCTAATACAATCTGCACAGGTCTTTCGCCTGTCTTATATAGAAATACCGTTCTTAGAACATCGTATTTTTTGATTATGCTGACCAAGCTCCGTTCGAAGAGCTCTACGTCAAATGTGCCCTTCACTCCAAAAGATACCTGTTGGATGTATGTCCCGCTCAAGGTCCCATGCCCTATCAATGAATGAAACAGCATTCCTTCCTGCATTGGCGATAACGGGTATATATCTGCTATTTCTGTTTTTTTGTCAAATAAGGTTTTGACTTGTCCCCTTATATTTTCAAATTCTTTTATGGAGAACCTATTATACTGCATGTCGCTTGGTGTTGTTATTCTGTCACGCATACCGGCACAGTGCCTTATTATTCTCCTTAACTGTACCAAATAAAGCATTGCAAGTGTTTTTATCGTTTCAGTTTTATACTCTTTTATATTATATTGGAACGACACTATCAAGCATTTATCCTGAACCAATGCATTAATATCAAGTGCATACTTTATTTCTGACTCGGGGCTAACCGTATTCCCTATCGTAATTGGAGATATGCTGAAAATTCCAGTATGCGGGGCAGTGTCCAATTGACCCCAATAATTAAAATTGATTTCAGGCTCTATATTAATATCCTTAGTATCACCTGTTTTGTCATTTTGTAGATACCTTAGAATTCCGTAGCCTATTCCCTTATTTGGTATACCTCTCATGTATTCCTTTGTTCTCTTCAATAGGTGAGAAAGGCTTTCCGCCTCATGCAAATCAAGGATTACAGGAAATGCTGATGTAAACCACCCTACAGTTCTTGTTATATTCGTACGGTCGAAGATCTCCTCTCTGCCATGACCTTCAAGATTAATTGCCATCTTATCCCTGCCTGTCCATTCTTTAATTGCAATACCTAAAGCAGCGAGCAGGATATCATTAATTTCATTACCGTATGCCTTATTGGTCTGTGTAAGTAGCTGTTCTGTCATTATCTTTGACAATTTCAGTCTGATAGTACTATAATACTTTGCCTTTTTTGAGTTCGCCTCAAAGTCTTTTGGGAGAGTGGACAACTCATTTTGCGCCAATGCCGTCCAATATTCCTTCTCTTTCGCCAATTCTTCACATTTTGAGTATTCATACAGCTTTTTTGCCCAATCCTTGAAAGAACATGTTTTATCCAAAAACCTGATATCATCACATACCGATACCTTCTTATACCCGACTGCAAAATCCTTCAGAAAAATTCTCCATGATACACCGTCTGTAACTAAATGATGGATTACAATAAAAAAATGGTCCCCTTTTTTTGTTTTAAACAAAGCTGTTTTCAACAAGGGCCCATTTTCCAAATCAATACTGCCTTGAATTTTATTGACTTCTTCATTTATCCTTTTTTTGTAATAGCGTATTTCAGTAAGATCGAATTCTTCAAAATCAAATAAGCGCTCATCATCACCTCTAATTAACTGAGTAATTGTACTCCCATTATTTTTGTATACCATCCTTAATGAATCATGTTGCCTTACAATCTTACTTAAAACTCTTTGTATGATATCCGCATCAAAGCCTTTTTCATTGTAAAGCATGAACGCCTGGTTCCAATAACCGGGAAAAGCAAATTCCTGTTCAAAAAACCATTTTTGGATGGGAGTAAGCTGCACCTCTCCTGTTATAAGGCCTTGTTGCGCTTCCTCCTCCATAACATGGACAAAATTGGATACATCTTTGATAGTAGGGTTTTGCAGAAGGTCTCGGACCTTAATCCCGAGTTTTTTTTCTCTTAACCTTGAAGAAATTTGTATTGCTTTTATCGAGTCTCCTCCCATGGCAAAGAAATTATCTTTAACCCCTACACGCTCAATATTCAAAACTTCCTTCCATACAGCCGCAAGCTCTTTTTCAATAAAATTTCCGGGCTCAACATATTCTTTATGCACATACTTGTTCAGCTCAGTTTCAAGCAATGCATTAATATCAATTTTACCGTTTAAGGTGACGGGAAATTTATTTAAACAAATGAAAATCGACGGGATCATATGATCAGGCAAGCTCTTTTGCAGGAAGCTCCTTAATTCCCTTTCATCCGGATCATTATCCGAAATTATAAATGCACATATATATTTGTTTCCGTCAGGTTCCTCTTTAGCAACTACACCTGCATCTTTTACACCCTCATGCACCAGTAATACCGACCTGATCTCTTCCAGTTCAATTCTATAGCCTTGGATTTTTATCTGGCAATCTTCCCTTCCCAGATACTCTATATTACCATCAGGCAGCCACCTTGCTATGTCCCCGGTTCTGTACATCCTTTGTCCGGATTCAAAAGGGTTGTCAATAAATTTCTGCTTGCTTATTTCAGGACAGTTTAAATACCCTCTTGCCAACCTATCGCCGGATATACATAGTTCACCGGGCACCCCCAAAGGCAGTATGTTATTTTCTTTATCAATTATGTAAATTCTGGTATTTGAAATAGGCCTGCCAATAACCGAAGAATTTTCCTGAGAAAACCCTAGATTTGCAGTTGAAGCTATGCTGCATTCAGTGGGTCCGTATTCGTTCACAAGGACTATATTATTGTTAATTTCACTACTCACAGCCAATATATGAGGACTGCATTTTTCACCGGCAAGTACTAAAAGCCTTAAGTTTTGAAAATCTGCCCTTGATGCACTCTCAAGTATTGCTTGATACATGGATGGAACTATACTCATAGCAGTTACTAACTTTTTATTTATGATTTCCTTTACGTAATTGAAGTCTCTGCGTTTTTCTCCAACCAATACAAGTTTTCCGCCTGACAACAAGCTGGAATACATGTTGGATCCAAAGCCGTCGAACGAAAATGAAAGAATTTGTAACGTCACATCATCGGAAGATAAGCGATATTTGTTATTCCTCCACAAAATATAATTGAGAAGCCCCTTTTGTTCTATTAATACTCCTTTAGGTTTTCCAGTGGTACCTGAAGTATATACTAGGTATGCCAAGTCTTCTAACAAACCTATCAACTCCGGTTTGGGGCTATCCGGACTATACAGGCAATCATCCATAATAACCGCATATATAGGTAACCTTTTGCCCTTTACCATATCTGCATACAGGCGTTGTGTAAGTACAACACTTGTATTACTGTCCTCAAGCATATAATCAATTCTGACTGCCGGATATTCCGGGTCTATTGGAAGGTAGGCACCTCCTGCTTTCAATACTCCCATAATACCGACTATCAGCTCAAGGGAATTGTGCATTAATATTCCGACAATAACACCTGTCTTTACACCCTTCTGTTGCAATAAATACGCAATACTGTTTGCCTTCGCATCCAACTCCCTGTATGTAAGTGTATAGTTATCACATTCTACGGCTATTGCATCGGGTGTTTTACTCACTTGTATTTCAAATAGTTCCTGTATAGTATGTTTCACTTCATATCGTGGTTCTGTATTATTAAAGTCAACAAGTAAGCGGTTCCTTTCCTGCAAACTGATTAATTCCAACTGTGACAATTGTTTTTTGGGATTCTTGACAGCATCATTCAGTATGGTAATCAGGCAATCATATATTACTTGTATATCATACGACGAAAACAGATTGGTTTGGTAATCCATTTCAATTGATAATTGTCCGCAATCCTCTCTGTCACTTACATGTATTGTAAGTGCATTAGTCTCACAGCCATTAAAATGCCAATGTTCCTGCATGTTGAATTTTGCATTCTGATAAGACAATACGATATTGAACAAATTGTCAACGGGACCCATTCTGCTTTTTAGATCGGACATCAGAACATTAAACGGGTATCTCTGGTTTTTTTGTAAACTTTTTAATTCGTAGGACAATGTATGGATTAGTTGGGTAAAGTCCATGCCTGCATCGATGTTAATTCTCACAGGAACAGTGCTTGCAAACATACCAACAGTATTTTTTTCTGTTCTACCGGACCTGTTGTGAAACACTGTACCCACAATTATGTCACGCTGGGAGGTTGTCCTTAATAAGTAAGTAGATAGGGCGGAAAGGAATAATAAATATACTGATATATTATTTCCCCTGGCAAAGCGATAGATTTCAGTTGTGTGATCCTTTGTCAAAACAAAAGATTTTCTACAAGCATTTATATCATGTTGGGATGTTTTATTAAAATTAAATCTCGTTAGCTCAGGAAGTGTTTCCAACTTGGCGTTCCAAAACTTTTTGTTGCTTTCAAACCTGTCTGAATTAATATATTCATTCTCATTATTTATATAATCTATATATGAAGGCTTTTTATCATAGCTTATTTCAAGCCCGGCAATAAGATTTTCATATGCTTCAGCTATCTGATTCACTACCAGACTGAATGCCCATGCATCAGTAATTATGTGATGCATTTTTACATAAAAACCGCCTTCATCTGCTTTGAATTTTATCAGCGCAAAATAGAATAAATCCGAGTTTGTCAAAGTGAAGGGCGTTTTGGTTTGTAAGTCACTCCATTGGTTATAGCTTTCCAAATCATTTGTATTACTGAAGTCAAGTATCTGCAGTTTTATTGGATTATAATCCTTAATATACTGCTTTACGTCTGTGCCTGCCTCAGTTATTTTCAATCGCAGACCATCATTATTGCATATTACTGCATTGATAGCCTTTTCAAGAATCATGTAATCCGGATTGCCTTTCACCCTGACCGTCAATGCAATATTTGCAAAGCTGGTGCAAGGATAAATTTTTTCGTTATACCATATCCTAATTTGAGCATGACTTAATGGATAATATTCTTTCACCCTGCCACACCTGCTCCCTGCAAAATTTCATAATTTTCTTAATATAGTTTTCTCGTCATCTACTTTTAGAACAGCTCTCATTACGTTACCGGTCAAGTCTTTGATAAATATTGCCTCCGTACCGACCATATCAGATGAAAATACCGTCATTTCCTTATCATCGAAATAGGGATATATCCTGTACTTGAGCATCCTATCAAACAGTTTGAAGTCAATAAATAGACTGTTTTCATCATTTGATACAATATTTACAGTTTCATTATGTTTGTTGCTGTATTGGCCTACATATATACCATTATTGGGTATCTCCAGCATATCAGCCTTATTTGTATGTTTTTTTATCTCTTCAGGATCTTTGCCCTGAATAATTCTTAAAATGTTATTACTTAGAAGTTTTACAGGCGCCAGATCAATATTACCAAGCAAAATTGAAACAAGTTCATTAATCTGGTCCATAAGTATGATTGAGTGAAAGCCGTCAATCCATCCATAACTCACAACCCGCCCGTCAGATATGGTACACCCGTATCCAATCTTACTTTTCTTATTGTCAAAGCAATTAGTCAACATTTTTTCAACATAAACTTTTGCCATAAGCTTGCCTGAATAAAGTCCCTTGATAAACAAAAATAAATCATCAATTGTAGAATATAAAGCACCACTGCCATGTAAAACAGATATATTGCAATATTGTGCATTTATAAGATGACTTTCCGAAATAGTGTATCCGGTTGCCCTATACTTTATTATTTCCTGGCTGTGCTCAAATCCGGTATCATACATATACAATGGTTTAAAAATATTCGCATCTATAAAAGATCCGTATGATTGCTCTGTAACTTTTTCTAATATAAATCCAAGCAATACATATCCTGAGTTACTGTAGCAATATTCAGCTCCTGGGACGCATTGAACCGGCCTGGTTTTAAACAAATCAATCAAATTGTTTATGCTTGTATTTGATCTTAGCAAGTCCCTAAATTCAGGAAAGCTGGAAAAATTGGATATTCCCGATGTATGAGTCAGTAAATTGTGAATAGTAATATTATTACCATTCGGGTAATCAGGAATAAATCTTGTAAGCTTATCATCTATATTCAAAAGCTTTCTCTCATATAGCAGCATTATCGCTACGGCTGTAATAAGCTTTGTGACTGACCCGATTCTAAACCTACTTTTAGGTGTGTTGGGTACATCAAGCTCATAGCTTGCCATCCCATATCCTTTTCTTAGTAATACCCCTTCTTTGTCTGCCACCAATACAGCACCACTAAATTGTCTCAAATCCGCCAGGTTCTCTATATATTTGTCAATTGCAGCATTCATGACAATTTCAGAGCCATCGGTACCCACAAAAAAGTTTTCATCAAACATTCTTTATCTCCCAAATTCATTGATTTATTTATATTTAATGTTACGGCATTTGCATTCATTAACTAAAAACTCTTTTATACACAACCTATCATAGATTTCATCCCTAAAGTCAAGGAATTTGGGCGTTTTACCGTATGCTACTTTTTTCTTAAATGAGTTTAATTCTTTTGTATTTATCGCACCATCTGTATAAAGTTTTTCCAGATGTTCCACATCTAAAGGATGTGCTATTTCCAGATGCCTTAAAGTATTGTAAACAATATCGGCGATCTTGCATCCCGTAGTAGTATAACCGCTCAACTTAGAAGAGTCGGGAGTCTTCCAGCCTACTTCCCTGCAAATAACATCTTTTATATCTCTGGTGTTATATTCCAAATACACAAATGGGAAAAGTAAAGTAATTTCCCTTGGTAAAGTGAACGTTTCTGAAATAAAAAGTTTATAGTCTTCATAGACATTATAATTTTTAGTTCTTTTAATTTTCTCCTTTGTAGAAGAAATATAAGCTCTATAAAACTTTTCTGCCAAATTGTTGGCATCTTCTCTACCCTTTTCTATCAAAAAGATCTGTGCTGGGTCAAGGCCGGTAACTACAAATGGTATATCATTTAATGATGCATATTTCAGGGCACAGGCAGCAAACAAATAGTTACATGCCGTACAAATATAATTTTTGCCCTCATTATTCTTAAAAACATCATTATCCTTTATCAATGATTCGAATAATAACTTAAAATTATTACTTTCAGAAATTATCTCATGCGGTACCTGCAATCTGTCTGTTATCTCTTTTGTTTGCTTCCACATCCAATCAAACTCATACCCATTATCAATGGTTACAGCTATCACTTTCTTTTTGTATACTTCCTTGAGCAGAAACAACAGATATGTGCTATCCTTACCGCCGCTGAACAAAACACAGCAGTCATATTGCCCTGAAGGTTTTGAGTCAAGAATTTTTTCTAAATACGGATTTTTGTTGATCAAATCATGTATCTCCATTATCATCATTTTTCTTGCTTTCAACATATTCAGTCAAACTTTTGAGATTCCCAAATAATTGTATATTTAATTTCTCATCATCAAATTGAAATCCATATTCTCTCTCTATGGCAATAGCCAGTCTTATAAAGCTTATGGAATTCAGCCCTGTTCTCTCCAGCCTATCCTCACTATCCAGCTGGTCTATGATTAATTGATCTACCAATACTTCCTTTATCAACGTTATTATATTTGCTTCAGTATCTTGAACCATATGTAAGAACCTCCTTATTTGACTTATTATTGCACTTAGTTTAGCAGTAATTATTTGAAGTCATATGCATTTACACTAATAAATTGTTGATTACTCTACAGACTTCCTTATAGTTTGTGTTTATAAAAAAATGGTTCCCTACGAACACATAAAGGCTGAAATTTCTTTCCGTATATTGATTCCATTTGCTTACGTCGATTTCATCCGTCTTCTCATCTTCCTTTCCAATAAAAGCAGTAATATCACAATTGACTGATATTTTTTCTACAATATTTGCCTTATATGATTCGTAAATCCTGTAATCACTTTTAAGTATGGGAAGGAATGTTTTTACCAGGTCATCATTTTCTAAAAACTCAAGAGACATTCCTCCAAGTTTTATTATCTCATTTAAAAAATCCTGATCTGATAAATCGCATATACTCTCTTCCATATTTTTCAACTGAGGAGGACAAACACCCGAAACAAAAAGATATCTGATATTGTTATACCGGCTCCTTTCTAATCTGACTGCTGCATCAAGGGCCAGAAGTCCCCCCAGACTATGCCCTAAAATTGCATATTCAGTACCGTTAATTTGATGTAGAATTGATTGGAAAACATCCTCTGAAAGTTGCTCAAAATTGTTGCATAGCTCCTCTTTCATTCTTCTGCCCCTACCTGGGAGTTCTATAGGTATCAAGTCGATAAAGCGATCAAGGTAATCTCTGAATTTAAAGAATATTGATGCGTTGCCTCCGGCATAAGGAATGCAGAAAAGCTTGATTTTACCATTACTTTTTTCATTATTCATTATTCTGACCACCCTTTGCGAAGTGTTTGTGTTTTTTTAATTTCCCGGAAATCAACCAGCGCATTGAATTTGATTTATTATTGAAGAAACAGTTTCTTCTTCATAATCCGCAATATCATGAATCATTTTTGCAATTTTGTTTAAGAATGAAGTATCAAACCCTCTAAAGGAGTACTTGATAAATGCATTTTTGACATTCATCCAGTTATCGCTGATCTTATTAAAACATTCAGCATAAGTACTTAATTTATCATTCCGTATGCTTAAATCTCCAAGAAATTTTGCAAACCCTTTTCTCGCTGAAGAAACAGAGATGATACTATGAAGCAAAATAGCCATTACTTCAAATGTAACGGCTTCATCTTTCCCGTAACCAATCAATTCTTTTTTAATATCCATGTTTTCTAAATCCTTTGAAAAATCACGCATATTATCAAAATCGTTTTTCCCATCTACACATCTTAATGAATTTTTTATGGAATAAATTAAAATTTTTTCAGGGTTTATATTTTTATTTCCATCAAAAATCTCAAATGTAATAATCGCATTACATAGCTCATAAAAAACCTTTTGTTCCAAACTATTTATTTCCTTGCTTAAGTATGGGTCGACACATACAAATTGATCAGCATTTTCTCCAATTATAAGAATATGGTGTATTGTATGGTGCTTATGATAGGTGGGGCTCCAAGGCAAACAATAAGTATCCGTAACTATTCCAACTGGTTTATTTTTCTCCAGTTCATTCCGTATGGAATGATGTGTAGCGTTGTTGTCTCTTCTGTCATGTATCTGAGGCCTTATCCCTATGTAATTAAAAACCGCATCTTGCAATAATAAGTTATGCTTATCCCAAGGTCCTATTCTCAAAAGCAAGTGAGTATCCCCACTTTTGTTATATCCAAAAGCGCAGGAGTTGTAAAAAATTAAGTTGTAGTTTTTCTTGTAATGATATGCAATACAGGCAATAATATCTGAAGAACAACTGCAACACTCGTCATGAAACGGTTTAATATCAAATACATTCACACTCTTTACCTCAACAATTTAAGCATTAGGACACTCTTATTAATTGCTCTTAAGAAATTCTCAAATTCATCAATATTTAACTGCTGTTTACTATCTGAAAGCGCAATATCCGGATTCGGATGAACTTCAAGCATAACGCCGTCCGCTCCTGCAGCTAAAATTGATTTTGCTATGGGAGTTACAATATCTTTTCTACCTAATGAATGGCTTAAATCAACAATAATCGGTAAATCGGTTTCATTTTTTATTATGGGTATACAAGAAATATCAAGCGTATTCCTGGTTTTGGTTTCAAAAGTTCGTATACCGCGTTCACATAATATAATGTTTCTATTCCCTTGAATAGCCATGTATTCCGCTGCCAACATAAATTCATTTAAAGTTGCGCTCATTCCCCTCTTTAGAATAACAGGATGATTTGTCTTACCCACCTCTTTTAATAGCTCATAGTTTTGCATGTTTCTGGTACCAATCTGTAATATGTCGGTATATGAAATTACTCGCTCAACGTCACGAGTATCCACAACCTCGGTTACAGAAATTAAATCATACCTTTTGCTCACTTGATAAAGTATTTTTAATGCTTCTTCTTTTAATCCCTGAAAATCATACGGCGATGTCCTTGGTTTATAAGCGCCTCCACGTATGAATCTGACATTATTTTTCATTAATGATCTGGCGACTATATCCAGGCATTCAATACTCTCAATGGCACATGGCCCCGCTACCACTACGGGTAAATCTTTCGGAACATTAAACATTTCATGTATTTTATTGAATTTAATATTGGCTTTGCCGCTCACTAACAGTTTTTTACCATTATCTGTACCTATATAGCCTGGAATGGAATCTAAAATTTTCAAAAATATTTCTTTCACCAGTTTATTGTTTATCTCATCATCATTTGAATTTATTATCTTCTGGAGCATTTCTTTTATCAAATATTTTTCGTGGCAATCGGTTTCATTTGCAGTAATATATTGACTTAATAGTAAATACTGTTTGTTAATCAGATTCATAATCTCCAAATTATTGGAGTGTATTTCATGATATAATATATTTAGTTCATCCATCGTTTCTCCTTAAATTCCGGTATTCTGCTTATAGTATTTAATCAACTTATCAAGGATATCGACCCTCTGCTTCAATAGCCCAATTTCCTGCACCAATGTCTTAATTTTATTCGCATTTCTTGAAAGTGAGATTGTAAGAGTAAAAACTTTAATAGAAAGGAAAAGGATAATAAGAAGTAATAGAGTATTTATTTCCTCTTTTATATCCAATACGCATGATACAAATTTTAACACTGAAGGGAAAATTGAGAGGAATATCAGAATTAAGCCTGCCGTTATCCAGGTCATGGCATATCTCAATTCAATCTTACCGATCCTCACCATATTTAAGACAAGAGTAAATAACAACACAGAAGATATAATTGAAATTATCTGAAGAAACATATTCGTTTATACTACACCCTCCTTGAAAGTAAAGTAATAATTATAGCAAGGCTTACCTTTATCATATAATATATGGATCTATAAATCGTAATGGACGACTTGCCGCTTTCTCTTATACTCATAGTCACAGGGACTTCATTTATTATTAAATTATTTCTCAGCAGCGCTACGTTTGTTTCCGGTTCCGGGTAATCCTGTGGATAGAATTTTGTAAAAAATTCAATAGCCTTACGGTCACACGCTCTAAACCCTGATGTTGGATCAGTTACCAGTTGCTTGCATACAATTTTAATAAGTCCGGACAAAAACTTAATTCCAGTTCGACGTATAATAGTTGACTGAAACCCCTCTTTTTTGATAAAACGTGATCCTATGCATAAATTACTGCCATTTACCACTCTTCCTACAAGCATATCAATATATTGTGGTTTATGCTGTCCATCTCCATCAACCTGCACAGCTATATCATAGTTATTATAAAAAGCATATTTGTAGCCACACTGTACTGCTCCGCCTATACCAAGATTGATAGGCAAATCTATGAAATCAATATCATATTTTCTACAAATTTCAGCTGTCTCGTCAGATGAACAATCGTTAATTACCACAATATCGTATTGCACACATAATTGTCGTATTTCGGTCAAAAGCTTCAGTAGGTTTTTTCCTTCATTAAAAGCCGGTATAATAACAATAACTTTCATAAATTCCTCTTCACAAACAATTTAAGGCAAAATAGCATGATTTTAATCTGTTATTATCTAGCCATACTACTTCCTATCAGTTCTCTAATAGCAGCAGAAAGCTCTTCTACCGTATTAACTATCCTATCAGGAGATTCCCGCTCGAGGATTTCCTTGGCTATCCCCCCCCAACTGACTGCTATAACTCTTACTCCTGTATTTATTGCACAAAGAATATCATTCTTCGCATCACCGACCATAACTGCATTATCCGGCCCAATTCCTAATTTTTCAATTGCAAGTATCAAGCTATCCGGGTATGGCTTTGGCTTGCTTACATCATCAGAGCACACAACCGCCTCAAAATATTCATTTAGCATTAATTTGTCAAGTATCTCCAATGTTCTTTTTCTGTCCTTACCTGTACATAGAGCACAGTTGTATCCATCATCGGTAAGTTGCTTTAAAAGATCTCTCATTCCATTATAAATATTAATAGACTCTATTTTTTCACTGCTGAATTTTCTATAATGTTCAACCATAGCTAAAGGAAGTTTCATCTTTAAAAAAATATTTCCAAGACTGTCTCCGTTATGGCTTAAAAATTCGTCGAAAGGAGGTCTTCCTTCACCAACAACGAGTTTATAACTTTCCACAAGCGCCTGCCTTTGATTATCAATGGAATCAATAATAACGCCATCAAAATCAAAAATAATTCCTTTTTTCATCAATATACCTGCTTTACTTTCATAATCGAATTTCTTAACATTAAGCATTTTGTATTTTACTTACTGCGCCTGCAATTTCATTTAAATCCTCAATGTCTCCAAGAAGTGTAAAATGGGGTAGCCATACGACATTATCGGCAATTCTTCTTGCGTTCGACAAGTCAGCTTCATGTGATCTGGGATATTCCTTTATACGGTTGCCGAAATCATTTTCTTTAAAAAATATTGTATCCGATATAACAGGATATGCAATGTATGCTGGTATTCCTTCAGCTATAAGGCAATCAACAAATTCCTGCCTGGATAACCCTCCGAAATAGTCAGGGTTATAATAAAACATATACATATAATGCGGATTTAATGTAACGCCTGGATTTCTTCCTTGAGGTAATATTCCGGGAATATCGGCAAAAAGCTTATCCAGAATTCTGGAATTTTCTTCTCTTTTTTTATTCATATTGTCGAGCCTTTCAAGCTGGGCTATGAGAACTGCTGCTTGAAATTCATTCATGCGATAGTTGGAGCCAAGCATCATATGGGCATATAACCGGTCACCTTTAGGTCTTCCTACGCCATGAGCCAGATATGCTTTATCATACAATTGTTTATCATTGGTAACAATCGCTCCACCTTCTCCACAGGTCATTAATTTGCCGTTCTGAAAGCTGAAAGTGGACATATCTCCAAAGGTTCCCATCCTTCTGTTTTTCCATTCGGCGCCATGGGCATGTGCAGCATCCTCAATAACTTTTATTTCATACCTCTTTGCAATTTCACAAATTGAATCCATATCGCACGGATGCCCTGCCATATGTACAGGAATAACTGCTTTAGTCCTTGGGGTAATGGCTTTTTCAAATGCTTCCGGCTGTATGCAGAATGTCACAGGGTCAACTTCGGCCAATACCGGTGTTGCATTGCAATATATAACTGCTGTGGCGGTTGAAATAAAAGTAAATGCAGGAACAATAACTTCATCTCCCGGCCCTGTTCCCAAAGTATATAATGAAAGCTCAATAGCATGAGTCCCATTGGTAACACCCAGGCAATATTTTACGTTATGAATTTCTGCAAATCTTTTTTCAAACTCTTCAGCCATGTTTCCACTGTTTCTCCACCATTTTCTACTATTAACCACCTCTGTAAGTAATTCAAGCTCTCTTTCATTGGAAAATGGCCATTCCGGAAACGGTTTGGATTTATAAGCCTTTCCTCCCCTTATTGCTAATTCGCACATATCATTTTCCTCCCTGTCTAGTAATAAAATCTTTGATGGCTCTTAGGCCCAGGTCATAAACAAAGCCTTTAAATCCGATAATTTGGCCGATTGCTTTGCTGGTGAATATTGACTTTGAATGCCACCCGCCTCTTGACATAATATTGGAAAGGTGCACCTCTATAAATGGAATATCAATAGAGGTAAGTGCATCAAGTATTGCATATCCCGTCTTGGTATAAGCAGCAGGATTTATTACAATTCCATCAATATTTCTTAAATTTACCTGGAGAAAATCAACTATACATCCCTCATGATTTGATTGGAAGAAAACCACTTTTACATTTAATACAACTGCCAGTTCCTTTAATCGCAGTTCAATGATCTCCCATGTTTCTTCGCCGTAAATGTCAGTCTCTCTGATGCCTAAAATATTAATATTTGGTCCATTGACTACGGCAATGGTTAAGCTCTCACCGGATTTTATTTTAATCACTTTCCTTTTCGATAACATTTGAACGGAACATTAATAGCACCATTTATATGCTTATATATAAGGCTAAGAGCTCCAATTACTCCATTATTACCGCCCAGCTCAGAAATTGCCATATTTATGTCCCTTTTATAATGTCCAAAAAAAATACTGACCGTATCTTTTATAGGTTCCATCAATATTTCACCTGTGCCAATGACACCTCCACCAAGTATTACGGTGGAAATGTCAAGCAGCATTACCATATTTGCTATAGCTTTGCCGATTTGTGCCCCCGCCTGCGAAAACACTTCTATAGCTTCTTTTTCTCCTTTTAATGCTAAACTGACGACCTTATTCAAATCCAAAACTTCACATACCCTATTATTGTTTTTCTTCTTAATTTCATTGTAATTTTTAAGTATGGCAGGCCCTGATGCCAATGCTTGAAGGCACCCCTTCATACCGCAGGTGCATATCATTTCATCATAGTCTGTCTTGACATGCCCTAATTCCCCAGCCCACCCATTGGATCCAATATAAAGTAAATTATTTAGAATCAATCCGCAGCCTATACCTGTACTGATTGTAATATAAGCCAAATTGGCACAACCTTTTCCGGCACCCAATAAATGTTCTCCAAGCACTCCGGCGTTTGCATCATCCTCCATCAAAACCGGTACATTGAACCGCTCTGTCAGATAATTCTTTAATTGAAACCCATTCCATACTTTGTTGTTGGGCCATATGACAATACTGCCATTTGTCCTGTCGAAAAGCGCTGCTAATGATAAGCCTATTCCCCCCAATTTTTTGTTTTCCTTCATCTTTTCTTTGATAAAATCTGTTACTAATTCGCATATGTTTTCATCAACTTCAACCTTAGGGTTGCCTGACTTTTTGAATGCTATTTTTTTTACCTCGGAAATTCTATTAGCCGACCCATCATAAGAAGCAATTCTTACATTAGTGCCCCCGATATCCAACCCAAGAAAAAAGCTATCCACGGTTCAATCCCTCCAAACGGATACCACCTGCTTCTTTATCTGTTTCCTTTTCACTATTATATAGCTTTTCTATCAGTGAAACCGTCCTTAAAGCATCTTCATCAGTAAGATAGCCCGTATTCCTTCCATTCAGTGCATCTACAAAATAATTAGCCATATTGTAAAAAGCTATCTATATCAAATAAAGAATTTACTGAAACGCCTTGAATCAAACCAAATGAAGGGATATGCGCGTGCTCTGCAATCCAACCGCATCCGATAATTCCGATCTGAATAATGCCATTTTTCATTTTGCGGTTAACCTTTCATAAGCTCTTCGCGCTTGACTTTACCAAGATTATTTCTGGGGATGCTTTGCCTGAATTCAATAATAGAAGGTATTTTATATTCACTCAGCTTATTAACACAAAACCTCCGTATTTCATTTTCTTTAATACCTTGGGCAACAATTACAGCCTTTACACATTCTTCTCCATTCTTTTTTGTGCTTCCCACGACAATACACTCTTTGACTCCCGGAAAACTTAGTAAGACCTCCTCCACCTCCAATGGATTAACTTTTTTCCCGGCAATGTTAATCAATATCTTTTTCCTGCCTTTTATATACAAGTAATTATCTTTGTCTTGAACTGCTAAATCGCCAGTAGCGAAAAACCCTTGTTTATCCAGAGAAAGCTTTTCATCTACGTAATATCCTTTAAGCATACCTTTGGATTTTACAAAAATTTCACCTACAACACCGGGTGCTATGCGTTCACCCTTATCATTGCACAGTTTGATCTTTACTCCATCCATAGGTCTGCCTATGGATGTATAAGGTAAAGGATCCAGTCTTGATATTATTCCACCTGTTTCAGTACTCCCATAATTACTTAATAACGCTATACCATATCTTCTGAAAAAATTATCATATAATTCCTTAGTAATAGCCCCGGCACCCACAAGAGCGATCCTAAGCGATGATAAGTTAAAAACCTGTTCAGTACGTGTATTGCATAGCGCTTTAGCCATAATAGGGACAAATATAAGTATTGTTATTAGATTTGCCTGAACAATCTTCAATACTTTTCTGGGTATAAAGTTATTTATGGTATATAGACATCCTCCTGAAACAAAAGCAGTTATTAAAGCTGCTCCCAAAGCATACGAATGATACAAGGGAGATGCACTGAGTATTTTATCATCACTACTGATCGAAAAGGTTCTTTTGAAGCTCTGTCCTTCATATATTAAACAATCCAGGGTCCGAATACATAATTTGGGAATCCCCGTCGTTCCGGAAGTCAAATGATAAATACCGGTTTTGCATCCTGCGGGTTTTTTAAAATCATCACTGCCATCTATATCTAAGCATCTTTGATCTTCGAGTAAATGATTTAAAAATATCTCCGCTTTTGTTAAATCAATAACCTTTTGTAATTCTCGCGGCGTGATACCGTTAGGAACCGGGATAACCCAACATTCTACAGAAAATAGGCTCAAAATTGCAATTACAAAATCCAATTGCCTTTGAACTTTTAAAATGACTTTTGTTCCTGTCGTGTATCCATACATTTGAAGTAATTTCTGATTATTTTTCAGACGCTGGTATAACTGTTTATAGTTTATAACCCTTTTATCATCTGCTAATGCAACTTTGCCTGGATCTGAAATAGAATATTTTTTTATGTTTTCAAAAAGCATATCATTCCCCAATTAGAACTACAGGATTTATTCCTTGCTCTGATTTAGTTTTTCCTTGACATACTGGATAAAATAATACAGGGTACCGATATTTTTAAATATAAGCATCTCATCATCAAATACAATGTTGAATTCCTCCTCCAGCATTGATACCAGCCTCATGTAAATTAGGGAATTAACGCCGATGGAAGATAATTCATCATTCAAATTTATGTCATTAATATGCCATCTTGAATCTGTACATTCGACAATAATCTCCTTAACTCTTGTTTCTAGATTTTGAATCATTATTTAATCCTCCCTATTATTTGCATGTCATTAATAGACGTACTAAAAAATTACTGGCATAATTCACCGGCTCTATGCTTCTCCATTTCTTGATTCAGCAATATGAATAGCGCTTTATGGAAACTATATTCAAGGTCGTACATTTGATATAATTTGTCTAAACAAGTATTAAAAACTTCCTTGTTATTTTTAGTTCTATATATGCATCCCGTAAGTTTTGCCCTAATAAACATCCAATGTTCGATTATTTTACTCAAATCCTTTAATATATATCTTTCCAATGGGAAAATATGTTGTATTCGATAAAATTCGCTCTCCCTTGCTATAATAATCCGATTCAGTCTGACGACAAATCTCTCCAACCCTTCACAATAAGCTTCGTTATCGTTTATGCTGTTTTTGAAATCATCAGTAAATTTAGTGATTTGTTTTAATCCGGAGATTATTTCTTCCTGCTTTTCAAGCGCAAAAGAAGCATATTTAATTATCGTTTTTTGTATTACATCAATATAACCTGTATTCTGGGTGTCAGGAGAACCTAGATAAAATTCAAAATAACTTGGTAATTCTCTATTGGGCGTTATATTTAAAAAGCCTTCATAGCATGTTTTTATTTCGGAGAAACCTATTGATCGCCTTTTATACGACAAACTATATCTGTCATCGTGTTCCATTATGTGAAATAATTGATTATACTCATCATATCCAAGAAATAACAAAGAATGAGGCAGATGGTACTTTTCGTAAACATCTTCCCGGATAGTTTCATAATAACTATCGACGAATACTACTACAGGCTTCACGTTGTCAATTGCCTTCTTTATATCACTAACAACATCAACACTTTTCAATTTTGTTTCCAATAATATCCCCATATCTTCGAATATTTTATATATGTCCATAACTTGTACATATTCAATATCAGATTCACCTTTATCTGAAATATTAAAACTATACTTAATTATATCTGAAAAAAGGAATGGGATAACGCTCTTTTTATAAGCCCGCACGATAGGCATAAATGCACTATAAAAGCAGTCTCCTTTAAAGAATACTTCATTAAAAGGTTCAAAATTCCCCTTTACAAATACAACGCCATTTTTATTTAATGTATTTTCAATATCCCCACCCTGTGATGAAGTATTATTTATCTCATTGCCGGAAAGGCCTTTCCCATCGATTATATATGATGCAAGTTTCTTTATCGTTGGATATCTGTTAATATCAGCGTATGTTATATTAATTCCTTCATTCTCCATTTCAACTTCCATTTTTACAGCAAGTATTGAATTCGCTCCCAATTCAAAAAAATTATCATTTACATTCAACTTATTATATCCCAATACCCTTCCCAAAACCTGAGCAATCATTCTTTCAATATCCGACACTTTGCCATTCCCATTTGATTCTACCGTAACTTTGTTTATCATCTTTTTATCATGGCAAAAAACATTATCTACACTATTTTTATTATTGAATACAATTGATTCAAGTTCATTTGAAAATTTGAAAGGTAAATATTCAATAATGTCATATGCCTCGCTTTGATTGTTGATCTCTCCAACAATTATTCTGTTATGTTTATCATTAATGGACCTGTCAAATATCTCCAAGGCATATTTGGAATCCAATGCCTTGAAAATTTCAATACTAACATTTGATTTGCCCTCAGAAAATCCTATACCATTCCATGAAGGCCAATTAATTGTCAGCGTTCTTTTACCCAATCTATTTCTATATGCTGCAAATGAATCCAGATATGCATTCGCTGCTGTATAAGCCCCTTTCCCCTTACCCCCGCATAATGTTATAACCGAAGAAAACATGATGAAAAAATCCAAGTCATCATTTTGTGTTAAATTATGAAGGTTCTTTGTTCCATATACCTTTGAGAGCAATATATCATCAAATTCATCTAAACTCTGTTCAGAAATGGTTCCACCGGTATTTACGCCTGCAATATGAATGATACCGTTTATTTTACCAAACTCAGATCTTATCTGGTCTAGTGTTTTACTTAAGGCTGCTTCTTCA
This sequence comes from Bacillota bacterium, assembly GCA_023426125.1. Taxonomy (GTDB): domain Bacteria; phylum Bacillota; class Clostridia; order Acetivibrionales; family DTU013; genus MnB-11. Next base: position 43,029 of record JAFABI010000052.1, read on the forward strand.
GATACGTCAGCTGTGTATAATCCGATTGTTGATCCTGAACGTTTCATATCGTCTATCTTATTAAGTTTCTTTTGCAATTTGTCGTTTTCGTTTTTTTCATAAATATTTATCCTGTTTATCAAAGCCAAATTAACCTTATATTTTGATACAAGAAAACTACTTATTTCAAGACCAATACCGCCTGTCCCCCCAGTTATTACATACGCTCCGTTTGCATTAAACTGCAGTTTGCCGGTTTTCCCTTCTGAAATATTGATCTTTTTTATATATTCAACATATCTATGTTTGTTGCGATATGCTACAAGGTAATCTTGGTAACCGGCTCTGATTTCCTTCACTATATTTTCGGCATCTGTTTTACCATCAATATCTATAAAACGGCATTTCAATTCCGGGAATTCCCAAGTTACAGCCTTGCCAAGCCCAACAAGTGCAGCATTTTCCGGGACTATAATTTCTTCATTCTTCGTTATTTCATAAAAAAACTCGGAGACTATAACAACATCCAACTTTCTTGCCAAATCTCCAATGCTCTTAATTAGGTTGAAAAAGCTGTATAAACCGCATTTTAGTCTCGATTTTAATTGACGCTCATCATTGATTTTATTATTATAGTGTAAAATTGAACGTAAATGTATTATTTGTTTAAGCTTATACAACTTGATATCATGAAAAAGATTTTGCAAATCTTCAATTGAGTCACTTATGTAGTACTCATTATTGCTTATTTTTCTAAAACACTCGCCAAAATTGACTTCAATTACCTCATTATCGTACTCTTTTAACCTTTTTGCTATTTGTTTGCCTAATCCGTTTATATCATTTAAAAGAAGCGTCGTTCCGTTTTGAGGATTATTTGTGTTTTGAGTTAATTCTTTCTCCTCCCAAAGCGCTGTACTGAACATATCATCAATATTAATTTCTATATCTTGATATAAATTATCGGCAATATTTAGCCAGTAACGTTTTTTTTCAAAAGCATATGTTGGTATATTCACTCTCTTTACAGCCAGACCACCATATAACAATTCCCAATTGACATTGCCGCCATTAACATAGAATCTGCACAATCCTTCCAGCATGTCAATATCCTTCATGGTATACTTATCCTTTTTGATATTTATTTCAGAAAACAGTATCTTTGAATTTACTTCCTTATCACCTTTTTTTTGAGGCTTACAAACATTATGAAAAAAATAAGTCAAATCTTTATTATCTTCATAGGAACTCATAAATGCTATTTTAGAAATCTTTTCTTTTAAATCCATTATATCTTTAGCGATAATTGCAATCCTATGGCTATAATGACTTCTGCCGGTGTTTGCTGTAAAACATATGTTTCCAAGTTCATGATTCTCATCTGTGCAAATATATTTATGATACTCCAGGATTATCTGCTTTAAGGAGTTTTTACTCTCAGCAGATATGGTAAGAATTTGCAATCCCTCATCAATATGTGCATCCCCGTATCTATTATAGCCCTCTGGAACCTCCTCAAGCACAACATGGCAGTTTGTTCCACTAATACCAAATGAATTAATTCCACATACCCTTTTCCCTTCCGTCTTCCAATCTTTAAGGCTATCACTGATATAAACAGGAGATTTGTAAAAGCTTATCCTTTTATTTGGCCGGCTAAAGTGAATAGTACTGGGAATTTGTTTGTTTCCAAGAGCCATTACGACTTTAATAAGTCCAGCCAATCCTGCAACTGCGTTTAAGTGTCCAATATTGCTTTTAACAGAACCAACTGCGCAAAATTGTTTTTTCTTCGTATATCTCTCAAATGCTTTTTTAAGACCTAATATCTCTGTAGGGTCACCCAATTTGGTTGCTGTTCCGTGAGCTTCAACATAGGTTATTGTTTCAGGATCTATTCCGGCATCTTCCCAGGCACTTACTATTACATTTTCCTGAGCGTTTACGTTTGGAGCTGTAATACCTAAAGAACAGCCGTCGTTATTAACCGCACTGCCCTTTATAACAGCGTAAACACTATCTCTATCTGCTAAAGCTTTATCCAACGGCTTTAATAAAATAGAAGCAACTCCTTCACCTTCAATAGTTCCATCAGCACTATTATCAAATGCCCTGGTTTTACTGTCGCTTGATTCTACACCTATCTCATCCATATTATAAATTGGGATTTCTTCCAGAGTAACCCCCCCTACCACTGCGTAATCGCAATCACCTTCTCTTAATGCTCTACAAGCAAGATGAACCGCTACGAGTGATGATGAACAAGCCGAATCTATTACAATGGAAGGCCCTGTCAAATTCAGATGATATGCGACTCTACTAGGAATCATTGCCGCACTGTTACCCGCATATGCAACCATTTTTAGAGAGGGATCAACGTCCTCTATCATTTTCCAGTACTTCTGCTTATAACTTCTGAATCCTACGTACACACCTGTTTTTGAACCATATAATTTTTCACCACCATAACCTGCATCTTCAATTGCACTTAGTGCAGTTTCAAAAAAAAGCCTTTGATTTGGATCCATTAATTTTGCTTCCTGAGGTGAAATCTTTAGATAATTAATATCAAACTTGTCTATTTCATCAAGATATGATCCTTTTTTATATTTTATATTTTCTCTATCAAATTTAATATGGTTCAGATAATTTTCAACATCGTGTTTCCTTGATGATGGAAGCTCGCCAATACAGTCCAATCCTTTTTTTATATTTTCCCAATATTCCTGTATGTTATTGGCTTTGGAAAATTTTGCACCCATCCCGATAATTGCAATGTCTTTCTTGGATATGCCGCACTTTTCAGTGTTGGTTTCTACTTTATTTACGTCAGCTTCCTTATCCCCATTTTTGGGCATAATGAAATCTTCGAGTAAAAAATGTGTGCGCGTTTCACTAAAAATCCTTTGGAATCTCTCGATTTGTTCTTTAGCCGGAACTTTCTTTGTTTCAAAAATCGCTTTAAGCAAGTGAATGGCTTGCTTCATTTGATCGATTGTAGGATCATTTCCGGAAACCTCAATTTCATTTTGAATTATTTCAATTTGTTCATAGTTATTAATAACACCCTGATAATACTCATTTTCGTCAAAGTTCCTATTTTCAGTGCTTACGGCCATTGCTAAACACATTGTGACTACTGTGCTTTTAGATAATTGCGGATTATCTTTCATATCGGGTCTTGTGTTTTCTGCTAATAACTTAAATAGATTTTCTCTATCTTTGTATTGTCCGAAAGAAACTCCTTTAAATCCATCGGTATTTTCTTTTAATAAATCAGTTAAAACTGACTTGGGTCCCATTTCTAATGCTAAGGTACATCCATTATAATAATATTCAATATATTCAATTGTTTTATTCCATTGCACAGAGTTGGTCATTTGAAGTACTAAACCGTTTTTAATCTCTTCCGGATTCACGTACGGTCTTGCAAATACATTAGATATTACGGGAAAGCTAAAATTATTGAAACATATTTTCTTCAATTCCTGTTTTAAAAGTTCCGCTGCTTCGCTCATAATCCCGCAATGAAAAGGAGCACTTGTTAGCAATGGAGTGATTGCAGCCCCTTTTTCGGCGAATTTATTTTCCAAAGTATATACGGCATCTTTAAACCCGGATATAACAAATTGATTCGGTGAATTATAACAAGCAATATTAACCAATTCCTTAAACTCATTTAACTGTTTGCATTCGTTCTCTACTGAAATTTTATCAATGCCATTAAAAACTGTCATAGCTCCTATTTCACTGTCAGATATTTGTTGAGCAAGCTTACCTCTATATTCAACAATTTTTAGCGCATCTGAGAATTTCATAGCTCCACTGCATGTAAGGGCAGAATACTCTCCCAAGCTGTGCCCGGCCGATATGACAGGTAATATGCCGATTTCCTGGTTATACACTCTAAAAGTAGCTACACTTAGTGTTAATATGGAAATAAATATATTTGACAGCCAATTCAGTTCAATAACATTACCATCGAAGCAAAGCTTTTTCAAATCCATATCTAACAATTCGCTTGCTTCATCAAATGTTTTACTTGCTATATCAAATTCACTGCAGAGCTTTTTACCCATGCCGATATATTGCGAACCCTGTCCTGGAAATAATAAAGCTACTTTTTGCATAAAGCACCTCTATATTTAATCATTACATCCATTAAGACGGTTATTTACGGTTTTTTTGATAAAGTCCAGAAGGCATTGCATAGATCTAAAATTGTTGACATCAAAGTCTTCATCTTTAAATATAATGCAAAATGTGTTTTCGATATTGATAATTATATTTAGGATACCTGCAGAATTTATACCATAATCTATGAGTTCTTTGTTTATATCAATTTCCAGTTCGTCCAATTCAGTTTCTATTTCTTCTTTTATAATGTTTCTAAGCTTTAGTTCCAGGTCTTGCATCAAGTATCACTACCTTTCTTTATAGGATGATTAAAGAAATCTATCAATAAGTCAATTCCCTCATTATATCTTGATGTTGAAAATGAAAGCCTTAACGTATGCGGCAATCCGAAATCTGAACCGGGAACTGTTGCAACACCTTTACTTTCCATTATTCTGATAGCTAAATCAAGACTGTCAGCTATTCTATTTTTCTCCATAAATTTCCGGCAATCCAATGTAATATAAAAACCACCTTTTGAATACAATGCTTTTACAAGAGGATGACCTGCAAATCGTTTTATTGTATAATCCCTGCGTTGCTTATAAAGGTTTTTTAAGTAATCCAATTCTTTTTGATGCTTGAGGGCTGATATTGCTCCAAACTGTGCCACCGGGTCTGCTGTAAGCAATGTGTGATGTTGTAATACTGTCAATGGAGTGATTAACTCATCAGGTACTATACAATATCCTATCCTTCTTGAATACATGCGGTAACCTTTTGAAAATGAATTTGTTGTAATAAAAGTCGATTTTGTATCGGAGAGCTGCATAACTGAAGTACCAGGCTCATCAAAACAAATATTTGCATATATTTCATCATTTATGATAACAGATTGTCCATTTACAACTGTATCTATTTCATGTAATTCCTGCTTTGTCAGCATATTCCCTAAAGGATTGCCCGGGGTATTTATTACTACAACCCTTGTCTTGTATGTATAATTTTCTATGAAAGATCCCATATCTAAAGACATTTTGTCAGGATCTATTTTGTAATATTTGATTTTTGCCCCGACCAGAAGCGCAGAAAAATGATATAAAGAGTAATATGGCTGTGGTAATAAGACTTCATCACCCTTTTTTAGCAGCAAATAGAAAATATTTCTGAACAAAGTGCTTGTACCTGTACTGATAATAAAATTCTTTGGTTCTATATTCACCTTATATTTCTCTTTATAGTAATTCGCTAATTCCTCTTTAAGTTGAGGTAGTCCTCCGGGAAACACCAGAGAGCTTTTATTAAAATCAGCTAAAGCATTTTGCATGGACAAAATAATGTCAGGATGCAATGGCAACTCTGATTTACCCAAAGTCATTCTTATTACATCCCTATTTTGCTTTTCATACTCATTTGCCATTTGATCCAGAACAAACATCAGAAATCTTTGATCATAAAATTTTATATCCGATCTTATTTGCATTTTTATTCCCCCTTTTTTATTTGTGTTTTTATGTGGATTATGTGATATCAGCTTCCATCATATTCTTTAATCTTTCGAATTCTATTTCAGGATTTTCCAATATGGCACCCAATATATTCAATATGCATTTTTTAATCTTGGGAAAAGCTTTATTATTGTAAACAGCTGTATTATAAGTAAAACTTATTGAAAATTGTTTCTGCGGGATAATAGATATTTTTAAATTATAATTGGATTGCTCAATAAATCTTACTATTGACTTATCCTCTATTTTTTCAAATTCGGGGTAATTTTGAAAACCGATTACATGGTCAATCGTCTTCAGACCCAATTTCTTCTGAAGCTCAATTAAAGGGAAGTATGAATAACTATCCCCATATATAAGAGCCTTATGCACATCTTTAACCAAATCCTTGAAAATTACGTTGACTTGATTATTAACTCTTAATGGTACTACATTCACAAACAAGCCAAGCATTTTATCAACATCTTCGATAGTAGAGGGACGACCTGACGCAATAATACCGAATACCGTATCATTGCTTTGGTTCAACAAATTGAGGAATGTTCCCCAAACTGAAAACATTAAAGCGCTTACTGTCACCTTATTACTCTTTGCCACCTTAATAATTCCATATGTTTGCTTTTGGCTTAATTTGAAAGTGTATTCATTTATTTGTTCATGCCCTGTTATATTGGCTTCTGATTTCTTTTTAAATTTATCGAAGCTGTTTTTTTCCTGCTTATAGCCCTTTAAATAACTATCCCAATATAAAAAAGCCTCTTGCTTATTTTGGGCATTCAGCCAGTCAATGTAGTTATAATACTGATACGTACATTCCAGATAAGGATTACTATTATTTTCGATCTGTTCATATATACTGTTCAATTCATTAATAATTAATCCTGTGCTCCAGCCATCCAAAATAATATGATGATAACTTAATACAATTTTATATTCATCCGTTGAAATTTTGAATACCGCTAACCTTATGAGAACATCTTTCAGAACATCAAACCCTTTTTCTTTGTCTTTATTTGTGAACTCATCGATAACAATATGCCTCTCACTAATGCTTTTATTTGAAATATCTTCGCAATATATCTTTGTTTTTCTTTCTGCCAGAACAATCTGCATAGGCTTGCCGAGCGCTTTATATGTAAAAATGGTCCTTAGTATGTCATGTCTTTTTATAAGCAAATTAAAGCTTTTACCAAGCAATTCAAAATCAATTTTCTTATGTATGCTGAATGATAGTTGTTCATAATACAATTTGGAATTTTTATTATGCAATGCATAGAACAATAGCATCTCTTGAGAGGGGGATACCGGATATACAGACTGTACTTCTGCATTCAAACCGAATATATTACCGACATATGTTTTTGATTTGAAATAGGTATCACAATCTATTTTGGCAACTTCAGGCATAGCGCAACATGCTGATGTATCGTTTGTATCTTTATTTTTTATTAAATGCAGGTCGCCATTAGATTCTATAAATGTACAAAGCTCCCTGACTGTTGGATGCATGTAAATATCCCTAATATCAACTTTGATACCATACTTGTTAAGGCAGGCACAAATTTGAATTGCTTTTATAGAGTCTCCACCTATAATAAAAAAATTGTCATCTATGCCTATGCTGCCTACTGAAAGGTTTTTTCGCCAAGTATCAATTACTTTTTCTTCTATACCATTTTTAGAAGCCATCTTTTTATCGTTTTTAATAAACAAGTCTTTGGGCTCAGGTAACAATAATCTTTCAAGTTTTCCATTCGGATTTTTTGGCAGCCTGTCCAGATTAATAAAAAATGACGGTATCATATAATCAGGTAGCTTTTTACTCAAGTAATCCCTCAATTGCATACCGGATAATTTTTTATTTGGAACATAATATGCGCATATATACTTGTTTCCTTTTTCGTCATCCCTGTCGACAATAACAGCTTCTTTTATATCCTTATGCTCCGAAAGTACCTTTTCTATTTCATCCAACTCAATTGTAAAGCTTCTTGCCTTAATTTGGCGGTCTGTCCTTCCGATATATTCCAGATTCAGGTCAGGTAGAATTCTGACCAAATCTCCAGTAGCATACATTAAATTACCTTTCTCGTATGGATTAGGCACAAACTTCAATTTTGTAAGATCATCTCTATTCAAATATCCTTCTGCCAGTCCATCACCTGAAATATACAACTCGCCTGTAACGCCTTCGGGTTGGAGCCGGTATTTACTGTCGAGTATGTAAATACGCGTATTCATGGAGGGCTTTCCTATTGGTACGGCTTGAGTATTCGAATTTTTGGGGATTTCAAAATGCAATGTATCATCCGAACATTCACTTTGACCATAAGCGTTAACAAGCCTTGTGTCATAAACCCTATAAAACTTGTTTACAATAGAAGGTAGAATTTTTTCTCCAGTCAGGACCAGTACCTTCAAACACCCAAAGTCAATCTTTTCTTTTCCTTCATTAAGTATATTCAAATATGTATTTAAATGAGACGGTGTTACTTCCATAATAGTTATATGATTTTCATATACATTGGAAAAAAGTTTATATGGGTCTATCATCATTTCTTCGTCGCAAATATATAGTTTCGCTCCAATAATGAGCGTTGTCAGTATCAACCATATCGAAGGGACAAAGCTGATACTGAAATTATGGCATATGTAATCTTCTTCATTTAGTTTTAATACTGATATTTTTGTGTATGAATGATTAATAATTCCACTATGTCTTAATAATACACCCTTCGGTCTTCCTGATGAGCCTGATGTGTAAATAACAAATGCCACATTTTCCGGACTTATTGTTTCGGAATTTTTTATAGGCTGACTGCTGCTCTCTTCACAAATATCTATATCTATGATTTTTCCATCAAAAGCAGGCAGTATAACAACTTCGCCCTGCTTTAGAATATACCGGGCGCCACAATCCTGCAAAATAAAAGCAATTCTATCCTGAGGATATTTGATATCCAATGGAAGGCATACGGCACCAGATTTGAGAATGCCTAGAATGCCTTGAACCATTTCTATGGAGCGATTGGCCATTAAGACAACAATATCTCCTTTTTTTACGCCGGAATCCAATAACATATTGGCCACTTGGTTAACTTTATCGTTAAGGCTTGCATAACTTATCTTTTTATTTTTAAATATAACTGCGTCCTTCAAAGGAACTCTCTTCACCTGTTCATCAATAAGTTCATAAATATTGTAATTTCTCGGGTATTCTCCCGCGGTATTATTCAATTCAGATAAAATCATATTTAGCTTGGAATTATCCGCTTTGTCCTTATATTGTGATCCTATCATATTTGTCCCTTTCAATTAATCTACTGAATGAGTGTTTAATGTTTTTTTTAGATAAATATGGTCAATCAGATTCAGCCATGGGCCTGTGATAATAGTTGTAAATAAAGCCATTATAAGCATAATTGAAAACATTTCCGCGGTAAATATATTTAATTCATACCCTATATTAATAACAACCAATTCCATCAATCCTCTGGTATTCATAAGTACTCCGATTGATAATGCATTCTTCCAAGTCTGCCCGGTAAGACGTACCGCTAAAGCTATCCCAATGAACTTTCCAGTAACCGCCAATATAATAATTAAAAAACATATACCCCATAGATATGGCTGGTTTAAAAGGCCGAATTGAGCTCTTAATCCGGTAGAAGCGAAGAATAACGGCATTAGTATAACAGTACAAAAATCTTCAATTTTTGCTACTATTACTTTTCTTGAGATTTCATTCTTTGGCATCACAACTCCTGCAAGAAAGCCTCCGAATAGAGCATGTATACCAATTGCTTCCGAAAGAAAAGCCGACATAAACAAAATTATTATTTTTAATGTGAAAATCGATATATTGTTTTTAATTATGGATTCCAGTTGTCTTATAATAGGTCTCACCAAGAAAATCATTACTAAAATAAAAATAATAGAAAAAAGTATGGTAGTTAATGCAGAAATAACAGAACTATTGCTTGAAATAGCTACCGCAAGTGCAAGAATGCACCATGCCAAAACATCATCAATAGATGCATATGCTATAGTCAGTGTGCCTATGGTTGTATTTATTAACTTTTTTTCTCTCAATATAGATGCCAATACCGGGAATGCTGTAATACTCATTGAAATCCCCATAAATAAGGCAAACGCAATAAAAGTAGTATTTGAGGATGCACATTTTGTATATATAATAAACGCTAAACCAACTCCCAGAAGAAACGGAAATATAATACCTATGTTGCTAATAAGCAACGTACCAACAGGGTTCATTTTTATTACATTAATATCAAGTTCCATCCCTAAAATAAACATAAATAATATCAGCCCGATCTGGCTTAATACTTGAATGTTATTATATGAGTTTTGAGGGAAAAGAAATTTTAAAAAATCCGGTAGGATCTTACCTAGTACAGAAGGTCCGATTATAATGCCGGCCAATATTTCGCCAATTACTGACGGTTGCCCTATTTTACAACAAAAAAAACCAATAGTTTTTGCAAAGATAACAACAACAATCATTTGGAGCAGAGTAATGCAAAACGGAGAATTAATGTTAATAAATACATTTTGTAAAATATTATCATCTCACTTTCCAACCACATAAAATTATATAACTGCAGATTAATTCACATCAAGTATCAAAGTACAATCCTTTTTTAATCTTTTCTTTCATTATTTTATTGATGATTATATTAAGTTGCTTATTTTTTCCAATAACTACTCTTTTAAATTTGATTATCTTGTATAAAATATTATAAATAAAATCATCCCGAAAAGAATCTATATGTGAGAAGAAATAAACTCTTTTGTCAAAATCTTCAGAACAGTTTTGCAGAACCATCTCATATAAACTATTGTTATTTGCTTCAATAGGTATGTATGCATCTTCGCTTCCAATATTGGAAGAAATTGAACTGAACTCCATACCGCATTGAAAACTAACTATGACATCCTTTAAATAATCTTCACAGAATTGAATCGTTTCATCGATGGTTTCCTCACTTTCCCCAGGTCCTCCCAATATCAACTCAACCATAAAAGGTATTCCTACAGCCTGTAGTGACTTTACACACTTTTTTATTTCTTCAATATTAAAATCCTTTTTATACTTTTCAAGCACCTTGGCGCTCAATGAATCAATTGCTAAAATTAATTTCAAACATCCAGCATTTTTATATACAAATAGTAATTCTTTAGTTATATCCCTCGGGTTAATATAAGCTACCCAGTGTATGTCAATATTTCTTTTTATCAATTCCAAGCAAAAATCTTGCGAATGCTTTCTTGGGTAAGAGAAAACAGAATCCGTAATAAATATCCGATTTATATCGTACGTATTTTTCAAATAAAGAATTTCACTTATGATTGTGTCTATACTTCTGAGCCTATATTCTTTGCCTTCCAGGCTGGGGTAAGCGCAGTATATACACTTGAATGCACATCCTCTTTTAGTTTGTATATTTGCATAATTACTTTCCTTATGACATAATTCACAAAATTCGTTAAAACCACCAATATCCATAGCAGGCATTTGATCCAGATCATTTATGAAAACATTTTTGTTGACTTTATATAACGTATCTTTCTTAAAGACAAGTCCAGGGATTGCACTTATATCCCCCCCCGTTTCCAGATACGAAATTAACAACTCAAATACTTTTTCACCTTCTCCAATAATCCCATAATCCAGATTCAAATAGTGCATATATAGCTTAGGCTCAATAGAAAATGCAACTCCTCCGCCAATTATTACTGCATTTGAAATACTTCTTATAAATTCGATAACTGGCTTTACTAAAGCTATGCTTAAATAATGAACTATGCTTTTTTTATTCTTTTCATCAATATCTTCATCATTATATAAATTTCTGAATGAATATCCGATATAATCCGGGTTAAATTCCATAATTTCCTTTTGGATATATGCCTTATTTTCTTCAGATATGGTAAATTCATCGTTATATGCGGTTATTGTGTGAATTATCTTGGTTATATAACCTTTCTCCCGTAAATATCCATTTATAAAAAAGAGGCCTATTGGGGCCACTATGGAAATTTCATTTTTTCTTTTTTCACTTGAATAAATAAGCAATACTTTAATATGTTTCTGATGCTTTTTGCACATTCCGGCTAAATTCATAAAGATAACTCCCAGCAAACATTTTATATTCCTTTTGATTCCGAAAATAGCTTCCCTATGATTTCACTGATATCAGGTTCTTGAACATTGAGATCAAATACATCATATTCCGCCCATAACTTGCTTGCAACATTCTGAAATAGAGAACGAGGTACCCTAAGCAAATAATTACAACCTTGTTCACTTAAAAGCTCAACATCCTCACCAAAATCTTTTATATTGATTTGACTGGAATTTAATGTAACACTAATAATTTTATAATTGCCGTACTGCTGTGATATATTTTTTATGTCACCATCGTATGACACTTTCCCATTAACGATTAAAATTACCCTTTTACACATCTTTTCTATGTCATTCATATTATGGCTTGTCAGTAGAATTGTCGTTCCATCTTCTTTGTTATGAATCCTAAAAAAATTATGTATATTTTTTTGTGTGGTAATATCAAGCCCAATTGTAGGTTCATCCAGAAAAAGTACTTTAGGGCTGTGTAATAAGCTTGCTATCAACTCCATTTTCATTCTTTGTCCGAAAGAAAGGTGCCTAATCTGTACATTTAGCTTCTCTCCTACTTCAAGTATATCAGCTAAATCAGTAATTATCTTTTTAAAGACCTCTTTTTGAACGGCATATATTTCTCTTAACCACAGAAATGAATCCATTGCCGAAAGATCCCACATCAACTGACTTTTTTGCCCGGCTACCATCCCGATTTTTTTTTTGAATTCATTCTCACGTTTCCATGGGACATACCCGCATACTTCGATTTTACCTTCAGTTGGGTATAATAAACCTGATAACATTTTAAGCGTAGTAGTTTTACCTGCTCCGTTGGGACCCAATACTCCTATGATTTCGCCTTCATTGATATTGAACGAAATGTCATCTACTGCTGTTGAATAAGTTTCATATTCGCTGAACAGCGACTTTATTGATGCTATGATTCCGGGTTGCTTTTCTTTAGTATGATATACTTTGGTTAAATTCTCCACATCTATTATACCCATTGCATTTAATTCCTCTTAATTTTTCAGTTTTACTTCAATTTTCTCAGAGCTTTTTATTGCTAAAAATGTAAATTGTTCTATAGTACAAATTAATTGGGAGCAGATTGAGCAACCTAATCAGAATCTTTGAATGTACTCCCGGTATGCAAATAACCTTGTTTTTCTTTAAATCCCTTAATGAGACATCTACCACATATTCAGGAGTAAACCAAAGTAATGGCGCTTTATTCTGTTTCGTAGAAATATCAATGCCCATTTTCCCGTGGAAATCGGTCAGGGTGGATCCCGGACAAACTACCTGCACCTTTACTCCGGTATTCATCAAATCAAGGTGCAATCCTTCGGTAAAGCTCTTCAGAAATGCTTTTACTCCTGAATATACAGATTTTTTAGGGAAAATTAGGAATGCACTTCCGGAAGAAACATTAATGATTGTTCCCCTTCTTCTGTCTACCATGCCCGGCAGCACTGCCCGAATAAGTTTCATTGGCGCCAGAACACTGACTTTTGCCATTTGCTCCATAACCTCCAGGTCACAGTTCTGATACAGGCTACTGGCACCAAAGCCGGCATTGTTTACGAGGGTTTCAATTTGTCTGCCGTTTATCCTTTCAATTAATTCCTGTACCCCTTCATCACTTGAAAGCTCTGCCAGTACCACTTCAACACTTACGCTACAATCTTTTCTTATTTTCTCTGCAAATACTTCAATTTTCTCTTTTCTTCTCCCGGTGATGATAAGGTCATATCCCTCCTTAGCGAATCTATCTGCATAAGCGGCACCGATACCACTAGTTGCACCGGTAATTACTGCCGTTTTATTTTCCATAATTCATGCCCCTTATTAAATATTGATTATCAGCAATACCATCTCCAAAAAAGGCTACCAATTAATTGTGATGTAAATAACGGTTGGTATTTCCACAGCTTTATCAAAAAAGAATACTTTCCTCTATATTTGCTCAGACTGGGTATTTTTTTATTAAAATCATATGTATATGATACCAGGGGTACAGTTTTTGCACCAAAGCCTTCTTTTGCCTTGATGAGTCCGGTACCGTTAAATAATGATGTCCCCATGTTAAGCGCCTTACAGCCATTCTCCATACATATATCAATAGCTTTCCAATTCATTGAGGCATAAGGCCTCATTTTCATATATTCTGGTAAAGCGGCTGAGTACTTGATAATTGAAATTTCCTTACCTTGAAATAGTAAAATGCCTGAGATCATTTTTCTTCCTGACATACCTTTTATAAGAAGCAGCTCTCCTTTTCCCAGGTCATTCCACAAATGTTTGAAATAAGAAAAAGGATACATCGGAGTACCATATCTTCGCATGTTCTTACTCATTATTATATAGAACGTTACCATATCTTTAAAATCTGATGATATATCTATATGCAACCCATGATTCCTTGCAAGTCTCATATCACTTTTTCTTTTTTTGATATACTTATTATTTTCCTTAATATAATCAAGACATATTTCAGATATAACTAAATCAATATTATCATTGAAGTTTAAACCCTTTAGTATCCTGTGATTCGAATCCCTGGTACGGATATCAATATGTTTTATACAATTATCTTTCGCAAACTTCATAATAGCCTCATATAATTCAACAGACGCATCAGTATCACTTAACTTGATACAATCGCCATAACTCCCGTCATACGGCAGTGATACAATCTTCTTTCCAAGTATTGGCATTGATACAACAACAAAAGGCAGTATATTTGTAACTTTATTATTATTGTACTGTTTTGCGAAATAAGGCTTATGCCCATATACCTTACACAATAAATCAATGTACTTGTAACTCTGGGGTAATGCCAAAGATGGATTTCCTATTAATTCATTCGCCTCACTATCTATTTTTATTGAAAGCATACCTAAATGCCCCCTTTAATATCACATTAGAAAAAATCCGGCATTCGGAGTAAAGCTTATCAGCCCTTTTAAATACGCCAGGCTTATGTGGATTTCTCCATGCCTCTATTGAAAACAATTCCAGTAAAAAATTCTTTCTATGTATAATACCAATCAATTGTTTAGGTCTGATACCTGTCTGTTCATCTAATAATCCGGGGGTTGTAATAAATTCGGAGTACATCATACAGAATTTTTCGTATTGCTTTTCTTGCAGATGATTGGCTTCATTTTTTAACTCTCTACAGGTAAGTGATGCAGACAGACCAGTCATATGAAAAAAATCATTACTAAAACTATCAGGATTATAAGTGATTCTAAAGATCGTCCGGATCTTTAATAAGCTTTTAAATACAAGCATAGGTAATAAAGATCCCTTTACCTCCCAAATAGAACCCAAAAATCTATAAATATATAAAGGAATATACTTAAAATGATTAATGCTCTTTTTATATTTACTTTGCAGGTATAGCATCTTTGCAAATATTGATTTATCATTTGTCGCTAAACAAGCACCTTGAAAATTTATGAACGATTTAGTGAAACTCAAGAGAGTATAATCACCAAAAGTACCTAATTTTTTATGACGGTATTCCCTGTAAATAGAATGCACAATATCCTCAATTACCAGAATACCATTTTTTCTGGCTATGTCCACAATTCGCTCAATTGATGCAGATGTTCCATATGTATGTACAACATATATTATTCTTGTTTTATTAGTGATTGTCTCCAGTAACCTATCCGGACAGATATTCAATGTATCTTCTTCACAATCCACATATTTGATTTTGACTCCTGCCAGCCTTACTACTTCATATATACTGGAAGACGTAAATGCAGGAAGGATAATTTCATCGTCATACTTCAAATCCAACGACTTCAATAAAAGATATAGACAATTTCGTGCATAGCCACAAAATATATAATGTTTAAATGGTAATATTTCTTTTAAAAGTCTTTCCAATGAATCCATTATAGCTCTCCTTCATATAATCCAAGCGGTATAACAAGGTCACTTTATGCTCTTCCGATGCATAAAAATAAATTTAGGGCCGTCGGTAACTGTAGTAAATTTATGGTAATCAAGGTCAGGGATATTTGACATAGGTATATCTATTGATTTTGATTCAAAAATATCGTATTCGGATTTCGATTTTTCCAAATAACCTGGGTCATCAAATAGAAATGTGTTGTAACCCTGCATTAAAATAATCCAATCGATGGACTGATCAGGAGCATATGTTAAATATGAATATTTCTTTTGATTAATTGTATTATTATACATATTGAATTTTTCGTTTAAATTTTTTACAACACGCAACTTTGTATAAAATATAATTGGTTCACATTCAAATTCTCCTCCCATAATGAATACTGTCTCATCTTGTGAACCATATTTCATCAATGTTTTGGTAATCTCTTCTGCCGGACAATCATAATCATTTGTCAATTCCTTGAGATAATTTAAAAAATATGACTCTATTTTAATGTTTTTTAGATATTTCTTTAGAGGCTCTATTGTTAAGTTGGTCAACGTAACCGGTGAAGCAACTAAAAATCGGTTAGTGGTTTCATTATACATGGACAAATAATTATTTGTACTGTTATTTGTATTTTTAAAATCCTTATCCATCAAGAAATATGGGGCAATATTAAACAAATTACATGATATTATAATAGTATAAAGTATAATACTAAAAAGCTTACTATGCTTATATACATAATAAATAAAAGTTGTAAGAATAAATGGAGCTGCTACGACTGCGCACAACAAATAATGGTTTACTAATACCTGCCTGGGAGCTGCTACGATAATTATATTACTGATAAGTATAAATACAAAAATAATATTTTGTTTTGTAAACATAGTTCTTTTAGGCTTTTTTACAATATCGGAATATATTCGTAGTATTAAGACAAATCCGATCATTATTAAAAAAGGCAACAGGTATGCATGTATTTTCCAAACCACCATTAAAATCTTAACAGCAAAATTCGTATCCAATTTAGTGACAAAGGTTGTCGGAGTATTCGATAAAACATTCGCATAAATATACCAAGGAGACCATAGTAATATACCAAATCCGATATTCAATATTATTTTACGAAATAAAAAAGGCTTTACAAGGATCAGATATGATACTATACCCCCTATTAAAACAAAACCCGATAAATGGTCAGAGTAAAAAAGTAAAGCAAAAGAAATCGATAAAAATACTCTAACAATCATAAGATTCATTAAAGTGTATTCTTTTTTTTGCTCGTAATAATCAAAGAGCTTATAAAGCATTAAAAGAGATAAGCTGCAAAAGAAAAAAACCAAGGGGTAATACCTGCATTGTCTTGAGTATAATAAAAATGGTATGTATATTGAAAAGGTAAACGCAGTTAAGTTCGCAATACTTTCTCTCCTGAACACCTTTTTTGCTAAAAACCAAATAACGACAATTGTAAAGATAGAAAAGAGAGTAAATGGCAAGCGAGCCGCAAAGGTCGTTTTACCCAATAACTTTATAGAAATCCCTGCTATATAATATTGTAGCCATCCATGGGCAATTTCAACAAAATGATCATTGAAATGGCTACCATCGGCGTTAGTCACAAGATTTTTACCATCCCAAACTTGTGGATATCCGTATAACATAGTATTGTACCCAATTTGAGCAGTACTTGCCTCATCTTTCCATAGATACATGCTATCAAAATTGTATAATATTAGAATTGAAGCAAGTATGACAATAATATATAATACTTTATATTGCTTGAAATGTTTTTTTACCATATAGAGTTCCTTTCCAGATATCTGCTTTACATTGACTGTTCTATTTACTTCAACTGCTCTTCTTCAATAATATGCTCCGCACTGATTTCATTAGTTGTTTTACGGTTTCTAAAAATATAAAATCCGGGATAAGACTTATCCGTAAAGAATGTATGCGCCCATATCTCAAACCATGGATCGGCTTCCGGATAATTAATATAAAATCTTTCAAAGAAGTCTTCATCATACCAAACCGGCAATTTGCCATTCAGGTATTTGGGTTCATCGATTTTTCTTTCAATAATCCAGTCGCATTGTTCAATGGGATATTTCGTTAAATACTCATACCTGCTGGCATTGGGATAATTTTTATATTCAGAGGGAAATGCCTTCCAGCTTGGATTCAGACGATTTACTACTGTCATACCCGTATAGTATGCTATCGTTTCATATTGATAACCTACCACATATACCTTATCGTTTTTATTCCCATATTTTTGTAGGAAGTTTATCATGCCTTTATCAGCATCAGAATATTCGTTTGAGATTTCCTCCAGGAAATCAATGAAATAGGAGGTTACATTACACTTATTATTCAGAAATTCAGATAGACCCGCTTTTTTATTGGAGTATCCAATTTTAGTGCTACTAAAAAATGGCACAGGAGATTTTATGAAACTCTCAACTATTTTGGGATTCAAATTGCTTTCTTTAATGGCTATATATGGTGATATATTAATAATATTCGTGAATATTATTAAGCATAGAATTGTAAGTCCGAATACACGATCCTTTTTATATAAATAATTAACTATATAAGAGTTTAGTATATATAAGAATGGTATTGAGATAATCAGCCACTTTCTTTCCAGCAAGTTATCAAATAATGATACTATTAAAAGATTGCATATTACATACCCTACTATAATAAACTTGTTCCTGGTTTCAACGATACTAAACCTTTTGCCTGGTTTTGGCATTGTAAAAATCTTGTTATCCCTGTAAGTAATATTTATCCAATCAGGCGTGTTGTCAAGATGACTTCTTTTTGCTACAAAATTTTTATTCTTTTTTTTCCTACTGGTTATGTAAGTATAAAAAAGATAAATCAATATTAAAGGAATAAAAGGGAAGAAATAGGTATGGATTTGCCATAAATAGCCTAAAATTAGCTGCCAAAAGTATTCAACGCCTGTAAATCCAATTATCCCTGCCTGATTCAGGGTCATTCTGTTATATATATACCAAGGAAGAGTAAGTACTGCAATACAACTCAAGGAAAGAGCAATTCCGGGAAAATTGCTCCTTTTTCTATCAAATAATATATAAGATAAACCTAACACCAATACTGCAATAAAAAAAAATATATATAAACTATGAAAAAGAAGAATGGATGAAAAAGTAAATCCTATCCAATTAAGCACATTCAGCTTTTCCATATACTTAATATAGAAGTAAACCGTCATTATGGTAAAAGTCAGTGCAGGGGATAAATAATACGTTACCCTTATATACAACAATACTTGTACGGACAATGTGTATAAACATAATGCAATTATTGATATGGAAGCATTGTTCGTCAATCTTCGAGTCAAAAAATAGAAGTATATTGCTCCTACAATACCTACCAGCACAAAAACTGCTCTCATGCAAACAACACTGCCAAGGGCATCCCCATTGAGCATTATATTTATCAATTGACCAAATGCTGATAAATAAAAAGACAACCAGTTACTTTGCATAAAAACCAGTTTATCACTTAATTCATTTCCATTCCTGGACGTTATCAAATTTTGTCCATCCCATGCAGCCGGATAACCAAACTTTAATATGTTCCTACCAAGCATTGCATTTACAGACTCATCAATAGATAAATATCTGTTACCTAAATTCATAAAAGCCAATACTGCCATAATTAAAATCAATGCTGCTGATATATATGTTTCTTTTTTAATGTTTTTTATAGGAATTACTATAATTTTACCTTCTTTCATTGAAAATTAGTAAGAGTATAGTTTATTACGATATACTTTCACCAATGGAACCTCCATTTTGGTTCTTAAAACATACTGGTATATTTCGGAAGTACCAAAACAGGATCTCCCTTCTTAGAATTCTTTTTCACATATTCGATAGCTACTTTAATTATTATCTTTGCTATTATAAATATCAATCCAATACTTATATAAATATGATCCAGCTTTGCAATATTTTTTTTAATAGTCTTCCAAACTGCATACAATATAACTATCAGAAGGAGTTGCTAAATACCATAGATGTTGTCATCTTTTTTATCGAAAATAATATAACATAAAAAAAGACTACCTACTATTATAAAAAAGTATAAATAAAAAGAATGAAACAATAATATGAGGCAAATAGAGAGGCCTATCAAATTTTTTACTAATGGTTTATTTATTAACCTGTTATAGGCCAAATATACAGCCAACACAAAAAATAAACAAAGAGAATAATAACGCACACATTTTATGGTTACTTTCTTTTTCATTCCCAAAGAAATTATTGAGCTTAACGCAAGTAATTTACCACGTTATTTTTTCTTGGGGTTACCTTCTGGCTCTCTATGCTTTTATATCCAAATACCGCAGAGTACAAAGGCTTGAATCCTTTAGGTATGCATAACTCATCCATTAAGCTCTCGCCTCTTTTTGTTTTAAAAAGATTGGCAGTGGCACTAATCCAACATGAGCCTATATCCATAGATGTAGCAGCTACCAACATATTTTCCAATGCTGCAGCACAATCCACACAAGATAAATTGTATTTCATATCGCATGAAACTATTATTAATGTAGGCGCATGAAAAAAAACATGGTAATTTTCAAGCTCGCTCTTTTCCTGAATTGTTTTGTTAAAAAATTTATCTATAAAATTCATGTATTTTATACAAGAGAGATTTAACATTTCCAGAGTTTTTCTATTTTGTATTACTGTAAAATGCCATGATTGCTGGTTCATTGCACTTGGAGCATGCATACCGGCTAACAAAATATTTTGCAGTTCTTCTTCTTTTATCTGTTCATCTTTATAAGCCCTTATACTGCGCCTGTTCATTATGCAATCAATTGTCTCTTTCATTTTATCCACCCCGTTTTAATTAACTCCATAACTATCTGCCATAGATTCTGGCATGTCCAAGGCCCATTGAAACCCTGTCCGGCAGCTTATCCTTCAGTGTAAATAGCCTGTCTTCTTCCATATCATATACCATAAAGCTTTCTTGTGACCCAATGATAATATATCTGCCATCCCGAGAAGCATTTAATGTAAAGAAAATATCCTTTCTTTCAGAACATAGTGCATTTCCTGTCTTTGAAAAATCAAGATGGACAGGCTTGCCGACTTCAATCTTCTTATAGAGGCTCATGTCTTTGGCATATACAATATAGATCCTGTTTTGGAACGAAGATGCTGCAATATATGTTTCATTTTTATAATTAAATACATCATGCTGATACATCCTGAAAAGCTCTCTATCCGTATATACACCGATTATTGTTGTAGAATCGGAGCTTATCTCCATTTTTACCAGGCTGGCATTCCCCTCAACAAAAAAAGTTTGCTGGTGATAAACCAAGTTGTGTGAAGCAAGATAAAAAATATTGGGTTCTTTGGAGTTAAAAACGGTATGACCAATTGTCGGATATGGGATCACTGTACTCCAATACCTTTTCTTCTCTATATCAACAGTAATCAATTCCTGATATTTTACTCCTCCGGCTTCATGACTTTTCTTATAACCATTCAATGCTTTATAAAATGACTTGTCAGGATACGGCAAATGCAAGTCCTGCTTGAACGTACAAAAGACAAGATATCGGTTATCCGGAGAACAAGCAATCTCATGTACTTCATCCTGGTAATCCAGGCTTGTAATAATTTCTTCCTGTAAATCAGATAATCTGACACGCCCTACCTCGCACCTTACATTCTCCTTTTCCCCGTCTATAAGCCTTTTCCAATCCATAAGCGGCCAACGCACGAAGTACCAATATGATCCATCAGGCGAAAAACTGCCCTGTTTTGAGTAATGCATCGGTTCAGTCTCTAAAAAGTTCTGAGGAAATATTGACGTCCTG
>JAFABI010000023.1 GCA_023426125.1 Bacillota bacterium
TGAAATGTTCGTTTTGGATGATAATGGCATAAAAGCTGAATGTGTGATTACACAAGAAGGTGATGGTGTTTATGAGCTTAAAAACATTGCTGTTTTACCTGATTGTCAACGAAAAGGCTATGGAAAAGCCCTGATAGAGTTCCTGTTTTCTGCTTACACTGATTGCAACACTATGCTGGTTGGGACGGGGGATGTTCCCTCTGCACTTACTTTTTATAAAAAATGTGGTTTTACAGAATCACATCGAATAAAAAACTTTTTTATAGATAACTACGACCACCCAATGTTTGAGGATGGAAAACAACTGGTTGATATGGTTTATCTGAAATGGGAGCGATAACTTCCAATTTATTTAATTTAAAATTCAATATAACTGATTCCTAAAAATTTGCGGGAGTGACCCTTAACTCGGTCGGAAAGTCCGTCTTTTGCCGTTAAAAAAATAACAGGAATGTTATTAATTTTTTCTATTACTTCAAATCCGTTTAAACGGGGAAGCAAAATATCCAATATGATTAAATCAAAGGATTGCTTTTGTGTTTCATCAATCGCAGCGATACCGTCATAAACTTGCACGCTCTCATGCCCAACAAGCAACAGATTTCTGCATATCAATTCGTTTATGGGAGGCTCGTCCTCCACAATGAGTATTCTTGCCATATATACCACCTCATTTTGATCTTATAATAAAGCTGTTATGAAGTTGTAAAGAAATGAACAAAAATAAAGCTAATATCTTCACCAATTCTAAACGTAAGCTTTTCTTGTCTCCATTACCTAACTTGACGAGATAAACAGATTTATAAAAAGAGAGTCCTGCTGTAAGAGGGCAGGGTTCTCACATAACTCTACGCGGCAGACAGGCTGTTCCAAAGCTTCCTTCATTTATCACTTTTAGGTTTCTTTCTTGCATCTGCAGGCTTTTCCGCTGACCCTGCCCCATTTTACCTACCAACTTTTAAGTTAGCCTGATGATTCCGCTTCTTGCTAGAAGATGATCTGTTCCTCTGTAAACCTCTTTTTCATGATCTCGTCCTCCAGATATTCTTATTATATCATTTAAACTGACTTTTGAAATGGTAGATTGCTAGGGGATCAGGTCAATACCTCTTGGCATCTTTTAAACCCGGAATATGAAATGATCTCAGGCAATTTTTATGGCTTTTCTTGCTTTGCTGACGACAGGATTGCTTTTTACCCCGCCGATCGTCACAAATTCAATCCCGTTTTCTGTCAACGACTTCGCTACTCTGTCAAATAAGCCGGATGTTTTTATGCGTTCTGAGCCATAGACAATAAGAACTTTTTTAACATCGTATGGGGCCATGTAGTTACCAATTGAATTCTCCTTGTCCCTTCCGAACTCGACTTTTGTCGGATTATAAAACGTAAAATCTCTCATGATTTTATTTCTCCTTTTCAGTATGTTCTAAAGTACAAATACCTGAATTTGCTTCAGGCTGCTTTTTTTGGTTAATATGATTCATAATACTACCTCCATCTCGCCGCAATACGGCGATATAAATAGGGATGAAAATAGAGTAAAAGCTCACACTCCAAGACTATTCACGGCAATAATCTTGTTCAGCAATACTTCCTAGCTGCGCCAACACTGCGTTAACAATTGACAGACGCTTTTCATCGGATAGTTTGTAAAATTAAAATCTACCTCCAAATAATTATACAAATCGTAAGACCCGCTTCGGGCTAACTTGAACTGAAGCGGGTCTTACCCTAAACTTGAGGATGCTGTTCAATCAATTTCCATTGTTGGTCGGATGAATTTTGCATTGGCATTAGGATAATGGCTGAGTTGTTTTCGTCGGAAGAAATAGTAATATATAGTTCAGTGCCTTTTAGTCGTATCTGATATGTTTCGTCAGGTTGCTTTATAAATTCCCAATATTGCAGGCTATCTCCCCCCAAAGGCTGTTGCCATAAAGTTACACCAGCTTTAGGATCAGACGCAGGCCGAAAAGTTTTTTGTGTATACAGGTTTTTGAGCAGATATGTGTTCTCATCTAATTGGATAAATTGCCAAGTAATACATTGCCAGTTATGGTGATTATATAGGATAATTTTTCTCCCATTGTTAATACCGGCATCATGTACTCTGATGTCCTTGCCGTTTTTACATTTTGTATAGCATATGTATTTGTGGTGTCACGATTTTTTAAATAATCTTTATAGCCCCTCGGCCCTGAGACAATTACAAACACTAATATTACAATGATTAAAGAAATGAAAAGGTACTTGTACTTCTTGTACATCATTATCACTCCCCCGTGTATTATTAATTCCCTTACGTTGGATTTCTAAAGTCATGACATGCCATCATGAAACCAACTTCACCAAGGTCATGAAAAATACTTTTACCTGTATCCAATGAGGCGATCTTCGATATATCCTGCGGGCTTAATTCAAAGTCAAAGATATTGAAGTTTTCAGCCATTCTGTTTTTATGAACCGACTTCGGAATCGCGACGATGCCTCTTTGAATCAACCATCGCAGAGTCACCTGTGACACAGATTTACCGTACTTTTTGCCAATCGACATCAGAACTTCATTATTGAAAATGTCAAAGTTGCCTTGGGCAAGAGGACCCCATGCCTCCATCTGAATGTTGCTTTCTTTCAAAAGAGCGGCATATTCATTTTGCTGGAAAAAAGGATGCGTCTCTACCATGCTAACGGCGGGTGCGATTTGATTATGTAGCTTCAGATCCAAAACACGCGCGACCGAATGAGTGCTGACGCCAATTGCCCTAATCCTTCCCGCACGATACAGTTCCTCCATCGCACGCCAGGAACCGTATGTATTGCCATACGGCATATGGATCAAATACAAATCGAGGTAATTCAACTGCAGCTTATTTAAAGACCTCTCAAACGCTTGCTTCGTGTTCTCATAACCGGCTTCCGGAATTGCGAGCTTTGTTGTAACGAATATTTCCTCTCTCGGTATGCCGCTGTGCTTGATGCCATTGCCGACCGCGTCTTCATTAGCATAACCTGCAGCGGTATCGATCAGGCGATAACCTGTCTCAAGTGCATCGACAACACATTGCTCGCATTCTTTTTTGTCATTAATGAGAAAAACACCATAACCCAGTATCGGCATCTCGACGCCGTTGTTTAAAACTACTTTTTGCATATAAATCCTCCTATTGCTATGATTTTTGTTTAAATACCTGGATATTTATCAGAATATAGTTTATGTTATACCGTAAGCATATTTTGGTACATATCCTGATTACAGATGATATTATCCGGATTACTGATTGATAATATCTGTGATTTGCACAAGTTCATCGTGGATTTGGCTATGTTACAGCCGAAATACCATGTGTATAATAAGAATGAACGGTTTTTTCGCTGAAAAGATAATCGTAATAATTGCAGTCTTACAAAAATGAAAACGGTTAGCAGATAGGACTGCAATTTAAGATAATAAGGAGGATAGTTGATGATAAATATTGATTCTATATCTATTTTAAGTGAATTACTAGGATGTGAAAAACCAAAGCATCCATTAATTACTGTGATTGATTTTGATAATATTAATCCCGCTAATATTAAACCCGGTGAAAAATATAGCGACACTTCAGTCACGCTAGATTTCTATGTGATATCTCTAAAAAATGGGCCTGATTGTGATTTGAAATATGGGAGACAATACTATGATTTTAGTGAGGGCAGCCTTATATTTACGGCACCTGGGCAAGAATTAGCTAGCGGGGGAGGTAGATACGAAGGTGAGAAAACGGATGGCTGGATGCTTTGTATCCATCCTGACCTAATAAAAGGTAGTTCGTTATGGCGTAAAATATCTGAATACAGTTTTTTTGAATATGAAGCAAATGAAGCGTTGCATCTTTCCGATTCGGAGAAAGATATTATTGAGGGTTTAATTAAAAATATAAAAGTAGAATATAGCGCAAATTTAGATTCATACAGTAGTGAATTAATTATCTCAAATCTTGAAGTGCTCTTAAACTATGCAAAACGCTTTTATGGTAGGCAATTCATTACGAGAATGGCTGTTAATAAAGAAGTGGTTATAAGATTTGAAATGCTTTTGAAAAATCAATGTACTTTGGAGGTTATTGAAAGGCTTGGACAGCCAAGCGTAAAAGGAATTGCTCAGGCTATGAGTTATTCACCTAATTATCTTTCTGATATGTTGAAAAAAGAAACTGGAAAAACGGTGCAGGAGTATATAAAGTTACATGTTCTGGAACTCGCAGAAAACTTACTTCTGACGACCCAAGAGCCAATATACCGAATTGCTGAAATGCTTGGATTTGACCAGCCGTCCAGTTTTACAAAATTTATCAAGGCACAATACGGCGTAACTCCTATTGATTTTAGAAAACGTCATACAGGATGAAACTGCTTATGGAATAGAGAAAAAGTTCAGGAGGCATAACAAAAATGATTATTTTTTATTTTACATCTACCGGCAATTCTTTGGCAGTAGCAAAACGCATCGGCGGCAATCTGATTTCTATCCCTCAAGTTATTGATTCTCAAAATCTAAAATATAAAGACGATGCAATCGGCCTTGTTTTTCCGATTTATAGTCTTGAACCGGCCAAAATAGTCAGTCGGTTTTTGGAAAAGGTAGAGTTGGAAGCAGATTATATATTCGCTGTTGGCACATATGGCAATGATCCGGGAGCGACTATGCTGAATTTGCAAAAAAAGGCTAAGGAGCGTGGCTTCCGCTTCGATTATACTGTCGCTTTACTCATGGTAGATAACTTTCTTCCAGTTTTTGAGATCGGTGACCAAATTGCCAAATTGCCTAAAAAAAGAACGGAAGAAATGACCGAAAAAATCGTAGAGGATATACGCAACCGCAAACATACACAGGCAACGGCATCGTTGGGTTCGCGAGCTATCACTTCCACTTTGAGGCTCTTTGATAAAATGGTATATACAGGAAAAGAAGGGCAAGGCTATATCATAGACGACAAATGCACCAAATGCGGCGTTTGTGCTAAAGTCTGCCCTATGGCAAATATCACTGTGACTGACAAGGTTCAGTTCAGCAACCAATGCATTGCGTGTGAGGCTTGTTTACATCAATGTCCACAAAACGCCATTCATTTGAAGAATGAGAAAAGTGCAAAGCGCTGGCGTAACCCGGAAGTGTCGCTTAAAGAGATTATTGACGCGAATAATAAGGGTAAATGATTAAAAATTGTTTACCCGGCTCACCGTCGCAAGGGGGTGCATTAGACGCTATCAGTAAAAGAAAGTACCAACAAAAATAGCCCATCGGCCGGTGAGCTATAAATGGTAAAAAGGTTGCAATTATCACATATTACCAGCGACAATACATTGTGCTGGTGTTGTGAATGACAATTGAATAGTAGTAATAAGGGCAAACTTGTTTAAAGATAAGGACGCAAAGCCATAGGATCTAAGGTGTAGAATAGTACACTATGATAGCCTGGTTGCCAAAGTGACTGTGTGTCTAAACCTGCCCCCATTATTGATGACAGGTTTTATTTTTTGAGATCGGTGGCGTTTGTATTAATTACTATTTATTATCTATAGAAGATGACCCATTATTTCCAAAGGAAAATACAAAATGGAATTTTATTCTATTAGGTATGGATTTTGACAAGTTTGTTGAAAGAGAGTTGCAAGACCAAAAAAATGGCGAGGGTAATTACTACAATTTTCCCATTTTTGCTCCCCTCTTTCGTTTTTTCAGTGTCTCTCTTATAGGGAGCATATCAATTTACGGGTATTAGTTGTTTTTAGAGTAGTTGCTTATATTATGGTTATCAAATGTTTTGAGCTTAAATTTTCAGTAAATTTGTCGATTGATGATTAGTTATAGAGATATGTATCCTCAAGGCACGTGAAGTGCGTAGTATCTCCATTACATCGTCAACTATTCTGATTACGTCACCTTCCTCTATCACTTCAAGAGAAGCAAATTCAGCAATTAATGAGTGGTTTTTAAGCTCTATTGTAATTCTTTTCATGAAAGATGCCTGGATATGTACAGGGAAGATAATAAAAATGCCCCTTGCGATATTTGCCAGATCCATTCTCCCATTGAACGAAGAAATAATTATGGAGGAAATCGGAATAAAAAACAGCCAAACTGGAAGTTAGTCAAGCGACGGATTTTTAAGGCCTATCACAGGATGTTAGTTTTTCATTCAAGGACTTTGACATAGCATATTTGTAAAAAGAAGGATAATAAAAATTAATGTCGAATTACTTATTGGTAATTTGTGGCGATCAATCGGTGACGGTCCAAACAATTTTGCCCAAAAGGCTTGAAGCAGACTGGAAGGATGGAGGTTGGGCGCATTATGCCGTCCGGTCTTGAACAAATCATTCGGAAAATGAAGGACAGGTTTGGCAATTTTAGAATAAGCACCAAAATCATGGTGTTTTACTCAATATTGCTTGTCTTTTCCGTTTTATCCAGCAGCATTCTATACCAGAAAATCTATTCCGGCACCATGAGGGCCAAGGTAAGCAATGTTGCTATTCAGACGCTGTCCTCCATCAATTCCAATATCGATTCCATGATAGAAAATTCAAAAAATCTCTCCACTGTAATTCTGTCAAGTGATGAGGTGCAGCAGCCCCTCAAGGGTCAGGGAGGCGGAAACACCACGCCGGAGGTCAGGACCAGCTCTGTACAGGATTTGGACGACAGAGACATAATTTCCGTAGACCTTCAATCCCAGCGCAGGGTTAATGCATACATTTCAAAATTTATCGAAGCTTTCCCGTTTATCTCGTCTATCTATATCTATGACAACAATAATCAGCGTTACGGGATCGACAAGCTCCCCCTGAAAAGGATGAAATATGATGATATCACAAAGGCGGATTGGTATTCCGATGCGGTCAACGCGCAGGGAGGGTACATTCTGAGACTTAATGCCGGAGGTATATTCGAGGATACACCGGATCAAACCTATATTTCGCTCATAAGGGAAATTAACGACATCTATAGCCAAAAGCCAATAGGGGTCCTGATTCTCAACATATCGGAAAAATCCTTTGTTGACTCCTATAAGGATATCATCAATAAATATGACACCGATATAATGATCATGAATGGAAAAGGAGCCAACATCGTAAATTTTACCAATCCCGTATCGATTGATGTTAAAGGGATGTTGAACAATACAGGGAACAAAAACTCATTAGTTTCAAGGGTGGGAATGAAAGACTACCTCATTTCCTATTTAAATGTGGAAAAGTATGACTGGTCAATTATCAGCCTGATGCCGTTTGATGAAATGTCCAAGGAGTCGAGCATATTCAGTGCAATAGCGCTGCTTGTAATAGCAGTAAACAGCCTGCTGCTGTTTCTTGGCTCCATTGTGGTATCACGCATCATTACAACACCCATCAAAAAAATGATGCTGTCTATGAAGGATGTGGAAAAGGGACAGTTCAAGAAGGTGGATATCCGGGCGGGCAATGATGAGATCGGCAAGCTGAGGGATGTATACAACATTATGATCTCCCAGATACAAAACCTGATAAACCGGGTTGTAGAGGATCAGAGAATGAAGAGGAAAGCGGAGCTGGATGTCCTGCAGGCTCAAATCAAGCCTCACTTTCTTTATAACACCTTTGATGCCATCAGCTCTCTGGCGCTTTCGGGGAGAAACGACGAAGCCTACCGTGCCCTTAAGGCCCTTGGCAGCTATTACAGGACCAGCTTGAGCCGGGGAAGCGAGGTAATAACAATAGGCGAAGAGCTTGATGTGGTAAAAAACTACCTGACCATCCAGCAGCTGCGCTACGGCAGCATTTTTACCGCAAGCTACGATGTAGATGAGTGTGTTAAAAAATATAAGATATTGAAGCTGATACTGCAGCCGCTGGTTGAGAATGCCCTATACCATGGTATAAAGCTCAAAGGTGAATGCGGAAATATCCATATAGCGGCAAAATACTGCGGAGAGCTTATAGTTTTGGCGATTGAGGATGACGGGGTAGGCATGAGCGAAGAGCTGCTGAATAAGATTCTGCAAGGGAAATATGACGACACGAAGGTAAGCTACGGCTTAAAGGGTACGATTGAAAGACTCAGGATTTTCTACGGGGTAAATGATCTGGTTTCCATAGAAAGCACCGAGTATATCGGAACGAAGGTGGTTATAAGCATACCCGTTGAAAATGAAAGGAATGCAGGAGGTCAAAATGTCGGATGAATTGCTTAAGGTTATACTGGTGGATGATGAAAATTTGGTCAGAGACCTGCTTAAAGAGTGTATCAACTGGCAGGAAATCGGCTATGAAGTGGTAGGTGAAGCATCCTGCGCTCAGGAGGCGCTGGATCTCATCGAGCAGTTAACTCCGGATGTGGTGTTTACCGACATCTGCATGCCTTATATAGATGGAATAGAGTTCGCCAGGATCGCCTTTGAAAGGTTTCCTTTCATCAAAATCGTCATACTTACCGGCTATGAGGAATTTGAATATGCAAAAAGGGGCATAAAAATAGGCATTGCAGACTTTTTGCTCAAGCCCATCAATGATGAGGAAATAATAAAGGTTGCACTCGGTTTGAAAGAGAAGATACAAGCCGAAAAAAGCAGGATCAATGAATATGCCGGTTTGAAAAAGCATCTGGAGGAAAACCTTCCATTTCTAAAGGAAAGGCTGCTTAATGAGCTTATTCAGAAAAAACCTGACAGTAAAGACCTTCAGCGGCGTCTCGATTACTATGGAATACGCCTTGGCCCGGCTTTCTGCCAGGTAGTGCTGGTAGAGGTGCTTCATACCGATCCGGAGAAATCGGGCGGAGAAGAAGATATGCTACTTTTAAAAATGCGCTGTACGGAATTGGTTTCTCAATACTTCAAGGAAGATGAATATGTAAATGTGTTTTTGGACAACAGCCAGAGAACAGTGATATTAAATACGGATAAAACCGTAGATACCACTGCTTGCGCAGAAAACCTGATGACCATGCTGATAAACAGGATGAAATGCTTTATATGTATTGGAATTGGCGGCAGCCATGAAGGCAGCGATAAAATTATGCTTTCTTACAGGGAAGCCTGCAATGCCCTGGATTACAAGGTGATAGCCGGAAAAAACCAGGTCATCGGCTTCAGTGATATTAATTTTTCTGCTCATGGAAGAGGACGGATGGAGGATGATTTATCCGACGCATTGGTATTTTCCATCAAAATGGGAATGAAGGGAAAGGCGATGGAAACTCTTGAGCTGATGTTTAATGAAGGTAATGCGGGCTTCCAGAGCGATATAGATTCCATACGTACCTCAGCCTCCAGCATTGTATCGGCTGTTCTAAACGTAACAACAGAAACCGGCATCGACATCAAGGATATCTTTGGCAGTAGTCAGCCCTTTGAGAAGGTTTTCAGGCTGGATACCTTCCCTGAACTGAAGGACTACCTGAAAAGTCTCATAGCCGCAGCAACGGATGCCATTGAAGGCATACGCAGCAAGAAAGTCAACCAAACAATACAGCAGATACGGGACTATATTTTCCAGAACCTTTCCGACAGCGAGCTTACGCTTTCAGGGACGGCCAAGGCCTTCTTCATAAATGTCAGCTACCTGAGCAGGGTCTTCAAACAGGAAACAGGCCAGACCTTTGTGGAATACCTCACGAAGGCGAGACTGGAAAAGGCTATGAAGCTGTTGAGGGAAACCGACCTTAAAACGTATCAGATAGCCTGGGACGTAGGCTTTGTCGATCCCCACTACTTTGGTATCTGCTTCAAAAAGTATTCGGGAATGTCTGTAAATGATTATAAAAAAGAATTAATAAAATAGGCGTTAAGGAACAAAAAGAATATAGTAAAAAATTTGACCTTTTTAGAAAAACCAGTATCTTCCTATGTCAGGTGTTCTGTTTTATCATTGAGACATAAGTCCTTGTGCAATGATAAACCCGCATTGACACAGAGGAAGTAATATTTTAAGGAGGTCAAATATGTATAGTAAAAGGTTGAACGGTACGGCAAAATTACTCGTAATTCTTTTGTCCCTGACATTGGTATTCTCGCTGGCGGCATGCGGCGGCAAAAGTGCCAATACGGAAGGAAATAATACGGAAAATGCAGCTGGCAATGACCAGGCTGCCACTGCGGCACCCACTGTCCAAGAGGATACCAAACCTGTTACCCTTTCAATGATCACCTGGATTCAGGAATCAAACCAAAAAGCGATTGATAATTTAAATGCAGCTTTTACAGCTAAGTATCCCAATATTAAGATAACGGTGGATACCGCTCCTGCGAATGATTATCCAACGCTTTTGCAGACAAGGATTGCAGCAGCAAACGTAGATCTCATCTCCAACATTTCAGCTTTTGACACTCTTCCCCAGGACTTTACAAAGGGTGCCGATGATCCGGCATGGCTTACCTTTATCAAATCCGGTGCATATCTTGACATTACGGATCAGCCCTTTATTGCCAACTGGGATCCTAACATGATAAAGAACGCAGTTTCCTATGACGGCAAGGTATATGGCCTGGATATGGGAGCAGTGGGATACAACGGCCTGTTCTACAGCAAAAAGATATTTGAAGATAATGGCCTTTCCGAACCAGGCACATGGGCAGATTTTGAAAACATATGCAATACCTTGAAAAGTAAGGGCATCAATCCCATCACGGTCGGCGCAAAAGACACCTGGCCTCTTACTTCCGTTGGTATAAGCGG
This sequence comes from Bacillota bacterium, assembly GCA_023426125.1. Lineage (GTDB taxonomy): Bacteria > Bacillota > Clostridia > Acetivibrionales > DTU013 > MnB-11. The sequence goes on from JAFABI010000023.1 coordinate 10,699, forward strand.
TGTAGTAGGTGCTAATGAAACTGATTTTACCGCATTCGCAAAGGGCCTGTGGACAGGTACAAGAAAATTCAATGACGATCAGACAATGAAAACCTGGAACAGGTTGGACCAACTGATCTCCTGGCTGGAACCCAATGTAATGTCCATTGCATATTCGGATGCCCCCGGCAGGCTTGTAGCAGGAAAAGCAGCCATGATGATCGACGGTACATGGAATGCCGGTGCATTTGCGTCACTTGATCCCGATTTTAAATATGGATATTTTGCCTTCCCGGGTGATACTGATCAAAAACCGAATCAGCTGCAGGGTAAATATGATATGCAGTTCAATATCTTCGCAAAAACAGCCAATAAGGATGCATGCTTGATGTGGATGGATTTTCTTTCACAAAAGGAAAACTACACTCCTTTCGTAAGCACTTGCGGATTCTTCCCGACGATGCCGGGTGTCAGCTCATCCAGTGAATTCGTTAATTCCATGGCAGATAAAAATACAAACTTCATGCCCTCATGGGAAAAAAATATTGTTAAGCCCAAAGGTGTAGGACAATATGGAGACGGACAGGGCTTCAACATAAACCTCCTGAAATCTTTGGGCGGCACGGTGGGTTCCGTAAAGGAACTGGCCGAGCTTGCGCAGAAAGACTGGGAAACAGCAATTGCAGCAATAAAGTAACAGACTATTTTAGCAGTATATCGGGGAAACGGTTCATTGGTGCCGGAGGGCCCCTGAACCTTTCCCCGCTTTTTTACCGGGGTATGATGTTCCCTGGTTTTCTATCGATTTTATAAAGGATGGCGATAGTATGCGGGTAAATAAAACTTCCTTCAATAAATGGGCATTGTTCTTGGGAATGCTGCCGGCAATCCTGTTTTATGTTGCTATGGGACTTGGACCTTCCCTGATGACCTTTGTGCTATCATTTACAGACATAAGCGGTGTTCCCGGCGTACCCTGGAAATTCATCGGACTTGCAAATTATAGGGAATTTTTTGTGCAGCAGAGTCAGAGAGATTTGCTGCAGGTGGTTAAAAACACCCTGATGTTTTGCGGATTTGTGACTGTGCTTCAGAATGCCGTTGCACTCCCGATCGCTTTGGCTCTTAATACGAAGCTTATCAAAGGCAGAGATTTCTACAGGGCGGTAATATTTCTTCCGGTGGTCCTGGGTGTGCTTGTTACGTCACTCACCTGGCTGGCTGTTATGAATCCCATGGACGGACCTGTTTCCAAACTTTTAGGCTTATTGGGCGTGACCAGCGGACTTTTCACCAGTTCCAATCTGGCTTTGCCGCTGATAATATTCTGTCAGATATGGATGGCTATGGGGTATTCAATGGTAATCAACCTTGCAGGATTGCAATCTATACCAAATGAATTATATGAGGCTGGAAGAATCGATGGCGCCACCGACTGGAAAGTTTTCAAGCACATCACATTCCCCATGCTGTGGCCAACCATCAACTCAAATCTGCTGCTTGCAGTTATCGGATCCCTGCAGTCCTTTCAGATCATATTGTTTACAACAGGTGGTAAAAACATGGCAACGCAAACGATGGCAGCCCGTGTCATCTTTTGGGGCTTCAATCTCAATGCGGGATCCGGAGCCGGTGCCATGAGGCAGGGCTTTGGAGCTACCTGGGCAATGGTGCTGTTTGTATTTATATTGGCGGCAACGCTGATTTATCAGCGCACAGTGGGAAGGAGGCAGCTGGAAGTATGAAAAAGCGTATCGGCCTGAAACTCATAATCTATTTATTTATAGTTTTCCTTATGGTGGTTTACCTTTTCCCGCTTTTTTACACCTTGAATATTTCATTTATGACAAAGCTGGATTACATGAAGAATCCTGTGTCTATCAGTACACATCTTCATTTTGAAAATTATGTTGCTGCCTTCAAAAAGGCAAATTTTGCATCATATCTAGGAAACAGCATTATTTACCTGGTAATATGTACCTCTGCCTCAATATTAATGGCTGTTTTTCTGGCTTTCCCAATATGCAGGAAATATCTTAAATTTGTGGGAGTGATCTATGCTTTCTTTTTGGCGGGGCTTTTCCTGCCTGACGGAACCATACCGCAGTTCCAGCTCATCTTGAAGCTTAACCTCTATAACACGCGGCTGGGATACATGCTGGGACTTATGGGCGGCGGCGGAATTCCGCTTGTATTTTTCGTATCATACCTGAAAAATATTCCCGTTGAGTTCGATGAGGCTGCGTCAATGGATGGGTGCGGGTATTTCAGATATGCGTTTAAAATACTAATCCCGCTGATGAAGCCTGCAATTGCATCCATGGCGATTCTTACAGCGATAGGCATATGGAATGATATAGTGAGGGCATTGATATATATTTCCAAATCCGAACTATTTCCTGTCACAAGAGGCCTGTGGGCATTCCAGGGCCAGTACCAGGTGGATACCACCCTGCAGATGGCGGCAATGATCATGGTTGCAGCCCCGTTGGTACTTTTGTATTTCTTCCTGCAGAGGTATATCATTGACGGAGTAGTAGCCGGTGCAATCAAAGCTTGATTTTGTGCTTCACTCTGCTGGTAATTTAAGGTATTATATAAGAGTAATATCTTGTATAAACGGAAGAGGAGCTTAACTATGGGTAACTTGAGGGGAAACAGACTACTTGTGATATTGGTGCTTGTTTTCACTGTTACTGCGTGCGGCGAAATACCGGGCAGCGATAGAGCCTCAAGTTATAAAGCCGAAAACAGTCCGAAACAGGTTACGCTTAAGCTATGGCATATCTGGGTGACGGATTCGGAATCCAACAAAAAGCCCTTTGAAAAGGCAGTACGGGAATGGAATACTGTCAATCCCGGCATTCAAATCGAAGTCGAGGCTACAGAAAACGAAACCTATAAGACAAAAATCCGGACCGCAATCGCTGTCAACGAAGCACCGGATATATTCTACAGCTGGGGAGCAGGCTTTGCCAGGTCTTTTGTCGAGGCCGGAAAGGTCCTGCCCCTGGATGAATACCTGAATGACGGCACAAAGGACCGGCTGCTGCCGGGAGGTCTGGACAACTTTACCTATAAAGGCAGGATATACGGATTGCCCATTTATATGATCGCCGGCGTGTTTTACTGCAATCAGGAGCTTTTTGAAAAATACAGCATAAAAATTCCCGGCACGTATGACGAACTCCTCACAGCAGTCAGGGGATTCAGGCATGAAGGGATAACTCCTATGGCAGTGGGTGAAAAGGATGGATGGCCGGGCATATTCTATCAGAACATACTGGCTATCAGAACAGCAGGAACAAGGATGTGCAACCTGGCTCTCAACAAACAAGCCTCTTTTGACCGGCCGGAATTCAGGGAATCGGCTGAAAAACTGATTGAACTGATCAAGGCAGGGGCCTTCGACAGCAAATGTATGGATCTTACCCGTGATGAAGCGGAAGAAGACTTTAAACACGGCAGGGCAGCCATGTACTATAATGGAAGCTGGCTTGCGGGCTCCCTTGAAGAAGTTGGATGTCCTGTCAAGGGGAAGGTAACGGCCCGGAATTTTCCGGTTTTGAAAGATAGCGGCGGTGATTCGAACGGCTTTTTGGGCGGCGCCATAGACACCTTCATGATAAGCGTAAACACAAAGCATAAGGAAGAAGCTGCGTCAGCCGTGAAAGCCATAGACGAAAGCTTCTGCAGGGAAAGCTATCTTTCCGGTGCGGGAATCCCCGCCTGGAAAGTGGAGGTTGACGAAACCCAGGTGAACCCGCTGGCGGTAGACATATCAAAGATGCTTAAAAGCAGTTCGGGTTTTGTTCTGGCCTGGGACACGTTTCTTACAGCTTCCGAAGCTCAGACGCATATAAATCTTGTAGCGGATATTTTTGCAGGCCGGCTTGGGTCGGATGAATTTACCGCGGAAATGCAAAAATTAAACAAAACTTTAAACTAGTACTACAACGAAAACAATCGATTCATCCTTGCAGAAATAACGCATTAAAGCTTTGCGATTATTTCCGCAAGGCGCATAAATGCCGTATCAAAAAGGAAGTTTTCGTTGTAGTATTAGTCCCCAGTAAAGGATGATTAAAATGAATATCATGGACAGGTTTGAATTTATCGATGAAAATGGTACATTCAGATTAGCCGGCCCTTCAGCCGCTAACGAGCTGTATTTTCCGCTCTGCAATGAAGCGGGAATGATGTGCTCCGTCACGCCTGTGCTTAACGGCGACAGCAAGACGGGGCAAAGCCATTTCATAATGCCTCCGGTGACTGTAGAAGACTTTTATAATTCCAGAGGCGCCAGAAATTTTTGGTTTTATATTCACGGGAAAGGTGCCTGGTCTGCTTCAGGCAATTCCGCCGCACAGATTTCACAGCGGTATACCGGTAATGACAAAACCGAAAGGACCATCGAAGCGGGATTTCTCTGGCACAGGCTATATTACAGGGACCCGGGATACGGACTTGCTGTACAGGTCCTGAGCTTCGTACCTGCCAATGAAGACAGGGTGGAGATCATGTATGTCACCCTTTTTAACGAGGGACAGGAAGAAATAGGTGTAACGCCGACATCGGCCATACCTTTGTATGGAAGATCGGCTGAAAACATCAGGGACCACAGGCATGTGACTTCACTTGTAAACAGGCTGGAAAAGCTGGAATGCGGGATATTCACCAAACCTGTGATCATTTTTGATGAACGCGGACACCGATATAATGAAACAGGCAGTTACATTTTAGGAACGGAAGCGGACGGCACAATGCCGGTTGGTTCCATACCGTCGGCACACAGCTTTGCAGGGAAAACCGGCTGTTATGACTGGCCGGAAGCAGTGGTGAAAAATCTGGAACCAGGGTTGTTTGACGGTGACAGCCTTGAGGGAAAGGAATATATGGGCGCCCTCAGGTTTAAGGATAAGCTTTTGAAACCCGGAGAGCAGGCAGGTTATATCCTGCTTATCGGCACTTGCCGTAACAGCCGGGAAACGGATGCCGTATACCATAGATATAATACTGCCGGCAAAGTCCTGCAGGCATTTGAGGAGAACCGTAAATACTGGAGTACACGTGTAAATAACACCACCTTTTCCTCAGGGCTTGGCAGCTTCTCGAACTGGATGAAATGGATAGCTGTACAGCCGGTGCTGAGAAAAATTTACGGCTGCTCTTTTTTGCCCCACCATGATTACGGTAAGGGAGGCAGAGGCTGGAGGGACCTCTGGCAGGACTGCCTGTCACTGATACTTCAAAATCCTGAAAACGTCAGAGATATGCTCTACAATAACTTTGCAGGTGTAAGGGTGGATGGAACAAATGCCACCATTATCGGCTCAAAGTCCGGGGAGTTTATAGCAGACAGGAACAATATCCCCCGGGTATGGATGGATCACGGAGCGTGGCCATACCTCACGACAAAGCTGTATATCGATAACAGCGGAGACTTCGGCTTTTTAACGGAAAAGCAGGTGTATTTCAGAGATGGCCTTATAATGCGGGCAGCAGGCAGGGACAGCCTATGGAGCGAAGAAAAGGGTAAGAATCTTCAGACCGAGGACGGCAAGCCTTATTCGGGAACTGTATTGGAACATATCCTGGTGCAGCACCTCACCTGCTTCTTCAATGTGGGAGAACATAACATGATCAGGCTTGAAGGAGGAGATTGGAACGACACCATTGATATGGCAAGAAAGAGAGGGGAAAGTACTGCTTTCTCAGCTTTATATGCCGGTAACCTCATCAGCATGTCGGAGCTGCTGTCTGTTCTGGACAGCAGGCTGGACATCAAAAGGCTTGAGCTTTTTGAGGAACTGTGCATGCTGCTTGATACCTTAACCGGAGAGGCAGATTATGATAATATTGCCTATAAAACCTCTCTGCTGGATTCCTATCTGAAAGTGGTAAGCTGCGGACACATTTCGGGACGAAAGGCATCCCTCAAAACTGTGGATATCAGCCGGGACCTTAAGAAGAAGGGCAAATGGCTTAATGAACGGATCAACCGGCAGGAGTGGGTGGAGACTGCAGCAGGAGACGGTTTCTTCAACGGCTATTACAATGATGACGGTCAGAGAGTTGATGGGGATTTTGAGGATGGGATCAGAATGAATCTCACGGCACAGGTATTCACTGCCATGTCCGGGCTGGCTTCGGGAGACAGGGTGGAAAAAGCTTATGCATCCTGCGGAAAATATCTGAAGGAACCTAAAACAGGTGGCTACAGGCTGAATACAGACCTGGGTGGTAATAGGCTCAATTTCGGCAGGGGTTTTGCCTTTGCCTACGGTGAAAAGGAGAATGGCTCCGTATTCTGCCATATGGTGGTAATGTATATGAATGCCTTATATAAAAGAGGTTTTGCCAAAGAGGCATATGAGGTGTTCAAGTCTCTCTACGGTCTGTCGACGGATATGCGGAAGAATGGAATTTATCCCGGTATCCCCGAGTATTTTACACCTGAAGGAAAAGGCATGTATCATTACCTGACAGGCTCTGCAAGCTGGCTCATGCTGACGGTTCTGAACGAGATGTATGGTATCAGGGGCGACTGCGGGGATCTTGTCATTCAGCCCAGGCTCATGGGTGAGCAATTCGGCAGCGACGGCACGGCATCAGCCAGTACATGGTTCCGGGGGAAAAGGGTAACAATCAGGTACATGAATCCAACAAAAGCTGATTATCCATATTACCATATAAAAGAGGCTCTCCTGAACGGAAGCTGCATTAAGGATATGATGAATGAAGAAGGCTTCATAGATATATCCGAACAAGTTTTAAGCCGACTGGCAGATGACGGGGAGGTAAGGATAGACATAAGCCTGGGTATATAAGTTTGATAATGTCCGGTTTGATATTTCACATTAAGGGGGCGGCATAAAATGAATGATTTTATGGATAGGACAGTACGGTATCATATTGATGACAAAGAGGATTTAAAATTCATTATAGATAATTACACAAGAGCACGTGCTTTTTCAAATTTCGTTCCGGGGATTGCCGGCTTAATGGGTATTCCGCTTTGGTGCTTCTATGTAAACCGAGGTCAGGCGGTATGCAGCTTCGGGACGGAGAGCAAGGACGGGGCGATCATGGAATTTCAACCCTTTAACAAAGCCTGCCGGCAGGTTGCCACCCAGGGATTCAGGACCTTCATGAAAATTTCAGGCGGGCTGCGGAACAGCTTTTATGAGCCGTTCTGCGAGTCCCGGGAAAAGCTGGGATACATGCTTCAGAATAAAATGGTCATAAGCCCATGGAATCTGCGTATAGAGGAGATAAATGAGACCCTTGGGATAAAGACCGTCATTTCGTATTTTACCGTACCGGAAGAGCCGGCAGCAGCGTTGGCCCGTACCGTAGAAATCACCAATATGGGACCCGGTGCCGTTCATATAGAGCTAATGGACGGTATGCCTGTCATTACCCCTTATGGTATGTGGGATGCATATATGAAAAATATGAGCAGAACCATAGAAGCCTGGGCACTGGTTGAGAACCTGGAACGAAAGGCTCCATATTTCAGATTGAAGGTTAATGCAGAGGATGGGCCCGAAGTTGTTCAGATACGGGCAGGAAACTTTTATGCCGGCTTTCATGAGGGTTCGGGCGGAACGGTAATGCTGGAGCCGGTTATCGACCCGGCACTGATATTCGGCCATGTCAGTGATATGTCTTTCCCCTACGAGTTCTGTAAAGAGAAGTTCAGAGTACCCGCAGCTGAAGAGCAGTGCAGCTTTAACAGAACGGCATGCGCCATGGGATATGCCGCACTGGAGCTTGGCCCTGGTAAAAGCAGGATGGTATACTCGCTTGTCGGTCATATGAAGAGTCTGGACAGCTTGAATAGTCTGATTGGAGAATATCTTAACCGGGATTACTTTATATGTAAGGCGGAGAGAAACAGGAAAATCATCAGGGAGATCATGGACAAGGCTTTTATAAACTCCGGCAGCAAGGAATTCAATTCCTACTGCAGGCAGAATTTCCTTGACAATGTTCTTCGGGGAGGACTACCTGTAAGCATTGATGCGGGAGGAAAGCGGGATGTGTTCCATGCATATTCACGAAGGCACGGAGATCCGGAAAGGGATTACAACTTTTTCAGGCTAATGCCGGAATATTACTCCCAGGGGAATGGAGCCTACAGGGATATTAACCAAAACAGGCGGAATGATTCCTGGTTCAATCCCGATACCGATATATTTAATATTGTCTATTTTTTGAACCTTGTTAGGATGGACGGCTACAATCCTCTTATTGTAAAAGGTGTAAGCTACCAGTACGACGGTGATGCCCGGGGACTTGCTTCTCTGATACAGGAGGATGCAAAGCTTGACGGACTATTGCAATTTCTGAAAAAACCTTTTTTACCGCATACCCTGCTGTCTTATATTGATATGGAAAAAATAATACTCAGGATACCTGCACGCGAGTTTCTCAGTACCCTTATTCTTCAAAGCAGAAAGCTGGAAGAGGCGGAGCACGGTGAAGGTTATTGGAGCGACCACTGGTACTATAACCTGGACTTATTGGAGAGCTATGAGTCGCTGTACCCGGACAGAATGGCAGCGTTGCTGGATGAGGAAGGACTGTTCAGCTTTTATGACGATGAATACCACGTAGTTCCCAGAAGAAAAAGGTATGTGCTGGTTAATAACCGTCCCAGGCAATTCAACGCACTTGAAAGAGACGTGAAGAAGCTTGGAATGATTGAAACCAGGGAGTACGGAAGAAATAAAGCCCGGACCGGTAACGGATATGGCCCCATATATCATACGACACTTTGGGTAAAGCTGCTGTGCATCTGTGTCAACAAGCTGGCATCTTTGGATGCACATGGTACGGGTGTAGAGATGGAAGCCGGCAAGCCTAACTGGAATGATGCGCTTAACGGACTGCCCGGCTTGTTTGGCTCTTCCACCTGTGAAACCTTTGAACTCAAAAGGCTGATTCTTATGATAAAAGAATGGTTTAAGAAATTTAAAGACGGAAAAGGCGGCATAAAAGTACCTGTCGAGCTTGGGATTTTTATCTCCGGTATTCAGGAGCTGCTCCCGAAAGAGGAACATGAAGGCACCGTAGGCAGCCAGTCCTATTGGGAAGCATCAAACAACCTTAAGGAGAGTTACAGGGAAAGCATCAGATTTGGACTTGATGGGGCTGAGGCCTTTCTAGATACCGGATATGTCGAAGATTTCCTTGATTCGGCATTGCGGCTGGTGGAAAAGGGACTCGGAAAATCTCTAGATCCAAATACTGGAATATATCATACCTATTTTATCAACGAACCGGAACAATATGAAAGAATGGATGAGGGCGAAAGCTGCACTCTTCAGATAAATAAGTTCAAACAGATACCGCTGCCGGCTTTCCTGGAAGGCCAGGTGCATGCATTAAGAGTGGAATGCGATGCCGTAAAGGCGAAGAGGCTTTATACCTCTGTATTAAAGACAGGACTTTATGACCGGGAACTTGGCATGTACAGAACCAATGCGACTCTTGCGGCTTTCCCGATGGAATTGGGGAGGCTCAGGGCCTTTACTCCCGGGTGGCTTGAAAATGAATCCATATTCCTGCACATGGAGTATAAATATCTGCTGGAGCTGTTGAAAGCAGGGCTTGTAGAAGAATTTTACAAAGCTGCGGGGACAGCCCTTGTACCTTTTATGAAGCCTGAGGTATATGGTCGCAGCATATTTGAAAATTCATCCTTCATCGCAAGCAGTGCAAATCCGGACAAAGGCGTCATAGGGTGTGGCTTTATTGCCCGTCTGAGCGGTACGACTACCGAATTCAACAGCATCCTGATGGCCATATCGGCCGGAATCCGACCCTTCAGGCTGAATTCCGCCGGAGAGCCGGAGCTGAAGCTGGAGCCCCTGCTACCAGGCTGGATGTTTAAAAAGACTGCCACAGCAGTCAAAATATTTATTGGTGAAAAGGAAACCGAGATTTCTCTTGAGGCGGATACATATGCCTTCGTCTTCATGGGAAGTACACTAGTGGTATATCATAATACCAAAAAGCTTGATACCTTTGGAAGTAATCCGGCCGAAGTCCGAAAGCTCGTGCTGCATTTGAAATCCGGAGAAAGCAGGGAGCTTATGGGCAATACCGTTCCGGCACCTTATGCCGCTAAAGTCAGAGAAGGATGCGGCAGCAGAATTGACGTCATACTTGGCTAGTCCGGTTCGTGAATTTTTTAAACTGATTGAAAATAATAAAGAATTTATGGATAAAGCTATAATAAAAGCAGATTCTTATTATGTACCAATAGATCGATACATTGTTATCAAAAGACTTCGCCTATTTTTATTGAAAAAGGAAGGGGGAAAGAGGGCTCGGAAAATAAAAAAGTATTGATTATACCGCCGGTGAGTGTCTTCAGCAGGTACATAAGAACAAGAGACGGCTTATTGCGAATGGCTGTTTATACTGATGGTACTTCCTTTTAATGCTGTCCAAATGCGATTCGATGATATCTTGGGGCTAAGTAAGAATTGAAGGCTAGTAGGGGTCTATACAGATGACAGTAGCATCCCAAAAAACAGGAATGATTTTAGAAAGCTGGTGATGTTGTGTGAAAAAAGAAAAATTGATATGATAATGTGCAGTTCCTCGGAGCACCTGTCAGAAAAGACGAAGCTGTTAAATGAAATTGGAATTCCAATTTATGTTCTAGAGGAGAGCAGGTTAATAATGAAGTTGGAACGGATAAATTAAAATTTGATTTTCAAAACAAGGCCGAAAGTGAAAATAAACAAAATTAATTTTCAAATAATCTATTGAAATGCAAATAAAAAAATAATATAATCACTTCAAGACTGTAAATGATAGGAGTGATCTTTTGGAAACGAGAGCAGGCAGACTAATACGGGCAGGCAGTGGGAATGCGGAGTATTCCTGCTTTATTCCCGCGCTGCTTCCGCCGGATAACCCACCCATCCAATATGATGATGAAATGATTTATCTGCTGTCTGAAGCAAACAGATTCATTGGAAGGCTGGACGAGGTAACAGATAACCTTATATCTCCAAATTATTTTGTTTATATGTATGCAAGAAAAGAAGCAACCTCATCGTCACAGATTGAAGGAACACAAGCTACCTTTTCCGATCTTATAAAAGCCGAAGCAGGAATAGCTGATGAAGTTCCAAATGATGTTAAAGAGATTGCGAATTATATCAAGGCAATAAGCTACGGTTTTGAAAGATTAGAAACGCTTCCTCTTTCACTAAGACTGATAAGGGAAATCCATGCTGTTCTGATGGAAGGAGTGAGGGGAGAGAATAAAACTCCCGGGGAATTTAGGAGATCGCAAAACTGGATTGGAGGATACTCGATTAGTACTGCAAGCTATGTACCGCCTTCTATAGACTTTTTGAACAGTTGCCTGGATAACTTTGAAAAGTTCCTGCATGAAAACGATAAGCTATCTCTGCTGGTTAAAGCAGCTTTGATACACAGCCAGTTTGAAATGATCCATCCGTTCCTGGACGGAAACGGACGAGTGGGAAGATTATTGATCGCATTTTACCTTGCAGCCAATAATGTATTGCATAAGCCTACACTCTATTTATCCAAGTTCATTAAGCGGAACCAAAGGGCCTATTATGAATGCCTTTACAATATACATGCAAAAGGCGATTATGAAGCTTGGATAAAATTTTTCCTAACCGGTGTAATTGATACCGCAAAGGAAGCAGTTGACATAGCACGTGACATTGCCGCATTACGTGAGGAGGATCTGAGGAAAATAAGCTCCTTAGGCCGAACGAGTGAGAATGCTTTGACTATATATGAAGGACTGTTTGATAAGCCGACGATAAGCATTGAGGAGGCAACAGCAAAGCTTGACATTAGCGTTGCTACAAGCTCACGTCTATTGGACAGGCTGTGCGAAGAAGGAATTCTGAGCAGTCTTGATAACCGGAAACGCAAAAAAATATTTGTATACAAGAAGTATATAGATGTATTCAACAAAGATTAGTGTTGATGGAGAATGGGAGGTGTTACAGCATGTCGAGACAATTTTTTATTGCAGATACGCATTTCGGACACAAAAACATAATCGAATATGAAAATAGGCCATTCCGTGCTGCTGAGGAGATTACGATCGCCTATAACAGTAAAAATCATAAGCGGAACCAGTGATCAGGACATCAACCATAACGGTGCATTGATTGACGAAGAATCAGAAGCTCTTTTGATTCCTATAAAAGCAGAAATTACATGCCGCCATTAGCTGGCGGCTTTTTTTATACCAGTGTAGATCCCCTAAATACAAAAAACAACGAAAATATTTCATAATGTGATTGAAAATTATATGCAAATACACAGAAAGTACAAAAATAAACACACATTTTGCATTCTATAAATAAAATCGCTTAATTATAATATTTATTAAGGAAGGAATGACGAAACGATGATACATAATTTTATTCAAACAAAAGGCAGTAATTTTGTATTGAACGGAGAAAAAATAATTCTTCGTGGCTGGGCTTTGGGATCATGGATGAATTTCGAGCATTTTATGATTGGAATGCCAGGAACGAATTCTATGATTATAGAAGCTTTTGAAGAAGTTTATGGTAAAGAAAGATCAACGGAATTTTTTAGTCGAATGAATGAAGAAATGATATCGGAAGATGATATTCGTTATCTAAAAAACATCGGGATCAACTCGATTCGAATTCCATTCGGATATCATTGGTTTATGAGCGATGAGAAACCATTTGAATTTTTGGAGGACGGATTTCAAAAACTGAATCGAGTAGTGGAATTGTGCGAAAAAAATGAATTGTACATCATTTTGGATTTGCATTCAACGCCAGGCTCGCAGAATACTGACTGGCATTCGGACAATATTACGGGGCAGTCGCTTTTTTGGAAGTACCGTTGCTTTCAGGATCAAGTTATTTGGTTATGGAAAGAAATTTCAAAAAGGTATGCAGATGATTCATGGATTATAGGATACGATATTATCAATGAACCCGGGTACGGATTGACAAGGGAGCAGATTAATGGTTTTTACGACAGAGCCATAACAGCAATACGAGAGAACGATCCCAATCATATTCTTTTTTTGGAAGGGATTGACTTTGGCAGAGATTTTGAACCCCTTAAAGAATTTGATGATGATCAGATTGCTTACACAGTACATTTTTATCCGTTTGTATTAGATGATAATATTCTTGATGTCAATATGAATGACTCACGTCGTATGGAGATTTTCACAGAAATATTTGATAGACAGATTAGCAACATACAGAGATTTCAACGCCCAATTTGGTGCGGTGAATCCGGATATGAGATTCTTGATAAGCAGGAGGATTTTTACTCCAAATTGTTGCTGCATAACATTGATATCTGTGAAAGCAGAGGCATCTCCTGGAACTTGTGGACCTACAAAGATGCAAGGGTAATGGGAATTGTAATCCCAACCAAAGAATCACGTTGGATTCAATTATGTCATAAGATTGGGACGCGTTGGAGCCATCATCGGGAAGAAGAAATTTCCATGAAAGTAACGAGAAACATAGGAGAGCAGTACTATGAACCTTTGTCAGATAAATTGGCGTATGATATGGATTTCCGAATTCGTTCCGTGCTGCACCGAATTGCCGTCGAACAGATTTTGAAACCGGTTTTGCAAGAGATCCCATGGGAAGAGATGAAACTGTATCCGGATGATTTCCTCTTCGAACGCTGTGATCAAAGAGGAATCGTGGTAGATGACATTATGAATTATATTAAAGATAGCAGAAGGTTTTAATTTAATGATATTCAATACAGAATCAAAACCCTTTGTAAATTTTATGGGCTAAAGATTATAAAAAAAATAATATCAAGGGAGGATTTTCTATGAAAAGAAAAGTATTGGGCGTATTACTCGCAACAGCTATGATCATGGGATTACTAACGGGTTGTGGAAAATCAAATGATACGCAGACTGCGTCAGGAACAGGAACACCACTCGACAATGCACTGGTAGCTACAGGTGCAGCATCTACGGCAGATGCATCGGCAACAACCATGTCTGATGGAACAGTTGATCCGTTTGGATACAAGTTTGTTGATAAAGATGTAGCTACGGATCTTACAGTATACCGCTATTATGCAGATTCAGATAAAGTAAATATGGATTATGCTATTGCAAAAATGAAAGAAAAATATCCAAATTTGAAAATTAATATGGAGCACAGAACAGATTCTGATGGATCCACACTTCGTACACGGGCTGCAGTTGGTGAACTTCCTGATATTTTCGAAATTAATGCTGCAGATGTATATAAGACATTAAAGGAAGATGGAACATTGCATCAAGTTGACAAAGAAGTGGCTGACACTGGATTTTATGATCTTTTTTCAAATGGTGCATCAGTTGAGAAAGCAAGAACAGCAGATGACGGTCATCAGTATGCTTTTGGCTGTGAAGTATCTAACCTTGGAGAGCTTTGGTACAACAAACCGCTGTTTGCAGACCTTGGCATAAAAGAACCAACAAATTATGAAGAGTTCAAGCATACGATTGAAGTTTTAAAAAAGGCCGGCAAGGTTCCTGTAGCATTATTCGCAGCTGAAAAATGGCCGGCAACATCCTTGTTTTCCCTTGCCAGCATTGCAGAAGGTCAGCCTAAGGGACTGGATGCAGTCAATGATGGGGAAGCCAAAATCACAGATGATGTATATAAAAAAGCTGCCGATAAATTAGTGGAAATTTCAAATCTTGGAGCATTCGGAAAAGGAGCGCTTTCAACGAATTATCAGCAGGCGTATGAAATGATGTATTCAGGTGATGCCGGATATTTCCTTTCCGGAGCATGGTATTTCCTGACACTGGAAGCAGATGGCAAAGGCAATGATATTGATTATTGCAAATATAACGTATTCGCAAATGATGAAGTGAAAGAAACGGTTCGTTGGAATGCACTTGGCGGTTATCAGACGGAAGCGAAATATTCTGTAAATGCAAAGCCTCCATGTGGATTGGATGCGGCTAAGGTAACCTATCTTGGTCTTGAAATGGAATATTGGACAAGAGTATCAGCTGGTGTTAGCGGTAGCATCACTACTGTAAAAGGGGATTTCAATTTTACCGGTGGACAGGGATATTCCGAATACTATAAGAATTATGGAAATTACAAGACGTTTACAAATTTTACAGGTGATCTAAGTAATGGCGATTTTGTAAGTGCAGCGGACAATGCGTGTGAGATGGTTATTTCAGGTAACTATAAAACAGGTGCTGAAATGATTGAGAATATTGCCGGCAGTGGTTTTTAATTGAAACCCTGAAGTGGATGCGGCGGGGATATCCTTTCCCCGTCGCATTTTGATTGCATAAACAACCACCGGCTTTGCCGGTGGTACATGACTCTATTAAAAATATGGGAGAAAATCGTTATGAATTCAACTGTATTCAAGAAAAATAAGGAATGGCTATTCTTCTTTGCTGCTCCGGCAGTTATTGTATTCTGTATTATAATCGTAATACCTCTTTTTCAAACACTATATTACAGCCTATTCGTCTACAATGGCATTCATATTGGAAAATATGTCGGACTTGGCAATTACATAAAAATGTTCCATTCAAGGGAGCTTTCAACGTCTCTTATCAATAGTATTGTTTATGCGACGATTCTTCTGGTGTATCAAGTCGGAATTGCAACGGTATTTGCATTTATTCTGACACAGTCGAAAATAAAAGGGAAACAATTTTTTCGTAATGTTTACTTTATTCCGGTATTACTGTCCGTGTCTGTTGTAGCACAGCTGTGGGTACAAATTTATAATGGCGATTTTGGCTTGATTAATCATCTTTCCGCCTCACTCGGACTGGATTGGCAGCAAAATTGGTTGAATCAAAAATGGTTTTCTTTATTTGCCGTAGCATTTGTTGAAGCCTGGAAGGGAATGGGATATATTTTGGTGATAATCTATGCGGGAATACGCAACATTCCCGATGTGTACAATGAAGCAGCGGTTATCGATGGTACAACTCCTGCTGGGAAATTTCGAAATATTACGTTGCCACTTACGGCTCCTACGATTCGCATATGTGCAGTCATGTGTATAACAAATGGCTTCCGGGCATTTGATACTACTTACCTAATGACTGGCGGTGGTCCGGGAATCTATACTTATAATCTTACCATTATGATGTATAATGCAATGATTAAAAAGGTCGCCTACGGCTATGGCAGCGCGATTGCTACCTTTATAGTAGTGATTTGCGTAGGCCTTATGTGGGTGATCAATAAATCAACGCGCAAATATGACACCATCTACGATTAAAGGAGCAGGATCAATGAAAAAAATAATCGGGAAAATAATAATATATAGTATTTTGATAGTTGCTGCCATTATTTCTATTTATCCATTGCTTTGGATGCTACTGTACTCATTCAAGGGTAATAATGAAATATTTGTAACCAATCCGTTTGGATTGCCCCATGTATGGAAATTCGAAAATTATGTGAATGCATGGGGTAAATTTGATGTTGTAACATATTTTAAAAATAGTATGGTTGTAGCCATAGTTACAATTGCATTTGTGGAGCTGTTTGCACTTATGTTCTGCTACGTTGTAGCACGCGTAAACAATAAATCAACCAGATTTTTCCATTTTTTGATTTCTTCCGGCATGTTCATTCCAATTCAGGCGGTTATGATACCATTGGTCATCATGGTAAAAGGTTTTGGATTAACCAATTCCTTTTTTTCCATAATTATACCTTATACAGCGCTGGGACTTCCTTTTGCATGCATGCTTTTCTATGGGTTTTATCTGGGACTTCCTATTGAACTGGAGGAATCGTCCTTTATGGATGGTGCAAACCTGCCTACGATTTATTTTAAAATCATTCTGCCGCAATTGAAATCGCCAATTGTAGTTCTTGTTATTTATCAATTCATGAGTTGCTGGAATGAGTTCAACCTTGCTTTAATTCTGCTTACAGAGAAAAGTTTAAAAACACTTCCTCTAGGACTTGTAAATTTTTGGACAGCATATGAGGCTCAGTGGGGTGAAGTTGGAGCTGCAATGATTATGGCCAGTTTGCCAGTGCTTGTGATATACTTATTCTTTAGTAATCAGATAACAGATGCTATGTCTGCCAGTGGAATGAAAAATTGATTCCTTGTAGACATATATAATGTGATAAACGAAGAATGTTTGTAGAACCGGTAATATTGTGAGGGATTGAATGAAAAGACGAAAGCTTTCCATACTAATCAAGCTGAGATGTATTATTTTTATTCCCTTCGTAATCCTTTTCCTTGTAACGGTATTCGTTTTGGGTGTACAGTATCGACGGCAGGCAATTGAAGATATTCGCAAACAATTGACCTATGAAGACAATATTATTGCGCAGTCGGTGGAAGCCAGAATTCAGAATGCACAAAGTTCTGTCAACACAATTATCATTAATCTGAATGAAGAATTAGGAGCATCAGATATGTGTAACAATGGCGGGCCAACGGTCAATATCAATATTCAGCGAAAAATCTATACTTGTATGATTAACACATTTACCACGTTCTACAGGGCAGAACAGGTTATGGTTATTTGGAACAATGGTATTTACTGGTATGGGAATTGGGTGGAAAACTATACCATGAAAGAAAATGGGTCAGATATCCTGCATGAATTGAATAAACTTGGTGTTGACCGGAGTGGCCGCTGGATTACGCACCTTAGTACAAACTTGAATATAAACAATATAGGACCGTATTTTGTAAAAAAATATGTGGACATCAAAACACAGAAACAGCTTGGATATGTTATTCTTAAACCGAATGGTACATTTGATGCAATTGACAGTAATAGTACTTCGCGAAATCTTTATCTTTTTAATCCTGAAAAGTATTTGGTAAATTGTTCTGACGATACTATAATGCAAAAGTATACTGCTTTATTAACATCCAAAACAGAAAGAAATTATTCGGATACATTGTATAATCAACTTATGGAATACTCCTCAGATAGATCCTACAATGTGAATACCGTTACACTAAGTAGAAATTGGTCTTTAATTTCCGTGACAGATATGCAGCAGGAAACGAAAAAACTAAATCAGGCTTTGGCCCTTCTTCTTTTACTTAGCATGTTCATTGCAACAATCATGTTTTTCATACTGGACCATTTCGTTGCCAGAATTGTCTCTCCGATACGGAAGTTATCAAATCATATGGTGGATTTGCCTGAAGAACTGCCGTCGCCAATTGATTTACCGGAGAGTAATGATGAAATCGGAGTTTTGGTAAATCATTTCAATGAAATGGCGGAGAGCAATCGAAAACTTGTTAGTACATTGACCGAAGAAAAAAAACAACAAGAGTATCTGAAATTTCAATTATTGCAGGCACAAATCAAACCCCATTTTTTATATAACTCTCTGGATACCATTTATTGTCTTTCTGTAATGCAGCTAAATGAGAAAGCCTCAATAATGACAAAGCTTCTTTCCGATTATTACAGACATGTGCTAAGCAAAGGAATGGACTGGGTTCTGCTATATGAAGAAATACAGCGGACGGAGAGTTATCTTAAAATCCAGACAATACGCTATGAGAATATGATGGATTATGAAATCCATATGGATCATCATGTAGAAAATATAAAGATTCCAAAGCTAACGGTACAACCGCTTGTTGAAAATGCGATCTATCATGGGATAAAACCGCTCGGAAGGAAAGGGCATTTACAATTGCTGGTTTCACAAACAAACCATATTCTTGAAATCAAAGTGATCGATGATGGAATCGGAATGAGTGAAATCAAGTTCGAGGAGGAAATATCAAAAAAGCGTACTAATGAAGGTGGTTTTGGCCTTTACAATGTGATAGAACGTCTTAAGTTTTACTATGGAGATAGATGCAATGTACTAGTGAAAGAACGAATGCCTGGAACTTGTATCACGATCTGTATTCGATTGGAACATGAGGCGATTTGAACTTGAAAAAGCACATAATGGAAAATCAGGTATCCGAATTGGATGAATCAGGGGGGGCAATAAAAGTGTACAGCGTATTATTAGCGGATGATGAGACCATTTTTCTTGAATTTATGCAAAACATTATCAACTGGAGCGAGTACAACTGTGAGGTAAGTGTCAGCCTGAAAGATGGGAAAGCTGTTTGTGAATATATATTAAATGATCAACCGGATATTGCTTTTATCGATATCAGCATGCCATTAATGGACGGTATTCAAGTATGTGAAAAAGTCAGGGAAAATTGCAGTACAACCAGGCTTGTCATTGCAACGGCACATGATGAATTCAATTTTGCTTATCAAGCGATAAAACTTGGAATAGATGACTATCTTTTGAAACCATTCAGCAAGGAAGAATTAATTAAAACGTTAAATAAAGTAATCAATACTATTAATACAAAGCGACAAGGATTTAATGAGAAAGAAACTTTGGATCAGACAATTGAACATCTGGTGGAAGGTTCTGCAAAGTATAAAATGATGTCTCATGCCATAGAAGAATATCTGAACGCAAACTATAGCAGAAAATCCTTAACACTTGCTACAATTGCAAGTGATCTTGGCTTTGAGAGCAGTTATTTGAGGAGGGTATATAAAGTAACGTCAGGTAGTACAATTACTCAAAAACTTGAAGATATTAGAATAGGACAGGCTAAACATTTGCTTCTCATGGGTGAATATCAAAATCAAGAAATTGCAGAAATGGTGGGGTATTCTGATCAATTTTATTTTAGTAAGAGATTTAAACAGGCTTGTGGCGTATCACCTACTGAATATCAACGTGGAAAACACTACTTCAGTATTCCCACGCCTTTTGGTAAATGAAAGCCACCACAGTTAATGTGATGGCTCTTCGAAATTACTCAAGCTTTAAATTATAGAACCGTTCCGATTACCGTTAAGGCCGAAATGCTTTACTGATTGGCAGGTTCGGTCGCTAAAAACAGTTGGATCCCCGAAATACCCTTTAGATGAAATTGTTGCTGCCGAGAATGCTGGTCGTGCATGGGATCGTGATCATGATCCGCTAAGTATGCTGCGGCAGGCTGTGGCGGTTCTGAAATCCGGCGACCGCGCAGAAAAGCTCCACTCTTTACGTATACCTACGCTTGTAATCCACGGTGAAAGTGATAAGACGGTTGATATCAGTGGGGGACGTGCCACTGCGGCGGCCATTCCAGGTGCAGAACTAATTACATACTGTAAGAAATTACAAGTCAACAACTTTTACATAGTGTTGAAATTGTGATTTTACGGTGTTTTTAGCCAACTTACAAGGCCCTACCAGGCTCAAGCGGCATCTTTTTTGGCCACTCAAAGCACGTGGAGGTAGTAGTCATGTTGCAACGTTAAAATCATTAATGGTTGAAAATGAGTAATGAATCTTGAGCGTAAGAGCAATTTTGCTTTTGCGCTCTTTTTCTTAGAGTAACAAAAATGTTTAATAATAAAGAGGATGTTTTTATGAAGAAGAATAGTTTGCCTCAAGGCACTCGTTATACGGCTTGCTGGCCGTTTTGTGAAAAGACCAAATTATAGAAAAAACGAGTTGACAAACTTTGTTCAGAGGCGTAATATGAATATATTAATCTGAATATTCGACAAAACATATTCGCCGAAAAGAGAATGTTATGCCTAAGATTGTTACTGAACAAGATAAAGAAAGTGCAAAAGACCTGATGATTGAAAAGACCACCGAGCTAATTAAAAGCAAAGGGTTAAAAAAAGTTACCGTGGGCGAAATCGTTAAGTCATGTGGTATTGCGACAGGCTCATTCTATCTTTACTACAACTCAAAAGAAGAACTGCTGTATGATCTATGGAAACGATCAGAGCAGCAAACATTTGAACGAATAGAAGCATTAAAGGATAGCAGTTTTAGCAGAAAAGAAAAAGTCATCAAAGGGCTTCACGAAATATACTTGGCCTCCTGATAGCTTAATCCATTACACGACTCCAAAAGACATAGAAAACCTAATGCGTAAATTGCCTGTTGAAGTAATTGAAAAGGAAAAGGGAAAATCACAAGATTATTTTAGCCGGCTACTTAATGTGTTAGACATCGATGGAATTAATTGTGACGTATGCATCTTGTCACAACTTATGGATACACTCTCATTTGCAGCGACCAATAAAAACAATTTCTACAGCGCAGGTATACCCGGTGCTGTAGATGTATTGATAAAGGCAATTGCCAACTATATTGAAGGGTAAGAAGAAGTCTGATGAAAAAAAGGATTACACTACAATTCACGATATTGGCTTTCGCCATTGCGTATGCTGTGTGGGCAATATGTATTGTCAGTGGGCAATTTGGGATTACGCTCACTAATGATATGTGGCTATATATCCCATACTTACTTGGCGCTTTAGCCCCGTCGATAGCCTCCTATGTTGTTCTAAAGAAAAACAATAAGGTAACGGGTTTCAAAGAATGGTTGAAAAATGTTTTTAACTTTCGGACTCACATTGTCCACTACCTGTTAATCATTCTGGTATTGGCAATTTACTTTATACCACGGATTTTTATTGCGGGTTTGAAAGAAATGTACCCGTTTTATATGTTTTTCCTAATGCTACCAGCTATGGTGATGGGCGGTGGCTTAGAAGAATCGGGCTGGAGATACATATTGCAGCCAGAGCTTGATAAAAAATACGGTTTCATTTTTTCATCTATTTTTGTTGCTGTTATATGGTCGGTATGGCATCTTCCGTTATTCTTTATTCCTGCTGTTGCACAATACGGTGCAAACTTTGGTTTATTTGCACTTCAAATTCTTGGTTCATCTTTTGTTATGGGGGCAATTCGCAAAATATCCGGTAGGGTTTCTTTGTGCATACTCGCTCACAGTATGGCAAACGCCGGGCTTTCAACATTTATTGTGAACGAAACCTTTTTAGGCAACGCGATCCCCACAGGGCTTGTGATAACCGTTTCAACGGTTGCCGTCTACATTCATAACCAAAAAAGGAGGGCGAAAGAAAGAACGTGGGAGGGCAAAGAAGGGATGCCGAAATCTCCGTGCTGTTGAACCCTATCGCGAAGGGGACCTTCTCATTCCATTAAGATGAATCTAATTAGGAGATTATCAACCAGAATACTCGGCAAAATTGCAATTTCCTATTTACACATGAGTTATTCTATAAAATAATAGATGGTAATAGAAGTTTCAGCAATGCAATTTAAAGAAAAGGACTGATATGAAGTTCATCATTTTTTGTAATATGATGCACATAATCAGAGATTGGAAGTTAAAGCAAGTAAAAGAATGGTATAGTAGGAAGGGAAAAATGAGTAGTAAAATTTTAATCATAGATGATGATACAGAACTGTGCACATTAATGAAAAAATGCACAGCACAAGAAGGATTAGAAGCTGATGTTGCTCACACTGGAAAATCTGGGTTATCCAAAATTGAAAATCAAAAGGATATATATTGTCTTATTATTTTAGATTTAATGCTTCCCGGTATGAACGGCTTTCAGGTTTTATCGGAAATACGGAAAAGTAGTATGGTTCCTGTGCTCATGCTGACAGCAAAAGGCGATGAAATAGATAAAGTGACAGGTTTGCGGCTTGGTGCGGATGATTACATAACAAAGCCTTTTAGTATCAATGAACTGATGGCTCGAATCGATTCTCTGATACGGCGCTATACAACCTTTAATCAGACAGCGGCAGCAGATGTTCTTAACTTCAAACAGATGGTAATTGATAAGGATAACCGATCTGTCTGCGTAAATGGAGTATCCATCGACCTTACAGGCAAAGAATTTGATTTGTTGTTGTTTCTGGCTTCCAACAAAGGACGTGTTTTTACTAAAAAGCAGATTTACATGCATGTTTGGGAAAATGACTATGCCTTTGATGATAATAACATCATGTCTTTTATCAGCAAACTTCGGAAAAAAATTGAACCTGATGCGGATCATCCTTTTTATATATTGACCGTACACGGTGTCGGTTACCGTTTTAACAGGGAGGCATAGCCTATGAACTGGACATCAATTTTCCCTATTTCAATCTTAATAAGTATTTGTATAATTGTTTATCTTGCAACAAAGCTGTATAGGGTAGAGGAACAGCTTTCTATAATCAAAGATGCTATAGAGGATATAAAAAAAGGAAATTTAAACCGCCGTATCCTCACAAGAAAAAGCGACATGACCAAAACAATTTGCTACAGCATTAATGAAATCGCCATCAATGATCAGGCACGTCTTATAAAGCTAAAACAATCTGAGCAAGCCTATAAGCGCCTTATGACAAGCCTGTCCCATGATGTCAAAACACCTCTTACCTCGTTAGTTGGTTACCTTGAAGCTGTACAAGAAAAAATTGTTATAGAAGAAGAAAAAGAAGAGTATATTAGCGTAGCGTTAGACAAGGCCCACCATTTGAAAGACTTTGTCGAGTTGTTGTTTGAGTGGGTAAAGCTAGATTCCAAGGAACAGATATTTCAATTTGAAATCTGTGATTTGAATGAGCTTACCAGAGATATTCTTGCCGATTGGATTCCAATATTGGAAGATAAGCATTTTATTTACGAAATCAATATCCCCGACGCGGAATGCAATATATATTTGGACAAGAATGCTTATAAACGCATTCTTAACAATTTGCTGCAAAATGTGCTACTCCATAGCGGAGGCGATAGAGTCGCCATTCAGATTTATAAAAGTGCGCAACAAGTAAATATCTTGGTATCTGATAATGGAATAGGGATAACAGAAAATGACCTGCCTCATATTTTTAAGCGTCTCTATAAGTGTGATGAATCGCGTTCTCACGGAGGAAGCGGACTTGGGCTGGCCATCGTAAAAGAACTTACAGAGGCGCATCATGGTACTATTTGCGTAGAAAGCATGCCTAAATCAAACACTGTGTTTACAATAACTTTACCATTAAAAAAGGCTTTGTGAGAAATCACAAGGCTTTTTTAATAACAAGAATAAAACAAGATTCCGGCAAGGTTTCAGCAAGGTTTATAAATTATAATGAAGCTTGAAATGTAAAATGGAGGCAATAATTGAATGGAAAAATTCATGATAAACACGGAAAATCTTACAAAAACTTATCGTGATCAGATTGCAGTCAATAACGTTAGTATTCACGTTGAACAAGGAAAGATTTATGGTCTGCTGGGCAGAAACGGAGCCGGAAAAACTACAATCATGAAAATGATTTTAGGGCTTACCTCAATTACTTCAGGAGAAATATATGTTTTTGGTAAACAACTTAAAGGTAATGAAAAGAAAATCTATCCTCGCATTGGGGCTATCATTGAAACACCGGGCTTTTATCCAAATTTAACAGGGAACGAAAATCTGGAGATATTTTCCAAGATTCGCGGCATGCCGAGAAAAGATGGGGTTCAGCACGCCTTGGAGATTGTCGGCCTGCCATATTGCGATAAAAAACTCTTTTCAAACTATTCTCTTGGAATGAAGCAGCGGCTCGGTATTGCCAACGCTATTATGCATGAGCCTGAATTACTGATTCTGGATGAGCCGACAAACGGACTTGACCCAATTGGTATTGCAGAGATGCGAAAATTTATCAAGAATCTCTGCGAAGAAAAAGGAATTACAATATTAATTTCAAGTCATATACTGACCGAAATAGAGCAAATGGCTGATACAATTGGAATTATACACAATGGCGTTTTACTGGACGAAAGCAATTATCAGGAGCTTCAAAAGAAAAACAGAAAATACATACTTTTCAAGGTCTCATCAGCTTCGAAAGCAGCTTGTATTTTGGAACAACGCTACGCAATATCCAATTATGAAATTGAGAATGACTCAACGATAAAAATTTTTGATATGAAGCATGATGTATCCGAGCTTAATAAAGCGTTTATAATGAATGACATCGGTCTTATCAGCTCACATTCATGTAATGAGACATTGGAGGATTACTTTAAAAAAATTACTGGAGGTGAAGGTATTGCTTAATTTGATACAGGCTGAGTTTTCAAAGCTTAAGCGAAAATATGTTGTTCTGGCGGCATTGTGTACAGCTTTAATACCTACACTAATCAACGTAGTGTATACGTTTAATCTACCTGAAAACAGCATAATCAACAATTCATTTGCGGATTTTTTTCAGTCAGGTTTTACATTTACCGAATGGATACTTCTACCGTGTGTTTTTGGGGCTCTCGGTTCAATTATCTATTTTGCAGAAAGGGAAAATAGAACACTGAAAGAACTGATGATTATACCTGTTAACAAAACGATGTTCCTGTTCGCAAAACTGATTATGCTTGTTTTGTTTTCAGTTTTATTTATGTTACTTTCGACTACCGGTACGGTCATCGGTGCACTGCCCTTTCACTATTCAGATATGTCCATGGTTCTGATTTTAAAGTTTTATAAGATTAGCCTTGAAACCGGAATTCTCACTTCCCTTTCCATGCAGCCAATCATACTTATCATTATTGCATCCCAGGCGAGCTATATACTACCAACCTGCGCAACATTAATATACTCTATTTCCGGTTTGACCTTTGCTTCACAATTGGCGGGCATACACCCTTTGGCAAGCACTTATGGAATAGTCTGGTTAAAAGTTTTAAAAAGCTACAGTAGCAATACAAGTCTTGAAATATTCGCTTTAAATATAGCAGTGATATTCGCAATATCGTTCGCTGCTTCTGTTTTTCTGATGAAAAAGCAAAGCTGCTAAAAAAGGGGGACATCCATGTTTACTCTTATTTTGATGGAATTAAAAAAACTGAAAAGGAGCAAAATCCTTTATATCGTTATTTGCACAATGTTGTTATTCTACTTATGCGCTGCCGCTCAGGGTATTAAGTCGGCATATAGCGCGAATAGACTCTTAAGTGAAACGCTTATGTATGCCACTTACCTCATTGTACCAGCCCTCTTTTCATTGCTGGGAAGTTATATGCTTAGCCGTGAATATCAGGATGACACTATGAAAAATAATATGATAGTACCGGTTGATATCGACAGGTTGACTTACGCTAAGCTCATTACTTGCATGCTTATCGGAATAATTATGTTTGCTTTTCTATTTATTTTTACAATGTTGAGCATTTGGATAATTCATGCGGAACAAATAACTTTAGATTTATTCCTAATGTATTTGAAAGTTTACCTGTTACATGCAATAGGTTGTTTTATCGCAACGCTTCCAATCATTGTTGTTATGCCAATAATTAAAAACGGGTGTTGGATATCAGTTGTTTTTGCAGAGATTTATTCATTTGCCGGGCTAATTGTTGCCAGCTCCAAATACTTTGCGATTTACCCTATAACCGCTGCCTTTGGTTTTTCCGGAGCAAACAATACAACAATCACTGAATTCATTACCTGCTGTTTTAGTATGTTACTTTCAGTTATCATCGCTTTGACAATAATAAAACTCGAAAAAAGTATCAGGAGGAAGCAATGACAATAAATTTTATTATGAAAATACGAAGCGTGACAGTTTTTTCATAATGCCTCTTGACTCTGCCGTTGGGGAAGAGATTATACTGTAATCAAAGCCAACGGTTGGGAGGATTTATCCATGAACGAGTTAATCAAAATTAGAGAGGTATCAACCAAATATGATATATCAGCCCGCACACTTCGTTACTACGAGGATATGGGCTTGATAAGCAGCACCCGCAGCGATGACTATGCTTATAGAATGTATGACGAAGAAGCAGTAAAACGATTGGAGCAAATATTGATATTGCGTAAACTGAATATCAGTATAAAAGATATTCAACGGATTTTCAATACCTCGGGCTCTGAGGTTGTATTAGAAGTGCTTGGCAAAAAGGTTGATGCCATTGACGAGGAAGTTTCTCTCCTGCATGAATTGAAAGAGATTGTTTTAGAGTTTATCCAACAGATTGAACAGGCTGATTTTGGCAAAGAATCAGACGTAAAGCTATTATATGAGAAAGCGAAAGAGATTGAAGCTCAAATTGTAAATGTAGATTACGATGGCAATCCTTCAACGGTGAATCGTTTGCTGGAAGTCACGGAGAAACTGGATAACAAGGTGCCGGACATCATGATTGTCAGAATACCCAAATTCAGAGCGGTAACCTCAGGGCTTACGACATTTGAAGAAATTTTCGGTGGGGATTTCCATCCTTGGCAACAGGCACACAACCATTTATTCAAACCCGTTATTTTCGACGCACCCGATTTCCTGTATGGAAAAGACGGAAAAGCCGCATGGATTTGGGCGCTCAAAGACGAAGTGACGGAAGCCGATACTCACCCGTATGAAATTATCGAGTATTCCGGCGGGTTGTATGCAGTCGCGGTTAGTGTAGATGGCGACGGCGAAAGCCACAACAGGGTGAGAAGCAAGACCGAACAATGGCTTGAAAGCACAAATTTCATCATTGACAGCGAACGCGAATTGATGGGACACATGATTTACGTGGACGATGAAATTAAAGAAGGTCTTGGCTACCATCAGATGAATCTTTATGCGCCTGTAAAACTAAGGGGAGATAAATAAAATGGCGAGAATATATGGGATAAAAAAGAGGTTAGAGCAAAACCATATTGACGAAAAAACAATAAAACAAATTATCGGCAACGGTAATCTGATAAACACAATTACGCAAATGGAGAAATTGCTTGACCCCGATATGATGCATGATATTTTGGACTCACAAGCCTGCAGCGGCGGCAAGGATTTTATCAAGAGATGTGAAAAAATCGGCAAGGAAATCGCCGACAAGACTTTAAGCGAAAAAATCAGTCATATAAACAGCATATCTCCCGATTCCGAAAAAATCGTTCTCAATGCTGAAAATACATTGACTGTGGTGTGGTCTTTTAATGATAAAGAAAAATATAAATGCCTCTGTTCTGCTGCTGTCAATAAGGGAGTAAAAGTCTCGGAGCTTGCCTTGGAAAATAACTGTTTCGTTCACTGTGGCGAGCAGCGCTCGTGGATTATTGGCCCGAAGTGGTACAGGGGCTTGTCCCAAAGACCAGCAAACAAAAAGACACCAATCGAGAAAAACCTCGAACGGTGTCGTATGAAAAATGAGCGTAGAAGCTGCCCACTTTTTGGTATAATTTTTTAAAATTATATAGCCTTAGAACATCAGCTATGCCAAGCCGTCACGGCAAGGTGGCGGCTCCTCACAGACAAGAAAAAGCGGCTTCGGATACATGAGAAAGCCTCCCATCCCAAAGCCGTTGTAATAATGCTAATGGACTGAAAAAGGGCGCAACTATCACACCCTCCGCAATCTCTTTTGTCAAAGAAAAGCAGCGGCTTTGAATTTTACATTTCAAAACCGCTGCTCGACTGCGTTTCCAAGTTTTAACCGCTGAACAACGGTTTAGTTCTTGCATTTAATAAAAGTTTCCTTTTTCAATGTCAGTTGTACTTGCTCAAAATCTCGTCGGCTTCCTGTTGCGTCATATTGCCCGCTTTTACTTGTTTTTCACAATAGGGGCGGACTTGGGCAAGCAATTCTTCTTTGGTATCATACGGTCCGAAGTAAGCGTCTACGCCCTTATCATTTACTATAACAACCTCATATCCAGTAGTCGTTGCTATATCACTCGGGTAATAAGACATCATTACCTGGTCACTGCTTCCATCTACCGTTTTGGACAGTTTCATCCCATTTTTAATATCCTCCAAAAGACCCTCGTACATTTTAATCGTCTCATCGACCATTTCTTGTGTCCAGACATACCAACCATCCGTTGGATTCCAGCCCTTTTCTCCAATCATATCCTGCAACTGGATTTTCTCATTATCCAGCCATTCCTTATATTCGTCATACGTCCACCAAACAACTTCGGATGTAGGATAAACTTTATTAAATTCCTCCTCACTCATCCACGTTTTCCCGTTATCTGTGCTTATTTGGGCCTTACCCGCTTCATCATTCGACGAAATAACAACGGCTGAAGCTATATCATTTGTAGCGTAACTTTTATTCGTTGGTGAATTATCGGTTGCTGCCGCGTTAGTCGCAAAAACAGTCGTCGTTCCAATGACCAAAATCAAAGCCATCGCAACTCCTACAAGGGAGGTTTTCTTAATCTTCATAATAGACACAATCCTTTCTTCAATAGCGTTTTTACTGAAATTGTTCACAAGAGGGGTAAGATGCCCTTTCTTTTCCTCCAGCCCGATCAGGGTCAGGGCATAAGCTGATTTTATCGTTTCCCCAAATGTCCGCACCACCGTTTCATCGCAGGACAATTCAATGTCACGGTTTGCTAGTACATACATCACCCACA
The DNA here is from genome assembly GCA_023426125.1 of Bacillota bacterium. Taxonomy (GTDB): domain Bacteria; phylum Bacillota; class Clostridia; order Acetivibrionales; family DTU013; genus MnB-11. The sequence goes on from JAFABI010000023.1 coordinate 39,923, forward strand.
CAAAGGGATTGAACCAGTGAACACATACGGCGGCGGTCAGCACCAATTTTGTCAGCGTGTCAAAGCGCCGGATATGCACAAGCTCATGGGTAAGGATAACCTTTAGACGCATTTCGTCCGTCCAATCGGTTTTCTTCGGGAGAAGTATCACGGGACGGAATACGCCATAGGTCAGCGGGGCCTTGATACGGTCGCTTTGCCGTATCTGCACAGGTCGACGCAAAAGGTGTTCCCGTAGCCAACAGGTTACAAAATTGTTTTCAACAGGCAGGGACATTTTGAACTCCCTGCGGCACTTGATATAGGCCACGATGAAAAACAACGCGCAGGCGCACATCCCGGCCAGCCACACAATATCAATCGCTGAAATAGCGGCTGATGCGACAACTCCCATAGGCTCTCCCATGCCGGGAATATTTGCCGTGTTGGGAATAACCGTCATTCCCGCAGGAGGTGATGCGGCTGTTCTTTCCGCAAATATACGCTTTACCATATCTATTCCCGTGTAAAAGCTGAAACGCGATGAGATAGAAAATGGTATGAGTAAGCGGCAAATCACAACGCCCCACAACACAAGAAACGTCTTTTTGGGCAGCTTATGCAGGGTAAGTGCGCGAATAATCACAACCGCCACGATCAGGACAGATGCGGAAAGACTCATTTGGAAAATATCCATATCCGCACCTCACTCCAAATTATTGACAAGCTGTTTTAATCTTTCAATTTCCTCTGCGGACAGGTTTTTCCTGTTCAAAAGGGAAGCGAAAAGCAAATCCGCAGAGCCGTCAAATACCTTGTTAATCAGTTCCGTCGTTTCCTGTTCCTGCACCTGCTCCTTTGGAATTAGGACATGGCAAATGAAGTTTGGTTCCTTGCGTTCAATCGCGCCTTTAGCAATACACCTTTTGATTAGAGTATAGGTGGTGTTCATATTCCAGCCTACCTGCTCCTTGAGAATATCCGAAGTCTTTTTGGCCGTCATATCGCCTTCTTTCCATAGAACATCCATTACCTTCAATTCGGAATCAAACAGTTTGATTTCCATGTTAATACCTCCTAACTACCCCGGTAGTTTTATCGACATCACTATACTACCACGGTAGTTTCTGTTTGTCAACACTACCGCAGTAGTTTTCGGGAATATTTTTTTATGTAGCAAGCTCGGCTTTACCTCCATATGTGGATACGGTAGGGCGAAATCAAAAGGCGATTGAGGCGTATATCAAAAATCAAATGCAAGAAGATATAATAGCAGACCAAGTAAGTATAAAGGAGTATGTAGACCCGTTTACGGGTGAGCCGGTAGGCAAAAACAAAAAGAAATAGTGCCCATAAATGGGCAATAGGGCATAAGTAACCGATTTAGCGGTGGTTTGAGGAAACGTGCGGTTGGCGAACCTTTCAGAGAGCCTTAAGGCTCCCGCCTAGTACCATGCCCTTATAGAGCGGAAATCAAGCCACCCGCTAAACTGGCCCGCTTAGCGGGTGGTCATGACTAAGGTCGTTATAAAAATGCTACATGGCGCAGAACCAGATTATCAAAACATGAAAATATTAAGAATCCGGCAAGGTTTTAGCAAGCTTATTGTGATAAATTGGTTTTAATAAAAATAAGGAGGAATTGATTATATGAGATTTTTTGAAACGATATTTCTTGCTTTAGTTATTGTGAGTTTTTTGAACAGTTTCTTTATAAAAAAGAAAGGGTTGATGCTTGTCCTACCTATAGTGGCACTTATCTTTGCAGGTGCAAGTGCATTGATTGAGGGGTATCGTATTCATGTTATTCCGGCTTACATAATAGCATTTATTCTCTTACTAACCGATGTGTACAAGACACTCTTACCTGAAATTAAGATACACAAGGCAATCAGAATTATTTCACTGTTTATATTGATACCAGTAGCTATTATAGCTGTAACAGCTCCATTCCTATTTCCAGTAGTAAGCCTGCCAAAGCCTACGGGAGCTTATGCGGTCGGAACACAATATATGTCCTTCGAGGATTTTGAACGGAAAGAGTGCTTTTCCACTGCAGAAGAATATAGAAATATACCAGTTCAGGTCTGGTATCCTGCATCAGAGGTTTCAGGGAAAAAGTGTGCAACTTGGATAAATAGCTCAAAAGCTATGGATTATTTTACGGAGTATCGTAAATTACCAAATTTGCTGGGACATCTTTCATTGGTAAAAACTAACAGCCATCTTAATACAAGTATTTCTACAAAAGAGAAAAAATACCCGGTTATCGTATTTTCTGGCGGCGCTGCTATGTTTTACGGACAGAACGTCATACAGATGGAAGAACTGGCAAGTCATGGTTATATTGTGTTTGCGGTAGGGCACCCATATGAGGATTTTGCAGATGATTATCCTGATGGAAGGCTTGTTCCGTTCAGCCAGAAACAGCAGATCAAACTTAGTATGGATATAAAACAAGCGGTAGAGGCTGCTAAACAGAGTAAAATAAATGAAAACTCACCGGAATTCACTAAATTGATACTCCGAAATGCGAAGATCAATAATGAAAGCGTTAAAATATGGGCTGATGATATAACTTTTGTAATTAATAAAATTGAGGAATTGGACAAAGGCAAAGAAAGCAGAATTTTCAAAGGCAAGCTTGATATGGCTTCAATTGGTGTCTTTGGTCATTCCTTTGGTGGAGCGGCTTCAGGGCAGGCTTGCCTGAAAGACAGCCGTATTAAAGCATTTGTCAACATGGATGGCGGAGTTTTTGGAGATGCAACCGATAAATGCATCAGTCAGCCCTTTATGATACTCACCACTGGAGGAAAAGAAAAATCCAGAATTACAGATGGCTATTCAAATCAGCAAAGAAACTACATTGTGGTAGCTGTTGCAGAAGCAAAACACATGAATTTCTCGGATTTCAATTCACTAATACCTGTTCTAGGTAAATTAACCGGATTTTTAGGGAATATCTCTGAGAAAAGGCAAAATGAAATAACAAATACCTATTTACTGGCTTTTTTCAACAGAGAAATTAAGGGGGAGGATAATTTAAGTCTGCTGAAACAGGGAGCCTCAAAAAAATACCATGAGGTAACGGTAGAAATTCATTAATGCATTAGACGATGATTTATCAAATCGCGATTATCCTGCAAATGCAGCCAAATATGATTTTTTGTGAGAAGCCAAGCTTTGAAGAAATCTTGGATACACTTCTGAGGATGGAATCAGAGATCAATGCACTTTAACACCTTCAACGGACTCTTGAAGCGATAAAACTGATGACATAAATAATGCAAAGCTATGCAATAAGAATGTATAAAATGATGATAATCGGCTGATAAATACATAAGCATGCAATGGAAATGAATAAAACCGGTGGGCACGTTTCCGTGGACTTCACATGTGGAGTGTATAATAATGATGACGTATTGTGGTTCTGGCGGAAAATGGGCTAAAGCCAGGCTGAAAAAGGTAAGCGTCATTTCGCTTACTGAAAAAGTGCCTTTTTGCCCCGGTTTTTCAGGGCGTTTTATAAATGACAATGGGCATTTTTGATGAGAACAATCTAACTATGGTTAATTTAGTGTAGATACGATTCAGCGAGAAGAAATCAGATAATTTGCATAAATGTATATTAAAGACATAATTGTGAAAGTAAGAAGTTCATACTACAGCTTAAGCCTCCAATCGACATCGATTCGAGGCTTTTGTAGTTATCGTGGAATGTTAATAAAATCTCACAACTTCTCTCCGTGGATTATGCCTAGTGTTCGAACTATAAACGACAGCTTAAGCACCCTTGGTATAAAAGATGACCTACTAGTATAGTATCAATAAATCCTGAGTACTATACAGGCGTTGTTCACTTAATAATTAAAGAGATTGTTGAGATTTTAGGTATACCCGCTAGCACGCTTACAAGCGCAGTTGACCGACTGGAAAAACGAGGCCTGATGAAACGTGTTATCAGTCAAAGAGATCGTCGCTCATTTGGGCTTGAAATGACGGATGAGGGCAAAATCGCTCAGCAGGAACATAGGGAAAGTGAAAGGGTATTATGGGAAAAAGTATTGGGGTCTTATGAAACCTCCAATGAACGCATCGAGCTTATCCGGCTTCTGAAAATTTTAGCAAAGAATATTAACGGAACGAAGAAGGATGGTGATAATGATGCAGAATAAAACTGCAGTGATAACAGGCGCAACAAGTGGAATTGGGGCGGCTTATGCTAATAAATTTGCACAGCAGGGTTATGACCTTGTAATCACAGGAAGGCGAAAGAAAAAAATCGATACTGTTGCAACACAAATCCGGCAGGAATACAAAATAAATGTGGAAGTAATTCTAGCAGAGCTTTCGGAAACGGAGGGTATAAAAAAGGTCATTGGCTTCATCAAAGAAAAGCAAATTGAAATTTTAGTCAACAACGCGGGATTTGGGGTCAGCAGCTTGTTTCAGGTTTCTGATTTGGCCGTCATGGAACAGCTGGCTAAAGTGAATGTTTTGGCTCCCATGGAGTTGATCCACGCCGTACTGCCGGGTATGATGGAACGTGGCAGCGGGACAATCATTAATATTTCCTCCGAGAGCGTTTATATGATAATACCTAAAAATGCCATATACTCAGGAGCTAAGGCTTTTCTGAAGAGTTTCACAGAGGGTCTTCATCTTGATCTGAGGGGAACTGGTGTGAAGGTGATGGCTGTCTGCCCTGGCTTAACTCACACCGATTTTCACGAGAAGATGGGAATGGAAAAATCCCGTCAGACTGACAG
>JAFABI010000046.1 GCA_023426125.1 Bacillota bacterium
ATATTAGTCACCCTCCGTATATTTGATTTGTGCCTTCATTTGTGGTGTTTCAGCACATTTCATATTTTACGTGAGGGTACTTAATTTTTCAAAGATCAAATTTCTTACTTACAGGAATGCTCCTAAATACTTGTAATGATTCATGTGTACATTAATCAGATTATTATGTAAAGAAATGTGAGAAGCTTTTTTGATAAACATCCATGCTTCAAAGAAAATCTTTACATAACGAAAGTCTTAACATAACCGTTCTTATGTAAATCTTTACATAAGAACGGAAATTTTAAATGGCCTCGCAATCCGGAACAAGCAAGACGGCTCACCCAACAGGAATTTCGGTGGTTGATGGAAGGGCTGACAATTGATCAACCCAAAGCAATCCGGGACGCAAAACCGGGTGACCTCTACTGATAAAAAAGTGCTTAGAGATATTGATCTTACTGCATTTCAACTGGAATTTCCAGGTGAAATGTGGTACAATTATCTTATGCAAAAGATAGATTTTACAGGGCTTACGCCAGATCAAATTGAATACGTTTCCACCCTGGAAAAAGCGGTGGAGAACCAGCAGATTCGTATCGACCAACTCACAGAGCTTCTCGTTAAATCCCAAAAAGCTCTATACGGTCAATCCAGCGAAAAGCGGCGTTATGTTTTCGGTGAAGACAACGATCAGATTTCGCTTTTTAATGAAGCAGAAGTCGAAGCGAACAACAAAGCAGAAGAGCCTACCGTACAGACTATTGTGGCCGCATACGAGAGAAAGCCCAAGAGAACCAAGGAAGAACTGGCGGAGACAGTTCCTGTAGTGGAGGTCATTTGTGACCTTGACGAGGACAAACGCAGCTGCGGCATTTGTCACGCTGACCTTCGATACCTTGGCAAGGAATATGTCAGGGATGAACTTGAGATTATCCCCGCCCAGGTACGCATATTGAGGTATATTCGTTTCAATTATGTGTGTACCGTCTGCGAAAAGGAAACCGGAGATGCCAACATCGTCAAAGCACCGGTCCCAGCTCCGGTCATGAAACGCAGCTTCGCCTCTCCATCCACAGTTGCTTATGTCATGTATCAGAAATATGCCAACGGAATGCCTTTATACCGACAGGAGAAGGACTGGGCAAATCAGGGGGTGACACTTTCCAGAGCCACCCTAGCCAACTGGATTATACGGCCAAGCCATGAATGGCTTGAACCGATGTACAATGCCATTCAGAAATACTTGATTGCCGAACCGCTGATCCATGCGGATGAAAGCGTTCTTCAGGTATTGAAGGAGGAAGGCAGGAAAGCAACAACAGAATCACGGATGTGGGTCTACACTTCCGGTCGAAGTCCGACTCCAGCTGTTTTGTTTGAATACCAGCCGACACGATCCGGTCAGCACGCCCGAAGGTTTCTACAGGGTTTTTCGGGTTACCTGCAGACGGATGGCTTTAGCGGCTACAATGCAGTACCAGACGTCATACATTGCGGATGTTTTGCTCATTTGCAGCGTAAGTTTGAAGAGGCAATCCCAGACGGAGCTGATGCAAAAGGTTCCAAGGCAGCGATTGGATATGATTATTGTAACCGTTTATTCGCCATGGACAAGAAATGGGTGGAGTTATCCGCCGAAAAGCGGCATGAAGAGCGTCTTGAGAATATGAAGCCTCTTCTGGACGAATTCTGGCAATGGGTGCAACTATTAAATCCGCTGCCGAACTCTAATCTTGGGAAAGCTGTCACCTATGCGTTGAATCAAAAGGAGTCATTGAACAATTTTCTGCTGGATGGACGGATTGATCTTTCCAACAATCGTGCAGAAAATGCCATTCGTCCTTATGTCACAGGCAGAAAAAACTGGCTGTTTGCAGACACAACCCGCGGGGCCAAAGCCAGCGCCATTGCCTATAGCATGATTGAGTCTGCCAAAGCGAATCAACTCAATCCATATATGTATTTGGTATATCTGCTTACAAAATTGCCGAGCTTAAAAGAATTGACGCAAGAATCCCTGATACCTTTTCTGCCATGGTCGGCTGAATTGCCTTCCTGGTGCCACAACGATTTACGCAAGGCACCCCAAGATTAAGCGCTTACGTCTGTTGCTCGGCCTTTGCCGTTCATACTGATTTTATCCGTAATGCAAACAAAAACCACACCATTAAATTGTACTGTTAAATAATTATAAAAAGCTTGGTACCTGTAGAAAATGGCGAACGACTAGAAAGGATTGACTTAAGGTAAATTCAGGTAAAAATTATGCAGGACAACGTAGTTGCCATAACTTGGATACCTGCAAGCTTGAGCTTTATTATTGCATGGATTACTTAGCCCCTGAAAACTGTTTTTGAAACTGCTTTGGTGAAATGCTCCTGAAATGCCGGAATTGCTTGATAAAATAGTTGGAATCAGAGAAGCCTGTTTTCAAGGCTACTTCAGTTATATTCATATTCATGGTCATAAGTAGCTTTTCTGCTTCCGTTATCCTTACATAATTCAGGTACTCGGTAAAGGTTTTGCCGGTAATAGCCTTGAAACGCCTTGAGAAGTAGCTGTAGCTCATGCTGCAGATTCTGGCTACTTCTTTTGCAGTAATCTCATATTGATAGTTTTCATCCAGATAATCAAATACCTTTTGCAGAATTTTGATCTCATTCTCCTTTAGAGCATAACGGACATCCATATTTATCCCCTTGCTCTGCCAACTTCGCAGGATCCATAAAAAAATACGGCAGATATGAGTACGTATAGCCAATTCGTAACAGTAATCAAGATTCTTGAATTCTTCATAAATCTGCCTTACAAGCAAAGAAATATCGGTAGTTTCCATTTCCTTTCTCGTAAAAACCTTCTGGAGGGATGCTTTTGCCATTGTAAAAGGAAGCAGATACTTTGATTCAAAAACAGTTCTTTTAGCTGTATAAAGAATCTCCGGATCAAACTTAATAACAATATAACCGGTACCCTCGTCACAGTCACTAAATATTGAATGGACTTCACGGGCGTTGATCAAAACGAGGTCGCCTTCCTTGAAAAAGTAATTGGCTCCCCCCAGAGTCACTCTGGCTTTTCCCGAAAGGGAATAAAGCATTTCTATATAATAATGCCAGTGGGCACCTGCCATAATTTCCCTGCCTTCTACATGCTGATAGTGGCAAGAAAAAAGGCATTTAACACCTCCCAATCCAGGTCTGATTAGCTCGAAATAAGGCTCGGACATATTACCTCCAATACTTGAAGGCAAATATTTACTAGTTTTAAATATAATTATTATATAATAAATCCGGACACTTTGGTATTGTTTTTATTATATTCTACGATTCGGAATATAATCAACACATTTATTTCACGCTTGAAAGAAAGCATCCATCAAGATATTAAGTTGAACCTACTGGACGATACCGCCCTGTTGGAAGCAGTGGACGCGCTGACTGTGCAGAAAATTCCGCTCAAAGAAGAAAAAATGGCGGCAGATTTGAAACAAGCAAGCGAGAAACTGAATAAGCTCACCGACCGAGATGTGCGAATTATTTATCTACCACCGATGACGGTAGCTTCTGTACACATTATCGGACAAGATGCCAACGGAGAACATGCAGAATACACCTGCGCTGTTATAATAGACGAATTTATCAATAAAACAAACCTAAAAGAGATATACCCCGCTGCCAGAAGTTTTGGATTCAATAACCCGGACGGCATAGATGACAATGACCCTGCTCACGGCTTTGAGCGATGGATTTCTATTCCTGACGATATGGATGTACCCGCGCCGTTGGTGAAAAAACATCTCGATGGCGGGATGTACGCCGCTCATGTGATTCCATTTGGGGCATGGGATGAGGGTTGGATGCCGCTTTATAATTGGGTTGACGAAAATAACGACCGTTATGTAGGTCGCTGGAGTACGATTGACGGCGTGTGCGGTTGGATTGAAGAACACTTGAATTATTGGGATTGGAATGATACTTATGATGGTAAAGCTGTCAATCAGGTTGACTTGCTTATGCCCATAAAACCGAGATTTGCCGCAAATACTAAACACCCACAGGAAAGCATCATCGACACATTCTACTATAATGGTATCCCTGTCGAGGTCGTGAAATGGAGTGATACGATTTGGTGCGGCAAAATCGGGTATGCGGAGAATAATACGGACGAACCTGATGTCGATCCTATTTTAAATGGCTTTATGACACTTGATGCAACGATAATGAATGAGAGAATCGAACCTGACTGGGATGTATGCATTAGCATCAATTACTTTTCAAAAGAATGCCCAAAAGGGGTGATGTTTGGAGACCTTGTCGGCACGGAAAACCAGCTGGAATGTTTTGATGTGTACAAACTCCCTACCGGACAGTATTTGCGCCTTGCAATTAATGATGATAGTGCCAAAGCTCTCGGTTCTCAGCCGTGGGAGGGCGGTATTCCTCCATATGAGTGGGTTGGCGAACAGCTTGCACCGCAATTCGGATATCGATACGGTGATGATCATTTGCCTGTGTTTGAATACTACGGGTACTACAACACTGGCAAGAACGCGCATGAATTCCGCTATTTATATGTGTCTATAGAAAAAATAGCAAAATAATCGAAATCAACCACTTGACTCTGCCGTTGGGAAACAGTTTATACTATACTTATACCAATGGCAGGGAGGACATTATATGAACGAGTTAATAAAAATTAGGGATGTGTCAACGAAATACGATATATCTGCGCGTTCACTTCGTTATTACGAGGACATGGGACTTATAACAAGCACCAGGAGCGACGATTACGCATACAGGTTGTATGACGAAGCTGGGGCTTCTGTCATTTGAAGAAATCTTTGGCGGCGGTAGTTTCAAACCGTGGATGGAAACTCATCAGCATTTATTCAAACCGGTCATTTTTGATTGCCCTGATTTTCTGTATGGAAAAGACGGCAAAGCCGCATGGATTTGGGCGCTAAAAGACGAAGTGACCCAAGTTGATACCCATCCGTATGAAATTATAGAATACTCCAGTGGGCTATATGCAATTGCGGTTAGCGTAGACGGTGATGGGGAAAGTCACAATAGAGTGAGAAGCAAGATGGAAAAATGGCTTGAAAGCACAAATTTCATTATTGACAACGACCGCGAATTGATGGGGCATATGATTTATGTAGACGATGAGATTAAAGAAGGGCTTGGCTATCATCAAATGAATCTTTATGCGCCGATAAAATTAAAAAGCGGTCAACATGGAAAGGAACAAGAAAAATGAACATTTTAAAAGCTAAAAAAACCATGCAAGATCAAGGAATACCTGATGAAACTATAACTCGATTTAATGTCCCCGATCTTAAGGGGAATCTACCGGAACCAAGAATCCTTTTCGTTGAGCAGATGGATAAGCTGTTGACAAAAAAACAATGTCTTTCAATCATGGAGAATCAAGGTTGTTGTAAAGGTGGTAAACGCGACAAAGACTGTAAGGCGTTCGGAAAAGAACATAAAGACAAGCCCTTGGCTGAAAAACTAGCTCTGATTTTTACTGTTGAATATATGATGTCCCCTGTGTTAAACAAGGATGGTACTTTTACAATATCTTGGGGAGGTCATCAAAATGGCGTACATACCGGAAAAACAACCTGTTCATGCGGTACGATAAAAAAATTAAAGCAACCGTTTTCAGTATCGTCAACATACTGCGGTTGCTGTGCGGGACACTTTCTATATCATTACCAAAATGCGTTGGGAGTGAAATTGCGGTTAAAAGAGATTGCTTCATCGCCGCTGAATACAAACGGAGACAAACCTTGCTCGTTTACTTTTGAAATTGTTGAATAAGCAGTTGAATTGTTGAGCCGCTGAGTGATTTCAAAAGCATCCAGCGGTTTTTGTTATAAAATAAAAAATATTTTTTCTAAACCAATTGACATTGTCCTTAGGACAACCGCTATACTATTAACAAGGCGGTGAAATTGATGGGCGAATTATGCATAACCGAAGCCGTAAAACAGTTCGGCGTAACGCCAAAAACGTTGCGCTATTATGAGCGCGTCGGCCTATTGGAAGCTAAACGCGCGGATAATAACAATTACAGGTATTATGACGAAACGGAAGTCGAACGAATCAAGCAAATCATGATACTCCGTAAAATGCAGATTTCGATTAAGGATATTATCCGTATTTATGAGAACGAGGACATGAGTATGGTCGTTGAAGTGTTTGTCAATCGCATAAATGCTCTTGATGAAGAAATCGGAGCATTGACCGAACTTAAACGCATCACAAACGATTTCTTACAAACCATGCTCAAAAACGGTGTAACAAAAATCTCTGCGCTGCCTATCCTATATGACCAAATGGAAAAACAGCTTGATACGCTGGAAAGGGTTAAGTCTATGAATTACACGGAACTTTCGGCGTTATCGGACAAACTGGCAAAGCCTTTGGAATCATCAATATTTTCTCTGCCATCTATGCGCGTCCTTTCGTCGGTGCGTAAAAACGGTACATCCGACCCGGACGGCTTCTGGCGTTGGGTACAAATGAAAAGGTTGCCGCATGGCGAACCGGGCCAACATGAGCGATTTGAGTTTCAAACTGAGGCGGGCGATGTTTTTATACAGCGTGTACCGGACGATTTTACTAACGACAGTGTATATTTGGATTTTATCTTTGACGGCGGATTGTTCGCAACGGTAAATGTTTATCTTGACGAGGATTTAGGCGAACGGTTCCGTTCTCTTGTGAAAAGTTTTGACAACAACAAGTTTTATGAGGTTGACTATACGCATGAGGGTGAACTGCGCCATCCGGCTATGTTGGAAAACCTGATCTCCCCCGATGATAAGCGGGAACTTGTCGCTCTGTTTGTGCCTGTCAAAAAACGGATGGCCGACCACACGCTTTTTGATAAGCCTGTAGAGTTGTCGCCGGATTCTATCACAATATCGGAAATAGAAGCGGCAAACCCGGTGTTGTGGGAAGTTGATGTGCCGCTGGACAAACTGACGCCAATAAACAACCCGCATTATAAAGTTTTGGATAACGGCGTAGTAGAATACATCGGTTGGGTATTAACAAGGGTATTAAGCACAAATGTGTCGGTTAAGCTGCCTTTCCGTGTGGACATTGAGTTTCGGGTCGAGAGGGACGATCATTTGCGTTATGGCGCTTCCGGGAGCAGCCTTCGTATTTATTATGGAAATCACGGACTTGACCATAATTTTCCGTTTGGCATTAACATAGGAGATGAGGAAGCTGCTCAATTTCATCAGCCTATTTTTCGAGATGTATTTAATATTCCAAAGCAAGGGAGAATCATCAAGGGTGAGTACAACCACCTAACATGGATAATCGGTGAAAAGCATTTGTCTTGTATCATAAACGGTGAGGTACGCTATTGCGGTGTAAACTTCCCGTATATGGCACTTGATTTGAGCCGCGAGGAAGCTCGTCCTATAATCATCGGCTCTGAACGGATGAAATATATTCGCTCTATCCGAGTTTCCCAACTTGAGTACACACCAAAAAATAAAATCAAGAAAGAGGAGCTTGTTATGATTAACAAACAAAACAACAACATCATTCCCGTTATCCACCGCCTTGTCACTGATGAATACGGCGAAAACTACTGGTTCAACGGATGCGCTAAATATGTTATGGAGTGCTTGGGCGAGCCCGACTATGACTACTGGTTTTTCGCAGGGCTGACGGGTGACGTGTTCACACAGCATTACAGCTATACCAATTTTTCGAGTGATTCTGCATCAGGTTATTTATTGGAAGAAAATTCTGACCGATTTGTTGAAGACACCTTTCTCAAATGTGGATATGCTGCTACCTATGTTCACCGCGAGGAGATGCTGAAGAATACCGAAATGTATCTGCAAACACTGATTGCCTATATCGACAAAGGAATCCCTGTCATCAGGTGCGGGGGCAGCACGGGTGTATTTGTCGGATATGAGGACTATGGGAAAATTCTGCTCTACATCACAGGCAATAAGAGCGAGCCGGAGCGGATAGAATTAGACAAGGTGTTTGAAGCCAAACCTTTTCACGGTTACGAATATGCAAGCGGCTGGATTTTTGTGGGCGACAAAAAGGAGAATCGTCCGCTTGCCGAAATATATCGCAAGGCGATAAAAGACATTATCCCTATACAAAGTATAGGGACGAACACTTACTGTTTCGGATCAGAAGCGTTCCGAGCTTGGGCGCGGGATATTGAAAATGGTAAATTCGACAGGATGACCATCGAAGAATTTGATACATGGTGTGATTATACCAATTATATATGCGTCCTCGCCACCAACGGAAGCTGCTGTCATGAGTTTTTGAAACGGGCGCGAGAATTGAACCCGGACATGGACTATTTGAATGAAATCAGCACGTTGTATCGTAGATTAGCTGAGATGTGGGGTGGTGACAATACCCGAAACGATCCCGACAATTTAGAAGCTCTCGGCGGCGGGTTTAACGTGACGTTTGAAGTGTTGCAAGACAAAGAAAGGCGCGGCAAAATTGCCACTAAAATCTGTGAGTTCGCTGATTTGACAGATAGGATTGTGCAGGTTCTGAAGGTGAATATGTAATATAGATATTTCGAGAAAGAATGGATATAAACACAGCGATTTCTGGATATAAACCTTTCGTGAAAAGGTGCAACCATTTGAAACCGCTTGTTTTAAATCTACCTACCGTGAAATTGTATCAATAAGCGGGTAGTTAGACAGTAGAGGAGAGGGGACTCGAATTTACAATATTATTTAAACTGGCCAAATTGAGCAATACATGGCATAGAACTAATAAAAAAATGTTTTTTTATGTAAAATGTTGGTTAATGAACTATTAAAAATACTTCATTAACCAACATTTTATTATGTCTACTACTAAACGAGCATTCTATGTTAGATCAACAGTGAAATTTCATATCATATCAAAAAATTTTAAGTTTTTTTAGAAAACCGTTGCAGATTTTGTTTGTACAGAGATTTTATATTATAGCAAGATAAAAATTCTGTACATTGACAAATCTGCTCTTGAGCAGCATAGCGCAATACCTAAATACATATCCATATGGTCCGAAGAGGGAAGCGGCAAAATGCCTGTTGATTGGGACATGAAAATGTATCGACTACCAGCAAGTATTCTCATGCACTTATGGATGCTAAAAGGGAAGGAATGGGTAAACTGAATGGATTTTTTGCCGGAAAGAGCATAAAGCCTGATAAGAAGCGAAATAAGGAGTTAACTTTAAATATTTGATGCTGCAATTGATGTTGCATGCAGTAAATTATTATAAACTGATGTAATCCATACTGGAAAAATGTGTTATTAAGTATCCTCTGAAATGCAGTGAAATTGGAGGTTTCTTGATATTTGTAATTCATGGTAAACAACTATAAATCATGCGTCCTGTAACTTATAATCAAAGGGTCCCGCGTTCGAGTCGCGGATGGCTCACCAAAGTGGAAAAGGTCTTCCCCATTAACACCGGGAAGGCTTTTTTTTGTGCGCTTTTGAGGTACATCAGCAACTATTCTGACAGCAGGTAATTGGTACCGATGATTTTTTGATGGTTTCACACGAGTCATATGTACTGGCTTTACTGCCTATTCGTACATTCAGTATGGGGACGCTGCACGATGCAGTGTCTCTCGATGTTCACCCGGCACGTATGACCGGTTTGTTTTCGTATGAAATAAGGTATTTTTGGTTATTAGGGTTTGAATTGATTGGTAGCAGTACATAGTAATAATTTATACTTTCTGAGAATAATACCAAAACAGTATCAGAAAAATAGTTAAAATGATAACTAGTACTACAGCGTAAACAACCGATTTATCCCCACAGAAATAGTGCGTTGAAGCGTTCGCAATATTTCTGTAAGGCGCATAAATGCCGACAAATTAATGAAGTTTACGCTGTAGTACCAGGATGAAATGTTTTAGAGGGAGGTTGATATCATGCGTGATATTAAAGAAATCATTACTCATATGACGCTCGACGAAAAGGCGGGCTTATGCTCGGGGCTCGATTTCTGGAATACAAAGGGAGTTGAAAGGTTAGGGATACCTTCTATTATGATGACTGACGGACCCCATGGTTTGAGAAAACAGTCAGAAAGCGCCGATCATCTAGGCTTGAATTCTAGTGTTCCTGCCACTTGTTTCCCGTCAGGTGCAGGCTTGGCCTGTTCATGGGACCGGAACCTGCTTGAAAAGGTGGGGATTGCATTAGGTGAGGAATGTCAGGCAGAAAATGTCTCAATACTTCTTGGGCCTGGTGTCAATATCAAACGCTCTCCTTTGTGCGGTAGAAATTTTGAATATTTTTCGGAGGATCCCTATCTATCTTCCGAAATAGCCTCAAGCCATATAAATGGGGTGCAGAGCCAGGGCGTGGGGACTTCACTAAAACATTATGCAGTGAACAACCAGGAACACAAACGTATGGTAATTGATGCAATCGTGGATGAGAGAACTCTGCGGGAGATATATCTGGCCGGTTTTGAAGGCGCGGTCAGGCAGTCGCAGCCATGGACCGTAATGTGCGCATATAATAAGGTCAATGGAGACTACTGTTCAGAAAACAAAACATTATTAACCGATATTCTGAAAGACGAATGGGGACATGAGGGCTTTGTCATGTCCGACTGGGGTGCTGTCAATGATAGAGCGGCCGGACTGGCAGCAGGCCTTGAACTTGAAATGCCTGCAAGCACGGGCAGCGGAGATAGGAAAATAGTTGAAGCGGTAAAGAATGGAAAACTGCCGGAGACAGTCCTTGATCAAGCGGTCGAAAGACTTTTAAAGGTGATATTCAAGGTGGCGGACAATCAGAAGGAAAACGCCGCATATGACAAAGAGTCGCATCATCGTCTTGCCAGGCAAGTGGCAAGCGAATGTGCTATTCTTTTGAAGAATGAAGATAACATTCTACCATTAAAGAAAGCAGGTACCATTGCCGTACTGGGAGCCTTTGCAAAGCATCCCAGGTATCAGGGAGGAGGAAGCTCCCATGTCAATCCTACAAAGGTTGACAATGCCATTGAAGAGATCATAAAGGCTGCCGGCGAAGGTGCAAAAATACTATATGCCGAGGGGTATAAAGTGGACGGTGACAATGGAGTTTTCACTAACAGCGGTCTCAGCTCAGTCAGCGATTCAGCCGACCAAATTATGATCAACGAGGCAAAAAATGCAGCTTCAAAAGCAGATGTAGCGGTCATATTTGCAGGATTGCCTGAAAGTTATGAATCTGAAGGGTTTGATAGAAAACATTTGAAAATACCAGAAGGACACAGGCTGCTGATTGAAGCGGTATCCGAAGTTCAAAAGAACACGGTTGTAGTGCTGAGTAATGGTTCTCCTATTGAAATGCCCTGGCTTGACAAGGTTCGGGGAGTCCTGGAGCTCTACCTGGGAGGGCAGGCTTTCGGCGGTGCTGTAGCCGACCTGCTATTCGGGAATGTCAACCCAAGTGGCAAGCTGGCTGAAACTTTCCCCAAAAAATTAAATGATAATCCATCCTATATAAACTTCCCTGGAGATGCAGAAAAAGTCGAATACAGGGAGGGTCTGTTTGTTGGTTACAGATATTACGATGCGGCCGGTGTTGATCCTCTTTTCCCCTTCGGGCATGGTTTGAGCTATACCTGCTTCGAATACACAGGCATAGCCACGGACAAAAAAACAATGCTTGATAATGAAACAGTAATGGTAAATGTCAAAGTAAAAAATACCGGCAAAATGGCTGGGAAGGAGATTATCCAGCTGTATGTAAGGGATATGGAAAGCAGCGTCATAAGACCCTGGAAGGAACTGAAGGGATTTGAAAAAGTGGAGCTTGAGCCGGGGGAAGAAAAGACGGTCACCTTTGCATTGGGGAAAAGGGCTTTTGCATATTATAATACGTGCCTAAAAGACTGGTATGTTGAAAGTGGAGACTTTGAGATTCTTGCCGGAGGGTCCTCTAAGGAAATTGCTTTAAGAGAAATGATCAGAGTGGAAGCATCCAATCCCATCAAAAAGAAATATACTATTAATTCCACGATAGCCGAGATAATGCCTTTTCCGGTTGGCGTTGAAATATTGAAAGAGCTTATGCAATCGCCCTTTTCAGAGTGTATTTCAGAGGATGCATCAAATGGGTTTGCTTTGATGATGCGGGATATGCCGATTCGTACAATTGCCATGCTCAATCCTTCGGCAGAAGTGGAGAAGAAGCTTGAGGCATTACTGGATAAATTGAATAACATATGAGATTGCATGTGAATTTTGTCCCGCTGGTTATGTTTTGTGGCATTTTTTCGAAAGATAAATAAATGATGAGGAGAAATAACCAAATACTGTTCCACGAAAAGCTCTGGACTAAGTACTGGTGCAAATATAACTTCCCGTATAAGTTTCAGAAAATGCAGGTCCATTGCGGCCGGCGCTTTCTGAAAAACGGGAAGTAATTTTTGCAGTACTCCTAAGTATTTTCCTTTAATGATCATTGGCAACTAAATCTGTTGTTGTACGGGAAGCTGTTAAGGTCTGAAACATTATGAAAATCCGGCTTTAATGGGGCTGGAAGGGTTGATGTATCAGCATATGTGATGACTATTCCTATACTGTTTTGGGGTTTGGCCGGTGAATTTTTTAAATATTTTTGTAAAATAGCTTTGATCATTGAAATTTAAGTGGATGCAGACATCCATGATGGAATTGCCGGAAAGCAACAGTTTCTTTGCTTCCGATACTTTTTCTTTTTGAATATACTCGCTGATGCTGATGCCGGTCTCCTTTTTAAATAACTCAGAAAGGTAATTGCAGCTCATTGTTGAAAACTTTGCCAGCTGTGGAAGTGTGATGATTTCATATATGTGTTTGAAGATATAGTTCTGGCAATTGATAATGGTTTCTGAGTAATGATGCTCACTGATCCGACGGACTCTTTCCGTATATTCGCAACACATTTTATAATACAGGCTATTGACTTCACAAATCTCATTAAGCTCCTCTACCTGTTGTATATAGGAGTCACTGATAGTCAATGACAGCTCGGAACTCAGCCCTCCTTCAATTGCGGCACGGGCAATCAAGGCGGTGCTGCAGATGAAAAGATTCTTCTGGCTTCTTAATGGGTTTTTGGATAAAATGCCTGATTCACCATCTGCCGGATTGTTGAGGTGAGCCAGCAGCTTTTCCGTATTTCCTTCCTTTACATATTGCAGTATGTATTTTTCGTAGGCAGGGGTATGATGAAATATGGAATACTGGCGTTTTTTCGCCAGCTCTGTATTTAGGGTGTTCTCAATCTTTTTATTGATTTTTTCCATCAGTGAATTTCTTTCAACAATCACTGCCGAATCCAGTTTTATTCCGTAAATCAAATAATACAATAAAATGCTTGCACCGATAAGCTTTTTATAATCTGCTACCGGAAGAGACTGATAATAGCTTAGAAGCTCCGCTTTTTTGCTTAAATGGATTTCGGATTCTTTTAAAAGCGCATTAACAACTTCAGCGTCCATCTCGGCAGTAATGGTCGGACCTACGATCAGTAATCCTACAAATTCATTTCCACTTTTTAAATTGATAATAAAGAAGGTTTCCATATATTGTGTGGAAATGAAATGTGGGATATCATCAGCTTCTTTACATTGCTGCAGCTGGTGTAAAAGCTCTTTTTTATCCGTGTACAAAGGGTTGAGGAGCTGCTTTTTTTTATATTCAAAGGTAACATCTCCATCTTTGTTTAGAAAACAAACCGGTATGTTTGTAATTGTATACATCAATTCGCAGAAATACCGGACATTTTCGGATTTTATCAAGCCGCTTAATTGAAAAAGAAACATGGCAGATAACCCTTCCCTAATGTAAAAATAAGTGATTTTCTGATAACAATAGAAAGATTGTATCATAAAAAAAGAGATAATAGTAGTTCAAAGTATTGGAAAATCATGTTTAATGCGTAAATTGTCTGGACATTGACAATCTTATATTTTATAGTTGAATAAAGGGGCTTTAAGGTAAAGGAAGGTAGATAATAAACCATGATCAAAGTAGTTATAGTCGAGGATGAATTCCTAGCCCGACAGTATCTTAGAGACATAATTGATTGGGAAAAGTATGGATTCTGTATTGTTGCTGAGGCAGCTAACGGCAGGGAAGGGATTGAGATGATTCATAAATTTCATCCTGACCTTGTTATCACGGATGTGAAAATGCCGAAAATGGATGGTCTGCAAATGGCGCAGGAAGTAATTAAAAAATATGAAGATATGAAGTTTATATTACTCACTGCATACGATGAATTTAGCTATGCCCGTAATGCATTAAAACTAGGCATCAGATCTTATATTTTAAAGCACGAAATCGATAGTGGGATTCTCCTGGCAGAGCTTGAAAGAATGAAGGAATCGATTATTAACGAGACTGGAAAAAAACAGCTGGTATCCGGTCAGATTTTAAAAAAAATAGTAAGAGAACCCCTCCAGCAAATGGAACTGGAGTCGTTGATTTCCATATATCACTTGCCTGTGAAAAGGAATAAAACAGTGATGCTTCTTGCAGCATTCGACAGTCATGCAAATGATACTTCCGAGCAGCATTCGACGGCAGAAACCGGGGATGATAGATTTCTTGAAATCGTAAACAAGGTCTTGGGACAAAGGATAGAAGGGGATGTTTTCAAGTTTGATGAAAACAGATACCTCGTATTAATTAATCCGCCGGATAGTAACAGTAAGGCTCGGATGATGGAGTACACTCACAAATTCTGTCTTGATATACAATCACAGGTAGAGCAGAATATGAAAAACACTGTCTCCATAGCTATAGGCGGAGTTATCGAAGAATTATGCCGGATTCAGAAATACTATTCACAATTAATGCAGCTAATAACTCTAAAATTTTTTACCCGAGGATCAGCCATCCTGGTATATGATGAAACAGTAACAAGCCAGAAGGATGCAAATAAAGAACTGGAATTTTTATTACAAAAGTTTATTGAGCATATGATGCTGGACGAATTTTGTAAATCAAAGGAATATTTATATAGCATTTTTATTGACATATTAGCGAAAAAAAAGGATATGGATCTTTTCCGGGGAACCCTGGGAAGCGTATTGGATATTCTGCACAGCAGTTATATCAAAGCAGGAAATGGTCTTCTTGAAAAATATAGGAAGATAAATGTGTTGTATGAAGACGCCGGGAGATTCAATAACATTTATAAGGTTTATGATTGGGTTGCCGGGATAATTGATTCTATTATACAGGCTAGAAACAGCAATTACTCCAGAAGTGTCAGTGAGGCCTTGAAGTTCATCTCCCAGAATTATAACAGGGATATCACACTGGAAAAACTGGCCGCCGTTATGGGGGTTAGCGAGATCTATGCCTGCCAATTATTTAAGAAGGAAGTTGGTGAAGCATTTAAAGCATACCTTATTGGTTTTCGTGTCAAGAAAGCAAAGGAACTGCTGGAATCAGGGAAATACAAGATTTATGAAATTAGTGAAATGGTGGGATATCAGACTGTCCAATACTTTTGCCAGACCTTTAAGCGGTTGACCGGGAAAAATCCCGGAGACTATTTGCTTTGACGAAATTCTAAGGAGGGAGTAGTATTTTATTGAGAATGAAAATAAAACATATTAAAACAAAAATCATCCTGGCAACAACGTTTATGGTTTTTTTTTCAATTGGAATCAGTGGATTTGCAATATATCTCTATGTCAGTAATACTTTAAGGGAGCAGATTATCAAGGATAATAGTTCAATTGTAACCAAGCTTGTGCAGCAGCTGTCTTATGAACTGGCCGATATTAGAAATTACAGTTTGAATATCATTCTAAATGACCAGGTACAGGGATATCTTAAACAGAAAGAAAATCAAGTAGAGTATGACTATTATGCAAATATTCAAAAATTAGTAAATTCTCTTGGTGAATATGCCTTGTTACGTGATAGTATTATCAGCGGGATTTATATTGTAGATAGTAATGGAAGAGTTCTTACAACGAAAGGTACAAATGAAGAAACTCCCTACGAAGACTGGTATCAAAGCTTTGTCAAAAGTAAGAAAAGTTTTGCGTTTACGGGTGTACATTTTTCATATAATACTTCCAATGGAAGAACACAGAAAGTGATTAGCTATATTGAAAAAATTTATGATAAAAATCAGTCGGATAAATTCCTTGGAAATTTAATTATTAACATAAAGTATGATGTGCTTATCATGCCTTTTGGGAGCAGTAATGCCAGTATCGCAAACTTTTTTATTTTGAGGGAGGATGGAGAGTTTATTTATGAAAGTGACATTTCAAACAAAATATTACAAGAGCAGCTTCCAGATAGTATAAATCCGAATAAATCAATAACAGAAAATAATGACAACCATTTTATTTCCGGTAAGGTTCCTGAGGCAGATTGGCAAGTTATCGGCGTCCTTCCAAAGCAGAATATTTACAGGGATATGAAAGGGATAAACCTGGTTTTCATTCTGATCATTTTTTCTTGTCTGGCGATTATGAGCATTGTTATTTTTCCTGTAATAAAAGACATCACCAAGCCCTTAATGACCTTTGTTAAAGGGATGAAGGATTTATCCAAAGGAAGATTGGATACAAAAATCATCATAAGAAGCGGAGACGAAATAGAGGAAATTGCAGTTGTTTTCAACAATATGGTGAAGGATTTGAACAAGTATATTAATGAATTGATTCTCAAGGAAAAACTGGAACGTGATATGGAATTGAAATTATTTATGTCACAAATCAATCCGCACTTTATTTACAATACCCTTAATACCATTATTTATCTTGGAAAGCGTATTCAATCAGATGAGATAGTTTCTGTTACAAAAGCCTTCATCAATATTTTGCAGAAGACAATAAAAACCAAGCCATATGAACAGACAACTGTAAGAAGTGAAATTGATTATATTAACAATTATGCTTCCATCATCAAATACCGTTATGATTATTTAGTCAAAGTAGTTTGGAGTGTCGACGAAAATGTACTGGATTATTCACTGCCAGTCATGCTTATTTATCCCCTTGTTGAGAATAGCATGTTTCACGGGCTCTTTCCAAATGGGCGCGGGACGGTCAATATCAGGATTGGCATTGAGGAAGAAAAGCTAAGGGTTTCTGTGAAGGATGATGGAGTAGGGATGAACAGAGAGGAATTGGAGACTCTTGTTGCGTCCATTAGCAATAATGAAAGTTACGAGAAGATTGATCATATTGGCTTGAATAATGTGAATCATAGGCTGAGGCTTCTTTTTGGGCAGGCTTGCTGTTTGCAGCTGGAAAGTGAACCTGGCAGAGGAACGAATGCATCCTTTATAATTCCGGCAAGCATTTGTTAATAATATATAAAAAAGTTATAACTTTTAATAATTTTCTTATATGTTTTAAACAAGATTTGTTTGTTAAAATTTTATTATCACGCAAATTCATAGAAATTTTAAGGAGGAGTGTAAGTGAAAAAGCATCTATTTTCTATCAGGTTTTTGTCTTGTATGTTGGTAAGTATAATGTTTATCTGGGTATTTACAGCCTGCGGCGCTGCAAAAGAGCCTGCATCTGAAGGGACGACAATACAGACAACCGAAAAAACCGACAATACGGGACAAGCTGCAACATCAAAAGCTTCAGAAGAAGTCACTGGTACTGTAAATATCTGGACATGGGAAACCAAGGAAGCAAATCAGAAAATGATTGATGCTTTTAACAAGGATAATCCCAAAATTACTGTCGAGTTTAACAATGTTGCCAGGGAAGATATGGCTAAAAAACTTCAGACGGCTTTGGTTGCAGGATCTGATATGCCCGATGTGGCATGGATGGAAAGCACCTACAGAGGTAAATTGATTTCATTGGACTGCTGGGAAAGTTTGGAGAATTATGGCGTGGATAAAAGCAATATATTGGATTATATGATACCCATTTCAACCAATGAAAAGGGAGAACTGATAGGAATCGAGGTATCACCTGCTTTCGCAGGATTAGCATATAAAAGGGATTTGGCAAAAGAGTATTTCGGAACAGATGATCCGATAGAGCTTTCAAAGCTAATTCCTGACGTAGATACTTTAATTCAAAAAGGTATCGAAATCAAGCAGAAATCAGGTGGGAAGGTTTTCATGTTTTCTGGAGTAGATACACTTTCTTTTCTGCTGTTGGGACAAAGCCCCGAACCATTTGTCAAAGATGGGAATAAATTAAATGTAGATGCGGCGGTCCGTCCAACCTTCGTCAAGCTGATTGAAGCCACAAAGGCCGGTATCGTTGACAAGCTTCAGCAAATGACTCCGGCATGGAATGCGTCCTATGCTGATAAGACGCATATGTTCTATCCTTGTGCTACCTGGTCACCTACTTATCTGATTAAGCCGAATGACAAGAACGGTAGTGGAAGATGGGGGCTTATGACTACTCCGGGCGGCGCAACTACGTGGGGTGGAACGATTGTAGGCATTCCGAAAAAGTCACAAAATAAGCAGGCTGCTTTTGAATACATTAATTGGAATTATTTAAGTGAGGCAGGAGCTAAGGCGAATAGGGATAATATGGAATACTTCAATACGATGAAATCTACCTATAAAGATGCGGGATTCTATACCAAATCCGATCCTTTTTTTGCAGGACAGGATGTGTTTAAGACATTTGCACAGGAAATTGCACCTAAAGTTGCTGTAGGCAGGCCTGCTCAGAAGTATGACCAGGAAATCAATGAAGCAATTAACATAGCCATCGTGACGATCAATTCATCCAAGGACGGAAACATATCAGTTGATGAACTAATAAAGAAAGTGGAATCCGATATTCTCGACAAGGTGCCCGAACTCTCTAAGTGAGTACTTGTTTATAGATTTGGGATGCAGGAAATGGGAGGAAACCTCCCGTTCCCTGCATATAATTCGCAGGTATCTATTTTATGAGAAGAGGAGATTAGATGAACAGGAGAATTAAGGTTAATTATAGTCCATATTTCTTTTTGATGCCGTTTTTTGTCTTTTATTTGGTATTTAGCCTGTTTCCGATTTTGTTTTCGTTATTTGTAAGTTTTACAGACTGGAATGGTGTTAAGCCGATGCAGTTTGTTGGTATTGAGAATTATATACGCTTGTTTACAAGCGACAAAATATTTTATAAATCATTGTTCAATGTATTTTTCCTTATGGTCATTGGGATAACAATGCAGTTGGCGATCGGACTGTTTCTGGCTGTTGCCCTTAAAGACTTTTTTACTAAAACAAGGAGTGCCTTACAGTTAATTAATTTTCTGCCCTATATAACAACGCCTGTCGCCATAGGTATTCTCTTCAATTTACTCTTTGACTGGCAATACGGTACTATAAATTTAATACTTCAACAAGTCGGACTGGTATCCGATCCGATAAACTGGCTGGGTGAACCTTGGAATGCAAGAATAGTGCTGATAATAATGCTGGTGTGGAAATATTCAGGGTATTTTATGGTAATAATTTTAGCAGGATTATCTACAATATCTGAATCTTTATATGAAGCGGCGAAAATAGATGGCGCAAGATGGTGGGATACATTCAGACGAATTACTATTCCCATGCTAAGACCAATTATGACATTTCTGGTAATCATGAGTATTATAGGCGGATTTCAGATGTTTGATGAGCCCAGAGTTTTATTCCAAGGTATGGCAGTTCCCATGGGAGGTCCTGACGGTGCAGCACTTACAGCTGTCATGAATCTTTATGACAATGCTTTTCAACGGTTTAATTTCGGATATGGGGCAACCATATCATACGGCTTGTTTCTTATTATATTTGTGTTTTCGGTAATATCTCTAAGAATAATGAATAGGGGAAATGAAGAATGAAACGTGTAAGTGCTTTACCCATAAAATTAGCGATTATATTATTTTCATTTCTATCACTTCTGCCGTTTTATATTATGTTCGTAATGGGGACTTATGTAAATGAAGAGCTATTTACCGGCGTTAAGCTTTTACCCGGAAATTATCTTTTGGGAAATTTAAAATCAGTCCTGGGACAGAATTTCGGAAATGTTTATTTGAACAGTATCTATATTACTCTGACGGTAACTATATCGGCTACGTTTATAAGCGCATTGGCCGGGTTTGCTTTTGCAAAATACAAGTTCAGATTCAAAAAAGTACTTTTCTTTTTCGTATTGGGAACAATGATGGTTCCGGCACAATTAGGATTGGTGGGTTTTGTAGTAGAAATGCGGTGGTTCCATATGATGAATACTCACTGGCCTTTGATTCTTCCGGCCTTTGCCAATGCTTTCGGGGTATACTGGATGAAATCCTATATCGGTGGGGCTATACCAAATGAATTGTTGGAGAGCTCAAGGGTTGATGGCAGTACAGATTTTAGGACATTCATACAAATTGTCCTTCCTGTAATAAAGCCGGCAATGATTACTATTTTTCTTATGTCTTTTTTAACATCCTGGAACAGTTACCTGCTGCCGCTGGTCGTACTTGACAAGGAAAAGCTGTATACAATACCCCTTGCAATCAGTATGCTTGGAAATGCATATAGGACTGATTACGCCGCAAGGATTCTTGCACTCACGTTGACGACTATGCCTGTTATTGTAATATTCAGTTTTGGATCCAAATACCTTATCCAGGGGCTTGTCGTTGGAAGTGTAAAAGAATAACCGAATGACTCTATTGTTTGTGCTGAAATAAAAGAATTTATTAATTTCATAAATATATTAATGTGAAAATGCGAGAGGAGCTAAATCAATGGATAGAAGTGTAGATTTGGTAAAAAAGGCAATTGAATTTCGAGGACCGGAGAGAGTACCCGTAAGCTTTACTCAATTCAAAACACCTGGGTTTACGACTGATTTCCCAAAAGTATACGGAGAAGATTTTCATTTTGTGATGGGCTCTGCTTTTAATTTCAATTTTATATCGGAGACACAGTATATTGATGAATGGGGATGTATCTGGGAAACCTTCGGGGATACCATGGGAGAGGTTAAAACTCACCCGTTGAAGGAATGGGAAGATTTAGAAAAGCTAAAAATTCCTGATCTTGAAAATCCGGCCAGGTATGAAAACCAGAAACCCATGATTGAACAGAATCAGGATAAATTTAAAATGGGAGCTATTGCGTTTGTCCTATTCGAACGTATGCATCATTTAAGAGGATTTCAGCAGCTGATGGAAGATTTTTATCTTGAACGTGAAAATGTAGAGAAGCTTGGCGATATTATTGTAGAACATACGATACGGGTTATAAATACATACGCTGAACTGGGCTGTGATGCTATTTTTTCTACAGATGATTGGGGAGTCCAGGATCGGCTTTTAATAAGCCCCAAACTATGGAGAGAAATTTTTAAGCCCAGGTATAAGAAAATTTTTGATGCGGCACATAAAAGAAATATGAAATATATACTTCATTCCTGTGGGCAAATAACAGATATTCTTGATGACTTTATAGAAATCGGTCTGGATGTAATACAAATGGATCAGCAGGACAATATGGGAATCGACCTCCTTTCAGAAAGATTTGGCGGCAGGATCTGCTTTTTCTGTCCTACGGATATTCAGACAACTCTCATTAACAACGATAAGGAGCTTATTGAGGCAAAAGCAAAGGAATTGATAGAAAAGCTAGGTAAATTCAAAGGGGGATTCATGGCTAAGACATATCCTCAACCGACAGACATCGGAGCTACGGAAGAAAGCGTAAAAACAATGTGTGAAGCGTTTATAAAATATGGGAGGTACTTTTGAATAAAGGGTAAGAAGACAAAACCATATTCGAGTGCACAATTGCAATTCTATTATATCATGT
Organism: Bacillota bacterium; assembly: GCA_023426125.1. Classification (GTDB taxonomy): domain Bacteria; phylum Bacillota; class Clostridia; order Acetivibrionales; family DTU013; genus MnB-11. Next base: position 21,792 of record JAFABI010000046.1, read on the forward strand.
ACTCGCTTCTCAGTACTGCAGGGGAGAGACAGGGAAAGGAGATGGGAGTATGAAAGCAGTAATTTTCGATTTGGATGGAGTAATTGTTTCAACAGACGAATTCCATTTTGAGGGCTGGAAGAGGATGGCTGAAGGTGAAGGTATTTATTTTGACAGAGAGATCAATGAAAGACTCCGTGGAGTAAGCAGGATGGAAAGTCTGCAGATAATTTTGGAAAAGTCTGCAAAGCCTTATGGCATGGAAGAAAAGGATGGATTGGCAACAAAAAAAAATGGCTATTATAGAGAGCTGCTTAATAATTTAACTGAGAAGGATATATTACCCGGTGTTATGAATATATTAGCGAGCTTAAAGTATAAAGGTATCAAAATAGCTATCGGTTCTTCAAGTAAAAATACTCCTGTGATCCTTGAAAAAATAAAGCTAAATAATTATTTTGATGCTATTGCAGATGGCAATGAAATAAAGAATAGTAAACCAGATCCTGAAGTTTTTCTTTTGGCGGCAGAAAAGCTAGGAATTAGTCCTTCGGATTGCGTTGTTGTTGAGGATGCGCATGCGGGAATTGAAGCTGCAATTGCTGCAGGTATGAAAGCAGTGGGTGTAGGCTTTGCGTCAAATTCTCCAAAAGCACATTATAAAGTAAAAGATTTATCAATTATATCAATAGATGAAATGTTAAAAGATCAGAATGGTCTCGAAAGGTAATTGGTAATTGAGTATTTTCATGTAATTTCAGCGTTAGCAGGAAAACAGCCAATACTTTCAAGCCCATTCAAGGCATGGTACTTGAAAACTAAAGATTTGTGTAACAGCGTTAGATTGATAATGAGAGGTAGCAATATGACAAATTTAAAAGAGAAACCATTTAACTTAAGTGATGAAGAAATAAAATGGGTAGAGGATACTCTGGCAGCTATGAGTGATGAAGAAAAACTTGGACAATTATTTTGTCTCATAGCTTATACCGATGATGATGTATTTTTAAAGAATTTAGTGTTGAACTATAAACCAGGGGGTTTAATGTGCAGGCCTATGCCTGCAAAAGAAGTTGTTAATATAGTACGTATCCTTCAAGAAAACTCAAAAATACCGATGCTTATTTCAGCTAATCTGGAAAAGGGGGCTAATGGAATTGTAGAGGAAGGAACCTTTTTAGGTTCACCTATGCAGGTTGCTGCCACCGATGATGATGAAATGGCATATAGGCTTGGTACGGTCTGTGGCCGTGAAGGTTCAGCAGTAGGAGTTAATTGGTCTTATGCTCCGATTATTGATATAGATTATAATTTTAGAAATCCCATAACGAACACAAGAACTTTAGGATCTGATCCTGATAGGGTCCGAAGAATGGGAGTTCAGTATGTTAAAGGTGTACAAGAATATGGGGTTGCCGCATCCATAAAACATTTTCCGGGTGATGGTATGGATGAGAGAGATCAGCACCTGGTCACAACTATAAATACAATGTCCTGTGAAGAATGGGATAAAACTTATGGTGCAGCTTACAAGGCTTGTATTGATGCAGGAGCTATGACAGTAATGATTGGTCATATTATGCAGCCGGCATATACCAAAAAGTATAACCCCGATATAGCTGAAAAAGATATTTTACCTGCTACTCTTTCGTATGAACTGGTAACAAATTTACTAAAGGAAAAACTGGGTTTTAATGGTCTTGTTGTAACAGATGCTTCTACTATGGCTGGTATGATTATTCCAATGCCCAGAGAAAAAGCAGTGCCTCAAGCGATTGCTGCAGGTTGTGATATGTTCCTGTTTACTAAGAATTTAGACGAAGATTATACGTATATGAGAAAAGGTATTAAAGAAGGGATAATAACGAAAGAAAGATTAAACGATGCCGTAACAAAGATTCTTGCTCTTAAGGCATCATTAAAGCTTCCTTGGAGAAAAGCAGAAGGGAAATTGGTGCCTTCCCTTGAAGAGGCATTAAAAAATATTGGAGCAAAGGAGCATAAAGCCTGGGCAGCTGAATGTGCAGACAAGGCAATTACACTAGTAAAAGAGGAAGACGGGGTTCTGCCTATATCGCCTGAAAAATATAAAAATGTTCTTTTCTATGAAATAGAAAGTCAGCAAGGGATTCTTTACTCTGCAAGAGAAGGTGTAGCAGGAAAGGTCAAGGATATGCTTGCAAAAGAAGGATTTAATATAGATGTATTTAAACCAAGTCCCGGATTGGAAGGTTTAGTAGCTCGTTACGGAGAAATTACTGAAAAGTATGACCTTATCATTTATCTGGCAAACATGTCAACAAAGAGCAATCAAACAACAGTACGTATAGAATGGGCTCAGCCCATGGGAGCAAATGTACCGGTTTATATGGAGGTTATTCCGACTATTTTTATATCCGTAGAGAACCCATATCATCTTTTAGATGCTCCAAGGGTTAAAACATATATTAATACGTACAGTTCAAATGATCATGTACTTGAGGCACTTGTAGAAAAGTTAATGGGAAGATCTGAATTTAAAGGTATAAGCCCAGTGGATGCCTTCTGCGGTATGTGGGATACGAAACTGCCATGAAATAGGAGCTTTGGACCAAAAATTCATCTTTACGGTCATCACTATATTTTGCATAAATATACTCTCTAATATGTTGAACTCGCTTTACCTATGTATCCCCGGCATATAGGCGCGGATAGTTCCGTTGTAGGGCTGGTAATCGGCTTTTTTTACCCTGTCAGCTTTACTGTCCGGCCTGTTTCCGGGAATCTTCTTGGCATCAGGGGCAGAAAAGCTGACGCTTACATATCAAGCATATCATTCCCGATTCGCTTGATTCAGTTCTTCCGTTATTAAATCTCCACCTAATTTCCTCCATTTATCAACCATTTTATCAAATTCATCTAAAGAAGCCCCCATTATTATTTTGGTAATCGTTTCTCTTTCTATTTTCTCTAAGTAAACCATTTTGGAAGTCATCGTTTCGGTATCGACTCCCCGATATTCGGTAAAAACATAATTCTTGCTGTCAAAGAATTGTTTAAGAATGGAAAACGACCCATTAGGCGAGCATTGCAACCACGTTCCTACGGTAGAGGGATCTTTATCGACCACCCACCGCATAGCCAGTGTATATTTTGCGATCGAAGAAGTTGATAATTCAGAAGCATAACCCGCGGTGATTGCTCCGGATATTTGCAGAAACTCCCGATCACTGGCCGTAGGATCCTGAATGCTTATAGGGCAATTCCAACCTCTGTTGCCTCCAAAAAAATTTTCAAAATCTTGTGCGTTGGATTCCAACGCAAAATTTGCGATTTTTATAACAGCTTCCGGATTCTTACAATGCTTATTAACAACATAGTACTGTTTGATTGGCCAAGTTACCCCTACTTTCATTGGCTCGCTATTAGCAGAAGGCAAAGGATAGGGCATAAGAACAGCGTCGGAGCCATTAGCTTCCACAATGTTGGTACCTGGCCAATAACCGTTCCAATTCGATCCTATCTCGACACCAACTTTTTGATTCACGAAATCTTCAACAATTTTACTGCTATCCATTAAACCGAAATTATTACTAATTAATCCTTTTTTGTACATGATTTGTAATGTCTCCAAACCCAATTTCATTTCAGGCTGAATACTGCCGTAAACAATTTTTCCCTTCTCATCCTTTATCCATAGTCCTGGATAAGCTTGATAAGCATTGAAGATTCCATCAAGCACAGCAAGTCCCGTGGCGGACAGGTTCGTGTCGTAAAGGTTTTTATCTACGGCTAATCCATAAGTATCGTCAATCCCGTTCCCGTCCGGATCTTTCATAGAGAAGATTTCGCAGAGGGAAATCAATTCATTTAAAGATTTTGGAGGGGAGAGATTTTTTTCTCTCATCCAATCTTCTCTAATCCACAGACAACTGGGAATACTAATCAAGCCGTATTGTTGGGCTGATAATCCGATCAGTTTGCCATTCGAAAAACCCGAGTTGAATCCAGCTATATCGGCATTCATGTTTCCTTTCACCAAAGGAGAGGCGTATTGTTCAAAAATTCGAGTCATGTCATATGCCAGATCAGACTTGGCGACATGTGCAAATTGCTGATTATTAACAGAATAAAGGTCCGGCAATTCTCCTGAAGACATACAGACAGTAATTTTGTCATAGTAAATCAATTTATCTGCTGTCCAAGCATATTCAATTTTTATATTGTATTTTTTTTGTATTTCTCTCGTCCATATGTTATCCTCCCAAGTATCACCTTCTAATTGAGTTACTCCTTTGTCAGTCATTAAAGCTGCGGTAAGTACGACAGGCTCTTCTTTGGTTACATTAAAAACTGAACGGGTTCTTTCATTAGAATTCTCCTCAGCTAACTCGTGCGTGTTATTACTGGAAGATGAAAATGTCAAGAGGAGGAGAAAACAAATAATTATTATGATGAGAGCATTACGGCATATAGACGATGTCAAAACAAATACCCCCCAAAAAAAATTTAGAAGCTTTTTTAGTCTATCTCTTGCCAGTCTTGGTTGGAATTGTACACCCTATATTCATGTGGTGTGACTCCAAGCTTTTTCTTAAATACCGTTGAAAAATACTGAGGCGAGTCGTATCCTAGTTCTTTAGAAATATCTTGTATCGTCTTATTCGTAGCACTTAATAATTTCATTGCTTTGGAAATTTTCATCTGGTAAATGTACTCAAACAAATTTTGCCCCTCAACTCTTTTGAAAAGCCTGGAAATATAGGATGTATTATAACTAACGTTTTCTGCTATTCGTACGAGAGTGAGTTCTGAACAGATATTTGTGCGGACATAGGATTTAATCCGCATAACCAATTCTTCTTCTTTGCTTATTTGTTCATTTTTTTGCATTACAAAGATGGATTGTGTAAGCATCTTAAAATAGGAATATACCTCAGCCCACGTCGAAAATTCTTCAATATGTGTAAGTTTATTTAAATTAACAGAGAGTGAAAGCTTTTTAAAAAACCGGCTGCGATTTATATATTCAAGATAAATTAATGCTAATGAATAATAGACTTCAAGAGCGGGGAAAAAATGCATGCTTGGAATATTTACAACCTTATTTTCAATGTCTTGTAATATATTCAAGAATTCTGCTTGGTGTCCTTGCTCTAAAGCGTTTTTTAATTCACTGACTTTTTTTATTAGAGCCCCGCTGCTGATCAGAAAATTGTCAAGACAACTATATTTTTCACTTTCTTCATTACTTACATATAATACCATCATGAATTCCGAATCACTGACAACTTTATGGTTAGCAATTGATTTTAAAGCCTTTATTTGATTGTTTATTTGCTGAAAAGGCAGCGCAATTTCATAGATCAAAAACATAATTTCCAGATCTAAAGTTTCTTTACATGCAATTTGATAGGGTTCAAGCATTTCTTTAGCATGTAGAAGTAATTTTTCATACTGTTTTGGATCGTTGACCTGTGGCTGCAAAAGCCAAATCATATTATATCTGTCATAATCGATGAGTATAAATGTGGATTCGTTAGTGAGATATTTTTGGGTCATCAATTCCAATGAAAAAATGGTTTGCTGTTTAAGAATCAAATCTTTGTTATATAAGCTGCCGTTTGTCCGGCCAACAATTAAAATTGACGGATAAGTAATGTTATAAGAAGTTTTTAAGTTTAACAAATGAGTATTTTCGACAGAACCTGTTGGCTGCTCTATTAATTCAAGAATCAGTTTTTTACGTAAGAGATAGGCGGCAAATTGTTCTGTATTAAATTCTCTTTCCAATACTCCGGGATTTTTGAAATCCTTTTCAATTTCCAAGATGGCTTTCTTTACTGCATTTATAATTTCAGAATCCGGCTCAGTCTTTAATAAGTAACTAACATAGTGTTGTTTTGACGCACTATATATATAATCAAACTCATCATAACCAGTCAAAAAAATAATTTTGCAGTTCATCCAAGTGCTTTTAACTTTTTTTACAAGATCAATACCATTCATTCCGGGCATACGGATATCAGACATCAAAATATCGACACGATTATGTTCCAGTATTTTCAGGGCTTCATTAGCGGAATATGCCTTTAGAAGATCCAGATCCAAGTCGCATTTTTCAGTAAAAAGCTCATATAGCCAATCGACAATATGATGTTCATCGTCCAGAATAAGTAGCCTGTACATCCTATAACTCCTCCTGCTTCTGAATTTTATCGATACGATTATTTACAATATAAATAATTACTTTTAGTCCTCCAAGCCCTGACCGGGAAACCGTTATACCGCTTTCATTTTGAAAAAAGAGCTTTAATCGCCGATTAATATTGATGATGCCTGTGATTTCGCTGAAAGAATCTTCAGACTGCAGCATGGTACTTAAAGTTTGAATACTCTCATCGGACAAAGCATCGCCGTTATCCTCCACTGTGATACGAATGCCATTTTCTTTATCAGCAAATGTTACTAAAAGTAACCCGTCTTCTGATTTGTCCTTCAAGCCATGTTCAAAAACATTTTCAATGATCGGCTGAAGTATCAATCGCGGGACGCGAATTTCAGCAAATTCATCCGGCAATGTGCAGAAGCTTGTACGGATTCTTCCGGAGAAGCGCATAGACTGTATATTGACATAAATTTCGGAGTGTTTTACCTCATCTTCTAGCGATATTTCATCAGCGCCATTGCGAGTAATAAACTGAAAATACCTACCTATTTGTTCAGAAAATATAGTTGCGTTTTCATAATCCTCTCTAAGAATCAACCGATGCAGCAAGAAGTAAGTATTGTAAAGAAAGTGAGGATTAATTTGTGACTGCAATTGTTTCAACTCAGCTTTTTGAGTCAATATTTTTTGAGTATAAACCTGATTGATAAGGATTTTTAACTTAGCGATCATTTTATCAAATCCGCCATAGAGATATCCGATTTCATCTGAATGCTCATACTCTATTTGAAGATCGAAATCGTCTTTTGGAACTTTTCGAAAAGAATTCAACAGAGACATCAGAGGTTTTCTTACAGATTTGTAGAGGTAATAGCAAAATATGGATATGGCCAAAATAATCAGTATGAAAGAAACCCAGTACCATACTCCCAGACGATGCACAGATTTGAAAGCTTCAGATTCCAGTAAAAATACAAACAGCGACATACCCGTATATCTGGAAGAACCGTAGATAACGAGATAGTTTTCCTGATTTATTTTAACAGAATCCAAACTGCTTTCTGAAAAAACTAATTTTTCTGTAACATCATGATACTTTGATACTGTATTTTCATTATTGACCAAGGTAATTTGGAAAGGTTGAAACTCATTCTGCATAATAATTTCAGCATTTTCCGAGTTTTTTAACTGTAGTAATTCTTTTTGCAATGCGGATTTTGAGAGAACAATTTGTATTAAGTATAAAGCGTTTGTTGAAGATCCCTCATATTGGGGGAAAGGTATTATGGAGTATAGTTGAGTATGTTTTGAGATTAAAGGAAATTCATTATCCACATTGGAGTCATAGAGTGAAGATACCTGAAGATCCGTTATAGAGTTATAACCTCCATTACTATCTTCTTCTGCATTAATTGCAAGAGATATTGATGGGATAAATAGTCGGACAGCTTCAATTAAAACACTGCTGTTTTTAATTTCCGACAGGTGGTTCTGGATTCTTTGAATAACTTTAGTTCTTTCATAATTGTCTAATAAATCGGACTCGTTGATCAATTGATTGATGTCGTAATCCTGGCTCAGATCAAACTGGGATCTTTTGATTCTTTCTATTTCATCATCAAAATTATCCAAATAGTTCATTATCTTTAACTTCATGGAAGAAGATATCTCTGAAGATAATTCTTTTCGGCTTTGTTCATAGGTTAATGCAGCCAGAATCAAAAAGGGAATCATAATGATTAAAAATACAATAATAAGCTTAGTAAATACGGAATATCTCCACGAAACATATGCATTACTCACATAAATCTTCCTTCTACAGTTTTTTTCAGAGCAAGCCATGAAAGACAGGCTTTTTTTGTAACCGTCCAACAATACATAACGGCTGAAACAGCATAAAGTATTGGTACATTTCCATTGGAATTGTGCTTATTATACCATATTTTTTAATAAAAAACTATTTCTCATGTTAAAAAAAATCAGTCAACAAAACAAACATAAGTCAACGGTTAAAACTATTCATTTTATGCAAATAGTGAGATAATTTTAATCGTTGGAAGACTGCTGCTATGCCGGGAAAATTTATATTGCAGTTGCAATAACTTTTAGAGGTGCCAAGGGGGTAGGACTTTTCTGTAGATCGAATGTTTCTCTGTGTGTGAATTAATTTGCAAAAAACTATGATTCGAGAGGTGAAGATAAGAGGCTCTCTCTTTAGAAAGGGTACAGATATGCTAAATCAAATTGAAAAGAAACAGACTATCAGACGTTTCAAACCTATTTTAAAGCAGTTATTACAAAATAAATACCTGTATATAATGCTCTTGCCCGCTGTTCTTTATTATATTATTTTCTGCTATTTACCCATTTATGGAATTACGATTGCATTTAAAGATGTCAACTTGAGGTTGGGTATATTTGCTAGTCCTTGGGCAGAGGATCCTCTTTATTATTTCAAGGAAATATTTAACGATAGTTTATTTTGGAGATCACTAAAAAACACATTTATTATCAGTGTAATGAAGCTTATTGTCGGTTTTCCGGTACCTATACTCATCGCAATATTTATGGATCAAATGATGAACAAAGGCGCTAAGCGGACGATTCAAACCATCATTTATCTGCCTCGCTTCATATCCTGGGTAATTCTCAGCGGCTTTATGATGGGGCTTTTCTCTGTAGATTCCGGCGCTATTAATATCATCCGTGAAAATGTTTTTGGTTTAGACGCCTACAATTTTATGACCAATGAGAAAACATTCAGATGGCTCCTTACTCTCAGCGATATTTGGAAAGGCGCAGGCTTTGGAAGCATTGTTTATATGGCGTCGCTTAGCACGATTAACTCTGAACTGTACGAGGCTAGCAGCATAGAAGGAGCTACATGGCTTCAGCAGATGAGATACATAACGCTTCCCGGAATTAGATCAACCGTAGCGGTCATGCTGATATTAAATCTTGGCAATATATTAAATGCAAATTTTGAGCAGGTTTTTGCTTTGTACAATCCTCTTGTTTATGAAGTATCGGATATTATAGATACCTTTGTCTACAGAATGGGAATACTTAACGCTAAATACAGTTATTCTGCAGCAGTGGGTTTATTTAAATCTGTGATTGGGATGCTTTTTATCGTTGTTTCAAATTTTATTATAAAGCATGGTTTGGAAGAGGAAGGGCTATTTTAGTGAATATGTCATTAGAGAGGATAATGTTATATGCGCAAGCAAAGTCTGTTATTTAAAATTGTAAATTATTCGGTATTTATTATTTTCGCTTTTATTACCATCTACCCAATGTGGAATATTATTGCAGGCTCATTTATGAGCTATGGAGAGTACGCTAGCAATCCCATTCGCTTGTTTCCAAAAGAAGTTGTATTCGACGCATACAAGGCACTTGTTGATGACGTTAATATTATTTCTCCTATGAGAGTTTCTATTATTACTACTCTATTGGGTACAGGACTAAGCATGCTAATAACTACACTTGCAGCTTATGCTCTTTCACGAAAGCGTCTTAATGGTCGCAGTATCATAATGGGAGGCATTGTTTTTACGATGCTGTTCAGCGGAGGCTTAATTCCCTTTTATATTTTGCTTGTCAACATGAAAATTCAGAACACTCTTATGGCGATGGTGCTTCCGGGCGTTGTCAATACGTTTTACCTCATTATCATGCGAACTTATTTTTCCGAAATTCCGGAAAGCCTCGAAGAGTCAGCGAAAATTGATGGCGCGAATGATTTTGTTATTTTGTTTCGAGTCATTCTTCCGGTTTCTATGCCCATGATTTCCACGATATTACTATTCGTTGGCGTAGATAAATGGAATGATCTTTTTTCAAGCCTAATGTTTACTCACTCACCGAAATATCAGACATTGCAAGTAATGCTTTACCGCATGATTTCAAATACACTTAACAATCAGGCAATTCAGCAGGGAACTGCTTTTGCTAAGAATGTCGCTCCGGGTTCTATGCAGATGGCAGCAGTCGTAGTTGCAACTTTACCTATTCTATGCGTCTATCCGTTTCTGCAAAAATACTTTGTAAACGGAGTTATGGTTGGGTCAATAAAAGGATAGTTACGACACGGGACGTGCGGATAAATGTTCAAAAGACTTGATATTACTATGTTCCAGGTATACAATGAACCTCTTGCGCCGTCAAGAGTAACCTGGCAAGGAGATAGGTCACATAAACCCTGATATGATATTGATAGCAAAGCGCAATGCGGGAAATCCGCATGTTGCGTTTGACGTGGCGGAGGTTGGAAACAGACAATAAGTATTGTACTGCGCCTGTCCCCGACCCTACCTTAGGGAGGCGAACTCCGAAGACGAGGAGCCTACCCGGATAAGCCCGGATAAATCACGCGCGTGTTTATTAAATAAAAATAATATGAAGGAAGGTTGAAAAATGAAGAAGAATCTTACCAAATTATGCAGTGCATTGATTGCTGTAGTGTTCATGGCTGGATTATTTACCGGCTGTGGTGGTTCAGGAGACAAAAACGCTGATGGAACTACAATTCAGCAGAAAAACGGACAGGCTGAAGGAACTACCGCTACAAGAAGTGATTCAGGCGATAACTCCGGTACACGCAAACATTTAAAGATTGTTATTGAAGTCCCGGATATGCCGGATGTTATAGGCACAAAAGATCGTGTTACACAATACGTCATGGATAAATTTAATGTTGAGTTTGAATTCATTGCTCCAAGCTACGGAGAGCAAATGGAAAAACTGCGTATGATTATGGCGTCCGGTTCCCTTCCCGATATGATCCATACCTGGGGCACTGGAGACGGCGACCATAACAAATGGGTAAAAGATGGGCTTATTATGGATATTACCTCTTATTTAGCAGACTATCCGAATGTCAAAGCAGTGACAGATAATCCAAACTATCAGATATGGAAAGCTGATGATCATTGGTTTGGTGTTCCGAAATATTATGCCTCAATGTATCCGTGGGGTTTCCAAATCCGCACTGATTGGCTCGAAAAGTTAAACTTGAAAACGCCTGCTACAACAGATGAGCTTTACGATGTTTTAAAAGCTTTTGTTAAGGCAGATCCGGACGGAAAAAAGAATGTAGGTCTGACGGATAACTTTGATTTCTTTATTTCGGAGTTTCTTGTACCGGCGTTTACAGGTATTTCAGGTTGGGGCTTATATAACGGAGAATATATTCAGTCTATTGTCCATCCAGGCTACATGGAATATTTGAAGTATATGAATAAACTATATTCAGAAGGTTTGCTGGATCCGGACTTTATGTTGAATAAAGACGGAAACGGAGTCGAAAAGTTCCTTGCAGGTCGTGCCGGTGTCCTATCATACAATATTGATGCAAATATTTTTAACAAAACCTACGATACTCTGGTGCAAAATTTCCCGAATGCTAAGTTAGGCATTATGTCGCCGCCCAAAGGACCCCAGGGATCTTTCCAGCCCGGAAGTGCAATTGATGCTAATGCCATGATTTGTTTCACAGCGGATGCGGAACCTGACAAAGTCAAAAGGATGCTTGAAATTATGGATTTTCTTTACTCAGAAGAAGGAACAACATTAACACGCTATGGTATAGAAGGTATCCACTATACCAAAGACGGAGATAGATTTGTTGTAAACGAAGCCGAAAAGAAAGCGGATATGAAAAAGACAGGCGATATAGTTTGGAGTACTGGCCCCCACGTTCTATCTATTATCGCAGCCTATGACTACACACGCTTTCTTGCCGAAGACACACCGAGGCGTGAAATATTGGCACCTGCTTATGAAAACGCTCTTGCGGCTAAAACATTAAGCAATCCCGTTACCGGATATTTGCCAAAGAGTTTGGAAAACAACGGTACAAAAATAGCAGATGTTCTTAATACTTATGTGGCTAAGTTCATAACTGGAAAATTGAATATTGATGAAAATTGGCAAAAGTATCTTAATGATTTAGATGGCGCCGGCTATCAGGAAGTCAAAGCAGATATGAACAAATATCTTACATCGAAATAGGCTTTTAGTGAGGGCACTTTCTGCAGCCGGCAGAAAGCGCCCTTTGTCAAAAAAGATTCACTATACATATAGGCAAGGTATGAATCTTTTTTGCAGATTTGCCGACAAGGAAAGGGAAAAGGTCAAATGAAAAGTGCATTCCGGATTGGGCATGGACGTTATTATACGGATCAAGAATTTGAAAAGCTGCTGCGATTTATAAAAAAACACCATGAAAATATAGATGAATTGGCACTGTTTACCGAATATTCTCATCATGGATATTATCCGTTGGAAGAAGTGGAGTCCTTGTCTGTTATTCTTAAAAAACGTATTCCTGCATTGAAAAAAGTCGGTATACAAAGCGTGGGGATCAATATTTTGGATACATTGGGGCATATAGACGAGGCGTGGGACGTCCTTACACCTCTTCCATTTCAGTCAATGGTTGGACATGACGGGCTTGTATCACGCAGCTGTTCGTGTCCAACCAGCGAAGCCTATAAGGCGTATATTCAAAATAAATACCACTTGTTAGCGCAGGCAAATCCTGATTTTATATGGGTTGACGATGATATTCGCATGCACCACCATACAGTAGCTTACGCTTGCTTTTGTACGAATTGTATTAATATTTTCAATACAAACAATCATACGAATTACAATAGGGAACACTTAGTTGCTGTCTTAAACTCATCTGAAGGCGCGGCTACACGAGCTGCATGGATGCAGCAAAATCATGATACGCTCTGCAATTTGCTGGAAATGCTGCATGATTGTGTTGGGAAAGTTAATCCGGAAATAAAACTTGGGTTAATGACCAGCGGAATTACTTGGGGCAGTTATTCCAATCCGGACTATGGCGCGTGGATGGAATCTTTGGGAGCCACAAAGGGCCGGCCGGGTGGAGGGTTTTCCAACGACGATATGCCTATCGATGTAATCCGCAAATTATTTGAATGTGAAAGACAGATTTCGTTATATCCAGATCAGGTAAGCGATATACAGTATGAGATGGAAAACTTCCCCTACCAAAGACTATATAAAGCGATATATACGGTTATGATGGAGTGCACGGCCAGCTTGGTTACAGGACACACAGGCATTGCATTTAACGCCTTGGTTTTTGACGATTATCCTGAGCTTATGGAAGCGATTAAAACTTATGCAGGCATGTGGCGATCCATAGTTAAGTTGTCTGAAGGTCTTCATAGCTCGGGCTTACACCCATGCTTTAAGCTTTTGCATCCTCAATGGAGAAAAGTTGAAGATCGAAACTGGTTTAATAGCGCACCATCTCAAAAGGTCGATGAAGCATATGTGCTGGCTCAAATAGGAATTCCGTTAACCATGGAGCCATCTGGCGCCTGTGCCAATATATTGGTAGGTACCATGGCGGAAGCCTACACAGATGCTGAACTTGAGGCTATGTTAAAAAAGGGCGTTTTGATGGATGGCATATCCCTGGGAATATTATTATCACGGGGTTTTGAAGATTTTTGCGGAGTTCGTATTGCAGATATAATTGACAATGGCGTACGGGAACGCTTTAATGATCATTACTTCAATGGTACGGGCGCCGATAAAACCAGAGATGTATATATTACTTTCTGGGGAGAAGATAGTAAAAGCTATGTATTGGAGCCAGTTGCTTCCAATGTGCAAATTCTCAGTACGCTTGAAACTATTACCGGGGATAATTTGGGTCCGTGCAGCTATATATATGAAAACCGGTACGGAGGGCGTATTTCAGTTATGGGATATATGCCTTGGAAGTTTTTGCATTCAAGCGAAAAAAGGTTTCAAATGAATGAAGTTGCTGATTGGATCAGTTATAATCACTTGCCGGTGCGTATTAAGGAATGTTTAAAAATCGCTCCTTTTGTGCGTCGTTCCCCAAATAGAGATGCATGTTTGATTTTATTGATCAATTGCTTTCTGGATGAAACCGGGCTTTTCCAAATGGAAGTTGATGTTTCGGACACATGCAAAGCATATACGATTGCTGTAGATGGCTCTGTTTTACCCTATGATCGTTGCACTAAAAATGGAAAGGATAAATTGGTTTTGGACATGGAAACGATGAAGCCATGGGAATTTAGGGTGATATATCTTGGATGTTTATAAAATTTGTTACGGAAAACCGGATCAGCATACCCCGTTATCTTGCAAAGCCCGGTTTTCTAAAATATCGAAAAGCTTACGCGATATAAAAGATCAGAAACAGAAAGTATGGGCCGAAAATATTTGTTTTCAAGAAAGCTGTCGCGGAATAATAGTGGACCTTCCGCCGGTTGAAGGGGAGGCGATTTATGGATTGGGTTTGCAGATGAAATCCTTTATCCAAAACGGTACCAAAAAAACACTTCGGCCTAATGCTGATGCCCCTGCGGACAGCGGCGATTCTGTCGCACCTGTTCCGTTCTTTGTTTCTACCGCAGGATATGGAGTCTATGTGGATACCGCACGTCATACGAGTTTTTACTGTAAATGCAGTATTAAAAAAGACGCTAATCCTGAAAACAATGAAAAAAATGAAGTGTTCGACACTCCTGAAGCTCTGTATAAGAACGATTCTGCAAAGGGCCGGATGTTGATAGATATCCCTTTTACTCAAGGTATAGACATCTACTTATTTTTTGCAGATAGTATGCGGGACGTTATCTGCGGATACAACATGTTCTCCGGCGGAGGCGTTCTTCCTCCCCTTTGGGGATTGGGTGTTCAATACCGCACCTATGCCCAACATACGCAGCAGGAGGTCATTAATCTTGCAAAACAGCTCAGGGAAGACAAGATGCCTTGTGATGTGATCGGGTTGGAGCCGGGCTGGCAGACACATTCTTATTCCTGTAGTTATATTTGGGACAAGGGTCGCTTCCCTGTTTCACAGGATATGTTGGATCAGCTTTCCCTGTTGGGGTTTCGCGTAAATCTTTGGGAGCAGGCATTTGTAAACCCGCAAGCAAAGTTTTATGATGCCATTTCACCCAGTTCCGGAAATTATGTGGTTTGGAATGGTTTAGTTCCCGACTTTTCTTTGCTATCTGCCCGGGATATATTCATTAATGCCCACAAGGCATTTATAGAGCAGGGCATTGCCGCATTTAAACTTGACGAGTGCGATGGGTCGGATTTCACGGGGGGGTGGTCCTTCCCGGATTTCGCAGAGTTCCCGTCGGGATTGAACGGCGAACAGATGCATAGCTTGTTTGGAGTGCTTTTTCAACAGGTGCATGCAAGGCTGTATCAGGATCAAAATATGCGTACCTATGGGTTAGTGCGTAATTCACATGCGTTGGCCTCGGACCTTCCATTTGTTTTGTATAGCGATTTATATGCGCATGAAGACTTTATCCGCGGGATGGCAAACAGTGCTTTTTGCGGCTTGCTTTGGACACCGGAAGTACGGCAGACGCATAGTGCGGATGAATTGATACGGCGTTTACAAAGCGTAGTAATATCCCCCTATGCGCTGGTTAATTCTTGGATGCTGCGGCATCCTCCATGGAGGCAGTTTGACCGTGAAAAAAATCTGGCGGGCGAATATCTTTCAGGTCAAACGGGAGATGAACTTCTGGATATTTGCCGAAAGCTCCTTTCTTTTAGAATGCAATTGATCCCATATATCTATACAGCTTTCTATTTTTATCAATCAACAGGCTTGCCCCCGATCCGCCCGATCGTCGTCGATTATCCTGAAGATGCTCATGCGAGAGTTCTGTTTGGAGAGTTTATGATCGGAAACGATATTTTGGCAGCGCCGATCCCTGTCGGAGAAGACGGCCCGCACCGTGTCTATCTTCCCGAAGGCAAATGGTGCGATTTTTACACGGGAAAAAAATATAGGGGCAAACAATTCATTGAACGCAGTTATGCACTTGATGAAATTCCATTGTTTGCAAGATATAACAGCATAATCCCTCTTGCCGACACGGAGCAGAATGTTATGGATGTTGTTTGCTTTTCTATCCGTCTTCATCAATATGGGGATAGGAATGCCAAAACCATCCTTTATGAGGATGACGGAAGAACGTTGGAGCATCAAAAAGGTATGTTTAATATGATCGAAATAATATCCGATGGCTCGAAGGTACGAATAAAAAGAAGCGGTATGTATTGTGGGCAGCCCAAATATCGCTTCAAAGAACTGGCAGTTTTTAAAGATGAAAATGTAGTTGCATATGTTGATATTTCTTAATACCGCAATTTTCGATAAAGGCAGGTGGATTTGATGTTCATAAAGGCGAAACCCATATGGCTGAAAGGCCATGAATCCGATATGCATCTACGGGTTGAATTTAAAGAAGTATTGTATAAAATAGATAAGATGTCGTATACGGTCAGGGTTGCGACCTCAGGTGTATACCGATTAATAATTAATGGTGAATTAGCTGCATACGGTCCTGCACGAGCGGGCAAGGGTCATTTCAGAATGGATGTATTGGAAATAAACAACCGTTTGAAAGAAGGCACGAATATTCTGATTTTGGAAGTTTGCGGCTATAATGCAAATGGCTATTCGATTCAAAATCAAAAATCATTTGTGCAGGCGGAAATACACTCCGACAATGTGCCGTTACTATATACCGGAAAGCACTTTACCGCAAGGATCAATCCTTATTATGTCCGGAAAACACCCCGGTACAGCTTTCAACGACCCATGATCGAGTGCTATCGTATCCCCGTTCCGACGGCACAGGACCGCTTTTATTTAGACCCGATGCAAACAGGCGAACCCCCGGAAGAAATTAATGAAAACCATAGAATACTTCCACGCAATGTGTCTTACCCTCAATATGAAACTGAAATTGCTAAAGCACTGCTAAAAGGAACCGCACAAAATTTTCACAGAGAAAATATCGTATACGACCGTTCCCAGATTAATGTTGGTGAGAAAATTCTAGGCTTTGCTTTAAATGAACTTGAGATGAACCCAGTTCTGGAATGCCAGCACTTTCTTTTTAGTCCATCTATTAAAGAACCGGATGGATGTATAAAAGACGGAACTTACGAAGTCTATAAGTTTTCGCATAACTGTTCAGGTTTCATACGTCTAAAAGTATTTTGTGAGAGTTCGTTAACTTTATATTTAACAGCGGATGAGCTGTTAAGTCCGGACAATCAAGTTGATTTTTTGCGTGCTGTTGGCTATACAAGCGCATTTAGATTTGATTTGTGTCATGGAAAACATGACATTTGTTTGTTGGAGCCGTATGTCATGCAATTTTTACAGCTTCATTCATGCGGCGGATGCTGTTATGTGCGTGAAGTTGGAATGATAGAATTTAAGCATCCGTCAATTGCAGTTAACATTCAATTTCAAGATGAGAAACTGCAAAGAATTGCATATGCCGGTGTTGAAACGTTCCGGCAAAATGCAATTGATATATATATGGACTGCCCATCAAGAGAACGCGCCGGTTGGTTATGCGACAGTTTTTTTATGGGGCGTGCTGAATATTTCCTAACCGGACAAAACATTATTGAAAGAAATTTTCTGGAGAATTTTCTGCACGAAGACCAATACGCATATTTGCCAAAAGGTATGGTTCCGGCTTGTTATCCCGCAGACCATTACGATGGCATGTATATCCCGAATTGGGCGATGTGGTTGGTTTTGGAGATCGGGGAATATTGCAGGCGTAGTAAAACAAGAGATATCGCCGACTCGTTTCAAGCTAAAGTTTATCAATTAATTTGTTTTTTTGAAAACTATCGGAATGAAGATGGACTTTTAGAAAATCTGGATGGATGGGTTTTCATAGAATGGTCAAATGCAAATAACTTTGTGAAAGGTGTCAGTTATCCGACCAATATGCTTTATTCAGCGATGCTTAGAACTGCCGGTGAATTATATGATGATAAGGGACTGTTGGAAAAATCCAATAGAATAAAGAGTACAGTTCTGAAACAATCTTATAAAAACGGTTTCTTTGTGGATAACGCAGTGCGAAAGAACGGGAAATTATATCTAAATGACGAGTGTTCCGAAGTTTGTCAATATTACGCATTCTTTTTTAACATTGCAACGCCGGAATCCCATCAGCAACTATTCCAACATCTTACAGGGGAGCTTGGTCCTTCGCGCAAGCCGTCTGAAATGTGGCCTGACATGCACCCGGCAGCTCCATTCTTCGGGCTTCACCTAAGATTTGATATATTAATGCGTTACGGCTATGAAGAAAAAGCAAAGAGTGAAATTGTGCGAATGTGTGGGCACATGGCCGAGAGCACAGGCACTTTATGGGAACATGCGCAATCAAATGCGAGTTGTTCCCATGGGATTATGTCTCATGTTTTGTGTTTTCTTAATACTAGCTGTGAAAAACTAAAGTGAATTTGGGGGAAGGGCTTACGGTGAGAAGTGCAGGCTTATTTTTTTCTGTATTTTTCAATACTCAAATTTGTCTGATTCCCAATTTCATAGCTGTTTTTTCATACATTATTTCATATCGTATAAAAATATATTTTCAGTGCTTGAAATAGGTTTTGCGCCTACTTGGGGAGAATGAACGAATAAACATGTCAACAAAATAAACATAAGTAAATCCATTGAACTATTTTTTTTATTCAACCAATGATAAAATTATGATAATGATATTAATGAGATAAAGTTCAAGCTTTATTTAAATTCAAATACAACCTATCTAACGAGAAGTGCGACTCTAATATTATTGCGTTTCGCAAAGTGAAAGGAATGACATTCTCTATGAAAAAATTTTTTGGGCGGGTATTCGGAGTTTTTTTGATCGTCTCTTTGTTTTCAAGTTTCAATGTACAAGCTTCTATGGTACAAGGGTATAATACGACACAGCAAATAAAGAATACACAATTATCTTTCAATTCATCTTTGACCGCTCCAATAACGGTTGCTGAGCTTCGGAACGCTTCTGCACCGTACGAAGATATTTATTATATTACAGATGCCGGGCAAGAAGGTTATTTTCGTTATGCACCTGATGATACTACTTCAACGGATAACACAGGTACTGTAATTGTGTCAAGTGATGATGGCGTTTTTAAAAGAATATATGAAGGTGCAATTAACGCTAAATGGTTTGGCGCTAAGGGAGACGGGATAACTGACGATTTTGCCGCCATTCAGCTGGCAGTTGATTCAGGTACACATATCTATTTCCCTAAAGGTACTTATGTGATCAGTAACCGAGATAACTATGTATGGATCAAAAAGCCCTCTGTTATATATGGAGCGGGCATCAATACAACTTTTAAGAAAAATGAATATGTGTTTGTTCTAGCAGAAGGGCTTTGTGACAATTCAAAAATTTATAATATGAATTTTGTGACATATACGACGCCTCAGTCCTTGATTACGCGTTGGGACGAAAATGGGGACTGGCTGCCCGGATACACTGGTTATGCGGTTGCAGAATATGGTAAAGGATATTCTGCAACCGTAAATGATGTTGATTTTACCGGAGACATAAGCGAAGCCTTAACTACAGGCATCGCTTCTTATGGAAATGACAATTTGGAAATTTACGGAAATACCGGCGAATATATGTGTATCTTAATATTGGGCGGTTCAAATCTTGATATTCACAACAATAACTTTATTGGGGGAAAGAGTCTTGCAGGTTCCATTTCGATGTGGGCGCCTGGCGGAAAAAACAACCGGATTCAAAATAATACAATAAAGTATGGAAGTTATAGCGGAATTTGTCTGGCACAGCAGGAAGGTGCAATAGTTACGGGAAATCATATATTCTATGCAGGCGAATCTGGAGTAAAAATATGGCAGAGCACTATAGATGGACAAGATGGAAGCAGTTACGGATGTCTAATTGAGAACAATATTGCTGATCATTGTGTATATGATGGATTTGACTTGAGCCTCGATTATCCGCATCAAAATGTTAAATCTGCTAATAACATTGTACAGGGCAACAGAGCTTCTCAAAACGCAGGAACCGGGTTCTACTTAGACGGAAAGAACTGGACTATTACAAATAACTATGCGCAGGATAACGGACTTGAAGGTTTTACTCTAACGATGTCGAACTCCATTATGTCGAATAATTATTGCTTAGATAATAACTTGCAGAGCTTACCTGTTAAAAATAACATGTCGATTAACGGTAACTCAAATATAATAATGAGCAATATCAGCACATTTAAAGGAGCGGTGGCAAGAGGAAGAAACCTTTATTTAACCGGAATAGGCAATATTGTGATGGCTAATAATTTCAGCGATGAAACAGAACACGAAGATAGATTATATATTGCTGATCCAGCAGCTAATTCGGTTAGTGACAATATTATCAGCTTAAACAATCCTTAGACCGCAGCCAGCTAACCGATTTATTGAATAGTGTTAATGCGAAAAGAAAATAGGGAGGACTGTCTATATCATATCCACTCATACTCCGGGGATAAAAATATTGTGTAGAAGCAGGAGGTTTGTTACCAGGCGGCCATCCGTCTGGTGATTTCCCTTGACAGTAGCCAGCTCTTGGAAGGCCAGAGCTTATTCCAGAAGGATACTTTTAAGCGTTCTGGTATTCTATAAATCTTCCTCCGCAGGGCAATGGACTGGAAGTGTCCATACGAATAAATTAGCAAATGAGTGTTTTACACAGCCTCAGATAAAAAAGAATGAAGCCCGGTAATAAAGTGACCCCAAAAGCTGGAAAATATAGTTTCAAGAACATACATCCGCGCCTACTTTTGTAATATACTGTGAAATCATTAGCAGATCTTATAGCGATAATATAACGAGGCAACAAAAATTCCCCCACCTCTTATAGGTGGCGGGTACCGAATTGGTTTTCAGGCGGTGAGCATATCTCCCGCCTGGGATGCATAGGCGAGCAGCAAGCTTTAGCTTGCGACCAGCCTCGTTGAAACTCCGCTACGGTAAGGAAATTTGTCTATAAACGACAAATTTCCTTTGAATTAGGTTGTTATAACAGATTGTCAGGAAAAGCAAAGCAAAAGAATATTTGCCATATGCCTATTCCTTAACTGAACCAATAGTAATGCCTGTAATAAAATAGCGTTGCATAAACGGGTAAATGCAAAGGATAGGTAATGTTGCAAAGATGATCTGTGCTGCGCGGAACGAACGATCGGAAAGTTTGTTCAGCAATGTAATATTACTGGAGTTAAAAATTGATGTATCTACATTCTTCATCATTTGTACAAGCAATGTCTGTAGCGGATACTTATCACGATTATTCATAAAAATTAACCCGCCGAACCACTCGTTCCAGTGGTTTACTGTTGTGAAAAGTACGATGGTTGCAATAGAGGCCATGGAAAGCGGTAATACAATACGTATCAAAATGACCAACTCGCTTGCACCGTCTATGGCGGCTGATTCCAGAATACTTTTATTAATTCCGCGAAAGAAATTCATCATCATTATTACAAAAAATACAGGAACAGCCCCCGGTAAAACCAATGCCCAAATGGAATTTATCAAGTGCAGATTCCGGATTAAAATAAAACCGGGTACCAACCCGCCATTTATCAGCATGGGAATAATAAAGATCCAGCTGAGGAAATTACGGCCTCGCAGCTCACTTTCATCTTTGGACAAGGGATACGCCGCCAAAATGGTCATGAGCAGATTGATACAGCACCCCAATACCGTTCGTACGACAGATATGTAGAATGAATTAAGGAAAACAGGGTTGCTGAAAACCAATTGATATGCAACAGTGTTAAAGCCTTTCGGCCAAAAGGTAACGGTATTGGCTCCGGCTGATGCAGCATCGCTTAAAGATACTGCCAGGACATGAACCATTGGCAATAGACATGTCAATGCCAGGACTGCCATTATAAAGTAGTTGCTGATGCCAAATATTCCAGGTCCATTGCCCCTGTTAGTGGGATTCATCTTTGTGTCATCTCCTTCCTAGAAAATCCGGTAGTTTGCGTATTTGGAGGCAAGACCGTTTGCTGCCAATATTAATACCATCCCGATCACGGACTTGAAGAGGCCTATTGCCGTCGAAAGTGAGTATTGTGCATCCAAGAGTCCCTGGCGGTAAATGAATGTGTCCAGAATATCTCCTGTTTGGTATACAGCCGGGTTGTACAAAACAAGTATCTGATCAAACCCTGCATTGAGGATGCCGCCGAGAGCAAGTACCGCCATCATGACAATGGTTACTCTGATCCCCGGCAATGTGATATGCCATGCTTGTCGCAGCCTGCCGGCCCCATCCATTTTAGAAGATTCATATAGTTCTTGACTGATATTAGTCATTGCAGCGAGATATATTATAGCTGTATAGCCGAATTCCTTCCAGGTCTCCAAACCAACCATGGTAATCTGGAAATAGTCGTTACTGCCCAGGAAGAAGATGGGGTTTACGCCGAGAAATCCGATTAACTGATTTATCAACCCCTTCATGCTGAGTAAATCGGTAAAAACTCCACCAATAATGACCCATGACAGGAAGTGCGGAAAATAGGTGATGGTTTGTATCGTTCGCTTATAAGGTATTACCCGTATCTCATTGAGAAGCAGTGCGAAGAGTATCGCGCTGAGCTGTCCGCAGATAATTTTGCCTAACGCAATGACAACGGTATTGCTGAATATGTATTTAAAATCCGGCATACTCATTGCCATGCGAAACCATTTCAGGCCCACGAACTGACTCTTGAAGAATCCTAACGCCGGATTATAGTCCTGAAACGCCATAATCAGCCCGTACAAGGGTATGTAGCTGAAAATGATAATCAGAACCAGCGGTGGAATGAGCATTGCATAGAGATGTAAACTTCGTTTTTGCTGAAATTTTTTTAAAAGACTATTTCTTTTTATGGTTGCTGATAAGGATGTGCTCGCCAAGTGTAATCCACCTTTCATTTAAGCCTGCATTTATAAAAAACGGCCTGCGGACCATCAATCCGCAGGCTTCTTTCAAATAGCGTCAGCGGTTGTTATTATACCATTCGTTCACTTCCCTGGTAATATCGGTACCTCCGTTTCTATTCCAGTTCTCAACAAAGGTATCAAATTCCGAAATCGGCTTGTCACCCATAATGATGCGGGTACATGTCTCTTGCTCCAGCTTTTTCAAATACGCCGACTTTTCCGCCATAAGATCGGTGGTGGCGCCTGCATAAAGGTCAGCGACATAATTTCCGCTCTTTTCAAATTCACTCCAGTATTTCTCGGTCTGGGCCCAATTGGTGACCATGTTGGGATGGGAGTCGTTCCATGACATTAACATTTTTTTACCTTCAACCGTCAGCAGGCTTTCATCATTTTCCCGGCAAGCGATAGCCATCGACTTCAGGTCGCGGTTCATTACGGTAACCGGTGCGCCTGTAAAACCTTGTATATATGCCCAGTGGGTATAGTAATTATTGAAATACCCCATACCTTGCACTTCCTCCGGGTAATCATACTTCCAAAGCTGAGCAAGTTCTCCGGCTGTTGGGTGGTCTTTTGCCACCTGGTCTTTATTGAGTGGGTCTCTCAATTCCGTAGCCGGATACTTGAACGTATAATTGTACTTTTCCTTCATTATACTGCGGATCTCTTTATCATTACGGTACTGGGAATCCCAGTTTTCGTTCATCAAATAAAACAAAGCCTCAGGATTTTTACAATTGGCAGTAATGGCGCGAAGATTCTCAAACCAGGGTTTTGCGTATACCCTCGTTTGACCGTCTTCGCCATTTAGAAAGGGCATAATTTCAGGATTGGCTGTGGGAACATTCTTCCATAATGGTGTGAAAGGAATAGCAATGCTGGCCCAAACTCCGTAATAAGTCAGGAAATTACCGGCAATGACATCTTCCTGCATTTTTTCGCCGCCTTTAACAACAAATTCCGGGTCAAAATAACCCTTCTTATACCACTCGGCCATTTTAGCCAGCGTCTGTTTTGCTTCCGGTTGAATGCTTCCGTAACCGAGAGTTCCGTCACCCAACTGAACCCAATGGCCAAATCCGGCCTTGTAGGGAGCAGCTGCAATCTGCATTGCGCCCAGATCCTTGTCAATCGCAAGCGGATACTTGCCAGGATACTTCGCTCTGTATGCCGCAAAGACATCCTCCAATTCCTTAAGTGTCGTAGGCATAGTCTTTCCCAGTTCTTTCAGGATGTCCATACGTGTGAATCCATTATTCCAAAAAATAATGGTATCGGTCATCACCGGCATAGCATATATTTTGCCGTTTAAAGTTGCCGGCTTAAACAAAGCCCCTTGTGTTTGTGTAGTTGCATCATCAATTGCCCACTTAACCAAAGGTGAAAAACATTTATCAATCATATCATCAAGCGGAGCAATCATACCGGCTTTTACATATTTACTTAATTGCGTGGGGTTTGGGTTAATAACATCCGGAAGATCACCACTGGCAAATGCGAGGTCCAGCTTCTGCTTATCCGTCGTATCATCCGGAGCTGACCAAACCAGTTTCCATTCGATTCCATAGTTTTCTTTTTGCCAACGTGTCCATGCGTTGTCTTCGGCCGTATCATTGTCCTGGAAAAGAGTGTCTTTTGTAACTACGCGATGATATGTAAGGGTAACGGGGGGGGCATATTTCTTGAAATAAGCATTGTCAGTAGTGTTCTGTGCAGCAGACGTGGATTCGGAAGCTTTTTCTTCAGCGGTTGAGCCGGCAGGATTTTGTGCCGTCGATGTGTTTGATTCCGGAGAACTGCCGCAGGCAGATAAGATCAAACTCAAACTCAAAACGGCAACAGCGATTTTCGTAAATTTCATACTTGTACATTCCTCCTCATGTTATAACGAATACTCGCTTATTTTTGTAGGATTTGCACAATATTTTGTACCGGTAGACAAAACATTTTATATATTTATCATAATCCAAGGCTCAGGGTACGTAAATGATGCAATCGAAGATTTTATTGATGTTATTCTCCCAAATGAAATCATATTCCGATATCTCCCCATTTTTTATTTATTCAATTGCTTTTGCTGATACTGGGAGGGAGTTAATCCAACAACCTTTTTGAACATACGGCAAAAGTGAGCGGTATTATCGTACCCTACTTTCTGTACAACATTTCCGATTTTATTCCCCTCAAGCAGCAATTGCTTGGCAGCAGTTATCCTCTCGTTGATGATGAACTCCTGAAGCGAGAGGTTCGTTTGCTGCTTAAAAAGGCGGGACAGGTAGTTGGGATGATAGGAAAACTGTTCCGCAAGTGATGTGATCGTAATCTCCTTCGTCAAATCATTCCGGACAGTCGACTGTATCTGTAAAATCAGATTTCTTGCCTGGGAGCGGTTTCTGTTGAGTGCATAGTCGATGTAATGCCCGACAACAGTCAAACTGGTCTCTCGGAACTGTTCCAGTGTATGGATGGATGACATGCTCTCAAAGAAATCGAGGTGATCCCCCGCCCACTCTTGAAGCAGAAACCCTCTATTCAGGGAATCCGTGACCAGTGCTCCTGCAATTTCATGATAAATCTGCATCATCAATATCCCGCTGTTTTTATTCTGTCCCTCCAGTTCGGTAAAAAAGGCTTTGATGCGTATAAATGCATCATCCTTAATCAATGTGGCTATTAGGATCGCCAAGGACGGTTGAAGCAAGAGGCTTTTTAATTCGGTTGACGGATATTGACCGTTTTGCATTTTCGGGCCTATGATGCTGTTGGCCATCAGGGTTATGTGTCTGTTCATCTGTCCTTTCAACGTCATATATGTGCCATGTATTTGATACATTGGTACCGGTATTGCCCAGAAGATCGTTGTAGTTTGCTTCAATGTCTGGGATATAGTATGCTGAAACACTTCCAGTCTCTCGATTACGCATCTTTGCAGTGCCAGGATGTCCGCTTCGCAATCCTCCAGAAATATCAGGATGCTATAGTTATCAAAACTGAAATAATCCAGCATTCTGCAGTCGGCAAATAGTATCCGGGCTGCCAGGTCTCGAAGGGATAAGTGCAGGACTGTAGCTTCTTGCAAACTCTTTATAGGCGTGTCCGCTTTTATGGCCAATATGAATCCCCAATCCGAGTGTTTGACTGGTATATTGTATTCTGTCATTTCCCCTGTGCTTTCGAGAAGCTGCTCTTCGCCCCATTCCAACCAGCGAACAATACAGCGCTCACGGAGAACCGGCCGTAAACGGTTGATTTTATCCTCCATATCTCTGATTCTAACTGTTTTTGCCAATTCCTGCGCAAGCATGTCAATCGCCTCTCGAGTGACTTCCTTGATATCGTCATACAACACCGGCTTTAGTATGTACCGGAATACACCTAGATCTACTGCAGTCTGCGCGTATGAGAAGTCCTGATGGCCGGTCAGAAAAATAATCTTTGTATACGGCCATTGTTTACGAATCATTTGAGCCAGTTGTACACCATCCATTTCCGGCATACGGATATCGGTAATGACCAGATCGATGTGGTGGTTGTGGATGATATCCAAAGCTTCCATGGCAAGGCCGGCTCTATATACCGTTTCAATGCCAAGGTCGTACCAATCCACGCTGTGATATAGTCCTGACAAAATGCTGGGTTCATCATCTACCAGAAGCAAACTATACAACCATATCCCCCTCTTTCAATGGTATCTGTATATCAACCCGAGTGCCGCTGGGGTTATTTTCTGAAATTGACATGAATACATCCTGACCATACATAAGTTTCAGACGCATATAAACGTTTTCCAGGCCGTGCCTGTCATCTGTCTCCATAGAATGGGAAAGACGCTCCCGTATGACTTCAAGCTGTTCTGCCGGTATCCCGTTCCCCGTATCCCTGATTGACAGGTGCAGCACTGTCCCTTTTAACTGAGTTTCAATGGTTATGGTACACATTCTGCTGGAACCTTCCATGCCATGGAGTACTGCATTTTCCACGATTGTTTGCAAGGACAGTACCGGTATTTTCAGCTGGTTTGTCCGTTCTTCAATCTCTGTAACCAACTGTAGGCGTTCAGGAAATCGGATAGCCATGATATGCACATAGGTACAGATATTCAGGACTTCTTCTTCAATTGTCAGTTCACGTTCATTGAAATGGGCGCTGCGCTGATAATATTTTCCCAAATACACAGCCATATCCGATGCGCTCTCCAACTCATCGTTCTGTATCATGTTATAAAGGCTGAAAAGGCAATTATATAAAAAGTGCGGATTGATTTGCGAACGCAAAAACCGTAACTGAGCATTTTTGAGCTTCAATTCCTTCACATAGGAGTCCTTAATTAGATTATCCAGTTGTTCCACCATTTTATTGAATTGCCGTGACATCACAGAGAATTCGTTTTGACGTGCAATTTCCACCCTTGTGTTCAAATTTCCCGCCTCCAGCTCCAGCATGGCCTTTGTTAAGGAACGTACCGGTGTGATGATATTACGGTAGGTTATATTTATGAAAAGAAAGCTGGCCGATACGGCAAAAAACATAAATATAATAAATAGAATCCATATATTGACTACCGGGCGCAGTAGCTCGGATTCATCAAATAACATTCCAATCTTGCAGTTATAATTCCCGACATTTTGATAAAGCAGGCGATAGGTCTTTCCGCCATAGGTCATCGTCTGCTGCGTATTTTTCCCGCCCTGACTGTCGGCAAAATGCGTCTTAAGTTCCCGTATCAGCTCCTCATCCAGTTTTTTGCCAGTCGAGATATAATTCCCAAGGGGATCAAAAAAGAAAGTCTGCAGCACATGCGTATTTTTTGCCATTGTGGCAAGAACCTTTTCCATTTCACCGCCGGATATTTCCATGAAAACGAAGGGACTGCTCTGCTTCTCATATACATACCCGCGATATACCGAAAGACATTCAACGGACGGGTTCATTACAGAGCGTCGAACAGACCAAATAAAATCTCCGGACTTCATGGCAGATAGATCAATGCGTGCATTAGCCATCTTGCTAATCCCTGAATTGGTCGAAATCAACCATCCCTGCCGGGGCAAGCAAACCGCCATATTGGCGTCAACAAATTGCGGTGCCCGGTAGAGAAGCATCCTTTTTTGAAAGAGGCTGTATTCGAAGAGATCAGGGGGTCCGCTATCGCTGTTGGATATCTCAATCAGATCATCATCCAGCAGAATGGATGCCGCAAGCATATCCAGATTATTCAAACGGTCGGCCATCTGTTGGCTGAGCAGTGTAATTGAATTATTATAGGAATTGGAGATTTCATTATTGGATACGTTGATTCCAATCACATTTGACAAAAAGCCAAGAATCAACGTTGGTATGATTACCAGCAAGAAGCCTCCCAGCATGTTTTTTGCGATTGAAGCCTTCAAAAGCCGATGAATTCTTTTCAAATTTATATTCCCCCAGATGGTGCCAATAATTTTGCGGATACCGGCGTAAAAAACCAATGAAAAAAATTTTCTGCCTTGGCGTTACTTTTCGTTCAATCAATCAGTGATCCTGCACAATGATATTGTTTAAGTACTTTGCTTAACCAGCCTTCAATCCGGATATAGAATACATTATTGTCTAGTCACGTCCTATTATAACACTAAGTATATAAAAAGAAATATATATAATCAATACGATACCGGGAAGATAAATTAGCCGAATGATATAATGTGAATATAACGAGAATTGATGTAGAATATATTTTACAGGGTGATGAACTATAAAGGAAACAGGAGGCAGTATGGAGAAAAGAGTTGTTGAAGTTGGGAAAAAATACAGGCATTTCAAAGGAAATGAATATTTGGTTCTACATGTTGCGAAGCATTCCGAAACCTTGGAAGAAATGGTTGTATACCAAGCGCTATATGGGGAGAAAGGGATTTGGGTCAGACCTCTTGAAATGTTTCTGGACCAGAAAGAGGTTGACGGCAGGAGGGTAAACAGGTTTGAGGAATCGGGTGACCCAGGATGAATATACAAATTTTTGGCGCCGGAAAGTGTTTTGATACACAGAAAGCGGAGCGGTATTTCAAGGAGCGTAAGATAAAATATCAGTACGTTGATTTATACAAGTATGGGTTAAGCAAAGGTGAGTTTGAATCCGTCAAGGCTGCAATCGGTTTGAAGGAATTAATAAACAAGGAATCCAGGGAATACACACGGCTGAACATGCAGATGCTTGGCGTAGGAAACGTGGCGGCAGAAGTATTGTTCAAGAATCCGAAGCTATACAGAACGCCGATTGTAAGAAATGGCAGACAGGCTACCATTGGTTACAAGCCTGATGTATGGAAGGATTGGGAGTAAAGCAGTGAAAAACAGGCGGTCAATCACATGACCATCCATGTGAAACTGCCTGTTTTCCTTGGGATGAATGCCCCATAAACCGTCCAATGGCTCTCTATTCTATTACAATAACCGCACTGCTTCCGATCTCTACCCAGTTGTACAGGAACAATGCGTGGCTGGTGTAGTTCCGGACGCATTTGTGAGAACGTGGAATCGTGCCGATAGTATACAGAAACTCCTGCATACCTGGATCTACCAGCGCTCCACCTAGCTTTTTATAATCAA
The DNA here is from genome assembly GCA_023426125.1 of Bacillota bacterium. Classification (GTDB taxonomy): domain Bacteria; phylum Bacillota; class Clostridia; order Acetivibrionales; family DTU013; genus MnB-11. The sequence goes on from JAFABI010000046.1 coordinate 51,353, forward strand.
TGGGGACACCGTGGACATAAGCTCCGCCATTGAATCTGATGGCATAAGGTGCATAGCCTGCGATTTCTTTTGTAATGTCATCCAGATACCTGAATCTCTCCACCTTCTGAATTGCCGTATAGTAGCCGAGATCGGTTGCCTGCTTGTATTTGGCAGTTTCACCGGTGGTTGCATAGATATATGAAACCAGATGCCATTTATTGTCGATGAGTTCAAATATCCCCTCATTCTGATTTTCCCTGTCAACTACAATGACCTTTTTTAATTCCTTTACCGCTTCTCCGAAAGCAACATATTTTTTAGGTACAAAATACTCACCTTCAAAATTCAAGGTGCTTATTTTATAGAAGCTGTCTGTCTCTCCCAGAATGGAGACGTGAGTCCCATCCGCTATATACCTGAAATCCGAAGAGGTACTTGCCTCCAAATAGGCAGGAGCAGATTGGTACCGGTCTACTCCATATAAATCCTCGGTTTTACCTTTATATGCCGGGGCCTGTCCATTCCGGTTTTTATAGTTGGCAATATAGCCCGAAATATGGGCTTTCGTCCTTTCTTGCAGCTTATTGACAGCATCCAGCATTTTTTCAAACTGAAAGCTTCTGGCTACGCTGAGCTCTGAGTATATATACCCGGTATTGCTGACGGAACCGCTGGTCCAGGATATTTCGTACCATATATCCGATTTGTGGTTTTCCGGAACCTGCCCTTTGACTGCCGCTTCGAGCTTGAATCTTTCAAGATACTGTGCGGTCCGCAGCATCTTTGATCCGGTATCCGGCTTCTCCCTTATATTGACACCTTCATTAAGTACAACAAGATAATCGGTATCCACCTTATACCGGTCGTATTTCAAGGATAAAGGCAGGTTTGAGGGCAGCTGTGTGTTGTAGCTTTGAATTATGTTGACAGTCGGAGGGGCGGATTCCTCCTGGCCATTGTTACCCACCGAGCCTGACGGACCTTCGACGCCCGGTATTTCATTACCTCCGTTAAGATCAGGCTCCTGGCTATCCTCCGACAGGTCACCCGAATTAATATTGCTCTCCACATCTCCGTCCTTGCATAATGGGCCGCAATTGGCATCTGTTTCCGGAATTTCTATCGTTGGATGCTGCGCCTCTGTTTGCATTGCAGACTCCGGAGCCGTCATACTGCTTGAAGGAATGGAGCCCGACACCGGTCCGGCTTTAAGGCTGCTGCATGCTGTCACTGTTATCATATAAAAAATTAGCAATCCAATTAGTTTTTTCATGTCAGTCACCTCACTTACTGCTATTCCTGTAGAACTATCGCATTAACCTCTTACAAAAAACGTACCAAGGCATTTATAATTTTTGTCAGGTACCTTAATGCTGACTGCTATTTAAAATCTACCCGGTTGAAAGGAACATAAACAAACTGCGAAAAATGTCATATAATTGAAAAATATTTCTTGATCAACATGTGGTCCAATTCAGCTTAAAAGTTGGAGCATGCGCTATCATAAAGCAGGCATTTCATTCGTTTGGCGGACAAAAATCAAAGATTGAATTGCAAACCAATGGAAAGGTTGTACTTGTTTTGAATTACTATTTAATACTATTGGTTTGTAAATATTTGGATTAAATAATTCTGTTTAATATGGAAATGTATTTGTTGATATCATAAACATAATAGCTTATAATAAAAAGGAAGGAGTGATCGTATGGCGGTATCCGAACAGCTCAAAATATTGTGTGTGAAACTGGGAATCAGTGTATCTGAGCTTGGTCGCATGGCAGGGAAAAGCCCCCAGGCCTTCAATCAAAAAATCAAGCGTGAGAGCTTCACAGTGGAAGAATTGAAGCTAATCGCAGAGGCAGCCGGTTGTAAATACGAGGGTGCATTTATTCTCTCAAATGGTGAAAAGGTAATATATTAGAAAGATAGGCGGTGCCAAATGAGCATTTATAAAAAGATAGATCTTTATAAGGCGGCAATCGATAAGCAACGCCCATTTGAGGGCGATATGTTCAAGGAAATAAAAAGCTATTACCGAATTGGGCTCACATGGTCAAGTAACGCTATTGAGGGCAATACGCTCACGGAGAGTGAGACAAAGGTATTACTGGAGGATGGTCTGACTGCCGGCGGCAAACCGCTTAGGTATACCTTTGAGGCGTTAGGCCATGCACAAGCTTACGATTTTATGTTTACGCTGCTGCGAGGCCGGAAGATTACCGAGACAGATATCCTTACGATGCACAGAATGTTTTACAAAGATATTGATGCCGATAATGCCGGAAGCTACCGAACCAAACCGGTAATCATAACAGGATCAAAGTATGCGGTATGTAAAGCAGAAAAGATAAAAGGGGAGTTGGACCTGCTATTCAAATGGATTGATGGAGAGCGGGACAAATATCATCCTATTGAATTCGCAGCGCAGCTGCATAAGCGCTTCGTATTCATCCATCCTTTCATTGACGGTAATGGCAGAATATCCAGACTGCTGATGAATGCCGCTCTCATTCAGGACGGTTATATGCCGGCCGTTATCCCGCCGGTATTACGCCAGGAATATATCAGCCTTCTGGAGCAAGCCCATAAGGACGACAAACCATTTATAGACTTCATTGCGGAGCGGGTATTTGAATCGGAAAAGGAGATCATGCGGCTGCTGCACATTCCATTTCCAAAACAAATATAGGGATACATTTGAGGACGGACAGTAAATAAGGAAGACGGTTCCTGATGAATCAGCCTTTCCAAAAGGAAGTGAAAAAGTCCCGGATGGAGACAATATCGACATGAATGAATGCAATGAAAATACCGGTATTAACGCTTATTGCCTCCATTATTATATATCATTACTCCGGAAAATTGAACTCCTTATTCCAGTCAAATCCTTCGTTTGCTTCGAAGCAGTCCGGCCAGTGTGCGCTCCACGCCGGCATTTTTACATCCCGGACCTTGTCTATGGAGAGATGGTATGGCTTGATATCAAGGACAGGCGTGCCATCTTCAGCGTCGATATATCCTATTTCAAGCCTGTGTTTTTCTCTGTCAAGAGCGATAAGAGCACAAGCGGTAACCGCTATGGGATTTGGCCGTACCGGAGATCTGGTAGCCAGCACTCCCACTTTTTCCGGGCCTTTTTTATAAGGTTTGTCCATTACAAAGTAGTTTCTGGATTCTTCGCTGTCATAAAGATTGAACCACCATATTGCCTGGATATGGCTGTATTCGTCGAGTCCCAGGACTGCTTCAAAATATTTTTCCTCCAGCTCGATGTAATAACGGTTGTCTTTGATCTTTACTTTACCGATGGGGCTAAACATTACTGACATAAGACTTCCTCCATTCAAATAATTTTCTATATTGATTATAAAACCAATCGGTGATCTTATCTTGATGAATTTTGCTTCAATCAGGCCATTTTCCGTGATAAAATAAGAGAAGTTTGATGAATTTTGCTCAAGGAGAGATGGTATGAAAAAGGAATTGGTCCATCTGGATTCCATGCTGCTTGGCGGTGTCAATTTTTACGGTGACCCCATCAGTACAAAAGGCGGCTGGGACTCTGAGAATGAGATAGGTAAGACGTGGAGCCGGTTTATGGGATATTTAACGGATCATCCCGAACGGCCGTACTCCCGTAACAAGCCGTATATGTACGAAGTTCATATATACGGAAGTGAAACAGCCGGCAAAGGCTATTTTGAGGTATTTGTGGGCGAAGAGGTCAATAGCGCCCAGCTGCCCGTAGCGTTATGTTCAAAATTTATCCCCGAATCGGATTACATGAAATTAACGCTCTTCGGGAATGAAATAACAGGCGACTGGTGGCAGAAGCTTGACTCCGAGATTATACCGGCCAAAGGTGTCGGAAGGAATTCTCCTTATATTATTCAAGCCTATGATGAAAGATTTAAAGGGATGGATGATATCGGCAATTCTATTTTGGACGTTTATATTCCGGTGGAAAAGGTATGAGCATGACAATGCGTGAATCAGTAATGAAAAGCATCGCTTTTATTGAAGCAAACCTTCAAAACGAAATAGGCGTCTGTGATGTTGCGAATGCTGTTTCCTACTCCCAGTTCTACTTTTCAAGGGAGTTTTCGAAGTATACCCACATATCCGTCTATGACTATATCCTTAGAAGAAAGATATCCGAATCTTATAAGGACCTTTTTAATGTAAGGTATAAAATAGTTGATCTTGCTTTCCGGTACGGCTTTAAATCACATGAAGTATATACCAGGGCATTCAGAAAGGTATTCGGAGAAAATCCCAGCGAAGCAGCTGTATATAAGCCCCTGGCTGTATATGAACCGATTGATGAACCCTATCTGGATTTTTTAGACGGATTGAAAGTCGAATTCGTAAACGAGGCTATCGAGGATTGTTTCTTTGAAGTAAATTCTATGTCGGAACTGGATAATGGGAGTACTTTTCTCGTTCTCCTGTCAAAGGAGAATCTTTTTAACTATAATTGTATTTTTCAAGGGAATCTGATACACGGTGAAAATGAATACCTATCCTTTAAACTCAGCAACCTGAAACATATAAACCGGATTTATCATACCGATATGAAGCATTCTTTCAGGTATTTCACTGATTATTTCTATGATGCTGATGAAATGAGCAGTAATTTTGTGCTTATAAAGAAAGAGAAATACTATATAGATATTGCTGTTTCAAATAACCTTCGACAGCAGTAAAAACTATGTTTTAACCACCATCGTCATTACCGCCTGCATGCTCTGTGTACAACTGTGCGGCAGTTTTATATATGGGCTGTGATAACTGCAACCACCAATTATACACATTTTCTAATCTCTATTAGTGTCTTTGAACATCCCTTGCGACCACAACTGGGGCATTTAACTCCGGATAAAAGAAAAGAGCGACCGAAGCAGCTCTAACAGGAAGGTTATGTTCATTCTATTTCTTTTTTTATTTGAGGAATTGATAATCCATCCTCCTTTAGTTTTTTTATCAAAAGGATTCTCTCCAAAGTTTCGGATCTTCTATATCGCCTTGTCAGGTTCTCCTCTGCCTGTTCAAAATGAAGCATGCCTTCCTCTGTGTAAAATTTCAGGGTACTGTATCGAACGCCCGTTAAGCGAACCAATTCCCCAATTGTAACATATTCGGCATTTTCTATTACTTCCATGGATCTTTGCCTTGACAATCAGCTCACCCCGCCTCCGGATGCACTGGTGATTACAATGATGATTGTAATCCATGTATCAATATAGTCCACCAACTGCTTGATTAAAGCTCCAGCTTCGCTCTGTTTGATTTCCTTTATACGGTCATTTAGCTTTTGCATCTCGTATTTTGAAAAAAACTTTTTTATTAACCCGCTTTTATTTAACAACACTCCCAAGACAATCACTTCATCAGAAATATTGCCTTCTTCTAAAAATTCCGCCCGCAGTTTTTCCACAACTTTTGTTACCTCACTTTCATTTGGTAAAAAGCGGACTTTGTTTTTGAATAATCCTTGATTACTTTCTTCAACAACATACCCATCCTCAACAATGGAGTAGCCAACGGATTGGAACAGTTCATTTGGTCGTTTAAAATCAAAAGCGTATTTCTCAGCGATTGCTTCAATTTTCATTGGTTTGTTGGTCTTGATTAATTCGTATATCGGCGTCAAATACATTTTGTCAGATGACAAATCCTTATTGACAAACATTTTTTTATCGTCGATCGAAATATAACCGTCCATCAGTAATTCCAGAAGACCACCAGCCAGAAGACAGGTTGAACTTTCGGTTGAGTGCGTTAATGTTGTACTGCCCTGTGGTTTCAGAGCACATAGAAAAAATTCTTGCGTAAAGGACAGATTTTTCATTGTGTTTTCTCCTTGTTTCAAATTTAAGCTACTTACTACTTACTACTTACGATTTAAGTATAACATATCTTGATCTTTTGTCAATATAGTTTTAAAGGTCTCCACAAGAATCCATAGGTTGATGATTCTAGTAAATTAGATTATGCCTTTTACTCTACTTTACTGCCGAAACAACGGCTTGAATAGCCTTCCGTACGTTTCTTAGCCCCGGCTATTTAAGCAAGATTTTCAAAGAGGATATGGGATGGAAATGATTTTTTCAGCACTTTACAGGGGAATTCCCGTTTGGCGGCAATGTAAAAAATAACAAAATACAGCAGGACCTGATTTTGTGGTAGAATGTTTATGGGGAATCATGTCGAATAAACAGAGGAGCGGGGAGATCAGGGATGCTGAAAAGATGCATGGGCCATATTGCCGATATGCGTATCCAGAATAGGCTGGTTACAATATTCATAGCCGCAGTTCTCATATTTTTCTTCTTGAATTATTTCGCGTTGGATCTGGTGACGTATGTTTATGACAGCGAATTATACGAACAGTCCACCCAGATATTGAATCTTGCCGCCGTAAACATAGAAAATGAATTAAAGAAGCTGGAAGAGCTGTCCTTCATGGTAGGGTACGACAAGTATGTGCAGGAAATGCTGGCAGGCATAAATTCCGCGGATGACGGGTTTTCTCTTGCAGTCGAAAAAAATTCCCTGCGGGACCGGCTGAACCAGTACATTTATAACCAGAAATATGTGCTGGCAATCCTGTATTTTGATAATTATGCCGGGGACATTGCCAGCGGTCAGGAAATCATATCCAAGCTTGATAAAAGCGAGAAGGAGGCGCTCCTGCCCCAGGTATTGGCTCTAAACGGCAAAAGTCTCTGGATAAGCTCGGTTCGGGGCCGTCCCATGTGTGCGCGCCTTGTAAGAAAGAGCCTTAATTTAAGCCTGGAAAACTTCGGTGTTCTGGTCATTGTTCCCGATGTGGACAGGATCGTACGGGACCTTACTTCACTTTCGGATAAAAAGGCTTCGGGAATTACCATATTGTCAGGGGACACGATCATCTACAATACAAATACCGGTGTACCCATTGATACCAAAAGCTCCGGCTTTGAAAAAAACAGCGGGTATACCATTACGGACTCTCCGGACGGGCGGTATTTCATCTCACACATAACCGCCCGAAACACAGGCTGGAAGTATATATCCGCAATACCCTTCAACAATATTTACTCCAACGTCAGCAAGGTTCATCTGGGCGCTATGGCGGCGTTTGCAATGGTATCGATGATCATCCTGGCGCTGTGCATCAAGGTCTCGGGGACCATCACCAGGCCTATTGAAGCGCTGACGGACAAGATGCGGAGCATAGAGGATGTCAGGCTCCTTGGAAGTCTTTCGGGAGAACCCCATAAGGAAACGCACAACGAGGTGGTGCAGTTGAACCAGGATTTCGAAGCCATGCTTTTAAAGATCAACAGGCTTGTGGAGGAGAACCTGCAAAAACAGATGGCCATTCAGGAAAGCAGGTATAAAGCCCTTCAGGCCCAGATAAATCCCCACTTTCTATATAACACGCTTGATTCAATAAACTGGATGGCAAAATCAGCCTGCCAGAAGGATATCTCGGTTATGGTCGAGGCCCTTGGCGGGCTGTTCAGGCAGGCGTCGTCAAAGGATACCGGCATCATAACCCTGGAGGAAGAGCTGATCATTGTAGCTAATTATGTCGCCATCCAGAGGGTAAGGTTTAAGGACAAGCTTTTGTTCCGGCAATATGCGGATAAACCGGCAATGTCCGGCGCAGTACCGAAGTTTTCCCTTCAGCCGTTGATCGAGAACGCCATCGTATACGGCCTTGAAAATATGGGCAGCCAGTGTGTTATCGAGCTGACGGCGGAACTGGAAGACGGCAGAGTGGTCGTGCAGGTTGCAGACAATGGGCCGGGGATTGACGAGGAGATCATCAATAAGCTCAATAGCGGAGAAATCCGCCCGAGGGGCAGCGGTGTCGGACTTACCAACATCAATGAACGCATAAAGATGTTCTTTGGAAGCCAATATGGCCTGACGGCCGGGCGGTCTTATCTGGGCGGCGCTCAGATTGTGCTTACCCTTCCGTATGTTGAAAAGCAGGAGGTGCTGAACCGAAATGTTTAAGCTGCTCATCGCCGATGATGAGGAAATAATCCGCAACGGCCTTGTGACGATGCTTGCCGGCAGCGGATACGGCCTGGAGCTGTGCACGCCGGCGTGCACAGGCATGGAGGCATATAAGACGGCATGCATGGAGCGCCCCGATATTGTCATAACAGATATCAGAATGCCTGAAATGGATGGCATAAGTCTTATCGAAAAGCTGTCTGAAGAGCTGCCGGGGACACATTTTATCATTCTTTCCGGCTATGGTGAATTTGAATACGCAAAACAGGCAATGACTTACGGCGTAAAGCATTTTATCCTGAAGCCCTGCAACGATGAAAAGCTTCTGGAGGCCGTAAACGCCCTCGTGGAGGAAATAAACACGCGGAGAAGCAGCATTGCCCTGACGGAAAAGCTCCTGGAGGATTTTCAAAAGGTTTTGCCGCAGTTCAAGGAACAGTTCCTCAGGGATTATATTACCGGCATGCCCTTTGGCGAAGGGGAGGCCGAATATTTCCTGTCCCTGCAGGGAATGAGCCTTACGGGCACTTTCCGGGTATTGCTTGTGGACGCCGGAAGGAATACCGGGTTGAGGACATTGTTCGCTTTAAAAAGGTTCGCCGAGGATACTGTTTTTCAGGATATCCTAAAGTTTTGCACCATCATTTCGGGAAAACTGCTGATGCTGACGGATCAGGTGGAGGGCGATGCCCTTCTGGGGAAAATACGGTATTTTAACAATTTCGCCAGCGCTGCATATGGCTGTGAGCTTATGGCGGCCTATGGCTCCGAAGGGACGTTCGAAAGTATGTACGGCTGCTACGGCGTGCTTGACGAATGCCTCATGCACAGCTTTCATCTTGGCAGAGGGGCCATCATAACCCCCTCTGACCTGCCGCAATATTTTCATGACAAGGGACCTTCCTTTGCCATGGATACTACGCGCCTGAAGGTCGCCTTGAAGAGCGGCAGCCTTGATGGCGCCGTCGAAGAGCTTGACAAGCTCTTTAAAGGCTTGTCGGACTTAAAACTCGAAGAGAACATTGCCAAGACCCACTGTTTTGAATTGTTTGCAGCTATTGCCTCAACTGCCGGAGAGGACTGGTTGGGAGAGCTGCTGCCTACCTCGTCCGCCATCAGCTCTGCGGCAAAGCTGGAGGATGTAAAGGATTATCTTTCTCATGTGATCCGCAAAATTTGCGAAACAAACGGGCGCATGGTAATGGAGTACAACTCACAGGTGACACGTACCATCGTTTCGTATATTTCGGAGCATCTGGACAATGAGGAGCTGTCGCTCAGGGACATAGCAAGCGGAGTCTTGCATATGAATGAAGATTATGTCAGCCGTTTATTCAAAAAGGAAATGAATGAAAAATTCTCCCAGTATTTGCTGCGGAACCGCATGGAGCTTGCCGAAAAGCTTATTGCCGAATCTTCGGATGTGCGCATTTTTGAGATCGCGGACCGTACCGGATACGGCTCAAATCCTCAAAGCTTCAGCGCCGCATTCAAAAAGTATACCGGCTACACTCCCACCGAATACAAAAGACTGCATGCCGGTATCGCAAAAAGGCAGGCATGAGGAAGAAAGAAATCGGTTTTTCATACAATCGCACCGGTTGAAATGCTTAAAAACCTATGCTAATGCTGGTACACTTTAAGCAGGTTGAATATAACCGTAAATTTTTTCAAAAGGGGAGAAAAATATGAAGAAAAAGATCTGTTTAATGCTCTCGTTGTTCATCTGTGCAGCCATGGTATTTACGGCATGTTCCGGGCAGCCCGCATCATCGTCCGTGTCGTCAGCACAGCCGTCCTCCGGTACGCTTGCGGCGGAATCGTCCGCGGCGCAAAGCGCTAATCTCAGAGTCCTCTGGTGGGGCAGCCAGACAAGACATGACAAGACACTCCAGGTGATCGACATGTACAAGGCCGAGAATCCCAATGTTACCATTGAGCCTGAATATCTGGGATGGGACGGGTACTGGGAAAAGCTTTCGGCCCTTGCCGCCGCCAGCAGTCTTCCCGATGTCATCCAACAGGATTACAACTACCTTGAATCTTACGCTCAAAAAGGACTTCTTCTCCCACTGGACGAGTTTGTCAAGAGCGGTGTGCTTGACCTCAGTGATTGCGATGAAGTCAATGTTGCCGGCGGACGGGTCGGTGACAAGCTGTACGGCGTCAACCTCGGCACAGGCGGCATGGTGCTCATTTACGACACTGAAATCCTTGCAAAAGCCGGTGTTGCAGAACCTACGCCCGAATGGACCTATGACGACTATATTGCGGCCATGCTCAAGGTTAAGGAAAAGCTGAATATTTACGGTGCCGTCGCCTTTAACTGGGATAGCCAGAGAGGCATCGAGGTTTATGCACGACAGTACGGCCAGAAATATTATGCTGCCGACGGCAAAAAAATAGGCTTTGAGCCGAAAGTCTTCGCCGATTATTACAAAATAAGCCTCGAGCTTGTAAAGGCAGGCGCCCTGCCCACGCCGGATATCCGTTCGGAAATAAAGAGCATAGAGGATGATTTTATTGCCAAGGGTACGGGTGCGTTTTCAATCCTTAATTCCAACCAGATTGTAGCCATCGCCAAGGCTGCCGGCAAGACGCTTAAAATGGCCCTCATACCCAATGCCGCGGATCAGGTGAATTACGGCCTTTATATGAAGCCTTCCATGCTGTTTTCCATCGGCAAGGACACCTCTGTCCCCGAAGAGGCGGCCAAATTCATAAGCTTCTTTACAAACAGCGTGGAGGCAAATAAAGTACTGCTGGCGGAGAGAGGCGTGCCCATTTCCGGAAAAGTCCAGGAAGGTATAATGGATTCCCTCGGAGATGAACAGAAGGATATGTTCAAATATGTACAGATGGCGGTAAAATACACAAGTCCGATAGACCCGCCGCAGCCTGCGGGACATGCGGAAGTAGTGGCGCTCCAGACAAGCATTGAACAGCAGATACTCTTTGAAAAAATTACGCCTGAGGCCGGTGCGGAAAAGTTTATTACCGAAGCGAACGCAATTCTTGCCAAAAATTAAACGCACCGGGCATTGGGAAAAATACAATTTCCCCGGAAGGGATATTTCCGGTGCTCCTTAAGGCAGCAAGGGACTTCCTTTGTGAAGTCCCTTTTACTATACATTTTGTTTACATACGGAGGTATTGCAAATGGTTGCAAAAACACTCGTAAAGCCGTGTGGAAAAAAGGTGCGCGCCCGCGGCCTTTCCGGCGGACCCGACAGGTATGCGGGCTATGTCTTTGTAGCGCCATGGTTTTTTGGCTTTCTTGCATTCACGCTGTTTCCGATGCTGGTGTCCTTCTATCTCTCGTTTACAGATTATGATATGCTGTCAAGTCCTGTCTGGGTAGGACTTAAGAACTTTCAGGACATTTTTTTGCACGACGGGCTTTTCCGTGAATCTGTCGGTGTAACGCTTGTGTATGTCCTGCTCCACGTTCCGCTGCGTCTGGTATTCTCTCTCGCTGTGGCGATCCTGCTTTTTAAAACCGGTTCCCGGATTGTCGCGTTTTACCGGGCGATTTTCTATATCCCTTCCATCATCGGCGGAAGTGTTGCCATCGCAGTCATGTGGAGGCAGATCTTCGGCTCAAACGGCGCGATAAATGAAATACTGCTGAAGCTGGGGCTTATCGACAGGACCATCGGATGGCTCGGAAACCCTGATACCGCCCTTAGCACGCTGGTAATCCTTGCGGTTTGGCAGTTCGGCTCGCCCATGCTTATTTTTCTGGCGGGGCTCAAGCAGATCCCGGAAAGCTACTATGAAGCAGCCGCCATTGACGGCGCCGGCCGGAGAAGGAAATTCTTTATGATTACCCTGCCTTTGCTGACGCCGGTCATCTTTTTCAATGTACTGATGCAGATCATCCGCGGCTTCATGTGCTTCACCGAGGCCTATGTGGTTACAAACGGAGGTCCCTTCAACCGGACGTTGTTTTATGTCCTGTATTTGTTCCAGAAATCCTTCTCCTATTATCAGATGGGATACGGCTGTGCGCTGGCATGGATACTGCTGCTGCTCATAGGCTCCTTTACAATCATCGTATTCAGGACTTCAAACTACTGGGTTTATTATGAATCGGAGGATAAATAGGTATGGGTATTTCAAGGAAACTGTTTTCAAAAATCCTGTTTCATGCTTTTTTACTTGCTTTTGCATTCATCATGTTTTATCCGGTCCTCTGGCTTATTTCCAGTTCGTTGAAAAGCATGCAGGAAATCGTGGCAAATCCTTCTTCCATTCTTCCGTCAAGGATCACCTTCGACAACTGGATCAATGGGTGGAAGGGCTTTGGCGGTGTGACCTTCGGAACCTTTATGCTGAATTCGCTGTTTATATCCTCCACCTCTACGGTTTTTCAGGTCATATTCTCGGCTCTGGTTGCATATGGCTTTGCAAGAAACAGATTCAGGGGAAAGAACGTGCTGTTCACCATGATGATACTTACCATGCTGCTTCCTTCGCAGGTCCTGCTTGTCCCTCAGTTTATCATGTTCAACAGCCTGGGCCTCCGGAACTCCTATCTTCCGCTGCTGCTGCCAACGATGTTCGGCCTGCCGTTTTTCATCTTTATGATCATGCAGTTCATCAAGGGCATACCGGCTGAACTGGATGAAGCCGCCCACATTGACGGCTGCAACAAATACACCATCTTCCTGAGGATTATTCTGCCGCTGCTGGTGCCTGCACTGATAACATCCGCCATATTCGCGTTTTACTGGAAATGGCAGGAGTTTTTCGAACCGCTGCTTTACCTGCAGAAGACCAATAAATTTACCGTATCCATTGCCGTCAAGATGTTTGCAGACCCGAATGCCGGTACCGACTGGGGCGCTATTTACGCCATGTCTGTGGCAACCATCATTCCCGTCCTGTTGATTTTCGTATGCTTTCAAAAATACCTTGTGGAGGGTATTGCGACAACAGGCTTGAAATCCTGACAATAAGGAGTATTATTATATTATGAAGCTATGTTTTATCGGATGTGGAGCGCACCCGGTTTCAGTATATTCCGGTGCGCTGGAACGTGTAAAAAATGAAACCCCGGGACTTGAGCTTTGCGCCTGCTGCGACCTGGACGGCGAGAAGGCGGAAAGCTTCCGCAGGATGCTTGATTTCGGCGCCGCATACACCGATTACCGGAAAATGCTGGCTGAAATCAGGCCGGATGCCGCCATTATTGCCACCTCCTATACGGTGACCGCGGATATTGCGGCCGGCGTACTTATGCATGGGGTGGCTGCAATGATTGAAAAACCGCCTGCCGTAACGCTGGCGGAGTGCGTGAAGATCGTGGAGGCGTCAAGAGCCTCCGGTTCGCCCACCCAGGTGGCTTTTAACCGGAGGTATATGCCGCTGGTACGCGTGTTGGTGGAAGATATCGCCGTAAGCAGGACTGCGCTGCAGAACATTGACTTCGGCATGTACAGGTACAACCGCAGCGAGCCGTTCTTCCATGTGACTGCCATCCATGGCATCGACGCTGTTTCATTTGTCGCGGGGGCCCCATATAAAAAAATAACCTTCAGTTACCAGGACGAAAGTACCTTTGGCGTCAATGCAGCCAATATTTTCATGCAGTGTGAACTTGTGTCGGGCGTGCATGCGCAGCTTTCCTTCTGTCCGGTAGCGGGAATGACCTTCGAACGTATGACCATAGCGGCCGATCATACGGCCTATGAGCTTCGGCTGCCCGTATGGGACTGCTCCGACGCGCCGGGACTTCTGACGAAATTCCGGTGTGATAATATGCTATGGACAAAAAACGGAAATACGGTATCAGACGGACCACGGATGTTTGAAACAAACGGATTTTACCGCGAGGTTCAATCCTTTGTCAGCGACATAGCGGCGGGAAAAAGGCCTGAGTCGGATATTACCACCGCGCTGCAGGCTGTTGACATTGCGGATCATATAAGATTGAGAAAAAAGGAATACAATCTGGATATGTAGAGGAGGTATGCAGTATGGCACTTTTAAACAGAGGTTTATTTCTGGATGCTCAGCACAATCTTGAGTTGCGGGAGTGTCCGGTCCGGGAACCGGGGCGGGGAGAGCTGCTGGTCGGAATACGGGCAAACGGAATATGCGGCTCGGATGTTCACTTTTTCAAAGAAGGCAGGCTGGGGAATTTTGTGGTGACCGGGCCTTATATCCCCGGTCATGAAGCAAGCGGGACGGTTGTGGCCGTGGGTCCGGAGACGAAGCGTTTCAAGGAAGGCGACAATGTGGTCATAGAGCCCGGCTTTCCTTGCGGGCAATGTAGTTTCTGCAAGTCAGGCAGGTATAACCTTTGTCCCGACGTAATATTCCTATCGGCGCCTCCCATAAACGGTACCTTTTGCGACTATGTGGTCCTACCGGAAAGCTTTGCGCATCGCATGCCCGACGGCATGTCTTTTGAAACGGCGGCAGTTGCCGAGCCTGCCGCAGTTGCGGTACACGCTGTCAACCGCGCTTGCTTTAGAAACGGTGCGGATGGCGTGATCGTGGGAGCCGGCCCGATAGGGCTTCTGACCCTGCAGGCCTTTAAGGCAGCCGGCGGAGGTAGGACGATGTGCGTGGATATTGCGGCCAAACGTCTTGAAATAGCAGCAAAGCTGGGTGCCGACAGCATCGTCGATCTTTCCTGTGACAGCGCCCCACGGAACGCAGGAGATGTGGTGTTTGAGACAGCCGGCTCAGCTTCGGCATCCTCCCGGCTCTTTTCCATGGCAAAACCGGGTGGAACGGTAGTGCAAATAGGCTGGCCGGGAGGCGGGATCGTAAATATGGACATCGCAGAGTTCCTGGACAAGGAGCTTGATTATCTGGGGGTCAACCGCTATGCCAACGCATTTCCGGCAGCAATCGGATGGCTTGCCGACGGAAGGATCCGTACGGAGGGATTTATATCTCACCGTTTCCCTTTAAGCCGTGCCGATGAAGCCTTCCGCTTTGCCGCAGACAATGGCGGCGAGGCTGTAAAGATCATTGTCTATAATGATTAATACCTGGAAAAGCCTGTGACCGGGAGCCTTGAAAAGCAAGGGAAAAAACAAGCCGGGGATTCATTCCCCGGCTTGTTTTTTTTATATGTTTTATACCGGCGGAGCTTTCATTTAATACAAACTTAATGCATTATCAACAACGGCTTAACGGATCCGTATTAAAATAGGATAGGCGAGGTGCGACTTTTGGCATCATGAAAATATAACCCGGCTCGCGTGGATTAAAAATTGTCTTGACATGCGGTAGCATTATAAGTAGTATGAATTACAGAAGGAGCAGGGATTATGTTAAACCTTTTGATCGTTGAAGATAATGACCTTGAAAGGGAGTTTCTGAAGAACTATATTGATTGGGACCTTCTGGGGATCCGCGTGGCTGAAACAGCCTACAACGGGCAGGATGGCATTGAAAAAGCGAAAACATGCAAGCCCGACATTATTTTAAGCGATATAAAGATGCCTGTGATGGACGGAATCATGATGGCAAAGGTGATCAAGGGTCTTTACCCCGGCATCCGGTTTATTTTTCAAAGTGGTTATGAGGATGTTGCTTTATTAAGAGAGGCTATTGAATTGCAGGCCCATGATTATATCTTAAAGCCGCTGAATCCCGATGAGCTGGTCAAAACCGTGAAAAGAGCTGCGGCTGCGCTGATCGATGAAAAGCTGGCCAGCCTGGAAACCAGCAAGATTAAAGGGCAATACCTGGAAAACCTTCCGCTGCTCAAAGATAAATTTCTTGAAAACCTGATCCTGAAAGAGAGAGCCCCGAGTGAAGAAATACTGCTGTACAACCAGGCCTGCAGCCTGAAATTCAGAATTCCCGGCAAATACAGACTGGGGCTGCTTCATCTGGATTTCAACGATACCGACATTTTCGAAATATCCGTGAAGACCGATGAAATTGTCAGGAGCTTAAAGAATCAATGTAAAAATGAAAATGTGGAAATATTCAAATTTGAGCAAAATAAAATCGTATTCCTGATGCATTCGCTTCCCGACGAAGGAGATAAGGACGGGATGCTGGTCAGATCGGTCAGGACCGAAATCGAAGCGCTTATGGGTGAATACAATTTCCGGTACATTATCGGCTTAAGCACAAAAGCATCCAGGCTTACGGAAATATACACCCTTTTCAAACAGTGCTGGCTTTCGACGGATAAAAAGACGGAAACGGGCTACGGCCGTATCATACAGTTTGAGGATTCCGCCGCAGGGCATCAGGAAGCGAAGGATTCCTACAAGGAGCAAATAAAAGACGCCGTTAAAAGGATTTCTGGCAGGATTATCGCCGGGGAGGCTGTGGAAGATTGGGGGAATGAAATGGTAAAAACGCTTTCTTCTATGCCAGGCTTGAGGCTTGACAGCTATCAAAGCGCCTTTCTGGGACTTTTTGCTTCCTTGTCGGAGGTCATTGAAAATCTCGGCGAGGGCTTTGAAAAAATCACGAAAGATAAACTGGAGATATTCAGCCATATCATCAAGATCCGGACGGTACCCGATCTGGTCCTTTATTCCAATGAAATGCTGGACTCCTTTGTCACAACCTTCGGAAAAAGGAAAATCAACAAGGATGGCCATGTGATCAACGAGATACTTAATATCCTGAACAATGAATATGACCGTCCCATCACGCTTACCTACCTCTCGGACAGGGTCTATTTAAGCCCCAATTACCTCAGGGTGCTGTTCAAGGAGAAAATGAACATCAGCATCCAGGATTACCTTACGGACCGCAGGATAGCCAGGGCAAAGGAACTCTTAAAGGACAAGCGCTATAAAATCCATGAAATCGGGAAAATGGTGGGCTACGGCAATGATACGTATTTCAATATCGTTTTCAAAAACCATGTAAGTATTACTCCCGGGGAGTATCGAAGCAAGCACCTTTTCAGCGCGGCGAAGAGATAGCTTCCCATAAAAGGGGAATAATGACGTGAAAACAGTCGGAGAACTGAAAATCAAATTCTTTTACAAGGTGTCCGCATTTCTGGCAGCAATCATCCTTGTGTGTTCGCTGGCAATAACGCTGGTGTACTATTTCAGGCTTAATAGCATTATGTCCCAGCAGAACATGGACTTTATCCATTCGGCAAGCGAACAGACAAAGAGCAATATTCTGAATCTGATGAAAAGCTACGAGCTGATAGCAGGCAATATCTATTCCGACAATACGGTCCAGACCTATCTGAAGTATGATTATGACGGCAGGATCGATTATTCGGTCTATTCAAAAATGAATGTCATCAATCATACCTTTGACGGCATAAGGAACAACAACAGCCAGATATCGAAGCTGTGTCTGTATAAGCTGAATCCCGGGCTCATCGTAGATGGCAGGAACATTCTGGACAGCAAGGACTTTAAAAGGCAGGAACTGCTGGAGGCCGCCATCATGGCCAGGGGAAGGAACCTCTGGGCCGCTTTTGACGACACGGACAAGAATATCAATATCTCCCTGCTAAAATATATTAATGTGATGAATCCCGGCGGGATCCTGCAGATCCAGGTGAAGGAGCAGAGCTTTTACGACCTCTACAAATCCCAGGCAGCTTCCAAATACCTGCTTTTTATTACAGACGGCAATTTCAAGGTCATCAGCTCGAACCAGAGGGACGATGTGGGGAAGGAAGTGCCGGATGCCATAAAAAGATACCTGACGGGCGGCGATAACGCCGGGAAAATCACCTACAATAAAACCCCCTACTACGTCTATGCCGAAAAGATCACGGGAGATTGGTCGTTGGTGCTTCTTTACAATTCCTTCGAGGTTGAAAAAGAAAAAAAGTTCATCGTTTATTATATCGTGATGTTCACAAGCATACTGATCCTGTCCGCTATACTTTTCTCGCTTTACTTTGCAAGGCGTTACGCATCGCAGGTGGATAAGCTGCTCCTGAAAATTAAGGAGATTGAAATGGGGAATCTGGACATCCGGCCCACGGTTAAAAAAGTCAACGAGTTTTATCTTCTGGACAATACCTTATGCGTCATGGCCCACAGTATAAAAAACTTAAAAACAGAGATATACCAGGCGATAAAACAAAAAGAGGAAAGCGACATAAAGTTTCTGCAAATGCAAATGAACCCGCATTTCCTGTATAACCTTCTTTCCGCCATCCGCTGGATTTCGTTGAAAAACAAACAGCAGGAGATCATTTACATTATCGACCATTTGAGCAATTTTTACAGGATCGCCCTCAGCAAGGGCAATGAAATCGTCAACATCGAAGCGGAAATAAACCTTATCAACAGTTATGTAGCGCTGCAAAACCTCTGCTATAAGGATCAGATAAAGATGGAGGTAAATCTTTCCGATGAACTGGCCGGCTTCATGATCTGCAAGATGACGCTGCAGCCTTTTGTTGAGAACAGCATCGTGCACGGAAGGATCCAGGACCGTCGGCTGAATATTTCCATTGATATCAGCAAACAGGAGGAAGCCGTTAAAATAAGGATAGAAGACGACGGAGCCGGTATCAGCGAAGATTATTTGAATTATATCCAGACGCTGGACTCAAAAAATATTTTCACGGAAAGCGCCAGCTACGGCATTACAAACACATTAGCGAGACTGAGCCTCTTTTACGGCAGCAGGATCAAAATCAGTGCTGTCCGGAAGAATCCGGGTGCTCTCTTTGTACTGGTCATTGATACCTCAAAGCTATAATAACTATCACAAGTTTTTCTTTCTATCACCGGCTGCCGCCATAAAACTCGTTGATAATACAAAATCAATTGATACATAATCCAATTGATAAACAGACTGCGGAAGTTTAAACTGTATTTATGAGACGGGTATTTTCAAGCGCCGGTGAAAATATAACTTCCGTTATAAGTTTCTGCAAACGCAGTCCATTCGGCCGGCATTTGCAGAAAATCGGAAGTAATCTTTTCCGTGCTCCTGAATGCTCGCAAATAAATCAGAAGGGTCCAGCTTATGACATGATGAATACGACGCAATCCGGATTATCGGAAAATACGAGGCACAAGCTGTTTTGGAAAAAGGTCAGATCCCAGAAATTCTTTTTGATTGCTCTTATCCCGTTCCTGGGATACCTGTTCCTTTTTAAATATTATCCCATGTACGGCGCAATCATCGCCTTTAAGGACTTTTCCTTCAGGAAGGGGATCCTCGGCAGCAGCTGGGTAGGGCTTAAATACTTCAAGATGTTCCTCACTTCCCCGGATCTTTTCATGGTTGTAAGGAATACGCTGGTGATGAGCAGCCTGAACATCCTTCTTGTGGCAGGCGCCTCCATCC
The DNA here is from genome assembly GCA_023426125.1 of Bacillota bacterium. Taxonomy (GTDB): domain Bacteria; phylum Bacillota; class Clostridia; order Acetivibrionales; family DTU013; genus MnB-11. The sequence continues at coordinate 70,616 of JAFABI010000046.1, forward strand.
TGTTTGCACTGCTTGTCTGTGAAATAAAGAACAAGGCTTATAAAAAAGTTGTCCAGACCATATCGTATCTCCCTAATTTCATCTCATGGATCGTGGTGGTAGGGATGGCCATGACCTTTTTTTCCATTGACGGCGGTGTCGTAAACAATATACTCACCTCCGCCGGCATAACTCAGAAGCCGGTCAACTTACTGGGGGATGCGAGTATATTCTGGTGGCTTGTGACCGGCCTCAACATATGGAAGTCGGCCGGGTGGAGTTCAATCATCTATATCGCCGCCATTACCTCACTGGATGTTCAGATGTTTGAATCGGCCATTATTGACGGAGCGGGTAAGATGAAACAGATATTCTATATCACCATCCCTTCGATTCTGCCGACCATCATCATATTGTTCATATTCAGCCTGGGGTATATATTGAATGCAGGTTTCGAACAGCAGTATTTTTTGCAGAACCCATTGAATTATACCCATGCGGAAGTGCTTGACACCTATGTATTCAAATATGGTCTTCAGAAGTCAATGTACTCCTATGGAGCGGCGGTTGGTCTCATCAAAAGTGTGATAGGGCTCATGCTGGTTCTTGCAACAAACCAGATCAGCAGAAAGCTGTTTAAAATGAGTATTTTTTAGCATAAGGAGAATTCTAAATGGCTACAGGCAGCGGCGGGAAAGTTTTTGGGTTTGTCAACAATCTTCTGATGTTTTTTATTTCGCTTTCGATTCTTTATCCATTCCTCAATATCCTGGCAATATCTCTGAATGACGGACAGGATGCCAGGAGAGGAGGGATATATATATGGCCGAGGAAGCTATCCTTCCTTGCCTATGAAACCGTATTCAGCAAAAGCGGCTTGCTGGGGAATACAATGGTGAGCATCGCCAGGACTGTTTTAGGGACCCTTCTGGGACTTGCGTTCACATCCTTGCTTGCTTACATTTTATCCAACAAGGAATTGGTGTTCAGAAGGTTCATTATTTTCCTTTTCGTATTCACCATGTACTTCAGCGGCGGGATTATGCCGGATTATCTGCTGGTCAGACAGCTGGGGCTGTATAATAATTTTCTGGTCTACATCATCCCCTGCCTTCTGGGCGTATGGAATGTGATGGTAATGAGGCAGTTTTTCGAGGAATTGCCGCCTTCGCTGGTGAATTCGGCTAAGATTGACGGCGCTTCCGAAATGAGGATATTGACCAGCATCATCCTTCCCATATCCACTCCGGTTCTGGCGACGGTCGCGCTGTTCATCGCGGTGTCACAATGGAGCGCATGGTATGATACCTATATTTATACCAGCAAATCCAGCCTTTCCACCTTGCAGAACGTCCTGGTGAAAATCCTGCGCGAGTCCCAGGCTAACATCATGGGGGACACCAGCGCCATAAGGGACATGGAGGAGAAGGCAAGGAAAGCGACTCCCGAAGTCATCAAGATGGCCACCATCATAATTACGACAGCTCCCATTGTAATGATCTATCCCTTCCTGCAGAAGTATTTTGTGAAAGGGATCATGATAGGCGCAGTAAAGGAATGATTTCTTCCGGACAAATACGGCAGGGAAAGTGAGGGAACAATACATCGGACTATACTACCATCCGGGGAACAACGATAGAACGGTTTATAAAAACATGAAAAATAAAATAGAAACTGATAAAATTGAGAGGAAGAAAGGGGATAAAAATGGGAAAATTCAGAAGGTTAGCGGGTATCGTATTGTCGGCAGCCATGCTTGCCGCGGCATTTACCGCTTGCGGCGGAAATCAGGCGGAGCAGACCACCACGGCGGAGAAGGAGGCTTCACAGGCGGATACCACGCTTTCACAGCAGGTAAAGTCGGAGCCGGTGGAAATCAATGTTTTCGATGTCGGCGGCTCATCACTGGCATTCGGGCAGGATGACGCCATCTGGCAAGACAATCCCATGGCGCAAAAGATTCTTGAAGCAGTGAATGTAAAAATCAAATTCGAATTCCCCACGGGGGACGGGAAAGAAAAACTGAATCTGCTCCTTGCCGGCGGTGATTATCCCGAGATCATCTTAGGGCCTGACGACACTTCTATGAACAAAATGATCACCGAAAAAATAGCCGTACCGTTGGAACCGCTGATCGACAAGGAAGGAGCCAACATTAAGCAAGCATACGGCAAAGTGCTGGAGCTTTTAAGGATGTCCGACGGGCATATTTACAATCTGACGACCGGCTACGGTGAAATACCCGAAGGAGTTAATCCTCCCGGCTACGGCAGCTGCTTCTCCATACGCAAGGATGTGTACGAAGGCATCGGCTCCCCAAAAGTCGAGACCACCGACGATATCTATGCCGTTTTAAAACAGCTGGCTTCAAAATACACAAAAAATGACAAAGGAGATAAGGTATGGCCAATGAGCGGCTTCAAGCAGACATGGCAGAATACCATGCAGACCTTGCTGGATGCAGGCGGGCTTGCGGCGGATTACTGGTATATCGACAACAGCAAGCTTCAATATTGGGTGAGGGCTCCGTATGCGCTGAATATCGTCAAGTTTTACAACAAGATCTACCGTGAGGGCTTGCTTGATCCCGAGTCTTTCACGCAAGACAGGGACACCTGGATGAAAAACAAGGTACAGACGGCCAGGACACTGACGCATCTAGGCGGCTGGTGGATGAACTGGACGGTTGAAAACGACTACAAGGCGGCAGGAATGGCAAACGCGGAAAATATGGGCTTCATCGACCTTGCTTTTTCCGTCCCGGGCGGACAGACACCCAAGCTGAATCCGGTAAACAGGAAAGGGAACACTTCCGCTGTGATCACCACCAACTGCAAGGATCCGGATGCCGCAATGAGACTGCTTGACTTCCTGGCAAGCCCCGAAGGAAACTTCCAGGTACAGAACGGCGTACAGGGGATCATGTGGGATTTGCAGGACGGGAAGCCGGTAATGAAGCCTGAATATGTTGCAAGATGGAAAGCCGGCGAAGCAGATGAGAAATTTTGCGCCGAGACAGGCCTGAGGATGTATCACCACTTTACCAACACCGACGTAGGCAGGTCACAGTATGGCTCCTATTGGATATTGAAGGATGACCCGACGGTTATGGATGACGCCAAAGCCAGAGCCAGGGATGAACAGCTGGGTAAATACTGGTATGATACCTTCCCTGTTTCTAACCTGTTTGCACAGGCACCGGACGATATCACCAACATAAACACCCTGGTGGACGACAGGTTCAACAACCAGCTGTATGCCGTCATCATGGCAAAATCCGAAGCGGATTGCCAGACGGAGTTCGACAAATATGTAAAGGATCTTGACACAGCCGGCCTGGCCAAGATGGAGGAATATGCAAATCAGGTTTACCAGGCCAATATCAAGCTGCTGGGCAATTAAAGCAGCGAATGAATAAAAAGGAATAATCAGGGATATGAACAAATTTAAAACCGATTTTCATAATCATACCAATCTCAGCAAATGTGCCCGGACGGAAATGTCTGTTGAAAACGTCGTCGGAAGATTTGAAGAATTGAACCTGGAACAGGCGGGCATCAGTGACCACCTGTATCCTGACGGCAAGATACGGGAAAGGTTCCGGACGCTGAAGGATGAAGTCGCAAAGCACCGGAGGAAGGTTGAAGTATTTGTCGGGGCCGAGGTGGACATGGTCTCCCCGGGCAAGCTGATTACCGACAGGGAGACCTTGCGGATATTCGACTATATCATGGTGGCATGCACGCATTACCAATTGAAGGAACTTGTTGTCCCGCCGCTGTATTTCGACTACAGAACGGCGGCACAGAACATGTATGATTACATGATGGCGGCGACCTCTGTAGAATTTGCGGATATCATTGCACACCCCTTTTATGCCAGAGGCTTGAAGGATTATGTCGAAGATTTTAATCTTGCAGAGGCCATGGAAAAGATTTCCGATCGTGACTTTAAACGCATCATAAAAAACCTCAAGGAGAATGACATTGCCATCGAGCTGAACGGCAGCCTGCAGGAGGAAGAGTACGGCAGGGCCATGTACAGGTTTTTGGGCCTGTGCAAGGAGGCGGGGGTGAAGTTTTCACTGGGCAGCGACGCCCATTGGCTCAGCGGGATGTATGAGGTACCCTTGCTGAGAGCCTACATTGCCTCTTTGCATATTGAGGAAGACGATATCTGGACCATGGGATAAACGGGGGCGGTTGAAGAGACGCCATGGACATTGTGAGGTGGGATCAATTTGAAACTAAAAGTTACGGTGACGAATGAAAGCCAAAACAGGATTTTTTGTAGAATTGTTTTACAGGCCTTAACTTCCGGCCTTTCGGGAAATGTCGGAAGCCGGACGGAAAAAGTGTATTGCCCTGGGGAACATGAATTTGAAGCGGAAGCCGGCCTTTACAAGGTCAGCGTACACAGGGGAAAGCTTTATCAGCCTTTTCACGGACGGATTGAATTGACGGGAAAAGACGCAGTCCTGGAGGTCCTGCTAAAGGAATTGGTGGATGCCAGGGGCTTGGGGCTTTATTCCTTCGATGCGCATTCCCACGTATCGCGGGATGAAGTCCTGGAAACCGGAAATCTTCTCAATGCGTCGGTTATAATGAAAGGCGAAGGCTTCAACTTCTTTTTTGCAGGCTCCCCCTATGACCATGAGACGCATCTGCAGTACCTGAATAAGAATTTTACCGATACGGCTCCGTACCGGGTTAAATATACGGCCGTGATGGATCAAGTAAAGGACAGGGGCTTCATTCTCGATATCGGCAATGAGCTGGTGAAATGCAGGTACGGACATGTATTCATGATGAATTACCTCCAGTGCCCGCCGTTTTCCCTGTATTACGACCATGAATTCGACCCGTGGCTTTTTACAAAAGAAGGCGAGGAGCCGGAATACCGGATCCCCTGTATCCATGAAGCGGTTCAAAGGGAGCGGGGGGAGAACTCCGTGGCTGTTTGTGCGCATCCTACAAGCTGGTGGTGGCATGACAACGGCGAGTTTATTACAAATATCGCCGTAACCCTGGGCTTTGAAATGCTTGCGGGCTCCATCGACGCCCTGGTGGTCATGGGCTACCGGAGCGATAACGATTCATACCTGGAGCTATGGTATGACGCGCTGAAAAACGGCTATTTCCTGCCGGGCATTGCTGAAATGGACAGCGCCTATGACACGGTGCCGGAGGATCACCTTTCCTTCAAGACCTATACGTATATCGACAGGTTCGATATCGACTCCCTGTGCAAGGCGGTAAAGGAGGGAAAAAACCTTGTCACCTCCGGCCCTGTTATACAAATGAAGGTAAACGGCCGGTTGCCGGGAGCGGTGCTGGAATACGCAAAGGATGAGCAATTCGCTGTGGAACTGGAGGCTTTTCGCTGTTACCAGGCGCTTCTTTCAAAAGTGCAGATCATTGTTAACGGCGAAGTTTATAAGGAATATGCCGTCTGCCTTGACAGCTTTGAAGCGGCGGAAACCGTCAGCGTTGACAGGGACAGCTTTATCCTTGCGAAATGCTGTGACTTCCATGGGAATGTTGCCTTTACAAATCCTGTTTATCTGCGGAACAGGCCTTTTGTCAACAAAGGTTATCTGTCCGATGTGAACATAACCGTCCTGAAGGGAGGCAGACCGGCCGAAGGGATGTATTGGTTGGATGAGGACGGCGGGAAAATCCGTTTTAAAGGCGTCATTCAGTTAAAAATGAAGGTGTCTTCCGCAGTGAGCATTGAAGTGGACGGGCAGATAAAGGTTATACGGCTGTTTGAACGGAAGGAGCTGCAGGACATATTTAAAAATCTGTATTTCGGGCGGTTCAACACAGATAAGGCATATAAGCCCGGGGAGGTTCCGGCAGAGGAGTTCAAGCTGGCGCGCATCCGGGACATACTGGATCATGTGGACATGAAAATCGAGTTTTGAGTCGGACGGGAATATTCACCCTGTATATTGCGGAATGGGAGATCATTATGGGATTCTATTATAACACCTATGTAAACGACGCTCTGTTTGATGAAAACAGTTTTAAAACCGCAGCAGTACGGGAAGCGGAGCTGCCGGAATTCAGTGAAGCGCGCGGAGGATTGCCCGTGCCCTTCTGGAAAGGGCATGATGCGGAAATCGCCTGCTATTGGAAGGCCTGGGAGCTGGCTTTTGCAAACCTGAAAAAGCCCACCGGGGCAAACGGCTTCATTACCAATTACATCGCCACCTGCTTCAATGACTGCCTGTTTATGTGGGATTCGGTTTTTGCACTGATGTTTGGAAAATATGGGCGAAGGGCTTTCAACTTTCAGGAGACCCTGGATAATCTCTATGCAAAGCAGCACCAGGATGGCTTCATCTGCAGGGAGATATCCGAAACCGACGGCAGCGACCGTTTCCACCGCTTCGATCCCTCCAGCACAGGCCCCAATGTCATGCCGTGGGCAGAATGGGAATACTACGGTTTGTTCGGGGATAAGGACAGGCTGAAGAGGGTATTTCCGGTCCTGGCTGCCTACCACCGGTGGCTGAGGAATTACAGGACCTGGCCCGACGGTACTTACTGGTCTTCAGGATGGGGCTGCGGTATGGACAATCAGCCAAGACTTTCTGCGGGCCTGCACAATGAGTTTTATCACGGACATCAGTCCTGGGTGGACATCTGCCTCCAGCAGGTATTTTCTACAAAAATACTGGCAAAAACGGCCGGGATCCTCGGAAAAAGTGGTGAGAAACAGGAATTTGAAAGAGAAATCGCAAAGCTTTCGGATTATATCAACAGCCATATGTGGGACGAGGAGAAAAAGTATTATTTTGATTTGCGCAAAGACCGGACAATGTCCGATATAAAGTCAATCGGTGCATACTGGGCCTTGCTTGCGGGGATTGTGCCCGAAAGCAGGCTGGAGGGTTTCCTGTCCCATCTTGAGAATCCGGAGGAATTCAAAAGGCCCCACAGGGTGCCTTCACTTTCAGCAGATACCCCGGGCTATAGTGAAGAGGGGAATTACTGGAGGGGAGGGGTCTGGGTATTGACGAACTACATGATACTCCGCGGGCTCACAGAGGCGGGCAGGGATGCGCTGGCACACGAGATCGCCCTGAATCATGTGGAAAACGTAACAAAGGTGTTTGAGGACACGGGGACCTTGTGGGAAAACTATTCCCCGGAGGCCTCCAAGCCCGGAATACCGGCGCAAAGAGATTTTGTAGGCTTTGGCGGGCTTCCCCCCATCGCTGTTTTGCTGGAATATGTCTTTGGCATCCGGCCTGTCGTTGATCAGTCGGACATCCTCTGGGATATAAGGCTTCTGGAGGAGCATGGCGTTGATAACTACCCTTTTGGCGGCAACGGCGTTTTAAGCCTGAAGTGCAAAGCGCGGCATTCTGCCGCTGAAAGACCCGAGGTTGAGATCGCCTCAAACATCCCCGTCACTGTCAGGCTCCGGTGGGATAACGGCTCACGGTTCACAGAGGCTGTTATAAAGGCTGTGTGAACGTAAAAAGATAAAACCTGATAGGCGTATTAACCTATAGCAACTAACGGTAAAAACCGTTAGCTTTTTTGCCGTGCGTCCGTACAAGGCCAGTACGACAACATATAGATAAATGCTGGGAAATGAGACCGCTTTACTCAATCAAGCCTTTGCTCTTCAGGAACTCTTCGGCAACAGCCTCGATGGCTTTTTTCTCCGCATCCGCCTGATAGTTCATCTGCTGCATTTCCTGGTCGGAGATTTGACCTTCCAGCTTATTCAGAACACTTTCGATTTGCGGATTTTTTTCCAGCGTATCCATCCGGATTACCGGCGCCGCATAATACGGCGGGAAGAAGCTCTTGTCATCCTCAAGGACTTTCAGCTTATAGGTAATCAGCTGCCCGTCGGTGGCAAAAGCATCCATTACATTCATTAGCTTTTCCCCCATTCCCTGATACTTCATTGAGGGTTCCATGCGGACGGAATCCTTAAACTGGAGCCCATAGGCTGCCACCATCCCGTCATAACCGTCCTGACGCTGAAAAAATTCATGCTCGCCTCCGAAGATAAGGTCTTTTGAGAAGGGAACCAGCTCACTGACCGTATTGATATTGTTCTGAGCCGCAAAATCTTCATTGATGGCTACAGCATAGGTATTATTAAAGCCTAAAGGCCTTAACCACTTTAAGTTAAACTGCTTGTTGAACTCCTCCTGCACAATGTCATATACCTTGTCCGCATCATTGATGACTTCCATCTTCAGCTGGGCGGTCAAACCCGTTCCCGTATAATCGGCATAAACCTGGATGTCGCCTTTTTTTAAGGCTTCAAAACACACAAAGGTTCCGCCCATATTAAGTTTTCTTTCCACCTTTAAGTCGGTGTTTTTTTCAATCATCTGGGCGATGATTTCACCGAGGACGATGTTTTCGGTGAAATTTTTTGAACCTACGACGATGGTTTTGCCGCCGCCCGAGCAGCCTGCCAGCATACCTGCAAGCAGCAATATGCATACTGCTGCCGTGATTTTCTTTTTGTACATGCTTCATCCCTCCGATTTTTATTAATTATCTAAGCAGCTTTTGCTTTTTTTACCAATCTGCGCTCGGCAAACATAAGGAGAAAATCAGAACCCACTGCAAGGATGGAGATGGGGAGGGCTCCCGAAAGGATCATACCCGCGTCTCTCATTTGTATTCCCCTCCATACGAAAGCGCCCAGTCCCCCCGCACCTATTAAGACGCCAATTGTGGCAATGCCCAACGCAGTGATAAAGGCGATGCGGATGCCGGATAGGATGACCGGCAGTGCCAGGGGAAGCTCCACTTTAAACAGAAGCTGGAATTTTGTCATGCCCATTCCGGTCCCGGCCTCCAGCAATCCCCTGTCTACGCTTAATATACCTACATAGGTGTTGCGGATGATAGGGAGAAGCGAATATAAAAATAATGCTGTTATGACCGTCGTGTTTCCTAGGCCGAAAACCATCATTAGCAAGGTCAGCAGCGCCAGGTCGGGGATTGTCTGTATAATATCGGTCACCGACATCGTAAAGTTTGCGACAGACCTGTGCCGGGTCAGAAATATACCGATGGCCATTCCAACCACAACAGCAATAAGAACCCCTACGGATGCGATTTGTAAATGCTGAAGGACTGCATTCAGTATTTTCACCGTACGTATTCACTCCTTTCTACTCTCTCATACCTCTGGGAGTTACTTTTTTCTGCACCATGCCTATAATGGCTCCGGCAGCCAGCGCAAGGAGGGATGCGGGGATCGCTCCGACAATGATCAGATTCCGGTCATAAGTCTGAAGACCCGTCCAGATGAGGTCTCCCAATCCTCCGGCCCCTATCAGGGCAGCAACTGTTGTCCAGCTTATGATGTAGACAAGGGAAATCCTTATTCCGGCGATAATCACAGGCAGTGCGATAGGCAGTTCCACTTTGAAGAGCCGCTGCAGCTCTGACATTCCCATGCCCTTCGCCGCTTCCACATATTTTTCGTCTACTTCGCTGATACCGGTATAGGTATTTCGCAAAACAGGTAAGATGGAATACAGGGCAAGGACAATCAGGGCAGGCCTGAAGCCGAGGCCGAAAACGGGAAGCGCAAGTCCGAACAGGACAAGGCTTGGGATTGTCTGGGCAACACCCGTGATGCCGAGAACGACGCCGGCTGTCTTTTTGTTCCGTGTCAGCCAGATCCCTGCGGGAATTGCGACAGCAGCTCCTATAAGCACAGCCAGCAGGGAAATATTAATGTGCTGTAATGTTGCAGTCAATAGCAAACGCTGCTCTTTTACAATGACATCAATTAGCTCTTTCATTTCCGTTATCCTTCCATACGGCCTCGGCCAGTGCTTTAACCATGCTGGTTTTTGTAACGAGCCCCTTCAGCCTGTTCGTCTCATCCACCACCGCAATGTAATCCTGCTTGCCGGACAAGAGGATATCGAAGGCTTCCCGCGAATCGGCACTGCTGTCTATGGTGGAGATATCGGTGTCAATCAACTCATTTATACTATGGCCGCCTTTGCCAAGCTTGCCTATTTTCTCGATGGTGACTTTCCCTTCCAGCCTTCCTTCGTCGTCGACAACCAAAAGCGTATTTACGCCTTTCCGCTTCATAAGCGCGACACTTTCCGCCGTACCCGTATTCCTGGTTATGGTGACGGGATTGGGCCGCATGATGTCCCGGACGTTTCCGATTTCCATTTTTGAGCCGTTTGAAGCCAGTCTGTGCTTGCCTATGAACTGAACGACAAAATCATCGGCTGGATTGGAAAGCAGCTCTTCCGGAGAGGCGGCCTGAACAACCTTGCCTTCCTTCATCAGGACGATCCTGTCGGCAATTTTCAACGCTTCGTCCATATCGTGCGTAACAAAAACAATGGTCTTTTTTAGCTTTTTTTGCAGCCTTTTCACCTCATCCTGCAAAGCTTCCCTTGTGATAGGGTCCAGGGCCCCGAAAGGTTCATCCATCAACACCAGCGGGGGTTCTGCAGCCAGTGCGCGCAATACGCCGATCCGCTGCTGCTGTCCTCCGCTCAGTTCGGAGGGATACCTTCCCGCATACTGCCCCGGATCCATATCAACCATGTTGAGCAGCTCTTCCATCCTTGCCTTTCTTTTCTCCGCAGGCCATCCAAGAAGCTTTGGTACAATTTCGACATTCTGGGCGATGGTCATGTTGGGAAAGAGCCCTATCTGCTGTATCACGTAGCCTATTTTTCTTCGCAGCTCCACCGGATTGACTCTTGTAACATCTTCGCCGCGAATATAAATGGAACCGGAAGATGGTTCGATCAGCTTGTTAATCATTTTCAACGTGGTGGTTTTCCCACAGCCGCTGGGGCCTATCAATACAACCAGCTGGCCTTCTTCTATTTCCAGATTGAGATTGTCGATGACGACTTCATCGCCGTACATTTTTCTCACGTTTTGAAATTTGACCAAAAGCCTTCCCCCTTTCGTTTCAGATAAAATAATTTTATATGAAGGAGAAGACACATACAAATTCGATAGGTCCCAACAGGGACAATTAAATGGTGGATACTAAGAGAAACGGCAAAATGCTTTGAAAAACTAACAACTTTAATGAGATGTATAAGTTGTTAGTTTACATATAATTCTAAGTCCTCCGAAAAAAAAGGCTGTACTAATTCCTTAGTACAGCTCCGCATAAATAAGTTACCAGAAAGGAGCATGTCATTGCGAGGAGCTTGCGACGAAGCAATCTCAGCTTTTAGCCGGAATTATCATTAAGATTGCCGCGCTCACTTCGTTACGCTCGCAATGACAGACGGGTTAATGCTAACTTATCTGGTAACGAACTTAGCTGGAGCTGTACTTAGTACAGCTTCTTATAATACTGCCGCAAAAATTATTTATCTTTGATATAATTTTTTATTCTTTCCAGCAGTCCTGTGTCACCAACCACTACGACCACATCCTTTGCTTCGAAGCCCGCATATGGCCCGGGAGATATCAGGATGGCGCCGTTCCTCCGGATGCCGATGATGGTCCCGCCTGTGTACTGCCAGAACTTGGAGTCGGAAATGGTTTTTCCGATCAAAGGGCTTCCCGGCGGGATTTCAACTTCCACCGGATCCAGAGGATTAACGGTTTTCAGCCGTGTGGAATAGTCGATGATTTTTTGCAGGTTCTCGTTGATTTTCTGTTCCAGTGACTGCTTTTCGGCCATATGCTCGGTGATTTCGTTTTTCAGCTTGCTTATGGTTTCTCTGTCTTCAAAGCGTTTCAAAACGGTTACGGCATTTTGCCTTGAAGTGATGAATATCCCGCTCCCCTGGCTGACCTTTATCACTTCCAGATCCTCCAGAAGACTCATGGCACGCCGGATCGTCTCGGGCGATACATTGTATTCGCTGGACAGCACCGACCTGCCGTGGATTTTTTGTCCTTCCTTGAGCTCACCCCGGTAAATCCTGCCCGCCATGTCAAAAGCAATTTTTATATACGTCGGCGTATCAATTTTTTCGTGCATTTCCCATGTTCCCTGTTCATTTTATTTTCAATCATTATAGCATATTAAACAATCCGTGCGAAGGGAGAACTTAATGGGTTTCATTGGTATCAAAAAATGATAAAATAGATATAAAAAGATTAGGGGGGATTGAACTTGTTGGAATGGATTAAAAACAGCCTGGGGAATATTGGCATGAGCGAAATGGTTTCCTTGTATTTTGCATATGCAATATCGGCTGTAGGTGTCCTGCTTATAGGCCTGTTGGCCTATTTGATTACGAACAGGCTCTTGCTCAGGGCCCTGGAAGCTTTTATTGCCAAAAGCAAAAGCCGGTTTGATGATGTCCTCGTAAAAAACAAAGTGTTTACGCAAATATCCGCAATAGTTCCCGCATGTGTCATCCATGCATTTGCTCCGGTTTTCCCATCCTGGCAAACATGGATTCAGAGGATTGCTTTTTCTTATATTGTTATTGTGATTTTGTTTACCATAAGCAAGCTCCTGAATGCCGTGGAAGATATTTGCAAAAATGTGGAGGCGTTAAAGACAAAGCCCATTAAAGGTTACTTTCAGGTTGTGAAAATCATTTCCTATATCATAGGGGCGATTGTCATCGTTAGCGTCATCATTGAACGTTCGCCATGGCTTCTCCTGAGTGGTATAGGCGCCGCAACAGCCGTACTTCTGCTGATATTCCAGAATTCACTGCTTGGACTTGTAGCCAGTATCCAGCTGTCTGCCAATAACATGGTAAGCCTTGGAGACTGGATCGAAATGCCTAAATACGGAGCAGACGGAGATGTAGTCGATATCACGCTCCATACCGTAAAGGTGCAAAACTGGGACAAGACGATTACTACAATCCCAACCCATGCCATGGTATCCGAATCCTTCAAGAATTGGAACGCTATGCAGGCCTCCGGCGGCAGAAGAATCAAGCGGTCGATCAATATCGATATGGCCAGCATCAAATTCTGCAGTGAGGAAATGCTGGAGCGGTTTGACAAAATCCAATACATCAGCGGATATCTGGAATCCAAAAAAGCCGAGATAGAAGAATACAACAGAAAAAACAATATCGACGGCTCAAATATTGTCAACGGCAGACATTTGACCAATATAGGCACCTTCAGGGCATATGCGGAGAATTATCTGCGCAATCATCCCAGGGTGCACCAGGGGATGACTCAGCTGGTAAGGCAGCTGCAGCCTACCGAAAAAGGATTGCCCATAGAAATATATGTCTTTGCCGACGATATCCGATGGGGCAATTATGAGGCAATCCAGGCGGATATTTTTGATCATCTGCTATCCGTGGTTCCGGAATTCGATCTTAGAATTTATCAAAGCCCCACAGGCTACGACTTTAGAAATAGCAGGTGTTGATGACGCCTTACGAATTGGAATCGACCTTGTCGTTTATTCGCTTTCCAAGTTCCAGCAATTCCCAAGGGGAGGCTGATCTTCGAAGCGCATTAAGGGTTCCATACGTTACGGCCGCAGCGAGGAGGATAACCAGCAAATCCACCGCCGCCAGGGAGATGCCGGAAATACCTGTGAAAAACCAGCCGGTTCCAAAACGGTATAGATTTCCCTCCATCATTGCCGCCTCTCCCACATACATCAAGACACAGACCGCCCCCGACAGGAGAGCCGGCAGCCCCAGGGCAAGCGGCTTGCTTTTCCTTAAAAGAAAGCTGCCTGCGTATATGCCTGCAGCTGCTCCCAATACAATAAAAAACAGGCAGGTGAGAATCGATGCGGTCAGATTTTGAACGGGCGACGTATCGCGGAAGAAGCCTGTCATGTTGGCGAAGATGCACAAACCCACCAATATGGCGGCCGAAGCGCCCTGCAAAGCCAGAGGTATTCCCGCCGCCTTGTTTTTATCCCGGACCATTTTGCCAAGGCCGTAGATCAGGCCGCAAAGAATGAGAATAATAACGAAGCATACAAGATAATAGTGGATTTTGTATGTACTGTCTCCCGCCACGTAATAAAAACCATCCTGTTGGACCTGGGCCTGGCGGCGCATGGCTCTGACGGCATCCGGAGAAATAAAGCATGAAAAAGCCTGCCACATGTCTACTCTCGGCGCAGGGTGGAAGCCCTTGATGGGTGTAAGGCCGTTTGTATTGATTTTCATGTTCTCGAAAAAGACTTCCGCAAGGACGAAAAGCAGCAATGTCACGGCAGTCGACAGCGCTAAGGTGCTTTTTTTAAAGATTTTCGGCCATACCGGCTGCAGGGCTGCAAATACAAGCAGCGCAAAGCACATAGCTGCATAAGGAATAACATAGCGTACATACTGATCAATTTCGATGACGCCGTTTACAAGATATAAAAACATAATCCGAATACCGTTTATCAGCGGATATGCCGACAAAACCAGCAAAATTGCAAGCGTTCCAAAATAAAACCGCTTGAAGGCTTGATCCATTTCCTCACCCCCATCATTGCGCTTCCGTAGGACATCTCTCCAGACGATCGCAATAGTTTGACAAATACAGACTATCATGATAGTCTGTATTTGTCAAGAGATGAGCTTCTATTTTTGAGTTTTGAACCTGACCTTGAAGGTTTTTATTTCCAGCGGCTTGATTTTTTCGTTACCCGTACGATGCCCCTGACAGGCCCGGCCTCAATTGCCTCAATGCTCTTGCAACCGTTTATCTCCCACATTTTTTCACTGTAATAAATGTCAAGGTTCCAGTTGTCCTCATACCGGGGTTTGTCCTCAAACGCCTGAAGGACGTTGCCATTCTCTCCGGGCTTCAGAACCTCCCTGCCGGACTTCTTGTCAAACAAGCCGGAAAACGTACCGTCGGGATTCAATGTGATTCTGAAAAAGCGGTTTTCCAGAAGCTCCCTGCAGATTTTCATCTGTCCGTCCGGACCCTGGCAGTCACCTGTATTTTCAACCACCTTGAAACGTTCATATCCTTTGGAGGATACCCCTTTTATCACCGACAGATAGGAATGACCGCTTTCATTGGATTTTTGTCACGGTGTTTTTCTTTATCTCTCCAAACCGCACCTGAAGATTGTTTATTTCGTGCCTGTCGGTGTGGATGCAGTTTTTTATTTCCTTTAGAATCCGGTTTATTCTTTCTTCTTTAAAGTACATATAGCATAACCTCATACACTGAATACTTAGATTATATAGGAGTGTTTTGAATTTATCAATTCAATTAACAAATTGAACCTGAACGCAAATTGGGGACAATTCAGCTTATGTCCTGTCCCGAACATATCCAGGTAACACATTCCCATTACCTGGAATATATTATTTGTAGGAATGGTGGTGTGACTTCCTTGAGAATTCATGTTGTTAGATCCGGTGAAAGTGTATATACGATTGCTCAGATGTATCGCGTTTCACCGCAGAAAATTATTTCCGATAATGAGCTGGAAAACCCGAACCGTCTGGTAGTAGGGCAAACGCTGGTAATTTTGGAAGGTACCCGCAGACATACTGTGTCCCGGGGGGAATCGCTTTATTCTATAGCGCTGCAGTATGGTTTGGGCATGAATGATATAATTGCCGCGAACCCGCAGATAACAAATCCTGCCCAACTATCCATAGGACAGGTAATAACTATACCGCCAAGGACAATCAGCTTTGGCTCTATTGAAGTAAACGGCTATACTTTCCCGGGAATCGACAGGGAGGTCCTCGATAAGACTCTTCCTTACCTTACTTACCTGAGTATATTCAGCTACCAGGTAAGTCTTGACGGGAGCTTGAATACAATACCGGACGAACCCCTTATCCAGGCTGCGCGGGCTGCAGGGACAGCCCCTCTCATGGTTGTGACCAATATTGAAGAGGGCGGCGGTTTCAACAGTGATATCGCACATGCTGTCCTTACAAATGAAACGGCTCAGAATAACCTTGTAAACAATATAACCCGTATATTAAGGGAAAAGAATTATTATGGGCTGGATATAGATTTCGAGTATATCTACCCGTATGACAGGGAGAGCTATAATAATTTTCTCAGGAGAATCGTAAGGACACTGCACCCTCTCGGATACACCGTTACAACAGCTCTTGCACCCAAGATATCTGCAGGGCAGCAGGGGACGCTTTATGAGGCTCATGACTACCCGGTGCATGGAGCATTGGCAGACCATGTAATTCTAATGACCTATGAATGGGGTTACACGTATAGTCCGCCTATGGCGGTAGCACCTATAAATGAGATTCGCAGAGTGCTTGATTATGCAGTGACAGCCATACCCAGGGAGAAAATTTTTATGGGAATACCCAATTACGGGTATAATTGGACTCTGCCATTCAGGCAGGGAACAAGAGCCACTGTGATATCCAATACCGGAGCTGTAGAGCTTGCAGGATCAGTGGGCACATACATACAATATGACCAGACTTCACAGGCGCCTTTCTTCTACTATTATGATGAAAACGGCATACAGCACGTCGTATGGTTTGAAGATGCAAGGAGTATTCTGGCCAAATTGTTCCTGGCAAACGAGTTCAGGGTCGGCGGTTTAAGCTACTGGACCATAGGCCGCTACTTCCCGCAGAATTGGCTTGTCTTAAGCTCGGTTTACAACATTATAAAGGTGCTGTAAATGTATTATACCAACGTCAATTTTGAAGCTCTGTAGCTGCTGGGGGTCATACCGTAATGCGCCTTGAAGCATTCATAAAAATAGCTTAAATTGCCAAAACCGGATTCATAGCATATATCAACGATTTTCCGGTTGGTGTTTGCAAGCTGGTTCGCCGCATAATTGAGGCGCAAGTGCTTGATATAATCGGTAGGCGTTGTACCCAGATAATTTTTAAAGGAACGGCTGACATGCTCCCGGCTCCGGTTCGACAGCTCAAACAGCCTGTCGATGCCAAGCACCAGGTTGTCCTTTATGGCAATATCCTGGCAAAGCTGGCCCAGCCAGTCCGGGAGGGACTTGTTCACCGGTCCGGCCAGTTGCCCGGTAAAGAGCAGGGCAATCTCGACAAAAAGCATTTTAAGGCTGGAAACGCGCCGCGGCTCTTCTTCGGGAGACAGGGAAAAGATATCCTCGAACCTGTCTAAAAAGCTTTTCATTTCCATTCCGGTGACGGTAATCCCGGGCGGAAGTTTTTCCGCAAGAAGCCTCTGGATACAAGAGCTTTTGCCCAGAAATCTCTGAAGGGCTTCAAAAATATACGGCGATATCCATAACCGGATCAAACCGCATGGCTCGTCGCCATTCTGCCTGTACCGGTGCATATCGTGGGGACGTATGAAAAGGATGGAATTGCAGGGAATATCCCGGGATTCCCCGTTTGCCTCATGGAAGATTCCACCGGAAAAAACAAGGAATATCTCAAAATAGGAATGTTTGTGAAACTGCACTTTATAATCAATCTCATAAAGGATCGAGTGCAGGATGGCATCCGCCTGGTCGGCGTAATCACTTAGCCGGTATCTTTCATAGAGATCCTGCACAACACCACTCCCAGCCTGTCGTAAGCACTGGTGAAAATATAACTTCCGCTAAAATTTTCTGCAAATGCAGTCTTGGAGCGCCGGCATTTGCAGAAAAAGGGAAAGTAATATCTTCAGTGCTCCTAAGTAATATCACTATAGCATAAAAAACAAATCATTACAACGGAAGAAACCTGAGTAGTATTTGGAGTAGAATACATTCAGGAGCATAACAAAAGTAGAGGAGGTTTTGTTTTTGAAGGAATCCATCCATGAATATATGAAGGTGGGGATCATCCACTTTATGGCTTATCCGTCGACGATGAAGGGCGACGGGCCGATTTTCGAGACGGTAAAAAAACTGGCAGCCGACGACTACTTCGATGCAATCGAGATTGGCTGGAACAAGGATGCGGAATCAAGAAAAAGGATAAAGGGTATCCTGGAGACTTCCCATATGGCAGTGGCTTATGGGGCTCAGCCCAGGCTGCTTACTACAGGCCTGAACATAAACGACATCAATGAAGAGATGCGTAAAAAGGCTGTAGACACATTAAAGGAAGGGATTGATGAAGCCTGCGAAATGGGAGCAACAGGCCTTGCCTTCCTCAGCGGCAAGTATGAAGAGGCTTTGAAGGAGCAGGCATATGCGGCCCTGGTTAAATCGACCGTGGAATTGTGCGCTTATGCCAGGGAAAAAGGCAATTTGAAAATCGAGCTTGAGGTCTTTGATTATGATATCGACAAAAAAAGCCTGATCGGACCGGCTGCACTTGCAAAAAGGTTTGCGGAAGAGATTTCAGCCAAATTTGACAACTTTGGTCTGATCGTTGACTTAAGCCATCTCCCGATGCTGAGAGAAACTCCGGAGCAGGCAATATTGCCTGTCAAGGAATATCTGACCCATGCGCATATAGGCAATTGTGTGGTGAAAAATCCCGGCTTGCCCGGATACGGAGACCTTCACCCGAGATTTGGCTTTCCGGGCGGAGAAAATGATGTGGATGAACTGGCAGAGTTTCTGAAGGTCCTTATGGATATCGGTTTTTTGAATAAAAAGAATCCCCCGGTCGTCAGCTTTGAAGTGAAGCCTTTTGGGGAGGAAGATTCCGAGGTTGTTATCGCCAATGCAAAGAGGACCTTGAACCTTGCATGGGCAAGACTTTAACATTTTACTATACAGACTTTGGAGGATGAGGGAATATGAAGATTGTTGTACTTGACGGATATACATTAAATCCGGGGGATTTAAGCTGGGAAAGGCTGGAGCGGTTGGGCGAGGCAGAGATTTACGAACATACCCCTTCCTCCCAAATTATTGAGAGGGCAAAAGGGGCCAGGGGGATTTTTACCAACAAGACCCCGCTGGGCGAGGCTGAGCTTTCACAGCTGGACGGGCTTGAATATATAGGCGTCCTGGCCACCGGCTATAATGTTGTTGATATTCAGGCAGCGAATAAAAGGAACATAACCGTCACCAACATACCGACCTACGGAACCAGATCCGTTGCGCAGATGACGTTTGCGCTGCTCCTGGAACTGACCCAGCACGTCCAGCACCACAGCGACGCCGTCCATGCCGGAGAATGGACCAACAGCAGGGACTTTTGCTTCTGGAAGTACCCTTTGATGGAGCTTGAGGGGAAGAGCATGGGGATCATAGGCTTTGGAAGGATCGGGCAGGCGGTGGCGGACGCAGCGCAGGCCTTTGGCATGAAGGTGACCGGATTTGACAGCATTCACAGCGACCAATCCGGCAGGAAGGATTTCAGGTGGGCGGAGCTGGATGAGCTTTTAAGCAGTTCGGATGTAGTGAGCCTCCATTGCCCCCTGTTTCCTGAAACCAGGGGCATAATAAACAGGGACAGCCTGAAGCGGATGAAAAGCTCGGCCTTTCTTATCAATACCTCCAGGGGGCCTTTGATCATGGAGGAAGACCTGGCGGACGCACTGAACAACGGAACCATTGCAGGGGCGGGGCTCGACGTTTTGTCAACGGAACCCCCCCTGGCGGAAAATCCGCTCCTGACAGCGAAAAATTGTTATATCACGCCGCATATTTCCTGGGCTACGAAGGAAGCCAGAGCCAGGCTTATGGACATTGCCGTAAATAATCTTGAGGCCTTCCTGGCAGGACGCCCTGTCAATATTGTAGGCTAGCGCCGCAAATACCGGAGCGGTAGATTTTTCCTCTATGCTTGTTTTTATCCCTTGATGGAGCCAGGAAGAAGCCCTTTGATAAAATATCGCTTTGTTAGGGAAGGAAAGAGCTTGTGCTGCTTCTTGCTTACCGGCTGGTATTCTGCCGGGCAATTGCAGTTTAAGAGAACCGGCAGTCCTAACAAGCAGGATATCAGGCCGTTTGCAAAAATACAAGGGAATGGCCGGAAGACCGCCGGGAGGGCGGTCTTCCATGTATGGCGGAATCAATACCGTATTTGACGGATAGAAATAGGTGATACCGCTAAACTATCTATAGGGAAAACATCAGGCATGGTATATTTTTTATTGTGAGTCATGTATATCCCTGTATATATACATGAATACTCTGCCTACAGGCCGGTATCCGTCATCAACGTCCTCAGGGTTGTTTGGATTGACATAGCTGTCCAGCATTTCGTAGTAGTTCGGATGGACGGTGACTGAAAGCTTATCCTCGCTGTAAGTTCGCTCATACATGTCATAAAGGCCCTGGACGTTTTCAGGGATGAATTTGCCGTCGAGAACATATCGGATACTTTCTTTAACAACATCGCCGCTTATAAGAGAAAAGCCGTTTTCAAAGTAGCGTATTGCATAATCCGCTGTATTTTCGTCATCAACAGCCGTACCGTCAGCTAAATACGTTCCATATGCTGTGTTCAACGTTTTGCCAAGATCCACAAAATACAGGTCGTCCTTGTCGTAGTTGCCTGCGCCGCCATACCAATCGGAAACAGAACCCTCGCAGTTAAAAAGCCGGTAGCATGCAAGTGCATAGAAGATAGCCTGGCGGTCGGTCACAGCACGGTAAACGTCCTGCCCCTCATACGTTCTTCCGGTCTTTACATACCTCGGGGTCATGTAGTCGAGGAAATAAAACCTGGGGCAGCCGTTGAAGGTGCGTGCCGTCTGAATCGCTTTGAGCGCGCGCGAAGTAATCTGGCTTATGGTATTTTCATTATCTTTCATCGAAATGGTATCTTCCGCAGTATTGGCACGGGATTCCGCGGAGGAATCGGTAATGCTTCCCTTGAGGCCGCGGTAAAAGGTCTGGGTCGTGAAGAGCTTTTGCGGTTTGCCGGGATTATCAGGGGTCTCGGCATATATTTCTTTTCCCTGCCGTCCATAGGCAAAGCTGACAAAATAGCTTTCGGTGATATCGTGATCTACTGCAGGGTAGTAGTTTTTATAGGAATAAAAACACTGGTTCGCAAAAATGTCAATCCTTCTGGACAGGCGCTGCCTGAGAAGGTAAAGAAACCAGCCGGCGTCCCTGTCATAGGCCTCAACAGCCCTCTGAAAGTCGACACTTTTATCTTCGTTGAGATATCCATACTTTTCGGCATACAGGTTAATCACGCGTTTCGGCAGGAAACTGCCCTTCCAGCCGGCTGAGCAGTAATCGAAAAAGGCGCCGTTGTAGTGGCTCTCTGCGGAGAAGTCCTCCAGGACTTTGGCCATGTAATCGGCAAGGCTGGCAGGGTCAGCGGCAAAATCAAAGAAATAAGCCTTTCCTCCGTAATAGCCGCCGAAGTCTCCGCTTGAGCGGCCGCCGATGGGGTTATCGGGGTTGATAAGCCAGCTTTGGTGATTTTCCACGATATCAAACCGCCAGGTTCCGTCCCTCATTTCGGCAGGCATTCTTTCACCCTTTTCATTGGTGAGTATCGTGCATGGCGGATCACCAAAGTCAAGCTTCTGCTCGCCCAATCTATGCTTGAAGGCTTCGTACTCATAAAAACCGCCCAATGCATTGTAGAAAAAATTGCTGCTGCCGTTGGCCGCCATCTCGTCGAGCAGTTCGGGAGGCATACTCGGCAGGCCGTTGGTAAGAAGGATCTTGAAGTTGTGCATCCAGTAAAAATTTTTTTCCCTGTATGCTTCATCCTCCTGCATATCCTTGTAGTGAAAAAAGAATTCCCCTTGCTTTACCGGCAGAGCGTAGGGGCTGTCGTTTATGACAGGATTCAAATCCTTTGATGCTTTTGCATATTCCAGGAATTTCCGGTTAATTGTCGGAGCTTTCATTTGCTTATACCCTCCTGATTAATTTTCTAAAACACATTGAGCGAATATTGAGGGTTCTCGCACTGGCAACATGTTTTCTAAAGTATAGCATTGGATAAAAGCGGATACAATTTAAAACGGCAAGGAAGTAAATACAAGTAAATTAAGAGTAAACAAGAGTAAATTATGGGCCGGGAAAAGGATAAAAAGATCAGTGGGCCTGAGGATTATTCCGGTAGTCTGCCGGAGAAATACCCTGGAATTTCTTGAAATACACCGTAAAGTAGGAGGGAGAATCAAAGCCTATCTGCGACGCAATATCGCTTATCTTGTCAGTAGTACTCCGGAGGAGCTGCTTTGCCTTTTCCATCCTTTTTGCATTTATATAATCGGAAAGATTTATTCCCGATATCTGCTTGTAAAGCCTTGAAAAGTATGACCGGTTCAAATAAACCTTGTTTGCCAGCGTAGACAAGGAC
This sequence comes from Bacillota bacterium, assembly GCA_023426125.1. Taxonomy (GTDB): domain Bacteria; phylum Bacillota; class Clostridia; order Acetivibrionales; family DTU013; genus MnB-11. The sequence goes on from JAFABI010000046.1 coordinate 92,682, forward strand.
AAATCACTGTCAAGGTTTGCGTCTATGTATCTGTTGGTCTGTGCAACGACATTTTGGGAGTTGCTGGCAAGGGACTGCTCCTGTTTGTCAAAAAGGATATTTCCAAAATCGATGATGGATTCCAGAAGCTTTTCACTGTCGAAGGAGCCGGCTTCCTTTAGGAGGCTTTCCATATCGGAATCATAAAGGATGGACGGATCGATTTCATAACGGAAAAAAACCTCAAGAAATATTGCGCGGCTCTGATGCCATACGGCAAAAATTTCCTGCCTGCCGGAAGCGCCTGACAGCATTTTGCCGAGGTCCGCGCAAAGTGCTTCGAATTCATTCCTTGCACCCGAATACAGGGCTTGCTTTATATTGTTCATCAGGTTGATAAGTTCCGATATATCTGTGTTTTTGGAGCTATCCCGCTCTTTTGCAAACAACAGCTCCATGCCGTAATGGAAATTTGCCGTTCTGCAAAGCTCAAGATAGCAGTCTTTTATTTCCTCCAGCTTTATTGGAGACTCACTCATGATGAAGGAAATCCTGGACTCGTACCTGTTGAAAAAGACATCCTGGATTTGCTCGAAATAATACTTCATCTGATGCATGATGGTAAGAGTTTTATCCTTGTCAAATATCAAGATACAGAGCTGGTTTCTTTCAGGCCCGATAAAGCTGATGTGATCGTAGGGTATTATGCTCTTGAGAAGCCCAAGCAGCTTGTGAGCCATGAGGTAGCTGTCTGCCGGGGAGCTGCCGGACAAAATTCTGCAAATGGACAGATAAAAAGGTTGCCTGGTGGCAAGGTGTTCATTCGGAGGGTATATATTATCAAGGATAGAGAGGCTGTCTCCGCATAAAACCCGGGACAGGGCATTTTGCCAGAGCATGGGGGCGATCTGCTCCAGTTGCTGCTCTGCTTGCTTGAGGAGGGCTTGCTGGCTTTCCTCCGACTCAATCTGCCGGATGAATTGATTGACCGCCTGTTTTATTGCAGGCTCGCCCTCGGATTTCAATATATATTTCACATTGTTATGCTGGATGGACTCATATGCGTAGTCGAAGCTTTTATGGCCCGTAAGAAAGATAACTTTTGAATCGGGCCAGGATTCCCTCAATATTTTCATGAGCCGGATCCCGTCCATTTGAGGCATGCATATGTCAAAAAGCGCGATATCAACCTTTTTGTATTTTATGATCTCCGCCGCACGAAAACCGTTGTAGGTATTAAAAACTTCCAATTGGGGGTATTCGCTGAATATGCCGAGCATCCTGTCCGAGATGATTGGTTCGTCATCTGCAATAAGAAGAGTGATAATCTTTTCGTCCATACGGAAGCCTCCTTGGAATCTGGTATAAGTGTAACACATAAAAAAAGTTATTGCAAATCAACGGCGATATTCCCTGGGATAGATGTAAAAACGGACCGCCAATCCCCCAAGTCTGCCGATACCGAGCTCCAGGTCCTCCGAACTGCCGTAGAACAATTTCAAACGTGCGTTGACATTTTTCATTGCGCCATCCGTTTCCTGCTTTTCAAAGAAACCTCTTCTTATCTCCTCAAGCTTCCCCGGAGTCAGGCTGCCATTATTTTCGACAGTAACTGCAAGGCAGCTTTCCCCGGATTTCTCGGTTTTTTCGAAGTGCACTTCCAAAAGGCCTCCTTCAAGGCAATCGGAAAATGCGTAGTTGTATGCGTTCTCTAAAAACGGCTGCAATATGAGACGGGGCACGCAGCAACTGCCATAGGCTTCCGGCAGTTCATCAAAGGTCACCGTGACGCGGTTTGCGAAGCGCATTTGCTGGATATCCGTGTAAAACCTGGCATAGGTGAGTTCAGTTCCCAAATTGATATATTCATTCTCATCCTTTGTAATGAATCGAAAAAGATTCGACAGCTTTTCGATCATTTCCGCCGCTTGTTCATTCTCTCCGTTGCGGCAAAGACAGGAGATGTTGAAAAGACTGTTGTAAAGGAAATGAGGCTGCATATTGCTTTGAAGCTGTCTCATTCTCGCTTCCCTTGCAATGAGCTTGTAGTTCAGGATTTCCTGAATATCGTTTTTAAGTCTCTGCAGTATATCGTTAAGTACCCGGTAATACTGGGAGAAGAGGCTTTTCCTCATGTCCCCGGGCTTCAGGCTGAAGTTGTTGTTTTGTATTGCATCAAAAGCTGAGCTCAAAATTGTAAATGGTTTGTACAATAATTTATAGATATAAATTGTAAAAATGCCTATCACCATAAAAGTAATGCCAAAGATGAGCAGAAACAGGTTCTGGTATGATTTAAGCTGGCCGATCAGGGATGAATTGGGAACAAGATACAAAAGCTCAATATTGAAGGTGGACAGGGATGAATTGAAAGAGCTGTATTGTTTCAAATCCAAAGCGCTCAGATCATTGACGCTTTTGACAGCCGGATTCGTGGAAACCAGGAATTTGTCGCCGCTGTACAGTATAAAATAGCTATTCGCGTAATCGGAAAGCATTTTTATGCTGTTGAGAAGCTGGGCTGATGAGAGCTCAACACGGCAAATAATGCTGGGAAGGGAGGACTCACGTGACGAGAGATAATCGTTGCTCCACAGGATAAGGCTGATTTTGTTGTTATAAAAAGTGATGGGGGGATTCAAATAGCGGTTGTCGAAGGCCGATATCAAATGCAGGAGATCTTCGTTTGTAAGAAGGTCGTCCTTATTTTTCCCGGTGGTGAAGAATGAACTGCTGCGGGGAAAATAGATCGATACGTGGTCAATGAGCGGATTGATGGTATGCAGCTGCACGGCGCGGTTTTGAATCTGGTTTTTCATCGTGGTTATCTCATATTCACCCGGATCCTTATCCTGCTGCATGATTGCATATCTTTGCAAAAGGCTGTCGTTGGTCAGCGCAGCGCTTTGATACATTATATTGTAAATCACCTGGTTCAGCATGTCGTTCGTAAAGGCAATTTTTGTCTGAAGGTTTACGTTGGTATTATCCAAAATAATGTTTTTGCTTTTTTCGTTCAAATAAACATTTGCTGCCAGGAGAGGAAGCATGCACAATAGAAATGAGACGATAATTCTCAAGGAGACACGTTTGGCTACGGATACTCTGCGTGCTGCATCAAGGCTCATATATTACCTCCACAACGGTGTACGGAATGATTTTCATGGAATTAGCCGTACTGCACCAGAAATTTTCAAGGTAGAACACATTCAGACATTTATTATTATAAACAAAAATGCAAAAATGTAAAGTAAACAGAACACAATAGAATACAAACAGTTCGAATTGCCTGTACCCGACAGCTGATTTATACTGGAAGCACAAAAGAACTTACGAGGGAGGAAATAAAATGGCAAAAAGTGTTCTATGCACCGTATTGGCATTCATCATGATGCTGGCTGTTGCAGGCTGTGGTGGAAATCAGCCTGATGACGGCGCTACCGTAACTTCGGCTGAATCAACTGCTGAAGTTGCATCAACGGATTCCGGAACGAAGGTATCCTGGGACGACAAATATGAAACGCCAATCACCCTGAATGTAGTACTGTCGTTACCACAAGCATCACACGCGGAAATTACAGAACCATCGCAGACTTCTTACTTCAAACTGGCGGAATCAGAGCTGGGAATAAAGTTAAACATACTCTGGTCCCTGCCGCCCGACCAATATGATCAGAAATTCAACCTGTCCCTCTTATCGGGCGACCTGCCGGACATATTCTCAATACCCTACGGCAATGTAGCAGTGTATAACGATCTCGCCGATAGCGGTGCCATCTGGGAAATCGGAGAGGAATACGACGACTGTCTGCACCCTGAGCTTTTGAAATACTACCGGCAGCCGGACGTTAAAAAGTTCAAGGACCAGATAGAGCAGGTAAACGGTGCGAGCTATTCCTATGCCAATGTCTTTGACTCAAAATGCAACACTCCTTACTGGTATATAAGAAAAGACTATCTTGACAAACTGGGGCTGGGTGTGCCCGGAACCGTGGAAGAGCTCATGGATGCGGCTAAAAAGATGAGCGATGCAGGACTGGGCACTTTGGGCATTGTAGGGGGCAGCGACGGTGCCGGCTTCCTGCCTGATGTCTGGGGGAGCATGATTCCCGTATTCAACTGCTTCGGAGCTTACCCGGGCCTTGGCAACTGGGTCGTGAAGGACGGCAAGCTGGAAAGCGGCCTGATACAGCCGGAAGTCAGGGACGGATTGCTTACACTGCAGGCAATGTACAAAGACGGTGCTCTTGACAAAAACTTTGCATCCAAGACGTCCGCGAACTTCACCGAGGATGTGCTCAACGGCAGGATCGGCATTTTTTCAGGAGTCTGGTGGCATGCCGCATGGCCTTTGACAACAATGATAAAGGACGACAGCAAAACCGACTGGATAGCAGTTCCCGTACTGCCGTCAGCAAAGGTTGCCGCTCCGAAGACATCCAGCGTTCCTTTCGTAGCTTCCCATTTCAATATGGTAAGCAAGAGTTGCAAGAATCCGGAAGCCCTGGCAAAGCTTTTAAGCATGGATTACGAGCTGCAGGTCAACGGTGTGACGAGATGGGGGAAAGAGAAGGCGGTGGATACGTATGAAAATAACTGGAAGCCTCTACAGCTGACCTCCTCCATATTCGACCTGGAGCATAGTGCCGCAAACCGCGTGGCATTTGCAAAATCGAAGGAAGAGGCGATGGCAGTCATCAATGAACCCGGGAACATGGGTTCTGCAAACCTCAATATCGCCCTCAGCGCCATATACAAATACAAGTGGGAAGGCAGCAAAGCCGACTGGGGCTGGTACTTCAGCCGCGCCCCCGAGGATTCGGGGCTGGGCCTTACGGAAAAGCTTTACAGGGATAATCTGGTTCAGACCAATCCCTATGTCGGACCTCCCCTTGCCGCGGATATCGAAAAGGGAGCGGCGCTGCTTACAGCCAGGAATGAGGCGTTTGCGCGCGTAATCATGGGCGACCCGATTTCCACCTATGACAAATTCGTAGAAAGCTGGAAGAAGAACGGCGGGGACGAAATGACCCAGCAGGCGAACGAATGGTATGCAAAGAATAAGTAACGTGGCAAATAAGCCATAATATCCCGGAACTAAAGGCAATTGCCTGTTCTGAACGTTAAGGGCGGGCAATTGCTTTTAAGGAGGCAATTGATGAGACTGACAGTACCGAAGCAGCCCCTGATTAACAAAGTAGAGAAGTATTCGTTGAATATAATGCTACTTCCGGGGATGATCCTGACCTTTATATTTTGCTATTTGCCGATTTTCGGCATTATAATGGCTTTTCAGAAATTCAGTCCTGTTAGAGGATTTTTTCAATCCAGATTTGTAGGACTTTACAATTTCCAGCTGCTGTTCCAACAGGAACTCTTTTTAAGAACGATATGGAACACGGTCTACCTTTCCCTTGGCAAAATACTTTTGGGAGTTATTGTGCCGGTAATACTGGCGCTTTTAATAAATGAGCTGCTGATCGTCAGGATAAAGAAGTTTATCCAGACCACGCTGCTTGCACCCTATTTTATCTCCTGGGCCATACTTTCCGGTGTGCTGATGGCCGTATTCTCCTTCGACGGCCCCATAAACCAGCTGCTTGCACTGCTCAAGCTGCAGCCCATCCAATTCCTTACAAGCAACGCTTGGTTCCCGGGCATTCTTGTCGTCTCGGATGTATGGAAAGGTATGGGAATAAATATAGTTATTTACCTTGCTGCAATCACAAATATTGATCCAAATCTTTACGAGGTGGCGTCTATAGACGGGGCGGGTTATTTCAAGAAAGCGATGAAAATCACGCTGCCCTCGATAATGCCGATGATTATGCTGCTGTTTATCCTCAGCATGGGAAACATATTGAACGCCGGGTTTGAACAGATATTTATGATGTATAATCCGGCCGTTTACCAGAGCTCCGACATCATTGACACCTATGTTTACAGAGTCGGAATCATACAGCTGCAGTACAGCGTTTCTGCTGCCGCAGGACTGCTCAAATCCATTGTGTCCTGTGTCCTGGTATCGCTTTCCTATCTGTTGGCCTATAAATTCACCGATTATAAAGTACTGTAGGAAGGAGGACATGAGATGAACTATAAAAAATCAACAGGGCGCATGGCATTCCTGGCCTTTTCTTATACAGGACTTCTATTGCTGACGATTATCTGCCTTCTGCCTTTTGTCCACCTGCTTGCGCTATCCTTCAGTTCCGCTGATATGGCCAATGCGGGAAAGGTTAACCTCTGGCCGAAGGAATTCAATTTAAAGGCATACGATTATGTTTTGTCGACAAGCGGTTTCATAAAGGCCTTCGGCGTATCGGTCGTAAGGGTGGTTCTGGGGACGGTAATAGGAATGGTGGTCACCGTGCTTACCGCATACCCTCTTTCCAAGACCTCGAAGCAGCTTAAAGGCCGCAAATATTACGTTGCGTATTTTTACATCACGGCATTTTTCAGCGGCGGCCTGGTACCAACCTATATGGTGATAAGCGAGTTGGGGCTTATGAATACGATCTGGTCACTGGTTTTACCCAACGCGGCGATCTTCTTCAATATCATATTGATGGTGAACTTTTTCCGCTCCATTCCCAGAGCTATGGAGGAATCGGCGATTATTGACGGTGCCCACCAGTTTACAACACTGGCGAAGATCTACCTTCCCGTGAGCAAGGCGGGCATTGCAACTCTGTTGCTCTTTATTGTTGTATTCCACTGGAATTCCTGGTTTGACGGCCTCATCTATATGAACGAGCCCGACAAATATCCCCTGCAGAGCTATCTGTCCAATTTGATTCTGCCCATCAACGTGAATATGCTGCACAATACGACGGGTGATGCCGCCAACCTGTTGAAGGTGTTGTCGGAGAAATCCATCAAGGCGGCCAACATATTCCTTGGAGTAATACCGATCATGCTCGTATACCCTTTCCTGCAGAAATATTTTATAAAAGGCATCATGCTCGGCAGCATCAAGGAATGACAGAATACGCTTTGCTTTCAGTACTCATAAGTATATCAAATATGTAGAAGCAGAAGGAAGCTGTTATGAAAACCGTATTTTACAACGCGAAGGTCATCACCCCAAACAGGATCATAAACAATGGCGGTGTGGAAGTAAAAGGCCAAAAGATCGTGAGAGTTTTTACGGGCGATGATTATGAAAAAGGCGGCTTGCCGGTAGACTGCAAGGGGAATTACCTTTCTCCAGGATTTATCGACACCCACATCCACGGTGCCGGTGGCGTGGATTTTATGGAGGCAACGCCGGAAGCGGCTGAAAAAATAACCGCAATAAGTGCGGATCACGGCACCACGGCACTCCTGGCAACAACGCTTTCCTCCTCAAGGGGAAAAATTCAAAAAGCCCTCGACAATATAAACCTGGCAATGAAGAAGGGGCTTAAAGGCGCAAGGATCATTGGCGCGCACCTGGAAGGCAACTTCTTTTCGATGGAACAGAAGGGAGCCCAGAATCCTGACTATATTTATCCTCCGAGAAGCGAGGAATATGAGGACTACCTTTCACGGGCCAGCATTAAAATAGTCACAGCCGCTCCGGAGGTCGAAGGCGCCCTGAAGCTTGGCTTTGATCTTCAAAGCAGGGGGATATGTGCTTCCATCGGTCACACCTGTGCCAACTATGAACAGGTCGTTGCTGCCATCGAGGCTGGCTTTACCCATGCGACACACGCCTACAACGGGATGTCCTTTTACAGCAACACCAACTATTACCCCGCCATGGGAACCTGCGAGGCGGTCCTTTTGAGGGATGAAATTACCCTTGAGGTGATTGCCGACGGAAAGCATGTCTCTCCACCCATGCTTAAGCTGATGTACAAGGTCAAGGGAGCAGACAGGCTCCATGCCGCAACCGATGCGGTCATGGCCGGTATGCCCGACGGAGAATACAGCCTGGGCGGCCTCGATACGATAGTCACGGATGACGTGTGCATGCTGAAGGACCGCACAAGCTTTGCAGGCAGTATCGCGACGACCGACAGGCTGCTTCGGACACTTTATAAAAAAGCGGAGATCCCTTTGTGTGACGCGGTGAAAATGCTCACGGCCACCCCGGCAAGGGTGCTGGGGCTTGAGGCTGCAAAGGGAAAGATCGCTGCCGGCTATGATGCCGACATCAACGTGTTCAATGAGAATATCGACATACTTTCGACAATGATAATGGGAGAGATGTATAAAAATCTGCTTTGACAGAAAGGAGGGCAGTATGGGCTATAAGCTGAGATTCGTGCAAAGCTTCGACAAAGGGGACAGTGGGAGGTTTCTGGAGATGGAGAAAAAGTTCATTGCCCTGGAAAAGCAAACCGGGGATATGACGTGTGGCAGAAGGTATGTACCTGTAATGGGAAGGGAGCCTACCAACACCCTTATATGGGAGGCGGAATTCACAACGATGGAAGGCGCCCTCGAATGCCTTAAGACGATAGAGGAAAATGCAGACCATGAAGCTCTGCTCGATGAGCAGACCGTTTATATGAGAGATGCATATATTGAGCTTTATAAACTGCTGGAATAACCTGAGACTTAAGCAACAACCGGATATGATACAACGATAACAAGTGGAGGCGAATGGACAATGGTAGATGTAAAAGAGCTTTACAAGTGGTGCAGCATAAAGGCGGAGGAACTCCCGGGCCACCCGGATCTGAAGGTGCCTTTCAGAATGGTCGGGGATTCGGCGGAAATGGGCTTTGTCATGGCAAGAGAATTTGCCGACGAGATTGCAGCAGCCAACAGGGATGGCCGCACATACAGAGCTATTGTGCCATGTGGGCCCAAATCGTGGTATGCGCCCTTTGCATGCATTATAAACAAAGAAAGAATCAGCTTGAGAAATGTTGAAATATTTCATATGGATGAATGCCTGGACTGGGAAGGGAAGCTCCTTGCAACCAATGACCCCTACAATTTCAAGACATTCATGCTGGAGTACTTTTACAAGCCGATTGATGAAGAATTCGCAGTTTTACCTGAAAACCGGAATTTCCTGAATCCTCACACGATGGAGAAGGTCGCGGAAAAAATAGCAAGTGCTCCGGTTGACATCACCCTTGGCGGCTGGGGGCAGGACGGGCATATCGCCTACAACCAGACAAGGCGCCATCCCTTTTCCCACATAACCGTTGAACAGCTTAAGAATTCAAGCATACGTATTCAGGATAACAACATCGATACAATTATCACATTGGGCCAGAGAAGCTTTGGAGCGGCTTACCAGTTTGTCCCCCCGATGAGCATCACACTGGGCGTAAAGGAGTGCCTGGGTGCCAGGAAGGTACGGGTATTCAGCGATACGGGCACCTGGAAACAGACCGCACTGCGTGTTGCCCTGTTTTCCACAGGCACGACTGAATATCCCCTTACTTTACTGCAGGTGCATCCGGATGCGCGTATAACCGCGACCTATGATACTGCCTGCCATCCGATATCTGAAAACCCGCAGTGGGAATTCAGGGGGATCAACGCATGAAACCGCGTTTTGACTATATTGCAGGCACCGGCGGAGTTGGCAGGGGGATACTCTTCCTCCTCGATGGCGAGGAGATTCTCGGCAAAAATGAGTCGAGGCTGGCAGAACTTACGGATTTTCAGGATTTTTGCAAACTTCATATCATTCTGCACTATACAGCAAAGCTTTTGCGCCGCAGTATTCCGGTATACCCCATCAGCAGGGTGGGAGATGACGAAAACGGACGTGAGCTTAAAAGACTGATGATTGATGCCGGTATGGACGTCCATTATCTGACCGGAGACTCCGCTAAAAAAACCATGTTTGCCGTGTGCTTCCAATACCCGAGTGGAGAGGGAGGCAATATTACGACATCCAACAGCGCATGCAGCAATGTATGCGAAAGCGACATCGACCGTTTCTTTGAAAGCCGCAGACCGGACGAGAGGGGGATGCTTCTGGCGGCGCCGGAGGTCCCGCTTGGCGCACGCCTGCATCTGCTTAAAAAAGGAAGGCGGTATGGCTGCTACAATGCGGCATCGCTTCTCTCAACCGAGGCCGGTGAATTTGTTGGGTCCGGCTATTTTTCCGGCATTGATCTTTTATCAATTAACCAGGATGAGGCACGGGCTATATTGAATGCGGCCGGTATGGCATATGATGAGGAAAACATGGCCATATCCTGTGGGAATTACCTCAACAGCCGCTACCCGCATATGGCTGTGATAATAACTCTGGGACGAAGAGGTTCCCAAAGCTTCGTAAAGGGCAAGGCACAGTTGGTTCCGCCCGTGGGAGGAAAACCTGTGAGCACTGCGGGAGCCGGCGATTGTTTTCTGGGCGTCGTACTGGCCTGCATAGCACTGGGAATACCGCTTCAGGGCGCAGCCGGCGCTGATGCCGTCGATTGTGCCGTACGGCTTGCAAGCGTGGCAGCGGGGTTAAAAGTGACGGCCAGGGATACGATCCACTTCGGTATCGATAGGGGATCCATCACTTCATTTGCAAAGCAATCGGGGCTTTCGACAGTACCGGAAATAGAAGCAATACTACAAATATAGAAGCACCAGGAGGGTTAAAATGAAGGCATATTTATCGTCTATCAATGTTCGCGGTACGAAGCCGGAGGGTGAGAATCCCCTGCCGATGCTTAAGGACCGCGAAAGCTACAAGGCACCAAAATACCTTGACATCAACGAGTGGCCTTTGGAAAAAAGGGAGCATTTCGGTGAGCTCAACGGTTTCAAAGTTTTGCCGTATACCATGCTGGACAGGTATGACAGGACGCTCAGGCCCACGCAGTACAAAACCGTAGTCCTTGAGAATGAATATCTGAGGGCGGAGTTTCTGCCCGGTTTTGGAGGAAGGCTTTATTCGCTTCGTGATAAGGCGGCCGGTAAAGAGCTCATGTTCAAAAATCCGGTTATCCAGGTCGGAAACATAGCAATAAGAAACGCTTGGATCACAGGGGGCGTCGAATGGAATTTCGGACAGATAGGACACACGTATTTTACCTGCTCGCCGGTCTTTGCCGCCATACTTCACGATGATGACGGAAACCAGTTTGTGCGTATTTATGAATACGAACGTATCAAAGAAATGAGCTGGCAGCTTGATTTCCACCTGCCTCCGAAATCGAAGGCCTTATATGCCCACGGTAAGCTCGTCAATGATCATGACCATGATATTCCGCTCTATTGGTGGAGCGACACGGCCATTGACGAGGCAGAGGGACTTCGCGTGCTTTCGGGCTCTGATGAGATAAGCTATATCGTGCCTTCCGGAGAGAAGCTTGCAAGGGATCCCCTCGAAGGGAAACCCAGTCCGTATAAATTCGGTTACTGTAAAATAGAGGAAGCCTGCCAACGGTTTGGCTTCGATGTCACCTACCCTGAATATTTCAAAAACAGCGACGACTATTTCTATCAGGGTAAGCCCGACGACAAAGCGCCCTGGATATCGGCGGTGTATCCCGACGGGTCCGTTTTCTTCAACCGTTCGACCCGGGAGCTCATAAACCGTAAAATGTTCTGCTGGGGAACGCATAATGGCGGCCGCAAGTGGTGCGATCACCTGTCCGAGTACGGCAGAGGATATTTTGCAGAAATACAGTCGGGAATGGCTACGACCCAGAATCATATGCGTTTCATACCGGCCAATACAACAATCGAATGGACGGAGGCATTTTCATCCTTTACTCTAAAAGACTCGCCGCAGGCTTTCACGAAAGACATCAATGAAGCCAAGGAGCCTGTTTACAAAGCGATTGACGAAATAGTGACGGCCGGACTGCTGGAAGAGCTAAATGCCAAATTCTCAAAACTATCTTCAAAAGAGCCGGACAGGCTAATCTCTCATGGCAGCGGATTCGGAGCGCTTGACCGTATCCTTCGCGAAAAGGAAGGGAAAGGTCTGCAGCCGGGCATTGTTTATCCGGACAGCACTATTACCGACAAGGAACTGCCCTGGGTGTATCTGCTCGAAAACGGTGTTTATCCTGAAACAGCTCCGGATAAAATACCCTCTTCCTGGATGACAGATTCCAGCCGTTGGCTGAGTATTCTGGAAAGAAGCTTATCAAGGCCTGAGGGACAGAACCCTTCGGCATATATCCAGTATGGCGTCATGCTCTATGAAGCAGACCGCTTTGATGAGGCAAAATCCGCATGGGAGAGATCGATGGAATTAATGCCGACTGCCATTGCGTGCAGGAATATGGCATACGCTCTTCAAATGGAGGGCAAGGCCGAAAAGGCCGAGGCTTATATGGAAAAGGCGCTGGAGCTTGGCGGAATTGACATGGATCAGGCATTCAGCGAGGAGTATATAAAAATGCTCGTTTTCAACGGCAGCTTCGAAAAGGCCTGGGAATTCTACAAAACGATGCCTGAAAGGATGAAGACCGACAAGGTTATGATGTTCGCAGGCCATGCAAGCCTTAAAACAGGCAACGAGGATTTCGTCCTCAGGCTTTTTGAAAAGGAGCTGCAGAATATGCGCGAGGGTGATACCGACATGACGGACATGTGGTTCGAATATCATGCGATTAAAAAGGCAAAGGCCGAAGGAAAACAGGTGACGAAGGAACTCATCGAAAGCATGGAAAAGAGTCTTGAGGTTCCCGCATTCATCGATTACAGAATCGTATGATAAAAAAGGAGAAATTGCCAATGATTATTGATGCGCATTGTCACATAGGCCAGGGCAGATACAAATCCCAAACCCCTGAACAGCTTGTGCGGAGGATGGAGATGCATGGGGTTCGCGCCAGTGTTGCAGTGCCCGTCGAAGAATACATGGCAGTGGACAATGAAACGGGAAATGACTATATACTTGCTGCGGTCCGGAAATATGAGGGGAAGCTTTTCGGCTTTGCCGTGGCAAATCCCTGGTATGGCGGGAGAGCAGGACAAATAGCGGACAACTGCCTTAAGGAAGGCCTGTGCGGATTAAAATTCAACCCGACGGTGCAGGGCTTCAAAATAAACGACGAGCTGGTCTATCCTCTGATAGAAGTCGCAGAAAAGCACGGGGTTCCTGTCTATTTTCACACAGGTACTCCGGTTACAAGCATCCCTTTCCAGCTCTATGACCTCGCAAACCGTTATAAGAAGGTTCAGTTCATAATGGGGCACTGCGGATATTCCGATTTCTGGAATGATGTCCCGTATATTGCAGAAAACTCCGAAAACATCTGGTTCGATACCTCGCTAAGCCTTACCAGCCGAACGGAGGATATCATTAATACCAGGAGCTCATGCCGTGTCCTGTTCGGATCCGACAGCCCCCATTCCAATATCGGATATGAGCTCAGCAAGGTCATGGGTGTGAAGGCCGGTGACGATGTAAAGGCCGGCATTCTCGGAGGCAACCTCGCAAGGCTTCTCGGAATTCCGGGGGAAAGGGGATTGTTATGAAGATCATCGATACACACCTGCACTCCTATGACGGCGGTTTTCCTCCCGGAGCTTTCCAGCCTGTCAGTGCTGGGGCGATGCTCGACACCATGGATAGGCATGAAATCGAAAGCGCCTGGATTTCTTCGTTAAGCAGCATGGTTACCGATCCGGCCGAAGGAAACAAAAAACTGCACAGCTTCTGCAAGGGGAATATGGAGAGGTTCAAACCTTTTTACAGCTTCAATCCCAATTATCCTCTTGGCCTCATGAAGGACGAAATCCGACGGTGCAAAGAGGTGTATGGAGCCAAAGGAATGAAGATCCATTCCTGGCTCTCAGGCTTCTCGGTTTCAACCACGGAAATGTATACGCTTTCAGGACTTTGTGAAGAGCTTGGGCTGCCGATACTTTTCCATGACGGGACGCCGCCGTACTGCGACCCGCTGCAGATCGCTTCACTGGGAGAGATTCATCCGGACCTTAAAATCATACTGGGGCACGCAGGGATAAGCGATATGCATTTTGATGCCATTCAGGCCGCAAGAAAGAACAAAAATGTCTACCTCTGTTTTTGCTGCACGCCCATAGGCGATATTGAGGATATTGTGAAAAAGGTTGATGAAGACCGCCTGTTTTTTGGAACGGACTATTATGGTATTGATTCATTTTCCTCCTATATGGACAATATGATCAATTCCGTGACTATGGCTGAACTCAGTGCAGTACAAAAGGGAAAAATACTATACGAAAATGCCGCTGCTTTCATGCGGAATTTGGAGGAATGAAAATTTATGCCCCGGTTTCGTTAAAACGGTTGGGAACGCTTATTTCAATAAGCCTTACGATTTTATTCGTATTGTTTTCCCAGTTGTGAGGTACGGAAGAGTTTATATGTACCGAGTCGCCGGGGTATAACTCATGTTTTTCATTATCGTAGTAGTAAGTTAAAATACCTTCCAGGATATAGATGAATTCTTCCCCTTCGTGAGAATATGTACAGACGGTTTCGCTGTCTCTTTTCGGATGTACTTCAACCATTCTGGGAAACATTTTTTTATCGCTTAGATTATGTGACAGATAAAACTGTATGAAGTTGTCCTTATCCATCATGACAACTTCCCTTTCATAGCTTTTCTGAACAACATTGGTAGGCTCCCTGGATACGGCGAAAAAGAAATTAATATCTACTCCCAGAGCTTTTGATATGTTGTCCAATGAGTCGATGGCTACGGTCGTCAATCCTCTTTCCAGCTGGGACAGGAATCCCACCGACAAATTCGTCAGCTGGCTTAGTTCTTTCAAGGTCAGTCTTTTTTCAACTCTAAGCTTGTTTATTTTTGAACCGATTTCTGAAAACACTTTTTCCTCCTGCAAAATGTTACATTTAATTTTTCTATATTATAATATAACAAAAATTCAAATAAATAAAGAAGCCTGTCGTAATTTTTTCTTACATATGCTAAAATTGTATTAAGAAATAATAAAATTGCCTTTTTGTGGGCGGCATTTCTTTATCCGCCGCAGGGGAAGGTAGGGAAAGAGGGCATGTATGGTTCGAAGGATAGGCTTTATCGGCGCGGGCACGATAGGAGCTGCAATGATACGTACAATTATTGGTTCCGGATTTTCATCCGCTTCCGTTATTTATGCCTCTGACGTGGAAAATGAAAAACTCATGCAGCTGAAAAGGGAAACAGGAATCAACATATGTCCCGATAATGCAACACTTGCAGCCGGTTCCGATGTCATCGTCATCGCCGTCAAGCCGCAGTTGGTCAAAAAGGTGGTAGGAGATATCAAAGCGGAATTGGAAGGTAAAATGATCATTACCATCGCAGCAGGAATACCGATCAAGATCTATGAAGATATTCTGGGACACAGCAGGAGAATTTTCCGCGCGATGCCCAACCTTCCCCTGCTGGTCGGAGAAGGAATGACGCTCATTGCCTGCAAGGATGGCTCGGACAGTGATGATATGGAGTTTTGCAAATCTTTCTTCAAAAACTTCGGCAGGGTGGAGGAAATGGACGAGAGCCTGCTTAGTACGGTGATTTCCTTAACAGCCAGCAGCCCTGCCTATGTTTTCCTGCTGATAGAGTCCATTGCCACCTCCGTGGTAAGAAGCGGAATACCTGTCAATATGGCGTATAGAATTATTGCGCAAACCATACTGGGCTCTGCAAAGATGCTTCTTGAGTCCGGGGAGGAGCATGATAGACTGGTTGATGAATTGAATGAGGAACTGGAATCGGAAACCGGAGGGGTGGAGCCTTACAATAAGGACAAAATCAGAAAGGCTTTGATGGAGGCTGTTGACGCTTGCAACCAAAAGGCCTTGTTATTTGAAAAGATATCCGAATAGAAAAACCCGGCCGGATTAGGGAAATTCACATTCAGGGCTGGTCATTCCGCTGCGCTCGACTGCTCGCCCATGCAGCCCGGGTACCCGGGGGGTCTACTGTTTTTTATTTTTCACCGCCGGGTTCTGGCTTGCACCGGGCGTCGAGAGCAGATCAAACATGACTGTGACGGCAAGCAAATCGGCAGAACCGCCCGGACTGATGTTCCTTTCGATAAAATCCCTATCCATGGCATGAATCATTTTAATGCCTGAGGAGGTGAACATCCCACCTTCCTTCAGGGCTCTTGACGAGTACTCTTTTACATATTCCAGCGCATCCGGATCTTTCCTTGCCGCAATGTTTGTATCGTCATTTACCGCCATCAGGTGTAAAAGCGTCTGAACCAGAATACTGTTAACGGGATATTTGTTCGTGGACTTAAGCTTCCTGAAAGCCGGAAGGGAGTGGGTCCTTACCGTTGGAAAGCCGGCTTCAGCTTCTCCGCGGATTCCTTTGAAACCGTATTTCTTATACATTTTTTCTCCATTGCTGAAATCTTCCGTCTTGCTGATGGCAGTCAGTTCCCGGCAGCATATGCCCTCTGTCATCAACGAAATGGTTTTACAAATTTCTTCCGCATCCGGCAGATGATTTTCCTTCCGTGCCCGGCACCAGCCTGACGCCGCGCAAATGATCCCCAGGGAAAATATCAGGCCCTTGTGGGTATTGACGCCTCCGGTGGCATTAAACATGGCTTTTTCCGCTTCCAGGCCTAATGGCCTTAAGCTTTTCAGCAGCTCCCGGAGGTCGTCCCCCTGGAAATCCGCTCCCTGTAAAGCGCATTTAAAGAAATAATAGGGAAGGGCTGCAGTGCTGGACATAAAACTAAAAAAATCCATGTCCCGATGGGCTCCCTGGTTGAATCTGTCCACCAGCCCCGGTTTAGGGGAGGCGGAGACCTCATAAAGCAGTGACATGACTGCAAAGCGCCCGATGGTTTCGCAAACTTCCGTTTTGGACTGCATCCTTACCACCCTTCCTGATAATCAGATAATATTCCAATGTAGGGGCGGCCATTGGCCGTTCGGTAAATGTTTGACGCAGATTGCATTTGCGGACGCGCAATGCGCGCCCCTACACGATTGCCCTGCCCCGGGTTTGTCAAACGTATCCGGTAACGGATCACCCGGAAGCCATTACGGTGTTTTGCTTCATATAGGCTTCAACCATAGAATCAATCTCCTTCAGAAGATCTTCAACATTATGCGCCCGGCTTCTTGCGCATGCATGGGCGTCCTTGCCGCATATCAGGCATTTGCGCCTTGAATGGTTCAATGCCTCGCGTGAGACGGCAATTCCGCCACGTCCAATGACGTCGAAGTCAAACAGTCTTCCTATGGGATGTTCATGTTCAATACGCAGTACAAGCTCCTTGAGGCGGAATTCATCCAGATTTGCAACGATATACGCTTCGTACCCTGTGGCATGGTTGTGGGATTCACAATATACGGGAGAGGTGCCGTTTTCCATGAGCTTCTGGATAAGCGCATGATAGCCCTCTCCAAAGATGATTCTGCTGACAGGAGTTTTTTTATATTTTCCCGGCATGTTTACCGTAAAGGAGACCAGGGGCATTTCATACAGAAGGATGAGCTCCCTGTGCCTTTCGACCCTCTCTTCACGGGCCTTGAGCATCTGCTCCAGGCTTACCTCTCTTATGGTAGTCATCGTCAGCTCCTCTTCTTTACCTGTCTGATAATATCTAAAACCGAACCGTCCCTATACCTTACGATTCCCACAATCTTATCCTCCCATTGGATAGGCTCGGGCTTGCCTACGATCTTATCCGCTTTCGCCTTCAGCTCTTCAATGGTACTGACGGGTATATTTGCCGCTCTCAGGTTTTTAATCAGATCCTGCCTTAAAGGATTTACGGCGATGCCCTGGTCAGTTACCAGGATGTCGATGGTGTCGCCGGGCGTTATAACAGTATTCACCCTGTCAAGGATCGTAGGCATTCTGCCTCTGATCAGCGGTGCGACGATGATGGCAACGGAAGCCCCGGCCGCCGTATCGCAGTGTCCTCCTGATGCGCCCAGCAGTACGCCGTCGGAGCCGGTGATGACGTTGACATTGAAATCCAGGTCAATCTCCAGAGCGCTTAATATGACGACGTCGAGCTGATGCGCGGCACATCCTTCATTGTCGGGGCTGGCATAGTATTCGGCATCGATCTGGTGATGGAACCGGTTGTTTTTCAGGGATTCCACAGCTTTCAAGTCAAAGCTCTGTACGTCCAGGATCCTGTTGATCAAGCCTTCCTCATGCATTTCGACGATCTGCTGGGTGATTCCGCCCAGGGCAAAGCTTGCCTTTATGTTGGCGGCAATCATCTTGTCCCTCAAAAACCTTGTTGTTGCTAGGGCTGCTCCTCCTGAGCCGGTTTGAAGCGAAAAGCCGTTCTCAAAATAGCCTGAGGCCTCGATTACGTCTGCGGCAGTCTTTGCAATCAGAAGCTCCTTTGGATTGGTAGTGTACCTTGTGGCTCCGGATACGATGCCTTTCGGATCCCCAATGCAGTCAACAACAACGATATAGTCCACCTGGGACTCGGGTATTCCAAAAGGCACATTGGGATAAGGCACCAGGTTGTCCGTTATGAGCACGACATTTTTTGCATACTGGGCGTCAACCTTGGCATACCCCAAGGATCCGCAGGCGGAGGCGGCGGCATTTTCCCTGGAATAACCGTTGGCATTGCCGTAGGGGTCGCAGGATGGGACTCCCAGAAAGGCTACGTCGATTTGAAGCTCTCCCGAGGCAATGGCCCTCGCTCTGCCCCCGTGGGAATTAATCGTCACGGGAACGTCCATAAGTCCGTTGGAAACCGCTTTGGCAAGCTCGCCCCGTAGTCCGCTGGTCTCAATCCTGCGGACGACTCCGTTTTTTATGTGTTCGATGAGAGGGGCGTGGATATCGATCAGGGAGCTGGGCGCCAGTACCAGATCCCTGATTCCCATTTTTGCAATACGTTCCATGACCATGTTTATGATAAAATCACCGTTGCGGAAGTGATGGTGAAAGGAGATGGTCATGCCGTCCTTTAAACCGGAGGCTTTGATTGCCTCGTCAATGGATCCTATGATTTTATTCTTGACAGGATTCATTTGACGGTCCCTGAGCCTTTCGGTGTTCTTTGCCTGGCCGTTGGTCAATTTGCTGCAATAAGGCCTGACTTCGCCAATCCCTTCAATGAACTCCGGGATTTCTCTTTTTACTCCGTTTTGCATACGATCCACCTCATCTTCTATTTACTTTTACTGCATCGGCAAAAGCAAGCACTCTGCGCGCTCTTTCAACAATGGGCCTGTCAATCATCCTGCCGTCGAGGCTGACGACACCCGAGCCTTTTGCTTCGGCTTCCGCGCTGGCCTCGATGATTCTTATGGATTTTGCGACCTCTTCCTTTGAGGGCGTAAATATTTCATGAACAGTTTCAATCTGCCGGGGATTGATAATGGACTTGCCGTCAAAACCCAGCTGCTTTATCAGTTTTACTTCTTCAGAAAAGCCTTTTTCATCGTTGACATTTGAAAAGACCGTGTCGATGGCGTCAATCCCTGCAGCCCTTGCGGCAAACAGTATGAGGCTTCTGGCTGTCAACAGCTCTATTCCGTCGACCGAACGGGTTGTTTTCAAATCCGTAACAAAATCCTCCGCGCCAAGCGCCATACCAACCAGACGGCTGCTTGCCACAGCGATTTGCGGGGCGTTTAAGACTCCCTTTGCGCTTTCAATTGCGGCAAACAACTTGATGGTCCCCGGTTCCATCCCTGCTTCCTTTTCAATTGCGGAAATGATGCCGTCAACCTCAGTGACTTCCTGGGGGGTTTCTGTTTTGGGCATCCGGATCGCATCGGGTCCGGCCCGGATAATCGCCTCCAGATCTTCCTTCCCGAAGGGACTGTTCAGGGCATTTACCCTGACAAGCACTTCTGTTTTGCCAAAGTCCAGAGATTTTAAGGCATGGTAAACAAGCAGCCGCGCAGCATCCTTTTCATGAACGGAGACCGAGTCTTCGAGGTCCAACATGATGGAATCGGCGCCGTAGATGTGTGCGTCACGTATCATACCGGGATTGTTGCCCGGAACAAAAAGCATGGTTCTTCTTAATTTTTGCATTGCGTTCACCTCCATGGTTGAAGCTCGTCATCGGATGCTCTTTTTACAGCTGCTGTTACCCGTGCCTGAATGGTGCAGTCAAGGGCCCCCTTGTCGTTGGCTCGTACAAGGGCGTCCGTTATCCCGAGCTCCTGAAGCTTTTCCAGGATAACTTTTCTGATTTGTTCGCCAAACTGGTTTTCAACAGTGCTTTTCAATTGAATTTCTATACCTTTGTTGTCGTTCTTTTCGATGGATATTGAGATGTCGCTTGATTCAAGGGTACCTGCGATACCTATTCCATGAATGTTCATATTTTCCACCTTCTCCGTCCTTTCTTTGCAATTAACCTTTACCCTGGCAGCGCTCTTTGTATGGCCGCAGCATTAGTGCCTGCCGGAAGATGACTTTATCCTCCGGATGATTTCTTCTGCCTCGGAAGAGAGCAGGAACCTGTAAGTGTTTTCCGGGACAAGCTCCCTGACCTCGTGAATACAGCCGCCGCGGATAGCTTCACGGACCCGGGAAGCGCTGATGGCGACACCCCCCGAGGTTAAACGGGGAACGACCTCCAGTTCAATTCCAGCGGTGGGAAGCATTTTCCCCATCACCCTGTTGTAGGTTGATGTGACAGCATCAAAGGGCTCTTCTCCCACATACCGCTTTTTTATATCAAGCTTTTTTGCAATATATTGTGAAAAAATGGTGATATCAAGCCTGGCATGGATTTCTACCATATCGTCATACTTCTTTATAAAATAGGAAGGGAAGGTAGCGTCTGAAATGATGTAATCCCTTCCTTCATGGACAATGACATTGGATAAGTGAGAAACGCCTTCCTTGACAAGTCTGTATCTTATTTCGGCAGGGAAGCTTGAACGGTCTTCCCATACCACAAAGACATGCAGCCTTTGACATCGGGACGCTGCATATTCAAGGAGATGCTTATGGCCCAGTGTAAACGGGTTGCAATTGACAACAACGGCTGCGGATGGAATGATCCTGCCGGAAGCTTCGGAAAGCTTATCCAGATATTTTACGATACCGTCCCGGCGGTTTTCCATTAGCACCACCCTGGAGGGGACTTCCCCAATGGTATACATGCCCAATTCAGAGAATATGCTCTCGTTTTCCGGTTTTGTAAATACAAAGAGATGCGGCCTTCCTCTTTTGTACTCCTCATTGACCAGATGGGTGATTACCCTTGAAGCAAGTCCCATGCTTTTGTATTCCTCATCTACGGCGATGCACTTCAGAACCCTGTTTGAGAATGAACCTGTCGCCGCGATAGTTCCCTGGTCGGTTACAACCATGGAATATTCAATGTCCTTATCCAATGCCAGCCCCTGCTTTTCAAGGAAGGCTGCCAGCCATTCCCTCTCATTTTCAGAATTCAAATTGAGGACTTGCTCCTCAAGATGGCTTCCCCACATGGAATCTTCCTCCATAGCTGCTGCAATGCAGCGGTTTCCCTGTCTTGAGCATAATTACTACAGGGTATTTGCATTCCGCCAGGCTCCATTGTTCAAGCGGAATGTAAGCCAAACTCCCTTTACAGCATCGCATCCAGGCGATCCCTTATTGCATAAAGGAATTCTTCCGTATTCAGTACGGTTCTCTTTTCGCTGGTGAGCAATTGATCCAGATCCCTGGTTATAAAGCCTTCTTCGATGGTGCTGATGGCCGCCTTCTCAAGCTTGCCGGCGAAATCCGCAAGGTCGGTCAGGCCGTCCAGCTCTCCGCGTTTCTTTAAGGCGCCGGTCCATGCAAAAAGCGTTGCCATGGAGTTGGTGGAGGTCTTCTGTCCCTTCAGATGGTTGTAGTAGTGCCTCTGCACTGTTCCGTGGGCTGCTTCGTATTCATAATAGCCTTCCGGTGATACAAGGACGGAGGTCATCATAGCCAGGCTGCCGAATGCCGTAGCAACCATATCCGACATGACGTCGCCGTCATAATTCTTGCATGCCCACAGCACTCCGCCTTCACACCGGATTACACGCGCAACCAGGTCGTCGATGAGGGTATAGAAATATTCTAGGCCTGCAGCCTGGAATTTCTCCTTGTATTCCTTCTCATAAATCTCTTCGAAGATATCTTTAAAGTTGTGGTCATAGATTTTGGAGATGGTTTCCTTGGTGGAGAACCAGAGGTCGATCTTCTGGTCGAGGGCGTAAGTGAAGCATGCCCTTGCAAAGCTGATGATGGAAGCGTCCAGGTTGTGCATGCCCATGACGACGCCTGTATCCTTGAAGCTGTGAACGAGGATTTTCTCGGTTTCGCCGTCGGTGGAAGTGTAGACCAGCTCAACCTTGCCAGGTTTCTTTACCCTGTACTCGGCATTCTTGTATACATCCCCGTATGCATGCCTTGCAATGGTAATCGGCTTTTTCCATGTAGGGATATAGGGAGTAAGGTTGTTGACGATGATGGGTGTACGGAAGACTGTTCCGTCCAGTATGCTCCGGATGGTCCCGTTGGGGCTCTTCCACATCTGCTTGAGGTTGTATTCCGTTACCCTGGCAGCATTGGGCGTAATGGTGGCACATTTAACACCGACACCGTATTTCCTGATGGCATTGGCCGAATCGGTAGTGACCTTGTCATCGGTCTTGTCCCGCTCCTCAAGTCCAAGATCGTAATATTCCGTGTTCAGGTCGACGTATGGCGTAAGGAGGATATCCTTGATCATACGCCATATGATCCTCGTCATTTCGTCGCCGTCAATTTCCACCAGCGGGGTCTTCATCGCTATCTTCTTCATATTTTTCTCTCCTCGATTATAAGATTATAGTTATTTGCCTATGTTTGCCTTGATCCACGGAAGCTTGCCGCCGGCCTTGAGTATCTCGGCGTCAAGCGAGGATAATGTATGCACCAGCGGTATCCTGACGTTTTTGGTAAGGTTGTTCAGTATGACTTTGCCCTTCAGGTCGCCTATTTCTACATCAAGGTTGTCGCCCACGTCCACTTTGTCATAGTCCTCCGGATTTTCGAAGGATAACGGGACGATACCGAAATTAATAAGGTTTGCAAGGTGAATACGTGCGAAGGACCTGACGATGACGGCCTTCACTCCCAGATACTTGGGCGCCAGGGCGGCATGCTCGCGGCTGGACCCCTGTCCATAATTGTCTCCGCCAAGGATGAAGCCGCCCTTCTTTTCCAGCGCCTTCTTGTGGAAATCCGGTTCCACAGCCTCGAATACATGCCTGGATATCTCGGGGATGTTGCTCCTCAATGGGAGGATTTTAGCACCGGCTGGCATGATATGGTCGGTGGTGATGTTATTTCCGACCTTGATCAAGGCTTCCCCCGTGAGATTGTCCGGCAATGGCGGGAATTCTGGCAGTGGCCTGATGTTTGGCCCGCGGACGATTTCTACTTTCACGGCTTCTTTCACCGGAAGCGGCTTGAGGATGATATTGTCGTTTATGGCGTATTTTTCTGGCATAGTTATCTGCGGATATTCACCCAGCTTTCTTGGATCCGTTATGCACCCCATGATTGCCGTGGCTGCCGCAACCTCCGGGCTTACAAGGTATACGCCGGCGTCCTTTGTCCCGCTCCTGCCTTCGAAATTCCTGTTGAAGGTTCTGACGGATACACCTGCGGAGCAGGGCGCGGCACCCATTCCTATACAAGGCCCGCATGCATTTTCCAGTATTCTTGCGCCAGCTTTGACCAGGTGCTTGATCTCTCCGCTGTCGATGAGATGTTCCACAACCTGTCTGGAGCCGGGACTGATGGTAAGGTGCAGGTTCTCGGACACGGTCCTGTCCTTCAAAATATTGGCTACAATCTTCATATCTCTCAAGGAGGAATTGGTGCAGGAACCGATGGAAACCTGGTCCACCTTCATGCATTCCACCTCTCTTACGGTCTTTACGTTCCCCGGACTGTGGGGAAGGGCAATCATCGGCTCCAGGCCGGAAAGATCGATTTCAAGGATTTCATCGTATTGTACATCTGCGTCGGGAAGTATTTCAACCCAGTCCTGCTCCCGGTCCTGCGCCTTCAGGAACTGCCTGGTGGTTTCGTCGCTGGGGAATATGCTGGTGGTACAGCCGGTCTCGGTGCCCATGTTGGTAATTGTCGCCCTGTCCGTTACACTCAGGTTCTCCACGCCGGGCCCGAAGTACTCCAGTACCTTGCCAACTCCGCCGTTTACATCCATGCGCCTTAAAACTTCAAGAATTACGTCCTTTGCCGACACCCAGTCCGGCAGCTTCCCTATCAGCTTTATTCCAACAACCTTCGGATGTTTGATCCTGAAGGTTGAGCCTGCCATTACAACAGCTACGTCAAGTCCTCCCGCACCCATGGAGAAGCAGCACATCCCGCCGGCAGTCGGGGTATGGCTGTCGGAACCGATCAGGGTTTTGCCCGGTTTGGCGAACCTTTCCAGGTATACCTGGTGGCATATTCCGTTGCCCGGCCTGGAATAGCTTATTCCGTATCGTTTTGCAACCGTTTGAAGATATAAGTGGTCATCGGCATTCTTGAAGTCTGTCTGCAAAGTATTGTGATCGACAAAGCTAACGCTGGACTCCGTCCTGACATAGTCGATGCCGATGGCTTCGAACTGCAGGTATGCCATTGTACCTGTTGCATCCTGCGTAAGCGTGCTGTCGATTTTCAAGGATACCTCATCGCCGATTTTTGATGCCTCATGCAGTCCATGCTGCCTGAGAATTTTTTCCGTTACGGAGCCTTTCATCATGAACCCTCCATTTTTTCTGTCACGATATTTTAAAAGACAGTTGCCATTATTTCTCTTTTATAGTATCATGGAAATGTGACAGTTAAAAACATTTTATTAATAGTATAATTTACAACCATTTTGTTGTAGTGGTTTTAGCATAGGGGCAAAATTATGAATTTCTTAAATCTTTATTATTTTACTGTCGTCGCCGAGGAACTGAACATTACAAAAGCGGCGGAACGTCTTTTCATCTCCCAGCAGTCGCTAAGCAACCATATATTGAAATTGGAAAAGGATCTGGAAATAAAGCTGTTCGACCGCTGTCCCGCTTTATCCCTGACCTATGCGGGTACCCGGCTGCTGCGCTCGGCCAACCAGATTCTTGATATAAAGCGGCAGATCATCAATGAAATGGATGATATCAACAACCACAGGCGGGGGGAATTGCGTATTGGGATTTCCCACACCCGGGGGCGCGTTTTCCTGCCGAAGATTCTCCCTGACTACTGCAATGGACATCCGGGCATCGATGTTTCAATCATTGAAGGTAACTCACAGCAATTGGAGGAGTGGCTATCCCACGGAAGGATAGACCTTTTGATCGGTTTTGCCCCCATCCTGCTGGAAGACGCGGAGACAGAACATATCACCCAGGAACGGCTTATGCTCGTGGTTCCGAAGAAACTCATGGCCCATCTTTTCCCGGACAATCATAAAAAAATGGCGGAAGAATACATGCGCGGAGTGGATGTAAGCGCATTTAAAAGCTGTCCTTACCTTATGATTTCAACCGGCAACCGTACAAGGACGATTTTTGACCATTATATGAAGAGCAGGGGCATCTCGGTCAATACCATCATGGAAATGGAGAGCAGCGAGACATTGCTTTCCCTTGCCTATGAAGGTATGGGCATCACCATATATCCTGAAATGTTTGTAAGGAATCTAAGCCCTTTTGTGCATAAAGAGTGTGATTCGCCTGTTTATTATTTTCCCCTGAACGACCTTTCCACCATCGGAAATCTTGTGGTCGGATACCACCGGGAGCGCTATCTTTCGGATTCTGCCAGAGATTTTATTGAAGCCTCGAAAAAAATCTGGCGGAATATCGACGAACCGGTGGCGGTGGAAAGTGATTGCATGGCCATGTCATAAGTATGTATCAATCAGTTCCCATACGATTTTACCGAAGAGAAGCAACAGTGCGATAAAGAATACAGGGCGAATGACTCTTTCACCATTCTTTACTGCCAGGCCGGATCCAAGCCAGTTACCGATAACTCCGCTCAATGCGGCGGGAATGCCTACGGCAAATACAACGGCGCCTCCTGAAACAAAGGCTGCAAGGGCAGCAATATTGGAGGCCAGGTTCACCACCTTTGTATTTCCGGAGGCTGTGGTAATATCAAAACCCAGGATACCGGTAAAAACAAGGACAAGAAAAGTACCCGTGCCGGGACCGAAGAACCCGTCGTACATACCGATCAGAAAACCGGAAGCCAGGGATAACACTGCAATTCTGCCGGCGGACAGCCGTGAGCTCCGGTCTTCCCCTCCGAATTTGGGCCTTGTGAGAACAAAAATGGCAATCGCGGGGAGTGCGGCTACAAGAAAAATCTTCAAAAACTTTTCATCGAGGGCCAAAGCCAGCTGCGCGCCTGCAAAGGAACCAGGGAGCGCGGATGCGGCGGCAGTGAGAGCCGACCTGTAGTGAATCCGCTTGTTTTTGGCATACCGCAGGGCAGCCACAAGGGTTCCGATGGATGAAGAAAATTTATTGGTGCCAAGGGCGGCATGGGCAGGCAGTCCTATAAAAAGATAGGAGGGAAGGGAAATAAGCCCACCACCGCCTGCGATGGAGTCGATAAGTCCCGCAAGAAAAGTGAGTGGGCATATGATCAAGAGCATGTGCAAGGTAACATTGATATCCATTGGCTGTCCAATTCTCTATGGAATTTTTTTATTCTTCCCGCATGAAAGGATACACGGTACTTTTGGTTGGGTTAAAGTTTTCCTTGATAGTGCGGGGGTTGATCCAGCGGTAAAGGTTCAGCATGCTGCCGGCCTTGTCATTGGTGCCGGAAGCGCGTCCGCCGCCAAAGGGCTGCATTCCTACGACAGCTCCGGTGGGCTTGTCGTTGATGTAAAAGTTGCCGGCGGTTTTTGAAAGCGCTTTTTCCATTTCCACAATGGCTTCCCTGTCCTGTGCAAATATAGCGCCGGTCAGAGCATAGGGGGAAGAGGAGTCGCAGGAAACCAGGGCGGCATCCAGTTCCTCGTCCTCATAAACATACACGGTAAGCACAGGCCCGAAGATTTCCTCTACCATGGTCCGGTAATGAGGATTTTTGGTAAGTATGATTGTCGGCTGGATGAAATATCCCTGCGAGTCGTCATAGCCGCCGCAAAGGAGCTGAGCATCCGGAGACTGGCGCGCATAATCGATGTAACCGGCGATGGAGTCGAAGGAAGGCTTGTCTATTACTGCCGACATGAAGTTTGTGAAGTCCCTGGGATCGCCGATTTTTATTTTGCCCACCGCATCCAGCAGGCGTTTATTCACTTCAGGCCAGAGGCTTGCCGGGATATAAGCCCGGGAAGCGGCGGAGCATTTTTGACCCTGGTATTCAAATGCCCCAAGGGTAAGGGCTGCCACCAGCGAATCCACATCCGCCGAGGGGTGTGCAAATACAAAATCCTTGCCGCCCGTTTCTCCAACCATGCGCGGGTAAGAGTGATAAGCCCGGATATGTTCGCCGATCAGTGTCCAGACCCCGCTGAATACCTGGGTGGAGCCGGTGAAATGGAACCCTGCCATCTGGGGATGGGTCAGCAGGTAACGGCTGACGTCGGAACCGCGGCAGGGGACAAAATTGATAACGCCGGCAGGCAGTCCGGCCTCTATCAGGATCTGCATGAAATAGTAATTGGAGAGGGTGGCGGTTTGGGCAGGCTTCCAGATGACCGTATTGCCTGTTATGGCAGGAGCGGTGCATAGATTGCCGCCGATGGCCGTAAAATTGAACGGTGAGACGGCCACGACAAAGCCGTCCAGCGGCCGGTATTCCAGGCGGTTCCATATGCCTGCCGTATTGCGGGGCTGGTCATTGTATATTTCACTGGCGAAATAGACGTTGTAACGTAAAAAATCCGCCAACTCGCAGGCTGAATCGATCTCCGCCTGGTATGCGGTTTTGCTCTGGCCAAGCATTGTAGCGGCATTTATCCTGGCCCTCCAGGGACCTGAGATCAAATCGGCAGCCTTCAGGAAAATCGATGCCCTGTGCTCGAAGGGCATGGAAGCCCATTTGTCTTTTGCGGCCATGGCTGCTTCAATGGCCTGCTTCAGTTCAAGCTCGCCGGCTATATGGTATTTTGCCAGCAAATGCCTGTGATTGTGAGGCATGACGACGGAACCCGTATTACCGGAACGATATTCCTTTCCTCCGATAATCATTGGAATATCCACCTGAAGGCTCGATTGGCGGTCCAGCTCCTTTTTGAGAGCTTCCCGCACGGGCGTTCCGGGAGCGTAGTCGTGGACTGGCTCGTTAATTGGCGTGGGGACTTTGAAATATGCGTTGTTCATAGATTTCCACCCTTCTTTTTTTTATCGTATGGAATAAATTTTTTAAGCAGTATTTTACCTCCGCTTTTTCACTTCGAGATCGCCACGTCGCTATCGCTCCTCGCGATGACAGCAGCATTTGTCATTAAATAGTTTTCAATTTCCAATGGGGGCATGCCCCCATACCCCCTCGCTGCGGGCGAAATGAATTCACCCTGCGCTACACTTCGTGCGCCACGCCTATACGTGGCGTTTGAACAACGTCAGTTGGGGATTGCTACCCTCCACTGACAGCTTTTTAATCGGTAACCCCCACCTATGAAGAGGGGACTGTGACGTTGTTCAAAATTACTCTTGTCACCTGTCGGGCACGGTTCAGAAAACTCCATGCTCCGTGCGCTCAATGATCTCATCCTGCAATTCCTTGCTAAGATTCCGGAAATAATCGCTGTAACCTGCGACCCGTACAATGAGATCACGGTACTCGTCGGGGGCTTTTTGGGCTTCAAGCAGCGTGTTCCGGTCAACTACGTTGAACTGAATATGGTGGCCGTCCATGGCAAAATAGGTGCGCACCAGATGAGCCATGCCGTCAAGCCCTTTATCTCCGCTAACGGCGCCAGGGGTGAACTTCTGATTGAGCAAGGTTCCGCCGGTAACTAGGTGATCCATTTTTGCGGCGGACTTCAGTACCGACGTAGGTCCGTTGATATCCGCACCCTGGGTAGGTGAAATTCCTTCTGAAACAGGCTTGTATGCCAGGCGTCCGTTGGGGCTTGCTCCCATGACTTCTCCAAAATAGATGTGGCAGGTGGTGGGGAGCATATTGATGCGGTACTGGCCGCCTCTCGCATTGGGACGCCCTGTAACGGTGTTGTAATAGTGGTCGAAAACTTCCCTCATGAGGCTGTCCGCATAATCGTCGTCATTTCCGTAGCGGGGGGTCTTATTCCGAACCAGGTTTAGGATGGCATCGCAGCCCTCGAAATTGCGGGATAGTGCATCCGTTAGCTGTGCCATGGTAAATCTTTTTTTATCAAAAACATTGTATTTGATCACCGCCAGAGAATCGGTGACGGTGCCGATGCCCACCCCCTGGATGTAGTTTGTATTGTAGCGCGCGCCTCCTCCGTTGTAATCCTTGCCGCTGGCGATACAATCATTGGTGATGATGGAAAGGAAGGGGGCCGGCATGTAACGGGCATAGACGGATTCAATCTTGTTGGAGCCGGAAACCTTGATCTCCACGAAATACTCGATCTGGCGCTTATAAGCGTCAAACAGCGCTTCATACGATGTGAAATCTTCAGCATTCCCCAGCTTCAATCCCAGCTGCTTGCCGGCGATCCGGTCGAAACCGTTATTCAGCGTAAGCTCCAGTATTTTCGGCAGATTGAAATAACCGGTCAGAATATAGGCTTCGTTACCGAAGGCGCCGGTTTCCACACAGCCGCTGGTTCCGCCCAGACGGGCGTCTGCCAGGGTTTTTCCGGCGGACAGGAGCTCCTGCAGGATTGCCTCGGTATTATAGAAGGCAGGCTGGCCCCAGCCCTGGCGGGAGATTTCACAGGCCCTTTTCAAGAACCTCTGGGGAGTTTTCCGGCTGATCTGCACATTGGAACTGGGCTGCAGCAGCCGCATTTCCTCCATACAGTCCAGGATCAGGTAGCTTACGTCATTGACGCCATCTTCACCGCCGGAGGTAATGCCTCCTGTGTTTATGTTTGCAAAATCGGTATAGGTGCCGCTCTCCTTCAGTGTAATTCCCACTTTGGGGGGAGCAGGCTGGTTGTTG
Organism: Bacillota bacterium; assembly: GCA_023426125.1. Taxonomy (GTDB): domain Bacteria; phylum Bacillota; class Clostridia; order Acetivibrionales; family DTU013; genus MnB-11. The sequence continues at coordinate 122,600 of JAFABI010000046.1, forward strand.
AATTTGACCCACAGGCATTCCAGCAGCTCCTTCGCCCTGTCGCTGTCAAGGAGTCCCTTGCTGCAATCCTCGACATAAAAAGGATAAAGATGTTGATCCAGTCTTCCCGGACTGTAGGAATCCCATGGATTCAGTTCGGTAGTGACGCCCAGATGTACGAACCAGTACATCTGGATTGCCTGCCAGTAGGTCTCGGGTTTTTTGGCGGGCACAATGTCACAGTTTGCGGCAATCTGTAAAAGCTCGGCCCGGCGGGTTTCATCCTGCTCCCGTCCGGCATGCTCCCGCGCATAGGCGGCATAGCGGCGTCCCAGAATCATAATGGCATCGCAGCAGATGCTCATGGCTTTCAGCTGTTCGTATTTTGAGGCCGCCTCCGGATCGTTAAAAAAGTCCAGGTTCGCTATGGCCTCTTTAATATCCTGTTTGTATGTTTCAAACCCCTTCTGGTATATCTTGTATGAACCTACCGTGTGGCCGGGACCCCGCTGCTCCATGAATTCGGTAAAAATCCCCGAAGCATAGCTGTCTTTCCACTCCGGCGACATTATCTCGAATATTTTACTCCGTATGGAGCGTTCCTGCCAGAAGGGAATGATTTGCTCCTCCTGTGCTTTGATATCCTCCTCCTTCACATGGAACGAGATCAGTTTCCTGTCGTTCATCAACCGCAGATCCTCCGCCGTATGGCAGCAGATTTCGGGAAAACTTGGAGCAGACTGGGGACCGCTGCCCTTTTCTCCGACGATGAGCTCGCCGTCGTTTATGCAGAGGGTCTTGTTTTCCATGATGTGCCGGAAGGCCAGCGCTCTCAACTCCGGCACCGATACTTTCCCCTCATACGTCCGGTAGGCTTCCGTCTCAAGCAGCGCTCTTTCCATACATATCCGGGGTTGTGTATTTATGCTTTGTTCCCTTAATTTTCTGATTCTTTCATTCATACCTCTTTGTTCCATCGTATGCGTCCTTTCTGGTTGCCCTTAACCTCCGATTCCAATATCAGCAAATCCGGCCAGTCTGAATTTCTCCACAATCTCCGTCAACCGCCGGTCATCAGGTGTTTTGAAATCTGTTTCGGCATCTTTTGCCTCAAGATACCTTCGTTTATCTCTTCCGGTCGTATGGTAGGGAAGAAGGCTGATCTTCTCCACGTGAAGGTTTTCCCGGATAAAGCTTATCATACGGTCTATCTCATGATCCGTACTGTTAATCCCGTCAATAACGGGAATGCGTATATGAAGATGTGCGCCTGCATCGCTCAGTCTTTTAAGGTTGGACAGAATCAGCTCGTTGGACTGCCCGGTATATTGCTTGTGTTTTATCGGATCCATCAGCTTGATATCGTATAAAAAGCTGTCAACATAAGGCATGATGGACTCGAAGACTTCATAAGGCGCAAATCCGCAGGTGTCTACGACAATATTGCAGCCTTTCTGTTTCAACCTGCGCAAAAGCTCAAGTAAAAAAGCCTTATCCTGCTGCGTTGCCTCACCCCCTGAAAGAGTGATCCCGCCGCCGGAAGCCTCGTAAAACATTTTGTCCTGCTCTGCCGATTTCACCAGTTCGTCGATGGAGCGCATGGTGCCGGCAATCTCTCTGGCGCCGTATGGGCAGACATCGGCGCACAGCCCACAGGCCGAGCATTTCTCACGATATGTGCCGGATTTACCCGATTCCATGAAAATGCACTTCTCAGGGCATACCTCCGCACATGCGCCGCAGCCTCTGCATCTCTCCGGATAGAACATCAGTTGTGGACGAAAGTGCTGACTTTCCGGGTTGTGGCACCATTGACAGGAAAGCGGACACCCCTTGAAAAAAATCGTCGTACGTATACCATTTCCGTCATGCACGCAGTATTTCTGAACGCTGACGACGCATGCCGACAACATATGCCTCCCCCTTCAGTCCTGTTACTGTGATATGGAATATCCAAATTTTATCACTAATTTCATTATATCTTAAGGCAGGGCAAATATCAATATTTTTATCGGAAAAAATTTATTAATACAAAAATAAAGTTCATATATAGTAAAAATGTTTTCGGATAACAGGTTGACAAGCCGGATGGGATTTTAGTATAGTAGATATTGAATTAATTAATTGTTAAATGGTTTAAGTGGTATTAAAAAAGTTTTGATGCAGTAAAAAACATAGGATAAAATAGAACCTGTGAAATAAACTTTAAATGGTCCCTATAATAATGAAACGAATTGGTACAGTTTTAATATAGATAAAAAATAAGGAAAGGATAAGACTATGGAAGCATTGTTCTATCAAAACAACAGGCAGGAATTTTATAAGAGTCTGCCTGAGGCCTCTGTTTTTGTTCTATGCTCCGGTGGGCAGGTCCAGCGTACGGCAGATGATTATTTCCGGTTTTTTGCCAACCGCAATTTCGTTTATATGACGGGAATTGACGAGCCGGATTGCATCCTGGTGGCTTGCAAAGTGCATGGAGATGTCCGTGAGACTCTGTTTATCAGGAAACCCGACCCCACGGTTGAAATCTGGAGCGGCCGCCGGATTACCGACGAGGAGGCGGTGGATAAGTCCGGAATAAGCAATATTGCTTATTCCGGTGATTTTCAGAAAGCTTTCAGCCGTATGGCCCATAACTGCTATTTCAGTGAACTCCATCTTGTGCTGGAATCCAATGAAGGAGAGGAACTGACCGACCAGAACCACCTGTTTTACCGTACGGCCCGTGAAAAATACCCCCACCTCACCGTAAAAAACGCCTTTCCTAAAATTGCTTTCCAGAGGACCCACAAAGCGTCCCAGGAAATAGCAAACATCAAAAAGGCCCTTGCAATAACCCGGGAGGGTATCGTACGAATGATGAAGGCGGCCGGAACGGCGGCCGGCGAAATGGATCTTTTTGCCGAGTTTTTTTATACAATACATAAGCATGGGGCTGTAGAGGCTGCATTTAAGCCGATTGTGTCCTGCGGGAAAAACAACTTCTACCTGCATTATGATACCCCGTCCGGTGTGCTGAGCGACGGAGAGCTTTGCCTTACCGATGTGGGAGCCATGGTGGATTTCTGTTGTGTCGATATTTCGCGCGTATTCCCCCGGAACGGGCGTTTCAGCGAACTGCAAAAAAAGGTCTACCAGGTTTCGCTGGAAGCCAACGACTATACCACAAACTTTATCAAGCCCGGCATGCCTTTCTCAAAAATTGACGAGATATACCGCCGGCAGGCTTTCGAAGGGTTGAAATCCATCGGGCTGCTGGAGGATGTGAAGGACCTGGGGAAATATGTATGGCACGGCTGCACCCATCATATCGGATTTGATGTGCACGATGCAGGCACCTATGATCTTCCCATCGAAGAGAACATGGTATTCACAATGGATACCGGCATCTACATAAGGGAATGGAATATCGGAATGCGCATCGAGGACAACGTACTTGTCACTTCCAATGGCCTTGAACTGCTATCCGGCGGTATTCCACGGACGATAGACGAAATCGAGGCTGTTATGAACCAGGAAGGATAGGGGCATTTCAGACGCAAGTGTACTGCTCTGAGGCATGGGGCATGAAAAAGCTTGATACATGGGCGGCCATTGGCAGTTAGCGTTCAGTGTAGGGGCGGCCATTGGCCGTCCGGTAGCTGTTTGACATAGTTACATATGCGGACGCGCAAATAGCGCGCCCCTACACTTTTTCACATAAATGTGCGGCGCCTTGCGGCATGGGCCGTTTGCTTTTGCCTTGTTTTCTGAACTCACTGGGAGAACAGCCCTTCAATTCTCTGAAAACCTTGTCAAAGTAGTTTGTATTGCAAAAGCCCAGTTCACTGGCAATATTCATTATGGTATCGTTTGTATAAAGCAGGAAATCTTCCGCCTTTCCTATTTTGTATAGGTTAAAAAATTGAATGAAGGTGTAGCCGGTCTGCTTTTTAAATATTTTGCAGAAATAGTACGGATTCAGCCGGACGTAGTCCGCGGCGTCCTTGATGGTCATTTTTAACGGACCGGTCATATAAATGTGTGAAATCAAATCATTGATACTTTTCGTATCCTGCAAAATTGTTTCGTGATCCATGCTTTTCAGTTTTATCGGCGTATAGTCTCTTAAGATGTCGATAAATATAGCAAAAAGGCAAGCTTTTATTTTTAGCTCGAAGCCGGGCAAGGCATCCTTATATTCCTTGATGATGACATTGAGATTATCCTTCAGCTTTTTATAGCAGGAGCGCTTCCTGTCAACCTTGACGGGAAATAGACTGGTCCCGTCCACAAAGGGCATGATATATTTCCTGTAATAGGAATCGCCTTTTTCTCCTAAAAACAACGATGGATCGATGACAATGGCATAATATTTGACGTAGGCGCTGTTATGTGAGTATCCGGAATGCAGCTGCCTGTAGTTGACAAAGAATATGTCATCCGCGGCAGTCTGATATGTATTGGTACCGATGTTCAGGGTAGGCTGTCCCTCGGCTAAGTATACTATTTCCAGATATTCGTGCCAGTGGATTTTCATGACGGCATATTGGTTGTGAATCACTTCAAAAACTTTGAGCTTGAAGCTGCAGCCTGAAAACAGATTCGTTTCCTTATACTTTTCAAAGGATTCCATTTTTCTTTACCCGCCTCCCTGTACATAATACGATCATTCAAAATTGTATCATAAATATTACTAATTATACATAAATTTCTTTCGAATGTGTGTTTCGAATGTAAGATTTGTGACGATTCAGGTACTGTCATTGCGAGCGAAACGAGGTGGAGCGCGGCAATCTAAAAAATGCTATCTGAGTCAGAAGCTGAGATTGCCACGTCGCTTTGCTCCTCGCAATGACAAGCGGGGTACCTGAATCGTCACTAAGATTCCGATGAATCCGGAGGACAAAATAATATAACAAGATGGCAATATCTTATATAGAAAACGCTTGTACAATCAAATAGAATGAGGATCATCAACAAATATATGGAAAAAAGTGAGGCCCATTTACTGCCGGTCCTGATATCCTATAGCTCAAGTCGGAAATATTTGCGGAAGGAATAGTAGCAAAAATGGTACGGTCCTGCGACAAGGAGGAATAAGCATGCTCCTTCATGATTTACTAACCGATGCGGCAAAGCATGTGCCGGACAATATTGCAGTGGCAGCAGGCGGTTCTTGTATCAGTTACATCGAGCTGGATAACGCCAGCACACGTCTTGCTGATCTGCTTTTGAGCGGTGAACGGAATAACGGGGGGCATATAGCCATCCTTCTTGACAAGTCAATTGAAGCGATCATAGCAATCTTCGGAATATTAAAATCAGGTTCTGCCTACGTGCCCCTGGACTTATCCGCTCCTGCAAGTCGGCAGGAATATATACTCAAGGATACGGATATAAAAACAGTGATTACATGTGAAAGGATATGGAATACGCCAAATAGCGTTTTGAAGGGATATCCTTATGAAAGAGCCATACTCATCGGTCACGACTGTAAAATTGATTCGGGCAATTATAATGGAACTGTAAACATATTTGACTGGAAAAAGAATGGTTTCCCCATGGATGAACATGAAGTAAATATTTCTGAGGAGGATCCTGCATATATTTTATATACATCAGGCTCTACAGGCTTTCCCAAAGGAGTGATCCTCTCCCATGGCAATGCAATGTGCTTCATACAATGGGCACATGCCTATTTCAATATCAAGCCCGCCGATGTTTTGTCCTCACATGCGCCATTTTACTTCGATTTATCCATATTTGACATCTTTGTTTCCATAAAGGCAGGTGCAAAATTATGCCTCGTTTCCAAAGGAGTCTCTTCCTTTCCTTTGTCTCTTGGGAAGTTTATCGAAGAAAACAATATTACAACCTGGTACTCGGTACCTTCGGTGCTCGTCAATTTGCTTTTGCATGGCGGGCTTGAAGCGCGGAGCCTTGACAGCCTGGCAAGAATCCTTTACGCAGGGGATGTGTTTCCTGTCAAATACCTCAGGCAGCTGAGGGCAAAACTGCCCCATGTCAGGTTCTATAATTTGTATGGCCCTACGGAAACAAATGTAATTACATATTATGAAATTACTGAAAAGCCTGAAGAAATGGAGGATGAAATACCCATCGGCCATGCGTGTCCTTATACTGACATAAAGGTAGTCGATGAAAACGGGGAAATCGCCGGCGTCGGTCAAAAGGGTGAGCTGGTTGTCAGAGGAGCTTCCTTGATGAAAGGGTATTTGGGTAAAAAGGAATGGACGGAGAAAGTGATCAGGCCAACAGGCATTCCAGCCCTGGAAGACAACAGGTATTATTTTACGGGCGATGTGGTGAAAGTCCTTGCAGAGGATAAATACAGATTCGTCGGCAGAAAGGATCATATGGTCAAGGTAATGGGGTTCAGGGTCGAGCTTGAGGAAATAGAGTCCGCTCTGCTGAAGCATGAGCAGATTCAGGAGTGCATTGTAAAATATATTCCAGGTGATAACACCGGGAAAGGAAAACTGAAAGCCTATATCGTCAATCACGGTATTTTGGAGGAGAGTGAGATCGTCCGCTTTCTGAAAAAAAGCCTTCCTGATTATATGATACCTCAGGAGTATGAAACAGGCGGCCTGCTGGAAAAGAACTCAAGGGGAAAAACCATCCGATAAAAAATATCCGCCGGAGGTGTGCAAGATGATTTTAAATATTGAGCCTGTGCAAATTGAAAGGTTATTTACTTATTATCAATGTGTGGATGATGTTATTGCAACCGTGTGCAATTATTACGGGCTGGAGTTCAAGCTGATGTATGCATATACGTGGAATTTCATATACAAAAGCAAGGAGGACGCCAAAGGGCTCGAGTTTCATGAGAGAATCGATGTGAGCAACGTTGCCGACAGGTACCAATGCCTTGAAGCCTGCCATGGGATCAAAATGAATTACCATTATTCCGGGGACATGGACGAGTTGTTTGAGATTATAAAAAACGAACTTTCCAATGGACGTCCGGCGGCCATCAGGTATGACTCGTATTATTGTCCCTGGGATGCATGGTACAATATCGGACATACCAACCATATATGCCTTGCCATTGGCATGGATGAGTCAAAGGATGCTTTGCATTTGATTGACCCTTACAATATGGTGAAGGATAAAACAGTTACAAAAGAAGCCCTGGCTTCAGGCAGCGGATTTTGTATTACCTTTGCCGTGGACCCCGGCAAAAACCGGAATAGACTGTGGAGACCGGTTTTAAAAAATGTTCTTTCCGGTATGTTTGTAAATCGCGGAAATACAACTGCCTTTGATGATATGAGAGCCTTTGCCGAAGACTTCCGGATTCAATTCGGCCTTGCAAGCCATGAAGAAAATGATAAGAAAAGAGATTTGTGGAGAAAGCTTTATCCGACGCTTCATTATTTGATAGCAGGCCGGGCACTGTTTTTAATTAACCTGAAAGAGATTGAAGAAAAAGAAAACAACCCCGGTTTTTCTTCTTATATGACCAGCTTCAGGCGGATGATTTCCAAATGGACGATTATTGTCACCTCCATGAAAAGAGTTTTCAACACCATGAACCGGCCGGATTCGGCGGATCAGATCTATTCCACGGATATTGACAGGGTTGTGGAGCGTATTTACAATGTTTTGCTCGAAGAGGCGGATTATGAGGAAAGTGTGGCAACCGGGCTGCTGGATGTTATTGATTCCGGGAACCGGAAGAATAATCCCGTGCCCGGGACTCCGAAGAAAACCGGCGGCTTGCGGGGCAGGGTCGGCTATTTGCCGGTAAAGCTGGAAGAACATTTCAACAACAAGGCGTTTGGAAGCGGCAAGGATGCCTACACTCCAAATTTCACGGGATATTATGATTATTTTCTGATTGAAAATATTCCCGAGGACCGTACCTGGGTTGTCGATGGCGTCACTTATATGTTTCCGGCGATTTGTACCGACAAGCCGGATAACGTATCCTGCTTTGGACAGAACATTGCCCTGCCCCGTGTCAGGTGTTGCAGCATCCGGTTTCTGGCATGTGCGGAGTGTGGAAATTATTATGAAACCATCAAGGTAAAATATGAAAAGGGCGAAGAGCTGATTAACTTTAGTATTTCCGATTTTGTCGGCAAAAAGCTTTTTGAGGAAAAAACGGTTTGGTCGGGAAGACTTGGCTGCACAGCGGAGCATCAGATCAAGGTGGTGCAAAATAATGCAGCGATATTTGAATATTCCTATGCTCTGGACAACGAGCATCCAATCGAAGGGGTAACACTGCCATTCTGCCCTAATGTCCACATATTTGCCATATCCCTGGGTGTTATAGACATGGAGGCGGAAGAAAAAACTGGTTAATATTTTCCACTTTTTATTAATTTAGCTTACCGACTTTGACATCAGGCTGTGATAAACTTAGGTTATTCAAAGGAAAAAGAAATAAGACCGGCTTGCAATGAATACTATAGAAAAAAACCATTAATTCATCGGCATTTATGCGCCTTGAATAAATAACGCGAAAGCATTAACGCACTATTTATTCAAGGTAGTTCGCAGGAATCTCGCAAAAAGGAAGTGGGTGTTTTGTGAATGGGAAGGAAATCATTTCAAAAAGCAGCAAAATAAGCTTAAGATGGAGTTTCCGGACAACTGTTCAAAGAGAAGGCGAGTTGTGGCTTATCGGTGGGGCTGCACTGGCGTGGGTGGCTATTTTTAGCTATTACCCCATGTACGGGATCATTTACGGATTCTTTAACTACTATCCGGGTGTAGACCTTTTTGAAACAGAGTTTGTCGGGCTGAAGCATTTCATTGACTTTTTCAAACTCCCGGATGTATGGCTTATCTTTAGAAACACATTGGCTATCAGCATATTAAATCTGACCATTGGATTTGTAGCTCCCATCGTACTTGCATTGCTGTTCAACGAAATCGGGCATACTTATTTCAAGCGCATCATACAAACTGTCAGCTACCTCCCTTATTTTGTTTCATGGGTCGTCGTTGCAAGCCTTATTTTTGCGATGCTTGGAGGGGATGGCGTCGTCAATACGGTTTTGGTCAAGGCGGGGATTATTCAGAACCCTATCGGATTTGTTACAGAAGGAAAAAATATGTGGACGCTGCTTGTAGGAACAAATGTATGGAAAAATATCGGCTATGGAAGTATTATTTATCTGTCTGCGATATCGGGGATTGAACATGAGTTGTATCAGGCCGGAACTGTTGACGGGCTTTCCCGCTGGGGGATGGTGAAACATATCACGCTTCCGGGCATAGCTCCTACGATTCTCCTCCTCTTTATTCTGGGAATCGGCGGAATACTGAATGCGGGCTTTGAACAGCAGCTGCTGCTTGGAACCCCGCAAACAAGGGACTATTATGAGGTAATTGATACCTATATTTACCGGTATGGGATACAGCTTGGCAATTATTCCTTTTCGACGGCAGTCGGATTTTTTAAATCCATTATCGGCATTTTGCTTGTGTTTGCAACAAATGCACTGGCCAAAAAAACGACGGACATGTCCATCTTCTGAAGCCTGCTACCAGCGAAAGGGGTGAGAGAATGAGAGCCAGCTTTATCAGAAAAACTGCCGGCGGTGTGCTTTTTGACATGTTTAATACCGTATTCATGCTCTTCCTTGCATTTATTATGCTTTATCCTTTTTGGAATCAGATCGTTGTCTCCATGAATGATGGGCTGGATACGCTAAAAGGAGGGCTGTATTTCTGGCCCAGAAAAATTACCCTGGACAATTATTCTTATATTTTTGCCAGAACCGATCTGGGCAGAGGGGCTCTGATCTCGGTATTGAGGGTTTTGGTCGGAACTGTGACAAACCTGTTCTTTTCAGGACTCCTGGCGTATATTACTACCATCCATTGGTTTAGAGGCCGCAGGTTTATCCGGGTGGTATTTCTGATAACCATGTATTTTGGCGGTGGTTTGGTTCCGACCTTTCTGGTTTATAACAATTTGGGATTGCTTAATACATTTACAGTATACTGGGTGACGCAGCTGTTCAGTGCATATAATATGCTGTTGATAGCGTCATATATGTATAATGTACCCAGATCCTTAAGCGAGTCGGCAAGAATCGACGGCGCCAGAGAACTTGTCATCTACATGAAAATCATCTTTCCCATCTGTACCCCTGTTTTTGCCGCCGTTGCCGTTTTTACAGCCATTGGCCACTGGAATTCCTGGTTTGATGTCATTATCTACAATTCTTCGGGAAACTGGGATACGCTTCAGGCATATTTGCAGAAAATTCTTTTAAAAGCCGAACAATTGACGAAATTGCAGGGTGACCAGAGGGAAATGGATGCTTATAGAAATCTGACCCCATTATCGATACGTTCTGCGACCACGATGATTGTAACGCTTCCGATTGTCGTAGTTTACCCTTTCATGCAGAAGTATTTCATTGGCGGGATTACCATTGGCGCCGTGAAGGAATAGGAGCGCCCACAATTTATTTCGTGTTAAGCACCGGTGAAAAAAAATTTCGCAGGAATAATTTCAATGCTCCAAATAAAAATTTATAAACGGGGAGGTAGGAAAATGCAAAAAATCAGGTGTGAAAAAATGATTGCAGCGCTGGTCGCAGTCATGGTGCTTGGGTTCTCTTTTACAGCTTGTGCCGGAAGAGACGGAGACAAGGAAACACAGCAGGGAACGGCAGCTTCTACATCGGCAATTGCGAATTCCAGTGAAACGGCGAATTTGCAGGAGAACGATTATGGCTGGAAAGTACCGGAGAAAACCTTGAGCTTTACAATCTACATGGGCCAGGGCGACCAGAAGGAAAAGACGGAGAAAATGAAGTACATGAAGGATTTCTACAAGGAGAAATTTAATGTGGATATCAATGTACAGGTTTTTTCCTCCGACGTGACGGAAAAATTGAATCTTATGCTGGCGGCCAATGACTATCCGGAAGTCATCTCCTGGATGCCCGATGATATGGCCAATAAATTCATTGCACAGAAAAGGACGGTGGATTTAAGCCGGCCAATTGCAGCGTACGGTGAAAACATCAACCGCAGGATCGGGAAATATCTCAACCTGCTCAAAGAGAAGGATGGGAGCCTCCACAAGCTGCCGACGGGCTGGGGAGAGACAACCAATGTAGCGGGCTATGACTTTGCGGCGAGATATGACCTGTGGCAGGAAACCGGGCTGCCAATGTATAAAACGCTGGACGAATATTATCAAACCTTAAAGGCCATTGTAGCAAAACATCCCACCAATAAAAACGGGGATAAGGTTTATGCCATTTCCGACAACTATAAGGGAGATTATTTATATGGCACCATGCTGGCCGCCTATGGCTTCAAAAACAACTATAAGGTTGACGCCTCCACCGGCGGCTTTACCCATTGGATGAATACCGATGAGGGACTTGCAATCTCGGAATATATCAACCGGTTTTACAGAGAAGGCTTGATTGAGCCGGATTTTTTGTCCAATGACTATGAAACCTGGCTGACGAAGGTTTTCAACGAAAAAATTATTGGAAATATCGGATTATGGTGGCATGCGTGGACGGCGGGACATGAAAAGTGGGCGCAGGAAGACAAGGATTATACCATTGAGAAGCGTTTCATGAACGCGACCCTTCAGGTTCCGGGAGTGGAAGAGCCTACCTATCTGAGCAGCAATTATATCGGCAGCTACCGCAGCATCATTACCAACAAAGTCAAAGAAGAGAGCGTTGTAGATGAAATCGTGCGTTTTATGGATTGGGAATGCTCCGAGCTTGGCAATTTCATTATAGCCTTCGGACCGCCGGACCCCGGGAATATCTGGGATATCAAAGATGGAAAATGGATCTTTAAGGATAATACCATGTCCAATGAAACCAAAAATGAAAATGTGCATACGGTCAAGGCGAAATTCGCTGCACAGGAAATCTGGGTAGCTACGGGCGGGGGCCGTATTGAGGACAGCCGTATCGATCCCAGGATTTCCAGGGTAAACGGGTATGATTTCTGGCCCATTAATTCCGACGGTTCTTTTTACGACAAAGGGGTTGACATATGCTTTAGAAATTCTACCGCAAAGCCGTGGGATTCTACGCTGTTCACCGTGACGTACCCTTCCCAGGATCCTATTGCAATAACGAATCAGACAATTAAGGACGCAATCCGGGTGGAATGGGCAAAAATCATTACCTCCAAAACGCAAGAGGAGATGGAAACGCAGTTCTACAAATCCCGCGACGCGCTGAATCAAATGGGACTGAAGGAACTAACCGAGTATAACCAGGAGCAGTATAAAGCAAATAAGGAAATCTTCAGCAAGTAAATGGCACTACGGCATAAGCTTTTTATTAACCGGAAAAAGGGTGTTTCTTTTGCTTGAATCATAAGAAGCACTCTTTTTTTTATGAAAGTGCAGTATGTAAAAATTAAATGGAGGCATTTTGGTGAGAACAATTGCTGAGACTACCAGGGAATTATTCCTGCTGGAATATGACCACAGGGGAATTACAAGTTTGAAAGCTGCCGGGAGTCAAGAGACCGAATTTATCTGGCAGGGAGAATCCTTTGGAGGAGTGGATTTACGGTACAGGAAAAGCAACGGAGAGCTCTTTTGTTTCTCCGGCAAGGCTTCAGCCGCCAGGATCGGGTTTTGTGACAAGGAAGGAGGCAGAAACTTTTTTTGCAGGATAGAACAAAAGGGCATTGAGGAAATGACAATTGAATGGAGCTTCAAGCCCGCGGGTGAATCCCTCTTATACCGTGTTTCCGTGGAAAATCTTTTGCAGGAGCCGGTGGAAATCGTAGACCTGGCGATTGCCTTCCCAATGAACAGCAATTTCCAATGGGGAGAGAGCGCATCCCGGAAGGTGATCCGTCATAGCTTCATATCCGGGGATAATTCCTACCTGTTTTGGACGAGATGCGACGGAGAAGGACCTTTTTTGGTCATGCTGCCGGAGGCGGGGGCGAGGCTGGAATTCTTTGATCTGGAGGATGAAAAAAGACCGGCAAAGTCCTTGTACCGCGCATATATTCTTGCGAAGGGCGCCAGTGGGGCTGCGGAACAAAAAGGCTGCAAATGGCGGCAGAAAACAGGCAGTATTGTACTTGCGCCGGGAGGACGGAAGGAATCCGGGGTGGAATACGGGTTCCGGCTAAGCCTGGCGGAAAGTTATGAAGCTGTCCGGAGGGCCTTATATGAAGGCAAGCTGGTGGATGTCACACTGGTACCCGGTATGACGGTAGCAAGAGGCTGGGAGGTTAAGGTTGCATTTAAGTCGCAGCGGAGGATAAACCGGGTGCTGCCGGAATTTCCGGAGGAGACGGATATCTCCTGCACTGAGGGGGCCGGCGGAGATGACAGGCATATCTACCGTATAAAATTCAACCGCCTGGGCGAGAACCTGCTGCACATCTCTTGTGAAGAGAGCTTTGAATTTGTACTGGAGTTTTTCATAACCGAACCGATGGAGACACTCATCAAAAAGCGGGGACATTTTCTTGGGAATTCCCAGGAAAAGGATGCCGAAAAATGGTACTATGGGCTCATCAAAGAGTGGAATATGGAAAAGGAGGTTTACTTAAGTCCCGATAATTATGATGATCTAAGACCCATGCGCATTTATGAAGTTACCTGTGATGATCCGGGGCTCTGCAAGCCATCCTTTCTGGCTGCTAAAAATGCCGAATTTCCCGTACAAAAAGAGGTTGAGGTATTGGATGTCTATATAGACAAATTTGTATGGGGTGGGCTTCAACGGAGCGAGCACGAGGAATATGCCTATGGAATCTACGGTATACCCGACTGGCATCAAAACAGGTATTCCTCCAAGAGAGGACCCGATGGGCGGATACATCTCTGGAGGGCATATGATTATCCGCATATTGTGCTATTGTATTGGAGCATGTACAAGGTTGCAAAAAATTACAGACATATAAAAACAAAATTGAAGCCTCAGGTCTATCTGGAGAGGGCTTACAGGACGGCGCTGGCTTTGTTTACGCTGCCTGAGGAAATCGATGAGTGGTCGGCTTTGAAGACGGGCTTCTATAATGAAAAAGTCATGGAAGAAATCTTTAACGAACTGGAGGAAACCGGCCAGCAGGAAAAGGCATACAGGCTCAGACACTGGTGGGAGCGGAAAACAGCATGTTTTATCAATGGCGATACGGATATTTTCGGCTCGGAATATCCTTTTGATACGACAGGCTTTGAGTCAACCCACGCTTTTGCCAAATATGCAGTGGAAAAGCAGGTCCCGCCGGAAGGAGAAAAGCAGGAAATGGATGAGTTCCGGAGAAAAGCAAGCCGGTTTATGCAGAAGGAAATAAACTGCAATATTGCCTGCCGGGGTGTATTGGAGCCTGCCTATTATCATCTGGGGAGCGATTTCAGAGGCAACAACGCCAGTTATACCTTAAGCTATATGTCACAGATGGGTGGGGGCGCCATTCTGGATTATGCCCTGTTATACGCGGAAAACCGCGAGGAGGCTTTAAGGCTGGGATACGCATCGCTTCTATCCTCCTGGGCCTTAATGAATAGCGGTACTCCGGAAAGCAACTATGGCTGCTGGTATCCCGGAGAAAATAACGACGGCGCCGCAGCCGGCGGTTTCGAACCTGCGCCCTGTGGATACACCTGGCTGGATCAGCCCCATCACAGGGGGGCATGGTATTATTCCTGCGAAATCGATCTGGGCTTCTCGGGATATTTACGGGAGGCGGCAGTGGTCCTTGCGGAGGATCCCGTATTCGGGTGGTATTGTTTCGGCGGGAGCTTTCGGGAAGAGAGCGGGGCATTCCAGCTAAGGTTTGAGGATGGAGTGCGGAAAAATCTGTACCTGGCAGCAAAGGATTCCGTATTGATGATAAAGCTCCGGAACGGACATTTCTCCGACAAAGAGCCGGCTGTGGTCAAAACGGATCTTTCGGAAATAAGACTTCACCTTGACAGGGATGGCTGCGGCGACAAAAGGGTCTTCATCCAGGGGAAAAAAGGCAGGTATGAAATCAGCATGAATAATAAAACAATGGAGTTGTCTTTGGACAGGGATATTGACAAAAACAGTTTTGTTGCGGATTCAAACTGTGATTGTTTTATAATAAAAAAATGTACATAAGCATATGTTTTGACATCGTCTCCCGGATAGAGGATAATAATAGGGTAAGATAAAACCTTGAGGGGGAATGGTTTATGAACTTTGTCCTGGGAAATATAAGCCATCCGGTGATTTTCTACGCGGCAGGCAGGTTTATATCCCCTGAAAACTGGATCCACAGCGAGAGAAAACTGGAAAGCCATGAGCTGATCATTATGCTTAAAGGCAAGCTGTTCATACAGCAGGGGGATGAAAAATATATCCTGAGCAAAGGCGATATGTTATTCCTGCTGCCCGGATTTATCCATAAGGGATATGCGCGCTCCGAGAAGGGTACGTCCTTCTATTGGTTCCATTTTGCCTTTAAAGACGGCTACCGGTTGGTTTCCCGGGATGAGGCGCAGGAGAAATTCAGCATTCACAGGGCAGGTAATTATTTGAGTGTGTTAAATGAGAGCGTGCTTTACGGTACGCTGCTTAAAGGGTTGGACATGGAACGCGTCGGCGTTCTGTGCAACCAGATCCTGCATATTTACCAGTCCCAGTATTATTCCGAAATGGGAGCCGCTTATCTGATGACTTCGCTGCTGCTGGAGATAACGGAGCAAAGCATCAAAAAAAGCGCTACGGCGGCAGAGAGAGGCAAGCTTTATACCATCCTTGAATGGATACGGATAAATTCATATCAAAATATTTCTCTCAGAAATGTAGCTTATGAATTCAATTATTCCAAGGAGTATTTGTCCAGGTATTTCAAGAAATGCATGAAAATCAGCGTGCAGCAGTATATCAACCAGGTGAAGGTATCCCGGGCGAAGGAACTGCTGTGCGAGACGGACATTATGGTAAAGGAGATAGCGCAAAATATAGGTTTTGAGGATGAGAAGTATTTCATGAAGCTGTTCAAGCAGCATGAAAACATGACGCCAAAGCAGTTCAGGAACGCCTATTGCAGAACACATCTTAATAACGATTGAAAAAAATTTAAGTGCTCCTAAATTGTTGTAAGAATATTCCACCTTTTCTGGGGTTTTGTCTACTGAATTAAAAAAAAACGGGTGATATAATAGTTCTGCTACACACGTGAGGTAGAATAAGACTGACCGGGAGGTGAATCGATTGAAAAAGGTTCTATCAATCCTTCTATGCTGCATGATGGTCTTGCTGATCTTGCCTTTTGCTACGGCAGCTGCGGAAGCTGCCAACATAGCTCCAAACGCAGTATATGTTTCCAGCTCTTTCTGCTCTTCCTGGGAGACGGTTAAAGCTCTCAATGACGGATTTGACCCGGCAAGCTCAAAGGACCATTCGCATTCGGCATACGGCAACTGGCCTGAGCTGGGTACCCAGTGGGTACAGTACAATTGGAAGTTTCCCATGGTATTGGACAAAATCGATGTGTACTGGTTTGCAGACAAGGACGGGATTTTTCTTCCCTCATCCTGCAAGCTTCAGTACTGGGACGGATCACAATTTATCGACGTAAAAAACGCCGCAGGTTATGGAGTTGAGGGAGACAAATACAATACCACTACCTTCGACCAGGTGGTTACAGACAAAATGAGACTGCAATTTACCGGCGATGGCGTCCATTCAACAGGTATACTTGAATGGAGAGTTTACGGTGAAGTCTCGGAGACGGTATTCGATCAGGAGTACAACATCGCTTTGAGTGCTGCAGGCTCCGCTTCCTACTGTTCTTCCGTCGAATCGGTAGCCGCCCTCAACGACGGCGTCGAACCGGTGGATTCACAAGACCGCACCCGGAACAAATACGGCAATTGGCCTAAAAAAGGTGCGGTAGAGTGGGTGCAATATGACTGGCCGATTCAGATGGATGTGAATAAAGTTGGCGTATACTGGTTTGATGACGGTAATAAGATAAGGCTTCCAAGCTCCTATAAGCTGCAATACTGGGATGGCACCGGTTTTAAAGACGTCCTGGATGCAAAGCAGGATACGCTGGAAAAAGACAAATACGTCATGACCACCTTTGATGCGGTAAAAACGTCAAAGCTGCGTATCACATACACGGGAAACAGCAGCTACCCCACGGGAATCCTCGAATGGAAGGTGTACGGCTTGCCTGTGGTATCCGCTCCTCCCGCAGGTACGAATGAGTTTTACAAGAAGTATGTGCAATGCTATGGCATTCCTGTTCTGGCCTCCGAGAAAGTAAGCGACAGGGCGCTTACCCAGTCGTATTTAACGATTCAGGCGATGATGAAAAAAATATCGGTGGAAAGGCCCGAGCTTATAGAAAAAATGCTATCAAATGGCGGTACAGTACATATTCTCGGCAAGACGGAATTCGTGTATCAATTGCCCGAATACGCCGATGAAGAGGATCACACCTTTCGAGGCGCTTTTGGAGGATCCGACTGCGTAGTGTTTGAAGAACATATGGACCCCGACCTGAATAATAAATGGAATACCACCTTTAACGTCCTCTGCCATGAGCTGACCCATGTTCTGCTGTATGGCGGGATAGGAGACGACCAGGCCATGGGGGTTGATCCGGTCCTGTTCGGTAAAATAAAGTCCGCATACCAGGAATTGTTTGACCCCAACGCGCAGTATTGCCGTTACAAGCTGGAGTCCGCCTATGACCTTAATAATGTGCAGGAGTACTTTGCAGGCCAGGTTCCAAGATGGTTCAACTGCAACCCCACCGATCTAAACG
The DNA here is from genome assembly GCA_023426125.1 of Bacillota bacterium. GTDB lineage: Bacteria > Bacillota > Clostridia > Acetivibrionales > DTU013 > MnB-11. Next base: position 140,318 of record JAFABI010000046.1, read on the forward strand.
TACCTGACGCCGGCCTTAAAACAGACCGCGAGCAGTTGAAGCTTTACGATCCTAAAATATACAATATCGTAAAGACTCTTTTTGGCGATTATCCGATGCCTGCACCCTGGTGTTACTGAGGTTCATAAAAACGTACGGGGATATTTAAAAAATAACTCGTAATTGGCGGGAATAACCAAGCAAGCTCAGTTTTACATCAAAACAATATGAAATCTTATATTTAAATGAAATAGGAGGTTAAGATTATGTCAAGTAGTAAAAGGTGTACCAAAGCCCTGATTTGTGTTCTGGCTGCCGTTTTCCTGCTGGTAAGCAGTAATTTTACCGCATTTGCAGCAGACACGAACATCGCGCCCCTCGGAACCCCATCGACATCCTTTTGTTCCTCCTGGGAAAGTATAGCGGCCTTGAATGACGGCTATACACCGACAAGCTCCAATGACAGGACTTATGCGGTATATGGCAACTGGGACAATCCCGGGTCCACACAGTGGGTGCAGTATGATTTCAGTCAGAACGCTACAATTTCCAAATGTGAGGTATACTGGTTTGACGATGACGAGGGCATCGATTTACCGGCCTCCTGCGCAATAAAGTACTGGAATGGAACCGCATGGGTGGCAGTAAGCAATCCTTCGGGTCTTGGCGTAGCCGGAAATACATTCAACACCACTACCTTCACGGCTGTTACCACAAACAGGATACGCCTTGAGATAACGGCCAAAGCAACCTACTCCACAGGTATCCTTGAATGGAGGGTATGGGGCTCGTCATCAGGCTCGGGTTCCGGTTCATACCAATGGAATTATGGAAATGTTCCCGGTGCAACCTTCGAGACCTGGAACAATAATCCAACCCTCACCGCCATTAATCTCAATCCATACGGAACGCCTTCCCTGACAATTCCCAATGGCTATATTTTATTGAATGAAGGGCCCAACGGAGCGTCGCAAGTACCGGTAGCCACTCAAACCGCTATCCTTCAACGGATTAATCAAGACTTGAAATGGGAATGCGAAACGCTGGGTATCCATATGCCTCCCTGGTCAACGGGAAAAACCGGAACAAAATACATCGACTATTTCTTTACCAATACAGGATTGCCGCGTGATCCCGGACCTTCAGGCTATCAAGGTTGGGAAGGCTCCTATCCGTGTGTTGTAACCGATTCTGCCGGAATGAGCGATCAAAACAGATACAACCTTACGCATGAATTTAATCATGTTCTCATAAATTCCTATGGTACTATGCCCGGGAATTCGGTATCGTGGATTCATGAGTCGTTAAATGACTATATGATACTGCGCCTTGCGGAATGGAGAAGCGGCGCGACCATCGGACAGTCACAGCAAGTTCCGTTCCCGTCCGGAATCGGTTATCTCGACCGGGAAGTTTACAAGCAGCCTTATGTGCCGATTGAAAGCTGCGGAATCAATTCAGCCGGAGAAGCTACAAGCCCGGCGGATTACATGAATGATAGTACTGGGTACAGATACAATGATTTATTCCCGCTATTTGTTTCACAGCGAGTGGGAGTGACATTTTATGCAAAGGTATTGGAAGAGGCCAGAACGACGGAACAAAACCTGCAGACGATGACAAGATTGCTGGATAAAGCAAGAGTACAGTCAATGGTCATAGAATATGCTGCCCGTGTAGCTTTAGGAGACTTTGTAGAGTTTTCAACCGCCGTTCAGGGAGTCGCTTCAACAGCCATGTATGCAGCGACGACGAATCAAAACGGTTGGCTTGTTCCATCCGATAACAGCAAGCTTCCAAGGTATACAGGCAGAAATTTCATACCGATTTCAGTTAGTTCGGGAGCCACTTCGGTTACTGTAAATTTCTCACCGGATTCACAGGGAAGCAATGGTACTACTGCGGATATGAGGGCTCAAATAGCTTATCGTGCTACAGACGGCACTACAGTATTCAGCACGCCGGTTTCCAGCGGCCAGACGACAATTGATCTGACCAAAGCGCCAAAAAACGGCGTTGTTATTGCGGTTATCAGCAATGTAACGATGAGCGGATACAAAAGATCCACATCGTACGGTTGGGACCCGACAGAAAGATTCGGATATCGGATTCAGGTAACCGGGGGAAGTGCAGCTCCGATTAGTCAATTGTATTTTTGATAAGCTGTATGCATTGAGGTTTTAGGAAAGCAGCAGAAATAGGGGACAGTAGGAAGTTGCGTAGTAAATTCCTACTGTCCCCTTACAATAAATTAAGCTTAATAGTATCGAAAGAAGCCAAATTTTATCTGTTATAAACGAATATTCCACTTTTTGTAGTGTTTAGTCTACTGAAATTGAAAAGATCGGATGCTATAATGAATTCACTTTGTACATGAAGTCTTACGGTTGATGAAAAGGATATTTTCTTGAAGGTATCCTTAAAAAATATTGTAAACTATTGATATAAATATTATTAAATAATATAATTGTATAAAAGTAATAATTTATACTATTATATTATTTAATGTAGATATATGGAAGTATAGGTGGATATTACTTCTGCAAAAAATCCGAGGAATATTAATCGATGTTTCGACACGTTGGTATGACAAGGAAGTTATATAATAATCAAGTTTGGTGCAGCTTCCTGGACGAAAGGGGAGAGCTATGCACATATAAAGATTCTAGCGATTCTAAAAATAAAATTACCAAGTGTATAAAAACTAAAACCGATAGGAAGAAAAACAATTTGAGAGGAGACAGATAATGGGATCTGATCAAATAAGGCTGATCCAAACAGCGGATATGCTGTGTGAAGATGCAGCTATTGCAACAATTGCTGCATGGTGGGGACTCCATTATGAAATGGCCTATTCGGAACTATGGGATTTTGATTTCGTTAAAGCGAACGATGAGCTGCCACAACAAATAGGGAATAGAATTTGTATTAAGAACGAAAAAATAAAATTTCAATTATTGAAGGAGTACCACAATATTGCATTAGCACTATTCGACTGTGCTGATCCAAATGAAAAGACCCGTTTGGTCTTATCGGAAATTAAAAACAATCATCCCGTGGTTACTTTTTTCAAAATTGCGCAGAAACCTTGGATCAAACCCTATGACATATCGGACGGAAGTGATCCGCTTATTTTGTTTGAATTTGATAAAGGAAATAATGGCTTTCATTGTATTGATATTCATGGAGAAGCTGAAAAAATTGAGTTTCTTCCTCTTGAGGTCTTTTTAAAAGGCTGTGTTTCCGGATTCTCCAATGATTTTTATTCTTTCGCAAAATTAAAGCCTGTCAATAATCCGGTTGATTGGCGCGCGATAGTGAAATCTGCAGTAAATAGTATGCAACATAGAAAAACACTTAGTAAAAATGCTTTTGATGCAATTCGATTATTTGCAGATAGCATGGAATTCATGAATATTCTAACTGAATGCCCAAATGAGAAAATTATAAACAATACACAATTATGCTCGAATTTACGTAAAATTTGCCGGTATAGAAATCTTTTTGCCTCTTCTCTGGAATATATGAGTCAAAAATGTGATGTTCCACCATTATCAGAGATTGCTAAAATGTTTTTGCAGTGTGGCTCAAAGTGGTATCTGGTGCTATCCCTTATCGCAAAAATATTCTATAAACATGCAATTGACCTATCGAGAATCTCAAAAATTAAACAGCATGTCTATCAAATTGCTGATTTTGAAGAAAGCATTGCGGATTTATTATTAAATACGGTTGAAACATATCGTACGGCAGATCGCCCCATATTTGATAGAGAGAATATTGAACAAGGTTTTACAGATACGAGCTACATCTTTTTAGATTTAAAAGAGTACTTTAACAGTAAAGCTTTTAATGCCGATCCGCAAAATGTGAATAAGGTAGATTTCACCGGTACCAACAATTGTTTTTTAACCGATGGTTTGCCGGCAGATGGAATTCTTTATGCAGAAGGGATAAGTTTTTCAATCAAAGAATGTTCTACGAATAATGATGATAATATTGCATGCGACTCTCAAATAATCAATATACCGAAAGAAATTGGAGTGGCAGATAGTATTTCCTTTCTTTGTTGTGGTGAATGGGGTAATTTTTATGAAAGTGTAAAATTATATTTTGCCAACGGGAATATTGAAAGCATTTATCTGGAGTTTACTGACTGGATATACGTAACGCCCCCGGCAGGATGGAGCGTTGCCTGGAAAGGAACGACGTTGAACTTTAAAGATTCCGAAAATATCAGGCTTTCTGGTGCGTATTTGTATATGAAGAAGTTTAGAATTAATTCTAAAAGTGAGATTTTATCAATTGAACTTCCCAATTCTCCAAGTTCACATATTTTTGCAATCTCATTAGGGAAAAATGAGAAGTGAATATGGAATAGAAGCAGGGTGAAATTATATTATTGTAATAATGATAAGATTCTATATACATTAACTCATCCCCAAAAGAGGATTTGGTATATTGAAAGAATATATCCTAATACATCTTTGTATAATATTGGCGGTCCAATCAGAATAAAAGGTGTTATTAACTTTGGTATACTTGAAGAATCTATTAACATACTTACGCCTGGGTTTGTGGAATCTGGACATGTAAGAGTCCTATCCTTGGAGATAAGCCTGTCCATGATGTCATAAAAGGTGCCGACACCGGGGAGGGTTTCGGCATTGAGAGGATGTAGAGCAGAGAGATCATGGCAAGCAGGTATAAAACCGGAGAGGATGGCGTAAAAGGGCTCGGTTCTGAGGGTATTGACCCATTTGGCAATACTGGTTTCGCCACAAAGGGTCATAAGGATGAGGGACCTTAAGAGGGCAACGAGATCTTTGGGAGGTGTACCATAAGGGAATTACAGTATCCGTCCCTGATGAGATTCACAATACCCGTAAGGTCAGCAATCCAGAGCTTGAGAATCAGATTTGCGCGAAGGACGATGGTGATGCCCTGACCAGTTATAATAAAGTAATGGGGAAGGAAGCTTTGGACAAAAGATTGGTATTGTCCGTGGGGAAATTTGGTTGACAACAATGTGTTCACCCCTTTGCATTCAGAATAAGGGAAAATGCCTCATATTCCATTATGGGGCCAACGTATGTTTGTCAAGTCCCGAATTTACTGATGTAGATGCATTGTGTGAATAATGATTAATTAAGTGATAAATTAGAAAGTTTTACGGACCGAAAACTCTTGAGGTGAAACCCGATTTTTATGAAAAACAGAACCCTTGAAAATTCAAGCTTCAAGACTTTTCGAATAGACTAATATTCTAATATGAGGTGACTATTAATGTTAATAAAAGAACTTGAACTTCAAGATGAAGGTAGTTGGGCTTTAATGATAGAAGAAAGTAATATAAGAGCTTTACAAAAATATCATGGTTCTATGGCAAAGCTCGATATCAATTATTACCTATCAATAGGATCAGATAGGTATTACAAATCATATTTTGAAAAAGAAAATATACGTTATAATAGGAAATGCATCGTAGATTTTTTGTTAGATGAAAGTAAATATAATTGTTGTGTTTTGGAAATACATAATGTTCTAAATAAAATGAAAAATGCAAGTGAATCCTATAATGAATTAGCGTTGATTGATAAATTCAAACATTATTGTAATTTATTGTGTGAATATATTGCATACTATAATTCCGTTATATCCGATACTTTTTATCAAGATATCTATACAATGGTAGATTTGGAAATTCCTAAAGAATTAAATTTTGCATCAAAACAAATAAAAGACTCTCTGTTTGCCACTAATAATAGCGAATTATTGGCACATATGCAAACAGTAGATATGTTAAATATTTCTGAAAAATATTTAAATGGCCAGGCAGTAGATAGAGATATAGAAAGCTATGTCGAAAAATACAAATCAACAACTTCATCATCCGGGAACCCAAACGGAATTACAGCAGAAGAAGTTAAAAATACTCTTCTGCAACAAACTGCAAACAGTGTACGATTGGAAAAAACATTTTTAGATAACCTTCATATTAGATACAACAATTCGGAAAAATGGAGTGAAAAGACCGCTGACATATTGAAATTGAGCAATGAAACATGGTTGCTAATTAAACGTACAAGTCAACTTTCATATCTAAAAATATTAATGAGAGAGGAATTTCAAAATTTTAAAATCATTTCAAGAAGTAATTTTTTAAATGACCTTATTGGAAAAATCGGGAAAAATCAATTTGATTATATGAAAATAGATGAAGTTTGCGATTTTATTTGTAATGGAAAAAGAATATCAGAATCTAAAATATCAAAAAGGAAGCAGTTAGTAGTATTTGAATTAAAAGAGAGTGAAATTAATTTTCTAAGTGCAACTCCTTTATATGTAAAGATTGAAAATGATTTTAAACAAGATGAATTGACTGGAGATGTTTTAATTGGTACTGGATGCAAAAGATATAGAGTAAAAAAGATTGAGCAAAATGAAGCAGGTCTGAACGACTTTTATGAATTCATTAATATAATTAAGAGCAAAGAAAATGTTGCCATAATCACGAACGTACTTAGACCGTTTTTAGTACCAAAACTAAAAAAGTTTGGTGTATTAATAACCCAGTATGGAGGATATACCTCACACGCTTCTGTATTATGCCGAGAACTAGGAATAAACAGCATGATTAGCGTAAATGGCTTAATGAATTCTTTAGAAACGAATGATTATATAGAAGTTGATTTTACTAGCGGAATAATAAAGAAAGTAGAAAAAATAAATCATTTGAAATTAGAAGATACAGAAATTTCAATTGATTTGAATAGTGAAATTAATTACTTAAAAGAAAAAGTAGGCAGTAAGGCGGCAAATTTAATTAAAATCAAAAAAAATGCAAAAATCGCGCAAGGTTTTGTATTAACTGAATTTGCATTGAAAAAAATCAGCGACAAAACCGTTCAGAAAAATATCATGCAGAAAATCGACTCTTTAAAGTGCAATCAACTTGTAATTCGGTCTTCACATGAGAGCGAAGATGGTGACAATACTTCTTTTGCCGGTTTATTTGAAAGTTATGTTAATGTGGATGCTAATAATTCTGATAAGATATTTGAACTTATTAAGTCAGTTTATTACTCAAAAAATTCTGCTTCAATAGATAAATATACTGATATACAAAAAGGAAATATGTTTGTAATAATACAAGAAATGATTCGAGCAGATATCTCTGGGGTCATGTTAACATCCGCTCCTTATAATGGTTACGAGTATATACTAATTGAGTATACAGTCGGTGATTTATGCTATTTAATGCAGGGTGATATTACGCCTTTAATTTCATATATCAAAAAAATAGATATCATACATGATAACGAGTCTTACCATGTATATCCAGCGATTATTGATAATTCGTTAGTTAAGCCAGTTTATTCATTGGCGAAAATTGCAATAGACTTGGAAAACCTTTTTTCACACCGAGTAGAAATAGAATGGGGAATAAAGGACGGAATTATATATATCTTTCAAGCAAGGCCGTATTAATTGCATAATATTTTAATATTATTTTTGTATCTTGAATGGCGAGTGATTTCGAAAACTAATTCCCAGTAAAAAATGGGATTAGCAAAGGAGCAAAGATAAGGCGGTATCAATAAAAATTGATATAAATATGCTCAAATGCAGTAACACAGAGCAGTTGATCCTTGAAAAGAGAATAGCAAATATGATTGTCAAGGTCCAGACCATCCAAAAACTGGAATATGGCTAAGGTGGGATGCCAGGTAATGGGAATTTGCGGAAGCAACCTTCCCCGCGGGGAAGGTATAAGATAAATATGCTTGATGTTTAGGACAGTAGTTAACAACATTATGTTAATAAAAAATTCAGGTAACTTCAGTAGTGTTTTTGCTGCTGTTTGATTACAACTATATTGTACTAGAGAGGTGAATAACAATGGAAATTAATCAGTTTAGCAATATAGTGTGGTGTGATTTAGAAATAGTTATCCTAAAAATACATTCTTACCAACCATGGGACACAAAAATGGTACATACATGTCAAATGCCGAATCTATCCAAGCCAATTGTAAATATTTTTATTTGCCGTGAAAATGATATTATATTTGATAATCTTAAAACATACCGCGAAAATATTATGCGCCATGGATTTTATTTAGGTCACCATTTTGGTTTGCCTGCCAATCTGAAATATATAGATGATAATAATATTGCATTTTTTCATCATGACCCTGGAAAAATTATATGGTGCTATGTGATAAAATTTGTGCTTACATTGCATGCAAATAAAAGAAATATGCTTCATATCAAAAGCGGGGCTGTTGCTTATAAAGGTAAATCATTTTTGGTTTTAGGCCGCGGTGGTAGTGGAAAAACAGAAGTAATAAAAGCTTTGTGCAAAAATGGAGCTTCTTTTATGGCAAATACACATTTGCTTATCAATGGGAATTCTGCCTGTGGTATAAAATCCAACATACGCGTTAGAGATAATGGTTGCGAAGTATACATTCCAATAAGTCAGCAGCAAAATGGTAATGTATATGAAGGATGGTTGCCTATTGGAGGAGTGTTTTGGGTGAATTATCGAACTGATGGCATAACATTGATAGAAAATATCGCGACACATTATGCCATGCCAAATTTGCTGTGGTTTACAGAATCAATTGGAAATTGGGAGATGAAAGAAGATATAGCGGACTATTATAATTCAGATCCATTTGAATTTGCTGAACAGATAAATAAAATAGATAAAATGCTGAACGATTTTTGCGAAAACAACAATATTTATTATTTGAACTTGGACATATATTCTAGTGAAGGAATGCAAAAAACCATTTCTCTTATGGAAAACAATTTAAAATAGGAGTTGGGGCAGACAAAGCATATTCAATAGTTAAATGTTTAAAACTCTTTTACGAAAATTAGAGGCCACAACTTTTATATTTATACACGGAAATTCGTTAGTTTATGAAAGGTGTTGATAAGTTTGATTAAAGCGATTATTTTTGATGTGGATGGAACTTTATATGATGAAACCTATGCGAAAACTAAAGCAGAATTATTAACTGCCGAATTTATAAGCAATAATTCTGCTGTTAGCATAGAAGTGATCTATAATACATTCAGAGAAGTAAAAGCACAAATCACAAGTGATTATAAGGGAATACCCGAAAGGAACGATAGAAAAATATGGTATGAAGAAACGTTGCAACGTATAGGCGTTCCTAACATTAAAAAAGAAGAAGTGAGCGAATACTATTGGCAAGTTATATACAACAGTATAGAGCCTTATATAGATTTGGTGTATGTGATGCCCCAATTGTCCCAAAAGTACAGATTATTCACTTTAACTGACGAGTTGTTTGAAATACATAAAAAAAAAATTAAGCATCTTGGGTTGGAAGATTATTTTGTTAATTCTATTTCTTCGGAACAAATAGGTGAAACCAAACCAAGTCAAAAATTATTCAATTATGCACTTAATATTGTAGGAGAGTTGCCAAGTGATATAGTAATTGTCGGGGATAACCCATCCGCTGATATAAAAGGTGGAAATTCTGTCGGAATACATACAGCTTGGTTGAAGCGGGGTAAATACTTTTACTATTCACAAAGCGATAATGAAAAGCCCGATATTGTATTTACAAATTATATACAATTAGATAATAAAATCAAGAATTTAGAAGTTTCCACAAATTAATATAGAAATTATTATACGTATTAGTATTTATTTTTATTAATTATTACACTGAAAGGATTTTGAAACGATGAAACCAACATATAGTGGAAATGTGCATGAAGTTTATGATATTTCGACTGATCATTTAGTGATTGTAACAACAGATAGGATATCTGCCTTTGGTAATTTGTTACCCACCCCAATTAAAAATAAAGGGGTGATCTTAAATAAAATATCCAATTTTTGGTTTGACAAAACAAATAATATTGTTCCGAATCACATAATCGATGATAAAATAGAGAATATGCCAGAGTTCTTTCAGAATGAATTATTCAGGGATAGAACAATAATGGTTGATAAGCTCAATATTTTCCCTTTTGAATTTATAGTGCGCGGATATATGTTTGGCAGATTATGGGATGCTTATAAAAATGGAGAAAATCTTTGTGATACTATGTTATCGGATGATTATGAATTAGCACAAAAACTTAAATATCCAGTCATTACTCCCACGACAAAATGTGATAATGGACGTGATGAAAATGTGGATATTAAGTATGTCGAGTCTCGTTTAGGAACTGAGATGACAAAACGAATCGTTGAAATTTGTCTTTGTTTATATGAGGAATGTAGTAAATATGCTTCATCAAAAGGATTAATTATTGCAGATACAAAATTAGAATTTGGCCTTAATAGGCAAAACAAATTAGTTTTAGCTGATGAGGTATTTACTCCAGATTCAAGTAGATTTTGGGATATTTGTGACTATGAGATTGGTATTTCACCAAAGTCATATGATAAACAATTAATACGCGATTGGTTATTAAAGAATAAAATGAATGATGAATTTCAATTTGATAAAATACCCAAAAGTATTATAATCCAGACAGAGCAAATCTATAATAAATGTTTAAATCGACTTGTGTATTGATTACAGTATAGCGTTACATTACTAACCCCGCATCGCGCCGCTACTTCTGTCAGTATTTTCGGCTATCAGAAATAGCAATTTACCTTTTTGCAATGGGCTGTTCGTTCGCTCGGATTTGTACAAATAATTTAGATTTGGGTGGTTATACATAATGAAGAAACCTACATGGATAGTTTTCGAAGGAATAGACGGTAGTGGTAAAACGACACAAGCGAAAATGCTATGTGATTACTTAAATAAAAATGGAGTGAAGAGCCTGTATAAGCATGTTTTTGATAGTAAAGCGGGAGAGTTGTTAAGAGATATTTTTATTAACAATACTTTAAGCAATACAGTTGAAATTTTGATATTATGCGCAACAAGGCAAGCATTTTTTGATGAAATTGTAGCAGATGAAAATAAATATGATGTTATATTAATTGATAGGTTATTCTTGTCAATTCTTGCGATGCAAGGTAATAATGAAAAGGACATTGAATTAATCAATTACATAAAGAACGCTATTGGTTATAAGAGCGATGAATTTATTGTATATTATATGGAAACATTACCTGATGAGTGCAAAAAAAGATTGAGTGATAAATCTACACATGACCGAATTGAAGAAAAAGGTATTGAGTTTCACAAAGTTGTTTTTAAAAGATATTTAGACTTATTAAGTCTTGAAAAAAATGTATTTGTTTTTAACGGTAATAATGATATTAAGTGTATACATAAAAACATCGTTAACAAAACATTAACGTTGCTATTTCCCGATGAGAATAAATGTGATTCAAGTTAGTGAATATTGGATTGCAGTAAGGTTCTTAGCAAGGGTGCTCTACCTAAAATCCCACGATAGTTTTTGAGATAGGTTGAGACCGGCGACTTAGGCGGGGGTAAGAGCGTTGAGGGCGGAATGAGGACGGACGAAGTTGAAGAAGAACATGAACATGGACATGGAGATGAGGTTGTTGGCGGAATCAAACGAAGAAGAGCCTTGCTTTGTTTTATACCATGCCTTGAATTAATTGCTAAAGCTGCATCTTCCGCACACAGGACACGCGGGATACCCCCGCATTCGTGGCCGCCCAGGTTGCCCTATTCCCTCCCTCGCTACTCTCGGTCAGGGGCAAACTGGTGCTTGCACCCGGCAAAGATATTTTTGGTATCCGTCGATGTCTTTGCCGTAACGATAGAACGTATGGTTGTTATTGCACTTCGGACACTGAGTCTGGTATAATTTTACCATAAGAATTTGTCTCCTTTTCGGGAGGTGCTTGGTTTTTTGACGAAACCATTTGTACCAGAAAGGCTGACAGGTTCTCAACTCTCATTTAAGTTAACAATACGAAATAAAAATGAGGAGAAAATAGAATTATGAAAAAAATAATCAGTGGTAAAGTAAGAGATGTTTACGAAATTGATGCCGATCGTCTGGTTATCGTCACGACGGACAGGATATCAGCTTATGATGTGATTTTATCTAAGCCTGTAAAGGACAAAGGAAAAGTGTTGAACACGTTATCATTGTTTTGGTTCGACTATACAAAAGATATTGTGAGAAATCACGTTATATCAGACAAGCTCTCGGATATGCCGGAGTTCTTTCAAAAGCCGGAGTTTGAGGAGCGGACTGTTCTGGTCGAAAAACTGAAGATACTTCCGTTTGAGTTTATTATAAGAGGATATATTTTCGGTAATATGTGGAAAGCCTATCAAGAAGAAAAAGAATTCTGCGGGTTAAAAATAGATGGAAACTACCAACAAGCACAAAAATTAGAATCCCCTATCCTTACTCCTTCGACGAAAACGAGCGAGGGGCATGATGTTTATGTTTCATTCGATTATATCGCAAATGCGATCGGCAAAGAAACCGCCGGAAAAATCAGCGATATTTGCCTGAAGCTCTACAATACGTGTTATAAGCGTGCATATGAAAACGGGATTATCATTGCCGACTCAAAATTTGAGTTTGGACTTGATAAAAAGAATAATCTTGTTCTCGCTGACGAAATATTTACGCCCGATTCCAGCCGTTTCTGGAGTCTAATGGATTATAAAGTTGGAGTGTCGCCCAAAAGTTATGACAAGCAATTTATACGTGACTGGCTGACCGACAACAAAATCAATGGAGAGATCCAGTATGATAATGTCCCAAACGACATTATAGATAAGACATCCGTCATATATCAGGAATGCTTGGAAAAAATTGTCGGAGGTTATCAATAGCTTCTACGACATGGCAAGTCTGATAAACTCATCAGCATAATGGAAACATCAGCGCAATATATAAATCAGCGTTTCCTTGCGGTGTTTTATAACTTAGGCAAGATGTCCCCCCACCTCTATGAATGCGGCGTAGCTTCGCCTTTGGACATTGAGAAAAGTCTATGCCATGTCAGGCGAAAGGTTCCATTTTAGTCAACCTGAGGAAGCCGCTATAAGAGAATGCCTTGAGGAAACCGGATATCCTATAACGGTCGATAGATTAGTCGGTATATACGAAGAAATCTCAATAAATAACAGATTCAGATTACAATATGAGCAATATACCTATAAAGTATATTTCATTTTCGTTTGTAATTTAATAAGTGATGCTGTTGGGCCTGTGACAGAAAAGGATTTGGATATGATTGAATCTGGATGGGCGAGCATGGAAGCAGTGAGAAATATTCCCTTGTGCCCTCAGATCATAATTAAAAAACTAGGTTTGATTCTTACATCTGCAAATGTTTTATTTCTTGGCGCTGAACATATAGTATAAGCATCTTTTAAAAGATACTGTGCTGAAATATACTAAAAAGGGGAATTTATTGTGGTTGAGTTAATTAAGAAAATAATTTATTCTTATTTAGACGGTTGTAATGACGAGATAAAGGAAATATCTAAAGATGAGTATTTCATCTTAAAATATCATAAAATGAATTTGTTATTATCTGATATGACCGATCATTTATTACTAGATAGTAGTGATATGGATGATCTGCTTAATAACAAGAATAGTAATGAAGAAAAAAACTTATTATACCTTACGGAAATTTTAAAAATAAACCATGCACTTAATGAGAAAAAAATTAAGTACGTATTCTTAAAAGGTTGTGCGATGATTATATGTGGATATAAAAAGATATACCATAGAGTATTCAATGATATTGATATTTTGATTTCACCTTACGATATTGATTCAGTAGAAAATGTTTTGCTAAATTCTGGTTATGTTCAAGGTGATATCGTGGGAGAAACAATTGTCCCAGCTAAAAGGAAGGATGTAATACTTCAAAAACTCCAAACTCATGAGATATATAATATGACTAAAAAGCATTCTAACGGAGCCTTTACCAAAATTGACGTTAATTTTATGTTCATGTGGCGTGAATTTGAAAATATGGAGGTCCCATTTGATAAGATATTACCTAATATTAAGTTAATTGAAATAGCCAATCAAATGCTGCCGATATTAGGATACGATTTACAATTTATTCATTCATCTATTCATTTTTATAACGAGGCTTTCTATTTTACATTTGACATCGATTATAAACACCATAAAGACCCACACGAATTACGATTATTTAGGTTGGTAGATATAATAATATTAATACACAAACAACATTGCAGCATTGCGAATATAAATAAATTAGTATCGGAATTAAATTGTATTCACAAAATTGAATTTGTACTTTCGTTAATTGCATTAATAATGGGACGAGAATTTATAGCCTCCTTTCTTAACGACTTTAATGTTACCGAAGACATACCAAATTATTTTTTTACAAAAAGCGGCAAAAAAGTAGAATGGCCAATTACAATATGTAAACGATTATTTGATTTGGACAGTAAAATTCAAGCTGTAAAATCACTTTCGGAGGATGGATACTTTTGAGTTTCATTAAAATAGCATTTAAAAATTCTTTTGTATATCGTCCCAGTGTTATTTTTAGCATCATTGGATCGGTGTTCTCTATGTTAATTACGATGGCTTTATGGGTATTCGTATACCAGCATGAATCCAACATGATTAGCTATATGATAGCTTATACTATTTTTTCTCGAATAATCGGTATGTTTTATTCTGGAGGTATGAGCGATGCCATCGCTGGCAAGGTAACAAGCGGGGCTTTCTCTATTGATCTGATACGTCCGGTCAATTTTATAGGAATGCATTATTTCCAATTGCTTGGCAGTATGTTTTCATCGCTCATAATGCGTGGTATTCCTGTTATAACAATATTCTTACCATTATTAATTGCGAACGCGTCCATCAATAATCCAATTTGTATTTTATTTTCCATTATTACGGTCGTGTTAGGACACTTTATGTACATAATTATATATTCTTTAATTGGCTTTATGGCATTTTCTTTTCTCGAAATATGGCCTTTTAATAGATTAATGAATGATACTATACGATTTTTGTCTGGTTCTTTTATACCGTTGGCCTTATTCCCAGGATGGCTCGGTACTTTGGCGAATATGTTGCCTTTTAGGTTCTTGTACTCATTCCCATTAGAACTACTGATAGGACGTGTCGAAGCAAAAGCAATAATCTTCAATTTTATAATACTTATTTTGTGGATTGCTATACTAGGAACGCTTTTACTCCTAACATATAAAAGAACTATTAATAAGTGTACAGTACAGGGGGGATGATGTATGAGTGAATTCTTTAATACCTATTGGTTATATATAAAAACGTTCTTCAAATCCAGAGCGGAATATAGGGCTGGATTTTTCTTTGGATTGTTTGCTAATTTTTATTGCTATTTTATTACTTATTCAACTTACTGGGTGCTCATTAGCGGTTTGGGTAATATCGGCGGTTGGGATTTTTCCGATCTCTCAATCCTTTATGGACTCTCCCTCTTAACATATTCAATATCCGGAACGTTGATATGGTATACGGTTTATCATCTAGGCGGCATAATCACAAGCGGTGGTTTAGATATATATTTAACGCGTCCTTTAGGTGTCTTGAGACAAATGATTTTCCAACGCTTTGGCGATACCTTTATCGGGCAGATTATTGTTACGATTATTTTTCTCACTGTTGCGCTTGTGACAAAATCAAATATGATGACACCCATGAAGTTAATTTATTTTATTTTTAGTGTTGTTGGTGGGGTGTTGATCCAAGCGGGTGGAATGATTTTGATAGGTTCGATTAGCTTTTGGACAAAGCGTTCAGGAGAGATTGGTGACATTTTTTATTATGATGTCCGAAATATAACGCAGTATCCGTTAAGTATCTTCCCTAAGTGGATTCAGATCGCGTTAACATACATATTCCCTTGGGCTTTTATTAATTACTATCCAGCGTTGATATTATTGAATAAAAGCGAGGCGGTATCCGATTTTATATTAGGGATATTGTCGCCTGTGATTGGTATTTTGTTTTTAGGATTATCCTTAATTGTTTTCAATCAGGGATTGAAAAAATATTCTGGTGCAGGAAGTTGAGGAGTTTACATATGAGAGTTATTGAAATAGCAGATTTAAGCAGAAATTTCAAGGTTGCAAAGCGTGATGGAAGTTTTATGCAATATATGTTTCATCGCAAATATACTACGGTCGAAGCCGTTAAAGACATTAGCTTCAATATTGATTCCGGTGAATTGGTCGGCTTTATAGGGCCAAATGGAGCAGGCAAATCCACAACAATTAAAATGATGGCAGGTATTCTTGTGCCGACAACCGGCGAGTTAAAGGTATTTGACAGAATTCCATATCAAAACCGTAAACTAAACGCTACAAATATCGGGGTGTTGTTTGGTCAGCGTTCGCAACTCTGGTGGGATTTGCCTGTCAGCGATACTTTCAAGCTTCTGAAGAAGATATATAAAATCCCCGATGATGTATTCGAAGAAAATACAAAATCTTACGGAGAAATATTGGGGATTGGAGACTTCATCAATCATCCCGTTCGTCAGTTGAGTTTAGGACAGCGGATGCGAGCAGATTTATGTGCTTCCCTTCTTCATAATCCGAAAATATTATTCTTAGACGAGCCTACTATAGGTTTGGATGTAGTCGTTAAAAAACAAATCCGTGAAATGATTCGTGGTATCAACGCGCAAAAAGGTGTCACAGTTATATTAACTACTCATGATATGAAAGACATTGAAGAAATTTGCAATCGCATTATCATGATTGACAAAGGCAAAATAATTATAGACGCACCGATGAATGACGTAAAGAACAAATTTAAAGGCAGCAGTACAATTACCGTTGTCTTTGACAAACCTCCGACATTATTAGAGCTTGAGCGAGTGGAGAACATAAAATTGGAAGAGAACGGTAAAGCTTCAATTTCGTATAGTTCCGCTGTTATTTCTTCTGCGGAAATCGTTTCTTCGTTAGTAGCTCAATATAAAATTGTTGACATCAACATTAAAGAGCCTGAAATTGATGATATTATCCGAAATTTATATGCCCATCAATAGGAGGAAGGAATATGTGTGATTTATCAAGTAATTTCGGTAGTTATATTTGCTATGATGAAAAGAATACTCGCGTGCTAAACACTATTGATAATACATTCCGAATGGAGGCTCTAAATCTTGGTGCTGTAGAATATCATATACCTGCAATGATTGATAAAGAAGTGCTAGAACGATGCGGTTATTTTACCTCATTTCCGCATCACTTAACGGTGGCTGCTCATGCAAATCATGAGTCGTATAAGCTAATTATCGATGAAAAAACAATGACATCCGATACAGCTACAATTTCACAGCAATACTTTACTCCGGCTGCTTGTTTACATGTATACCCAATGCTTGAGAATCAAGAGATAGCCCAGAAGTTAATAACAACAAAAGCTAGAGTATATCGGTATGAGGACGCTCGTTTTGATGGGAGTACGCGTCTATGGGACTTTACAGTAAGAGAGATTGTTTTTGTCGGAACACTTGAATATGTTACAACATCATTGGAGTACATGAACAAATGGGCATTAAGCTATGCAGACCAAATAGGCTTGCATGTGTATGTGGCTTCAGCAAATGACAATTTTTATCCAACAAAGAAAAACGCGATAAAGCAAAGACTACAACTTTCAAATTCATTGAAGTTTGAACTTGTAGTAGAAGTCAATGGAAATCCATTAGCTATATCTTCTTTCAATTTCCATGACACACATTTCAGTAAATCCTTTAATTTTGATAATGATGGAAAAATCGTGACCGGATGTGTAGGCTTTGGGCTTGAAAGATGGGTTGCTGCCATTAAGCATCATGGAATTGAGCTATAAGAGCAATAGTTTGAAAGATTAAAAACAAACAACAAACCCATAAGCACAGCTTTATGCCGAAAGCGAAGCGGCGGAATGGAGATTATTATGGATATAGAAGAAATCAGAAAACACATACATAAAATCGTTGATGACAATAATTTACTTCCAGGTGGTAACATTATTGAAGATGCGGCATCGCTTAAAGAATATGGATTAGATTCTATTGGCATTGTTGATCTAATTGCTACGATTGAAGAGGAATATGAATTTGAGTTTGATAACAACGATTTAGAATTGGACAATTTTAAGAGCATTATCGCTATCGCTGATTTGGTACAGCATAAAATGGAATCAGGTGAAAGCGTATGAAAGATAGTTCAATAGCGTTATCGGCAAAGTTAGAGCAAATTGTCATTTCAAATCAATATGCGTCAATTTCATTTTCTTTGGATAATCCGTGTTCCTTAAACAGATGGCTTGTTTCAGCGGCTGTTTGTATGAAAAATTATGACTTAGACGCTGATGTTCGTTGCACATTAGATAATAAAATTGTAGCTGGAAGTGAAACCGATACCGAATTAAAAAATGAGATTGAAAATAACTGGCGTTACTATATTTCTGATGACAACATATCGTTTTATAAGCGTAATTCACCCGAGAAAATGTTTTCTGCTCCTACCTCTAAAACTGAAGAAAAATATATTTATGCCTTGAATTGTGTAATAGCCAATAAAGAGGCAGAACGCTTAATACATATATCAACAATGATGCCAATGCCATTGAGACTTTGGATAAACGGAGAACTTGTTTTTGCTGATACTATTGCCTTTATACAAAAAAATCATATACTCTCTTATCGTTTCAGAAAGGGCATAAATACGATTTTAGTTGAAAAACCACTCTGTGCTTGGAATAGGCGACTTCATATGACGCCAAAATATTTTTCCATATCTATACGGCCAAAGGACACAGTAATTAATAATGAATTCGCATATGAAGTTAATGAATCTTCCATATTAGCTAAATATTTAGAGCAATATACAATCATTCCGAACAAACTATTTTATGAAATAAATGAACCAATTCAATTGTTTGTTACCTCGAACAACTCGGCAAGTAAAAAAATTGATATTTCATTATCATCTTCTTTTGAAGATATCTATATTGATGTAGCTTGTAATACTGGAAATATAATCAGCATTCCAACAAACAGTAGCTTGTGCGGTGTTATAAAAATATCGGTTGGCAAGCAGTCATCATTCGTTTTTATGGGATGTTATTCTGAGTATATTGTACAACTAAAGGAAAAAATAAAATATATAGATACTAAAGAGTTAGACGTATATAGTTTATTATTTAATGCCGATATTTTAGATGCCTCGCGAGGTCTGGTTGTTAATGCGATTGAGCCAATACATTCTTACTATTCGCAACCTGTATTAAAAAAACTTTTTGCACTCGAAAATTACTTTAGATATCATGAATTAAGCAATGCATTGGTAAATGGTTTTATAGCGTTAGAAAGTCCTATTGACAGGGTTCCGTTCGCTTGTTGCTTGGAATTGCCAAATGATTATGATAAAGGAAAACTCTACCCATTAGTAGTGCATTTGAACTTTGATGATAGCCTTACCCGTATACCAACAAATCCCATTAGAGTATTAAAAACAGATAATTCTGATATAGTCTCATTAACACTTTGTGGTCGCGGGGATTATATTAATGACTATATAAATTCTTACGAAATAATATATTCAATACGAGAAATTATCAAGAGCTATAAAATTGATTCGGATAGGGTTTCATTGGTTGGATTATGTACTGGAGGTAGGCGAGGATTTGAATTGATAAATAAATATCGCAATATTTTTTCTGCGATGTTCTCGTTCGCAAGTACATCTATCAGTTCGCAAGAAACTACAAGAATTGTGCCGATGATTCAACTTTGCAATATAGACGATATGTTTTATAATGGAGCGACTGTGTTAAGCCGTACAGTAAATACGGTTAAAAATACGTTTAGCATAAGTGGATTTGAACATGAAGAACTAATCGACTATTATTGTCATTCTGGTATAGTTAAGTTAATAACCCCGTACCAAAGAAAAATGAGAACAGAAAATGATATACAATGGGGCATTAAAGGCATATATTTAAATCCCTGCTGTGTAGTGAAGCCAAATTTATCAGACAGAGAAAAAGAACGTAAACTTCTGTTGCTTCTTACAAAGCCCATTATCTCAAGAGCAAGAAATTACAATGTACCTGTGATTGAAATTACTGATGAAGCTAAAATGGATTCTTGCAACTTAGTATTTATTATTGATCCTAATATGAGATTTAAATGCCCATCAGATGTACTTGATGTATTAAATCGTTTGGTAGATAAATTTAGTGTTGTTACTGATAGTGATTTTATTACTATTACTGAAAATCCTTTTAACCCTCAAAAAAAAGCTGTATTTATTACTTATTCAAATAGTGAGTCATTAGATAGAATAATGGATTTGTGGAGCAGTTTTGAAGTTAACGAATTATTATACAAATCATCAATCATTATAAATGAAAAGGAGTTACCGAAGATGAATGAGATGGAAGTCAGAGAAAAGGTAATCGAAATTATCAATTCTGTTTTGGAAAACGTCAGTATTACTGAGAAACTGAATGATGATGACTTATCACAGCTTGGCATAGATTCGATTAAATTCATAAGCATAATTGTTGCCATCGAGGAAGCATATGAAATCGAGGTTCCTGACGAATATCTTCTGATAGCAGCGATGAATACGATTGACAAAATGGTGACGGTTGTCTTGGATGCATTGGGAAATAAAGCTGTAACGCAGAATTGAGGGGAAGCATGTCAGAAACACCGAAAAAAATAAATGTAGCAGTTGTGTCAAATATAATTTTTGATCCGTATTTTTTGCAGCTGATGAAAAAGCAATTCGCTCCTGTCGAAATTGGAGTTCACCCGATTCCTTATGACGAAAGGAATGAGAGCATATATAAGACGCAGCTCAACTCTGTGGATGCTATTGTTGTGTGGCTAAATATTGAGACTTTAACATCGGATTTACTCAAAGCTGAAGAAGATATCGTTTTCATTTGTAAGCGGCTTCATACCGATATATTAAAACATTCAAACACCCATATTCTTTGGTTTACCTTCGAGGATTATTATATGAATTCGCATATTTCGCATGGTCGGATTTTTAGCGATCTGATTAACCGCTTAAATTTTCAGGTGTTTGATGCAATTAAAGGCGGCGAAAACATCACTTTTATTAACTTAAGCCATCTTATCGCAGATGTAGGCATAGCTAACACATACGATTCAAGGGGTAAATATCGGTGGAACGCACCATATTCAAAAGCATTGATTGAGGCCGCTGTTAAGGAAATACACAAGCAATATCTTATTGAAAAGGGCATCACAAAAAAATGCCTTGTTCTTGACTGTGATAACGTCCTTTGGGGAGGTATACTCTCCGAAGATGGCGTAGAAAACATCAAGCTCGGAGGGGGTGGATTCGGGCGGCCTTATCAGGATTTTCAAAGGTTTGTCCTGTCGCTATATTACCATGGTGTTATTCTTGCTGTTTGCAGCAAAAATGATGTACACGATGTTTTAACTATGTTCCGCGAACACAACGAAATGATTTTGAAAGAAGAACATATTGCTTGTTTTCAAGTGAATTGGGAGAATAAGCCGGATAATATAAAGCGGATAGCAGAAACGCTTAACATCAGCCTTGACACCATGGTTTTTGTTGACGATTCTCCCATTGAGATTGAAGCCATGAAATCCATGTTACCGGAAGTAACAGCGATTTTATATGAACGCGATTCGGTCTATGATAAACTATCCTGTTTTAATTTGAAAAGCAACGTCAGTATAGCGGATATTGAAAAGCGAAATGAAACCTATCGAACCAATCAATCCCGCGAAACCTTAAAATCGCAATATCAAAGTTATGACGAATACATAGCCGCTCTTAAAATGAAAATGGACATTCACGTAGCGTTGCCGATTGAGTACAGTCGTATTGCGGAGCTTACCCAACGTACCAATAAATGCACCAATGGTAAACGATATACGGTAGCGGAAATCAAAAGCCGCGTTGCCTGTAGAAATGTTCATCTGTACTCTCTTTCCGTTTCCGACCGTTTTTCTGATTTAGGGCTTGTGGGTGCTTTGGAGGTTGAGCGCGATACACTAACTCTTTTCTGTTTATCGTGTCGCGCTTTGGGGCGCGAAATTGAAGACAAGCTGTTGGCGTTCATCGCGGACAAACACCAACTCCATAAAATTACGTTTGAGTCTACAGGCAAGAACGAAAATATAAAGCCTATTTTTACACAGGAATTCCCTAATGCTACCCTAACAAACCGCGAAAACTCCTAAGTTCACTCTCTCGCCATAATGTATTTGTTAACGAGGAGTTCAGGAAAAAGGTTTTTATTGAAATTATCAAGTTTCTTGACAGTCAAAAGTTCTTAGAAAAAAAGATAACCCTTTCAAGCCAATAGCTTCGCACAATCTTGTGAAGGAGTTCGTTACTGTTCAGGCACCAGGCATAATAATTAATCCTACTGCTTCAATAGTTATAAGAATTGGGAGCATATCTATTGATGTATCGGACAGTTGTCATCCGGATACACTACGCAATGTCCTGGAGGCTCTTGGCGCATATGCTTGATCTTGCAACCGGCACACAGGTATATATCGCCTGTGGAGCCACGGACCTTCGGAAAAGTTTTACTGGTCTTGCTGCGATTGTAAAGCTCCGGTTTAAATTGGATCCGTACTCGAAATGCATGTTCGTATTCTGTAACAGAAGCCATAACCTCATAAAAATATTACAATGGGATGGTTCGAGTTTATGGCTCTTCATGAAGCGGTTGGATAAAGGAAATTTTCGTTGCCTGCCTCAAAGAAAGGCAAGCTAATAAATACTAGAAAACCATGGAAGTACTAGAACTAACGGAAATCGGCTTACGCACGCCAGAAATTGCAAAGAGGGCTGTTGATAAAAACTTTGGACTGCTGTAATTATTGTAAAAATGCCCTAAAACAACTGAAAATGTTGAATAAAAAATAGATGAATATTACAAGATGCATGAACAAGGCCAATGGAAATATCGCAAGAAGACGATTTGTAAAAATACCAGGCCATCTTCGGAATCCATTGTGGATCCTTACAAGAGACTATATTGTGTATGTTCAAGGAAGGGAAAAACCTAGGGACATGGTATAGCCAATAGAGTATTCTATGATTTAATAAGGGAGTGTTTCTAATGGCATTGGAAGTTCAACATATATTTCTTGATGGACTAAACTGTTATGAAAAAAGTATTTTGTCTGTGATTTCTTGGCTTGGTTATGATTATGAGCTAGCTTTTTCGGAATCATGGGGATTTAAATTAGATTATCATCAGGAGCTATGGGGTTATAAAATAGATCCTGATAGCCATTTTTGTGACGAATTGCTTGAATCATATCACGGAATTTCTCTTTCCATCGGTAATCAGATACCAATCAATGAATTCCTGGAATTAGTTGAAAATGAACTGATGAAAAATTTACCTGTAGTTATACTACATGATCCATTCTGGTGCCCATGGGATAAGTTTTACCAGAAGCGCCATAGTAGTGGCCATGCCTTTATTGTGAATGGAATAGAAAAAGGTACACTGGATATAGAGTGCAGTGACCCTTGGTATGATAAGCATAATCTGCGACTTTGTAGGAATGATATAAAGAATGGATTGCTAAGGTATATTACATTTCATCCCTTAGACTCAAAGCCAAAGGAGTTCGACTGGAAGCAAATGCTTTTACAAGCTGTTCGGAAATTGGAAATATGGGATGAACGAGTAGACAGCTTTGACAGTATTCGATTATTTGGCCAGCAATTAGGTATTGGCCTTGATCTACGTCTAGAGTTCGGTGATCAGGTTGATAATATCTGGTATTCACCTTTATACTCGAAAATAAACATGTTACGCAATAATAGATATAAGTTTTCAAAAGCACTTCAGTTTCTGGCAAGAGTATATCATCAACCGGAATTAGAAGATTTATCAAGTCAATTTAATATATGTGCCTCTAAATGGTTAATCATCAACCAAATGCTTGCCAAAGCCTATGTGTTGCAAAATGTATATAGAGGTTTTGATAAAATATCAAAAAGAATCATGGATATTGCAGATATGGAAGAATTGTTTGCGAAAAGATTGTATAATCTTGCTCATGAAGATAGTAAAGAGAGCCTGGCATGCAGTTTATATAAAAACAATGATGTATTAAAAAGTAATATAGATTCTATCCATCCGCTTTTATACATGGTGGATTTGAAACAATATCTTAACAATAACGGATTGGATACAAATATTGAAATAAATTCTCTTGCGAATTTTACTGGAAATGGTAAGTATCTCTTTATAGAAGATGGCTCAATGTTGCGAACCATAAAAGTTGAGAATATGCAATTCAGATTTCCGCAGGTAGATTATGGGGTAAAAGATAATATATCTTGTGAAGGTCAAGAAATCCTTCTGTATATAGGCGCTTGTGAAAGCATCATGCTTTTGGGGTGCTGTGAGTATGGCAACTTTACTGATTACTTCAACATATCATATCATGATGGAGATGATGAAAAAATATTGGTATCTTTAACGGATAGTTGGGAGTGCAATCCTAAATTTGGTGAAGCTGTAGCACTTCGAGTTAGAGAGGTAGAAAAAAGAGGTGTGGAAGTAATTGTGAAGGAGGAAGTACATGGTATTTATGCCTGTGAGTATCGGTTATGCAAGAAAAAAAGACTTAAAAGCATTCACCTGCCAGACTGTCCTAACATGCATCTATTCGCTATTACATTACAGGGGTGTGTGATTGCGAATAACAATTATGAACAACAATAAACTCCCGGTATGCCGGGGGGCCAAAGAACTTAGGGAAAAAATAAGAAGTGAATATAGAGCTGACAATTGAAAATTTGCTATATCACACTAGCGGAATACCCTTTAAAACTTTAGGGAGTATACCGAAAGGTGAGACTGAAGATATGCTTGAAAAAGCTGTTAGAACGCTGGAAGGCATAAAACTGGATTTCTATCCTGGGTCCAAGTATTCATATACCACAATAAACTATGATGTTTTAGGTCTTATAATACAGAATATATCAGGAATATCATACGAAAAGTATATGAAAGAGAATATTTTATCTCCATGGCAATTGGCAGCAGTGGACAAAAGGAAAAGTCAATACCTTTGAGGTAGCTGGCGACCATTGTTTGATCCTACAACTGCCATATGTAAGAGCGTTAGCACACTTGATTGATAAGATAATTAAGGGGCAATATAATGATGCAAAAAAATTAGCTGGTTCGACTTAACAGTTTTAACTATCTAAATGTTATATAAGAAAGGTTAATTCTTTAAGATCATAACATCATTTATTAACTACGTAGCTTGAGTAAACTGAACTCGTAAAACTCTTAATAAATATGAGCAAATAATGGTCTCAGAAGTTATTTACAAGTATCAAAGAAAGTGATAGCGTTAACAACATAGGGTAAGAGGGAGAATTAAACGTGAATGAATTTGAAGTACAGTATTGTGATAAATCATTAGGAGTGCTGTCGGAAAAGGGGTATATATTCCATTACTCAACTGATCAGCATATAGAGATTAGAGAGGTTCTTCAGCGATTTCAGGTAGGGTACACTGAACGAGATATAAAAAAAGTTGATGCTTTTGTCGAAGAACTTTTTATCACTGGGGAAAATACATGTGTTCTTGGTACTGGAACGGGCGAACTGTTTTTAGGTAGTGAGCGAGTAAAAACGTTGATTAAAGATGACTGGGAGTATTGGGGCAATGTCAATATAGACTGGGAAAACGCACATATTTTTTTAGAAGGTGAAGTTGCATGGTTTGCTACTACAGGTTCTGTCAAATATACTTTTGAAGATACAGCAGAAAGATATGAGAGTTATATTGATTTTATCAAAAAGAAAGCTGAAGAGGTTGAACTCACACCAAAACAGAAAATTACCTTTATAAATTGGGTTTTGACTCTAGCTTACCACCAGCGTGAGGAAAAAAAGAGAGAATACTTATGGCCACTGCGTTTAAGTGGAATTCTCTTGAAAAATGTCGACAAGTGGAAGATTGTTCATCTTCAATTTTCCATCCCAAAAGCTAATTTCCCCGATGAACGTTTCGAAAACTCCAAAGAACATCTGAAGCGTTATAATGAGCAGAATACTATGGTTGATGAATATAAAAATAACCAGATGACTATAGAATTAAAAGATCTTCTGAAGAACTTAGAAACAGAATTTTTCGGACAAAAAGATATTTCGAAGGAATTGGTGGCCAAGTACTTTGCAATTGATGATTTGCCATATGTCATTGGGCTGGAAAACCAGTGGTACGATGGGGTTGACAAGATTGCTGAGTTTTTTGCTATGCATGTTGACAGGGACTTATCTCTAGACATGGAACATGCTATTATCTCGAAATCCGATAAAGTTACATGGATTACAGCTAACGGTATATTAAAGCAAGACTTGACAGAGGATGAGCTTGTTAAACGTGCTCTTGAGGAATTGGGCAATCTGTTTCAGACTGATCTTACTTCGAAGGAAAAGCTATTTGCTGTACACAGAAGCGTTGCTTATGTATTAAAGGAAATTGCTGCAGGTGTAAACTTTACCTGTCCACTCAGACTTTCTGCAGTGATTCTAAATCGAAGTACGGGGTCTGCTTTCCACAACATACATTTTTCATTTCCATCTTATTGGATATTTGAGGGAAAAGTAGATGGTATTTTTATCTAAGAATACAAAGAGTGTAAATAGTAAGCGCTGTATACATAGACAAATGAACTGCCTCTATTTATAAATCATTAACTTTTTTAAAAGTTTAGTATATTGGAATGTAATAATAAAATTAAAAGGGTAAAACTTATTTTTATTCCCTATGCGGAAGGTTCTTCTTCAATATTTCAGAAAAGGAAGCGTGAATAAGCTGAAGGCTGTAAAACGTATTATTGCATATTTCGGACGCATCCGGACACTGATTCCGGCAACATCCGGACAGCATTTCGGAATTATCCGGACAGCGTAACGGCACATCCGGACACCTTATCGAAATAATAAAAAACTGGTACTCTTTTA